>NZ_JALOBS010000049.1 GCF_023228165.1 Methylomonas sp. | reverse complement strand
CATCCACTTTGCCGGCAAGCCGTTGGGCCGCCCGAAACAAGAGACCGATGAAAACCGTGAGCAGTTGAAACAGGCCAAGGAACAGCGTCGGCGAGATTACCGGCGACGTATCCCCATTGAGGGCAAATTCGGCCAGGGCAAGAATGGCTACCGGCTCAACTACATCCGTGCCAAGCGGGCGAACACCTCTTTCGCCTGGATCAACAGCATCTTCTTGGTCATGAACCCGCTGATCCTGGCCAGGATCTTTTTTGCCCTGCGTAAAGGATGCTTCGCTGGTTTTATCCCGGCTTTAAGCCAAGCTGGGGAACAGATGTTTTTATATCTGCGAGTCATCTTCAATTTGCCCATACGGTTGGTCGATTGCACAGGCTGATTTGCTGAGCAGACTCTAATTATGAGCTATAACTCGGCTGGAATTAGGTTTGACAGCCAAATGGAACACCCCCTAGACTGAGCAAGCTGATTTACCGGTTGGCGCGGTGTAAACCGTCCCGGCCAAAACGCCATCGGACCCGATCCCATTAATAACAATAACGAATACGGAGGCTGCCGTGGAAAATCTTCATAGCGAACTTTTTTTTATCGCCTTTGCGGCAGCGTTGGCACCCTTGCTGACGCAAATACCCACCCGATTCCGCATGCCGCTGCTGGTAGCTGAAATTCTACTGGGCATGTTGATTGGCCCGCATATCTTGAACCTGGTGTCCACCGACGGACTGGTGGCCTTGTTGGGCGAATTGGGTCTGACATTTCTGCTGTTCATGGTGGGCCTGGAAATCGATCTGGATCAAATGCATGGCAAACCGTTGACGCTGTCCATAAGCGGATGGCTAATGTCTTTCGCCATAGCCATCGTATTCATGAACATATTTCATAGTATCGGCCTGATTCAAGCTCCTCCGGTATTAGCGGCGGTCGCGATATCGACCACTGCACTAGGAATAGTGGCCCCCATATTGCGGCAAGCCGGCACGATCAATACCGATTTCGGAAAACTGTTGTTATCCGCCGCGGCCATGGGCGAATTCGGCCCCTTGATGGTCATAACATTTTTGCTGATCCCCACCCATAGCACGGTATGGCACACTCTATTCATGCTGGCTTTTGTAGGGATTACCTTTCTAGTTGCCGATATGGCAATACGGGTGCGCACCTCGGAATGGATGGATTTGATTGCTAAAGCCATGAAGCAGGGCGGCCAATTCCCGGTGCGAATCTGCATCGCGGCGCAGGCATTACTGGTGGCATTGGCGTATCAATTCGGCATCAATGTGGTGATCGGCGCCTTTGCGGCCGGCCTGGTGGTCAACCTAACCACCCGTACCGAAGGCGGCGCCATTTTGCGGTATAAACTCGATGCGATCGGCTACGGCTTTTTGATTCCGTTTTTCTTTATTTTGGCCGGCATGCGTTTCAACATCAGCGCCTTATGGGCCGACCCTTTGGTCCCGTTGCAAATCATCGCCTTACTTGGTTTGCTGTTATTGGTGCGCGGTGCACCGGTGCTGCTTTACAAAGGCCTGTTGAAAGCTTCGGACAGACTGCCGTTTGCCCTGTATTCCGCAACCGGCCTGCCCTTGATCGTGATCATTTCCGAAATCGGCGTCACGTCCGGCCTGTTACCGACCGACCGGGCCGCCGTCCTGGTGAGTGCCGGCATGATCTCGGTATTGCTGTTCCCTATCCTGGCGCACAAATTCATCGAAGACGCCAAACAAACCGAGCAAACCCGTGCCAGCGACATGGGCGACTAGCCCGTCAATCCAGTAAATTCACCTGTACATTGACCAGCATGACCGGCAAGATCGGCCCAGGACCTATAAAACTGCCGGAGACCGGCGGTATGGATTCCGGATTACGCGCCACGGCCACAGCAATATGGCGATTGCCGGTAAGCTCGCCTACGGTGGGATCAAAACCCTGCCAACCCTTGCCGGGCAAATAGACTTCGGCCCAAGCGTGTGTCGAGGCGTTACCGGCTTCCGTGGCCGGCGCATGCAAATAACCGCTGACAAATCGGCTGGCCAATCCCAGACAGCGACAGGCTTCTATAAACAGCGTGGCATAGTCACGGCATGAGCCGCTGCCCATGCGCAAGGTTTGTCCGGGCGATTGCACGCCGGCTTCTTCGCGCATTTGATAACGAAATCGACTGTGGATGGCCTGATTCAATTTTTCCTGCAAACATAAGGTTTCCATACTGCGCGAATGCAGGCCGATCTCCCGTAACCAAGCCATAACCGCCGGCTGGTCGTTCTGAAACAAAGGTTGTTGATACGCGGCCAGATCAATGCGTTCGGACTCCTTATACACAAAGGGATAATTCAATGCATAAGCTTCCACCGAAAAATTCAACGGCGAGGCTTCGTAATGCTGAATTACCACTTCACTGACTATGCTGAGCCTATTGGCCGGCTGTAGAAAATCCAACACCGCCACGGAATTATCGAACACATCCCGATACCACTTGATGCTGTAGGCAGGGCTGATAGTCAGCTTTGAAGTCTCGATACGCACATCATGTCCTTCGCGTGGCCGCAATAACAATTGATGCTGGTTGAGGGTGACGGTGTTAAAAAACTGATATTCCGTCGCATGTTGAATACGCAAACGCTGCATTACAAACTACTCCGGCGGTCCCTGCAATTCTTCGACGGTCACGGCCATGTGTATCGGCGACAAAGCCGGCCCGAATTGCGTAAAGATGGCCACATCGGCGGCATCATGCCCGTAAGCCACGATCACTCTGCCGCCGCGCGGCTCCCACTGAGTAGGATCAAAACTATACCAGCGACCACCGACATAAGCCTCGAACCAGGCATGAAAATCCATGGGCCGCAGGCCGTGCAAATAACCGACCGCCATGCGGGCAGGGATACACAAGGCCCTGCACAAAGCGATTCCCAAATGCGCCAGATCGCGACACACCCCTTCCCTGGCCTGATTGACTTCCACTGCCGACATCTGGAAATAGGGCGAATCCGGATTGAAGCGCACATTTCGGCGTATCCATTGATTGATTGCCGCGACCTGGTCGTAGCCTGGCGCCACGTTATCGACCAACTCCCGCGCCAGCTCTATAAAGCGATCCGACTCGCAATAGCGGGTCGGCAGCAGATAAGTCAATACCGCGTTCGGCAAATTTTGCACTTCGTCAAAGGGCGCACCCGGGCAGACCTCGACATACTCATTGGTATGAATATCGGCACTGGTATGGATAGCGAACAAACCCGGCTCTGCAATCAGCCGCTGACAAAGGTTGCCGTAATCATCGGTAAACTCGAACACCGGCACATTAGGCTTGATCATATACGACTCGCGCGCCACCCATTGATTGGCGCCGTTACGCGGTCGCAACATCAGGATAAACGGGGTGGAGACACTGACGTCAAAACTCATTTCACAGCTGGTACGCAGCCACATCACTATAATTTCTTCCTATTCAAGGTATACAACGGATGGTGGCGGCCATTAATACGGCCACCGGTTAACGATACTGCAAAAATCCAAGGTCCGATCACGACTTTAGGCGAATGTCGACCAGCGGGATAGCTCGTTACAGAGACGGTAGGGTAAGGGGTTAATAGTAAGGGAATGCGGCGGCACTTGCCGAGAAATCTTGCTTCCCCAAGCGTGCCGAATCGCCACAAACCCCTCAACGCCCCAACCGTTGCTCCAAATCCAAAATCCTTCGGGTGGTTTGCAGTACGGTATCGGGATTCAAGCTCATAGAGTCGATGCCGATTTCCACCAGATACTCCGCCATTTCCGGATAATCGGACGGCGCCTGGCCGCAGAGTCCGGAATGTTTGCCGTTTCTTCTGCATCCTTCCACAGCCATGCGGATCATTTGCTTGACACCGGGATCCCGTTCGTCGAAATCGTTGGCGACGATTTCCGAATCCCTATCCACGCCCAACGTCAATTGGGTCAGATCGTTGGAACCAATCGAAAAGCCGTCGAACAATTCGGCAAAAGCATCGATCTGAATGACGTTATTCGGAATCTCGCACATCACGTAGATTTCCAGCCCGTCCTCCCCACGTTGCAAGCCGCATGCGGCCATATATGCCAAGACCTTTTGCGCCTCTTCGACCCGGCGGCAAAACGGAATCATCAAAATCATGTTTTTTAACCCCATCCGCTCCCTGACCCGCAGCATTGCCGCGCATTCCAAAGCAAAGCCCTCGGCATAGGCCGGATGTACATAGCGCGAGGCGCCGCGAAAACCGATCATCGGGTTAGCCTCGTCGCGCTCGAACCAACGCCCGCCCAACAGCGTGGCATATTCGTTGGTTTTAAAATCCGACATCCGTACCACCACCGGCTTGGGATAAAACGCTGCCGCGATGGTACCGACACCTTCCGCCAAACGCTGAATGAAATACTCTTCGGGCTTGTCATAACCCTGGGTCAAAGCTTGTAATTGCTGCAACGCCTCGGCATCTTCGACTTTTTCCGGATGAATCAGGGCCATCGGATGCGCCTTGATGTATTCGCTGATGATGAACTCCATACGCGCCAAACCAACCCCGTCATTCGGCAGAAAACTATGTTTAAAGGCCAGCTCCGGATTCCCCAGATTCAACATGATTTTGGTTTTAGGCCGTTGCATCTGCGCCAGATCGGTACGCTGCACGGAAAAACCCAAGCGCCCCCGATACACTTTACCCATATCGCCTTCGGCACAGGAGACTGTAACCTCCATGCCTGTTTCGAGCAAAGCCGTCGCATTATCGCAGCCTATCACCGCCGGCACTCCCAGTTCACGGGCGATAATCGCCGCATGACAAGTACGTCCACCGCGATTGGTGACAATGGCGGCGGCGGTTTTCATCACCGGCTCCCAATCCGGCGTGGTCATGTCCGCCACCAGCACTTCACCGGGCTTAAATGTAGCTAGCTTGGCGACATTATCGATCACCCGCGCGCTGCCGGCGGCAATCTTGCTACCCGTGGCATGACCCTTGACGATCACCTCGCCGGCCTGGTTTAACTGATATTGCTCCAGCACATGGCCGACCAGTTGCGAAGCCACGGTTTCCGGCCTGGCCTGCACGATATACAGCTTGCCGTCCAGTCCATCCTTGGCCCATTCCATATCCATTGGTCGGCCGTAATGCTGTTCGATTTTTAACGCATAATCTGCCAGCGTCAGCACATCGTCATCTTCGATACAAAACCGGCTGCGCTCTTCATTAGAGGTGGCGATATTACGAATCGGCTCGCGGGTACGGCCGTCGCTATACACCATCTTGATTTTTTTTGCCCCCAATACGCGCCTTAATACGCTGCGATAGCCTTGGGCAAAAGTGGGTTTATGCACGTAAAACTCATCCGGGTCCACCGCCCCCTGCACCACGTTTTCCCCCAAGCCGTAAGCACCGGTGATAAACACTGCATCTTTAAAACCGGACTCGGTATCCAGCGAAAACATCACCCCGCTGGCCGCCAAATCCGAGCGCACCATTTTCATCACCCCGATCGACAAACCGATTTTGAAATGATCGAAGCCCTGATCCAGCCGGTAATGAATGGCCCTATCGGTAAACAGGCTGGCGAAGCAACGTTTGCAGGCATCCAATAAGGCATGGCCGCCGCGAATATTCAGATAAGTATCCTGCTGACCGGCAAAGCTGGCGGTCGGCAAATCCTCGGCGGTAGCGGAACTGCGCACCGCCACGGTCAAATCGTCGCCGTATTGCTGCTGTAACTGCTCGAAGGCGGCCAGAATTTGCTGTTGCAAATCGTCGGGTAACGGCGCCGCATACACCAGATCGCGGGCTTGTTGGGCGCGTCGGGCCAGATCGCCGACATCCGACTCATCCACTTCATCCAGAAATGCATGTAAGTCATTCCAGGCACTCGCCTGATCCAGCATATAACGATACCCCTCGGCGGTAATCGCAAACCCGTTCGGCACTATCACGCCCTGCCCGGCCAGTTGCCGGTACATTTCACCCAAAGAGGCGTTCTTGCCGCCGACCAGCGGAATATCGTTGATGGTGAGTTCGTTAAACCAGCGGATGTATTGAGAGGACGTGGACATGTGGCGCTCCTTGGCTAGTTATTATGCTGCAATTTAGCATAAGCATACGCCAGAGGATGGGCAAGTAATGATTTATAAGCATCGCACTGCATATTCCGGTTTATCGTCCCCCCACTCCGATCGTCATAAGGGCTTTTATTGATCGGGCTCTGATACGAAGCGCCACAATGCGGGTTGCCGGCATCCTTATCTTTATCCCGGCAATCCTCTCGGTCTTGTATGCCCATGCCATGTTGCTTCGGCGGTAACGTTCGTAATCATGTCCTGATTATGCCATTATGAGTTTACTGAAAATGGACTTTTTGCACTGCTTTCCCGGCATTATCGATTTTCCACGCAACTCAGGAGGTTTCTCATGGCCGAATCGAATTACCTACCCTATCATTTCGTCAACTACCTTAGATCGCCCGGTTTACCGACAAAAGCCGGCACCATTCCGCTGGCACAATATCTTTGCAAGACCAAGTCGAACGGCGGTAACGACAGCGCCTCCAGTCTGATAGGCAAACTGCGCTGGATGAAGGACGGCGGCACGGGCAGCCAGATGAATACCCTGGTTGGAGGCATTGCGGTCGACCTGGCCTTAAAAGGACAGGGCTCGGGCGAGACATTCATCGCTATTTGGGATTTTATGTGCCGCAACAAGGAACAGTTGAAAAAACTCAATGTCGAGGTATGCGGCCGGCGTGAGCGTGGTGCGTCCGACAAAAAAGTCCTGTTAAAGACCGGTAATGTTTACGACCTGTATTTCAAGGGCAAAAGCGATAAAGCGGCGATTCAGGCTATGATTAACGATCGCTTTTTCGGCATAGACTGCATCGGATTTACCGGAACGTTTCTTATGTTCACCGGGGAATGGACCAAGTACAAAGGTGCTACGCCGCGTCAATGGGCAGATTGGCATTGCCCTAAAAAGATTAACCATGCCAAGGACATCAAACCGCTGGATTTTTTGATCTGGACGGGTGGTGGCCATATCGCCATTGTCGACTGGGTCTGGAGTATGGTTGACGACAAAACCGTTAAAATCGATGTCTGCCAGTCGTCATCCGGCGAACTGGTCGTCGGCCCGCAATGTAACGAATTTGTGCAGTTGCGCGAGGGTTCCATCGACGGCACCGGACGCCGGCAATACTATATTCGCCATCGAGGTTCGCCGCGCATGCCGGTGGACGGCCACGTCTACGTCATGCGCCGCAACAGCTTTTTTTGGTAATGTCTTTACCGGATAAAGCGTTTTAGAGCGGCTTGCAGGATACCACTAAAAACGGATAACAGGATACGCTATGCGAGCAGCAAAGTGAAATTTCGCCCCCTATGTGTAGGGGTCGCTATGTTGAGCTCAACATAGCGACCCTGAGCAGCCGATCAAGATTAATTTGAAAAGACAAGAATAGGCAAATATGTTGCCACTCAAATTACAGGTGCGATTTACCCTAAAGGGCTAAACGCTTGCGTAATCGCACGGTTAGAAGTCAACATTCCTCCGATTATGCTATCGCACATCCGAGCTACGCGTCTGGCCCCATATCCGCACCTGTGCAGACCTGATTTAACCAGCGTCAGCTATCCGATCCAAAGCGAACAGACTGGATATCTATATTTCCAAGACCAAACCTATAGGGTAATTTTGCACCAAACCCTTTTTAAGGGTTTGGTGGTATTTTGTCGGCCTTTAATCAACTTCCGCTGTTTTTTCAACCCAAAGCCTGACCGATTGAACAACCTATGAGAAATGCCGCAATTGGATATCAGTTATATAACATAGTTATTTTCCATCGGTGTCCCCCCCTGCGTCTAGCCGACGGGGATCTCGCCCAACACTACCAAGCAATCAAGATAATGGCACTAATCATGCTTAATAGAAAGATTCTATTTTTGATCTACCTAGCGCATGAACGACTCATCCAGTCTGGCGATTACTCAATTAATCAAAACTTATGACGAAGAGCTTAGGCGAGTGATAACGCGTCGTTGTGGCTGCATGGATATAGCGGCTGATATTGTACAAGAAACCTACCAGCGCATGCTGAGCGGTGGACTTTGGCAGCAAGCCGAAAACCCTAGGGCACTACTACATCGAATTGCAGCCAATCTTGCCACCGATTACGAACGGCGTAATACCGTTCGTAATCGATATGTCAGTCAAGAAGAAACCCTACCAGACTGGGTTGCCGAGGCCGACAACACCCAGCCCGACCGTATTCTTGCCAACCGCGAACATCTGGAACAGTTGGCGGTTATCGTAAACAAATTACCGCCCAAATGCCGTACCGTCTTTATCATGCGTAAAATAGATGAACTCAGCCATACCGAAATTGCCGAACGTCTGGGCATTTCCCGAAACATGGTGGAAAAGCATCTGCGTAACGCCCTGTTGGCCTTGCAACAAATCGATGAGCAATAACAGTTCCTGTTTTGCGGTTATTGATCGTCTTATAATGCAGACCTTAATGGCAAAACTATCTCCATGAAATCAAACTCACCCATCCAACCAAGTACCGCCGTCAAAAGAGAAGCAACCGACTGGTGGGTGCGTCTGGATAGCGGCGAACTCGACCAACAGCAATGCCAGGCCTTTCAACGCTGGTTGCATACCGATCCGTCGCATACCCTCGCCTTTGATGAAGTCACCCAATTATGGGGAGAACTGGATGCAATCAAGCCTTTGCTGGATATGCCGGCGGCAATCCGGCAATGCGCCGACAAACCCCGCCGCAACCACTCGCTTGCCCTGCCCCGCTTTGCGGCGTGGCCGGCAGGCTTAGCCTTGTGCTGCCTGTTGCTATGGTTGAGTCCGCTCGGTTTGCTGTTTCGGGCCGACTGGCATACCGGCGTCGGCGAGATACGCCGCATACAGTTAAGCGACGGCTCGACCGTTACGCTGAATAGCGACAGCGCCTTGTCTGTTTCCATGCAGACCAATGCACGCCATCTGAGACTATTGAAAGGCGAAGCCTTGTTTCAAGTCAGCCCCGACAAAAACCGGCCGTTTCAGGTTCAGGCCGGCGCAGGCAGCGTGACGGCTTTGGGGACTGCTTTCAATATCCGCTTGCGGGATGAGCGTACCGAAGTGACGGTCACCGAACACAGTGTCGCGGTAAATCTCGACCAAGGTATTCAAACCACCCGACTCGAAGAAGGCCAAAGCCTGACTTTCGGTGCCCATGACGGCATGGGTGCCGCGCAAATCACCGACACCAGAACGCTCACCGCCTGGCAACGCGGCAAGCTAGTCTTCCAGGATAAACCTTTAGGTGAAGTCATTGCCGAACTCAACCGTTATCACCACGGTTATCTGCTAATCAGCGACGACGCAATTGCCCAGCGGCGAGTCAATGGCGTATTCCGCATAGACGATCCGTTGGCCGCGCTAGACGCCCTGCAAACCTCTCTACAGATCAAAACCACCCGCATCGGCGATTATCTGATTCTGCTGCACCGCTAAAATAGTTTCAACTCCCACCTCCTGTTTTGCACAGGCTCTGCGTCATAACAACTGTGCCTATCTACAAAACAGTCAAGAGGGAGACTTATGACAGCAACAACAATATCAAAGGCCGGTAAACGCCAGCTTGTTCGCCAGGCTTCGGCGCTCATTCTCGGAACGGCGCTTATGGCCGGTACAGTGGTTGAAGCGGAGCAAACCAGCCGGCAATACAACATACCCGCCGGTTCGCTGGCCGGCAGCCTGAACCGTTTAGCGGAAACCAGCGGTTTGCAACTGATTTACGATTCGGCCATCGCGGAAGGCTTGTCGAGCAAAGGCTTATCCGGCAACTACACACCGGAAGCCGCTTTGCAACAATTACTGCACAACACCGGCTTGAGCTATCGTCTGTCGGAAAACGGTAATGTGGTGATTGAACGGCAACAACTCAATTACAAACAAGATCCTGCGGCGTTGCCGGCGGTGAATGTGGTTGGGAAGGCGGTTTATGACTCAACCGATCCTTACAATTCCGACTATCGCTTACCGAACGCATCTACCGCCACCAAAACCGATACGCCTATTATGGAAACCCCATTCTCGGTACAGGTGGTGCCGAAACAGGTACTGGAAGATCAGCAGGTAGTGCGTTTGGATCAAGCAGTACGCAACGTCGCCGGCGTTAATACCAGTTCATTAAATCAAGGAAATACCGACGGATTCATCATTCGCGGATTCCAAAACAACATCACCTATCGAGACGGTATGTTGTTGCCGACTTTTTTGGGCGGCGGGACAACTAAGCGCGAGATGGCCAACCTTGAGCGAGTAGAGGTGTTGAAAGGTCCGGGATCGATTTTGTTCGGCCGGTCGGAACCGGGTGGGATTATTAATATGGTCACCAAGCAGCCTCTGGCGACACCGTATTATTCGCTACAGCAGCAGTTCGGTTCTTACGATTTCTATCGAACTACGATTGATGCAACTTCACCTTTAACCAAAGACGACACACTGCTATATCGCTTAAATATGTCTTATGAGACTGCCGGATCATTTCGCGATTTCGTCGATAGTGAGAGAGTATTCATTGCCCCGGTTTTGAAATGGAATATCAGTCAACGTACGCAAGCGACGTTCGAGTTGGAGTACCAGCACTTCGATGACCAACGATCCCGGTATTCCAAACATTGGGACTAGACCCGCTAATGTTCCAATAAATACCGTGCTACTAGAGCCTGCCTTTACTAAAACTAAAGGCGATAGAGTTCTGGCAGGATTTAATTGGTCGCATGAGTTTAACGATAATTGGAAAATAAGTCATAGATTTAACTACGAGAATTTCGACTACAGTAGTGCATCATTATTTTTTAGCGCAGCCGCTCAGAATGGTGACATTACACGACGGCTAAATATATTCCCGGTGAATGTATCCGATCGATATTTTAATACACTCAATCTGGCTGGAAAATTCTCCACATTTGGAGCGAACCATAAGGCGTTGTTTGGCTTTGATAGCTACGTGATTAATGAGAGAAACCATGGAAATTGTTGTCAAGCGGCACCAGCCTTTAATATATTTGATCCAGTCTATCTAACAGGCTTACCGGCACTTAACCCAGGCAACAACACTTCTAATAATTACACGCAAAACTGGTACGGGTTGTATATCCAAGACCAAATTGAACTTCCTTATGATTTTCACATATTGGCAGGGGTAAGGTACGATAACGCTGACAGTACCGATAATAAGATTGGAAAAGTAACATCCGACGAAAATTATTTGAGTCCAAGAGGCGGTGTGCTTTGGCGACCAATTCCTTGGCTGTCCGTCTACGGTAGTTACACCGAAAACTTTGGTCCCTCCAGCACAGTATTTAGAACCGATGGTTTAACTCTGCCGCCACAAACCGCGCAGCAGTGGGAAGCCGGAATCAAAACCGAATTTTTTGACGGACGGTTAAGCAGTACGATTTCCTATTTTGATCTAACGAAACAAAATATCCGTGTTGCCGGCACCCAGGCTCCGTTGTTTCTACCAAGGGCTGCCGGCGAAGCGGAGAGCCGCGGTGTTGAGTTTGAGTTATCCGGCGAATTATTGCCCGGCTGGAATATGATTGCCGCATACGCCTACACGCCTTTTGCCAAAATCACGAAAGACAATGATAGTAATGGTGGCCCGGCGAATACCGGAAAGCGGTTGTTTCTCGCCCCCGAGCATTCCGGCAGTCTTTGGAATACCTATGAGTTTCAGAGCGGCTTGTTGCAAGGCTTGAAATTCGGTGCCGGTGTATCCGGAATGGATCAGCGTCAGGGCGATGCTTCCAATTCATACCAACTTCCCGGTTATATGACTGTTGGATTGTTAGCGAGTTACCAAATAAAAGTCGGAAAAACCAAAATCACCACTCAAATCAATGCCGATAACATATTAGATAAAGGATATTTCTCCGGTACTAATAGCGGAAACTTTATCGCAATCGGCGCACCTAGAACCTTTATGGGATCGATTCGTCTCGAATATTGATTACTCTCGTTCCCACGCGCCGCGTGGGAACACAGTCAAGGCGCGCCGCGTCGCAAGTTTCACCAGGGTCGTGCGCAAAAAAACCAATTATTTTGAAACAGTGGGTGGGGTTTTTTACTTCTCAATCGTCTTACTATCTGGAAGATAATTTTAGCCAATAAATACAAGCCGCCTCGGCGGCGGACATAAAACAATCATTAATTCAAATATGGCCACAGCGCCCTCGACTCTAAGCCTATGTATTTATTAGATAGCCAAAACCATAGCCTGGCTAGCAGCGAACTAATGTCGCCCATCGGCTCGCCGGCATCGATGAATCAGCCTAATTCGATCATCGCCGAATTGTTGGGTGAAGAGCGTCCTATCGATATGCTGACGCTGCTATCCATTCTGGTTTTGCTGCTGCATGTGTGGGGCCTGTTATGGCTGATGCGCCCGGTTGAACAGCTAACGTCCGCTCAGCCTTTGATGATGGAAGTGTCCATGTTGGCGGTTTCCGCGCCCAAACCCGCCGTGGCGCCGCCACCGCCCGCGCCGCCTCCAGCCGCAAAAAAAACGCCGCCTAAAAAAACCAAACCCAAGCCGGTGCGTAAACCGCCGCCGCCCGTGGTGCAGGAGGCGGCCGAGTTCGCCCCCGCCGAACCGCTGATCGAACCGCCGCCGGCCGCCCAAACCACGGCCAGCCAGTCTACCAGCACGACGGACAGTAAGGTGACCAGCAGCGCCAATGCCGAACAGTTTACCGAAGCCAATTTTCGCGCCAATTACGCCCACAACCCCAAGCCCGACTATCCGTCGATTGCCAGAAGCCGGGGCTGGCAGGGAAAAGTCACGCTACGGGTGGCGGTATCGGCGGAAGGCCGCAGCGAAGCCGTGGCCGTGGAATACAGCAGCGGCCATGAAATGCTTGACGATTCGGCGGTCGCGGCGGTCCGGCAATGGCAATTCGTGCCGGCCAGACGCGGCGAAACCGCGGTAGCCAGTTCGGTGCTGGTGCCGATCATTTTTACTTTACGCGACTAAATTTCAGGAGAACCCAATGCCCTACCATATTGCCCCCGGCATCATTATCGACGCCACTTTATACACGCTGCTGGCGTTTTCGGCGATTACCTGGATATTGATCCTGTTCAAGATTTGGCAATTCACTAAAAACGGTTTTTACAACAAGCAATACAGTTCGGTGTTTTGGCAAGCCGCCGATTTGGAAACCGCCCAGCAACTCCCCTCCAACAAAGCCCGTGGGCCGCAAGCGCGAATTGCCGCCACCGGCTTTAACTGGCTGGCGGCACTGAATCAACCCACCGGTTCGACAAGTCTGAAATATCGCGGTACACCCCAGGACTTACTGGAACAAGCCCTGCGCGAAAGCACCCTTAACGAGCAGCGCCGCCTGGAAAGCGGCCTGACCATGCTGGCCAGTATCGGCAGTACCGCGCCATTTGTCGGCCTGTTCGGCACCGTGCTCGGCATCATGCATGCGATGCACGACATCAGCGCCAGCGGCATGGCCAGCCTGGATGTGGTGGCCGGCCCGATTGGCGATGCCCTCATCGCCACCGCGATTGGTATCGCCGTGGCGGTGCCGGCTGTACTGGCCTACAACTTTTTCCTGCGCCGGGCCAAACACCATCGCACGGCGTTGGAACATTTCGTCGAGGGATTTCTAAATGTGGCCTTCGGCACTGAATCAAACCAAGGGTGAGCGGCATGGGCTTTAAAACACAATCTGAGGATCAGTATGCCGTCAGCGAAATCAACGTCACGCCGCTGGTCGACGTGATGCTGGTACTGGTGATTATTTTACTGGTGACGGCGCCTTTATTGACCCAATCGGTCAACGTGGCCTTGCCCAAGACCGCCGCCACCCAGCCGGATACCGAAAAACAACCCATGCAACTGGGCCTGGATGCGGAAGGCCGGATAACCTTGAACAAACAGACGGTCGCCGACCTAACCGAATTGGAATCCAGCTTAACAAACGCATTATTACTGGACCCGGAACTGAGCATTCACGTTTACGCCGACCAAACGGTCAATTACGGCAAAGTGGCCGAAGTAATGGCGACAGTGCAGCATGCCGGCATCGCCAAGCTGGCGTTTGTCACTCAAGAAGAATAACCGCAAAATACAGCTGCGGCATTTCACACAATTCGTCCCAACTCAGACTGCGCGTAGCAAGCCAAATCAGTTGCAAACCCTTGCTACGCAACGTCTGCCCTGATTTGGCGGAAAAATTGCTTAATAATTTTCGGTCACATTAGCCGATTTTTCACCGCATGCTCAGATTCAGCCAAAATGATGCCACAACACTGATAGAAAGCCACCGCGATGAGCTGCTGGGCTTTCTGCTCAACCGCGTCAATTGTCCGGACATCGCCGCCGACATTCTGCAGGATGCTTTCTTTAGGCTCACCCAATTCGAGTCCGAAACCAAAATTCACAACCCACGGGCTTTTTTATATAAAGTCGTGGGCAATCTGGCCATAGACCATCTGCGTAAAACCAACCGCGAACAAACCCGGCATGCCGACGAAACCGAGTTGGCCGACCACGCCGATACCGCGCCCAGCCTGGAGCGGCAACTTTACAGCCAGCAACAACTGGCACACCTGAAACTAGCCGTCTCGGAATTGCCGCCGCGTTGCCGGGAAGTATTCATCCTGCACAAATTCAAACATTACCCGTACTCGCAAATCATGCGCGAGCTGGGTATTTCCGAAAACACCGTACTAAAGCATATCGTCAAGGCCATGGAATACTGCCGGCGGCGCATGCTAGAACTGGAAACGGATAACACTCTTGACCCGTAAATCTCTGGCTCTGCCCCGGTTAATGCTGCAAAATAGCGCCAGCGAAAATTAAAATGGATAATCAGCCAGGGCTGAAACGTCTTACCATAAACCTATATGATTAAATCCATACCAGCTTCCCAACCTCTCCCGGTCGAACAACAAGCCATGCAGTGGCAGGCCCGGCTCTGCTCGGACCTGCTTAGCGACCGGCAGCGCCTCGAGTTCGAAACCTGGCTGGCCGAACGGCCGGAACACGCGGCTGCCTGGCAATCCATCAACGATTTCTGGACAGGCCTGGATGAACTGACACTGGCGGATATTACCGACGACAACAACGCGAAAATACCGGAATTCAACCCGCCGAAAACCGCCAAATCAAGCCCAAGGCACCTCAAAACCGGCCTGGCATTGGCTGCATCGCTGTTACTGTCTCTGAGCCTGATCTACCAACAACTGGATTTCTATCTGGCCGACTATCGAAATAGCGTCGGCCGGCAACAACAAATCGCCTTGGCGGACGGTTCCAGCATCTTACTGAATACCGCCAGCGCCGTTTCCGTGGACTTTTCCGAGCAACAGCGCACCGTCACCCTGCACGACGGCGAGGCTTACTTTACGGTGGCGGCCGATCCCAATCGGCCGTTTGTAGTGCAAACCGCTGCCGGCCGGATTCAGGCCTTAGGCACCGCCTTCGACGTCAAACTGCAGGACGGGCATGTCAGTGTCACCGTATTCGAGCACGCGGTGAAAATCACCAACGCGGCGGGCCAAGTTGTGCAAAAACTGGCGCAAGCCCAGCAACTGGATTTTAGCCGGGATAGCTTGGCGACGGCGGCCCCGGTCAATTTACAACGCGCCGCCGCCTGGCATAAACAACGCATGGTGTTTCAGGACCAACCTTTGGCCACGGTGGTCGCCGAACTGGAGCGCTACCGCCCCGGAAAAATCCTCATCCTCAACGATGCCATCAAAAACCTGCCGATCACCGGCGTGTTCGGCATCACCGATACCGACATCGCCCTGCAAGCCATCGCGCAAAGCCTGCCGGTCAAGGTCCGCAAAATCAGCGAGCATTTGGTGTTGTTGTCCGCGAAATAGTAGGGGCGAATTCATTCGCCCCTTAAGGCCCGCAAAGGGCGATTGAAATCGCCCCTACAAAATCCTTTCGAATAAATTTCCTACCGGAATGGATACTCTGTCTTTGCTGCATCGTCTTTATCTGTAAGTGACTCATTGCCATGCCGGCAAACGGGACACTGCCTTTTCCACGGATTCATGCAAACGGAGCACAGATGACAGCCAATACCGCAACCCTCGCCGCAAAACGGGTATCCAAACCCCAACCCGGCAAACACCACCCCCGATCCGCCGCCGTATCAGGACTGTGCGCAGGAATACTGCTGCTGACCGCACAGTCGCAAACCGCTTGGGCAGCACCCGACAACGCCGCCTCGGAACAACTCACACACTTTGCCATTCCGGCCGGCTCCCTGTCCGACGCCCTGCTGCAATTTTCCGAATCCAGCGGCCAAAAGGTATTGTTCAATGCCGACCTGGTGCGGGGTTTGCGCAGCGGCGGTCTGCAAGGCCGGTTTAGCGTGCCGCAAGCCTTGCAGCGCCTGTTGAGCGGTAGCGGTTTGGTGCCGCGGGCAACCGGTAGCGGTAGCGTGACATTGGAAAAAGCGGCGGTGACGGAACCGCAATCGAGCGCTACCATGCCGGCGGTAACGGTGACGGGTAGGAATGTTTATGATGCGACTGATCCTTATAACCCGGATTACAGTTTGCCGAATGCCTCCACTGCTACCAAGACCGATACGCCGGTTATGGAAACCCCGGTTTCTATACAAGTAATTCCAAAAGCGGTATTAGCGGACAAGCAATCAATGACCTTGCCGGATGCCGTCAATGGCCATGTCAGTGGTGTACTCGGCCGAACGGGTGGTGGTTTCCTGTATGACAACTTCATCATTCGCGGCCTTTCCGGCTCGGGTTTTGGCGACGCCTACCGCAATGGCTTATACAACCGCCAAGATATTTACGATATCGCCAACATCGAACAGATCGAGATCCTAAAAGGGCCCGCTGCAGTGCTTTACGGTCGAATCGAACCCGGCGGCCTGGTGAACTATGTGACCAAAAAGCCGCTGTATACACCCTATTATTCAATTCAGCAGCAGTTTGGTTCCTATGATCAGTACCGCACCTTGTTTGATGCGACCGGACCGATTGACGACAACAAAACACTGCTGTACCGATTAAGTGGATCGTACACCGACAACCAATCGTTCAGAGACGATGTCGGCAACCAACGTTTTTTTGTCGCACCCGTTGTTACCTGGCGGCCCAGCGAAAAGTTCGAAACCAATCTGGAACTGGAATATAAACATGATTGGTTCAATGCCGATTACGGCATTCCCGCCATCGGCAACCGCCCGGCGGCCATCCCGATTACTCGAACTCTGAAAGACGGCCCGCAACGGCAAACGATGGAAAGTACCTTAGTCGGTGCGGATTGGACCTACCACTTCAACGACGATTGGAAGATCACCCAGCGCTATTTATTCAAAGATTGGTCGCTGACTGGTCCGACGTTATTCAATTACGGCGGCTTGCAGGCCGACAACCGCACCCTCAACCGCTCAGCACAAATTTTCGGGCAGGATGTCATGACTCATTCAGGCAATATCGATTTAAACGGGAAATTCGAGCTATTTGGAACCAAACACAATCTGTTAATCGGCGCGGATGGGTTCTACGCCACTACTGAATCGGCGGCTATAAGCGGTCCGGCACCGTCGATTGATATATTCAATCCGATTTACGGACAGGTCGACTTTGGCGCGCTGACAAACCCGAATGGCTTCTTCTATCGCAAAGAATCTTGGTTGGGTGGCTATGTTCAGGATCAGATAACCTTCTTCGACAAGCTGCATCTTTTGTTGGGCGCTCGTTACGATAGCGTGACGACAGGCGCCCTTTTTACCCCAGCTTCGCTAGCGGCGGCCAAAGCGGACCGGGTAGCTCAGCATGACGACGCATTCAGTCCGCGACTGGGTTTACTGTACCAAATACAGGATTGGCTATCGATCTACGGCAACTACACCACGTCTTTCAGTGCCAACAATGGCGTGAGTGTCAATGGAGCAAAATTCGATCCGCAGCGCGGGAAACAATATGAAATCGGCCTTAAGGCCGAAACGCCCGACAAACGTTTTTCCTCCACGCTGGCCTTTTTCGATATAACCAAGAGCAACCTGCTCACCGACGATCCCAACCAAGCTGATCCCAATTTCCAGATCCTAGCCGGAAAAGTCCGAAGCAAAGGCATCGAGTTGGATATCGCCGGCCAAATTACCGATCAACTACATTTGTTGGCAACGTATGCTTATACGCAAGCCAATTACACCGAAGACTTCAACGGATTAAAGGGTAACCGCTTGGAAAACGTGCCTATGCATCAGGGTAGCTTGTGGGGTACCTGGCAATTCAATGAAGCTTTTAAAACGGGTTTGGGCGTCGTTGCGGTCGGCAGCCGTCCGGGCGATCAAAACAACACTTTCGTCATGCCAGGCTATGCACGACTCGATGCGATGGCGGCATACATCCACAAGATCGGCCATGATCGGTTGACGGCGCAGTTGAACATCAACAACCTCCTGGATAAGGATTATTACGCCAATTCAAGCGGTAGTAATCTAAGTGCGTTTCCAGGGGCACCTATCAGTGTGTTTGGTTCGTTGAAATATGAATTCTAAAGTCAGCCCGCGTAGGTTGGGGTGAGGTAACGAACCCCAACATTTTTAGCCTTAAAATCATCGGTAACTTTGATGTTCTGTTGCCGATCGTTGGAGGGTGGTTTTGCGGTTGTCGTGTTGGGGTTCCTATCGTCACCCTATATATGGACTCCTCCTCAATTGCAAGCCAAGATTGCCGAAAATAATGTTTCCAACAGAGATCGAGATTGCAGCCATATATTCGGTCTCTTGGTGAAGGTGCTTGATTGACCTTCGGACCTTGATGAATCTATCCGCGCGCTTTTGTCTCTACCAGTTTGTAGGTCGGGTTAGGCGCTAGCCGTAACCCGACATATCGGCTCGGAATTGTCGGGTTACGCTCTATCGAGCTAACCCGACCTACGAAACTGATTTATCGTTCCCACGTTCCAGCGTGGGAATGCAGCCCGGACGCTCTGCGTCGTTTGTAAACCAATGATTCCTTGCCGCGAAGCCTCGTAGATACGCACCGCGTACCTTAATTGATACCGTTGAGCATGTTTGATGTTGGGAAATGGTATGTGGTGCATACCCTACGCAGCCAGGATCGGGGTTTGCAACCCCGCAACCATTTCGCCAATCAAATCCAACCCAGGGTGGGGTTTTTCCGCTTTCAATCGTCTTACAGCATGACGGCCGCTAAAACGCCGAATCGAAACCGACATGCTGGAGTCGTTATGAAAATTCGCCCCTTTTGGGTATTGGCCCACCGTTACGCCGGGTTGGCGATGACGGTGTTTTTGATTATCGTCGGCCTGACCGGCAGTCTGCTGGCGTTTTACCGCGAGCTGGAACAGGCCATCAATCCACAACTGCATATCGAAGCCAACGGTCGCCCGCCGCTGGATATGATGACCCTGATTGAAAACGCCGAACGCTTGGCGCCGCAAGCGCGGGCCGATTCGGTCTGGCTGAATCCGGGGGCTGCGGATATTTCGGTTTCCCCGCGCCGCAACCCCGTCACCGGCCAAGCTTACGAACTAGACTACACCCAGCTGATACTTAACCCCTACAGCGGCGAGGAGCTGGGCCGGCGCAGTTGGGGAGACATTTCGCAAGGCCTGACCAACCTGATGCCTTTCGTGTACAAACTGCATTATGCGCTGGCGCTGGACGAATGGGGCGGCTGGATTCTGGGGATTACCGCCTTGGTATGGACGCTGGATTGTTTCGTCGGTTTTTATCTGACCCTGCCGGCGGCAAAACGCCATCTCCCGCCGGAAGAAACAAACTCCTTATCCCAACAGGCCGCAGCCAACCGTTCATTCTGGCAACGCTGGCGACCGGCCTGGCTGGTGAAATGGCGCGGCTCCAACTATCGGATCAATTTCGATTTGCACCGAGCCGGCGGGCTTTGGCTATGGATGGTGCTGTTGATTTTCGCCTGGTCCAGCGTGTTCATGAATCTGGGCGACACGGTGTATAAAACCGTCATGCAAGCGGTCAGCGAGTTTCATCAACCCTGGACGGAAATTCCGGATCTGCAGAAGCCGCTGCAGAATCCGGCCATCGGTTGGCGAGAAGCTTACCGGATCGGCCAACAGGCCATGGACCGTGCCGCCATAGAACAAGGGTTTCAGGTGGAAGCGCCGATGGGCATGTGGCTCAACCGGGCCAAAGGTTTTTATGTTTACAATGTTCGCAGCAGTGCCGACATCCAGGATAAATTCGGCCAGACCAAAGTGGTAATCGATGCCAACAGCGGCGAAGCAAAAATGTTGCTGCTGCCCAGCGGCCAATACAACGGCAATACCGTCACCACCTGGCTGATGGCCTTGCATATGGGCAATGTGTTCGGCCTGCCTTACCGGATATTCGTCTGCATCCTGGGCTTGGCGATTGTGATGCTATCGGTCACGGGGCTGGTAATCTGGCTGAAAAAGCGTCGGGCCAAAGCCTTTCACGACAACCGGCACATGCAGCGCCAACTGCGCTAAACTTATTCACCATTCCATTTCGCTAATAAACAGGAGCTTTTATGAAATTAAACGTGTTGACCTTGACCGCTGTTATTGGATTAAGCTTTTTTGCAACGGTGTCTTACGCCGGTGAACTTGCAAACGGCGGCTGGCAACCCAGCGACTGCGGTGCCAAACCCGCCGCACCGCAAGTCGACGCCAGCGATGTGGATAGTTTCAACAAAAGCGTCGCCGCCATCAACGATTGGCAACAACAAGCCAAGCTGTACTTCGAGTGCTTGATTAAAGAAGCCAATACCGATAACAACACCATCGCCGAATCGGCCAATCGAGAGCAGGCCGCTTACCGGCAATCCGTCGAAGCCATAGCCGCAGAAGCGGATGCCGCCAAGAAAAAGCTGGATAAACGCTAATTCCACTTTGCCAAATTTAAAAACTGCCGTCATGCCCGCCGGAAAGCGGGCATCCAGTGCCATGGATGGTAAGCTTCAATCCATCCATGAGGTCTGGATTCGCTTCGCGGTCTGACGGCTCCGGCAAGCCCTGCCGGAATGACGAGTAGCTGCACGAATCTAACAAAGTAGCTCATCGCGGCTAAAGCCGCTCCTACCAGGAAATCTATTTCGGTAAGTTGTTGCCTACTATATCCAAAGAGACGCAAACCAGCGCCTGCCATCTAACCGCTATCGCAGCAATGCGGCCCGCGACTGAATTAATCTCAAACCCGTTAGGCCGAAATAAATCAGCACTTCATAAGGGCGAATGTTTCCGGCAAACCGCTGAAGCAGGCCGGAGTCGGCCAAGGAGAGACCGCAAACGCCTGTGGCAATAAGCCGCATGTTGGCGTCATAAAAAATTGTTAGAGTTAGCGCGCGCTTTGAATCTTAAACCGAATCATTATCAAAAACTAAAATGGACTTTTTTCAAGCACGCGGATGCGATTTTTTCCCCCTTCACAAAGTCGGAAATAGTTTTGTCGACACCTCGACAGCGGCTACCGGCCGCCAGCAAAGCGCACCAACAACCCGCGCTGATCGCAAAGAAGGCTCGATTAACCCGACAGTATTGTTTTTTATCGTCCTAACGGTGAGTGGCCTGCATCTGTTCGGTTTGAAATATTTTTTCTACCCGGACCGGCCCGAACAATCGCCGCCTAAACCTATCCTCATGGACGTTGCGATGCTAACGGTACCGGCCGTCAAACCGGAAGTAGCCCCTACTCCGCCGCCACCCCCGGCCCAGGCAAAACCGCCGCATAAAAAAAAGCAGCCCAAACCCAAACTGAAAAAGAGTTCGCCGCAAATGCCGCCCGCCGATTTCTCGCTGGAGGATCAAGTGCTTGATCTGCAACCGCTGGAATTCAACACCGCACCCGATTTCACCATCGCCGATCCCAGCCGGGACACCAAAGCCGAGGCTCAACCGTATACGGCAGCCTATCTCAATGCCGAATACGACAAAAATCCCAAACCCGATTATCCCAGCATGGCCAGAAGCCGTGGTTGGCAGGGTAAAGTGATACTGCGGGTACAAATCAGCGCAGTCGGCAAGGTCGAAGCGGTTGCCGTGGAACAAAGTTCGGGTCACGATCTGTTGGATGAATCGGCTGTGACAGCCGTGCGGGACTGGCTGTTCGTACCGGCCATGCAGGCTAATCAACCGATAGCCAGTTCGGTGTTGGTGCCGATCATTTTTAGCTTGCAAGATGCATACATAGTCGGTTGAGCATCTGTCACAACCTTATCCGCATAGTCGACGGCCCGCTTCAGAAAATACCTTACCGTTGCTAATGTGGGATATCACCCACACAAGAGCAAGGCGCTCCGGCTCCGAACTTAGCCGAACCGGAAAAACCTGGCCTTTCTGGTGCATGGCTTAAAATTTGCTCTGGTAAAACCGTGTTTTATTGCCACGCCGATTTTCCTGTATGGACACCATCACGGAACCCAATTTAATCGCCAGCTTTCTGCGCCATCAAAAAGAGCTACAGCAGTTTTTGACCTATAAAGTCGATTGCGCCGAAACCGCCGCCGATTTGATTCAGGAAACCTATCTGCGCATCGCCCGGCATACGGCGGACACCGACATAGCCAACCCGCGAGCCTTCCTGTTTCGGGTTGCCGATAATCTGGCCCTGGATCATCTGCGCGGCAAGGCCAGACAAAACAAACGCGACGGCGGGCAGGTAAGCGACGAGATAGCCTGTCATCAGCCGCAACCGGATAGCGCCTTGGTAGGGCAACAGCAAATGGAACTGTTCGAAAAACTGATTTACCAACTGCCGCCGCAATGCCGCACGGTGTTTTTGCTGTGCCGGGTGGAAGGCAAAAGCTATTCCGAAATCGCCGCCGAACTGGGCATCTCGCCCCGCACGGTGGAAAGCCATATGTATAAAGCCTTGAAGTTTCTGAAAGATCGCGTCGATTTCTTTTAACTCGACACAATCCAGATCATGCCGCTTACCCCTACCCTGAAATCATGGCATCATGCCGACTCTCGCTTAACGCTTTGACCGCTTTCATCATGTCTCAAAAACCCCAGACACTACCATCACCCGCATCGATTTCCGACCAGGCCAGCGCCTGGTTCGCCCGCTTGCAGGCCGACGACGTCAGCAGCGAAGAACGTAGCCGTTTTCAGGAGTGGTACCGGGCCCAACCCCAACACGCCGAAGCGTACGACAAAACCCGCAAACTGTGGAGCTTGCTGCAAATGCCGGCGGAGCAGGTAAATGGCCGGATACGGGGCGAACGCTTAAATGCTACCCAAACCCAAAACAGCGCAACGGCAGACTACGCCGCAGAACCGGCCATTAGTTCCGGACCAGAACAATTCGATAACCCGACCCGTCCGCTGAGCGGAGCCGAAGCGAACCCCCCAGGCAAACCTAGCCGAGGTATAAGCACGTTTGTTTATCTGAGCCTGTTGTTGCTACTGGCCGGCTGGCAATGTCCCCGACAACTGCAAAACTGGCAAAGCGACTACCACACCGCCGCCGGCCAGCAACTTAGCCTCGACCTGGAAGACGGCTCGCGCCTGACCTTGAATACCGATACCGCGCTGGCGGTACATTTCAGCACACAGCAACGTCGCCTCGAACTGCTGCGCGGCGAAGCCTATTTTGAAGTCGCGCCTAATAAACACCGGCCGTTCATCGTCGACGGCGGCGATGCCGAGGCCCGCGCGGTCGGCACTGCCTTCAGCGTCAGGAAACAATCGCGGAATCTACGGGTTGCCGTCAGCGAAGGCACCGTCGAAGTCAGTGCCGACAGCGCCTCTACCTTGGTACGCGCAGAGCAACAGGTCGATGTTGTTCTGCATCGGCTTCAACCGGTACTTAACACCGCCAACGACGATGCCTTTGCCTGGCAGCGCCGGCAAGTGGTGTTCAACCGCCAGCCTTTGGCCGAGGTACTGGATGAGGTCAACCGTTACCGGGCCGGCCGCATCGTCGCCGTCAATCCTGCCTTGGCCGAACGCATGCTCAGCGGCGTGTTCAATATCGCCGACGCCGGCGCCGTGACGGAGGCTTTGCAGGCAACGCTGCATGCTCAAGCCGTCAAGCTACCGGGCGGCTTGGTGTTATTGTATTGATGTAGGGGCGAATTCATTCGCCCTGAAAAGCCATGACCAAGCCGGAGGGCGAATGAATTCGCCCCTACCGCTAAAAATAATTTCATCGCCACTAAGGGTAAACCCTAACCCGCATCGTCTTTGTTGGAGACACTGTTCATCAATCAAGGCGTTGCCCGACGGGCCGCATCGTCGCCGTCAATCTGCCGGGCGGCTTGGTGCTGTTGTATTGACGTAGGGGCGAATTGATTCGCCCCTCGCCTTGGCTGGTTTTGTCAGGGCGAATGAATTCGCCCCTACCGCTGAAAATAATTTCATCGCCACTAAGGGTAAACCCAAACTCGCATCGTCTTTGTTGGAGACACTGTTCATCAATCAAGGAGTTTGACCCGATGCAATTTTCAGACACAGACCGATTAACCGGGCTGGCAATCGCCGCCTTACTGCTCCCAACGCTAAGCAGCGCGGCGGAACCCGCCAGCGTTGGCTTCGACATCCCCGCTCAATCGCTAGCCGGCGCCCTAACCCGCTTCTCCGCCGCCACCGGTTTGCAGGTACTGTACGACGGGGACTTGGCGCAAAACATCGGCGCCCCGGCGTTAAAAGGCAACTATAGCGCCGAACAGGCTTTGCGCAAATTGTTGCAAGGTTCCGGCTTGAATTACCGATTTAGTAACGGCAATACGGTGACGTTGGAGAAGGCGGCTACGGTGGCGCCGCAATCGGCTAATACGATGCCACCAGTAATGGTAAATGGTAAGGTCATTTACGATCCAACCGATCCTTACAATACAGATTACCGACGGAGTGACAGTTTTGCGGCCACCAAGACTGATACGCCTATCATGGAAACTCCGATGTCGATTCAAGTTATTCCTAAACAAATACTGAAAGACCAGCAGGCGATTCGGATCAAAGACGCGCTGAAGAATGTCAGCGGCGTATTCTGGGCGACCGATCCGATGTACGAGGGCTTCCAGTTGCGCGGCTTTCAAACAGACGGCACGACAACGCTTTATCGCAACGGTTTGCGTATTAGGCGCGCGCAGCACGAAGTCGTCAACCTGGAACAGCTCGAAGTGCTGAAAGGTCCGGCTGCTGCCATGTATGGACGTATCGAACCGGGCGGACTGATCAATGTGGTGACCAAAAAGCCGTTGGAAACGCGCTATTATGCGTTGGAGCAGCAGTTTGGCTCTTACGACATGTATCGGACCACCATTGATGCCACGGGCCCGATCAATGACGACCATTCGTTGTTGTATCGCTTCGATGCGGCCTATCAAAACAATGAACTATTTATCGACAAAATGGATCAGGAACGGGTCTTCGTTGCGCCTTCGCTGAGCTGGAAGCCTAGTGATCGAACCGAAATCAATTTGAATCTGGAGTATCAGTACGATACCCGCACCAGTTATACCGGGATTCCGGTCTTGGGTAACCGTCCGGTGAATGTACCCGTCTCTCGTTTTTACGGTTTCGGAACCGATAACGACACTTCCGTGTTTGAAAAAGTGCTGGTGGGTTTAGATTGGTCGCACCAATTCAATGATGACTGGAAAATTCAGCACCGCTTTCACTTTTACAACCTGGACTATCAAATCTTGAATTCATCGGCGATTCCAGGGCCGGTGAATCCGAATACCCTTACGGCGACTCGTCTTGTCACATTCAGGCCAATCGACGAAACCGATACCGTGGCGACCAGCATCGATCTGACCGGTAAATTCGAATTATTCGGCACCCGCCATCAGGTATTGGCAGGATTCGATTATTTTTGGGAAAAGGCCGAAAACAAAGGTTTTTTCCGCAATCCGGCGCCGGCAAGCCATCGACCCGTGGTTGATGTTTTCAATCCGGTTTATGGACAGGTACCGTCATTTGCAGCCAGCGATTTCAACCAATTCGGCACATTCACGCAATCTTGGTACGGCACGTATTTTCAGGATCAAATCACCTTATTCGACAAGTTGCATATCATGGGTGGCGGACGTTATGACTGGGCAACCCGCGGCAACGGCTCGTCGACCGCTTCACTGGAAGCCGCCAGAACCAATGAGACGGAAATCAAAGACGAGGCCTTCAGTCCGCGTGTAGGCGTGGTCTATCAACCCTGGCCCTGGCTTTCTCTGTACGGAAATTATGTCGAATCGTTCGGTAGTGCGAACACCGCGCTGGCATCCACCGGCAAACCGCTCGACGCCGAAACCGCTCAGCAACAAGAAGTCGGCTTCAAAGTGGAACTATTCGATAAAAAATTACTGACCACGGTAGCCTTTTACGAATTAACCAAACAAAACATTGCTACCGCCGATTTAACTAATCCTAGATTTTCCGTGCCGACTGGAGAAGCCCGCAGCCGCGGTATAGAAGTGGATGTTTCAGGCCAAGTGACCGACGGCCTGAGCTTGATTGCATCCTATGCCTACACGGATGCTGTGATTACTAAGGACAATCGCGGCAATCAAGGACACAAACTTTGGAACGTTCCCAATAACTCAGGGAGTTTGTGGGCCAAATACTCGGTGCAAGAATCGTTCTTACGTGGTTTAAATTTCGGCGCTGGCGCCTATATCGTCGGCGAACGGGAAGGCAATAACGCCAACGACTGGCAGATGCCGGGCTATGTCAGAGTCGATGCCCTGATCGGTTATGCCTGGAACGTGGGGCAATCAAAAGTGACCACGCAGCTTAACGTCAATAACCTACTGGATAAAACGATATACGAGACTTCCGCGTTTAACGGCTATCTGACCCAACCCGGCGCGCCGCGTAATTTCATGGGCTCGATTCGTGTCGAATTCTGAGTTTACAGCTGGGGTTTCGTAGGTCAGGGTGCGCGTAGCGTTCCCTGACTTTGGGCATTGATAGGTCACGTAACCGCTAACACGGCAACGTGACCTCCTATTTTTAAAGATCATCATGAGTAGCCAAGTCATTGAAACGGAATCGGTACATCGCACTGAATTGAAAGATTGGCGTTTGATCCGATTAAAAGCCCGGCGCCGATTATGGCTGGAAGTGCATCTCTGGCTCGGACTGATACTTGGCTTCTTGCTGACTATTTACGGCATCACCGGCAGCATACTGGTGTTTTACGCCGAAATCGACGAATGGCTCAATCCGGCGATGTTGGTGGTTAATAAACCGGAACACGGCGGATATCGGCTTCCTGCGGACATTTTCGCCGCCGGTAAACAGGCGATGCCCAAGCATGCCAAACATACCTTCGCAACCTATCCGCGCAACGACACGGCTGCTGTAAAACTGCGGTTTACTGTAGAGGATGAAAAAGGCGTGACCGAGCGTTGGCTGGTCGGCGTTGATCCCTATACGGCACGAGTCACCGGCAAGCGAATGAACGGTCGTTCAGACCAATGGCTACCGAATATCTTTGTCGAGCTGATGTTCGAACTGCATTACGCGCTGCTGATTCCGTCGCACGACATCAGCACCGTCGTGGTCGGCGTTTCAGCAGCATTATTGATGATTTCTACCTTGACCGGTCTGATCGTCTGGTGGCCCTTGACCGGCAAATGGTGGCAGGCGCTGACGTTTAAATCCGGAGCAGGCAAGGTGCGTTTCAATTACGACCTACATAAAATCAGCGGTTTTTACACGGCGCTGGTGATGCTGCCGGTGCTGTTCTCCGGCATCTACATGATATTGCCGCACAACGTGGTGCCGGTGCTGGAATTATTTTCGCCGGTGACATACCGTTACTGGTTTCAGTCCACGCCGCCGGCTCAAAATCCGCAGGCCATCGGCATGGATCAAGCGGTTGAGATTGCGTTACGGCAATATCCCCAAGGCCGGCCGCACTGGATTTACGGCGCCGCCGAGCCGACCAAAACCTATACAGTTTGCCAGAACGGCGTCAATGCGCCGGGCAGCCTTTTGCAACGCCGCTGCACGGTAATCGACCGTTACTCGGGTAAAATCCTCGACCTGGACGACCCCAGCCTGCCGACCGCAACGGCCGGCGAAGTGTTCACCCATTGGCAATGGCCGTTGCATTCCGGTCAAGCCTTCGGCATGACCGGGCGGATTTTAGTGTTCATCACCGG
>NZ_JALOBS010000021.1 GCF_023228165.1 Methylomonas sp. | reverse complement strand
AATTTCTTGAATGGTTCGTTTTCCACGATTGTAGACTTTTGCCAGGGCTTGCTCTCTGAACTCGTCAGAATACTGTTTCTTGGAAAGATTCATTTTTTATCTCAAATTTAAAGGGTTCTAAAAATTTAAGGCGACAACTATTTTGACGCGGGGGGCTACGTGGGCAAGAGTCGCAAAGGTCGGTTCATCGTGGGGCGCACGACGCAACGCGAACGAATCACGAAGAAACTTAAAGAGGTCAACCAGAAACTGGCACAGTTGAGATTGCAAGGCGGGAAAGCCATGATGCTCTACGCGCGGCGGCACTTGGTCGGTCACGTGGCCTACTACGGTGTGAGTGGTAACGCCCGGCAGATCAGAAATTACGCTTATCTGATAAGCCGCGTGCTATTCAAATGGATAAATAGAAGAAGCCAAAGGCGAAGTTGTAACTGGGCGAAGTTTAGCAAGGTGTTAAGGGCATGGATGCCATCGTTGCGAATCCAGCACAACTTATATCCCAAACCATTGTGGATGACTTAAACTGGGAGCCGGATGGTGTAACACTCCAAGTCCGGTTCTGCGAGGGCGGTAGCCCGTAAGGGCTGCCGCTACTCTCCCAATCAAGCAAATATGGTCTATCCTAACAGCCATGGCTAGACCACTCAGATTAGAATTAGCGGGCGGGTTATATCATGTGACGTCGCGGGGGAATGCGCGGAACGCGATATACCTTGATGATAAGGACCGATTAAATTGGCTCGAATTGTTCAGTGATGTTTGTGCCCGGTTTAATTGGATTTGCCACGCCTATTGTTTGATGAGCAATCATTACCATGTGGTTGTCGAGACGGTAGAAGGCAATTTATCCAAGGGTATGCGCCAGTTGAATGGCGTTTACACACAAACGTTCAACCGTCGGCATCAGCGCTGATGGTGAATGATGTAGCGGATTGGCCTTGGAGCAGTTATCGGGCGACGGTTGCTCAAGCTCCGCCGTTGAAATGCTTGCAAGTTGCTTGGTTGTTGCGGCAATTTGGTTTGAATAGAGAGCAAGCGATTGAACGCTATCGAGACTTTGTCCGGGCCGGTGTCGGATTGCCGCCTGTTTGGGAAGGGCTTAGAAATCAGATTTTCCTGGGCGATAAGCCGTTCGTGGAAAAGCTGCAAAGGCAAATTAAAGCCGAATCGCAAGGTCTAAAAGAAATCCCAAAAGTGCAACGAAGACCGTTGGGCAGACCGCTAAGCGACTATGTCGAAACTATCCCCGATACGAAAGAGGGGATAAGAAAGGCTTATGAGACCGGCGATTATACGATGCAGCAAATCGCGGATGCTTTCGGTGTACATTATTCGACAGTCAGTAGGGCGGTCAAAAAAATGGTTTTCGAAATATTTGACTGCAAGACTTAATGGAATGGTCCGCCTCACTTTACTGACCGGCCCGAGACGGCGAAGATGGTCATTTTGAACCCCTCAGGGTAAGTGAGACAAACTGTGACAAACAATGATGCAAGCCTAAAATCAGAAAGCAAAGAGATCAAAGTATTGGGAATCGATTTAGCTAAGCAAAGCGTTCATTTGTATGGTGTCAATGAGGCCGGCCATAAAATCGTTAGCAGAAAGCTCAGTCGCAACCAACTCACATCGTTCATTGCTAAGCTTGCGCCTACCCCTAAAATGCTCAGAAGTGCAGGCACTTTACGGCGGATGGTGAGAGGTTGAGTTGTTAAGCGCTCATGATATTCTGGATGGCGAACCGCATTTCCACGACCAGGGGATTTGAGCTGTCTGCAAGAACAGGTCCGGTACGTCGATGATTATTGCCGGTAATATTCTCTATACCAAGTCACGAAACGTTCTATGCCTTGTTCTATCGTGGTGTCGGGCTTGTATCCGACATCGGTTACCAAGGCCTCTACATCCGCATAGGTATCCGGCACGTCGCCGGGTTGTAACGGCAGCAGATTCTTTTCCGCCGTTTTGCCTAAAAAACGTTCCAAGGTTTCAACGTATGCCAGTAGTTCCACCGGATTTTGGTTGCCGATATTATAAACCCGCCACGGCGCTTTACTGGTGCCGGGGTCCGGTTTTTCGCCGCTCCAATCCGGGTTGGCTTGCGCTGTATGATCCAGTGTTCTTATCACGCCTTCGACAATGTCGTCGATATAAGTGAAATCGCGCCGGTGTTTGCCGTAATTGAATACATCTATCGGCTTACCCGCCAAAATCGCTTTGGTAAACAGAAATAGCGCCATATCGGGCCTGCCCCACGGGCCGTATACGGTAAAGAAACGTAGACCTGTAGTCGGCAACTGGTACAAATTGCTGTAGGTATGCGCCATCAGCTCGTTGGCTTTTTTCGATGCGGCATACAGGCTGAGTGGATGGTCGACATTATCGTGTACTGAAAATGGCATCGATTCGTTGGCGCCATACACGGAACTGCTGGAGGCATAAACCAAATGTTCGACTTGGTTATGCCTGCAGCCTTCCAGGATATTGATAAAGCCGACTATGTTGCTGTCTATGTAAGCATGCGGATTTTCCAATGAGTACCGTACGCCGGCCTGCGCAGCCAGATTGACGACTTTTTGCGGATGATGTTTCTTAAACACCGCCTTCATGCCTTCACGATCGGCGATATCCAGTCTGACGTCGGTAAAAGCAGCATGGTCTTTGATGCGGGCTAAACGGTTGATCTTCAGGTTGACGTCGTAATAGTCGTTGAGGTTATCGATACCAATGACTTCGTCGCCACGCTCCAGCAAGCGCAGAGCCAGATGATTGCCAATAAAGCCGGCGGTGCCGGTGACCATGATTTTCATTGCTTACAGTCTCGCGTCGGTTAGCTCTGCCGGGAATAGATATTTCAAGTCGTAAATGATGGACTGCTCCTTGCCCAGTGCCCGGATATCGCTGATCGGCATTTCCTTGAACTCCTCATGAGCGACAGCCAATATCATCGCGTCGTATTTCCTTCTGCCGGGTTGTGCGATGGGGCGTATGCCGTATTCTTCGAAAGCTTCATCGCCATTGACCCAAGGGTCATAAACGTCGATGGTGACGCCATAGGTTTTCAGTTCCGCCACAATGTCCACCACGCGGGTGTTGCGAATGTCCGGACAGTTTTCCTTGAAAGTCAGGCCCATGATCAGGACTTTGGCATCTTGCACTTGGATGCGCTTTTTAAGCATCAATTTGATCAGTTGCGAAACCACATAAGCGCCCATGCTGTCATTGATGCGGCGGCCGGACAAAATGACTTCCGGGTTGTAGCCGATAGCCTGGGCTTTATGGGTTAGATAATAAGGATCGACGCCAATGCAGTGGCCGCCGACCAAACCGGGACGAAACGGTAAAAAATTCCATTTGGTGCCGGCTGCCTGTAACACTTCTTCGGTATCGATGCCCAGTTTGTTAAAAATCAGTGCCAGCTCGTTGATCAGGGCGATATTAACGTCGCGCTGGGTGTTTTCGATGACTTTAGCCGCTTCGGCTACTTTTATACAGCTGGCTTTGTGCGTGCCGGCAGTGATGATGCTTTTATAAAGTTGGTCGACTTTTTCGGCAATCTCCGGGGTTGAGCCGGACGTGACTTTTAAAATATTGGTCACCCGATGTTGTTTATCGCCCGGGTTTATTCGCTCCGGGCTATAACCAACATAAAAGTCCCGGTTAAACTTTAATCCGGAGACTTTTTCCAGGATAGGCACGCACACTTCTTCGGTGGCACCGGGGTAGACGGTGGATTCGTAAATAATAATGTCGCCGGATTTAATGACTTTTCCCAGCAGGTCGCTGGCCTTTTGTAACGGAGTCAAGTCCGGCTGTTTATGCTCATTAATTGGGGTAGGTACCGTGACAATGTAGATATTGCAGCCGGCGATATCTTGAATGCTAGCGCTATAAGTCAGCAGGGTCGCTTCCGCCAGTTCCGCCGAGCTGACCTCCAAGGTATGGTCATTGCCGGATTGCAGTTCGGTTATGCGGTGCTGATTAATATCAAAACCCACGGTTGGGTATTTCTGTCCGAACTCCACTGCCAGGGGCAAGCCTACATAGCCCAAGCCTATCATGCCGATTTTGATGTTACTTAGCATCGTTTTGCCACTCCTGTTTTGTCCGCATGGAAGAAGATGAAAATTATTTTTTAGCTATACAACCCCAAGCTGTCAGCCAGGCTTGCGATTGATAGCTGTCGGCCGATTTGGGCAGTGCGCCGTTCAAGACCATTAGCAACGTTTGATTGATAATGCCAAAAAAATAACAATAAGCCAAAAGGTAATCGATGGATTTGATTTCGCCTTCTTTAATGCCGTTTTGAATAATGCGTTTAATTTTATTAAATGCCGCGGTATCCATTAACGGTGTCGAGTCCGTCAGAAAGTCTTCGGTTTTTACAAATAATAAAAATTGAATGATTTCCGGCGCGTCTTCGGTCAACTTAAACAGCAGATCGACAATTTCGCGTAATTGTTCGGAAGCTTTGCGATTTCTGCGGCGGATGTCGTCTATGGAAATGCTGAAGCTATCCAGAATGTTTTCGCGCAGTGTCTCGGCTATGGCCTGCTTGGTCTTGAAAAACTGATAAACACCGCTGGCGGTTTTTAGGCCTACCGCGTCCTTGATATCCGTTAATGAGGTATTGGAATAACCTTTTTGGGCGAAAAGTTTTAAGGCTGCCTGTAAAACTTCATCTTGACTCAAAGTTTTATTGGGGGTGGTTTCGATTTCAGGTTCTGTTTTTATTTCTTGTTCCATGCTTTTATTTACAGCTTTACCTGCTGTTTGACTCTCTGGTTTGTGCAGTATAAAGCTGCAATTATTATTATTCTGTAATGGTGTCAATGGCGGCAATTAAATAATTGACCATCGACCATAACGTTAAGACCGCGGACAAGTATAGCAGCCAGTAGCCCATATCATTGATGGGTAGGCCGAGCAAATTATCGCGGTATAGCAGTAAGCTAATGGCCGCCATTTGAGCGGTGGTTTTCCATTTACCTAATTGGGACACTTTGACCTTGGCGCGTTGGCCGATTTCAGCCATCCATTCTCGCAAGGACGCAATGGTAATTTCTCTACCGATAATGACCGCCGCTGGAATGGCCAGATAAGGGTTGGCTTCTGCCTGCACCACCAAAACCAATACAAAAGCCACCATTAATTTATCGGCAACCGGGTCCAGAAAGGCGCCGAATGCGGTTTCCAGATTCAATTTTCGGGCCAGGTAACCATCCAGCCAATCGGTGAAGCCCGCAAATAAAAAAATACCGGTACTGGCGATGCGGCTGTATTCCCACGGCAAATAAAACACAATGGCCAATAAAGGAATCATGGCGATGCGTAAAAATGTCAAATATGTGGGTAAATTAAATTTAACTGCCATCTTGATGGTGGAAAGTATCGTAAATTCGTTGCGCCAATTGCCTGCTAATGCCTTCGATGCTGGCCAAGGCATCGACGCCCGCACTGGAAACACCCTGTAAACCGCCAAACTGTTTCAATAAAATCTGCCGTCTTTTCGGCCCTAATCCGGCGATATCTTCCAACGCGGATTGCTGTTTGGCTTTGCCGCGGCGTTGCCGGTGGCCGGTAATCGCAAACCGGTGCGCTTCATCACGAATATGCTGAATCAAGAGCAGCGCGCTGGCGCCGGGAGAGACGTCCAAGGGTTGATCTTTATTCGGCAAAATGATTTTTTCCATGCCTGCCTTACGGTCCGGTCCTTTGGAAACGCCGACTATCATAACATTGTTTATCTCCAATTCCGCCAATGCCTTTTGCGCTGCGGAGACTTGCCCCTTGCCGCCGTCTATCAGCAAAATATCCGGCGCCGGGTGTTCGCCCTGTTTCTGGCGTTTGAAACGGCGGAATACTGCCTGATGTATCGCCGCATAATCATCACCTCCGGTGACGCCTTCGATATTAAAGCGCCGATAGTCCGACTTGACGGGGCCTTCACGGTCGAATACCACGCAGGAAGCCACCGTTTGTTCGCCTTGGGTATGGCTGATATCGAAACATTCCAGACGCTTCGGTACTTCGGCGCAGCGGAATTCCTGCTGCAAACTAAGAAAACGCGCGTACAAACCCTGTTTGTCGGCCAGTTTGGCCATTAAAGCGCTATCGGCGTTGGTGACAGCCATCCGTAGCCATTTTTGCCGCTCGCCGCGCACATTGTGACTGATTGTCACATTATGCTTGGCTTGTCCGCTCAATACTTCGATCAATAAGGCCGTTTCCGGCAGCGGGTGACTGATGATGAGATCGTGCGGAACAGTTTTATCCAGATAATACTGGCTGATGAAGGCCTGCAAAATCAGGCCGGGATCGTTTTCCACGACGATTTTAGGGAAAAATTGCCGGTTACCCAGGTTTTGGCCGTTGCGGATAAAAAACACCTGCACGCAAGCCAAATCGGCCTTGGCAGCGCAAGCCAAAATATCAACATCGCCTTTCTCACCCTCGACGAAATGTTTCTCCAGTACGGCCCTTAGGCGTTGAATTTGATCGCGGTATACGGCAGCCTGTTCGAATTCCAGGGCCGAGGCGGCGGTTTCCATTTTTTGCACCAGCTGGTCGATCAACTGGCCGCCTTGACCTTCCAGAAACAAAATCGTGCTGTCTACATCGTTCCGGTAATCCTGCTTGCTGATCAAACCGACGCAGGGCGCGCTGCAGCGTTCGATTTGATGTTGCAGGCAGGGCCGGGAGCGGGCGTTGTAGTAGGAGTCCTCGCACTGGCGTACCGGAAAGATTTTTTGCAACAGTTTTAAAGTTTCCTTGACTGCGCTGGCGCTGGGATAAGGTCCGAAATAGCGGCCTTTGCGTTTTTTTGCGCCGCGGTGATAGGACAATTGCGGGAAATCGTGAAAACTGGAAATGAATACATAAGGGTAGGATTTATCGTCGCGCAAGCTGATGTTGTAACGCGGTTTATGGCGTTTGATCAGCTGACTTTCCAATAATAAGGCTTCGCCTTCGGTATGAGTAACGGTGACTTCGATACCGCATACCTTGGCGACCATGGCCGACTGCTTGGGCGACACCGCATTGCTGCGGAAATAGCTCGATACCCGGTTTTTCAGGTTTTTGGCCTTACCGATGTAAATGATTTCGCCTTTGGCATCCAGCATCTTATAAATGCCGGGACGCTGGGTCAGGGTTTTTAAAAAGGCTTTGACGTCAAAATCGATTGGTGAGACGGCGTCGTTCATGGCATTCAGGCCAGCAAATCCTTAATGTCGGCAAACACAGCAGCCAGCATCTCCATATTCAGGCGCTTGGTTTGCACGTTGTAGCGGCTGCAATGGTAAGAGCTGACTAGCTTATTGCCGTCCGGCAAATCGTATAGTGTGTGGTGGCCAAATTTGGCGGCGGTGGCTTTTAAGCCATACGCGCGCAGTACCGCTTGGTGGGCAATGTTGCCCAAAGCCAGAATCACGGCGTTTTTCGGCAATGTCTTTATTTCTGCGGCCAGATAAGGATTGCATTGCTTGATTTCGTCGCCGGTTGGTTTGTTTTGCGGCGGCAGGCATTTCACGGCGTTAGTGATGCGGCAATTAGTCAATTGCAATCCGTCCGTCAGGGAGGTCGACTCCAGTTGATTGCTGAAACCGAAATCGTACAGGGCTTTATATAACAGTAAGCCGGCATAATCGCCGGTAAACGGCCGGCCGCTGGCGTTGGCGCCGTGCATGCCGGGTGCCAGGCCGACGATTAACAACCGCGCATTCGGGTCGCCGAAGGGGGCGACGGGCAGGGCATGATAGTCGGGGTGCTTTTGTTTGACGTCGTCCAGAAAATGGGCCAGCCGGGGGCATAGCCGGCAGGATTGCTTGAAGTAGGCGGAGTGGGGCATGGTTGGCTGTTTGGTTGAAATCGGTAGGATTTTACCTGATTGGACAGCGTATTGCGTTGCCACTCCGGCGAGTGAGTTTAATTCGGTTCGCAGACCGGCAACCGCAGTACTTGTTCTCGACACCCGCTTCATCAGCACCTACGGGCTGTCAAATGCCCTTGGTAGCAGAAAATGTAACGGATGTTCGATGGCGCGGGAAGAGAGCGATTCGGTTAGTGGGTACTGTTGCAGTTTTTCTTTTACCTGCTCCAGTTGTACTAGCTCAAACCAAGGCTGAATTAGCCAATTCAATTTCCTTTTGTAATCTGGTCAACTCGGCTCTAGCGGCATGTATTTGATTATCCAGTCTAATCAGATCAACCTTGGCGGCGCGGGCATCATCGCTATTTATAGCCTGGAAGTTAGGTTGTAATTTGGCTAATGCCTCTTCAAGTTCCTGCTGCCTAACATGGTAATCTGCACATTTTCTATGCAACTCGAGTTCGATTGCTTTTGCGTCATCCAGTAATTTTGAGTAATAGTCTTTATATGAGCGCGCTTCTTTTAATTTCTGTTTTAATTCGCTGATTTCTTTGGTTAATGCGGTTTCGCGACTCGCGGCGTCTGAAATTGTCTGTTCCAGCTTGCGGCTCTCGGCTAACCAAATCTCTTTTGCTTGCGCGACCCTGGATGCTATCAGTCGCTCAATCTCTTGCTCATGGTTCTGCAGTAAAGTTTTCATGCTAAATTTATCGAGTGGTAATGTTTTGAAAATATTGCTTATTTTGCCATTAGTTTATATCACTTACCATTCATGCCGGTAAAAGTCGCGATTGATTTTGCTTCATAATGTTCAGCATGTCTGCCGAGCTGGGTATATAGGATTTCAGGTTTGGTGTCGCGATAGCGACACAAAAAAAAGGGCCTTTCGGCCCTTTCTCAAATCAATCAGCGAAAAAATTACTCGCTATCAATTTCCTTCATGCTCAATCTCACCCGTCCTTGACGGTCAATCTCCAGCACCTTAACCCTAACCACATCGCCTTCCGACAACTTGTCGCTGACTTTCTCAACACGCTCTTCGGAAATTTGCGAAATGTGCACCAAGCCGTCTTTACCTGGCAGGATGGAGACGAATGCGCCGAAGTCCATCAGACGGACTACTTTGCCTTCGTAGATTTTGCCTACTTCGACTTCAGCAGTGATTTCTTCGATCATGCGTCTGGCTTCTTCACCGGCGGCTCTGTCGACGGAAGCGACGTTAACCACGCCGTCGTCGGTCAAATCAATGCTGGCACCGGTTTGTTCGGTTATGGCGCGAATGGTGACGCCGCCTTTGCCGATGACTTCGCGGATTTTCGCCGGATCGATCTTGAAGGTGATGATGCGCGGTGCAAAGTCGGACATTTCTTCGCGGGTCGCGGACAAGGCTTTGTTCATTTCGCCCAGAATGTGCAGACGACCGTGCTTGGCTTGTTCCAAGGCGACTTTCATAATCTCCGGCGTGATGCCGTCGATTTTGATGTCCATTTGCAGGGCGGTGACACCGTTTTCGGAGCCGGCCACTTTAAAGTCCATGTCGCCCAGGTGATCTTCGTCACCCAGGATATCGGACAATACTGCAAATTGATCGCCTTCTTTGATCAAGCCCATGGCTATACCGGCCACAGGTGCTTTGATCGGCACGCCGGCATCCATTAATGCCAAGCTGCTACCGCAGACTGACGCCATGGAGCTGGAACCGTTGGATTCGGTGATTTCCGATACCACACGGATCACGTAAGGGAATTCCGCCATGTTGGGCAATACAGCCGCCACACCGCGTTTCGCCAAACGGCCGTGACCGATTTCGCGACGTTTTGGCGAGCCGACAAAGCCGGTTTCGCCCACACTGTAGGGAGGGAAGTTGTAATGCAGCATGAACGGGTCTTTGTATTCGCCGGACAGCGCGTCGATAATTTGCGCATCACGTTCGGTACCCAGAGTAGCTACCACGATGGCTTGAGTTTCGCCGCGGGTGAATAGGGCCGAGCCGTGAGTTCTGGGCAGTACGCCGGTACGAATGGTAATCGGTCTGACAGTGGTCAGGTCGCGGCCGTCGATACGTTTGCGGTCGTTCAAAATCGCGCCGCGCACGATGTCGTATTCCAGATGCTCGATGACATTACGAATATCTTTTTCGGCAAATTGGTCGTCGGTGGTCAGTTTTTCCACCACGGCGCTACGGATGCCGCTAAGTTGGTCTTGTCTAACCAATTTTTCGGCCACTTGGTAAGCGGCTTTGATGGCGGCTTCGGCTTCGGCGGCAACGGCGGCTTTCAGTTCGGCGTTGGATTCGACCGGCGTCCAGGCCATAGCCGGTGTGCCGACTTCGGCGGCCAGTTCGTTGATGGCGTTGATGGCTACTTGCATTTGTTCGTGGCCGAACAAAACGGCACCCAACATTACTTCTTCTGGCAGTAAATCGGCTTGCGATTCCACCATCAATACGGCTTTGGCTGTGCCGGCAACCACCAGTTGCAATTGCGATTCCTTCATGGCTGCTAAAGACGGGTTCAGCAAATAGTTACCGTCTTTGTAACCGACGCAGGCAGCACCCAATGGACCGTTGAAAGGCAGGCCGGAAACGGCCAGCGCCGCGGATGCGCCCAGCAGAGCGGGGATCTCGGTGTCCACTTCCGGGTTAAGGGAAACCACGGTAGCAATGATCTGTACTTCGTTAGTGAAGCCTTCGGGAAACAACGGACGGATAGGCCGGTCGATCAGGCGGGAAATCAGGGTTTCATTTTCGCTGGGTCGGCCCTCTCGTTTGAAAAAGCCGCCGGGTATTTTACCGGCCGCGAAGGCTTTTTCCTGATAGTTAACGGTCAACGGGAAAAAGTCTCCGCCAGTCGCTTCTTTTTTACCAACGACTGTCACCAATAAAGAAGTGCCTTCGACATCAATCATCACCGCGCCATTGGCTTGGCGGGCTATTTCACCGGTTTCTAACGTGACGAGACGATCGCCGTACTGAAATTGTTTCCTGATAGGATTCACTATAAGGTTCCTTTGTGTTTAAAGGTTGTTTTGAAAATTTGCCATAAAGCAGAAACGGCACCCAGAAGTGCCGTCTCTTTAAATACGTTACTTACGAATGCCCAAGCGCTCGATCAAGGAGCGATAACGGACCACGTCAGTGTTTTTCAGGTAATCCAGCAATTTGCGGCGTTGGTTAACCATGCGTAATAAACCACGGCGTGAGTGGTTGTCTTTTTTGTTGGCGGCAAAGTGAGGAGTCAACTGATTGATGTTGGCGGTCAATAAAGCAACCTGAACTTCGGTGGAACCGGTGTCGGATTCCGACAAACGATATTCTTCGACGACTGCTTTTTTTTGTGCTGCGGTTAATGCCATTCTTAATCCCTATCGATTAAATGTTGTTAAAAATAAAGCCATCGGAGTTGATGGCGAGTAATCACCGTTCCCACAATAGGGTGCAGGAGCGGATGAATTTTTGTCTGAATAATCAAGCAACTTGACGGTTCAGATTAAATAACTTTTTCGGCGCTAGTTTATCATCCAAAAGGATTTCTCCCAAACCTAAAAAGGTTTGTTCGCTATACATGCGCACGGCGCCCGGTGCATGGCCGTCAATACGGATTTGTTGGCCATGATTGATGCTGGCGGCTTGCTCGGTCGATAAGGTAATCGCCGGCAGTTGCCGCAATGGTGCATCCACGGCAATCAGGCATTGCATGCGCTCCGCGTCGGTCATGGCCTCCAGTTGCTCAAGCGTATGGGCGTTCTCCAGATTGAACATGCCCGCGGCGATACGGCGCAGGGCTGTAACGGTGGCGCAACTGCCCATGGCGTGCCCCAAGTCCTCCGCTAATGAGCGGATGTAGGTGCCTTTGGAGCATTCCACCGCTAGGCTAATGTATTCGCTGTCGAAGTCGAGCAGATGCAAGGCATAAATCGTAATGCGGCGCGACTGTCTTTCCACCGTTTTTCCTTCCCGGGCCAGTTCATACAGTTTTTTACCCTGATGCTTCAAGGCCGAATACATCGGCGGTACTTGCTCGATAGGGCCGGTAAATCGCTGTAACTTGTGCAATAAGTCGGCTTCGGTAAACACGGGTACCGGCATTTCCTTGACGATGTTGCCCTCACAATCGCCGGTATCGGTCATCCGACCCAAACGCAGCGTTACCTGATAACGCTTATCGTCATCCAGCATCAGCGCGGATACCTTGGTGGCCTCGCCGAAACACAGCGGTAACAGGCCTGTAGCCAGCGGATCCAGGCTGCCGGTATGGCCGGCCTTGTTGGCGTTAAATAAACGCCGTACTTCCTGCAAGGCTTTATTGGAAGAAACGCCCAGGCGTTTGTCGAGTAGCACGATGCCGTGTACATCGCGCCCGGACTTGCGTTTTGCCATCAATCGTCCTGTTGCGGATTGCTGTCTGTTTCGTCAGCGTCCGCCGTCGTAGCGTCATTCACATCGTGCAGCAGTTCGCTAACGCGCATGCCGGTATCGAAGGAATGGTCATAATGAAAGTGCAGCTCGGAAATATGCCGTAAGCGCATGCGTTTAGCCAATTCGTGGCGAATAAACGGCGACATTTCGTTCAATGCCTTAACGTTTGCCAGTTTGCCGGCTTCATCGGCATTCAAGACGGTGATGTAAATTTTGGCGACAGCCAGATCTTTACTTAACACCACCTCGTTGACGGTCACAAAGCCCAGGCGCCTATCATGTACATCGCGTTGCAGGATCAGCGCCAACTCTTTTTGCATTTGCGAGGCAACTCGCTGGCTGCGGCCGAACTCTTTAGGCATGGATTATATTTCCCGTTTTACTTCGATGCGTTCGAACACTTCGATTTGATCACCCGGTTTGACGTCGTTGTAGTTTTTAACGCCGATACCGCATTCCATACCCATTTTGACTTCGCCGACATCGTCTTTGAAGCGGCGCAAGGACTCCAGCTGGCCTTCGAAAATCACCACGTTTTCGCGCAGCACCCGAATCGGCAGGTTGCGTTTGACGAAACCGTCGATGACCATACAGCCGGCGATCGCACCGAATTTGGGCGAGCGGAATACGTCGCGCACTTCGGCCAGACCGACGATTTTTTCCTGGATGTCGGGAGCCAACATACCGTTGATGGCGCGTTTGACTTCGTCTATGGCTTCATAAATGATGCTGTAATAATGCAGGTCGATGTCTTTTTCTTCGATCAATTTACGTGCTACCGCATCGGCACGGACGTTAAAGCCGATCAAAATCGCGCTGGATGCCAGCGCCAGGTTGGCGTCGCCTTCGTTGATGCCGCCCACGCCGCCGTACACGCATTTGACTTGCACTTCATCCGTCGACAAACCGACCAAAGATTCTCGCAAAGCTTCCAAGCTGCCTTGTACGTCGGTTTTGATGACCACGTTCAAGGTGGCGGTTTCGCCGGCCGTCATTCTGGAGAATACATCGTCCAGTTTGGAAGCGTGAGCGGCCGCGTGGCGGTTGGATTTTTTACGGTCTTCACGGTGAGCCGCCAATTCGCGAGCCACACGTTCGTTTTGCACCACCAGGAATTCGTCGCCGGCATCCGGTGTGCCGGATAAACCGAGGATCTCCACCGGCGCGCTGGGGCCGGCCGATTTAATGGCGTGGGCATTTTCGTCGAACATGGCGCGAATCCGCCCGTATTCGTGACCGCAGAGTACGAACTCGCCTTTGCTCAAGGTGCCTTTCTGAATCAATACGGTAGCCACGGCGCCTCGGCCTTTATCCAGACGCGATTCGATACAGATACCGGACGCCACGCCTTCGGCGGGCGCGGTCAATTCCAGCACCTCGGCCTGTACAATCAATGCTTCGATCAATTCATCGATACCGGTACCGACTTTGGCGGATACTCGCAGGAATTGCACGTCGCCGCCCCATTCTTCAGGGACGACATTCAAGGTAGCCAGTTCCTGCATGACTTTGTCCGGATTGGCTTCCGGTTTGTCGATTTTGTTCAAGGCCACGATGATAGGTACATTGGCCGCGCGAGCGTGTTCGATGGCTTCCTTGGTCTGCGGCATCACACCGTCATCGGCCGCTACCACCACGATGACAATGTCGGTCACTTCGGCGCCGCGAGCCCGCATGGCGGTAAACGCCGCGTGACCCGGGGTGTCCAGGAAAGTAACGGCGCCGTGGTCGGTTTTGACCTGGTAGGCGCCGATATGCTGGGTAATACCGCCAGCCTCGCCGGCGGCGACACGGGTTTTGCGGATGTAATCCAGCAAGGAGGTTTTACCATGGTCGACGTGACCCATGATGGTGACTATAGGCGCGCGCGGCAGTGATTTTTGCTCTTCCGTTTCGCCCAGTACTTCGGCCAGCATTTCCTGTTCGAAATCATCCTCGCTTTGCATGATGGCTTTATGACCCATCTCTTCCACCAAAATCACCGCGGTTTCCTGGTCGATGGCTTGGTTGATGGTGGTCATGATGCCCAGCTTCATCAAGTGCTTGATGACTTCGGCGGCCTTGATGTTCATTTTGGCGGCCAAGTCGGAAACGATGATGGTTTCCGGAATAGTGACGTCAAATACGGTAGGGGCGACGGGTTTTTCGAATTTATGTTTGCCGCCTTGCTGTTCGATTTCATGCTCGGGTTTTTCGCGGCGGCCGGGTTTGCCTTTTTTGCCTTTACCTCGACGGGCAGCATCGCTGGTGTCGGCGGAAATATCGGTAGACGGTCCGCGCGCCGGCTTGAATTCCTGCTTTTTCTTATGCAGGGTTTGCTGTTTGGCTTCGGCGGCTTTTCTGACTTTTTCAGCGTTCCGCTCTACTGCTGCCTCCAAGCGCTGTTTCTTTTCATATTCCAGGCGGTCGGCTTCACTCATTTGAGGTTTGGCCGGTGCGGGAGGGGGGGTAATAGCAACTTCCGGTTTTTCCGCAACCGGTGTCGGGGCGACCGGGGCTTCGACTGGCGCGGTCTCGGCAATGAGGGGTTCCGATTTCGGTGCGGGCGCTGCTTCGGCAGGCACGCTGACGGCTTCCGGCGCGGGTTGCAGTTTTTCAGCTTCGGCCTTTAATTGGGCTTCGTGCTGATGGCGTTTTTCTTCCTCGGCGGCTTGCTGGTGTTTTTGTGCTTCCAGTGCCGCAAGGGCTTGTTTGGCCAGCTCCGCCTCTTTTTGCGCATCGCTGACGGATGCGTCGCTACGTTTGATGTAGGTTTTTTGTTTGCGTACTTCGACGCTGACCGTTTTGGTGCCGGTGCCGGGTGCGGACGACTGTCTGAGTTCGGTCTTGGTGCTGCGTTTTAAGGTAATGCGTTTCGGGGTGCTGCTGTCTTGGCTGGCATCGGCTTTGCCATGGCGTTTACGTAAATGCGCCAGCAATTTGACTTTTTCCTCTTCGCTGATGACATCATCGGGATCGGTGGCGGTTAAGCCGGCCTCCTTCAGTTGTTCCAAAAAACGCTCCAAAGGAATGCCAACTACCTCTGCTAATGCCTGTACTGTTTTATCGCTCATAGAATCCTCCTGCCTTAGCCCTTGTCCTCAGCGAACCATGATTCGCGGGCTTTCATAATAAGTTTACCTGCTCGATCTTCATCCATGCCGGTAAATTCGATAATGTCGTCGATCGACTGCTCGGCCAAATCGTCCAAGGTGACAATGCCCTTGGCGGCCATTTCGTGCGCCAATTTGATGTCCATCTGGTCCAAGGCCAGCAATTCGGGGCTGGGTTCCGACGTTTCGATTTTTTCTTCGGAAGCGATGGCTTTAATTAATAAAGCGTCCTTGGCGCGACTGCGTAAGGCTTCGACCAACTCTTCGTCAAAGCCTTCGATTTCCAGCATTTCGTCGACCGGGATGTAGGCGATTTCTTCAATGTTGCTCAGGCCCACTTCCACCAGGACGTCGGCGATTTCTTCATCGACGTCCAGTAATTTCATAAATTCTTGTTTGGCTTTCGCCGCGGTTTCGTCCAGGTTTTTATCGACTTGCGAGGCATCCTGAATATTCAGTTCCCAGCCGGTCAGCTCCGATGCTAGACGGACGTTTTGACCGCCGCGGCCGATCGCTTGGGACAAACTGTCGCTGGTGACCGCCACATCCATGCTGTGTTTGTCTTCGTCAACCACGATAGACTGAATTTCAGCCGGCGACATGGCGTTGATAACAAACTGCGCTTCGTTGGGGTTCCATAAAATAATGTCCACTCGCTCGCCGGCCAGTTCGTTGGAAATGGCTTGTACTCGCGAGCCGCGCATGCCGACGCAGGCGCCGACCGGGTCCAGACGAGGGTCGTTGGCCTTGACGGCAATTTTAGCGCGGGAACCCGGGTCGCGGGCAGCGGCAATAATGTCGATCATGCCTTCGCCGACTTCGGGGACTTCCAGGCGGAACAAGGCAATCAGCAATTCCGGCGCGGTGCGGCTGACAAATAACTGTGGGCCGCGCGGTTCGGAGCGCACATCTTTGAGATAACCACGTACCCGATCGCCCATGCGTACAGGTTCTCTGGGTATCATATCTTCGCGGGCAATATAGGCTTCGACATGGCCGCCCAAATCCAGGTAGATGCTGCCTTTTTCCAGGCGCTTGACTACCCCGGTTATCAGTTCGCCCACCCGGTCCTGATAGGCTTCGACGATTTTCTTGCGCTCGGCTTCGCGAACTTTTTGAATGATAACCTGTTTGGCGGTTTGTGCCGCGATTCGGCAGAAGGCCACGGATTCGATTTCTTCCTCGACGTAATCGCCGACTTGAATGTCCGGGGTGTCGATCTGTGCTACTTCCTGCAGGACTTGCCAGCTGGGAAATTCTACGTCGCCGTTGATGTCGGGGTTGGCGGCCACCACTTGCCAGCGGCGGTAAGTAAGATAATCGCCGGTATGGCGATTGATGGCTACGCGCGCCTTGATAGGGTTTTCATAGCGTTTGACGGTCGCGGCTTCTAAGGCGGACTCAATGGCCTGAAAGATAATTTCCTTGTCGATTTCTTTTTCGTTGGCAAAAACATCCGCCACTAATAAAATTTCTTTATTTGCCACTACGTCCTCCTTTTTTGAGTAAATATTCCGGCACCAAACGCGCCTTGCTCATTGCTTGAAAGGGCACTTTAAGCGTCTGCTCGCCTTCCGTTAACATGACATCGTCACCGTCGACGGCCTGAATCAGGCCGATAATTTTTCTGCGTTTATCAATGGGTTTGAAAAGGCTGACATTCACTGTGCTGCCAATATATTTTTCAAACTGGCTAAGCTTGAAAAACGGCCTGTCTTCGCCAGGCGATGATACTTCCAATTGATATTCACCTTGAATCGGATCTTCCACATCCAGCATGCCGCTCAGTTGATGGCTGACTTTAGTACAGTCGTCCACTAAAATGCCGTTTTCGCTGTCGATGTAAATGCGCAGCATGCCATGCTGCGGGTGAGGGTTGTATTCAATCCCCACGCATTCGTAACCAAGACCTTCGACAATTGGTTCGATCAATTCCACCAAGTGCTCTGGAGCCAGTTTCATTTCCGCTTCGCCTTATAAAACACAAAAAAAAAGAGCCTCAGGCTCTTCCATAAACATCTATAAACCCAATGGACTTGTTAAAGCCCTAAAGCCCTTAAAACAAAAAACCCCATGAAGGGGCTCTTTGAGAAAAAACCGGGTAAGCATGGTGCCCAGGGACAGAATCGAACTGTCGACACGAGGATTTTCAGTCCTCTGCTCTACCGACTGAGCTACCTGGGCATTTAATTATTGCTTGTTGCTGACAGCAAGTAGTCAACAATCCGGCCATTGTACAGAATGAAATACATTTAAGCAATCGTGACGTGACAATTTTTGCGGGAAACATAGTAGGCGTTTCAATTTTTATCAACAGGCCTATATAAAGCGTTAATTCTGGAAGGAATTATAGTCAAGCGGCTGCCGGTAGGGGTAGGGCTGGATGGTGACGGGATGAGTCTGTTGGTTGTCCAGCGCGCCCGATTGTTCCAAATAGTAGTAAGCACCCGCCGCCAACAGTAGGGCCGCCACGCAGGCAAAGACAATTTTCCAGGGGCTGTAAGGTCGCTCGCCCTGTACTTTGCCGGTTCTGCCGTTAACCACAAAACGGTAGGATTTATCCCGGTAACGAAATGCCGCCGACCAGACCGGCAGCAGACAATGTTTATAAGTGGTGCCGCTGTGCTGGGTGTTGACCTGGTGGATGCGTTGATGATCGCCGCCGATGTCCCGGCAAATGTCCGCATAGATTTGGTTGTCCATGACTTGCCGGGCCAGGTCGAAACCGTCGGCCAGTTCTACTTGATAGTATTCACTGCGAAAGCCGCTTAAATAATTTTCGTCATAGGGAATCAAGTTGTGCAAATCCCAAGGTTGCAGCGCATCCAGAATTTTGCGGGGCAAGGAATTGCTGGCGCCCACCAGTACATCATCGAAAAAACGTTGTACCCGACCGCTGACCGGCGTCCAGCGAATCTTGGGCACTTGCCGTGTTTCGGTAACCAAGCGGTTATTTCTGACCACTTGCACCCGTTCTTGAACGTAATAGACGTCGCCGCGTTCGCCGCTATATGTAGTGGCGGTATGGCTGTCGAAGGTCCAAAACGGCAGATACACGCCGCTTAATTTGGTATCGCTACGGGCGTACTTTTTGACGGCATTCGGTGCGAACCATAATCCGGTGATCCATTGCTGAAAGCGTTGCCGGGCATTGGCCTGGTCGATGCCGAACGGTAACAGCGACTTAGGTTGTATGGGTTTGATTTGCCCCGTGGTAGCTACAATCGGCGTACCGCAGAAAGGGCATTCGCCGGCGTGATTTTTAGCCTCGAATTGAAAGCCGGCACCGCATTCTTCGCAATGGATGGTGGGCGCGGCCGCTGTTGTTGTCGGTGTTTCGGCTAATTGTTGTAAGGCTTGCCTGAGATCGTATTCTGCAATTTTTTCGCTACGCAGCTCAATGACGTTTTCCGTGCCGCAATGCTCGCAAAGTAAATGCGTGGTGCCAGGCGCATATTTCAGCACCGCTCCGCATTGTCTGCAGGGAAATTGCAGCGCGTTAGCCGACTTAGGGTTTAAAGCCTTGAAAACGGCGGACATTTAATTTTTAGGCAGGGGCGGTGGTATGTGTGCAAAAGCCGAGGCTAAATCGGCGACCTTTTCCGCAGGCGTCCATTCTACCAACGTCTCCGTCCACACCAGCGTATCGCGGCCGACTTCGCCGGTTATAATTTTCTCCCGCAATTGGCTCGAATTAAAAGGCCCTTGTTGCTGGCCGGCGATGGCCACAAAATACAGCGCTGAATTGGGCAACGGCGGGGGAGAGGCGGTTTGCGGTTTGCTTTGCGCCAGATTTTGGCCGAGATTTTGCGCTATCGCAAATCCCATCCCCATGCCGATACCTTCGCCGGCGGCGCCGGATGGATTTTTCGCCGCCGCCGCCAGTGCCTCGGCGGTCTGGAATTGAGTATAACGTCCCAAATCGCCGATAATGCCCATGCTGGTGCGTTTGTCCAGGGCGGTTTCCACTTCGGGCGGCAGGGAAATGTTTTCCACCAACATTTGCATCACATCCAGGCCGTAAGCGGCGAATTCGGGGCGGATTTTTTGGGTGATAAAGTCGCCCAGTTCGTCGTAGTTGGCGGCAAGTTCCAGTAGTGGGATGCCCGATTCGCCCAGAATATCGGCAAAGCGGGACACGATCAGATTGCGTAATTGGTCGCTAATGTCGCCGGTTTGAAAGTGGCCGCCGGTGCCGACGATTTCTTTCAGGAAAACCCGGGCTTCGCTGACGCGTAACGTATAAGTGCCGAAGGCGCGCAAGCGCACCGGGCCGAATTCCTTGTCGCGTAGCATGACCGGATTTTTGGTGCCCCATTTCAAATCGGTAAACCGACGCATGTTGATGAAATACACTTCGGCTTTAAATGGGCTGGAAAAACCATGCGGCCAGCTGTGCAGCGTGGTCATGATCGGCATGTTGCGCGTTTCCAGCTGGTATAAACCGGGCTGGAAAACGTCGGCAATCTGGCCTTCATTGACTAAAACGGCCGTTTGCGACTCCCGTACCGTCAGCATCGCGCCGTATTTGATCTCGTTACCATAGCGTTCGAATCGGTATACCATGGTGTTCGGCGAGTCGTCGGTCCATTCAATGACATCGATAAACTCGCCGAACAGTTTGTCTAAAATCCCCACAGTCCTTTCTCCAAGATTAATTGCTTAGCCTTTAGCCGCTGCAGTGGCCTGTGCCGATACCAGGGTTTTTCTTAACTCGTTCTCGCATTGCTGCAATTGCAGCACGGCTTCGCTGCGCATTTTTTTGCCCTGATCGGCGATTTGCAGGCTTTCCTCGATAGTGTCGATTAAGGCCTGATTGGCTTGTTTTACTACCTCGATATCGAACACGCCGCGCTCCAACTGTTTACGGGTCTCGGCGTTAGCCAATTTCAGATTTTCTGCGTTTGAGGCCAGCAAATCATTGGTCAGGTCGGTGGCGGCCTTGACGGTTTCGGCGGCTTGCGAGGATCTGAATATCGTCACCGCGGTAGCCAGTTGTTGGCGCCACAGCGGAATGGTGTTGACGATGGTGGAATTGATTTTATTGACCAGACCTTTGTCGTTTTCCTGCACCAGGCGAATACTGGGCAGACTTTGCATGGCGACTTGCCGGGTTAGACGCAAGTCGTGCACCCGCCGTTCCAGATCGTCACGGGCGGAGCGCAAGTCGCGCAGATTTTGCGCCGTCAGCACTGCCTGGCTGGCTTCCGCCGCTGCGGTCAGTTCCGGAATGACCGCATTGTCCAGTTCCTGTAGTTTTTCGTCGCCGGCGGCAATGTAATCTTCCAGGGTATGGAAATAATCCAGGTTAGCCTGATAGAGCCGGTCCAGCGAAGCGATATCGGTTAATAGGTTGGATTTATGTTTTTCCAGCTTATCGGTGATGCTGTCGATCTGCTTGCGGACTTCTTCGTATTGCTGAATGAATTTCACCACCGGTTTGGCCTTGCCAAGCAATTTGGCGAAAAAGCCGGGTTTTTTATTCGGATCCAGCTCGTCGATGTCGAAGCCGCGAATGGTAGCGACCATATTATTCAAGTCATCGCCGGCCGGGCCGGTATCTTTATTTTTAACCCCTTCCAGCATACGGTCGGATACCGTGGTCAATTGCTCTTGAGCCTTGCTGCCGAAGAATAAAATAGACTGCGAATCCTGGATGTCGATTTCGTGTAACAGTTGCTGAATTTTCTGCTGTTTTTCCGCCGGCGCTTCGGTGAAGGTAACGATGTCGGTTTGCACGCCCGGCACGATTTCTTGTCCGGCGGGTTGCTGGACCGCTTCCTTCAACGGGGCCTCGGCCAGTCGGGTTATCGATGTTTCTCGTGTGCTCATAACGGGTTTTCCCCTTTAGTGAAAATGCAAAATCACAGTATGCCTTCGCGTTTGAGTTGCTGTGTCAATACCTCGATTTTGACGTCCAGATCAAACACATCTTCTGCCAATAGTTTTTGTTGTTGTTCCTGAAAAGCGGATTCGATGGCATCCAGTGCCTGTCTGAAATTCTGCTCCAGTGCCTGGGAGCCGGCTTGTTGGTGGGTTTTAGCGTAGCCCTGGATAACCTGTTGCACGTTCTCTAGGTACACATTCAGGAATTTACGTGCCCGGCGAATACCGCGCGGGTCTGCTTCCAATTCCGCAATCACATCTTCGGCAATCTGGCAGATTCTATCTATGCGTTGGTTGAGTTCGGCATGCAGGATTATGCGGTTACTTTGTTCGATATCGTTAATAATGGCCAAGGCAGCGGCCAGGGTTTGTCTGATCTCGTCGCCGGAATACCCGTACGCCGCCATAATGGGTTTGGATGGACGCCGGTCGAAACCGTAGCTTAAGTACATGCCCAAAAACGCTCCGCCGGCATACAACGCGGCCATTAACAGGCCTTGCTGAAGGCTTAAAACCGTTAATAGCCCGGTTGTTGCGGCCACCAGCAGCGCCGCGCAGAATTTCCTGGGCCATTTGGAGGGATTGCGCAGCCTGTCTTGCCGGACTGGGTTTTCCGCCTTCAAGCCGTTGCGAAGCATGATGGCGGCGGCGCAATACAGCGCAAATGCGCCGGCATTGACCAGTACGGACATGACGTGTCCTTTAACAAGGCCGATCAGGACCGCCGGTATTAGCGCCAACGCCAGCACATACACTAACAGACCGCGCGGCGAATATTGCCGCAAGGCTTCGCCGCTAAAGCGTTTGGCTGAATTCAGTTTGGGGAGCTGAGGCATGATTGGATACCACCCTTAATTTGGCTGTTGACTGCCGCGTCTTCCGAGCAGACTTTCATCTGTTCGCCCTGGCTGCTTCATCAGAATTGCATGCCGGCGGCAGATGCGCTAACCGGCTCGGCTTTAAGCACGGATTGGCAGGTTGCCAAGCCCATGGTCGATAGCAACAAAATAAACCCCAGTAATCTTATAAAAAACTTGGACATACTTAAATAAACCCATTTTTACGATAAACAAGCGTATCGTCAGTACACTTGGACGTTTCAACAAGCAGAAGATATAGCAAGAACCATATCACATCGAATCTTTTCTAAGAACAGGGCGCTAGTCTGGCTAACCTTCCGCGTTGTTAAAACCCGAGCCGTGCCTAATCCAATTCCGGAACGGCTTTAGTTAACCAGCTCCGATGGCTTAAGCATCATGGCTTTTAGGATAGAGGTCAAGCCAATTTGAATTTAACAATCAGTTGACGCAAGTTGTCGGATACACCGGCCAAAGACGATGCGCTGACGATGTTGGTTTGCGCGGCCGCGGTGGTTTGCTTGGACAGTTCGGCGGTGTTTTCAAAGTTATGGGCCAATTGTTGGGTAACCTGTAACTGCTCAACGGTTGCTTCGGCTATCTGCGAACTCTTACGGTAGATCAGGTCTATGGATTGTTTGATGCCGTTGAATATGGCGTCCACTTGTTGCACGGCCTGGGTGGTCTGGTCGGCGGCTTTTTGTTGGTCGCTCATCAACTCCACGGTCGAATTGGTCGCCTTACTGAGTTTTTCCACCAACGCTTGAATCTGGTTGGCCGATTGGGCGGTATTGCCGGCCAGATTGCGCACTTCGTCCGCTACCACGGCAAAACCTCGGCCGTGTTCGCCGGCGCGGGCGGCTTCAATGGTGGCATTCAGCGCCAGCAAATTGGTTTGCTCGGCAAATCCCTGAATCATGCCCAGCACAGCTTCGATGGCTTTGGCGTCACGCTGTAACAGCAGCAGTGCTTCGGCTGTATTGTTGATGACGCGGGCCAAATCGGTGACTTGCCGGTTGGTATGGGTAATGTGCCCGACACCTTGTTCGATGAGATTTTGCGCCGCCGTGGTACTGGTTTGCGATTCGGCGGCATTTCCAGCCACTGCTTTGAACGATCTGGATAAATCATTCATCTGTCTGGCGGCTAGTTCGGTGGCTTGCTGTTGATCGGCAATAATGCTGTTCAGGTTACCTGCCACTTGTTCAATATTGCCGCCGAATTTAGCCAAGGATGAAATTTCCGCATCGATATTGTGTATCAGCAGCTTGAAATAATCGTGCAGTTTTTTTAGCGAGCTTTCCAGTTCCTTGATTTCCGTGACCTTGCTTTTCAATGCAATGGATGAGCTTAAGTCGCCATTCGCCAGTTTATCCACGTAATCGGTAATATGGCTAATGATATGCGCTAGATGCTGTTTTATGGCCAGCATCAGGCCGCTGGCCAGCACGATCAGCAGCACGCAGACAGTCATGCTCCCATATAGCATGCGCTCGTAATATTGGTACTCGTGATTGATTTCATTCTGCAAAGTCTGCAGTTTTTGGTTAAAGACCTGCATTTGCCGGTTGATGTCGGTCTGGGTGCTTATCTTGTTGTTGGCGATGTTTTTGGCGTTGTCTAAATCCTTTTCGTAGCGTTGTAGCAGGGAATGCATTTCGGCCAGGGGTTCCTGTGCCATGTCCTCGGTTTTTGCTTGCGGTCCGCTGTCGCCGAGTGTAAACAGCTGTTCGTCTTCGGCTTGGACTTTCATGACCCCGAGCAAGGACAGTTGTTCCAATGCCGTTTCCTTGCCGATGAGTTGCTGTAAATAGCTATGTAAGCTGTCTGGCGCGCCTGGGTTAGGTTCGGAAAAATAACGTTGGCGGACTCTGGATAAACTTTGCAATGCCGATTGGGCTTGGCCGATCCGCAACAGATAGGCGCGTTGCTGGTCGACGGGCGCATTTACGGCCAGCTCGACATAGTTCAGCAGGGTCTGCAGATGCGCCGACACCTGTTTTTCGTTATTGAGCAAAAGCTGTTGCGGATTAGCCAGTTTTCCGGCCGCCGCCAGTTCCGGCAATGCCTTTTGCTGAATATCGGCCAACATCTGCGAAAGACTGCTTTTTACCGTATCCGAAAGCGAATCGTGAGCTTGCAGATCATTTTTCAGCCGGTCCAGATTGCTTTCCAGATCGTTAAGCAAGGTGGTGTCGCCGCTATACAGGTAGGCAAACACAGGTTGATTGATGTCGTTGTAGATCTGGTCTTTTTGCTGGCCAAAAAATTCAACCATTTTAAAGGCTTGGTTCAAATGATTCAGCGACCAGCTTACCGTGGTCCCAAAGCTTATCAAAACCGCCACTAAGGATAAGGTGACGAGTTTGGATATTTGCTGGATTTTCATGCCTCTGCTATCCCTACTGGAGTGAAGCGGCCTAATTTATTACGGAATTATGACAACATGATTACAGTCTGCCGCCGCCGGCTAAATTTAATACCCCTATCCTTGTTGCGATGGCTAATACCGTTGAAGCCGTGGCGATTGGCTGGATGCGACGGCTTTATAAGCCGGCTTACCGGACCAGTTGGCGGCAGTGGCACCGATACAGTGACTGGTGGAATAAATGTCGCCGATTCAATTTAACGTGTTTTGCCTTAGCCGGGCGGATTATTCGATCCGCCTAACGTTTGCCGTTTCTCTGCAATGGGTTGAAGCGTTCGGGACGGGTTTACGAACCACGTTTTGCTTAGGGGGAACCTATGTTGATTAGCATTATTGCAAACGTTGCGGGTTGCCGAGCGGGGCTTTTCGGAATTCAGGGGCTGGCTTGAAAGCCGGTTGGCCGTTGCTTGATGAGGGCGGTTCGAACGGCTATCGGATCGCCGTCAATGTCGTGTAGCAAAGCCGACAATAGGATAGGAGAAGATATCTTTCCTGTTGATTATAAAGGGTATTTTATTGGCATAATGTTTGCTTTTTGATTTATAGCGTTTGCCGGTCACGCTTAGGTTTCTCTTTCGAAGCGTTTTTTCTGTCGTTTGCGAGGAATCGCAAGGCCGAAATTTGATCGTCGCCAAACCTAATTCAACCGATAACTTCCGGAACAGATTATGCCAGCCACTTTTGAACTTAAAACCAACGATGAAAATCAGTATATTTTTAATTTCCTCAGCAGTAAGGGCGAACTCATTCTGATGAGCGGCGATTACGGCAACAAGGAAGAAGCCATGCAGGCCATTAAAGAAGTCAGAACCGGCTCCTTAATGAGCAATCAAATTGCCGCCAGCAGAGTGCCCGAGGGCGATACTTTTTTTGTCATCAAGGATACGGCCGGCACCATCATTGTCAAAAGCGTTTTATATAACTCGACCATGGTATTCGACAATGCGCTACACATTGTTAAAGACAATGCCTGCGTTGCCGAAATCGTCGATCTGACCGAGTGAGCTAAGGATAGTGGCGATTCTTGAATTTTTCTTCAGCTAGCGGCGAGGTAACGGCGATATGGGGCTCGAACTCAAACTTATTCGGGAATTGGCCACGGTTTGCGTCACCGCGAGCGAGCTGGCCGCGATTGAACATCTGATTAAAGGCGAACTCAGTAAGCCGGCCTTTGTCGAGCAATTCGACAAAATGGCAGACGCGATCAGCGAGTGCTATCGCGTAACGACGGCTAATCTTCAGCCTTGGCTTGAAATGACCAAAGAAACAGAATTTTGCGAAAAATTCGATGCCGCCTATGCCGATTACAAAGCCACTTATCTGAGTATTACCAATCGGCCGCGGGTAGCATCCGAGCAGGCTTACATCGAGTACATGGTGCTGCGGGAATACAAGGAAATGCAAACCGCTTATCCCCTGTTGAAACTGACCTTTGCGCGGTTGGATGAGTTTATCGACAAATGGATTACCAACGATGCCTGGCTGGCGATGACGATCGAGAATTTCGTAAAAATGCTATATCGGTTTCTGACCGAGATCGCCGAGCTTAAACAGAAAGACCCGACCGATGCATTGATTGTTTATCAGGCATTGATGGTCGCATTGCGTCCTTATTATGCCTTGCTTGAAAAGGACTGGAAAGTCTTGGAGGAACCGGTGTGAGGGCCGTGCCCGCTGCAAACCGGGCTGAATCAATTGTTCCAGGTATCCCAGGATTTCTCCAACTCCCGCTTCAGCAAGCAAAAAGCCCGTTGGATTTTTGATACAGAATAAGTTGTAGCATTTCTCTCCTGTCACAACCTGACAACGCCCCGGTTTATGTTTAAATCGAAATGAATTGACAGCTTTGAATCGTTTTCAACGATAAAGACTGCCTTTTTGAAATCAGCCAATTCACAGTTTCGGCCACTATGCATAGTACGCAACTATGAGTAGTCTTAAAAAGCTATCGGCTGCATAGCCTAATTTCACTGATGTTTCGACCTGTCATCAGTTAAAAAGCTTTACATAGTTTTGCAGGTTTTCTGAAATGACAATTTATTCGCTTCAGACAATTCAAAGAATATTTGTCAGGCATCGCATATGAGGATGGCTGCTTCAGTGCCAATTGATACTCTACTCGTGGCTCACTTGCTTGAATGTCGCCATGTGCAACCAGTTTGAAGCCTTATTCTAGCTGGTAATAAGTTTACGCGTTTCCTTCAAGCATTAAAACTATGCATAGCGACTCTACTGTTAGTCGCAGGAAACCCGTGGGGTGTAGATTACTTCTATTCATAGTTAGGTTCTATGCATAGCGGCCACTTTGTGACATTCAAAGACCATTTACAAATAGCCGCTTAGAATTGACAAACCCGCCGTTTGGGGCGAGAAATTACGGTTTCAACAAAAGGCTAAAACTTGCCTTTGTCTTGCTGATACTCAGGATGGTAAGGTCCTGCAGGTATGCCTTTAGGTGGCAGAAATGCCATGAAATTGGCTTGTCTCGCCAACGGCAGATAGTCGGTCATTAATGCATTGATGGCAGCAGAAACAGTCATTGTTATCAGATCACTTCCGCCCGAGCTGTGCACATACCCTTGATCGTTTTTCCATAACACTTGCCCGGTTCTAGTGTCTTTCAAGACATATTCCATCGATACAACCACCGAGGAAGCCAGCACAAGATATTTTGTACTCCAATCCTTGATAGTGATGAATAACACGGCATCGGCGCCAAACAATTCATAAAACCGCTCGGTGGGCAATTGATGAATATGCCCGGCTTCAACCAGTCCGAAATCGCGCAAGATCATATCGGTCAAATAAACCGGAAATACATAGTAGCCGCGCTCGGCCAATGGTTGCGTAATGCTGGTGATGAACACGGAATTTGCCGTGACTTCCGGCGACTCGTTGACCACCGGCACGACCACAATCGATCGCGGTTGATGCGCGTAAAAGGCATCCAGATTGGCATGTTGCGGAGCAATGCAACCTTGCATCAGACCAGCCAGCAAAATGATGACGAATGTTCTCACTTTTGCTCTCCTGTGGCTTGCTGCTCTGCGGAAGGCGTACTGACGACATCAGCCGCTTTCTCTTTTTGTTGAATCCGTTCGATCAATTTATTCATCAATGCCTGCGATTCTGGGTACAAAGCGCGCTCCTTTTGAAAATTTTCGATGGCCCCGGCTTTATCGCCTCGGGTATACAGCAAAAATCCGTAATCGGCATAAACACCCGGCGGCACTTTTCTATGCTGTCTTTCCGCCTCAACCAGGGTTTGGTTCAGATAAGCATCGGTATGCTGGGGATTGTTTTCAACATAACGTTCGAAAAGACTGGTTTCGTAATCCCCCCAGTAATACAGCCCAGGTGGGACGCAACCTGTCACCATCACGGCCAGCATCAAGCCCGTAAAACAAATCGTAGCTCGACTGCGAAATTTCAGTAAATTCACGTTCGGAATCCTTTCAATATTTCGACTACGGTTGAGCCTTGCCGCGGGCATCCAGTGTCGACACCACATTGTTGATCATATTTACAATTGCAGCATCAATCGCTTTACCCTCAAGGGTGGAGTCAAACCCGGCGTTACCGCCAAAACCCAAAGTACTGGACGCCGAAATAGAAGCCTCACCGGAACCTTCCTGACTGTAAAACACTGCCCCGGTTTTAGGATCGACCAACCTCAATACGACCCTAGCACGTGCGCGCTGGGTCTTCTCTTTTCCGACCAGCCAGACGCCGCCGGTAGTATCCCGACCCAATTCTACAACCGAACCCATGATCAAAGCATCGACACCCGTTAGGTTTTGCTTGAATTCCGCTTCGCTTTTCCCCATCAATTCAGCTTCCGATTTAAGCTTGTTGATATCTTGACGCTCAACGACATTGAAATGCTGCGTTGCCAAAAGGTGACGTGATAATAGGTCTGCAGCTTGCTTACCGATTCTGTCTCCGGACTCATCGGTGAATAGCCCGCTACCGTAGACTGATTCGTTAGTGAAGCGCGAAATAGCGATAGTCATCCGGCTCGACGCCGGTAACGGCGCAAAAGCCACTTGCGGCCCGCGATCCTGAACATTTTCGTTGATCTCCCGGCTTACACAACCGGACAAGATCAAGCTCGAAATGATTAAAACCAACAGCTTAGAAAATTTCATTTGGATTTCCCTGTTTAATGAATAGAAATACTGTAAATCTGCATACATAACCGTTGACCTCCCCCTTTGTAAAAGGGGGATCGAGGGGGATTTATTCAGTAAAATCTCCCCTAACCCCTCTTTTTCTAAGAGGGGAACTGAGTGACTACGCAAATAATAAGCTTATAGTTTTTTATTACAGGCGTCATGTTTAGCCACTGTTTGTTATTTGGTTCATTGGCAAACGTAGGGCAACACAAACCGAATGGTAGCGCCATCCTGGCGAATCAAACTCTTAAGGCCTAACGCCTTGAGCCTCGAATCTTGATGCAGACCTTTTTTATACGTGTCTGCGATTTTTACCCCGTCATCATTGTCAGCGGAAAACGGGTGTTCTGACAAAGATTTGAGTTTATGCGCAAAATCCAATGTCGGCTTGAATACTTCGGTTTTATCTAACACAACACCAAAGCCGGTATCAAAGGCGCGCCGGCTAATAGTGGCTGGGATTTTATTTTGGACACCATGCAAATCCGCTAGATTTACTGAAAACGAAAACAACTCATCAGCAAAGAACACCATGTCAGGCCTAATAGACAGCCTGAACAAACGGTCGCGACGACTTTCCATCACTAACTCGCTTCCGGAAAGTAGAGCAAGCAATTCAGTTAATTCTTACCTTAACGGTGACAAATCATCCACTTCTACCCAGCCGTGCGGATGTAAAACAATAAACTCTTCAAGCGAATCGAACTTAAAACCGCGTAGATGTGCCGCCAAACCTAGAATCAATGCCAATTGTCTGGCATTCAAGACTAAATCCAAGGCTTTTTCCTTGCCCAATACACCGGCAAAAACCGGTTTGTCTGGATAGATGGGTAAGCTAATGCCGAATTTATCTTTATCCGACAAATAAACAGAAGCAAAACTCTCAGGCAATTCGGCCAAGGCCGCAACCAAAGCCGAACGGTCGCCAGCAAAATCGTCATACAAGGCCTTGATATAAGGAATCTTGCCATCGCTACTTTCGCCGCGTTCGATGTCGGCCATTGTCAGCCAAGCCAAACGCTCATCTTTAGCGACACGCTGCTGCAAAAACAAATAGCCTTCCAGGGTTAATTTGATCTGGAAAATAGCCAGATAATATTCGGTCAAAGCATGATTCGGCGCCGCACCTTGCACTTGTCGGTAAGGTTTCAAACCGCGCCAAAGCTTGAAGCGGTAATGCTCTTCGAACAACAAACCCGCTTCTTCCCGCAGTTTCCGCCGCAAGGTTTGCGGCAAAGCGTCTTTAATGAGCTGAGAATTTGCGGATTGCAAGGCCTGCAACAACGCCGCTTTGTCGGACATACCGGCCACATCGGTTTGATTACAGCGCCCGCCGAGTAAGCCATAATCGCCCGCCGCTTTGTCGAAACGCTTATGCGTGTCCTCGCGCTGATAAAACAAAATTTTGCCATCCAGCTTGATGATGCTCCAGGCCACGTAGCAGTAACGAATCGGTTGTGCCTGCCGTCTGGCGTGATGATCCAGTCTGGCCTGTTCAATGACCCGCAACATATCGCGCTGCCGATCCTTTTGCTCGTTGTCACTCGCCTGGGTGTTCCAGAAATTGACGGCAAAAAAACTTGACTCGCCTTCGCTCATCGCTGTTAAAACCGAAGTAGCCAGTAATTGTGCCGGAAACGACACGAACCGCCATTCGCCGTTTTGCAGACAGTTTCTATCCAATACCGCCAGTGTATCGAGCAAGGTTTCCAGCAAAGCAATCGTGTTTTCGGCAATCGCCGGTTCGAAAGCCTGGCTTTGGCACAGCACAGCGATCAACTCTTCGCACGGCACGCTATAAAAATCGCCGTCTTCTTCGGCACAACGGGGGAGATGGGGAAGTAGGGATTGGATCAATTCGGCAGTCGGCATGCGATTTTCCTTAATCTGAAGAATAATAGATAGCGCACGGGGCTCATAGCTCCCAATCCTCTAACAGCAAGCCGTTGACCCTGCTAAATTCGCGGGTATTGTGCGTAATCAAAGTAACATCATTGGCCAATGCGATAGCGGCTATCATGAAATCATTGGCGCCAATAGGCTTGCCTATGGCACTTAACTCGCTGCGAATTTTGCCGTAATACTCGGCGGCTTTATCATCGAACGGCAAGGATAGGAAATGGCCGCAGAAGTTTTCAACCTTGTGCAAGCTGGCTTGTGGGTGCTGGCTTTTCATCGCCCCATAGAGCAGTTCCGCCTTGACCACCGAACATAAGACAAGTTGTTGAGGCTCGCACAATTCCAGCCGGTGTTTCAACTTGTCAGAGCGCTTGTTCAGAAAAACGATGCAGGCATTGCTGTCCAGTAAATACTTCATAGCAGCGCATCAATGTCGTTCAATGCCGGTTGCTCGGGACGTTCTAAAGGATCGCCCGCCAAACAACCATAGGTTTGATCTATAAACGCCAACCAGTTTTGCCGTTCCATGCTTTCCTGGCGCGGCTGAATAATCACCACTAGATCGACATCCTGGTTGGCATATTCAGCAGGTAGCGATAAATGCAGTTGGGCGTTGTTTTCTATATGAGTGGTGAATTGCAGGGTTTTCATGGTTTCACCTCTTAAAAGTTGGGTTTATAAATAGGTCTTGCCAACGTTGGCAAAACCCTTCCGTCGATGCGTTTAACAATCAGCCTGCTCCATGTAAACCCCACTCAACATCCTCTCGAATGAATTGCTCGGTCATGGCTTCACGGTGTGACTCCAGATAGCGGCGCATGGATTCAGCAATCAATTCGTCCATATTGGCGACCCAGCCTTGTTGTACCAGATATTGCGCTTGTTGCAGGAGTTGGTCTGGGATTTGGGTTTGTAGGGTGGTCATGTGTTAGGCCTCGGGGAAGCTGCGGTGGTAGATATGGTGACCGATTTCGATCAAGTATTCTTGAGATTTATAATCAAAATAATTGAATTGATAATTCAAATACTTCTGATCTTGAACTTTGTAAGGATCGATATAAACTCTGCCAAACGACGTTAAAAACCAAAAAACTTGATAAAGCCCTTTTATCAGGAACTGATTGTTTTGGGTTTGTTTTTTCTGAAGTTCATTAAGTAAATCATGGAAATTAATCGCCTCAAAGTTTGTACCATACTTGTCTAACATCGCTGCGTAACTTTGAGTTAATGGTATTTGTCTACTTTTATAGTCTTTACCACATTTTTCATTAAAAACTTCTTGCTCAAGCGGTTGTTCAAATAACTTTAATAAGTAGCGTTCATAGGAAGCAAGCTCAGCCCCCAAATCAAACATGGCCCGCATATTAACCATAAATAAAAATGCAACATCCTGTTCTGATAACTGCTCAAATACCGTGGTGTGTGCAGACCAGTTTCGAGTCATTTTCATGATCCAGGAAAATGCCAGAGAAACTTGGTCTTTATCTAGTTTCCTTGGCTTTACAACTTCATCCCACTCATGAGCTAACGTGCGTACAAACAGTTTATAGGCGGTAGATAATTTTTCTGGTTCGTTCAGTGAGAAAAAGCCACTTAATAGGGCTAAATAGTTTTCAACATCCAGAACTACAGTTTTTTCCTTATCAGCACTATATCTATCAAATCGTAATGGTTTATCTAGTAAATAACGACAGCCTTCAACAATCCCTCTTCTCAAACGTGAATACGCATTTTCATGCCGCTCTTTCACCCAAGCCTGTACATCAGAATCAGATTTTAAATAGATTTTGGGCAAAGCAATTTTTGCGGTTTTGAATGCGTCTTGAATGGTCTTGGTGTTATCACCATGATTTGAACAAAATAAGATGTGCTGTTTTGGAAAACCTAGTTCAACAACCAGTTGCGTGTACAAATAAAACCCGGCGATTTGTTTTAATTCATTGCATGCACTTTTCCTGGCGACCTCATTTTTTTGTTCATCCTCATCAATCTGATAACCTTCAAAATCCTTTAATAACTGTAAAACATGGTCACCCATACCATCAACACCATAAGCAGGCAAATCAATATCTAGAATGATATAGTCGATTTTATCCAAATTGGTTTTTATAAAAGACAAACCATCTTGGAAATTTAATTCGACAAATACACCATGCCGCTTAAATTCTTTTCTGATTACGCGCCGATCATCAGCAAATAAACGCTCATCCAAAACCCCGGAAAACACATTACTTGCCGTAACTTTTGGGTTGTTTTCAAAATCTTCTACCCACAAGAAATAACTCATCGCTTGACTCCCTAGCTGGTAATTAATAATTGGTTGGCGATGCCAAATTCTAAGACAAAATCATCATTGACTTTGGGCTTGGTAAATTGACTGCCACTTTTGCGAGCCAGTGCGGATAAAAAGGTATGGCCTTTGCCACTGCCTTTTAGCTTGCTGCGCTCTTTATCTGTACAGGGGTTGCGGCAACTCAACACTTGATACCCTGTTTGTTCCGTCCATGCCAAAACGACTGCCTGCTGTTCATCCGAAGCATAGTATTTAAAGGCGTTCACCAAAATCTCATTGAGCAATATGGTTAGAAACGACTCAGTGATGCCGTAGTCGCGAAATTGTATCGTGCTCGCATCAAAGCCTTGTAGTTCCAGCTTGAAAAAACGCGGTTCAAGCCATGCCAAGCGCTGTTGGATCGTTGGTGACTGATTCAGCAATTGGGCAAAACTGTGTTCCCATTCGGCCTGAAGTTGTTGTTCCAGTTCAAAATAATCCTCATTCCATTGTTTGTCGCTGATCTCGTTTGGACACAAACCCTGTGCCTTGGCATAGCGCACATAATGCTGCTGAATTTTCTCGCTGGCCGATACCGATAGCAAATGCAGCAAAATCATATCCAGCGTTTTAGTCAGCACATTCATCAAATTGCCATTACCTTGATTATCCTGTACCAAACGCTCCTGCAAATGCTCGGCATCGGTGGCAATTGTGCTGAAAATATCCAGCAAACTCTGCATGGTTTGCGCCGCTTGAATATACAACTTGGGCTGATGTTCATGGTTGGTGTTGTAGAGAATCGCATCCAGCGGACTGCGGAACTTATGGGCGAACATGGCCATGGTTTCTTCCAATTCCCGGTCCTTGGCCTGCAACTCCCGCATTCGATTAATACTTTGTTGACCAACTTCCACCAATTGATCAGCCATCCATTGGTAGTCTGTTTCAATCCTCTCAAGCGAGTTTTCAAATTCGTTGTCATCATCTTCGTCAGTAGGAACATCTATTTCTTGAAGACCCGCGAATTTAATTTCTTGTCCAAAAAATCGATTATCATTGCAACGTTCTAAGTTTTTTTTCAGCCTGTCCTGCATAAATGGCTTGAATTTTTCAATGTCGGTTTTTGCTTGATCTGTGTCGACATACCCCTTTAGAACAATTTTCATCATTGGGCCATAAGCTAGTTGAATGCCGGCATGTAATGCTTTAACGTAATAATCGTATGCCAACGCATATTGCTGTCTTTGAGCGTTAATTTTTCCAAGTATTAGATTGCTTTCCTTAAAGCCAGAATTTTCAGATTGTTTAGCCAGTTTTTCAGCCTCAAAAATATATTCTTGATCCAAATATAGGAATGCCAAAGGATAGTAAGCCTCTTTAAAACCCGACTCTGCTGACTTTTTGAGCCATTCGAAACCTTGGCTCAGATCATGTTGATAATGGGTAATAGGAAATACAATTTCTTCTCCAATCGACAAACCTTCAAGCGCAGCGAGTTGATATTCACTATAACGTTCGTCAATAAAATTCATTTTTTGTTTTATCTCCTCAGGTAAATAAAACCACGCCAACGCAAATTGCGCTTTCGAATTGGTTTCGGCCAGTTGCTGCAAGTGATTCAACTCTTCGGGCATTTTCATGATGGATTTTCTGTTGTTTTCTGAAAGTCTATTTACGTTCTTGGATTGCGCAATCAACGCTCGAAAAACTCGACTTTAACCGGCATATTCAACTGTCTGCCGATTTCCTCCAGCACGTTTTTGGCGGTGTACATATTGACGTGGGTGGTGATGTACCAGCCGTCGCAGCGTCTTTGGTTTTGATAGCCGTTGACCGGGGTTCTGGCTAACAGCGGTACCGAGGTAACCGTTTTATTGAGCTTGGCGACGCGATCCAGACCAAACACTCGCAAGGTTTTCACAAAGGTTTCCTTGATGGTGGCTTCCTCGATCACTTTGCCTGCCAAGGTGACTCTTAACAAGCTGCCTTGTTTGCGGGTGCGATTACCGTCCTTTTTGTAGAATCTGGGCTTTTCTGTTGATCTGGCCGTATATTTGGCATCGCTGTTGTTTACGATGGCTTTGATGTCCATTTCCAACATTTGCAATTGGCGGCAAGCATCCGTGATGTTCCCCACTTGCGCAAAATCTCCCAGTAAAAGAGCATCAGCGCCGGCCATTTTAAGGTCGTCTGCGGCATTGTTCATCACCGTGAACAATTCGATGAATTTGTGGGCGACCGTTTCTGGCAATCTGTTCATGTTGATGTTCTCCTGACGTTGTTTGGTTTTCAGCGCTGGATTCGTCACGGCGCTGTTTTAATATTCTTAATCAATATAAATGTGTTGCCAGAGCATTTTGCCCTGCTGGCTGAATCTGCTGGTTTTGGTAAACCTGCCGTCTCAACATGGGGCAAAGTATCCAGGAAAATAGATTGCTTGTAATGGGAGAACTGTGGGAGTTTTTACTGCGGCGTTTGCAATAGCGAACTGATTCTAGTGTGCCTATCCAGGGATTTGGACTGGCAGCTTTGTAAATGAAGTTGACGCTGAAAATGTTCTTGTGTGGGGCCGGTTTGGGTCGAGTGTGACAGTTCATTGCTTTCGATAGCTATCGTTAAATACCGGCATCATCGTATCAGCACTGATGAGCTTTTTTCATCGGAACGCGTGATGGTTTTGATTCGGAATGGCTGGCTGATTGGGGGGGGGGAATATGCGGGGTATTGCGCTGGAATGTGCTGGCCGGGTTATCGAGCCAAAAAATTACCGCGAAAGCGCGAATAAAAAAAACCTCAATGACATGTTTTTTGATTGGCAGGGGCTAGACCGGTGAATAGCGATTTGACGCCATACGGTTGCTATTTATACTGAGACGTCATTTAAACATAGGCAGACTCACACAGGTATGCTGGATTACTTTGCTAATTTATCAAAAGGGAAAACAGCCCTTTGGTGTTACCTTATTTGGTATCTCGTCATTGTCTGTTACTACTTCGATGCGGCGCTTCGAATTTGGCTGAACTCGCTAGCTTTAAGCCTTTTTGTGGGTGTTGCTTTGCTATTGAGTGTCTCTACCCAACAGGGTCACCGTAGCGATAAATGGCAGGTTTTTAGGTTGTTTGCCATGCCGTTTTGCGTGTCGAGTTTTTCTGCTTTGATCAAAGGGCAGGGCTTTATTGTCGTGATGCCGCCAAAACAGGTTGAACAAATCGTCTTGGTCGGTTCTTGCTCGGCATTTATTCTGTTTGTTTTTTTGGTCAAAAAAGTCAGAAATCGGCCGACAGCCTGACAAATTATGCGTGGCTATATTGGCGAGACTGTTTGTTGAGGGTAGGGCTGGGTGCATCGCAGGCCGGCCTCTTAACTACCCCTATTGATTCCGACCTGATTAAAGTCTCCTCACCCTAACCCTCTCCGGCAGGAGAGGGAATTGAAGTGCCGAAATTTGACAAGCAAAAGGTGTGCTTGCAAGGGTTAATTCGACGGCTCCAGCAAGTTTTTTAATGAGTGCGGTTTTTTGATTTGGATAAAGCGGTTTTGCACCACAATCAGACCATCATCCTGGAATTTTTTCAGCAAGCGGCTGACGGTTTCCAAGGCCAGACCTAAATGATTGCCGATTTCCTGCCGGGTGAGTGACAGTTTGAACTCGGATGAGGAAAAGCCTCTCCGTTTCAAACGTTCCGACAAACTGATCAGAAAATAGGCCAGACGTTCTTCGGCGGGGCGCTTGCTTAGCACCAGCTGATTTTTATCCACCAACATTTTTTCGCCGGAATGCCGGAATAGCTCCCGGGTCAGGCTGGGCAGGTTTTGAAACAGTTGCTCCATGTTGGCGGCCGGCAGTATGCAGAAGGTCATGGTTTCCAGGGCAATGGCCGCGCAGCCGTGTTTTTCGTCCGACAAACCGTCAAAGCCCAGCAATTCGCCGGGCAGCAGGATATTCAGAATATGCTCGTTGCCGTGGTTATCGTTAGCAACCAGCTTGGCGCTGCCGGATTTGATGGCCAGGATACCTTTAAAGTTATCGCCTTCGCGATAAATGAAATCGCCGCGCTGCAGGGTTTTTCTGGCTTTTACTACTTGGCTGATGTTGTCGATTTCGGTTTGCGACAAGCCGCGTGGCAGGCAAATATTGTCTAAACTGCAATTGATGCAGCTAACTTGGGTTAGGGTCACGTTCTAGTTGTTTGTTGGTTGTTGATAATAGCTGATCAGGCGCTCGACTTCGCTCTTAGAGCCAAAGATTAACGGCACCCGTTGGTGAATATCGTGCGGTTTGATGTCCATAATCCGTTCAACACCCGTGCTGCAAAGGCCTCCGGCTTGCTCGATAATAAAGGCCATGGGGTTGGCTTCGTACATCAGGCGCAGTTTGCCCGGCCTGTCGGGATCGCGTAAGTCGTAGGGGTATAAAAACACGCCGCCGCGATTCAAAATACGGTATACATCAGCCACCAGGGATGCCACCCAGCGCATATTGAAATTTTTGCCGCGCGGGCCTTCCTGGCCGGCGATACATTCGTCGATATAACGTTTCACGGGCGGTTCCCAGAAACGCTGGTTGGACATGTTGATGGCAAATTCGCCGGTTTCCTCGGGGATACGCATATTGTGGTGAGTCAGAATAAACTCGCCGATGTCCTGGTCCAGGGTAAAACCGTTGACACCATTGCCGGTGGTCAATACCAGCATGGTGGAAGGACCGTATGTAACAAAGCCGGCGCAGACCTGTTCGCTGCCTTTGCGCAGAAAATCCTCGGTTTCCGGTTCCACGCCCTCTCGGCAACGCAACACCGAAAAGATGGTGCCGACGGTCAGGTTGATGTCGATATTGGACGAGCCGTCCAATGGGTCGAACAACACCAGATATTTACCTTTGGGATATTGCTTGGGAATTTTGATCGGGTCGTCGATTTCTTCCGAGGCCATGCCGCCCAAATGCCCGCCCCAATCCAGGGCTTTAACCATGATGTCGTTGGTGATGATATCCAGTTTTTTCTGCACCTCTCCCTGTACGTTTTCGGAACCGGCGCTGCCGAGTACGCCAATCAGGGCGCCGCGGTTGACGCGGTGGGAAATCTGTTTACAGGCGGTGACAATGTTGTTCAGCAACAGGGTAAAGGTGCCGGATGCATCCGGCAGGCCGCGTTGTTGCTCGATAATGAATTGGGTCAGGGTGACTTGTTCGGTAGGACTTTTCGGGGTTTGAGTCATGGCGAATTGGTTGAGTTAAAGTGAATCGAAGCGGTCTGTGAACACAACTTCCTGCATAGCTAATTGACCGCCGCGCGGTTGGGCAGGTTGCAGGGCTTTGCCGATGGCGACGAACATGCTGATGACGTGATCAGCAGGCAAACGAATCAACTTGCCGACTGCCGCAAAATCAAAGCCGTCCATCGGGCAGGTGTCATAACCCATGGCTTTGGCGCTCAACATCAAGGTTTGGGCGGCGATGCCGCAGGAGCGCATGGCTTCGTCGCGCTCGACCTGCGGTTTGTGGTGATAATAATCACGAATGGCCGGCAGTAAAAAATCTTGAGCGGCTTGCGGCGCATTGCGCCAGTAGCGCTCCGGTTGTTTTTGCCAGGCCTTCAGATCGGCGCAGAGGATTACCAATAACGACGCGTCGGTGACTTGGGCCTGGTTCCAGGCCACTTGGCGAATTTGCTGGCGTAGCTCGGGGTCGCGGACCAGCACGAAACGCCAATGCTGAATGTTGAAAGCGGTTGGGGATAACATGGCTAACGAGATGAGCGATTCGACTTCTGGTTCGCTCAGACGATGTTCCGGGTCGAATTGCTTGACGGCGCGGCGCAATTGAATGGCAAGTTGGGTGTCCATACACGGTCCTGATCTATAACGTTAAAGGGGTAGTCAGATGTTTTTGCTGGCGTAGGCCAAGGTGTTTAATAAAGGCTATTGATTGAACCGCCGGAACAGCAAATCGTGGCCGGTATTGTAACAAGATTAACGCGCTTAATGCTGACTGCTGCGCCTGTCGGCAGCGCTGCTTAGCTTCGGCGGGACAGCTGTTTGGGGGGAAAGCCAAAATACTTGGTAAATGCCGCGCTAAAATTGCCGGGGTATTGGTAACCCACGGCTTCGGCCGCCATACCGACCGGGTAATGTTGGCTAGTCAATAAACGGTAGGCATTTTCCATTCTGATCTCCAGTAACAGACCGTAGGGCGTGCTGTTGAAATGGCGGTGGAATAACTGTTTAAGTTTGAACGGATTGGTGCCTACCCGTTTGCTGAGTTCGGCCACGCTAGGCGGATTTTTATATTCCGTGCACAAAATGTCTCGGGCCAGCTCGGCGAACCGTTTTTCCTGGGCTGAAAGGCGTGTGGATTGCACTTCAGTAGCGCTGAGTAAACAGCCTAATTCGTTTGCCACAATCGCCATGGTCTGGCCCTGCCGGAATAATGGCTGGGCATTGGCGGGTAGCGAATTTTGCAGCAAGCCGCGCGCTGCTAGTAAGGTGGCGGCCGCACTGGGGCGCTGGCTGACCAGCTGCAGGGCATTTTGTTTAAAGCAGGCCGTAAAAGCGCCCTCGCCGAAATATTGTTCCAGCCAGGCTTGCGTCATTGAAAACCGCAGCTGGGTCACGACCTGATCGCCCTGGTATTGACGGCTGCCTTCACTGGCATTGAACGTGGTAATAGTGCTGTAACCGGATTTGAAGTTGATCAAATTACCTTGCCTGTTCTCAAAACGGGAACCGCCCGATAAACCCAGGGTTAACACCATGCGGGGCGCTTGTGGAGGCATTCGGCTGCAAATGGCGATATGGCGCTTGGGGTTGTAGCGTGTTTCTATGTAGTTTAAATCCGCATCCAGTTTAAACATTTTCGATTGGCAAAAACCAATGCTGTCAGGAAGGGCTTGAATCAGGCCGTTGGGTTCCGAAGCGGCTTGCCATTGAGCGTCAGCAGGGTCGATTCGCCAAAGACTAGAGGAATTGATTTGCATCTTATTACCTTTGCTTGCATTTGCAGGCGATATCTAAGCAATAAACAGTCCCGATTAGGGATAGGCCCGGAATGCGCCATCGCGGCGGGCCATGGCATTAAGCTATGTTATATCGCTTATTTTGTCGCGGATAACGCCTGAAATCCCCAATTTTTCTTCAAATTATCCTTTTGCCATAACAAAGACTCCGTTTGTCATAAAAAGCCGCGGCGGCAATTGCTTATAGTGGTCCGCAATATCGGCTGTCGATGTTAAGCGCCTCGCTAAGCACAATCAAAGCCGAGCGAACGGCTGCCGGCAGGATTGTCGGTAGTGTTGATCACATTGTTAAAACGGAAAAAGTATGCGCGGAAGAAATACCTATCAGTCTCTTGAGATACTGTCTTGGGGCAAGCCTTTATTGGTTTGCCTGTTATCGCTCAATTCGTTGGTGCCGGCCCTGGCGGAGGAAAACCCGGTCGAACTGCAAGGAACTGAAGTGATTGCCAATCCGATTATTGACGAAAACAAACTGGACGCGTTTTCCGATATTTCCGCGGTAGTCAGCGATGAGCAGATCCGCGATCAAAATGCCGTCGATTTGGCCTCGGCTTTACGCCGCACACCGGGCGTGCAGATTTCCCGCTTTAATCCGGTCGGTGCCTTCGGCGGTAATGAAGGCGGCGGGGTGTTTATCCGTGGCATGGGCAATAGCAGGCCGGGCAGCGAAATCAATACCTATATCGACGGTATTCCCTTGCTGATGGGGGTTTGGGGACACCCGTTATTGGATTTTCTGCCCGTAAACGGTATGCAGTCGATTACGGTGTACAAGAGTCCGCAACCTTATTTGAACGGCAATAATTTTGCCTCTATCAATCTGGAAACCAAGCAGGTGGTGCAAGACGGCATACACGGGCACGGACGTTTTTCCGGCGGCTATTTCGGCACCTTCATCGAACAGGCCGATATTACCGGCAAGCAAGGCGATCTGGATTTCTCGTTGGCGCAAGGTTATTCGACCTCTAACGGCCATCGGCATAATGCCGATGGCGAGCTGAAAAATGTGATGGGCAGTGTCGGCTACCGCCTCAATCAAAATTGGAAAATCGGTTCGCATTTTTTGTATGTGAATAGCCAGGCGGGCGATCCCGGTAATATCCAACTGGCCCAGCCGACAGACCCGCGCTACAACACCGAGGCGGGTCTGGTGTCGATGGATTTGTCGCATCAACACGCTAGCGTTCACGGCGATTTGAAGTTGTATATGAACACCGGCAGGGGCGACTGGTTGGCGTATCAGGACCCGGGACGCGGCAATCCTACCGTGGATACCTTGTCGGATTTCGATATGTACGGCCTGCGCTGGAAAGAAACCCTCGCGCCCTGGCGGGGCGGCGAGCTGATCGGTGGGGTGGATAGCGACTGGACTTCCGGCGGCATCAGCGATGTTAACCATAGCGCGCCGGCCAACAGTTTTAGCTACGATACGCCCACCTTTCGTCTGACCTCGCCGTTCGTGGCGCTGAATCAGACTTTTCAGCTTAGTCAAGATTGGGCCTTGGTGCCTTCGGCGGGTGTACGTTATTACGACCATAGCCGGTTCGATTCGGAGTCGTCGCCGCATGCCGGTATTTCCTTGGCGTCGGATCGGGTAACCCTGTTTGCCAATTTCTCGCGCGGCATTCATTTTCCCGGTTTGGAAGTGCCAACCTTGGCGAAATATATCGTCCCGCTCGGCGATACCTGGCGGGATCTGCGTGCCGAAGAGGTGCAGCATGCGGAGTTCGGCGGCAAATTTACCCCTTTCGACGGCACGCAAATCGATTTGAGCTTTTTTAACGATAGGGTGAAAAATCGCTATGTGTTCCGATTTTTTCCCGGCGCCCCGACTTTTCTGAGTCTGGGCGAATACGCCATGCGCGGTTTCGAAGGTTCGTTCAAACAGGACATCATGCAAGACTGGAGCGTGTTTGCCGGGGTGACCTTGCTTGATCCCAGTATCAATAATTTGCCGTATACCCCGGAGCGGATGGTCTCGGTCGGTCTTAACGGCCGGATTGAGAAGGTCAGGCTGAATTTCGACGCGCAATACCAGTCGGAGACTTTCACCCTCAACCGCGACCGCAATGCCAACGATTCAAACACCCAAACCGTCGCCTCGTTTGTGGTGGTGAATGCCAGGGCTGCTTATCCCATCCCGCTATTGGGTAAGCAAGGCGAAGTGTTTATTGCGGCGGAAAACCTGTTGAGCCGCGATTATTCCTATCGCCAAGGCTATCCGATGCCGGGTCGCTGGGGCCAAATCGGTATTTCCGCCAGCTTTTAGGCCGTTTGCGCCGTCGGTTAGGGTATGCGGTATCGATCCTGGGTCGATACCGCATCACGCTTTAAAATTCATTCAGCCTCATGAAACTTACTTTGCGCCTTCTCAATGGTTTGACATGGCTATGCTGTGCCGCTGTACCCTTATCTAGCTATTCGGCGTTCGCCGACAGTTATGTTATCCACGCAGCCAGGGTTTTCGATGGCTACAGTATACGTACCGACGCTGTGGTACTGGTTGCGGATGACAAGATTGTCAAAATCGATAGCCCGGAGGCTTTTACCCATAGAGGCTTCGCTCGAATCGAACTGGGCGATGCCACCGTGTTGCCCGGCTTTATCGAATTACATGCCCACTTGAGTTTTCGGCAGGTGCCGGCCGAAGTTGTGCTTAGGCACGGCATCACCACATTGCGGGATGTTGGCGGGCCGCTACATGCGCCCTATGGCGGTAACGGTAGTCTGCGTGTGATGACTTCTGGCCCCATCATAACCGCGCCTAACGGTTATCCGATTCCCGGCCTGGGCGAACATAACATCGCCATACCGGTAGCAACCGAAACCCAGGCGCGGGAAACCGTGCGCGCCTTAGTCGCCGGCGGTGCCGTGGTAATCAAGGTGGCGTTGGAGCCGGGTGGTGAAGCGGGTGCGCCTTGGTCGAAAACCCATGTCCATGCAGGTCAACACTTGCATACGGAGTCGCAGCATCAGCCGGCATCCACAAGTCAAAACTGGCCATTGTTGTCGTTGTCTATGGTTAAGGCGATCGTCGACGAGGCGCATGCGTTGGGTCGTATAGTCAGCACGCATATCGCCGAAACAACAGGTACGCAAATCGCGCTGGATGCCGGTATCGACGAATGGGCGCATGCGCCGTGCACGGCCCTGCCGGATGCACAGTTGCGGCAAGCCGTCCAGCAGAAAGTCAAGGTTGTCGCTACCATCGATACCTTATCAAAATGTGCGGGTATTTTTAGTAATGTAGAACGTTTGGCCGCCATGGGGGCTGAATTGTATTATGGGGCCGAAATTGCTCATGCCGATATTCCCTGGGGCATCGATGCACAGGAATTACTGTATTTGCGACAAGCGGCGGGTATGACGTCGTTGGAGGTTTTGCAAACAGCAACCGCAAAAGCCGGGGCTTATTTGAATATCCCTTTGCTGGGTACGTTATTGCCGGGCGCGCCCGCCGATCTGATCGCCGTTAGCGGCGACCCCTTGCAATCCTTGAAATTACTGGAATACCCGGACTTGGTGATTTCCGGCGGTAAGATAGTGGTGAATCATTTTACCCAGACGGAACGGTAGTTAAGCAATAAGGGTATGTTGAATCAGCCACGCTTAAACTTTTTCGTTTAACAGGTTTGTGATCAGCGGTTTACTGCCATCGGTTTGCGCGGGTTGACCTTGATGGGCTTCCATAAAGCCGGCGGTTAATCCGTTTTTCTCGAATTGTTGTTTCAGGTAGTCCAGGTGGTCGTTAATTTTATACACCGTGTCGGCGGCTTCGCTCCAGAAGCGAGTATTCACCGAGCCGTCGTAACAGGAGACCTTGCAATGAATGGTGGCCAAGCCGGGGGGGGTGATGGTAATACTCACCGCCCAGTTCTGCTGTTGATTATCGCCGCCGCCGGCCTTGTCCTGTTCTATCTCTATTCTGACGCTATCGGCGTTTTGGTCGTGATAAAAAGGTAGCTCCAGGCTCCAGGCTTGTTTGGGCGATTCCTCTTTCGGCAGCGAGTTGAGTTGATCCAGGGTCAGTTTGGCCAGTGCGCCTTGGGCTTTTTGTAGGCTGTCCTTCAGTAATTCCAGATTTCCCCTGGTTTTATCGTGCGCTTGGCTGGCCAACTCTTGATTCAGCTGCTGAATCAGTTTATTCAATTTCAGTTTGAAGTCGTCCTGCAAGGACAGATCGGATTTACCCGCTAACAATTCAAGCAGTTTGGCTTCCAGAAACAAACCGGATTGATTGACCGCCTGCTTTAATTCGCCAGGGTCGTTCAACTGAGTTTTATTCGGTATGGTGAGCAAAATTTCCCGGGCCAATTGTTTCAGGGTTTCGGCGACGCTGGCATCGGCTTGTAAATGCGGCATGACTTGCTGCAGTTGGTTGAGTAACGGTGCCGGTGAGCTTTGGATAGGCAGTAATTGCTTTAATGCTTCCACAATCGGTTGTTCGTTAGCGGAGCTTGCCGGCGTCAGGGAGAATTTAGGGCTGTTGCCGGCATCAAGTAGCTGTAAGGTAACTTGCATACCGGGTTTCAGTGCGGCTGGATTCAGTTTCGCATCCGGGAGTGAGGTATTCTGGTTGGTTGCCACCAGTTGGCTGGTGTTTAGCGTCAACTGCAAGGGCTGTTGGCCTGGCGCGGCGTTGGCCGGCTGTAACTGCAACGTCAGTTTGTCGCCTGACACGGTGACGACAGTCGCTTGCAGCTGCTGGCCTTGGGACAGCTGATTCGGGTTTTGATTGAGCGGCGGATTGGCGGGGGCCGGGACATTGACCAGTTTTAACAAAGGCATGTTGGGCGTTTGCGGCTGGTCGGGCGTGTCTGGGTTCGGTAACAGCGCCGCGATAATTTTAAACTCCGGGCTGGGCAGCAATTTGACGACTTGCAGTGTTAAGGTTTGGTCGGCTTGTAGCGTGATGGGTAATTGAGCCTGCAAGTTGATGGTTTTATTATTCATTTTGACCGTCAGGGTATCCAGCATGATCTGCGTATCCACCACCTTGGCATCGATAACTTGGTTGATTTTTAAGTTGAGTCCGCCGTCCGCGACTTTATTCAGAGTCGCCTGAATGTTGGCGCTTAGCGGTAGATTGATATCCATGGCAACGCGCTTAAATTGGCGGGTTTAAAGCAGGATGCGGTAACAATATGTTTTGCATAAGAAAGACTCCGTATCGCCTTGCAAGCCGAGGCGGCCATGGATGGTAGCAAACTTATACCATGCCGATCGCTTAAATTAACGCAATTTAAAGTTGTTCGGGTTTTTGGCTTGCGATGACGGGTCGACAAGGTGTTGTACCTTTCCCGCTCAGTTCGCACGTAGCCATCAGGCAATGTACTCGAGCAACGCGTTGCGCGCTTCCGTAATGCGAATGAACTGTTCGTTGCTGCCCCCGGCGTCGGGATGCGCCTTTTGGGCGAGTCGCCGAAAAGCCGCCTTGATCTGGGATGGCTCAAGCCTCCCGTCGATTGGCAGATTGAGTGTCTGACGATGTTGCCGCTCGCCGACAGGCTTGCGGTTGACTTGATGCCGACCCTGGCCGCCGTAAAGGCGCTCAAAATTCTCGTTTATCCGTTGTTTTGTAGCGCGGCGTATTCTCAGGGACTCCCGCCGCAGTTCCACTTGGTCATCTTGCCATCTCTGGCGTGACATGACGATACAGGCGGCGAAGCCGATTCGACCGTGTGTCTTTAGCTCGTCAAGGCTGAAAGGGCCCACCATGTCGAAGGGTTCAGCCAGCCATGCGTTTCTATCGCAGCTGCCGACTTCGACCCGCTCAATCGTCACCGTGGAGACGAGGCCGTGAGCGCCATTCCAGATGACCCATTCTTCCTCATACACGGACCCGTCATCCAAGCGCTGCCTCCCTGGCTTCGCCGTCACATTGACCGCCGGTCCATGCGCTTGCAACAATTGTGGGATGGATTGAAGTAAACACGACAAAAATAGCCCCTTCGAACAGAATATTTAATGAGCAAGCAAATTGCACACCAATAAAATGGCACACCCGGATCGGGCTCTACCCTCTAAGCCCCCATCGAACAGGTAAGCGAGTTAGTTTTAGGGGTAACCATTTGGAAAGCCACGCACTACCTTAACGGCAGAATTTTACCCACTACTTAACTTGCAACTATTCGCTGATTCCCGGCAGACAACGGATTAACTGTTGTCACAGATGCCTGGCATCCGGCACTGCTCAATTGGCGGCGTAGCGTCATACGGAGGGGCAACGCGCGGTCAACAATGTCCGCAACATTAAACTGGCAGGCTTCAACCAACAATTTATAGTGGAACTTGAGCGTATCATCCGCTAAATCAACGATTTTTACCCCGGTTTTGCCCTGTCTTTTAATGGTTACGAAACGGTTTATCTTCGTTGGGTAGACATCAGGAATCCATACCAATAAATTTGGCATGAACTTTGTAAAGTCAATGATTCCAGATAACCAGCGTTAAGCATCATGATGCCCCCTAAAAACCTATTAACCCCCACGCAAATCGAGCATTTATCGGCGTTGCGATACATCAATAACATTGATGAACATATGAGAATCGTGTCCAGCGTTAAGCTACTCGATGACGCTCATCAGCATGACAACACTGTGCTATTGGTACTCGATATTTTTATTGACGACAAACAAATCGACAAGATGAGTTTCAATTTGCACCATTACGCCTATGAAGAGATCATGGAACTCGCACGGCATATTCGTGACAATGAGTATATTTTGCGCGCTGTGGACGCTGCCCTGGCAGGCGATAATGAATAAACCATGAGCTTGCCGCGCGCCTGATCCGCTCAAAAGCGTGGTCTAGGTGCTTGGATTGCATTTAGGCAACATGGGCCGGCATCTTTATTCATCCCATTCTTCGTCAGCCATCTCTTCAAAACGGCTGTTATCTTTACCGGTTTTTTGTTTGAAGATGCGTTCCAGCAGCGGCGACATGGTCCCGGTAATTTCTTTTTGTAACTCGGTAATGATTTCATCAATATCGGGGCCGCCTTTAACGATTACAGGATGAGCGCCCAATTTGATCAACTCATTTGTCGCAGTACCGCCGACAGAGCCGCAATAAACCATATCGCACCCCGTTAACCAGGCAAGCTTAGGCTTTAATTTGTCTTCGTTCCCGTCACGTTTTTCCTTACCAAACGACTTAACCGCCAATAGCGAAGCGGTACTGCCATCAATACCATAGACATGAAACCCCAAAGACGAACCAAAATGCTGATTGACAATTTCGCCATCCGAACTTGCAAAAGCGACTATCAGCTTATTTCCATCGACTTCAAGCTCCGCAACACTATTTACATCAGCAAGCTGATTCATATGACACTCCTCAATGAATTTGGGCCAAAGAACGACCCGGGCAAGGTCTTACAATCGATTGTCTTTGACGTTGTTGATCCTGGCCTTGCGAATCCAACGGCTACGGGGCCGGATCGCTAAGTACAAACCGAGTTACTTTCGTGGCTGGTATTCCGCAACCAACACTTTAATTTTTAGTCTCATAATGTCTTTCAGCATGCGTATTTTTCGATCATGTTCCTGATGCGCAATATCGTAGATTTGTTTTCTGAGTGTTTCGTTACTATCCTCGGGCAGACTCAAGGACCATTCAGTAAAAAAGGCATCGTAGCTGTCTATCGTTTTGATCAACTCAAACCTGAGATTTTCTCTGTCTTTCCTCGGGATGGCTCTTAGTGCTTCATCGATAACCGCATCAAGATCTGATTTTTGTTGTTTGTTGGAAATGGGGAACTGGATGATTTCAGACATAAGCACCGTAAAATGATAAGCAATCGAACACAGCATTGATTTCTGCATGCTCGCTTAATTCATATTTTGCGCCAATTTTTAAGTGATTGATTAATTGATAAAAAAGGCGGCGCTTATATGTTACGTTTGCAACAAATGGGAATCTGTTGGAATGTCGATGTTTGAATGGTAACAGTTGCGCTTAATCAACTGCCGGACTCCGCTTCGAAATGGACCGGGTAAAGCCGATCCCTTGCTGACCTTGAAACTTCCGACTTTAATGGCTGCAGTAAAATGTATACCTGTCGTTCAAGTTTATTTGCAATACTTGATTGCAAGACTTGGCCCCGTCATTCCAAGAAAACAGAATTCAACCGTCGGTAACGATGAGTTGAATTGGTGCCTCGACAAATATTGCCACCTCGTTGAAAATGTGTTTGCGCGGCTCAAGCATTTCAGAGCCATTGCAACTCGATATGACAAACAGAAACGCAATTTTGAAAGCGTCATCGCTTTGGCATGTCAGTTTTTCTGCTAGGAGCTGACATTCAACGGAGGGTGTTTTTCAATTCTTCAATGTCTCTTGATGGCCGATTGTTGCTCGACGGCGAACGGTCAAGAGCAAAAGTTCAGCCGCGTTGAGATCAAGAAATTCAGCCAGGTGGGGATTCGCCTATAAACAAGGCGTAAAAAAACCGCCCATCCAGGCGGCTTTTTTATGCGGGTTTTGGCGCCCGATCAGTACGTAATTACTTCCGAACCTTTACCGACCAACACCACGTCCGCGTCACGCATCGCAAACAGGCCGTTGGTGATCACGCCCGGGATATTGTTGATGGATTGCTCCATGCCGACCGGGTCGACAATGCTTAGATTGTAGACATCCAGAATTTCGCAGCCGTTGTCGGTGATGTAAGGTTGGCCGGTGTCCTTGTTCATGCGTAACTCAGGCGTGCCGCCCAATTTAGCCAGCTGTCTGGCCACGAAGCTGCGCGATAAAGGCAGTACTTCGACCGGTAACGGGAATTTGCCCATTACATCCACGCATTTGCTTTCGTCGACGATACAAACGAATTTTTTGCTGGCGCCGGCGATGATTTTCTCGCGGGTCAAGGCGCCGCCGCCACCTTTCAGCATTTTTCTGTGCGGGGTGACTTCATCGGCGCCGTCCACATACACTTCCAAATCGCCGGATTGGTTCAATTCCAATACTTTGATGCCGATGGATTGCAAATGTTCGGTGGTTTTGATCGAGCTGGAAACAGCCGCTTCGATATCGTGTTTAAAATCGCAGTCGGCCAGTTGATTGATCAAGTGGGTAACGGTGGAGCCGGTACCCATGCCGATGACAGGCACATTTTTCAGATATTGCAGAGCCGCTGCCGCTACTTGTTTTTTTAATTCATCTTGGGTCATTGTTTTTATTCCTGATGAGGGGTTGCTTGAATCGGCCGCGACGATGCTGTCGCGTATGTGTGGGATAATAACCGATTAAAGCCAATCTCTCAGCAGTTTTTGCGCGGGCAGGGATGTGGAGACTTTACCGTTTAGGCGACATGGGGCAATGGTGATAGCCAGTGCCGAGGACAAGCATGCATCAGTACATCGAAAAAATATTACGGGCCAAAGTGTATGACGTGGCGGAAGAAACGCCGCTGGATTTTGCTTCCGGTCTGTCTGATCGGCTGGAAAACCGGATTTATTTAAAACGCGAAGATTTGCAGCCGGTATTTTCGTTCAAACTGCGCGGGGCTTATAACAAAATGGCCACCCTGACCGAGGAGCAGGCCGCTAGAGGCGTGATTGCCGCCTCTGCCGGTAACCATGCGCAAGGCGTGGCGCTGGCGGCGAAAAAGTTGGGTATCAAGGCCTTGATTGTGATGCCGAAAACCACGCCGGAAATCAAGGTCAAATCCGTCAAGGCCCGTGGCGCTAAAATCGTGCTGCATGGCGATTCTTACGATGATGCCTATGCGCATGCCCAGGAGATTGTCGCCGAGAAAGGTCTGGTGTTCATTCATCCGTATGACGACCCGGAGGTGATTGCCGGCCAGGGTACGGTGGGGATGGAAATTCTACGCCAGCATAATGGCGATATACACGCCATTTTCGTGCCGGTGGGCGGCGGCGGGCTGGTGGCGGGGATTGCCGCCTATGTGAAATTCGTGCGTCCCGAGGTTAAAATCATTGCCGTGGAACCGGACGATGCGGATTGTTTGAATCAGGCCTTGAAGGCTCAAAAGCGGGTTGAGTTAGCGCAAGTCGGCCTGTTCGCCGACGGCGTGGCGGTCAAACAAATCGGCGCGGAGCCGTTCCGTATCGCCCGGCAACATGTGGATGCAGTGGTGACCGTCAGTACCGACGAGATTTGCGCGGCCATCAAAGATATATTCGACGACACCCGTTCGGTAGCGGAACCTGCCGGCGCGTTAGCGGTGGCCGGCATGAAAAAATATGTCGATCTATATGCCATACGCCAGCAAACCCTGATCGCCATCGACAGCGGCGCCAATATGAATTTCGACCGGTTGCGCTATGTGGCCGAGCGTACTTTGGTGGGCGAACACCGGGAAATATTGCTGGCGGTGGCGATTCCGGAGGAGCCCGGCAGTTTTTTAAAGTTTTGCAAAAAACTGGGTAAACGCAGTGTTACCGAATTCAATTATCGCTATTTCGATGCTAGCATGGCACAGGTATTTGTCGGCATTACGAGCAGTGGCGTGGAAGGTGACCGTGAGCAATTGATCGAGCATTTGCAGGCGGATGACTTTTTAGTCACGGACATGACCGTTAACGAACTGGCCAAGGACCATATTCGCCACATGGTAGGGGGGCATGGCCCCAATAATTTGAACGAGCGTGTTTACAGCGTGGAATTTCCGGAACGACCGGGGGCTTTGTTGACGTTTTTACAGTCTTTGGGCAGTCAATGGAACATCAGCTTGTTTCATTATCGTAATCATGGCGCGGCATTCGGCAAGGTTTTGATCGGTATGCAAATGGCCGATGCGGAGTCCGAAGCATTCGAACAATGTCTGTACGGCTTGGGGTTGGTGTTTCAACAGGAAACCGCTAACCCCGCCTACCGCCTGTTTGCGGGCGGTAGCGCTAAATAATCCAGCCGGCGGGCGATTATGTAAAGCGCCTGCTGCTGCGGTTCGAGAAAGCTGGCAAACCTCGTTTATGTATGTCTTTCGCACTTCAAATTTCGGCGCCTGATTTCCCTCGCCTCCGGGTGAGGGTGGCCAGAAACCGGCAATCAAATGCGAGGGTTATAATGTAATGTAATTCTGCGTGCCTTTCCGGTTCCAGCTGGATAAACTGCAAACGTAGCGAGTCTTCAAACTATTGCGGCGGTCTATTGCTTATGACGATCTGCTATTGGCCTATTTATGGTGTGTACTGATGATGGGGTGTAGAAAGCCCCAGCTGTTCCTGTGCCTTGGGGTCAACCTCCGGGTTGGTTATGAACCTTGCTTGCCGGCCAGGGACGGGCGGATTATTGAGTTGATCTACACTACCGAAAGCCTCCGCGCTTTAGGCAACGGCTTGCTGCAGGCGGTTGATGTCGATACCTTGACGGTGTGCGCACCTTGGAATAACTGGACCGCCCGGTCGACATTGGAGCAGGCATGAGTCGGAAAATATTGTTTGCCGTATCGCCACGGTTTTTAGTGCCCATGCTGTTTGCCTCGGCCGCGGCGCTGGCGATTGGCGTCAACTATCGGTTACAGGTTAAACAATGCGCGGAAGCGATTCAGTCTAGCGAGCAAAAACGTCTGCGGGAGTATTTAGGCATGGAGCGGACTGTTCTGGAGCGGGAATGGGAGCTGAATGATTTAGCACGGGTGCGCCGGCTGGTTTCCGGTTTGCCTTTACTGAGCGGGGTTACGCATGCCTGGTTGATCGACGAAACCGGGCGTGTTGTGGCCGCCTTATCCGGGGCCGAACTTGGTCAATCGGTGGCAACGATCCTGGCTAAACAATCCGCAGGCTTACGCAATACCATTCTGGATGTAAAATTTATTTGGCATCCCGAGGTTCATATTCATCCTATCCAAGGTGAGCGGGCATTGTTGGGAGCGGTCGGCATTCAGCCGAATCTGCGCTTGCTGGTGCGCCTGGATTTACAGCCCGCCCTGGCCGAACAGTCGGCGGTGGGACGCCAGCATTTAATTCGCCAGGCCGGCGTCATTGTTGTGTTGACGATAGCGCTCGGCAGTTTATTGCACTTTTTATGGTTTCGCCGCGCGGCGCATCTCAACGCCACGGCTATTGCCATGGGCGGGGGCAATTTAGAGTTGCGCGCGCGGATGGAGGGTGGCGACGAACTGGCCAGCATTGGTGCGGCATTGGACAGTCTGGCCGACGATCAACAACGTTGTCAGGCGGAATTACGCCAGCTGGTGAGTAAACTGGAGACCATCGCCAATGCTTCGCCGGTGTTGTTTTGGTCTTCCAGACCGGATAAAGGCGGCAAGTGGTTCAATCGGCGCTGGTTGGATTTTACCGGGATCGGCATCGAGCAAGCGCAAGGCGTCGGCTGGTTGGAGAGTATTCACCCCGACGACGTAGAAAATTTTTGGGCCGAGTACGTCGCTGCATTCGAGCTGCGCCAGCCGTTTTCCCTGGAATACCGGCTGCGCCGTCAGGACGGTAACTACCGTTGGGTGCTTAATCACGGCATGCCTCGCTACGATGCCGACGGCAATTTCATGGGTTACATCGGTTCCTGTCTGGATATTACCAGGCAAAAACAACTAAACCAGCAGCTTGCCGCCGGCGAGGCTTATTATCGTAATTTGTTTGAACAGAACCCGGCGCCAATGTTGATATTCGCACGGGACGACTTGCAGCTGCTGTCGGTTAACCAAGCGTTTTTGGAACACTACGGCTACAGCCTGGAGGAAGCGCTCTCGCTGAAGTTGCCGGATTTATATCCGGAATCCGAAAAATCAGCTTTGATGAGTTTGGCGCGACAAACCCATTGGCAAAGCTCCAATGGGGAATGGCATCACCGTAAACATAATGGCGAATTTATGGATGTCGAAGTTCATTCCAACGCTTTGATGTATGCCGGCCGGGACTGCAAAGTAACCGTGGCTGTCGATATCACCGAACATAAACGCGCGGAACTGATTTTGCAGCAACGTAATGAAGAACTGGAGCGCTTTAACGTGGCTTCGGCGGATCGGGAGCTGGTGATGATCGATTTGAAGCGGCAGGTCAATGCCTTAGCGGAGCAATTGGGTCAGCCTCGGCCTTACGATTTGAGCTTTACCGCGGAAGTGTCCCTTCCGCGCGAAGTGGGTAAATCCTGATGAATATCGGCAGTCGTCAGTCTTATATCGTCCTGGCCTGTCTGGCTTATATAGGTCTGGCGTTGGTATGGATTTTACTTTCCGACCAATGGCTGGCCTCGATTATGGATCTGGAATCCGTGGTCTGGTTGTCGTCCGCCAAGGGGGTGTTCTTTGTGCTGGTAAGCGGTATTGGGTTTTATTTTGTCTTGCAGGGCGTGCCTTCCGCCGTTGCGGAAAAGGCGGCTCATTCTTCTTTGTCGGATATTTTGGCGGTACACCGCATACCGCGCTGGCTGACATATGCGCTGGCGATATTATTAATCGTCTCGATACAAATTGTTTATTTCCGGATAAGCCCTATTTTTGATAATGCGCCTTTACTGATTCTGTTTATGTTGCCGGTGATTCTCGCCGCGCTGCTAGGTGGTTTAGGGCCAGGCTTGATTGCCACTTTTGCGGCTGCCGCCGCTACTGCATATAACATTCGGCCGGTGGGATATTTTGCGATTGAAAGTGTTCTTAATGTGTTTCATTGGGGCTTACTGATTTTAAATGGACTTACGATCAGCTTGATCAGTGAAGCCATGTATTCGTCCAGACAGAGGGAGGTCAGGCGTCGGCTGCAGCTGGAAAAGACCTCAAGGGAACTAGGCGCCAGCGAAGCGCAATTCAGGCGCCTATTTCAGGAGGCGCCGCTGGGCATGGCGCTAGTGGACAGCGCCGGAGGAATTCCGGCCCAAAATGCCCGATTTGAGGCCTTGTTTGGTTATCCCAAGTCTGAATTGAACAGTTTGGCGGACTGGTGGCCCAAGGCCTACCCCGACCCCGTATATCGCGAACAAGTAAAAGCGGATTGGGGCGTTGCGTTGAGGAGGTCGGCCAAGAGTAAAGGGGATACGCAAGGTCGTGAATACCGGGTGGTTTGCAAAGACGGCTCTGAAAGGACCGTGCAAGTTTATGGCATTTCCTTGCTCGACGGTATGTTGTTTATGTTTTTAGATGTAACCGAATCCAGAAAGGCCGAACAACGGCTTAAGCTATGGACGGAATCGTTCGAGCGTGCTCAGGTAGGACTGATTATTTCGGATGCGCAGAACAATACTATTAGCTCGGTCAATCCGGCGTTTGCCCAACAACGGGGTTATAGCTGCGATGAAATGATAGGCATGCACTTATCCCGGCTTTTTCCCGCGGAGCGTCTGGAGGATATTCGCTATCAGCTGCAAGCCTTGAATGAAAGCCCTCATGAGGTGTTCGAAACCGAACATGTGCGCAAGGATGGCAGGCGTTTTCCGGTATTAATCGATATTTCGGTACTTCGAAACCAACAGCAACGGCCGATCAACCGGGTTGCCTTTGTGATCGATTTGACGGAACGTAAGCGGGCGGAGCAGGCTTTAGCTGCCGTTCAGGCGCATTCCGACAATCAACAGGCCAGAGCCAGGTTAGCCATTCTTAACCAAATGCAAGATGCCAATGATGCACGGCTGAGATCCGAAACCGCCTTGGCGGCTCTGAAGGAGAGCGAGTCCCGCATCAAACTTTTTATCGACTATGCGCCGGCGTCATTAGCCATGTTCGATCGCGATATGCGCTATTTGGCTTGCAGTCGCCGCTGGCTGGACGATTATCAGTTGGGTGATCGGGAGCTGTTCGGCTTGAGCCATTACGCGGTCTTCCCTGAAATTAGCGAAAACTGGAAAGACATCCATCGGCGCGGCATGGCGGGCGAGATTATTCGCGTCGACGAGGATCGCTTCATACGGCGGGATGGCCAGGCGCAATGGCTGCGCTGGGAAGTAAGACCCTGGTATCTCGAAGGCGGCGAGGTGGGCGGTATTGTGATTTTTACCGAAGATATTACCGCGCGGCTTATTGCCAAACAAGCGTTACGCAACAGCGAAGCCCGCCTGAGAGTCTTGATAGGTACCATTCCGGATCTGATCTGCCTAAAGGATTTGAGCGGTGTTTATCTATTATGTAATCCGGTTTTGGAAAAGCTGATCGGCAAACGGGAAGCCGATATTCTCGGTCATACCGACTACGATCTTTTTGATGCCGAACAGGCTGACTTTTTTCGCGGCAATGACCGTCTCGCCCTGGAAGCCGCCGGTCCGGTTATCAATGAAGAATGGCTGACATTTGCCGAGGGCGGTTATCGCGGCTTATTCCAAACCGTGAAGACTTCGGTAGCGAATGCGGAGGGTCAGGTTATTGGTATACTTGCCATTTCCCGGGACATTACCCAATTACGCCAGGCGGAACAGAACTTGCGTGCCATCAATTCCAATTTGGAAGCGCGGGTAGCCGAGCGGACGGCGGAACTTGAAGCCATTAACCAGTCGCTGGAAAGTTTCGTGTATTCGGTTTCCCATGATTTGAAAGCGCCGTTACGGGGTATAGAAGGTTACAGCCAGTTGCTCGCGGAGGATTATGGCCAAGCCTTAGACGATGACGGGCGTTTTTTTATTGCCAATATCCGGGCCGGCGTGGAACGGATGGGTGCGTTGATTGATGATTTATTGGCCTATTCCCGGATGGAGCGCCGTAAATTAGCGAGTCAGCGGCTGGATTTGGTCGCTTTGGTTGAGCAAGCTTTACGGGAAAAGGCCGATGACATTGCTGTAAGAGATGTTGAAATCGTAACCGATTTGTCGCCGGTTTGGGTGCAAGGGGACATTAACGGTTTGAGCCTGGCGTTACGCAATTTGCTGGAAAATGCACTTAAATTCAGCGCTAAGACTGTGCGGCCGCGTATTGAAGTCAGTTTCCGGCTGGAGGGCGACAATGTGGTTGTGCAAATCGCCGATAATGGTATCGGATTCGATATGATGTACCATGATCAAATATTTGAAATTTTTCAGCGCTTGCACCGACAAGAAGACTATCCCGGTACCGGCATCGGCTTGGCCTTGGTCAGAAAGGCCATGCAGCGTATGGGGGGAAGTGTTTGGGCGGAAAGTGCGCCCGGGCAGGGCGCCCGCTTTTATGTGCAACTGCCGGTAGCCCGGCCGGATGAATGATTCCATAACCCATTGGTTAGATCAAGTAAGCGATAAATACTCCCCTTTTTTTATAAGGACCCGCGAATATGATTGTGTACCCGCCAATTCTGCTTGTCGAAGATAATCCCGTCGATGTCGATTTAACCTTGCGGGCGTTCAAGCGCCGCAAATTGGCCAATGAAGTATTGGTGGCGCGTGACGGCGAGGAAGCGTTGGCCTGGATTCCGCGCTGGGAAGCCGGCGAGGAGCGGCCGGCGGTTATTTTGCTGGATTTAAAAATGCCGCGTGTGGATGGTTTAAGCGTACTGCGTGCATTGAAAGCGCATCCTTTGTTACGCAGTATCCCGGTGGTGATATTGACCACCTCCAAGGAAGATAAAGATGTAATGACTGCATACGAGTTAGGGGCCAATTCCTACATCGTTAAACCGGTAGAGTTCGATAATTTCATGGATGTCGTCCAACAAATCGAACTGTATTGGTGTGTTTTTAATGAAAAGCCTCGCTAGTAACGGAGCCGGCGTGTTTGCTCTCCCAACGTTATTTCAATGTGTCCGCAATCCCGGTCGTTGCTTATTCGGCGCTAACGCATGAATATATCCAATATGAAAGTATTGTATATCGAAGACTCGGCGAACGATGCGGACCTGACCCGGCGCGTATTACATAAATTTGCCCCCGGGATAACGCTGGATGTTGCTACCGGCTTGACGGAAGGCTTGCTTAAACTTACTGAACCCAAGCGTTACGATTTGCTGTTGTCGGATTTGGCGCTTCCGGACGGAAATGGGCTGGATGCGTTAGCTTACGTGCGCGAAAAGCAATTGCCCTTGGCGGTGGTCATGCTGACCGGTTCCGGCGATCAGGAAGCGGCTATTGCGGCTCTTAAGGCTGGTGCCGACGATTATCTGGTCAAACGGGACGGTTATTTAAGCAAATTGCCGGCCTCGCTGGAGCTGGCCATGACGCGTTTTCGCGAGCATGCCGACCGCAATCACCGGATACTCAAAGTGCTGCAAGTCGAACATGATGCGTTCGATGCCGACTTGACTCGTCGGCATTTAGCGCAGCACGCGCCTCATATCCGTCTCACCCAGGTTGCCACCGCCCAAGATGCGTTACAACTTATTGACGAGGCCGGTAACGGCCCGCTCAATTTTGACGTGATACTAACCGATTATCGCCTCCCCGGCATGGACGGTCTGGAATTGACCAAAATATTGCGCGAGGAGAGCGGTTTGGATGTGGCCATTGTGCTGGTTTCCGGGCAAGGTAGCGAAGATGTGGCCGCGCGGGCGCTACATTTGGGCGTGGACGATTACCTGGTCAAACACGAGGGCTATCTCTACGAATTGCCCGCAACGCTGGAAAAAGTGGCTCATCAGTTTGAGTTGAATCGTGAAAGGGTGGTGTTAAAACAGACCACTAAACGCTTGTCGCGGGTGTTGGAGGCCAGCCCCACCATTTTATACAACCTGCTTTTTTTCGAGCAAAACTGGGTGACTAGCTGGGTCAGTGACAACATCATACGCCAGTTGGGTTATACCCCGGACCAGGCCATGCAACCCGGCTGGTGGCAGGCCCATTTGCACAACGACGATCAACAACAGGTAACGGCTAGCCATACCAGGCTGATGGCAAACGACCACCTGATACACGAATACCGGTTTAGTCATGCGGATGGCCATTGGCTATGGATACGCGACGAACTAAGACTGCTGCGGGATAGCAGTGGTCAGCCTTGCGAAATTGTCGGTGCCTGGCTGGATGTCAGCGAACATAAGCGCAGCGAAGCTTTGCGGCTAGCCCGGCAGTCGGCGCTGGATAGAATTGTCGCCAACCAATCGTTGCCAGTGATTTTGGATGACATTGCCCGACGGGTTGAAGCTACTTACCCGGATATGCGGGTTTCCATTTTATTGATCGATACGCTTACCGGCAGGCTGACCCATGGCGCCGCGCCGAGCCTTCCGGATTTTTACAATCAAGCGGTCGAGCAGTTGGAACCCAAAATAGGCCATGGTTCTTGCGGAACCGCCGCCAAACTCGGCGAACCGGTTATCGTGGCCGATATCGAGCAGCACCCTTATTGGGTCGACTACCTGGATTTGACCCGGCGGGCGGGATTCGGCGCTTGTTGGTCGGTACCATTCAAGGATGAGGCCGGGCGCGTTTTGGGCACATTCGGGATTTATCACAATACCAAACGGGAACCTACGCCCGGACAGCTTGAACTGATAGACGAATTTACCCGCATTACGGCGCTGGCGGTGCAAAAAGTACGCGCCACGGATACTTTGCGCCAAGCGGCCGCGGTTTTCGATTCGACCCGCGAAGGTATTTTGATTGCCGATCTAAAACATCGCATCGTAGCCATTAACCGTGCCTATACGGAAATTACCGGCTATAGCGAAGCCGATGCGTTAGGTAAAAACCCTAACTTCTCAAAATCGGGCCGCCATGATAGTGCTTTTTACCAACTACTCTGGTCCGAGCTGTCGGCGACGGGCCACTGGCAGGGCGAAATTTGGAACCGGCGTAAAAATGGTGAATTTTATCCGCAGTGGCTGACTATCAATACCGTATATGACCAACAGGGCTTGGCTTGCCAGTATGTCGGCGTATTCAGCGACATATCGCAAATCAAGGAGTCCGAGGCCCGTCTGGAACGCTTGGCGCATTTCGACCCGTTAACCAACTTGCCTAATCGGTTGCTGGTGCAATCGCGTCTGCGGCATGCGGTCGAGCATGCCGAACGGCACGGACATAGGGTGGCGGTGCTGTATCTGGATATGGACAGGTTTAAAACAGTCAATGATAGTTTGGGGCATCCTAGTGGGGATGAGTTATTGCATCTGTTGGCTATTCGGTTGAGCGAGCGTTTACGGGATGAAGATACCTTGGCCCGCCTGGCGGGCGATGAATTTTTACTGGTATTGGAGCATATCGAGGCAGCCGAAACGGCCGCCACGGTGGCGCAAGCCATGATCGATTTGTTGCTGCCGCCGTTTCATTTGAACGGCGGACAAGAAATTTATCTCGGCGTGAGCATCGGTATCAGCCTGTATCCGGACGATGCCGGCGATGTCACCGAATTGATACAGCATGCCGACATGGCTATGTATCTGGCGAAACAGGAAGGCCGCAACACCTTTCGCTTCCACACCCAGGCGTTGAGTAGCGCGGCCAGCGAAAGACTTAACCTGGAAACCCGTTTACGCAGGGCCCTCGCCGACGAAGAATTTGTGCTGCATTATCAGTTGTTGATAGATGCCCGTGATGAGTCTGCCGTGGGCGTCGAAGCGCTGGTGCGGTGGCAGCCGCCGGGAGAGGCCATCGTGTCGCCGGGAAAATTTATCCCGATTGCCGAAGAAACCGGGCTGATCGTACCGTTGGGTGAGTGGGTGCTACGCAGCGCCTGCAAACAGGGAAAGGCCTGGATCGATGCCGGCTTGCCGGCCATGATCATGGCGGTGAATTTGTCGGTGCGGCAGTTTCAGTCGGTCGATGTGGTGGAATTGGTCAGCCAGGTGTTGGCGGACAGCGGTTTTCCGGCGGATTATCTGGAGCTGGAGTTGACCGAAGGTATGTTGATGGACGATGCCAAGCAGTCCATTGCCACCTTGAACGCCTTAAAAGAGCTTGGCGTCCGGCTGTCCATCGACGATTTTGGTACGGGGTATTCTTCTTTGGCGTATTTGAAACGTTTTCCGATCGATAAACTAAAAATCGATCAAAGCTTTGTGCGGGGGCTCTTCGAGGATTTGAACGACAGGGAAATTACCGCCACCATTATCGCCATGTCGCGCGTTTTAAAACTGGCTGTATTGGCCGAGGGCGTGGAAACCGAGCAGCAATTGGCCTTCTTGCGGGAAAACGGCTGCGATTATTACCAGGGTTATTGGTTTCATAAACCGGAACCCGCCGCCGATGTGGAAAAGCGCCTGATCGAACGTTTTTCAGGCTAATCGGGTTATTTCAGGCCCAAGATAAAATCCCATTGTTGTTGGGTGATCGGCATGATCGATAAACGGTTGCCGCGTCTGACCAAGGCCAGTTCGGCCAACGCCTGTTGCGGTTTTAGTTCCTGCAGACTGATGGTGCGTTGCAGTTTACGCACAAATTTTACGTCGACCATATACCAAGTAGGTTGGTCCGGATTGCTTTTCGGATCGAAATGTTGGTCGTCGGGATTGAAGGCGGTGAAATCCGGATAGCTTTCCTTGGCGACTTCGGCGATGCCGACAATGCCCGGCAGCTGGCAATTGGAGTGGTAAAAAAAGATCAGGTCTCCGACTTTCATCTGGTCGCGCATCATATTGCGGGCCTGATAATTACGCACGCCGTCCCAATGTTCGGTTTGCCGGGGACGTTCGGCCAGGTCGTCGATACTGAAGGCTTCGGGTTCGGATTTCATCAGCCAGTACTGCATAAAAACTCCAGGGTGGGTTTGATTAGTGTCGTAGCATAGCATTTCAGGTCGTGCCCGAAACAGTCGTGCCGTTATCCGGTTTAAATGTCTTGCGGGCCCAACACCCGCAGGATTTCCTCGCAAGTGGTCAAACCTTGTAACACCTTGCTGAGCGCATCATCGGCTACGGTTTTATAGCCGTTTTTTAGGGCGGCATTTTTGAATTCCAGATGTCCGGCTTGTCTGGCAATCATGTCGCGCAGTTCTTCATTGGGAATTAATAGCTCGATCAGGCAAATTCGGCCGTGATAACCGCTGGAGGAGCAGTGTTCGCAGCCTTGACCCTTAAATAGTGGTTGGTTGAGGTTACTAAATAGCGGCCCCAATTGTTCCAGCAAGTTTGGATCGACTTGAGTCGGTGTGCGGCAATACGGACAAATTTTACGCACCAACCTTTGGGAGATGACGCCTGCCAGGCTGCTGGCTATGCTGTAAGGCTTCAGGCCTATATCGAACAGGCGGGCAATGGTGGCGATGGCCGAGTTACCGTGCAGGGTGGAAAACACCAGATGGCCGGTCAAGGCCGCTTGGAACGCTATTTCCGCGGTCTCCAGATCACGTATTTCACCCAATAAAATCACGTCCGGATCCTGCTTCAAGACGGCGCGTAATACGGCGGGGAAAGTCAGATCGATTTTGCCTTTGAGGTTCACTTGACCGGCGGTATCCAGATAGTATTCAACCGGTTCTTCCAGTGTGACAAAATTTTTGCTGGGAGTGGCCGAGTGCTGCAATAAGGAATAAAGAGTTGAGGTTTTACCGCTACCGGTCGGGCCGGTGGCCAAAATGATGCCCTGCGGTTTATTGATCAGCCGCTCCAGTTTAACCAAATCGCAGGTTGAGAAACCCAGTTGATCGATCGGGTGTATCGATGCGTTTTGATCCAAAATTCGCATCACCAGTTTTTCGCCGTTTAAAACCGGCAGGGTGGATATGCGCAGGTCAATGATACGGTTGGGGGTTTTTATGGTCACCCGACCGTCTTGCGGACGCCGGCGTTCGGCAATGTCCATTGCGGCCATGACTTTAATGCGTGAAACCAACGGGCCGTGGAAATGATGCGGGATATAAATTCTATCTTCCAGGATGCCGTCGATCCGATAGCGCACGGCGACGCTTTTGGCGCGGGGTTGGATATGTATGTCACTAGCCCCCAAACGAATGGCTTCCAGGATAACGGCGTTGACCAAACGTATTGCCGGCGGTTCTTCGGTTTGCTTTAAAAGTTGCCCCAGCGATAGGTTGGTATCCTCTTCGTCGATGACGATTTGGATGTTTTCGAAAGGATCTTCGGTGGCTACAATGGCGTTAAAGTCGCTAAACGATGGCATGCCGCCATAAGTGTCCTCTACTTTTCGCTGAATCTCGGCGACATTGGCCATCACCACTTTCAATGGCAGTCCGCTCATGAAACTTAATTCGGTTTGTAAATCCAGATTGACCGGATCGGCCATTGCCACGAGTAATTGGCCGTTTTCGATTTTTAAGGGCAGAACCGCATGTTGCCGGCAAATCGAATGCGGGATCAGATTACGCACCTCGGGTTCGACTTGAAATTCGGCCGGGGCGATCTCTTCCACCAGCAAATCCTTACGCAAGATGTCGCGGATGACGGCTTCGTCTAGCCATTGCCGATCCAGGATCAGTTTCAGAACCGAGTCGTCGGCGTTTTGTTTGAGTTTAAATACTTCCTGCAACTGGGTATTGTTGAGTAGGTTTTTTTTATTCAGCAAAATGGCAATCTGGCCGCCATCGGAACCGACCGCTTTGCGGAGTTTGCCAATTTCTTTGGTTTTTTCCTGATTTTCTATGTTGAGTTTTTTGTTTTTGTTGATCAGGTCGTATTGTTCCAGCGCCAGACTGACCGTAATGCGCAAATCGTCATCGTTCCAGGGTTTTAAAATAAACTTGTAGACCGCGCCATCATTGATGGCGCCCATGACCGCGCCGGTGTCGGCTTGGCCGGTCAACATGATGCGAATGGTATCCGGGTGCAGGGCTTTGATGCGTTTTAACAATTCCGCACCGTTCATATGCGGCATTTTGTAGTCGGTAATGATGAGTTGATAGGCATTGTCCTTGAGTAGTTGCAAGGCCTCCTGGCCGGACATGGCGGTGTCGATGCGGTAGTTCTCCCGCCGAAAAATCCGCCGCAAAGCACTCAATACATTGGCTTCGTCGTCAACGAACAGCAAGCGGTAATTGTGCTTACCAGCTGAGTCGCTATCCGGATGTCCGCCGGTAAATAGTGAACTATATTTCGACATGAGTGACGGGCGGTTTGACAGGCAGACTAATCGTTACCCGCGTGCCGGTGGGCCGGCTTTTGATTGTCAGGTTGCCGCCATGGGCCTGGACAATATTGCGCGACACGCTCAACCCCAGTCCCATGCCTTTGCCTACTTCCTTGGTGGTAAAAAACGGGTCGAAAATGTGCGGCATGTCGGTCTCGGTAATGCCGCGGCCGTTATCTCGTACCTCGATAGTAATTTGATTGTCTTGAAAGGCGGTACGCAAGTGAATGTTACCCAGGACGGTCGTGGCGTCAACGGCATTCATCAAAACACTTAAAAACACTTGCCCTAGCTCGCCGGGATGGCAGTGCAGCAACGGCAATACGCCTAAATCCAAATGCAATTCGGCTTTGTCGCGCCATTCGGCGGTGGCCACATGGCAGACTTGCCGGATAAGCATGTTAAGGTCGGCTTCTTCGCGTGCGGTTTCGTCGATGCGGGAAAAGCCTTTTAAGTCTTTTACGATGGCTGCGATCCGTTCGGTACCGTCTATGCTTTCAGCCAGGATGTCTTGCATGTCCTGCTGGATAAAATCCATGTCTGCCTGTTGCCAGGCGGATTTTAAGGCGCTCATGTCCTGGCAGGATGGCAGCATAGCGCCGATTTTCTTCAGGGCGTCCAGGTACGAGCAGGCCGTGGTCAAATTGCTGCGGATAAAGCCGATCGGGTTGTTGATTTCATGAGCGATTCCCGAGGCCAGACGGCCCACGGAGGCGAGTTTTTCGGTTTCGTAAAGTTTTAGTTGGGCGCTTTCTATGGTTTTAACTTGTTGCTGAACGCGAAGCTCCAGGTTTTCCGCCAAGGCTTTATAGCGTTGCTCGGATTGTTCCAAGGCTGTGTGTCGGCGTTGCAATTCTTCAAAGTCCGCTTGCTGAGTTTGCAGGTGTAAATCCGAGGCCATTAAGTAGCGGGCATTGGCGCGAAGTAATAGGGTAATCAGGGCAGTGGCGGCTTTTAAGCGGTCTTGGGGGATGGCGGCGGTGAGGCGGCCGATGGGTTCCAGTTCGCCGTATAAGGGTTGGCTGATGGCGTCTTTTGCTTGCTCGGGCGCGCCCAACAGGCATTCGCCTTGTTGGTTGAAAATGGCTAACGGAGCGTTCAACAGGGTATGCAAAGCCGTTTCCAGACGCTGTTTGTCGATACCGTGCAGTAACTCGTTTAAACTTAAATCGCGTTCGAAATCGTGGTCGGATTCTTTAGACATCGGATTACGCCTGATTGTCTATTCGGCCACAGGCCTGATCGACAAAGGCCGCCTGGGACAAATGGTGTAGGCATTGAAAGTCAAATTCCTGATCCAGATGGTTATAAACCTGGTGTAATAAGGCGTGGAAGGTCTCAACCACGCCGCCGCCGGCCAATGCCGAGCTGAAAAGTACCGGCCAGGGCGCGGACTGCCAACGTTGCAATACTTCTGCCTCGCTCAAAATGTCGGGCAGGTCGCGCTTATTGAATTGCACCACTAAAGGCAACTGGTCGAAGTCGATGCCGACGCGGGCGGCGTTGTCTTCCAGGTTGGAAAAGGCTTCGCCGTTATTGGTGCTTTGGGTGCGTTGCGAATCGGCGACGAATACCACGCCGTCGGCCCGTGATAGTACCGCTTTGCGGGTACTGTCATGTATTACTTGACCGGGTACCGTATAGAGCTTGAATTTAATCAGCAGACCCGATGGGGCTTTAAAACCCAGCGGCAATAAATCGAAGAACAGGGTGCGATCGTTGGCGGTTTCCATCAGCATCATTTCGCCTTTTAGGTCGGTGCGCAAAATATCGTGCAAACGCATCAGATTAGTGGTTTTACCACTCTGCGCGGGACCGTAGTAAACCAGTTTGATCGTTAAGCGGTTGTTTTCTTCGTCGAAATTTGCCATGACATTTCATTGGCCCGTTCTTGAAAGGCTGGGAAGTTGATAAACCCAACAGTTTATACGATATAACACAGTCGCAGTTGACAGGTATCGTCGGCAGCCAAATTCCAGCCGGGCAAGCGGGCGTGACCACTGGCCCGAACCGCTTCCGGTTGAAATCGCGAGGTCAGCTATTCATTGGCAACGATATCTACCAGCAATATGCGGTCTGGATCCAGACGCAAGGATAGGGTTTTGCATAATAAGTCGCTGGCGAAGTCGCGATAACGCTCCGAGGTGACGATGCGGTTGCGGTCGCCCGCGGCTTCCAGGGCCAGTAGCTGAAAAAAATAAGGCCGCCAGGACCAATTGAAGCCAATTTTGCGAGGGTCGGTAAACCATTGGTTTTCTAAAAAACTGAAGTCCGGGGAGAGTTGATTGCCTTGGTTATCGCACAAATAAAAACGCACAACATCGCTTTGGGCGAAATTCCAGCTAGCCAATTCGTTCAAATTAAAATCGCCCTGTAATACTTCGGATAAACGGTAAATAAGTTCCTTAGTGGTGTTGATGGCGGCGACCTTGGTTTGCAGTTTGGTTACCGTATTTTTCAGGAACTTGTTACGTAACGAGATGATGTGTTGTTCGTAAAGCTGCGGCTGTTTGAATTCGGCTTGGGCGGGCGAAAACAGATAACCTTGCATGAATTGCGCACCGCAACTGAGCCCGAACAAAAACTCCTCGTCGGTTTCCACGCCTTCGCAAATAATCTGGCAGCCGGTACGTTTGCCCAGTCGGGTCATCAGATGTACCACTTCGCTGGCAAGACCGCCTTTGGTGGCTTGCTTGAATAAGCGCATGTCGATTTTTATGATGTCCGGATGTATTGCCAGTACCCGCTGTAATTGCGACGAACCGGCCCCAAAGTCGTCTAATGCCACCCGCAGTCCCTGCTTGCGGTAGCGTTTGACGATTTCCTTTAATTTATTCAGGTCGGCATGGTCTTCGGTGATTTCAATAATGATGCGCTGACGATCGATGTTGAGTTCTTCCAGCATCTTTAAGGTGGGTAGCGCATTGAGATGGCGCAGATTATTGATCCAGGCCGCGGAAATATTGATCGCCAAATAAGTGTTGCTGTCCAGCTCGGCGAATTTTTGCAAAGCCTGCCAGCGCACTTGCCGATCCAGCTCGGTGCGTTGTTTTTCGTCTAAATTCGGCGAGGAAAACAGCGCGCCGGCGGAGATGATTTTGTTGTTGGCGTCCAGCTGTCTGGCTAGTGCTTCATAGCCGATAATTTTGCCGTTGGCCACACTGACGATGGGTTGAAAATGCGGGAATAGGTTGATTGTGGATTCCATATGAGATTTAACTAGCCTCTATTGTCATGTGGGGTCTCGGGTTATTGAGCTAGAATTGGGCGAAACGCGTATTTCCGGTCTACGCTTTAATGATCCGTTTTTCGCGTGAGCGTAATTATGGTTCATTATTAACTAAAAGGAGGCTTTATGTTCGAATATAAGCTCTATTATGCGACAAACCGTAAGCATAAGGGGTCGCGTTGGCACCCGGATAGTTACGGGAAGAAATTTAGCGACGACGGCATGGAGAATCTGCGTTTTGGGGTTATGAGGGTCAATGCGGACCACAAGACGGTGCAAAAATATCTGAATGCACCGTTGAAAGATTGCGGGGCCGGCGATGGCGAAAAGTTGGCTGCTTATCTGGCGGGATGCGCGGAGGAAGCCGAAATTGTCGTCTATGAGGAATCCATCAAAGCGGATATTGCCGAACAAGCCCAGGCCAATACTAAATTGGGTTCCAAAGCCATGTTTGCCGATTTGATGCAGGACATGCAAAGCAGCAGCGATGTGTTGATTTATATCCATGGCTTTAATGTGGCCTGGAACGATGCGGTAGGTTCGGCATTGGCGTTGCAATTGATGCTGGGAAACGCCCCAACCCGGGATGAAGCGCAAAAAGTGCAAGTGGTTTTATTCAGTTGGCCTTCCGATGGCTTGGCGTTGCCGTGGGTATCTTATAAATCCGATCGTTCGGAGGCCGTCGGTTCCGGTGCTGCCGTGGGGCGCGGCTTTTTGAAATTACGCGATTTTCTGGCCGATTTGCGCGATAAGGCTAAAAAAGGCGGCAAACAGCTCTGTGGCCAGGATATCCATCTGCTGTGCCATTCCATGGGCAATTTTTTATTGCAAAGTGCCTTGTCCAGAATTACGGACTTTACGCCGGGCAATAGCTTGCCGCGTATCTTCGAACACGTGTTTCTATGCGCGCCCGATGTGGACGATAACGTTATGGAGGCGGGGCAGCCGCTGGAAAAAATCGACCAGATTGCTCGTAACATATCGCTTTATCATAATCGGCAGGATACCGCGATGGTGATCTCCGACTATAGCAAGGGTAATCCGGAGCGTTTGGGAGGCGCGGGCGCCGCGCATCCAGCCTTGCTGCACAACAAAGTGCATCAAATCGACTGCACCCCGGTTGTGCATGGCATAGTCGAGCATAGTTATTATCTGGCGGGCAAGGTGGCGGCCGACATTAGGGCCAGTATCGATGGCTGGGAGCAGGGCGATAGTCGCCGGGAGAGGCAGCGAAGTGCCACTTTGGAGAATGTTTGGACGCTGAAGAAGTAGAGGAGATTGTGGGGGCGTTGGCGACCGGTGCTTGTCTAATTCGTCCAACAATTGGCTGAAATAACATCTCGGAGGTTAGATTTATCATATCCTGTGATACTATTCCCGGCCTTACAGTAGATGGCAAATCGCAATTACTTAGATGTGTTTGTTTTGAAATAGATAATTGATTGAATGTTAGCCCGATTGTGCCTCGATAGTCTTAAGCGTTTTATTAAATCTAAATGCGCCTCGATAAATCTCAAAGATACGCTTTGAAACAAGCCTTACAACATCTTGATCCTGATGATGAAGCATTTTTGTTTGGCTCGCGGCTAAATGAAAACGCCCACGGCGGTGATGTGGATGTGTTAATTTTTTCTCAGCAACCTAGTTTTGAATTGTCTCTAAAATTTACCCGGGATTATTTTAAAAATTGCGAAGAAAAAATCGATGTGGTCGTTATAAATCCCCAAGCCATGACGGAAGAACAGTCGCTTTTTGTTAAGTCAATTGATAAGGAAGCGCTCATCGATTTATGAATCAGCTAGATATTCAGCAGCTAACAATTGCTGCGCAAAAATACCAAAAAGTCTTTCTGTTGCTGAGTGCCAGTATTAATAAAACATCGGGCTTTGAAGTGGATAAAGCCTATACTGCAGACGAATTGGAGCCTTTTGATGCGTTAAGTGATCGGTTTATCCGTATTGTAGAAGTAGCGATCAAGCTCTTTAGGACCTATGAATATTACATGCAAGCTCAGCAAAGCCAGACGCTAAGAGACAGCTTACACCAAATGGAGAAAGCTGGGCTTATTTCCGATATTGATATTTGGCTGGATATGCGAGATGTGCGCAACAGAATCGTACATGACTATATTCCAGAAAAAATAGCTGAAATGTACTTGCTGGTCAGGACGGTTTTTTACAGGGAACTGGCGTTATTAAACGATAAGGTTAATGATCTGCTTAAAATATAAAAAGCCATGGCTAAATATAATTGACAGAGGCGAAAGCTTGGCCGGTTTGAAAAAGATTAGTGATTTGATTAGTGGCTTGAATTGAACGGGTGATTGAGGCTTTAAGGGACAATGGCCCTTTGTATTTGGTAAAAGACTTTGCATCTATTTGCTTGCACCTGTTGAATGATTTTTGGTGCCGCATCATACCGCGTGAATCGATCCTACGGTTATGGAGTAAATTGCCCAAAAATAGTGGGAAACGGTTCGAAGATATGTAGCAGAGACAGCGGCGGTTTGTGTTGTGGTCGCTGGCGTTAAAATCGCCTCCGCTGCACTTTTTGTTGTCAATTACTTGAAATGATTGAAAATGGTGACATCAATAAAAGGCTTATTTGGACGCTACCCGTTCCGCGCGAAAAAACAGCATGGATTTTAACGATTTAAAAGCCCAGTTAATTCAGCTGGCAAAATCAAATGACAACATAGAGTTGCTTTGGCTATATGGATCGTATGCAAAAGGCAGTGCGCACGAGAACAGCGATATCGACTTGGCGGTTGCGTTTAAAACCTGGGAAAACGATGTGGTCGAGCGTCGATTAAGGCCGGAGTTACTCGCTTTGGATTGGCTGCACACATTAAATTTGCCTGAGGGAAAATTGAGTGTATTGGACATCAATGCCGCACCCATTCCGCTAGCCATGTCTGTGCTAAAAAACGGCGAATTGTGGCTTTGTAAAAATACTTATCGTCTCGCCCAAGAGTTGCAGCGCATCATGTCGAAATGGGAGATAGATTACCTTTTTCACTATAAAAAACAACAGGCTATGAGTATCAGAAATGGATGATACCTATGTTTTTTCGATGCGAGAGCATCTTGCTGAGTTGAAAAGCGAGTTGCAAGGATTAACGGATATTATTAATCAACGGGAATTAAGTCGTTACGAATATCGAGCAGCTGAGCGCACCTTGCAAGTGTTGATAGAAGCCTGTATCGGCATCGCCAAACATTGGAATTACGTTTTTTATAAAACAGCACCTGCCGATGCCTATGCGGCGTTCGAAAAACTATCTCAACAAGGCGTTGAGGCGGTGAATGATGTAGAATGGCGCAAAATTATTGGTATGAGAAATGCGCTAGTACATGATTATCTCAATATAGAACCTGACATCATTAGGGCTGTAATCAAAAAAACGGCTTATAACGAATTGCTTGAGTTTGCCAATAAGGGATTAACGGTATTGCAAGAATCAATCGCTGATTAAATCCTTGGGAAGGGTTCTGAACGGAGTCTGAAAGCACTGAGTTAGCAAAGAATGTTTGATGCTTGTATTTTGGGTCATTTGTTTCATGCCAAGGTTAAACTGTCGAGTGTGGGATGTGGAAATCCAGTCTATATTTCGGAGGATTGAGTATTGGCAGCAAATCATAGGGTTCTGACCCTGTTTCTTCGCTGTGTTGATATTCGTTAGTGGCTTATCAACAAAACCCACTGCTTTGTCTATAACTAATTTTATAACTTAAATGAAAACCCTTGTAATAGAACCCGGTTTGGCCGAGCGCCATTACTGGCGAGATCTTTGGCGCTACCGTGAACTTTTTTATGTATTGGCGTGGCGCGATATTTCAGTAAGATATAAACAAACCATAATCGGTCTGGCATGGGCGCTAATTAGGCCATTTCTTACTATGATAGTGTTTAGCGTAATTTTCGGTCAAATCGCTAAATTACCAACCGAAGGGACAGCGCCTTATTCATTGATGGTTTTTGCCGGACTATTACCATGGCAATTTTTTTCTACGGCATTGTCTGAGTCATCTAATAGTCTTATTGGTAACGCCAACCTTATTAGCAAAGTATATTTTCCTCGGCTTATAGTACCAACGGCGGCGGTTGTTGTGTCTTTCGTGGATTTTTTGATAAGTTTCGTTATTCTGATTGGCTTAATGATTTATTATCAATTTTTACCTGGTTGGCAAATTTTGACCTTGCCACTTTTTGTAATTATGGCTTTTCTTGCCAGTCTTGGTCCTGGGTTATATATCACTGCACTTAATGTAAAATATCGGGATTTTCGTTACATCATACCTTTTATTGTACAAATTGGGCTTTACGTATCGCCGGTAGGTTTTAGCTCTTTGGTGGTGCCTGAACAATGGCGGCTACTTTATTCCCTCAATCCTGTTGTAGGGGTCATCGATGGTTTTCGTTGGGCGGTGCTTGGCGGACAAACACCCATTGATTGGAATGCTTTTATGATCAGTTGGGGTGTCATCGTTTTTTTTCTTTGTCTTGGTATACGCCAGTTTCGCAAGATGGAAAAGAGCTTTGCCGATTTAATTTAATAGATAAACGAATGACCAAAGATTTTGCTATTTCTGTAGAAAACTTAAGTAAATCCTATTTTGTCGGGCATAACACCGCTAAAGGTGAGAGGTATACCTCATTGCGTGACGTGATGGCTAGAAATGCGATTAATCTTGCCCGTAAAACTCGTGATATGTTTCGGGGGCAAGCGATTGTGCAGGGTGACGAAATTGAAGAATTTTGGGCGCTAAAAGATATATCGTTCGAGATTAATCGGGGTGATCGTGTCGGCATCATAGGCCGTAATGGTGCTGGAAAATCAACGCTACTAAAAGTTCTAAGCCGCATTACCGAACCTACTAAGGGACGCATTGAAATCAATGGCCGAGTGGCTAGTCTATTGGAGGTCGGCACCGGTTTTCACCCCGAGCTAACCGGAAGGGAAAATATCTACCTAAACGGTGCTATTTTAGGAATGTCTCGAATTGAAATTCAGAAGAAATTCGATGAAATAGTAGCGTTTGCGGAGGTAGAAAAATTTTTAGACACCCCGGTCAAGCGATACAGTAGCGGCATGTATGTTCGTCTCGCTTTTGCCGTGGCCGCGCATCTTGAGCCTGAAATATTGATAGTTGATGAAGTTCTGGCTGTCGGTGACATGCAATTTCAGAAAAAGTGCTTGGGTAAAATGGAGGAGGTTAGCAACCAAGGGCGCACAGTTTTATTTGTTAGTCACAATATGGCGATGATTTCTAACCTTTGTCAAAAAGGAATTATGCTTGAGGCTGGTCGATTAGTATTCCAGGGACGGATTTCAGATGCTGTTTTGCATTACTATCAAAAACAAAATGAACAGAATGTTAGAGCAAGCAAATTATTTGAGAGTGATAGGGCGGCATTAATTAATGGTGAATTAATTGGCTTAAGTAGCGCTTCAGATATATCTATTCATGAGCAGTTAGTTGTACGAATGCGTTATAAGATTAAGAAGCCGGTTGATGGAAAATGTGTGCCAAACTTTCATTTTTCAGCTGCAAATGGTACCTGTGTGTTTGTATCGAATGCTGATGGGGTTACTGTTACGACTCCCGGTGATTATATTGCAGATTGTAAAGTTCCAAGTAATCTTTTGAATGAAGGGGCGTATTTTGTAGGATTGGCCTTAACCACTTATTTAACTTCAGGTTCATTCGAGGTTGATTTTTTTGACCAAAATGCCCTAACTTTCAATGTGGTTGATCCAATGGATGAAAGTTCAAACCGTTACGGCTATGCTGGAATGATTCCTGGTGTAGTACGGCCCAAGTTAATTTGGAATATTCACCAGGATATTAAATGAAAGTAGTCATTCTTGCGGGTGGATTAGGTACCCGTATTAGTGAGGAATCACACCTCAGACCTAAACCGATGATTGAAATCGGTGGAAAGCCCATTCTTTGGCACTTGATGAAAATCTATTCCCACTACGGGATTAACGATTTCATTATCTGCTTGGGTTACAAAGGATATGTAATTAAAGAATATTTCGCTAACTACTTTTTGCATATGTCTGACGTCACTTTTGACATGGAAAATAACAATATGGAAGTTCACCAAAAAAATGCCGAGCCTTGGCGCGTGACATTAGTTGATACCGGCGAATCAACATTGACAGGTGGACGACTTAAGCGAGTGCAAAGTTATGTCGGCGATGAGACGTTTTGTTTTACCTATGGCGATGGAGTTGCGGACATCAATATTGCCGAACAAATTACCTTTCATCGCAAAGCTGGAAAATACGCTACTGTAACCGCCATCCAACCCCCAGGTCGCTATGGCGCGCTGAATTTACAGGGTAATTTGGTGCATCACTTTCAAGAAAAGCCAGCAGGTGATGGTTCATGGATAAACGGTGGTTTTTTTGTGTTGGAGCCGGATGTCTTCGATTACATACAGGGCGATCAAACCAGTTGGGAATCGCAACCATTGCAAAGACTTGCTTCCGAAGCTCAATTATTGGCTTTTAAACATACTGGGTTCTGGCAAGCGATGGATACATTGCGTGACAAAAACCATCTTGAGGAGCTTTGGAATACCATTCCGCCCTGGAAAGTATGGACATGAAATTATTTGGTGAGCAATATCGAGGACGCCGGGTTTTGGTAACCGGGCATACTGGCTTCAAAGGTAGTTGGTTAGCGCTTTGGCTAACCAAGCTGGGTGCAAATGTCTTTGGTTACTCGTTGCCACCTGAAAGTACGCCCAATCATTGGGAATTGCTTAGTATTGATATTCCGCAGTATTTGCATGACATTCGCGATGCGGAAGAAATGGCAAAAATTGTTGCAGAATTTCAGCCGGACATTGTTTTTCATCTCGCCGCGCAACCGCTAGTCAGACGTTCCTATCGAGAACCCCTCGAAACGTGGTCTACCAATGTCATGGGAACCGCCAATTTGTTGGAAGCCTGTCGACATTCTGCTACCTTGCAAGCGATCGTGGTGGTGACTACTGACAAATGCTATGAAAATCAAGAATGGGCCTGGGGGTATCGGGAGAGTGATCGCCTAGGCGGGCATGACCCTTATAGCGCATCTAAAGCTGCGGCTGAACTGGTGGTCAATAGTTATCGTAAGGCTTTTTTTCATCATGCCGAAGCACCGTTGTTGGCGTCTGCTCGGGCCGGCAATGTAATTGGCGGTGGTGATTGGTCGGAAGACCGACTGATCCCTGACTTGGTGAGATCGTTGGCGGAACAAAAAACGCTACTAATTCGCTCGCCATCTGCGACGCGGCCTTGGCAACATGTACTAGAGTCGCTCAGCGGTTATCTTTTGCTCGGACAAAAACTTTTGCAAGGTAAAACAGAAATGGCTGATGCCTGGAATTTCGGCCCGGAAACCGAAGGAAACCGGACTGTGGCAGACGTTTTGGCGGGTTTGCAAGCGAACTGGCCGGAAATGACTTGGCAAACTACTGATCAACCTCAGCCACATGAAGCGAATTTACTGTACCTGGATAATGCTAAAGCCAAAACCCTGTTAGGTTGGAAACCTGTTTGGAATTTCGATAAAACACTTGAAGCAACAGGTCAATGGTATCGTCATTACTATCAAAATGGCCAGCTGTCCAGTGAGGTACAATTGGCCGATTATATCGCTTCTGCTCAAATGGCTGGAGTTGGGTGGGCGTCCTCATGAACCTTCGTCAAACAAAAATATCAGGCGTCGTCATCGTCGAAAGTGCTGTGTTTAAGGATCATCGCGGCGCATTTTCACGTTTGTATTGCGAGCAGGAACTAAACGAACTTATTGGCACTCGGCGAATAGTGCAAATCAACCATTCCCTTACCAATGCTAAAGGCGCGGTGCGTGGTATGCATTTCCAGCATCCGCCGCATGCGGAAATGAAACTAATCCGCTGTTTAAACGGGCGTGTATGGGATATTGCTGTCGATTTGCGTCAAGATTCGCCCACTTTTCTGCAATGGCATGCCGAGGAATTGAGTGCGGACAGCCCTAAGATGATGGTGATCCCAGAAGGATGCGCCCATGGATTTCAGGTATTGGAGTCCGAAAGCGAATTGCTTTATCTACATACCGCTTTTTATCAGCCGTCCGCTGAGGCTGGTTTGCGCCATGATGATCCCCGTTTAGCCATTACCTGGCCATTGCCGGTAACCGATCTTTCCGTTCGCGATCGCCAACATGCCTTGATCCCTCAAGATTTTTTCGGAATCAAACTATGAATTGCCGACATTGTCACTCCCCACTCGAACATGTTTTTCTTGATCTGGGGTTTGCGCCGCCTTCGAATGCCTATTTAACGGTTGCCGATCTAAACAAGCCCGAGTTGTATTTCCCGCTTAAATTGTTTGTCTGCGAGCATTGCTGGTTGGTGCAAACCGAAGATTACGCCGAGGCCGACCAGCTTTTTAGTCACGATTACGCCTATTTTTCTTCCGTTTCAAAAAGCTGGTTGGATCATGCTGCGCGTTACGTCAGTATGATTACCGAGCGGCTTGGACTAAACAAAAACAGTCAGGTGATCGAAATTGCCTCCAATGACGGCTATTTGCTCAGAAACTTTGTTGCATCAGGGGTCCCCTGTCTCGGCATAGAACCAACCGATAGCACTGCTACTGCCGCTGAGAAGCAAGGTGTCCCGGTGTTGCGCGAATTTTTCGGTAAAAAGCTGGCAGAATGCCTCGTTGCCGAAGGAAAGCAGGCCGATCTGATCATCGGCAACAATGTTTTTGCGCACGTCCCGGATATCAACGATTTTACGGCCGGGCTTAAAACCGTGCTTAAACCCGATGGCACTATCACACTGGAATTTCCGCACTTGATGCGCCTCATCGAACATACCCAGTTTGACACCGTTTACCACGAACATTTCTCTTATCTTTCGTTATGGACGGTTAACCGGATTTTTCAGCAAGCCGGTTTGCGGATTTATGATGTGGAAGAATTGCCAACTCACGGCGGAAGCCTGCGCATTTATGGTTGCCATGCGGAAAAATCAATTTCAGCCACTTCCGCAGTCGATGCTGTACTTACTGCAGAAGCGCGACAAGGTTTGCGCGACCTGGATACCTATCATGCCTTTCAGGTTAAAGCGGATCGGGTCAAAGATGATTTTCTTGGTTTTTTGATCGAACAAAAACGCTTAGGGAAAACAGTAGCCGCCTATGGTGCAGCCGCTAAAGGCAATACCTTACTCAATTACGCCGGCATAAAGCCTGATTTATTGCCATTTGTTTGTGATGCCGCTGCTTCCAAGCAGGGCAAATTCATGCCGGGTAGTCATATTCCAATTCTGTCGCCCGAGGCGCTGTTTGCAGAGCGCCCCGACTATTTGGTGATCCTACCTTGGAATATTGCAGCTGAGGTCAAAACCCAAAATGCAAAATTAGCTGAACTTGGGGCTAAGTTTGTCACCGCAGTGCCAAAATTGGAGATTCAATGAAGCCGCGCATACATTACACCAAACCTTCGATCACCGAATTGGAGGTCCGCTACGCCACCGACGCGGCGGCGAATGGTTGGGGCGACAAATGCTACGACTATATCAACCGCTTTGAAGAGGCGTTTAAAGCCCATCTAGGTGTCAAATATGCCATTGCCACATCGAGTTGTACCGGTGCGTTGCATATGGGTATGGCGGCATTGGGAATAGGTCCAGGCGACGAGGTTATCATGGCTGATACCAATTGGATCGCCACTGCTGCGCCTATTGTTCATCTGGGAGCAAAGCCCGTTTTTGTCGATATTCTTCCGGATTCTTGGTGCCTTGATCCGGATTTGGTTGAACAAGCAATTACCCCCCGAACCAAAGCGATTGTTGCTGTTCACCTTTACGGAAATCTTTGTGAGATGGATCGATTGTTCGAAATTGGCGAAAAATACGGTATTTCAGTGATTGAAGATGCGGCAGAAGCAATTGGTTCTGTGTATCATGGCAAACGCGCCGGTTCTATGGGGAAGTTTGGAGCTTTTTCATTTCACGGCACCAAAACGCTAACCACCGGCGAGGGAGGGATGTTTGTCACCAACGATCCAGACTTATACGTGCATGTACTGACGTTGAGCAACCATGGTCGTGCCCGTGGCCAAATCAAGCAGTTCTGGCCGGATATGGTCGGATACAAATACAAAATGTCCAATATTCAAGCGGCGATTGGCTGTGGACAAATGGAGCGTATTGAAGAGTTGATCTATCGTAAGCATGAAATTTTCAGTTATTATCGCGAGCAATTCAAAGGTTTGCCAGGTATTTTATTAAATCCTGAGCCAGATGGGATTGTTAATGGGGCTTGGATGCCGACCACCGTTTTTACGAGCGAAACCGGTATTACGCGGGAAAAACTGCAAGCCGCTTTTGATGAAGAAAATATTGATGCGCGCGTGTTCTTCTGGCCACTGTCCAGCTTACCTATGTTTGATCCCGTGCAAAGTAACCAGAACGCATGGTCGATACCAGAGCGAGCGATCAACCTGCCAAGCTATCACGAGATGAATGACGATGAGATTGTTCGTGTCGTAAGCGTAATTCGAAAAGTCACCCAGGAAATGGCATGACTGATTCTCAGAGATGTGCGTCACCTTGTGTTGTAGTTTCTCAACCCATGTATTTTCCTTGGGTTGGAATGCTTCAACAGATACGACTTTGCGATATTTTTGTTTATTACGATGACGTGCAATTCTCGCGTGGTTTCTTTAACCGTGTGCAGATCAAGACGAAACATGGTATCCGTTGGTTGACAGTGCCATTGCTTGACTGGAAACGAGGGCAACTCATAAATGAGGTCAGGATTGATAACTCGCAAGATTGGAAGCGAAGTCACATCAGTCAGTTAAAACAAGCTTATGCAAGTGCGCCTTACAAAGAAGAAATGCTAGATCTGGTGCATGATGTATTTGCAGGTAGCTATAGCCGAATTAGCGAATTGTCATCAGCTTCGACTAGCGCTCTCGTAAGCTATTTTTCTGCGATAGGGGAAAGCAAAGAATTCTTGTTTTCGTCAGCTATGAAAATTCAAGGTGCGAGTTCAAGAAGGCTGATAGATATTTGCCTTAGCCTGAATGCGGGTTACTATCTAACCGGACATGGTGCTCGCAATTATTTAGATCACCAGGGATTTGAAAAAGAAGGTATGGATGTTGCATATATAGGCTATGTGCTAGAGCCTTATCCACAGCTTCATGGCGAGTTCACCCCTTATGTCAGTGCGCTCGATCTGATTGCGAATTGCGGCAAGGATGGGTTGAAGCTCATTCAGGGTGCCCCGGTTGATTGGTACGACTTTATTGCGAAAACACAAGCAGACAAGGATTGAAAGTGAAAAAAGATTTGAACGCTGTTTCATCAGAATATCGCCCGGATGCAGTAACAGAAATTGAAAACAATCTGATGCTCAATTGGTATCCTCAGCGCATTATCAGCCGCTTCAAGCATGTTCCATCACTGCTTGAACTCGGTCTCGGGCATGGGTTTTCAGCAAAAATCTTTGCCAATGCCTGCAATCGTTATGTGGTGCTTGATGGTTCGTCAGTCGTGATTGAACAGTTCAGGCATAACACTCCGGATTTTCGCGGCGAGATCGTTGAAACCTATTTTGAGGATTACAGCCCAGATCAGAAATTTAATGTCATCGTGATGGGGTTTGTTCTTGAGCATGTCGATGATCCCGATTTGATACTCAAGCGTTACCATGACTTTCTGTTGCCGGGCGGCAAGCTTTATGTGGCGGTGCCAAACGCCAAATCGATGAATCGTCGCCTGGGGCTCGAGCTTGGCTTGATTGACGATATCTACAGCCTGAATGCGAATGACCTTGCGCTTGGTCATCAACGCCAATATTGCCGAGACACACTGAAAGCGGCTGTCGCCCGTGCGGGTTACCGTGTCTTGCACGAAGAGGGCATCTACCTCAAGCCGCTTCCGCTCGGAGTCTTGAAAACGCTTGAAGACTTCGAGGCCAATTTGCAGGCGATGTTACGCGTTGGCGTTGATTTTCCCGATTTGTGTGTGGCCCTGCTAATGGAGCTGGAAGTGCAATGAACTCCGTTATTCTCGTTGGTGCAACCTCAATGCTAGGTCTAGAGGTTGCACGGCAATTACTTAGCGAGGGAACTGAGGTGATCGGTGCGGGGCGCCAGATCGATAGCAACATCCGGGTGAATCTGGGTTCCGATCAGGAACCGGTGTTCCAAAAGCCATACAAGGCGGATGTTGTGATCCACTGTGCATCGGCCTTCGGCGTTGATAGCCCAGAAGGGCTGCGTGAAAATTTACGGGTCAATGTCGGGGGCTGTTTCCAAGTCTTGGAAATAGCTCGGGAGGCTGAGGCCAAGAAAATCGTCTATGCAGGTACGGGTTTTTCCGATCCAAGTTTTAATCTCGACCCGATGGGTGTATACGGTTTTAGCAAAGCAGAGGCTGAGCGCATTTTAGACTGGGGCATCACTCGGGCAGGTGGAACATTTTGCAGCTTGCGCCTGCCCCAACTGTGGGATACAGACGGCATGTGCTGTGTCCATCAGCCTTGGTTTGGCCGCATTGTGGCCTATGCCTCGCGTGGGCTTAGCTTGAAGATGCCGACATCCAACGGCGTGCGCAACTTCATGCATGTTTCTGATGCGGTGCGCTTATTGATTCTGGCCTCACAGACTGACCTGACAGGTGTGCATACAGTGGCGCACCCCATTGATGTTGATCTCGTCGAGTTGGCGCGATCGGCCTATCAGGTGTTTGGCAAGGGCGGCAGTGTTGTGATCGACCAAAACAAAGCCCCCTTCCGTAAGGTAGCATTCCCAAAAGAAGATGGGGTTTACGCAAGGCTTGGTTTTGAACCAGCCCTTACAACGTTGCAAGGGCTAGAAAGAATTCGTGAGGCGGGCACGTCCGATCGATTCGGCCCGATGGATGTGCAATGAGTGCAGGTAATGAAATCGTTGTCTTAGTGACCGGTGTGGGCGCAATAATTGGGCTGGGAATCGTTCGAAGCCTCCGCGCCTCGGGCCGTGCTCTCCGGGTCGTGGGGGTTGATCGTAGTGCCGGATCTCCCGGGCCGTACATGGTAGATGCTTTCGAGCTGAAACCAACTGATCCGGAGGATTCACCCGAGTATCTTGCTTTTTGGCAAGCTATTATCTGCAGGCATGGAATTCAACTCGTGATGCCCGGGCTTGAAGTCGATATGTTGTTCCTTGATAAAAACCGAGGCTGGGTCGAATCCCTGGGAGCCCGGCTGGCGCTTAATTCTCCAGAATTAATACAACAAACAGCCAATAAATGGGATTTCGGAAATACTCTTGCCAAGATAGGCTATCCGGTCATTCCTTCGATGCGCCCAGCTACGTGGGGTGAAGCAATCGATAAACTAGGAGCTCCTCCCTTATTGCTCAAACCTTTGCATGGAAATGGGTCGCGGGGTATCGTTAAATTGCAGGATGAGCAAGATTTTGAGTATTGGCGCAATAAAGCTTCGGGTGATTGGATGCTGCAAAGGATTGTTGGCAATACTGACGAAGAATATACCGTCGGTGTATTTGGCCTGGGGGGAGGGGAATTTATTAGTCCATTGATATTTCGCCGACGTCTGTCTGCCTCGGGCAATACGCAAGAAGCAGAAGTCGTTTCAAATCACCTAATAATGGAGCGGGCAGTAGAACGACTGTGCAAGAATTTCTGCCCCGTTGGCCCGACCAATATGCAATTTCGCATGGAAGGCGACACCCCCTACCTGCTTGAAATAAATCCTAGGTTTTCTAGTAGCAATTCATTGAGAACCGCATTTGGGTATAACGAGGCCACGATGGCCATCGACTTTTATCTGCTTAAAAAAACACCTGAAATGCCTTCCATTCGAAAAGGCATTGCGTGGCGCTATTCCGAGGATTTTGTAATTCATGCTAGCGATACTGTCTGACATCCATGCAAATTTGCCCGCTCTCCAAGCCGTGATCGCGGACGCAAGATCGCGGGGTTGCTCACGTTTTATCTCATTGGGGGATGTGGTTGGCTATGGCGCTCAGCCCGGAGAATGTATCGACCTGCTGCAATCGTTTCATGTAACGAACATTTTGGGAAATCACGACAGCTACATCACCCGTAATGAAAACTGCCCCCGATCCAGAGTGGTCTCTCAAATCATTGAATACCAGCGAGCTGTTCTTAGCTCGAATCAGGTTAACTGGTTGCGCAATTCCCTCGATTTTTTGCGAAAAGAGGAGCTTTTATTTGTTCATGGAGGTCCCGATGATCCCTGCGATCAATATCTTTACACGGTTTCCCGCAATACGGTACCAGACGGCGTACGCTGGCTTTTCTCAGGACATACGCATGTGCAGTTGCTAGTCGACTTCAATGGGCTTGGTTATTGTAACCCTGGTTCAGTTGGGCAACCGCGTGACGGCGATTCCCGTGCCGCGTATGCCATACTTGATGGAGAAACGGTGCAACTGCATCGGATCGCGTACGACATTGATCGCACGGTTGCAGCAATGAAAGCTGCCGGATTCGAGCCCTTCTGCTACGAGAATCTTTACCAAGGTGCCCAGATTGGTGGGCGCGTTGACACCATCAATATTGTTTTACCCTAAGGAAGTCATATGAATACATCTGAGCTGTTCGGAAAAGAAGTTGCGGAAAACATTAGGTGTTTAGGTAATGATCCTACCTTGTTTTTAGAATCATTAACTTGGATGCTTAGGGCCGGTATCGTAGGCGGGTATACCTATAATTTTCGTTGGCTCGGGCGTCCGATTATCCAATACCCGCAGGATATGGTGGCGATGCAGGAATTGATCTGGCAAATAAAACCCGATCTAATCATAGAAACAGGTATCGCTCATGGCGGCTCGCTGATTTTCAGTGCTTCCATGCTGGCGCAACTGGATATGTGCGAGGCTATTGAAGAGGGCAAATCGTTTGATCCAAAAGTTTCGAATCGCAAGGTACTGGGTATCGACATCGACATTCGCGCTCATAATCGTGCCGCAATCGAGGCGCACCCGATGGCTTCACGAATTCAGATGATACAGGGCTCCAGCATCGCACAGGATGTCATCGAGCAGGTTCACGCTATCGCCGCCAATTATTCCCGAGTATTGGTTTGCCTGGACAGCAATCATACCCATGAACATGTATTGGCTGAATTGAATGCCTATGCTCCACTTACTAGTAAAGACAGCTATTGCGTGGTGTTTGATACTATTGTCGAAGACATGCCCACCGAGATGTTTCCTGACCGTCCATGGGGGCCAGGCAATAATCCCAAAACCGCCGTATGGGAATATCTAAAGTCGCATCCGGAGTTTGAAATTGACAAGTTAATTCAGAGCAAATTGCTGATTACTGTGGCACCGGATGGTTATCTGAAAAGAATACGATAGTCATGATCGTTATATTTGAAAACAGTAGTGAACTATGAGACAGCCTTTAGTTACTATAGGTATCCCTACTTATAAAAGAACGTCTGGCTTGAAAAAGGCTCTGGATTGTATTCTTAATCAATCTTATTTTAATTTGGAAGTGATTGTTTCAAACAATAATCCTGAAAATGACGAAACAGACAATTTACTGATTGAATATTTAAAAAAAGATAGCCGAATTAAATATTTTAAGCAAAGTCATAATGTTGGTCCTATTGGAAATTTTGAGTTTGTTTTGAACGAAGCTAAAGGCGAGTATTTCGCTTGGGCAGCAGATGATGATTTATGCGAACCTGAGTTTGTGGAGAAAATAATAGTTGAGATGCTCTCTGATGAAAAAATTGTTTTGTGCGCATGCGATATCAAAGTAATTGATGTTGAGGATAGGGAGATTGGTATGCATAGGCTAAACTCAATAAGAATTAACTCGGATTGGAGCATTGCGAAGCAATTATTTTTTGAATATCCAACTTCTAATATTTTCTTCTGCATTTACGGCATTTATAAGACCAATGTTCTCAGGGATTGTGGTCTTTCAATTTCAAAAGGTTGGAAGAATTTGTGTACGAATGGTGAAGTGCCATTTTTGGCTAGGATTAGTGCGAGAGGTAGAATAACGGCAGTTTCAGAAGTCTTGAAGTTTTACAGAACCCACGATAATTCAGTTTATAGTAATGAAAGTTCTGGCATGACATCCGTTGATTCTTTAATGATGAAAGCAATTATTAGAGTAAAACTATACAAAATTGCGCTATTTGAAGTTAGTGGGCTAGCAGAGAAAAGCGTTTTGTTAAAAACGATTTCCCAATCATGGATAAAAAGTATTAGCCCAAGAAAGCTAATTGTACCATTGGTGCCTAAAGGCCTGAAGGTAGCTATCAAGGAGTTGTACAAGTGAATTGTTCAATATGCAATTCCGAATCCGAAATCATCACCAGTTTGCATGATGATCGATATGGCTATTCTGGCACGTATCCGCTGAGAGCTTGTTTGATTTGTGGACATGCGTTTCTGGATGCGCATTTTTCGCAAGCGGACCTAAATACACTTTATTCAACCTACTATCCACGGTCTGCTTTCAGTCTCGAAAGCTACCAACCGCATTACGAAGCATCTGGATTTTCAGCGTGGCTAAATGGGGTGAGTGCATCAGCATTTCGCTGGGTTCCAAAAAATGTGCGTGTGTTGGATATTGGCTGCGGTTTTGGTGAAACTTTGGGGTATCACCAAGCCAGAGGTTGTGACGTATACGGAGTTGAGGCTGACCAAAATATTAAACGAGTAGCTGAGAAATTTGGTTATAAGGTTCATGTAGGGTTGTTTGATCCAAAGCGATATGAATCGGCGTTTTTTGATTACGTAACCATGGATCAGGTACTTGAGCACGTTCAAAATCCTATTTCTGTATTGCAAGGTGTTGCTCAGGTTTTAAAACCTGATGGACACTTAATAGTGAGTGTGCCTAATGCAAAAGGCTGGGGTGCTTGGCTTTTTGGACGGTATTGGATAAATTGGCATGCTCCATATCATTTACAATTTTTTTCTGAGAGTTCGATGCAAATTGCTGCAGAAAAATCCGGGTTTCGTATAGAGCGGTCTTTTACTATAACATCGTCTTCGTGGTTGCATTACCAGTGGGTGCATTTGTTGACCTATCCTGATGAAGGTGTACCTTCAAAATTTTGGGCGCAGAAAGGGACATATTCTTTTTCTCAAAAAGTTGGCGTCAAGTTTTTATCGGTTGCACATAGATTAAAGATTAATCATGTACTTACTCGAATATTTGATGCTCTGGATTTGGGCGATAGTCGGCTATATATATTAAGAAAAATATAAAATGTCTCGACTCTATATACTCCTGCCTGTCCATAATAGAAGGGATATAACAGAAAAATTTATACGATGTCTGCTTGATCAAACTTATGAGAATTATCATTTGGTTCTTATTGATGATGGCTCGACTGATGGTACCTCCGAAATGGTTCTTGAAAACCTACCGAATACTACTGTTATAAAGGGTAGCGGAGATCTATGGTGGGCAGGAGCATTGCAAGAAGGTTATAAATGGCTTTTGGTTAATGCTAAGAATGATGATTATTGCCTCATTATTAATGACGACACTATTTTCGATAATAAGTTTTTGAAAATTGGCGTAAACCTATTGCAGACTTCTACTGCAAGCTTGTTTTTAGCTAAATGTTATAGTCAGAAAACAAAAGTAATTATTGATTCAGGCGTGCATGTTGATTTTCGAAAACTTAGTTTTCTTCAAGCAAAAGAATATGAAGAAATAAACTGTTTATCAACGAGAGGCTTGTTTCTGGTGATTCGTGATTTTAAGACGGTTGGCGGCTTTTTTCCTAGCCTACTTCCTCATTATCTTTCTGATTACGAGTTTACAATACGGGCGCATCGTAAAGGATTTATCTTAAAAACTGATGATAGGCTGAAGCTTTATTTAAATGAAGAAACTACTGGATTTCATACTATTGACAGTAATAATTTAAATGAGTATATAAGAAAATATTTTTCGAAGCGTAATCCGTCAAATCCAATTCATTGGCTAATCTTTATTTGGTTAGTATGTCCTTGGTCTTTGAAAATACAACATACTTCACGTATTCTCTATCAATCCTCAAAAGATTTATTATCTAGATTGGCATGAATTTAGCTCCCATAGTGCTCTTTGTATACAATCGACCAGAGCATACAAGAAAGACTGTAGAATCGTTAAAATCGAATGAATTAGCTGAATATAGTGATTTGATAATTTACAGTGATGGCCCTATCGATGAGCATGTATTCCTAAGTGTAAATGCTGTACGCGACTATCTTAAGACAGTCGTTGGATTTAATTCTGTTGTAATTATCGAAAGAGAATTCAATATTGGCTTAGCTGCTAACATCATAGACGGCGTAACGACAGTTGTTAACAAATACGGAAAAGTTATCGTCCTTGAGGATGATATTATTACAAGTCCTGTGTTTCTTACTTTTATGAATAGAGCTTTGGCTTTTTATGAAAATGAGTCTAGGGTATGGCATATCAGTGGTTGGAATTATCCGATTAATCCCGACGGCCTTGGAGATACGTTTTTGTTGAGGATTATGAATTGCTGGGGTTGGGCATCTTGGGCGGATAGATGGGTTAAATATGAAAAGAGCCCTCAAAAACTTATAATTGAATTTTCTAGCCAGCAACGGAGTCAATTTGATTTAGACGATTCAGGAGTTTTTTGGTCACAAATTGTGGATAATGCTAAGGGAAAAATAGATACTTGGGCTATTTTTTGGTATGCGACGATATTTAGGCATAACGGTCTTTGTCTTAATCCAGCACATACATTTATACGGAATATTGGACATGATGGTAGTGGTATCCATTGCACGGATTCTAAAAGTAGTCAGTGCATGAACCTTTCAGAATTGGGGCAGGCAAGTTTTCCCACAGATATCATAGAGAATGAGACAGCAGTATTACGCATTAAAAATCTGATTAAAAAAAAGAGTTATTTAGCCAAACTCAAGATATGGATACGAAACATATGTATATGACACTTTGGGGCAGTAAAATTAATTTAGATGATCTGTCAGAAAGTGAGCGGTCTTATATCGAAAGTTTACCAATAGACAAGCCGGCAGTTGATTGGGTTTGGGAAGAAATGGATCGAATTTGGTATGACTTCGGCCTAAATAATAAAGTTAGCCTTAGTTCGCAGAAGAACATTGCTGAATTTTATAGGCACCCGGTTTGGATTATGAATGGTGTTTTCACCGAAGTAGACCCAGTTAGTTCGTTACACAGAGAGGCTATTTCGACTTATCTCATTAATCATAATTGTCGCGCTTTAGCGGATTATGGCGGTGGTTCCGGTGTTTTGGCCAAAGTGCTGACAAATAAAGATCAAGATGTAACTGTAGACATTGTAGAGCCTTTTGCATCCGATTTCTTTAAATCCAAAGCACGTGATTTTAACAGGGTAGAATTTAAAGATGGATATACGGGTTCGCTATATGATGCAGTAATAGCCCAAGATGTATTAGAGCATGTGGAAAATCCAATAGAAATAGCGTATGAAATGGCGTTACATACCAAGCATGGTGGGGTGCTGGTGTTTGCTAACTGCTTTTATCCTGTCATTCAATGTCATTTACCAATTACTTTTTATCTGCGTTATACCTTTCCAGTCCTAATGAAAGTCATGGGGCTTGAATATTTAGGTACCATTCCGAATGCCCAACATGCCTTAATTTTCCGCAATACAAACAAAGTGAAATTAGAGTATGCCAATAAACTTGAAAAATATTTAAAGTTAGTAGGTTTTTTTCTTAATATTGTAGTTCCAGTAATATCTAGAATCCGGTACTCCTTTAATTTATGAAAGTATTAACAGTCAATGCTTTCGATGTTCAAGGCGGGGCTGCTCGGGCTGCTTACCGTCTACACCGATCACTACTTACGTCTGGCATTGACAGTCTTATGCTGGTGCAAAGAAAAACTAGTGATGACTATACGGTACTTGAACCTCAAAGCAGATCTTTGCAGATAATTGGAAAAATTCGCCCAGTCGCGGATAGTCTGCCAGTATTGCGATACAAGAATAGAAATCAATCGCTTTTTAGTCCTGCTTGGTTGCCATTTAGTGATGTAGTTGGCCGCATCAATGAACTGAATCCCGATATCGTGCATCTGCACTGGATCAATGGTGGCATGTTGAGTATTGAAGATATCGCCAGAATCAATGTGCCGATTGTCTGGAGCCTTCATGATATGTGGTCATTCACAGGTGGCTGTCATTACGATCAAGAATGCGCGGGTTATCAAGAACAGTGTGGTAATTGCCCGTCTTTGAATTCCGGTAAAATTAAAGATTTAAGCCGCTCAGTTTGGCAAAGAAAATATCGTTTTTTTTCTAAAATTTCAAACTTAAATATTATCGCTTTGAGTCAGTGGTTGGCAGATTGTGCGAAGTTAAGCAGTTTGTTTAACAGCACCTCGATATTTAACTTACCCAATCCAATTGATACGGCGCAGTTTTCGCCTTTTGATAAACAACAGGCCAGAGTATTATTCAACCTGCCAAAGGACAAAAAACTTATTTTGTTTGGCGTAATGGGGGCTACAAGCGACCCACGTAAAGGTTTTAAAGAGCTTTCAGATGCTTTACAGAAATTCGATTCAACGAGCACTGAGCTCGTGGTTTTTGGTAGTGGGGAGCCGAAAATTCAGCAAGGGTTTAAGCAAAAAGTGCATTATTTAGGCTGTTTACATGATGATGTCAGTTTGCGGGTGTTATATTCTGCTGCTGACGTCGTAGTTGTGCCAAGTTTACAAGAAAATCTCTCAAACACGATTATGGAATCTTTGGCTTGTGGTACACCTGTAGTGGGGTTTAATGTTGGCGGCAATTCAGACTTAATTGAACACCAAAAAACCGGCTATCTCGCTCGGTTATTCGATACGGTTGATTTTGCTAAAGGCATTGAATGGGTGCTAACTACCCCGACATACCCAAATATTTGCGAGAATTCACGTAAAAAAGTGTTACTTGAGTTTGATAGCCGAGTGGTTGTAAAGAGATATATGGAATTATATCAACATATATTGAATAAAGCTTAACTAGGCTAGATGGTATTTTATTTAATAATGATATGCAGAAAAATTTTTGATTAACCATATGGTATCTAAAAAGGTGTCAGATTCAGGTGAACCGCTTGTTTCTATCATCACCTCCACGTTTAATGCAGTAACGCATTTGCCTGCAGCTATCGAATCGATTCAATCTCAAAACTATCAGAATTTCGAGTGGATTATAATTGATGCATGTTCCAATGACGGAACCGTTGATCTAATAAAACAGCATGAGGATGTTATCGATTACTGGATAAGCGAACCCGACAAAGGCATTTACGAGGCTTGGAATAAAGGTTTGGCCGTTGCGCAGGGCGAATGGGTTTGTTTTTTAGGGGCCGATGACTCGCTTATGCCTAATGCCATTTCGGATATGCTGGCCTATCAAAAGCAGTCCGCCGAGCAGTTCGATTTTATTTGCGGGCGAGTAGAAATGTATGACGGTAACAAATTATTAAGAACCATTGGTAGGCCATGGGACTGGATCATATTTAAACAGTATATGTGCGTTGCTCATACAGGTGCGCTACACAGGCGTTCATATTTCGAGCGCTACGGCGAATTTGACACAACTTTCAGAATTTCTGGGGATTATGAGCTGTTATTACGGAGTGGTGAAACATTAAAGGCGGGATTTATAAGTAAGGTGATTGCTCGTATGCAGATTGGTGGGCAAAGTAATGGAAATGCGGTGGTTTTTGAGGAGGTTTTGCGGGTTAGGTTGTTGCACGGTTTAACAACGCCTTTTTGGGGTAAGCTCCATGCTAAATGGTCCGAAGTTAAATGGCATCTGCGCCGCTATTTAATCGGTGTCTGATAGTGTTCCAAGATTTAGAAAAATGATGTCTTTGCAAAAATTGGTTAGGACCTACGGTTATTGGGGCATTCTTAGGCTACTGTCGGATTATCTACTTACCAAGGTGCTGTTCCCGGGAGCACGTTTGGTGCGTCGTCCCGTCTATGTGCGGGGAAAAGCCAATATTCGTTGGGGTAAGCGGTTAACCACTGGCATCGGCGTACGACTGGATGTGTTTTGCAGCGATTCCGAACAACGGCTTTTTTTCGGCGATGATGTCCAATTAAACGACTATGTTCATATCGGTGCCGTACAGCGCGTCGAAATTGGTAGCGATGTGCTGATTGCCAGCAAGGTGTTTATTAGCGACCATAATCATGGTGGTTATAACGAGTTAATTGGTGATAGCGAGCCATTTGTTCCCCCTTTACATAGGCCGTTAGTCGCTAAGCCAGTGTTCATTGGAGACCGGGTGTGGATTGGCGAACAAGCATGTATTCTGCCGGGGGTCAAAATAGGTGAGGGAGCCATTGTGGGAGCTGGTTCGGTAGTAACCCGGGATGTGCCGGCCAATAGTATTGTAGCTGGGAACCCGGCTAGAATCCTGCGGGTTTTTAATGCGGAGAGTGGAGCTTGGCAAAGGATTTGAAGAAACGTTTGGTTGTCTCCGCAGTAAACTTCACCGAGGGCGGTCCTTTGACTGCTCTGCGGGATTGTTTATCCGCGGCAAATTCGTCTTTATTAGACGATTGGGAGATTATAGCGCTGGTTCATGATCGTCGATTATTCGATATTCCTAGGATACGATTTATCGAGTTTCCGCGCACGAAGTTTTCTTGGCTAAGCCGTTTATATCACGAATTTTGGCGGTTTCATGCTTTATCACTTGAATTGAAACCGAATGTTTGGTTATCGCTTCACGATATTTCTCCTAGAGTAAAGGCTGCCAGACAAGTGGTCTATTGTCATAATCCTGCTCCTTTTTATCAAGCCCGGCTCGTTGATTTCTGGTGGGAGCCAAGGTTCATATTATTTACACTTTTTTACCGTTATTTATATCGTTTTAATATTCATGCTAACGATTTGGTTGTGGTGCAACAAGATTGGATTCGGCAAGAGTTTAAGCGAATGTTCAATGTTAGAAATGTGTTGGTCGCTCATCCCATTCTGGCTAACCAAACGTTAAGAAAGCCAAGTAATTTCGTTAAAATATCTGGCGTTTTTCTTTATCCTGCGTTGCCGAGAGTATTTAAAAATTTCGAAGTGCTCTGCGATGCAGCCCGGCTTCTGAGGCAACGCGTGGGGGATGTGTTTGAAGTTCGATTGACTTTACTGGGCGATGAATCCAAGTATGCCGCCTACATTAAATCACATTATGGCGATCTTCCCGTTATTAAGTTTATCGGGCGACAAACGGCTGAACAAATGATGCGGCATTATCAAGAGGCTGATGCGGTGGTATTTCCCTCACGGTTAGAAACCTGGGGGTTGCCTATTTCCGAAGCCCAAGAGTTTGGCAAACCGATTATTGTTGCCGATTTGCCATACGCGCACGAGTCGGTTGGATGCTATGAGCAGGCTGTGTTTTTCAATCCGCTGGATTCCAAACAACTGGCAACCATTATGCTGGCTTATTTACAAGGCGAGCTGAAGTTTGAGCCACATTTTCATTTGCCCATTTCATCTCCTTTTGCGCCGAACTGGGAAAAGCTTATCGGCATGGTGGTGGGTGAGGCCGGAAGGGAAAATATTTTATGATTTCGATATCGGTAGTTAGTCATGGGCAGGGGACGCTCGTGCTGCAGCTTTTGTCCGATCTAACCAGCGTCAGCCATGAAGCCAGTTTTGAAGTTATTTTAACCAAGAATATCCCGGAGCAATTTCCATTTGCTGTTGACGAATACCCGTTTTCAATTAGCGTGATAGAAAACAGCGCGCCCAAAGGGTTTGGTGCCAATCATAATCAAGCATTTATGAGGGCATTAGGCACATACTTTTGTGTGGTGAATCCCGATATCAGGATGGCCGAGAATCCTTTTCCAAAGTTGCTATCTGTTTTAGAAAACAAAAATGTCGGTATTGTTGCTCCGCAGGTGGTGGATCCAGGCGGCTCATTAGAGGACAGTGTGAGGCGGTTTCCTACGTTACTCAGTTTAGTGGCTAAATTGTTTAGGATTAATGATGGCCGGTATTCTGTACCACAAGATGGGAAGCCGTACTCTGCTGATTGGGTCGGCGGCATGTTTATGCTGTTTCGCTCCGATAACTATAGACTCTTGAAAGGATTTGACGAATCATATTTTCTATATTACGAGGATGTTGATATTTGTACCCGGATGTGGAAAACAGGGCGGAGAGTCGTTGCTAATCCTGAGGTTTTAGTCATTCATGATGCTCGTCGTACTAGCAGACATAGCCTACGCTATATTATGTGGCACATCGAAAGCATGCTTCGTTATTTAATTAAACACTGCTGGTGTTTACCGCGTACTTCACGCTGATTGTAATAGGTCGTGAAGATGAAATGGATGAAAGGCAGTTTTAGCAGAAATGCATTATGGAGCTTACTAGGAGGTGGGGTTCCTGCATTGGCAGGGTTACTGGCTATTCCACTCTTAGTGCATTTACTGAACGTGGAACAGTTTGCTTTGGTTTCATTACTGCTCTCTTTTAATCTGTTTTTCTTTGTTTACGATGTTGGTCTGACTCGTACAATGCATTTTTTGGCGCCCAAAAAAGTTTACCTGAGTCTGGAGGGTGCGGGACGCTTGGTAACAAGCTGCTTATTCGTAGGTTTGTTAATTGGGCTAGTCTTGACACTTTTTTTCAGCTGGATCAGTCCGCTGATAGTGTTAAATTGGCTCAATGTTGATGTAAGTATGCGGCAAGAGGCCATACTTGCATTTCAGTTAACAGCTATTAGCATTACACCCGCATTATTAATAAATGTTCTCAAGGGTAATTTGGAGGGGAGACAACTTTTTCGTTCTGCAAATATTTGTAAAATTATATCCGGTGTCAGTTTGTTTATATTTCCAGTTTTTGCAGCATTTTATTCAGATAAATTGTTTGTAATAGCCTTGGCGATTGTTATCTCAAGAATATTAAGTTTCTTGGTGTATGTTAAGTTTACTTTCTCTAAATTCAGCCTAAAGCATATTAGAATGCACTGGGAAGATGGTAGAAAAATTATAAGATATACGTTTTGGGCGGGTATTTCAGGATTTTTTGCTACATTATTTATATATGGAGATCGTTTTATTGTCGCCGGCTATATCGATACAACTTCACTAGCTATTTATATTACAAGTCAGGATGTGTTAATTCGATATTTGCTGATTCCTTGGTCGATTGCAATCGTGCTGGCACCTTTTTTTGCCTCGGAAAACTTGGATGTAAATGCTTTTTCAAGAGCTTATTCGACCGCGATAAAACAAATATCTATTCTTACGCTAGCTTTTGTATGCGCAACAATTATCTTGTTATTTATTGCTGTTCCGCTATGGTTAAATGCGGATTTAGTCAATATAACTAGGCAGCTCAGTGGTATATTAATGATCGGGGTGGTTTTTGCTGCTTTTTCACAATTACCGCTTATTTATTTGTATGCTAAAGGTCAAGCAAAATTATTAAGTACTATTTTCATAGGGGAGGGTTTGCTTTATTTATTGATTGCCCCTTTTATATTTGATGAGTTTGGTGTGATTGGGGCTGCTTGTGTTTGGTCAGTTAGACTGTTTTTAGAGCTGATTTTGCTTAGTTATTTTTCGCATAGGTTGCTGCGGTTATGATAAGTTTTAAGACGGCCAAGGCTAGGAATTTTTTAAAATACCTGTCTTTCTTGGGGTTGGGAATCATAGCCGCTGTGTTATGCCAAACAGCCTCAAAAGATTGGTGGACATACAGTAGTCACCTATATGGCTATTATAGCGTTCATTCAAGTTGGCAAGAAATGTGGCAATCTTTCTCTTTTTTAAAGGAGCCTCTATATTTCTTTTCTGCGAAATTTTTTGGCGAATTGCTAAGTTTTTCGGCCTTCATTGCGATTACAACTATAGCGCTTTTGATGATCAAGTTAAATTTTTTAACTAAAATAGTTGATGATGTATGGGTAACTTGTTTTTTCTATGGCAGTTTGTATCTTTTTCTATTTGAGGGTACCGTATTACGGACTGCTTTTGCGACGGCGCTTATTTTTCCGGCATTTTATTACTTACAAAAAGGAAATATAATTAGCAGTCTGATTTTAGTGGTATTAGCAACACAAATACACTTGACAACCATAGTATTTTTTTTGATGTATCCACTATATTTTTATCGGCGTTTTAATTGGCTGGTATTTGCTGTTTTTGCTATTTCTCCATTTTTGGTTCTTATAAATTTTTCTATTTACGATATGTTGTTTCAATTAGTAAACATGTTTACCGATAAATATCAGGTCTATGCAATAGAAAAAGATCTCACACAGCAAAACTCTACTGGTTTGTTTTTTTTCTTTGTCGTTTTTTTTTATGTAATTATATTAATTTTATTGTATTTCTTGCGAACATCATTGTTAACAGATCCGCTTAAATTGACACTGCTTTCATTTTCCATGTTAGGCGTGGCTGCAATGTGCTTATTACATGATCATGTGGCGGTTGCTGCTCGATTTGGCGAGCTTTTTTTGATTTGCCTTGTGCCTTTGCTGAGCTGGTTATTCCTGTATTTTAAAGAAAACAATATGAAATATTATCAATATATTCTCACAGCAACTTTTTGCAGTTACGGTTTAGCAAGGTTCGTTTACCTTTTTCCGAGTCTGGTTTTTTAAGTGAGTGTGATGCAAATTCGCTATTGCCTTATGATATGTTTGCTCTGTATAAGCCTGAATTGGGATATGCTTATTGTGGGTTTTGGCTGAGGTATGAAGGATTTGGTAGTAGTAAGTGGTGCCGGTGGTTTTATCGGTGCTAATTTATGTGCATCTTTGCAGCAAGCCGGTTACCAAGTTAGACAGTTGAATCATAGGCAGTTGAATGAAGACAAGCGGTCATATGTTATGGATTTAGCCAATGACCCTTGCCCATCTGATTTACTTCAGGATGTCCATGCAGTATTTCATTTAGCCGGTAAAGCCCATGCCTTGGCCGAAAACCAACAAGACGAAGCCGAATACTACGACATCAACACCGAAGGCACTCGTAAGTTATTAGAAGCCGCCAAGCATGCTGATGTGCAGAGATTCGTTTATTTCAGCAGTGTCAAAGCAGTTGGTGACTGCGACGATCAACCCATGGATGAATCGGTGCAGACGCCTGCCGATACGCCTTATGGCCGGTCCAAATTTGCCGCTGAACAATTGGTGCTACATGGTGGCTATGTTCCGCATCCGGTGGTGATTCGGCCCAGCATGGTGTATGGCAATACCGAAAAAGGTAATTTACCGCGCATGATTCAAGCAATTCGTCGTGGCGTATTTCCACCGTTACCGGAAACCAATAATCGGCGATCGATGGTGCATGTGGAGGACGTGGTGCAAGCGGCGTTACTTGCCGCTGAAATGCCGCAGGCTGCGGGGCAGATTTATATCGTTACTGATGATAACGCTTATTCCACCCGGCAAATTTATGATTGGATTAGAGCCGCGTTGGGGAAATCACCGCAAAATTGGCAAATACCGATGAATTTGTTGACTGTTCTGGCCAAAACAGGCGACACCATCGGCCACTTGATTGGGCGCCGTTTTCCGTTTGATAGCGATGCATTGGATAAATTGACCGGTTCGGCATGGTATTCCTCTGCTAAAATCCAGCGCGAATTAGGTTTTCGGCCTCGGCATTCGCTGCAAACTTCCTTAGCAGACATGGTCCATTTTTTGAATTTTTAATAGTGTTGTTTCATTTTGTTCTGGTTTTGCTCGCGTCATTTATATTGACGGGTGTTATCCGTCACTATGCTTTGACTCGCAACGTGTTGGATATTCCTAATCAACGTAGTTCTCATAGTGCCCCGACTCCCAGAGGCGGAGGTTTAGCTATTGTGTTGGCTTTTGGTATGGCGTTGCTTTTGCTCACGTTCTTGAAGTTGGTCGATGGCCAGGTGTTGGTATTAATGGGCGTCACTTTGTTAGTAGCCGGAATTGGCTTCTGTGACGACCATGCGCATGTGCCCGCGCGTTGGCGTTTGTTGGTCCATTTGGTTACTGCTGCCCTAGCCTTAATCTTGCTGGGTGGTTTTCCGTTATTGTTGTTGCCTTGGCCGCTGGATGGAATGTTACAGCGTTGGCTGATTGATTTGAGCTGGCTGGGGTATATGTTTGGAACGCTATTATTGGTTTGGTTTTTAAATTTATTTAATTTTATGGACGGTACGGATGGGATTGCCGCATCGGAATCATTGTTTCTGTCCATGGCGTTAGCCGGCTATGCTAATTATTTGGATCAATCGCTATTTTATATCTGCTTAAGCCTGTCGGCGGCATCCGTGGGGTTTTTATTTTGGAATTGGCCCAAAGCCAAGATTTTCATGGGTGATGCCGGCAGCGGTTTTTTAGGCTTATGGTCAGGGTTGTTGATATTGATGGCGGCTCAACAGGCGGCTGTATTGCTATATTGCGGATTAATTTTATTCGGTATTTTCATGGTTGATGCGTCCTATACCTTATGCGTACGTTTTATGAGCGGTCAGAAATGGTATGACGCCCATTGCTCCCATACTTATCAACGCGCGGCTAAACGATACGGGCATTTACGGGTCTTGTTAGCCTGCTGGCTAATCAATATTGGTTGGTTATTGCCGTTGTCATTGTGGATATTCGTTCATCCCAGTCAGGCGTTATTGGGGATAGCGGTAGCCTATTTACCGCTGATTTATTTAGCGTACCGATTCAGAGCCGGCCAAGCTGATTGGGTTGATTCATGACGATCAAGTTTCGTTCCCGAACTTCAATATTCCTGCATGATTTGTTAATGGTGCCGTTGGCTTGGCTCGGCGCCTATTGGTTGCGATTCAATCTGGATGAGATTCCCGACGAGTATTTCTATTCGGCGTTATTGTTTTTGCCGGTAGTCGTTGGTATTCAGGTATCCGCATTTTGGACCTTCGGTTTGTATCGTGGCGTTTGGCGATTTTCTTCAATGCCCGATTTGGTGCGTATCGCAAAGTCTGTCTCCGCTGGTATATTTTTTATTACCGGGCTGCTGTTTCTTTATAATCGGTTAGAAGGCTTACCTCGCTCTGTAATACCGCTGTATATGCTGATTTTATTGGCGTTATTGTGTATTCCGCGGTTTGTATACCGGTTTTGGAAAGAGCGGGATATTGTTGAGCGGGTTGGATTGCGGGCATTGATTGTTGGCGCGGGTTCGGCTGGAGACATGCTGATTCGCGACTTATTGTCCAATCCCAACAGCGGCTATATACCAATCCTGTTTGCGGATGATCATCCCAGTAAAATAAACCGGGAAATTCGTGGAGTCCGCGTAGCGGGCAGGATCGAGCAAATTCCCGCTTTAACTAAGCAATGGGAAATCGATGTGGTACTGATTGCCATCCCGTCAGCCACCGATACTCAGATGCGCCGCATCGTGGAAATTTGCGAAGGCTGTAAGGTGCGGTTTCAGACCTTGCCATCTGTCAAAGAATTGCTGAGTGGCGCAGTAACCAAAGCCAGCCTAAGAAACGTCTCCATAACGGATATTTTGGGCCGCGATCCCGTGTGGCTGGATTGGCAAGGTATTCAAGCCGGTTTACAGCATAAAATTATACTGGTAACCGGCGGCGGCGGATCAATCGGTTCTGAACTGTGTAAGCAACTGGCCAAAATCCAGCCGCGTAAATTGATCGTTTTTGACCAGTGCGAATTTAATTTGTACAAAATCGATGCCGAATTGTCGCGGCATTATCCGCAGTTGCAACATTTGGCAGTACTGGGCGATGTCACTGATGCATTAGCCGTGCAGCAAGTCATTGATGGACAAAAACCACAAATAATTTTTCATGCCGCCGCCTACAAGCACGTGCCGTTATTGGAAAGCCAAGCCCGAGAGGCGGTGCATAATAATTTGATAGGTACTAAAATTGTCGCCGAGGCTGCGATTGCGGCCAATGTCGGGCGGTTTGTGTTGATTTCGACCGATAAAGCGGTCAATCCCTCCAATGTAATGGGTGCGACCAAACGGGCTGCGGAGATTTTGTGTCAAAATTTGGATAAAACCAGCAATACCCGTTTTACGACCGTGCGGTTCGGGAATGTGTTGGACTCGGCGGGCAGTGTGGTACCGTTGTTTCGAGAGCAGATTCGTGCGGGGGGGCCGGTTACCGTTACGCATCCCGATATTACCCGCTATTTCATGACCATTCCAGAAGCATGCCAACTGATCATGCTGGCTGAAACCGTGGGTAAAGGTGGCGAAGTATTCGTGCTGGATATGGGGGAGCCGGTCAAGATTGTGTATCTTGCCGAGCAAATGATTCGACTGAGCGGCAAAGTCCCCGGCCAGGATATTCATATTGAATTTGTCGGCTTGCGGCCAGGTGAAAAGTTGTATGAAGAACTATTTCATAACGAAGAACAGTTGATGGAGACCGGTTATAACAAATTACGTCTGGCAAAGGCTAGAGTTTACGAAGGTGATGTTTGGTCGCGCAATATTCAGGCGTTGACACTGGCATGTCAAAAAACAGACCAACAAGGTATTTTGCTGCTATTAAAACAATTGGTGCCTGAATTTAAAGCAGAAATTTAATGCGTAAGTTTATTACATATTTTATCGATGCGGTGGTTCAGTCCAAACCAAGCCGATAGCGATTGGTTTTTTTAGTATGGCCGCCAGGCTAAATCTGAATTATAGGCGGCTTAATCAAATACATCTCCCCAATCGGGTTCTGGTTTGGCATCCGGCTTTTCAGTGGGCTTAGGCTGCGGTTCCGCTGTTATGTGCGTTATTTCTGCGTCGGATGAAATTGGCTGGGTTGTATTAGACGTTTGTGATGAATCTGTGTTTTGAAGAGCTAGGCTATCTAAATAGTAATCCAATAACTCACAAACTTGATCGTAAACAATAGCGCTTGGTTTTTGGTTTAACAGTTGATCAATATACTGTTGTAAAAATAGTTTTTCCGCGCCAATTAGCTGTTCACTGACGCCTTGGGCATCGTTTTCCGTCATTTCGAATTGGAGCGTTAATTTTTGTGACAGTTTGGTTTTACGGCTATTCTGTGTTTCTTCAATCTCATTCAGCAATTGTTCCAGTTGCCGATGCTGCTTGCGTTTTTTGAACCAGCTTAAAGTTAAAAAGCTGATTATTGCCACTAAAACAAATGATGTTAGCAACGCACCCATGAGTAATTGCATGCGCATATCAATCATTGGTGTCGGGATTCAAAATGTTGTATTCGGTGTCTTGAAAAATCTGTAGCATCTTTTTCCGGCTATTCTCTAATTCCAGTGCAGTCTGATTGCCGCTGAAAACGCGGGTATATTCGGCCGTGATTTCGTCTATGGTCTGCATCGCGGTATCGAGTTGCTGCACCAATTGCTGATTAATGCGTTCAAGTCCTTGTTTAGGGTTGCTGGATACTTGGGGGAGTGTGGTGCTTGTATGTAGGTTTGTCAGCAGATCGCAATAGGGCAGGGATAAGTTGCTAATACGTTTGTCGATTTGATTTAACAAGGCCATTTCGCGTTGCAGGAATAGTTTA
>NZ_JALOBS010000002.1 GCF_023228165.1 Methylomonas sp. | reverse complement strand
GTGAAATGGTTTAATGAACCCGGACACTTCGAAAGGCAGAATTTATAATGCTATGAGAGGTGACCATGAGTAACGAGAAAAGACACAATCGACCCAAATATAGTTTTAACTTCAAGCAAGATGCCGCGAAACAGGTTTTGGAGAAAGGCTACAGTCAGCAGCAAGCAGCCGATCATTTGGGTGTATCGCTAAGTGAGATGGGACGCTGGGTTGGGGCGGAACGCAAGCCCACGGCAATGAATTCAATCCTGAAAAAGCCCAACGTGAACTTGGGAGAGCATGACGAATTGATGCACTTACGCAAGGAAAATGAACAGTTGCGGATGGAGCGCGAAATATTAAAAAAGGCGGCCATCTTCTTTGCGAAAGAAACCGAATACCCAAGGGGCACAAGTAAAGTACGGGTTTATTCGAGAGCAACAGAAGACGTATCCAGTGACCGTGCTGTGTCGAGTGATGCAGGTAAGTACCAGCGCTTATTACGATTGGTTAAAAGCCCCTAAAGACAGCGCTAAAGATCAACAAGATCGAAAAATAGCCGAAACAGAAAAGCAGATTTTTATCGACAACAAGCAATGCTTTGGTTCGCATCGCCTAGCCGATGGCTTACAAAAACAAGGCGTTACCATCGGTCGTCTTAAAACGCGGCGGCTCGTGCTCAAAACCCACGGCGATGGACCGGCACTACCCGAAATTGGCAAAGAGTCCAAGCTGTTCACCTTAATCCTGATAAGGCCGAAGCTCACCATAAACCTAACACAGAGGGGATTATCCAGAACAAAAAAGCTGCTTAAGATTTAACCGTCGAGGCGATAACTACTCTGAAAATTTCCGGAAACGCTGTCTGAACAGGTGTCCGGTTTTTGTTGACCATTACAGATTAAGTCGAGCCCGGTACAGATTGTCGCCAACCTTTTTAACCTGCGCCGATTTGAAATCGTCGTTTTCCAGATAGGTTTGCAGCTTGGCAAAACCGGGATTGGTTTTTGGATCGAGCGCGCTACGCAAAAACGCCTGCCGAACGGGTGTGTTAATTCTTTTACCCTCACATCCCGGTCTAATTTCGAATACTTTAGTTACGCCAGACTTTGCTTGCGCGTACCCCGTGGTTTACGGCGAACTCAACGACTTATTTTGCTATTTCCAGGACTTGCCAACCTCCGCCTAAAGCCTTGTAAACCGCTGTCAGTGCGGTGGCGGTGGCCGTCTCGCTTTGCGCCAGCTGACTTTGGTCCTGCAACAAGCGGGCTTCGCTATCCAGCACGGTCAGAAAATCCGCTATGCCTTCCCGGTAACGCAGTTGCGCCAGTTCGCGGGCTTTTTCGCTGGCCTGGGCTGCGTTGGTCAGCAAGGCTCGCCGGGTGCGTTCCTTGTTGTAATTGACCAGCGCGTTCTCGGTTTCTTCCAGCGCATTCAGCACAGTCTGTTCATAGTTAGCCAGACTGGATTCCGCGCGGGCATCGGCGGCCTTGATGCGGGCGTAGACCCGGCCCAGATCGAAAGCCGCCCAACTGATTTTCGGACCGACCGAATAGGAGTCGGAACCGGGGGCAACCATTGCCGATAGGGTGCTGGCTTCCAGTGAAATACTGCCGACGAAGGTTACCCGTGGAAACAAGTCGGCGGTGGCAACGCCGATCCGGGCGGTAGCCGCCGCCAGATTGCGCTCGGCGATGCGGATGTCGGGGCGGCGTTTCAGCAACTGTGCCGGATTACCGATCTGCAGTACATCGGGAGCTTTCGGTAGGGGTAAAGGCTGGGCCAAAGTTTCGCTCAATGCCGCCGGCAATTTGCCGGTCAGTACGCTAAGTCTGTGTATGGTCCGCATGATGGTGCTTTCCAGGCTGGGGATGCCGGCGCGGGTGGTTTCCAGTTGCGCCAAAGCCCGGGCCGTATCCAGCTCGGTGCCGCGGCCGTTTTCGACTTTAGCCTGTGTCAGTGCCAGAGTTTGCGTTTGGTTGTCGGCATTTTGTCTGGCAACCGCCAGCTGATTTTGTAAACCGCGCAGCTCGAAATAATTCATCGCCACTTCGGCGATCAGACTGACGCTGACGTCGCGCAGGCTGGCATCCAGAGCCTCGACTTCGTCATTACTGGCTTCGACATTGCGCCGCACCCGACCGAAAAAATCCAGCTCCCAGGATGCGTCGAAGCCGGTGTTGTACAGCTTGAGTTCACGCGGTACGAAGGCGCGGTTGTTTAAGGAGCCTGCACTGCGCTTTTGTTCGGTATAGTTGGCATGCGAGGTAACCGTCGGCAGCAGATTCAGGCCTGTTTCCAAATACAGGGCGCGGGCCTCGGCCAGATTGGCGCGGGCGGCTTTCAGGTCAAAATTATGCTGCAGGGCTTGATCGACCAGCGCTATCAGTTGTGCATCGTTGAACGACTTCCACCAGTCGACTTCCAGCGCCCGGTCGGAAAACTCGGCATGAGCGGCGTTGGCGAAACCGGCGGGTAATGGTTTTTCCGGCATTTGGTAATCCGGGCCCACGGCACAAGCACTCAACAGCCCGGCAGACAACGCTATCGTGCCGAGTCGCACTAGGCCATGATGGGGGGTGTAAACATTGGGCCGAGTGCGGCTATTGGATGTATTCCGTTTCATAGTTGCAAATCCGAGGAAGGTTGATCGGGCGCTGAGGTGCCGGCTTGTTTGCGGCTTTTAACGCGTTGAACCAAGGTTTGTATCGCCACATAAAACACCGGCGTCAATAACAGGCCAAATACCGTCACGCCTATCATGCCGCTGAATACTGCGGTGCCGAGTACTTGGCGGGATTCCGCACCGGCCCCTTCGGCGATCACCAAGGGAAATACCCCCATGATGAAGGCAAAAGAGGTCATCAGAATCGGCCGCAGGCGGATGCGGGATGCTTCCACTGCTGCTGCAAAGGGGCTGATGCCGGTTTCCTGGCGGCGCTTGGCGAACTCGACGATCAGAATGGCGTTTTTACTGGCCAAACCGACCAGGACGATGAAGCCGACCTGCGTGAAGATATTGTTGTCCATGCCCGCCAGCCAGATGCCGGTCATCGACGACAAAATACACATCGGCACGATCAAAATCACCGCGAAGGGCAATGACCAACTTTCGTATTGGGCGGCCAGCGCTAGAAATACGAAAATCACGCTCAACGGAAATACCAGCAACGCTACGTTGCCGGCCAGTACCTGTTGCAAGCTGAGCTCTGTCCATTCGAACGAAAAACCGGGCGGCAGTTCGCTATCCAACAGCTTGCTCATCACGCCGATGGCTTGGCCGGAGCTGACGCCGGGCAGGGTGCCGCCGTTAATTTCCGCAGCCGGATACATGTTGTAACGGGTGATTTTATCCGGTCCGGTTATTTCGTCGATTTTGGCGATAGCGCCCAGCGGCACCATGCCGCCTTGCCTGTTCTTGGTCTTCAGTTCGGTAATATCGGCCGGATTCATGCGAAATTCAGCATCGGCCTGCGCCACCACCTGGTATGTACGGCCGAAGGCATTCAGGTCGTTGACATACAAAGAGCCCAAATAAATCTGCATGGTGTCGAATACATCCTGCAGCGGAATATCCATGGCCTTGGCACGGGTGCGGTCGATATCGACAAACAGTTGCGGCACACTGGCCCGGAAGGTGGTAAACAGTCCGACCAGACCCGGTTGTTGGTTGCCGGCGGCTATCATCTCGCCCGCTACGCGTTGCAGTTCTTCAGTGCCGGCATTACCTCTATCCTGAATCTGCAATTTGAAACCGCCGACCGAGCTCATGCCACGAATAGGCGGCGGTGCGAAAACCGCGATCCGGGCATCTTCGATCGAAGTCAGGCGTTGGTTAAGTTGTTTGATGACCGCGTCGGCATGCAGTTCGGGATGGCCGGCGCGTTGGTCGAACTCGCTCAGTCGCGCGAACATGGTGGCGACATTGGACTGATTGGCGCCGGTCAGTACCGACCAGCCGGCATAGGCCACGACATTGGCCACCCCATCGGTACCTTTAATGATGCCGGTGGCTTGCTGTACTACCTGTTGAGTGCGCGACAACGAAGCGGCATCCGGCAGTTGCGCGTATAGAATCAAATAGCCTTGATCCTGCTGCGGAATGAAACCGGTGGGTACTTTTTCAAAGGCCAGCAGATTCAGGCCGTTCAGGCCGGCATACAGGACCAGTACGACTGTCGTCATACGGATCAAGCGGCCGACCAAGCGGCCGTAGCCTGCGCTGAACCAGCTGAAAAATCGGTTGAAACGCACGAAAAACCAGCCGAACAGCCGATCGAACAGCCGGGTAACCGCATCCTTGTCGTGATGGGCTCTATCCAGCATCAAGGCACACAAGGCCGGGCTCAGGGTTAATGAGTTGAACGTCGAAATCACCGTCGATACCGCGATGGTCAGCGCAAATTGCTTGTAAAACGCGCCGGACACCCCGGTAATAAAGGCGGTCGGCACGAATACCGCGACCAGCACCAGCGAGGTGGCGATGATGGGGCCCACCACCTCGCTCATAGCCTTGCGGGTGGCTTCGCGGGCGTTCATGCCTTCGGCGATATGCCGCTCGACGTTTTCCACCACCACGATGGCGTCGTCGACCACGATGCCGATCGCCAATACCAAGCCGAATAGCGACAGGGTGTTTAGGGACAATCCCAGCGCCGACATCACCGCAAAGGTGCCGATTAACGACACCGGCACCGCCAGTAACGGAATCAGCGTGGCGCGCCAGTTTTGCAAAAAGATGATCACCACGATCACCACCAGCAAAATGGCTTCGAACAGGGTGGTGGTTACCGCATTGATGGACTGCCGCACAAATACCACGGTGTCGTAGATCAATTTATACTCAAGACCTTCCGGAAAACGGGTTTTCAGTTTGTCCATCGCCTCGATCACGGCTGTTTTGGTATCCAGCGCATTGGAGCCGGGCAGCTGGAATATCGCCAAACCGACCGCTTGCTCGCCATTCAGATATAGCCCCGAGTTGTAATCCTTGGCGCCCAGTTCGATACGCGCCACATCTTTCAGTTGGGTAATTTCACCGTCCGGGCCTTGCTTGATAACGATGTCGCCGAATTGTTCCGGCTCCTGCAAGCGGCCCAAGGTGCTGACCGTATATTGAAATTCGGCGTTTTCCGGCGAAGGTTGCTGACCGACCACCCCGGCCGCCACTTGCACATTTTGCTCCCGAATCGCGCTCACCACTTCGCCGGCGGTCAGATTGCGGGCGGCGATTTTTTCCGGGTTTAACCACAGGCGCATACTGTAGTCGCGGGCACCGAACACCAGGATTTCACCGACGCCGGGCAGGCGGGCCAGGGTGTCCTTGATTTGCAGCAAGGCATAGTTGCTGAGATAAATACTATCGTAGCGTTTGTCCGGCGAGATCAGGCCAACCACAAGGCTCAGGTCCGGGCTGCGTTTCTTCACGCTAATGCCCTGGCGGTTGACTTCTTCGGGTAGCTTCGGTTCGGCCAATGCTACCCGATTTTGTACCAATACCTGGGCTTTGTCCAGGTTGGTGCCGGGTTTAAAGGTAATGGTCAGCGACATATTGCCGCTGTTGGTGGATTGCGAGGACATGTACAGCATGTCTTCGACGCCGTTGACTTCCTGTTCGATCGGCGTGGCCACCGTTTCGGCCACGACCTTGGCATTGGCGCCCGGATAGCTGGCCGTCACCACCACGGTCGGCGGAGCGATTTCCGGATATTGTGCAATCGGCAAGCCCAGCAGGGCCAAACCGCCAACCAATAAGATGACGATGGATAATACCGAAGCGAAGATCGGCCGGTCGATAAAAAAATGCGTGAATTTATCCATGGCTTATTGCGCTCCCTGCGCATCGGCAAGTGAGATGCGTTCGGGGGTCACCGTGAGGCCCGGTTTCAGCTTTAGCACGCCTTCGATGACCACCCAGTCGTCGGGTTGCAGGCCTTCGCGGATCACGCGTAGCGAACCGATGCGAGCCCCCGGCGTCACCTGGCGGTACACAACCTGGTTGTCCTGATTCACCACCCAAACAAAGCGATTGGCCTGATCGGTGCCGATGGCCCGGTCCGGCAGCAGGGTGGCTAAATAAGGGGCGCTGCCCTGTACCCGCATGCGGGCGAAAAAGCCCGGACTCAACAATTCGTCGGGATTGGGGAAAACGCCACGCAGGCTGATAGTACCGGTCGCGGCATCTTCGCTCGGCGCTTGGTAGTCTAGTTGACCCTGGTGCGGAAAGTCGGCTTCGTCGGCAATTGCCAGTTGCACCGGCGTGCCTTTCAAATCGGTGGAGCCGTTTTTCAGCTGTTGATTTTGGCGACGGTATTTCAATACCGATTGTTCGTCGGCATCGACATAAACATAAACCGGGTCGGTAGACACTATGTTGGTCAACAAAGTCGCCTCGCCGCCGGCGTTGACGAGGTTGCCGGCGGTCACCATTTCGCGGCCTATGCGCCCGCTGATCGGTGCCCTGATCTCGGTATAGTCCAGATTCAGCTTCGCTGTGTACACATTGGCCTCCGCCGACTTGACGGCCGCGGTGGCTTCTCGCAAGCCTTTGTTTCGGCCATCGTATTCTTCGGTGGAGATGGCTTTGGCGCGCAGCAGGTTTTCGGCGCGCTGCAGATCATTCCTGGCTAGTTCTTGTTTGGTTTTGGCGCGCTCCAGTTCGGCCTGGGCATAGTTGAGCTGGGCTTTGAACGGTTTGGGATCGATCAGAAACAACAAGTCGCCTTTATTGACCTTGGAGCCGGCGACGAAGTTGACTTTGTCCAGATAACCGCTAACGCGCGCGCGAATATCCACCGCATTTACGGCTTCGACCCGGCCGGTGTATTCATCCCATTCCGTGGTTTGTCGATGCAAGGGTTGGGCGATTTTGACTTTGGGCGGCGGGGCCGTCTCCGATTCCGAAGGCGAGCCGCAACCCGCTAATGCCGCAGCCATTGCCAGCGCAATCGTCACCGGGCGCAAATCCGCCCAGTATCCATATTGCTTGCATGCAGGCGGAACCAAGTGCGGTAAGCGGGTATTTTCGTCCATAGTCGAGACCTCAAAAAACACAAAATAAAAAACGGTAATATCAATTACCGTTTAGTCTAGGGTATCATTTCATATCGAGTCAATTTATTTTTGCGTGATAGAACATGATCAAATGCGGACGGCCCTGTAAGGGCGAAGAACTGTTAAGCCGGGATAGAGTCCTCGATTCGGCTTTGCAGTTATTTCTCGAACACGGTTACGGTAATCTGAGCATGGAAACCATAGCCCGCGATGCGCATGTGTCGCTGCGGACTATTTACCGGCATTTTGACGGTAAGGCCGGTCTGTTTGGTGCGTTAATCAGACGCTGCACCGACCAGTTCATCGGCAGTCTGTCGGAAGACTGCTCTATGGAAGAGGCTTTGATTGCTTTTGGCCGGCAGTTTTTGTTTCGGATTACCCGACCGAATGTTTTGAGAATGCGGGCGATATTGATTGGCGAATCGCAACAGTTCCCGGATCTGGCTACTCAATTTTATGAGCAGGGCCCCACTCGAACCCTTGCACAGCTCGCCGAGTTTTTTGCTCGCCACCAGCAGGCAGGGCGGATTCGTGATATCGAGCCGGCCTTTCTGGCCGACCAATTTATCAGTGTGTTACGCGGCGAACGATTGCAAAGACTGCAGTTAGGCCTGGATGCGCCGCCCGAAGAGGACGACATCGAGAGTTGGGTCGGCAAATCCACACAGTTGTTTTTAGAAGGCTGTTTAGCTCGATAATCTTGAAATTACAGACTGGTGCGAAAAGCCAAGACACGGCGTTATAAAAACCGGCCGCTTTTTTCGACCGCCGAGATCAATGTTCGCCGGGTTACACCGGGCTTTGCTTGCGGCCAACAGCTATTATTAGCAGCCAGACGTATTCACCCAGTGCGGAACCAACAATGGTCTAGTATGACGTTCAATCAATGCCCGCAACAAGGTTTCCTCGAAGGCCGCCGGCGCACATTCAGCTATGGGCCAATCCTGGGCCGCGACAGCGCCAGTGCGGATAATTTCTGGCTGAAGCAAACACCCTCGACCGAGCTGAATAATTTACCGGAACCGGAGGCGTTGATTGCCCCGTCGCTTTGTCAGGCTAAGGGGGCCGGATGGTTTGGTTGTTGATTTCAGGCTTTTTTTGCTGGCTGGCATTTCGGGAAATCAAGGGCGCCATGGTGGCCCGGCCGGGTTACGGCCGGCCGGAACCGGTCTACAAGCCTTATCTGTTGGTTTGCTTGATTTTTGCGGGGTTGTTTGTCTGGCGTCCGTTGTATTACTGGCACTTCGAACGGCATTTATCCTTGATCTCGACTGAATTGGCGGAGTCGCATCCCGCCTATTTTCATTGCAACACGGCGATCGACGCCATGTTCGATAACGATCCCTTTGCCGCCGGACACGCCAACCCGGAAACCGGTGAAATCGTCTTTCAGCATCCATGGTGCGCAACGCTGATGGATTATCTGGACCACCCGGAGCGGGCCAGCCGGCAGGAATTGCACAGTTTGAATATGCTGAGCCACGAAAGCATGCACGTGCGCGGTGAACTCAACGAAGCCAGAGCCGAGTGCCAAGCCGTGCAAAGAAATTACCGAACCGCCAAATTACTGGGCGTATCGGATCTTGTCGCCAGAAAAAATGCGCTGGATATTTACCGTAATAACTATATGCAGTTAAGTACCGCACCGGAACGGGTGGCAGTCTATTTTTCAGGTCAATGCGCACCCGGTAAAGACCTGGATGAGCGGTTAAGCGATTCGACTTGGCGGTGGCTTGAAGAGCCGTACGACGAACTTAGTTCGGATTAGGGATAGTGATGGGTTGGACGGAGGACGCGTCAAGCTCTGCGCCTTCATGAATCACCTGATTCTCGGTCTTTTTGTTCATGACGATAATGGAAATGCGCCGGTTCATCGGATCTTCAGGGTTGTCGGTGTTGTAGGGAATACTGGATGCCAGGCCGACGACCCGTAAAATCTTGTCTTCAGTCAATCCGCCCTGATTCAGTTGGTGGCGGGCCACATTGGCGCGGTCGCTGGAGAGTTCCCAGTTGGTGTAGCCTAATTTATTGCTGGGGAAGGGTAGTGCATCGGTGTGACCATTCACGGTAACCTTGTTGGGCAGCTCGTTGATGACCGGGGCCAGTTCGCGCAAAATCATTTTGGCGTGATCTTCTATCTCCGAACTGGCCAGTTTGAACATGGGCCGGTTTTTGGCGTCGATGATTTGGATCTTTAACCCTTCCGGAGTGGTTTCGAGCTTGATCTGGTCGCGATATTCGGCCAGTTTGGAGTTGGCATCCAGCATGGATTCTATTTTTGCTTCCAGTTTTTCCAGCTTTTGTTGCTCTTGCTGTTCGGCCAGTTTTTCGATGTCTTCCGGGGTTTTTTCGGTGACGGGCGGCGGGGGCGTTTGACCCAGATGCACTTGGCCGTCATCTTTGGAAGACAAATCGGAGCCGCCGGCCTGGATCAGCGAGGCGCGGTCGGCTATGCCTTCGCCGGAGCTGCTGATGTTGACGCCAAACGGGTCATTGAAATATTGGGATATGCCTTTTTTGGTGGTGTCGTCGGTGGAACCCAGCAACCACATCAGCAGAAAAAACGCCATCATCGCGGTGACGAAGTCGGCATAAGCGATTTTCCAGGCACCGCCGTGATGGGCATGGCGAGCCCGTTTCTTGACTTTTTTGATGATGATGGGTCTTTCGGCCACCCTGGCTTACCCTTTGCCGGCCTTCAGTTGTTCTTCCAATTCGAGAAAATCGGGGCGAACATGGTGCGGGATAATCGTGCGCATGAATTCGACCGTCATGGTCGGCGAGGTGCCTTTGGCGCAATTCAGTAGGCCGGCTTGAGTGCATTTGTAGGCATTCAGCTGGTCTTCCAGGCGGTTTTCCATGACGGCCGCTACTGGGTTGACGAATCCGTAGGCCACCAGGATACCCAGGAACGTTCCCACCAGCGCGGCGGCAATCAGTTTGCCTAGCTCCGTGGGCGGGATGCCTACCGATTCCATGGTGTGCACCACCCCCATGACGGCCGCGACGATGCCAAAAGCCGGCATGCCGTCTCCTACCCGTTGCACGGCCCTGACCGGCACGTGGCCTTCTTCAAGGTGTACGTCGAGTTCGGCGTCTATGATATCTTCCAATTGGTTGTAATCGACGCCGGTCAGGATCAGCCGAAGTTTGTCGCAAATAAACTCCATCAAGTGATGGTCCGCAGCAACATTTTCCCCGAAAATGCCGTTGTAATCCGGATCGTCCACCACTTTTTCCAAAGACAAAAATCCTTCCTTACGAGCCTTTTGGCAAAGGGCGTTGAAGCTCATTAATAGTTGGAGGTAATAGTCTTTGTTATAAGGGCTGGGTTTTAAGGTACCGAAGCCGCCGGCTAACGAGGCTTTGATGGTGCTTAACGAATTGCTGGCCAAAAATGCGCCGCTGCCGGCACCGAGTAAAATCAAGAATTCTACCGGTTGAAAAAGCACTCCCACGTGTCCGCCGCCAAGCGCGAACCCACCCAAGACGCAGCCTAAAATCACCACATAACCGAAGATTACCAACATGCTGGCCTCAACAAAAAAATCTAACTATGGAACGAAATAAGTGTGGCAGAGGGTTGTCGGACATTCAATTGCTCCAAAAAGTAGTAGCACTTAGCGCCTGTTTATGTGGTTTCGGGTTGGTGCATGATGACTCTCGGTTTTAGCACCAATTTACTAATGGCCGGTAACAGTACAAAGGTGCTGGTCATGATCCAGAAAATACCTATGGTGATGACCAAACCCATGCTGGCGATGCCTTGATGCGGGGAGAAAGCCAGGCCTATAAAACTGGATATGGTGGTCAATGCGCCATAAAACATGCCGCGCGCCGTGCTGGACTGATAAATGTTTTGATCTTCCGACAAGGAGTGGTGCAGCTTTTCCACCATGTGAATGCCATTGTCGACACCCAATCCCATCAATAAGGGCAGGGCTATAATATTAGCAAAATTAATGGGCGTACCGGTAAATACGGTGCTGGCCATGGTGAATAGGCCGGCCAATATCAGCGGCGTCATCACCAACAGAGTGTCGACGATGCTGCGGCGGATGGACAACAGCAGCAGCGCAATAGCCGTCAGGGCAATGATGATGGCTTGTTGGAAGGCCGCCAGCACGGCTTTCATGGATTCCCAATACATGACCGGCAAATCGGTGGCGTCGGGGGCTATGGCCTGTACTTCGGTAATAAACGCTTGCAAATGGTGTAGATCGTTCAAGTCTTGCTTGGGGAACAACTGGATGCGGTACAGGCCTTCCTTGCTTAACCAGCGTTCCTTAACTTCTGGCGGAATACTGGATGGCTCGATCTGTTCGGCCTGAAAACCCATCAACAACTGGTTCATGATGGTGGGCAGGGTACCTAATAACGAAGTCTGTATTTTTTCGATAAACACGCCGCGATCGGGTTGAAATCGGGCGTTAAGCTCGATCAATACGTCTTGCAACTCGTGTCGGAAGGCTTGTAGGGAGCGGATTTCCACCGGATCGGTTTTGTTAGGCAGATTGGCGTCGATGGCCGCAATCATGCGCAGAATACTTGGCTTGGGGTCGGTGCCCATTTTCAGTTGCGGAAAAGACTGGCTTTGCGGGCCCAGCGTCATCATCATGTCGTCGACAATTTCCAGTTTGGTTTCCTGGTCCTTGGGCACAAAATCGAACAGGCTGACGGTTTTATCCACGGTGCTTAAGTTGCCGAGTTTTTTTTGCATGGCGCGGGCTTCGGCTTCCGAATGCGCTAATACGGTCAACGTCATGGGGGAAGTGTCGCGGGCTTTCAGCAGCTCTTTAAAGGCAATTACCGATTCGGTATGCGGGTCGCGCAGATTGATGGGGTTGAAGTCGGTCTTGACCTGAAACACCAGATAGATGGCCACTAGCGTTAACAGCGCGGTTGCCAAAGTGATGGGTTTGGCGTAATGCAGGGTAAACGACGCCAGCCACAAAGAAATTTTCGAGGTGCCGGGATGCTCGCCGCGCTTTAGCGGATGGATGGCGGGAGTCGGCAGGATTTTCAATAATACCGGCAATACGGTCAGGGTGATGAACAAACAAATGAACAAGCTGGAGCCGGCCAACAGGCCGAGTTCGGATATGCCCTGGTAGTCGGTGGGGACAAAGGCGTACAAGCCGATCGAAGTGGTGCCGGCGCATAAAATCAGCGACGGACTGGTGTCGAGCACCGCCGAATGTATGGCCCTGAGTTTATTTTTGCCGTGCAAATCCAGGTTGTCCCGGTAACGCAGGCAAAAATGGATGGCGTATTCCACTCCCAGGCCGATATTGGAGACCGCAAAGGCAACGGAAATCAGATTCAGTTCCTTGACCGCCACCGATGCAAACAAACCGCAAAAGATCATGCCCAAGGTCAAGGTTAGCAAGGTGGCCAGCATCAACAGCCAGGAACGGTAGGCAATCAGCAAGATTATGCACACCAGTACCAGCGAGAAAATGCTGGCAGTAAACGTGCCTTCGCTCATGCCGGCCATTTCGTCGTGTTCCAGACCCACTTCGCCGGTAATCCATACTTTGACCGTCGGTAAATTCGGGTCCTGAATTTTGGCGACAGCACTGCGAATGGCGTTGATCGCCGGTTCAGCGGGCAGAATTCGGCTGAAATCGAATTTGGGCGTTACGAATATAAAGGCTTTGTCTGACTGCGCTTCGCTGATGTTGTTTTCGGCAATCAGTTTTTGCCAGGATAGCAAGTCGGTTTCGCCATTCAGGGTTTTATGTAGCGAGAGGCTGACTTTGTCGATCAGCGAGGTTAAATCAATCGGTACTTCGCCGGTTTTGTTTTCCGCATTCAGGGCGTCTTCAAAAATCGAGAAAAAACCGTTTAGGCTGGGATCTTGCGAGATGCGGCCGATGAACGGTTGGGCTTGGGCCAGGGTGACGGAAAAATCCTGCAATTTGTCGGTATCCAGATACAGCAGGCCATTACGGTGGAAAAAAGCATTTTCGTCGGGACGGTAGACATGGCTGAAGTGCCGGGTATCGGCGCGCAGTTCGCGGCCCAAGCGCTGCGCCGCGGCTTTAGTCAGTTCCGGGCTGGTGGAATCTATGACCACCAACAGGGTATGTATATCCTGGCCGAAGGCTTTTTCGAATTTACGGCGGTTTTGCTGGAATTGCGATTCGGGGGCGATGAGCTCGGCGGTATCGGTATTGATGGTGAGGTGGTGGCTGGTGTATTGAACGGCAAAGTACGCTAACAGCACCGCGCTTGCCAGCAATAACGCCGGCGAATACATCAGCCAGTTACTCCAGCGGAAGGCCAGATTACGTAAATGGGTCTCCATCGGCATGCTTAATTGCTCACCACGGTATTAATCAGATACAGGGTGTAGCCGGCGTAAGTGACCAGCAAAACGATGCCTTCCCAGCGGTTGATGTTGCCGTTGCCGTTACGATCGTAACCCATCGCAAATAAAGCCAGCGTCAACAAAGTCATCAGCGGCCAATCGCGGTTGATAATGTCGGGGGGGATGCTCATGGGTTGGATGACGCCGGCCAAACCTACTACGGCCAGAGTGTTGAACAGATTGGAGCCGATGATATTGCCCACCGCCAGCTCGTGCTCCCCTTTGCGGGCGGCGGCCACAGATGAGGCCAGCTCGGGTAGCGAAGTACCGATGGCCACCACCGTCAGGCCAATGATTAAATCGCTGACGCCCAGGTCCGTCGCGACCGAGACGGCGCCCCAAACCAACATGCGCGAACTGACCACCAGCAAAACCAGGCCGGCAATCAGGCAAACCCAAGCCTTAAAGGCGGACATGGCATGGGCTTCCAGTTCGGTTTCGATGTCCTGTTCAAAGCTGTCGGTGCGGTGTTGTTTCATGCCTTGTAAGGTCATCCAGGCCATGACGCCTACAAACACAATCAATTCCACGGCACCGTCCAGACGTGAAAATTCGCCGTCGTAGAGTTGGGCAAAGGCAAACAAGGTCACCAATAACAAAATCGGCAGTTCTTTTTTTAAGATTTGCGAATGCACGGCAATGGGGCTGATTAAGGCGGTGATGCCCAGAATCAAGGCAATGTTGGTGATGTTGGAGCCATAGCCGTTACCCAGCGCAATACCGGGGTTACCTTGCAGGGCCGACAAGGCGGAAACCGAGAGCTCGGGAGCGGAGGTGCCGAAGCCGACCACGACCATGCCGATCAATAAGGGCGACATGCCTAAATAACGGGCAATGGCTGCCGCGCCTTCGACAAACAAATCGGCACTCCAGACCAAAATGAGTAGTCCCAAAACGATCATCAACAGTGGCAATGCCATAACTTACCTATAAAAACAAAAAAGCGTGGAAGATTGGGTTGTCGTTCAGTTGCGGTGCTCAATCAACCGTCCATTGCACTAAACCGCTATACGCAGTGCCTATCACGATCAGGCCGAATGCGATGCGATACCAGGCGAAAATGATGAAATTGTGATGGCTGATGTAGCGCAGCAAGCCTTTGACTGCGAACAAAGCGCTGATGAAAGCCGCTATCAAGCCAACGGCGAAGGAGGCTACGTCGCTCTCGACATGTAGTAAATCCCGATGTTTGTAAAGATCGTAAAGGCTGGCAATGATCAAGGTCGGAATGGCCAGAAAAAACGAAAATTCGGTTGCAGCCTTGCGCGACAAACCGAACAGTAAGCCGCCGATGATGGTGGAGCCGGATCGCGAGGTGCCGGGAATCAGCGCAAAAGCCTGGGCAACGCCGAGTTTAAAGGCGTCCAGCATGCTCAAGTCGTCGACATTGTCTACCCGGATTTTGTGTTCGCGTTTTTCCGCCCAGATGATGACAAAAGCACCAACGATAAAGGCCAGCGCCACCGGAATCGGTTTGAACAACAAGGCTTTGATATGTTTGCCGAACAGCAAGCCCAAACTGGCCAGCGGGATGAAAGCGACGGCCAGATTCAGCACGAATTTTTGCGCTTGCCTGTCGCTGGTCAGGCCGGAAAGTACTGATGCGATTTTGACGCGGTATTCCCAGCAAATGGCCAATATCGCCCCGACTTGAATCACTATGGAAAATAGTTTGGCCTTTTCGTCGTTAAAGTCGAGCAGGTCGCCCGCCAGAATTAAATGGCCGGTGCTGGAGATGGGGAGAAATTCCGTCAGGCCTTCAACTACGCCCAGGATGAGAGATTTGATCAGTATTTCAATGTCCATATCGGCAGACTCCATACCGAATCGGCACATGGGGAAAAATCAGCATGTTGATCAGGTAATTATTGATAGAAAGGGTTAATGATGGGCAGGGCAAAATGCCATGCAAACGGGTCGGGATTATAGTCGAAATATCAATCCGTACATAACTTTAGGGAGAGTAAAACTAGGCCGAAGCGGGTTGTTGACAGCGACTAGAACGTCTTTTAAACCTGAGGTTGTGCGTGAGTCGGGACAATTGTGATGCTGGTTTTACTGACGTCCGAGCGGATTTACGTAGGGTTGTCGCTGGTGTTGCCGAACTAAAACTGAGTGTATTCACACAGTATGAGTGGCAAATAACATAATTTTTCGGGCCTGATTTTGAGGACGAAAAACCAAATTAAAAAATTATATGTTTGTAAGCAACGGATTACGCGATGTGAAAGAAGTGGCACATATTTTGATAGATTAGAAAATAACAGTATTTCTACGTTCGAATATTGTTAGAGATGACTATTCCTGGCTGGTTGCGGCGAACTGCAAAATTCGCGGCAACAAGTTGCGAAAACCAGAGGCATCTATCGCCAATCCGGCTGTGAAGCGGGGTCGGAAAGTCGCGGGTCTTGCGGTAAACAGCAAGATGGCTGGATTGCTCCCATGTGATAGGGGTGTGGCATATGCCGCATATCACGGACTTAGTTTAATGGAATCAGCAATGGAAAAATTATGAGTACAAACTTTCAATTAACAGCAATTGCCGTGTTACTGGGTGTCAGCGGCGTTTCCCAGGCGGCTTTGACCACGACTAGCGGACCGGTTGGTTTTAATGGCAGCGCGTCGGTGACGGCAACGGGTCCGGGCGTACTGTCCGCGACCAATTCGAATAATGGCGCGACTATTGCCAGTGTGGGGTTAGGCCAGTTTAATGCTGCTGTCGGCGTGTTGACCGACGTAAATCTGCAATTGAATTCAAATCGCACCCAAACCATCAGCGGTGTCGGCAATAAAAACAATGGGCCGGGTAGAACCGCCAGCGGAAGCGGTGCCAGCGACGCTTTGTTGTCTGCTGTCGGCATCAGCGCCAGCTTTGCTCCAAATTTGACCCAAGCTGGCTCCGGCTGCAGTCTGGCCATGGGGCCGACCGGAGCAATTAATTGCAGCTGGGGGCCGCAGACCTCAGCGGCTACCGCCACCTCTACAAACGTCGGAGCCGACGAACAGAATCTGAATGATTATGCGGGAAATGGTTCGGTTAATGCCTCGCTTTCGTTACCGACCTTATCCGCAACCACTACTCTTTCGTCGGTTATGGGACAAGCGGGTGCGGGGTCATCGACCACTTACAGCGTCGACTGGTCTGGTACCTTGCAAGCCGATTATAGTTACTTGCTGCACGCCTTGGCGTCTTTCGACGGTAGTGCCGAGTCGCATTCCTTGACCCTGGATTTCGGCAATGTCGCCCAAAACAGCAGTGCTTTGCTGGACTTCGGTCTGTTCAATTTGGCGGCTGCCGATCGAATCGGTTTGGATTTGGATAGCGTAATCGGCAGCGGAGATACCGGTGTATTCGATACCGGCTTATCCACATTTTTTGATTTGTCGCAAGGTAGCAGCCAAGCTTTCGTAGCCAATCTGCTGACCGCCGATACCGGCGCATTTAGCGCGCAATATTTGCTTAACCTGTCTGATGCGGATTTTGGTGCCAGCAGCACTCGACATAGCTATCAATTGACTCTCAATCTAGTCGGCAACGTCTCGGCGGTTCCAATACCGGGCGCAGTCTGGCTATTCGGTAGCGCCCTGTTCGGTTTTATCGGTCTCGGCCGCGCTAAGCGTCGCTTCGGTTGAAACATAATGTAACCGTTCAGCGAGACATTTCACCCCCTTTCCCGCCGGGATAAGGCCGGGATGAGAGGGGCGGAATCAGTTTTTCGCTGCATAGTTACAAACATCATTTACGGCGGGGCTGAACGGGACGTTCAACCCCGTTAGCTATTCGAGATACGTCATGAGACACCTAAATATAATCATGCTGATATTGGCGGCTATGTCGCCGGTGTCGCTAGCTGCCGCCGAAACGTTTGCCGCCGAGTCGGCCTCCGCTGGGAATCCGTTATTTACCACTACGCATTTTTCCGGCTCGCAAAACTGCGCGATGTGTCACAACGGTATCGTCGATAAAAACGGCGCAGACGTTTCAATAATCACCGACTGGTCGTCGACCATGATGGCCAATTCCAGCCGCGATCCGTTCTGGCGGGCCAAGGTACGTAGCGAACTTGCCAAGCATCCGCAACTGGAGTCCTTGATCAACGACAAGTGCAGTAAATGCCACGCGCCGATGGCGAATACCGAGGCCAAAAAAGATGGCAGCATTGCCAGCCAAACCATTTTCGATGGCGGTATCCTGAACGCAGAGCATGCCATGCACGATGCGGCGATGGATGGGGTTAGTTGTACCTTGTGCCATCAAATTCCGGCTACACCGGCACTAGGCAGTTCAGCGACGATGTCCGGCAACTATTCGATCAATGACAGCAAAACCATTTTTGGTCCGTTCGGTGGTCCCGGTGATACGGCTATATTTCCTAATCCCATGATTATGCATACCGGTTATAAGCCGACTTACGCTGCGCATATTAAGGATTCCAAATTGTGTGCGTCCTGCCATAACCTGAAAACGCCGTATGTCGATGAAAACGGCACTGTGTTGAGTACCACACCTGAAACCGAGTTTCCTGAGCAAACCCCGTATATGGAATGGGAGCAGAGCAGCTATGTCAGCCAAAAAAGCTGCCAGGCTTGCCATATGACGCATACCGATGGCGTATCCATCTCGACGATGCCAATGTGGCTTGGCCCGCGTGATAATTTTGCCGTTCACGATCTGGTGGGCGCCAATAAATTGATGCTGGATATCTTGAGCAACAATAAAACTCAGTTGGGCGTATTGTCGAACCACTTTCCGGAAACCATCGCCAAAACAGACGCTATGCTGAAAAGCGCGGCTACGGTAAACGTGATCGAGCAACGCGATAGGGCGGGGGCTTTGGACTTCACCTTACAAATCGATAGTGCGACTGGGCATAAGCTGCCAACCGGGTATCCGTCGAGGCGGGCGATTGTGCATGTCGCGGTGATGAATGCGCAGAATCAAATCGTCTGGGAGTCCGGCAAGGTCAATGCTGATGGCAGTATCAAGGGTGTGGCTGCCGACGAGAACGGGGTCGCTTTCGAACCGCATTACGACCGAATCACCTCCGAGGAGCAGGTTCAGGTCTACGAAGCGATTATGGGTAATAACCTTGGCGAAGTGACTTACACCTTGCTGCGCGGCAAAGAGTATCTGAAAGACAATCGAATCCTGCCCATTGGTTTCGATAAGGCCGGTGCCTCAAATGATGTGCGCGTGGTCGGTGCGGCTTTGTCCGACGCCAACTTCGTCGGCGGCAGCGATCGGATTAGTTACCAAATCGGCGGGTTGCCGGCGGGTCATTATACGATTAAAGCCGAATTGGTCTATCAAACGCTGTCGTATGCCTTTGCAGAGGATTTGTTTGTCGACACAACAACGCCGGAAGTAGTGGACTTCAAAACCATGTTCGATGCGTCCGCACAAAAATCGACCGTGATCGCTGGCACCGAGTTTGCCGATACGGTGACTGCGCCGGTCGTCGATAGCGACGGCGACGGGGTAGCCGATAATCTGGACAACTGTAAGCTGGTCGCCAACGCCAATCAGCGCGATACCGATGGCGACGGCTACGGCAATATCTGCGATGCGGATTTCAATCAGAACCGGGTGGTTGATCCTACCGATCTCTCAAAACTGAAAGCCTTGCTAGGAAAAGTATCTCCAAACGGCCATGAGGATTTGAATGGAAATGGGATCGTCGATCCAACCGATTTAAGTATCGCAAAGGGATATTTGGGGAAAACACCGGGGCCATCTGCAGTGGCGCCCTGATATTTTTAAATGGGATCGGCCCATGACGCCGGGTCGATTTCCTACGAAAAAGTAAATTTTGAAATGAATAAAGCAACATCAAATAAACTTGGAGAATATATGAACAAAATTTTTAAGAAGCCTCTTGCGGTTGTTAGTGGTTTAGTCATCCTGGTCATGTTTGCGGCTCCTGTTTCAGCTGCAGTTTTAGCGCCGAATACTGTGATGTTTAGTCAGGGCGGTCTTATCAATGCCCGTGAGGGCGACACGTTGACATTGGATCTTAGAGGATACGATTTTACCCTGGGACCTGATGGGGCCGCCTTTTCGCTAAATTGGAATCCCTCAGTGTTGCGTTATGTTGGGAGTACAGTTGCCAATCCGCCATGGGATAGCGCTTTTGTTAGCGATGATAATTCAGGAAGTATTGATTATGTTTTTCTAAATAAATTAACGCCCGGCGATGCTGGAACGTCTTTTGCAATTGCATCGTTTACCTTCAATATTTTGGGCGGTTTGGGCTCGGAAACAACGATAACCCTTGGGAATCCGGCTTTTGACGACACTGGATTTACCTTACCGGGCGGTACCTTGGTTGATGTGAATTATGTCGACAGTCAAGTGCGTGTGGTGCCTTTGCCTGCCGCGCTATGGATGTTCGGAGTCGGTTTGGCCGGTATGCTGGGGTCGATGAGCCGTCGGAAATAGCCGGAACCCCATTTTGTCGGGGTTAATTCTTACTTAAATGAGCTTCGTTACGAAAATCATGCCTTGCGTAATTTTTTATAAGTGTTGATCAAACCATTAGTGGAGCTATCATGGCTGTCGATTTCGTCTTCATTTTTCAGCTCCGGTAAAATGGCTTTGGCCAGCACTTTACCCAATTCCACGCCCATCTGGTCAAAGGAGTTGATGTTCCAGATAACGCCCTGGACAAAGATTTTGTGCTCATAAAACGCAATCAAAGTACCCAGCGTTCTAGGGGTCAGTTTTTTGAACAGAAATGAATTCGAGGGTTTATTGCCTTCGAATATTTTGGAAGCGATCAGGGCGTCATCCAGGTCGGGCTGGTGACTTAAATCCTGTCTGACTTCCGCTTCGGTTTTACCGCGCATCAAGGCTTCCGCCTGGGCCAGGAAGTTGGAAATCAGGATGTCGTGATGGTCCGGCAGGTCATATTGGCTTTGCGCCGCGGCCAGAAAGTCGCCGGGAATCAACTTGGTGCCTTGGTGAATCAGTTGGAAAAACGCATGTTGGCCATTGGTGCCGGGTTGGCCCCAGATAATCGGCCCGGTGTTGTAATCGACTTTAGCGCCATTAATAGTGGCGCTTTTGCCGTTGCTTTCCATGTCGCCTTGCTGAAAATAGTCGGCAAAATACTTTAGCGATTGGGCATAAGGCAGAATGGCGTAGGTTTCGGCTTCGAAAAAGTTGTTGTACCAAATGCCGAGTAAACCCATGATGACTGGGATATTTTCTTCAAAAGGTGCATGCCTGAAATGTTCGTCGGCGAGATAAGCCCCCATCAATAATTCTTCAAAATTGTCCATGCCGATATACAACGCAATGGACATGCCGATCACCGACCACAGCGAGTAGCGCCCGCCTACCCAGTCCCAAAACTCAAACATGTTGTTGGGATCAATGCCGAACTCTTTGACCTTTTCTTCGTTGGTTGAGATGGCAATGAAATGCTGCGACATATGAACGGGATCTTTTGCCGTATTAAAAAACCAATTACGCGCCGAGAGGGCGTTGGTCATGGTTTCCTGGGTGGTAAAGGTTTTCGAGGAAATCAGGAATAAAGTGGTTTCCGGATTGAGCGGTTTTAAGGTTTCGACTATATCGGTCTGATCGACATTCGATACAAAATGAGCTTTCATCCCTTCCAAACCGTACGGCGCCAGTGCGGTGTCCACCATTTTCGGGCCCAAGTCGGAACCGCCTATGCCTATATTGACGATGTCGGTAATCCGTTTACCCGTATAGCCTGTCCAGGCGCCGGAACGTACCTGTTCGGTGAAACCGCGCATTTTTGTCAGCACTTTATTGATTTCCGGCATGACATCCTGGCCGCAAAACAGCACCGGGCTATTGCCTCGATTTCTTAGAGCCGTGTGCAAAACCGCTCTTTTTTCGGTGGTGTTGATAATTGAGCCCGAAAACATGGCTTCGGTTTTAGTGCGCAATTCAGCCCGGTTTGCCAAGTTGATCAGCAAAGGCATGGTTTGTTCTGTAATCAGGTTTTTCGAGTAATCGAACAATAAATCGTTAAAGGTGACGGAGAACTTATCAAAGCGTTGCGGGTCACTGGCAAAAGCCTCTTTCATGCAAAATTTGCCGGAAATGTCTTGGTGATGTTGTTTAGCAGCGTTCCATTCGGGAGAGTCGATTAATTTGGACATATTTTTTTGTGATAAACCAGATAGGGAGCCCTTAAATATTCTGACTTATGTGCAATTGAAAGGGTATTCCCACATTATAAGGATTGTGTTTCCTTGATGACAAAAAAAAATCCGTAAAGCGGTTGGGCGCGGAATGCCATATAAGTAATGGCTTTATTTGCCATGGGCGATGTGCTAGAGTTAGAAGTGATTTTTGGTGGGATTGCAAATCCTAGTTTAAGGGTGCAGCCCCAAATCGTATCGTGCTTAACTGCATGAATAATAATAAAACATTAACAACGGGAAGGGTAAACATGAAAACAACGCGTATTTTCAGAAATAGTCTTTTTGCTCTCGTCGGGCTGATTTTTTCCGCTACTGCATGGGCGCACGGTGGCGCTGCAGGTACAGATACCGACCAGTGTAAGTTTGAGCTGGAAAAAGATCATTGGATTCATTACACCGCATACCAACCTAAAGCCTATCCGGCCGAAGAGTTCTGCGGCAACATTCCTGACACCGACTCATTGATCCAATTGGTGTTCGATTACCAAGATCAACGCTACCGTGGTATGTCGGTTGAGTTTGAGGTCACTAAAGAGCCGGAAGGCACTCGGGTGTTCTATGAAGCACCTAAAAAACACAAATCAGGTACCGTAATCCTGAATTTACCCAATGGCGTGCCTGAAGCCGGTAAATATCTGATCCATATTACCTTGTTGCAAGATAGCGGTGAGCGTCTTGACGCGCACATGAGCTTCAAAGCCGGTGGCGGTCAACCTACCAGCAAAGGCAGTATAGGCTTGTATGTACTGGTATTATTTGCAGGTCTGTACATTTTCTATCTGTCTAACGCAGGCTTTAAACGTAAAGTCGACGAATTGATGGGCAAAGCGAAAGAATTTTAAACTTATCCGGCCTCATTCTGTCTTTGTAAAATAGGCGAAATGAGGCCGTGCTTTTTTGGTTGGGTTGTTGTTCGCTATATCTATCACTAGTTAGTCACACAAGTTGTTAAATTTCGACTTTGAAATAGAGGAATTGCTCTAATGGTCAAAACAGTATCAATTGCCGCTCTGGTTTGTGCACTGTCTGCTTTCGGTGTTTCCGCGAAAGAGTTTCAGGAGCACAACAACATGATGAATCATGGCGACGGCCACTTGATGGATATGGATGGCGGCATGGTTATGGGGCAAAACACGGATACTTTGCCTGGCGGCTGCGACAAAATTGTGGCAACCAAGGAAATCACCGTGCATGCCGGACATAAATATTCCGAAAAATTTCCGGGTACCATGTGGGCCTTTGATCAACAGGAATATCAATTCGAGCCTTGTACCAAACTGACGGTGCATTTTGTTAACGATGATGAAATTCGCCATCAATGGATGATGCACGGCTTGCCTAAATATTTGTATCCGAAAGGGATGTTTCATCTGGAAGTGAGCGGCCCGGGCAGCGTTTCCGGCACACTGATTTTGCCACCCGGCGATAAAACCTATCTGGTGCATTGCGATATTGCTCAGCATATGGAAAAGGGTATGAAGGCTCAGTTTAAAGTGGGTAAAGGCGGTGAAGATTTGCCCAGCATTCCAGGTCTGACTGCCAGCGTATTCCCGGATGATTACAGCGGTAAACCGTTTTCCGCCGAAGCGTTTGAAGCCCAAGAGGCGGCAGCCAGGGTAGCGAACGCAGCCATGGAAGCTGCGGCATCCAAACCTAGCTCGCAAAGTGGGGATAGCGGCGCGGCGGGTGATGATTCTTTTCTGTCGGGCGTCGGTGTGGTGGGTTTGGCAATCGGGCTATTGGCTGCCCCTTTCCTGGCAAAGCGTTTTAAAGGCATGAGCGTGGGAGAAGTTATCGCTACTGTATTTGAATGGGTTTCTCAAGTCATTGGTTTTGTGATGAATATGATAAGCAAGTTGCTGAAAAAATTTTTAAGTAAAAAAGCCATTCCATTGCCGGATAAATAAACTAAACGATTGAAAGCCCCTGAAACATGCTGTTTCAGGGGCTTTTTTATGGGAGAAAGAAATTGCAGTTGGAGACGTTTGGCGTAGTTGGGCTGTTCATCAGTGCATTTATTTCTTCCACAATAGCCCCCGGTGGCTCGGAGGCGGTATTGGCTTATCTGGTTGACAGCCGGCAGCATGCAGTCGAACAGCTGGTTGTGGTTGCTACGGTCGGCAATACGTTAGGTGCTTTGACTACCTGGTGGCTGGGGCTATGGGCGGCTAAAAAATTTCCTGCTGAAGCAGTGTTATCGGGCAAACAGCGTAAATCCTTGCAGACAGTCAGGCGCTGGGGAAGTTGGGCACTGTTGTTTTCCTGGTTGCCTATAGTGGGCGACGGTTTATGTTTTGCCGCCGGTTGGTTGAAACTGTCGCTGTTTTCTTCAATAGTTGCTATTTGTTTTGGTAAAGCACTGCGTTATATTGCAGTAGCATACGCATTTGTTTAATTTTTTGTAAATCCAAAGATGACGTTTTTTTCGCTTCCTCATTTTCCGCCTGCCGGTGTCGCCGCCGATCATAATCGGCGCGATTATTTCATAGCCTGCTTTACCTTCGTGGCCACCACGATTTGTCTGACCACCGATGGTTTTGCACCGCAGTTCATGCAGTACGTCTTGGCGTTTTTAGGCTGGTTTTTTTTAATCGCTTTGCTGCGCGACGAATGCAAATATGTACGTACTCAAGTTGCGGTAGCGGTAGCCTTTGCAGTGCTGGGTGAGTATTTTGCGTCGATTTATATGAAGGGCTATGTTTACCGTTTTGAGAATGTACCGGCTTACGTACCCGCCGGACACGGGCTGGTTTATTTGACGGCCGTGGCGCTGGGGCGTTCAGGGCTTTTTATGCGTCATGCCCGGCGGATTGCCGTGTTTGTGGTGATTGTCTGCGGGTTGTGGGCGTTTTGGGGGATTAGCGGTTGGGCGCAACGGCAGGATGTTATCGGTGCCGTGCTATTTGCTGTGTTTTTGATCTACTTATTCAAAGGCCGTTCGCCAATGGTGTATTTAGGTGCGTTTTTTATTACCTCCTGGCTGGAAATTGTCGGTACCAGCGCCGGGACCTGGGCCTGGGCCGTGATTGATCCGGCCTCAAAGTTACCGCAAGGCAATCCGCCCAGCGGCGTGGCGGCTTGGTACTGTCTGGTGGACGCGGTTGCCATCGCCGGTGCGGCCCCCTTGCTGGCGTTACTGACGCGGACAGCCGGTTTTCTGCGCGATCAGCGGGCGATGATAGATAAATAAGCCTTACTTACTTATTGACTGTACTCGTGTTCTAAGTTGTAAAACCTGGTCGCTGCGCGTTTTACAGGTAAAATACCTCCTCGTTTATTGAATTAAGCTCATCTGACTATCTCATGGAAAAAACCTATTCCCCGCACGCAATCGAACAACGTTGGTACCAACTCTGGGAACAGAGCGGCTATTTCGCCGCTAATCGCGACGCCGCCTCTTATTGCATCATGATCCCGCCGCCCAACGTCACCGGCAGCTTGCACATGGGGCATGCGTTTCAGGATACCATCATGGACGCATTGACTCGTTATCACCGGATGAAAGGCTATAACGCCTTATGGCAGCCGGGTACCGACCATGCCGGGATAGCTACCCAAATGGTGGTTGAACGTTTAATCAATGCCGACGGCAAAACCCGGCATGATTATGGTCGCGAGGCTTTTATCGAAAAAATCTGGGAATGGAAGAAAGAATCGGGCGGCACCATCACCCGGCAATTGCGACGCATGGGGTCGTCCCTGGATTGGCGGAAAGAACGCTTTACCATGGATGACGGTATGTCCGCCGCCGTGCAGGAAGTATTTATCAAGCTTTATGAAGAAGGTTTGATTTATCGTGGCAAGCGCCTGGTGAATTGGGATCCGGTTCTGCATACCGCTGTGTCCGATTTGGAAGTGCTGTCCGAAGAAGAAAACGGCTCCATGTGGTATATGCGTTATCCGCTGAGCAATGGCTCGGGGCATGTATTGGTGGCGACCACCCGTCCAGAGACTATGCTGGGCGATGCGGCGGTGGCGATTCATCCGGAAGACGAACGCTACAAACATTTGCTAGGCGAATTCGTCGAACTGCCGCTCACCGGTCGCCGTATTCCCATTATTGCCGATGAATATGTCGATCCCGAGTTCGGTACCGGTTGCGTGAAAATCACCCCGGCCCACGATTTCAACGACTATGAAGTCTGGTCTCGCCACAAACATATCTCGGCCATCGCCGACCTGCCCCACGGCGGATTGCTCAATGTTTTCACGGTGGATGCGGCCGTGCGAGGCAATGACGACGAATATACATTAATCCCGGAAGCCTATATTGGTTTGGACCGCTTCGATGCCCGTAAAAAAATCGTTGCCGATTTGGAAGCCCAAGGCTTACTGGAAAAAATTGCCGATCACAAATTGATGGTGCCGCGCGGCGATCGTACCGGAGCGGTGATTGAGCCGTTCTTGACCAACCAGTGGTATGTCAAAATCGCCCCACTAGCCCAGCCTGCTATCGAAGCCGTGGAAACAGGGGCGATCAAATTCGTGCCGGACAACTGGAAAAATACCTATTTCGAATGGATGCGCAATATCCAGGACTGGTGTATTTCCCGGCAAATCTGGTGGGGCCACCGCATTCCTGCTTGGTATGACGATCAAGGCAATATTTATGTAGCCCATTCCGAACAGGAAGTTCGGGAAAAACACGGCTTGGCGGGCGATTATCCGCTGTATCAGGATGAGGACGTGCTGGATACCTGGTTTTCGTCGGCATTGTGGCCATTCTCTACCTTAGGCTGGCCGGAGAAAACCCCAGAATTGGCGATGCATTATCCGACCAGTGTACTGGTGACCGGTTTTGACATCATTTTCTTCTGGGTGGCCCGCATGATCATGATGGGGCTGAAATTTCAAGGTGAAGTGCCGTTTAAAGAAGTGTACATCCACGGACTGGTTCGCGATGCCGAGGGGCAGAAAATGTCCAAATCCAAAGGCAACGTGCTGGATCCGATCGACATCATCGACGGCATCGACATGGAAGCGTTGGTGGAAAAACGGGTTGCCGGCATGATGCAACCGCATCTGGCCAAAAAAATCGAACAAGCCACCCGCAAGCAATTTCCCGATGGCATTCAGTCGTTCGGTACCGATGCGTTACGCTTCACCTTTGCCTCGCTGGCCTCGACCGGTCGCGATATCCGCTTCGACTTGCAGCGCACCGAAGGCTACCGCAATTTCTGTAATAAGTTATGGAACGCGGCCCGCTATGTGTTGATGAACACCGAAGATCAGGATAACGGCATCGATTGCGCCGAGTGCAGCTATAGTCAGGCCGATTTGTGGATTCTGTCGCGACTGAACCAGACCATCGCTGTTACCAGCGAAGCCATCGATAGCTATCGGTTCGATTTGGCCGCACAGGCAATATATGAGTTTACCTGGAACGAGTACTGCGACTGGTATCTGGAATTAGCGAAAATTTCCCTGCAATGCGATGATCCGGCTCTGCAGCGAGGGACACGGCAAACCTTATTAAAGGTGTTGGAAAATATTTTGCGTCTGGCGCACCCCATCATGCCGTTTATCACCGAGGAAATCTGGCAACGTGTAGCGCCACTGGCAGGCGTGACCGCCGCCACTATCATGTTGCAACCTTATCCGGAAAAGCAGCTTGAGGCGATTAATTTAGCCGCGGAAGAGCGGATCCAATGGGTTATGGACTTTATTCTGGGTATTCGCCGCATTCGTGGCGAAATGAATATAGCGCCGGGTAAGCCCTTGAATGTCTTGCTGCAAAACGGCAGTGGCGCCGATCGAGCCAATTTGCGGGAAGCCGAAAGCTATTTGCTGAAACTGGGTCGTCTGGAAAGTATTGCCTGGTTGAATGCGGACGATGATGTGCCGGAATCGGCAATTGCGCTGGTCGGCGATTTGAAAATACTGATTCCCATGGCCGGCTTGATCGATAAAGAAGCTGAACTTGCCAGGTTGGAAAAAGAAATTCAGCGTATCGAAAAGGAGTTGCCGCGCATCGAAGGTAAATTGAATAATGCTGCATTCGTGGATAAAGCCCCTGCAGAAGTCATTAGCAAAGAGCGAGAAAAATTGGTCGGTTTGCAGTCGTCGTTGAAAAATCTCAACGAGCAGCACATCAAAATAAAAGCACTTTAAATGGATAAAGCTGATTTAAGTGATCCGCATCCCCAGGGCCTGGAGGAGTGGGCGGAGCTTTTGCGTGAAGAGGAAATGCCTATTTTTTCCAATACGGCGCAAAAAATTTATTTCGCCATGGATGATAAAAAAAAGGGTGCCATGGAGTTGGCATCCATTATTTTGCAAGACCCCAGCCTTACCGCCAAACTGCTGAAAGTCGGCAATTGCCCTTATTACAATCCGTCGCGGCAAAAAATCAGCACCATCTCCCGGGCTATTGTCATTTTGGGCATGCATATGATTCGCGAGCTGACGCTGGCCTGTTCCTTTTTCGAATCGATTTTATCGCCTGCTAATAAGGATCGGGCGAATAGAGAAATTGCTCAAGCCATTCATGCGGCGGTGCAAGCGCGTGAGTTTGCCATCACCATGAGAGACCAGTCGCCCGAGGAGGTGTTTGTAGCAGCCTTGCTGCACAATGTCGGTCATGTGGCTTTTTGGTGTTCCAGCAACCGGAAAACCGCCCGGATGCACGAAAAACTAGCGATGAGCGGTTTGGAGGGTGAGGAGGCCGAAAAGCAAGTGTTAGGCTTTTATCTGAAGGATTTAGGTAAAAAACTTAGTAAGTCCTGGCATTTGGGAGGGCTGATTCATGAGGCCATCAGTCATCCTCATTCGGTGGATGAGCGAGTTCAGACCGTGTGTATGGGTAGTGAAATCTGTCTGGCCCTTAAACAGGGTATCGATTCTGAAGAAATGGCTGCGTGTGTGCGGAAGATACAGCATCTCGGCGGCGGCACTCTTGAAGGCATCAAGGCTAAAATCAAAGCCAATACCTTGATGGCGGTTGATATTGCTCAACAATTTGGAGCGCACGATGCATCGCAATATATCAGTTCGGAGCGGATTCAATATGTTGCCGTTTTACATGAGGATGTGCAGCCGGATAAAAAGCAAATTCAGTTTCAGGTATTGCAGGATATTACCTCGCATATCAGTGGTAGTATCGATTTGAATGTGCTGTTTGAAATGGTGTTGGAAGGCGTGTATCGTGGAGTGGAAATGGATAGAACGATATTTATGCTGCTTGGGCCGGATAAAAAATCCCTAAACGAGAAAATTTCTTTGGGTTGGAATAGGTCCGATGTTAATGAAAAAATTCGTGTCTACAATAATGAAGCCAAGGGTAATCTGCTATTTCATGCTTTGTATGATCATGATGGGCTTTGGCTGAAGCCTAACCAGCACGGCACGCTTTATACCCACCAAATTGAAGCGCAGTTTGGCCGGCACGAGTGTTTTGTGTTTCCGATTCACGTAGAGAAAAAACCGATTGGTTTGGTTTATTGCGACCGGGGTATCGGACATAAAGCGTTGACTGTCGAAGACTTTTCAGCGGCCAAGCATTTTGCAAAACAAGCGCAGATCGGATTAACTTTATACCGAATGAAAAATCATTAACGTATGAATCAGAATGGAATTACCACCCTGGAGGTGTTTTTAGTAGAACCCTCCCATACTCAGCGGGTCATCATTAACCAGCGATTGCAAGCCAGCGGCATTCATGCGGTTACCTTTGTGTCCAGTGGCGGCGAGATGCTGAAACAGCTCAAATTGGCGAAACCGGATTTGATTATCAGCAGCATGTATTTACCCGACATGACCGGTGTCGACCTGATTCATGCCATTCGCGAGGATAGTGATTCGTACGACATGGCATTTTTATTGATTTCCAGCGAAACCAATATTCAATACCTGGAGCCTATTCGTCAGGCAGGGGCGATAGCGATCTTGCCGAAGCCTTTTACGCAACGGGAGCTCGATACGGCGCTATGTGCATCGTTAGATTATTTGCATCCCGAGAAAGCCAATCTTGAACATTTCGATGTTGAGGACTTGCGTGTCTTATTGGTTGACGATAGTGATTTTTCCCGTAAATTCATTCAGCGGGTGTTAAATAACGTGGGGATTGAAAACATTAGTTTCGCTTGCGATGGAAAACAGGCATTAGCCTTGTTTCAGGAGCATTTCTTTGATCTGATCATCACCGATTTCAATATGCCAGAGATGGATGGTCTGCAATTGGTCAATGCAATACGTGGAGACGCGGAGCAGATTTCAACCATACCAATCTTGATGGTCACCAGTGAACAAAATCAAAATCGCTTGGCAGCGATTGAAAAAGCCGGTGTGTCGGCCGTTTTGGATAAGCCATTCGAGCCTCAATCGATTAGAAGACTCATCGTGCAGTTATTGAATTAAGTGCGGCATGCGGTATCGCCTGTCCCCAGATGCGTATAGACAAAATCCTTAATTCATCTATAGTTGCAGCACAACTAAAAGAAATTACATCACATATCGTTGGGCATAAATGGCGACAGCACCTTCCAATATACATTTTAGCGGTTTGGCAAAATGCCTCATTCAGCAAGGTGTGCTCACAGAAGAGGCCGCAACAGCTGCTGTCGACGAAGCGCAAAAAAATAAACTGCCTTTTGTCAGCTATTTGGTCAAAAACAAGCAGGTGGATAGCTACACTGTAGCAAATTTGGCTTCGGCGGAATTTGGGGTACCCCTGCTGGATTTGGATGCGGTGGATTTAAGCGCGGTTCCCATTAAGCTGGTGAGCGAAAAACTGATTCGCCAACACCATGCCTTACCTTTATTTAAGCGTGGCAATCGCTTGTTTATTGCCACTGCCGACCCCACCAATTTTCAGGCTTTGGATGAAATAAAATTTCATACCCGGCTGAATACAGAAAATATACTGGTAGAAGAAGAAAAACTCATCAAAGCTATTGACACAGCGCTGGAAGCTGTCGATACGTCTATGGTGAATCTACTGGATGCGGACTTGGACAATATCGACATTTCCGGAGGAGATGAGCAACCGGTTGAGGACGCTTCTTCTGATGTTGATGATGCGCCTATCGTGCGCTTCGTCAATAAAATTTTATTGGATTCGATTAAAAAAGGCGTTTCGGACATCCATCTTGAGCCGTTTGAGAAAAAATTTCGCATCCGTTTTCGTGCGGACGGTATTTTATCGGAGGTGGCCAGTCCACCGGTCGGTATTTCCAATCGGATTATTTCCCGGATTAAAGTGATGTCCAAAATGGATATCGCCGAACGGCGGGTGCCGCAAGATGGCCGGATCAAGATGCAGTTGTCCAAAAATAGGGCTATCGATTTTCGGGTAAATACCTGCCCGACTTTGTTCGGTGAAAAAGTGGTGATGCGGATCCTTGATCCGACCAGTGCCCAGATAGGTATTGAAAAGCTGGGTTTTGAAGAGGTTCAGCAAAAGCTGTTTTTATCCGCTATTCATAGACCGTACGGCATGGTGCTGGTAACGGGGCCGACCGGTAGCGGTAAAACGGTAACCTTATATACCGGATTAAATATCCTGAACAGTATCGAGTGTAACATTTCGACGGCAGAAGACCCGGTGGAAATTACCGTGGAAGGCATTAACCAGGTAAACGTTAATCCTAAGGCGGGCTTGACTTTTGCCGAGGCTTTGCGCGCGTTTTTGAGGCAAGACCCTGATATTATCATGGTGGGGGAGATTCGGGATTTGGAAACCGCCAGTATCGCTGTAAAAGCCGCGCAAACCGGTCACTTGGTATTGTCGACGCTGCATACCAATGATGCGCCGCAAACCATTAATCGGTTAATGCAAATGGGCATTGAGCCGTTCAATATTGTATCGGCGGTTAATTTGATTATGGCGCAACGGCTGGCGCGCCGGTTGTGCGAATACTGTAAAAAAGAAGCCGACTTTCCGGATAGCGTATTGTTGTCCGCTGGCTATAGCCAAGAAGATATAGGCACATTCAAAATATATGAACCAGTGGGCTGCGAACATTGCACCAACGGCTACAAAGGGCGAGTTGGCATCTATCAAGTATTACCGATTAGCGAAAAAATGCGCGCACTGATTTTGAGCGGCGGTAATGCGATGCAAATGGCGGAGCTGGCGAAATCCGAAGGCATTAATGATCTGAGGGCGTCAGGTTTGCTAAAAGCGCGCCAAGGCATTACGTCACTGGAAGAAATAGATCGCGTCACCAAGGAATAAACCATGGCCAAACCAACAGATCAAATCGACTTTCTTTGGGAAGGTCTTGATAAGCAGAGTAAAAAAACCGCTGGCCTGATCAGTGCCAAGAGCGAGACTATTGCCCGTACCGAATTAAGGAAAATGGGTGTCAGGGTGGTAAAGATTAAACCCAAGCCCAAGCCGCTGTTTGGGAAGCGAGCTCAAAAAATCGCTACTGGCGATATTGCTGTATTTGCAAGGCAATTGGCGACCATGTTGGAAGCGGGGGTGCCGTTGGTACAATCGTTCGATATTATCGGTAAAGGTCATGACAATGCCAGCATGGCAGAGTTGTTGTTGGGTATTAAAGCCGATATCGAAGGCGGCGATACCTTGGCCCAGGCTTTAGGCAAACGGCCGATATATTTCGATGACTTATTTTGTAATTTGGTCAACGCCGGCGAGCAGGCCGGGGTGTTGGAAGGATTGCTGGATAAAATTGCCACCTATAAGGAGAAAACCGAGTCCATTCGTAAAAAGGTCAAAAAAGCCCTGACCTACCCGATTGCGGTGTTGGTGGTGGCCTTTATAGTCACAGCGATATTGCTGATTTTTGTGGTGCCGGTGTTTGAGGATTTGTTTAAAGGTTTTGGTGCGGATTTGCCGGCTTTTACCAAATTCGTTATCAGTTTGTCGGAATGGGTACAGGAATGGTGGTGGGCCGTGGTAGGCGTGATTGCCGGGGTTGGATACACCTTTGGTTATTTCAAAAAACGTTCCCGGCCATTCAACCACTTTTTGGATAGGACCTTGCTGAAAATTCCGGTAGTTGGGATGATTCTGGAGAAGTCCGCCATTGCCCGTTTTGCCCGCACTCTGTCTACCATGTCAGCAGCCGGTGTACCGCTAGTCGAAGCTTTGGTATCCGTGGCGGGTGCTTGTGGAAATGTGTTGTTTTACGATGGTGTGATGAAGATGCGCGACGATGTTTCCACCGGGCAACAGTTGCAATTTTCCATGATTCAGACCGGATTGTTTCCCAATATGGTGGTACAAATGGTAGCAATCGGCGAAGAATCCGGTTCTATCGACAGAATGCTGGACAAAGTGGCCGATTTTTACGAGGAAGAGGTTGATAACTTGGTGGATAACCTGAGCAGCTTAATGGAACCACTCATTATGGCCGTACTGGGGGTGTTGGTGGGTGGTTTGATTGTGGCTATGTATTTGCCTATCTTCAAACTTGGTGCCGCTGTCGGTTAGGTTTTGGCGCCCGTCTATTTTTTGATAATGCCGGGTGCGGTTTCCCGGTATTGATGCTTAAACATTATATTTATAGCGGATATGTTGATAACGACTATGCAGCAATCGCCTGTTTTGCTAATTGTGTTGGCCTCAATATTGGGGTTGATGATAGGCAGTTTTTTGAATGTGGTGATTTACCGGCTGCCGGTCATGATGCGCAGCGGCTGGCGGCGCGAATGTCTGGAATATTTGCAAATGCCCGCGGAGGAAGTGGCCGAGACTTTTAATCTGTTATGGCCCGGTTCCCGTTGTCCTGCCTGTAAAACCGAGATCAAGGCCTATCAAAATATCCCCGTACTCAGTTATCTCTGGTTGCGAGGTAAATGCGGGCATTGTTCAGCGCCTATTTCCTTGCGCTATCCACTGATTGAAGTTTTTACCGGGTTATGCTCCGCACTGGTGGCTTGGCATTTCGGTTATGGTTTGCCAATGCTGTTCGGATTGCTCTTGACCTGGTGCTTGATTGCGCTGAGTTTTATCGATATCGATCAGCAATTGCTGCCGGATTCCATTACGTTGCCGGTTTTGTGGCTGGGTTTGTTTTTAAGTCTGTTTTCAATTTATACCGATGCCCATGCCAGTATAATCGGAGCTGTTGCCGGTTATTTGAGCCTTTGGAGCGTTTACTATCTGTTTAAATTGCTGACGGGTAAGGAAGGCATGGGCTTTGGCGATTTTAAGCTGTTAGCTTTACTGGGGGCTTGGTTGGGATGGCAGTATTTGCCCTTGATCATCATTTTGTCGTCTCTGGTGGGTGCCTGTATCGGTGTTACCATGATTATATTTAGGCAACACGATGCCAGCCGACCTATGCCGTTTGGCCCCTATTTGGCCGCTGCCGGTTGGTTGGCGTTGATTTGGGGAAGTGATTTAAATCGCCTGTACCTGAATTTCGTCGGATTGTAAGCAATGTTGAAAGTGGGGTTAACAGGCGGCATCGGCAGCGGGAAATCTACCGTTTGTCGTTTGTTTTCGGATTTAAATGTGCCTATTATTGATACCGACGTCATTGCCCGTCAGCTGGTAGAACCCGGACAACCAGCCTTATCGCAGCTTGTCGCAGCTTTCGGCGCAACGATTATTCATCAGGATGGTTCGCTCAACCGGGCGATGCTCCGGCAGTTGGTTTTTTCCGATGCTCAACATAAGCAGCAATTGGATGCCATAATGCATCCTTTGATTTTTAAAGAATTGGATGTCCAAGTTACTCGCCTGCAAGCGATTTATTGCATATTGGTTATTCCGCTTTTGGTGGAAACGCATAATAACTATGCGTTACACAGGGTGCTGTTGGTTGATTGTCCGGAACAAGTTCAAATACAACGGGTAGTAAATCGGGATGAGATTAGCCAGAAACAAGCGATGGCTATCATCGCCGCGCAAGCTTCGCGCCGGCAGCGCTTGGCGCTGGCCGATGATGTGATTGACAATACGGCCACGCCGGAGCACCTTGCAGAACAGGTTAAAAGACTGCACAATTCTTACCTTTTATTAGCCACTGCTAGGACGATACCGGCTTGAATACACAAACGACCTACGAATTCCCTCTCAACGAACGAATTCGGGTGTTTATGCGCCTGGAGCAATTATTTCAACAACTCAGTCACTTCATGGCTGGAGATTCTGTTTTTGATAAGCGCACGGCTGTTGATACCTTGTTGGATATATTGGTTATATTCAGCCGTAGCGATTTAAAATCGGAACTGATCAAAGAGCTGGAAAGACATGCCAAAGTACTAGGACTGTTGAGTAACAGCCAGGATGTTGATACTCAAAAATTACAGGCGATTTTGCAGGAGCTGAATCAAGCCAGCCGGAATCTATATAACACTAGCGGCAAAGTCGGTGCCAGCGTTATGGAAAGCGGTTTGTTTCAGAGTATTTCTCAACGCAGTGCAATTCCCGGTGGGACTTGTTCGTTCGATTTGCCGGCGTTTCATTATTGGCTAGAGCAGGATCGGGACGAACAACAAAAAGATTTCCAGCAATGGACTTTGCCGTTTGCCGATATTCGAATAGCCATTGATCTTATTTTGGGTTTCATCCGTCAAAGTAGTGTGCCCAAACAAGAAATTGCCCAGGCCGGTTTTTTTCAACTGGCATTGGATAAAGCCCATCCCGTGCAGTTATTAAGGGTGGGCGTGCCTGTCTCCGTGGGTTGCTTTGCCGAGATCAGCGGCGGCAAACACCGGTTCAGCATCCGTTTTATGAAACCATCGAACGACGAGAATCGGCCTACCCAAACCCAGGCCGATATTTCGTTCACCTTGTCCCGGTGCGCGGTGTAATGAACGAGCATTCACCTCCTATCGTCGCTTGCCCGACTTGTAAAACCCCAGTGCCCTGGGTGGCGGAGCAGACATTTAAGCCGTTTTGCAGCCAGCGCTGTAAATTAATCGATTTGGGCGATTGGGCCACCGAAGCGCATAAAATTCCCGGTCAGTCGGTCTCAACGGAATTTGATATCGATTCGCTCGACGCTGACGAGTAAAGCCGATAACTAACTCAAAAAAGCGTTAATGCCGGCGATACCTTGACCACCAGCATTTAGCACCCGAGTCATGTCATCCAATTCCAGGCCGCCCAAAGCAAATACAGGCAGATTGACTTGTTCGATCAGCTTCGCCACGGTTTCCCAGCCTAAAGGTTGCGCATCGGGATGCGTTGAGGTCGGTAAAATAGGCGCCAATACCGCAAAGTCGACACCAATATGCTCGGCATGCTGTAATTCCTGCAAATTATGGCAGGAAGCCGCCACCCATTGATAGGTTGGCGGTCTGATTCGGCAAGCAAGCAAGGCCCGGCTGCTAAGATGCAAGCCGTCGGCAGGTAGGCCGGCCAAGGGCAAATCCGAGTTCAGCAAAACCTGTATGCCGTGTTGCCGGCAATTCTCCAAGACACTGTGATAAACAGCGGCGGTTTCTGCTGCGGGTAGCGATTTGATCCGTAATTGCAGCAAATTAACCCGATTGTTAACGATGCGGTGTAAATTGGCGAAAACCTGGTCTGCACTGTTTCCTTCCAGAATTGCGTATCGGTCAGGTAAGCGAGAGGCGGTAATAATCGGCAGATTGGCGGCGGGGAATGCATAATCGCTTAATTGTCGTGGCGCAACCCAGCGCATGGCTTGACCCTCGCAAGCTTCGGCAACGCCGGAGAAGTCCGTGACTTGCCAGACATCCAGCAGCACCCGTAAATCCGGATAGCGGTGGTTGATTTTAATCAAGGGTTTGGCGGCCTGTACCGTTATGCCCACTTCTTCCTGTAATTCACGCCGCAGTGCCTGCATTACCGTTTCATTGGTTTCCAGTTTCCCGCCGGGGAATTCCCATAATCCGCCTTGATGGGCATGTTTGGCGCGTCGGGTCAGCAAAATATTCCCGCTGCCGTCGCGAATCACGCCGACGGCAACATGTACAGCGGATGCGGCGACTGCAGTCATTTAGGTACGGTACTCGGCATTAATCCGCACATAATCATAGGAAAAGTCGCAGGTTAACACTTCCTCGCGGGACGAGCCTCGGCCTAAGCGCACCGTAACGGTAATTTCGGCTTGTTCCATGACGCGCTGCCCATCCTGTTCGGTATACGCGGGTGAGCGAGCGCCGTTTTCGACGATGCATACGTTACCCAGATAAATTTCGATTTTATCCAATTCCATGTCTTCCACGCCGGTCCTGCCCACGGCGGCCAGGATGCGGCCCCAATTGGGGTCGCTGGCAAAAAAAGCGGTTTTCACCAGAGGTGAATGAGCGATGGTTTTGGCGACCCGCACCGCTTCGCCGCCATTTAATGCTTGCTCTATCACAATACGGATCAGTTTGGTTGCGCCTTCGCCATCGCGAATGATCAATTCTGCCAAACGTTTGCAAATACGGCTGACCGCCTCGGCAAAAACGGCGTATTCCGGGCTATCCGCTTTAATTTCCGGCGCATCGCTGCAGGCACTGGCCAATAAAACGCAAGCGTCATTGGTTGAAGTATCGCCGTCGACAGTAATGCGATTGAACGACAACTCGGCAGCCTCGGATAGGCAGGTTTGCAGCAAGGTTTGCTCGATATTGGCGTCGGTAGCGATAAAGCCCAGCATGGTGGCCATGTTGGGTTGAATCATGCCGGCACCTTTGGATATGCCGGTGATGGTGACCGGATGACCGGCAATCTCTATTACCGTCGATGCACCTTTCGCAAACGTATCGGTGGTCATGATGGCGCGGGCAGCCTTACCCCAATTATCTTCATGCAAATTAGCCACTGCAATGGGCAGGGCAGTAGTGAGTTTGGTCACCGGTAAAGGTTCGCCGATCACACCCGTCGAAAATGGCAGCACCTGCTGGGCAATGCCTTCCAGTTCACCCGCCAGCGCCGCACAGCTAGCAAAGGCGTCCTGTAAGCCTTGTTTACCGGTGCCGGCGTTGGCATTGCCGGAGTTGACCAACAGCCAGCGAGGTTCTTGGGAGAGATGGTCGCGGGCGATAGACACCGGGGCCGCGCAAAAGGCGTTTTGGGTAAATACCGCGGCGCAACTGCCGGTTTGGGCCATTTCGATGACTAAAATATCATCGCGCTGGGTTTGCTTAATGCCTGCGTTGCAGGTGCCGAGCTTGACACCCTTAACCGGGTGCATTGTGGGGAAATCACATTGTCCTACTGCCATGTCATTACCTGTAGAAAAAATTAAATCACTTGCAAAACTATTACATATTCGCCGTTATCGGCGCGGGTTTCCAGTACCTTGTGGCCGTTGATACGGCACCAGGCCGGTATGTCCTGCATCACGCCGGGATCGGTGCATTCGACCGTCAAAACATCGCCGCTTTGCAGGGTTTTGACTTTGTCTTGAGTGCGGATGACCGGTAACGGGCACAGCAATCGGCGTGCGTTTAAGGTTTCCTGGTTCATACAAACCACTCCTCGAGGATTTGTTCCGCCGGTAAGGGCTTAACCTGGATGTTGCGTTCCTCGCCTTGCCGATTGCGTATGGTTACGTCCACTGTTTCGGCGTCGCGTCCCTGCCCATAGCGGGCAGTTATCTGGCCGGCCAGATACAGGTCGTCTTCGGTCGGCGAGCCATCGATCAGGACCAGCGGGCCGCGGTGACTGGCGCAGTTCATGCTCATAAAGTCTTTTTTATAGCCGCTCATGAAGCGGGCTTCGCCGTCTTCGCGGGCGACGATGACTTTAAAATGCGGCCTAGGGCGGATGTGTCTGCCGACTTTTAACAACATCACGTCATCCAGCTCATATTCGCGGTTACCGCGTGCTTTCCACAAATCCACCAGTTTATTCGAATAGGCCGCATCGGTTAAGAAACAGCAACCACCGGCCGGCTGGGCATAATCCGTAAAACCGAATTGTTTGGCCAGGGCCATTTGCGGCTTGCGGGAGCGGCCACTGAAACCGAACAATTTTTCGCGGCTGATCCAGCCTTCGCGTTCCGGCAAGGTGGCCGGTAAATTTTGCGCCGATAACGGCCGCACCAGCAAGTCGTCGGCACCCGATTCGGCGGCGACGATAGGCATGGTTTGTTTGCGCTGCGACATCGGCCGCTGGCCCACCACTTCGCCGGTAATGATAAAGTCAAAACCGTTTTCCGCCATCCATTGTTTGGCTTTATTTACCATAAAAATCTTGCAATCCAAACAGGGGTTCATGTTGGCGCCGTAGCCGTGCTTGGGGTTAAGAAGGACATTTTTATATTCTTCGATAACATCAATAATGTGCAGTTTAATACCCAATTGCTCAGCTACCCATAACGAGTTGTTGCGTTTGGGTTTGTCCGCGTCCTGTTTGCGAATGGCATGAGTGTGACCTTCTACACAAAATCCGGTAAAAAAATTGATGCCTTCGACATGAATACCTTGTTCCAGGATGGCTTGGGTGGCCAGCATGGAGTCCAGGCCGCCGGAAATCAGCGCCACGGCTTTTCGTTGTTGATTCATAACTGCAATAGTACGGGTATTTTAGAAAACCAGCCATTATACGCGATACCTGACTGTTCCCGGCTTCAACTTACTTGGGGATTACTCTACACTTAAGCTCGAATTTAATAATTACCGGTACCAAGGCGATGGAATTTAAAGATTATTTGAAAATACTGGTGCAACACGATGGCTCCGATCTTTACTTGACAGCAGGTGCACCCCCGGCGGCAAAGTTTCAAGGCATACTCAAGCCGATAGAAAACGTTAAGTTGACGAGCGAAAGAATAAAAGAGATTGCCAACAATATTATGGATACCGACCAGCAGGCTGCTTTTGAGCACGTGCCGGAAATGAATCTGGCTATTGCCGAGTCTGGCGTGGGCCGTTTCAGGGTAAATATTTTCAAGCAGCGCAACAGCTATGCGCTGGTGATCCGCAATATCAAGGTCGATATTCCCAATGCCGACACGCTGGGTTTGCCGCAGATCTTGAAAGACAAGATTATGGAAAAACGCGGGCTGATTCTGTTTGTCGGCGGTACCGGTTCCGGTAAATCCACCTCGTTGGCGGCTTTAATCGATCATCGTAACAGCAACTCGTCAGGGCATATTATAACTATCGAAGATCCGATCGAGTTCGTGCATCCGCATAAAAAATCACTGGTTAACCAGCGCGAAGTAGGAGTGGATACTCTGAGCTATGAAGATGCGCTGAAAAATACCCTGCGCCAGGCGCCGGACGTGATTCTAATCGGCGAAATCCGTAGTCAGGAAACCATGGAGCATGCCTTGGCTTTTGCCGAAACCGGCCACTTATGTTTGTCTACGCTGCATGCCAACAATGCCAACCAGGCCTTGGACAGGATCATCAACTTTTTCCCGGAAGAACGCCGCAATCAATTACTGTTGGACTTGTCGTTAAATCTACAGGCTTTTGTTTCGCAACGCTTGGTGCCGACGATCGAAGGCAAGCGGGTAGCGGCGATTGAGATTTTGCTTGGTACCAAGTTGGTGAGCGATTTGATTCATAAAGGCGAAGTGCATGCCATCAAGGAAGCCATGGAAAAGTCGGAAAACATCGGCATGCAAACGTTCGACAGTCATTTGATGAGGTTGTACAAAGGCGGGGTGATTTCGCTGGAAGAAGCTTTGCGTAATTCGGATTCGCCCAACAATTTGAAGTTGAAAATCAATCTCAGCGAAGGGTTGGGCTCGGCCACGGCGCCAAAAGCGGAGAGCGGCAAAAGCATGCTGGACCGTTTGGCGTTGGAAGAAATTGCTAAAAGCGAAGATGAGGAAGAAGGCCATTAAGCCTCCTGATTATAAAGCTGCTTCAGCAACAACAAAATGGCCGTCATTGCCGCCGAAGCAGGTCGACTGCTTGGACCAGGAGGCAGGGCAGTCCATGCCTGAATGACGCCCAGGGATGAGTGTTTTACCCTTTAGCTGAAGCTGTTTGCAAACAGGTTAAGTCTTTGAACTATAAATCAAACCGATACCTTTTGGCCATTTCGCGCAGCGGTATGGCCTTAATTTTACCGGCATGCCCGGCGCAGCCGAAAGCTTCGTAGCGTGACTGGCAAAGCGTTTGCATAGCGTCCCGGGCAGCTTGATAGGTTTTGCGGGCGTCCAGCTCCGCGGCATTTTCCGGTTGGCTCAAAAATCGCCGCATGGCCCCGGTAGAGGCCATGCGCAAATCGGTATCGATATTGACTTTACGAACACCGTATTTAATTCCTTCGACGATTTCGGCTACCGGCACGCCATAGGTTTCGGGAATATCGCCACCGTATTGGTTAATGATTTGCAGCCATTCCTGCGGTACCGAACTTGAGCCGTGCATCACGAAATGCATATTGGGCAAGCGTTGTTGCAAGGTTTTTAGCCGGCTAATCACCAAAACCTCGCCGGTGGGCGGTTTGCTGAATTTATAAGCACCGTGGCTGGTGCCGATGGCAACGGCCAACGCATCTATTTGGGTCTGCTTGACAAATTCGACTGCTTCATCGGGGTCGGTCAATAATCGATTGTGTTCTTGTTGAATTGTCGACTCGACGGTAGCGGCATCTTGTCTGGTTTCCAACGAACCCAGGCAACCAATCTCACCCTCGACCGATACCCCGCAAGCATGCGCCATACCAACCACGGTACGGGTAACATCGACGTTATATTCAAATGATGCAGGGGTTTTCATATCCGCCAGCAAAGACCCATCCATCATCACCGAGCTAAAACCGGCTTGAATCGCCTGTGCGCAAATGTCAGGTATCGGTCCATGATCGCGATGCATCACCACCGGAATATGCGGGTATTGCTCGACAGCGGCCAGAATCAAATGCCGTAAAAACACTTCGCCGGCGTAGCGATTGGCGCCGGCCGAGCCTTGCATAATCACCGGGCTGTCGCAGGTATCGGCTGCTTGCATAATGGCTTGAACCTGCTCCATGTTGCTGATATTAAAAGCCGGAACGGCAAAGTCGTGTTCCGCCGCATAATCCAACAGTTGTCGTAATGAAACTAAAGCCATTCGTGGCTCTCCTGAGCTTGTTTATGATATGTATTACCGCATCACCAGGAGTCACGTGAAGTTCTGGTGTAGGGTATGGTAAAAATTAGTGTCGCCTGTGTGTTTAAGAGCGCTTCGTTTAACCAGCGATACCCGGATAATGCATGTTAATGTCATTATCTTGAATTAGCTAGGGCAGAAGGGGCTGGCTTAGGGCCGCACGCAAATGCTTTGAATTTAAATTAAAAAGGATTTTGGAGTTTAGCTGGGTGTTGGCAGCGTAATATCGACCCATTGCGGCCATATGTCACTGAATTTGCACGGATCAAAAAAGGCAGATAAGCTGCCATTCAAAGTGTCGGTGCGATTAGCTTGCGTAATCTCACATTTCAAGCTGTGGGTAGAGTAATGTAGCTCAATTTAATCTACATTCAATCGTTTCAGAGCTGACTTTTGCCGTTTCTTTGCTAATGCTCTTTCTTTTAATTTGGCATTAAAATCTGATATTTCTTTCATTTCAAGTAGAATTAAGAGAATCGAAAACATGCTAATACCCAATAACATTCCAGTTATTTTAATTACCGCTTTAAATAAGCCAACATCACTCGATAAAAAGACGTAAAGAGTTACAACAATGCAAGCAGATAATACGTAGTAACATATTGCAATAAAAAATTGCCTGGTTTTTCCTCTGATTATTGCTTTTAGCCTTCTTCTTTCATCTCTTGTAATATCGCTAAGCTCTTTTAAATCCCATAGTTTCAATATTAGTTGAACACAAAGAGTTAAAGGTAACAAAAAAAGAGAAACAATGGCCCATGGAATTGCTATGCTGGTATTGTTTGGGATTATATCTAGCAATATTTCAAACCCATATGCTCCAATAATAGCTGAAAACAAGATGCCTATAACACCAAGTTTTGTCCAGCCGTTATTTGAGTTAATTTGTCTCATTGTCAGGTTTCGCTTTCAGTGTCTTCTATTTCTATCTCGTTAGCTCTAACTTTTGTAACTAACCATAAATGCATTTGATGAAACAGATCGCTTTCGTCGACCAAGCCATTATTTGATTTAACACTTACTGTACCTGTTAATTTAAGATCGGTACCTTTTATAGTGCCTCCGCCGTGAAGTTCAATTTTAACATCGGCGTCTTCGATGTGCCGCAAAGATGTGGCAATGTTATCTAGCATTTTTTGACCATTGCTAGTTGTTTTTCGCAGGTAAGTAATTTCAAGGGTTACTTGAAGGTTTGCTTCGTCCAAAGAAGAGTCAAGATCCAGTCGTTCAAACCAATCTGTTCCAAGAGCTGCTTGAATAACATTAGCCCCCATTCCGCACGGTATCCATTTTACTTTTTTTGCCAATCCTTCTTTGGGTGCGGATAATTCTGCCTTTGGTTCAGGGGTATTGGTTTCTAATCGAGATTCAACAGGGGTGCCAAGGTGCACTGTTTTTACTGGAGATCTTTCGATCTTAGTAATTGTTTCCTCTGAAGGTTTATCCTGAAGTATTAATGCGCTGTTTTTATCCATAACTTGAGAGCAAGAACCTAATAGCCATGCTAAATGAGCTTCTAGTTCTCTTGCTCGTAAACTTGCGGATTGTATGAGAACAATATGGTTGTCGAGTACTCCGAAATAAAGCATAGAATCGACAAATTCCCGGCGTTTTTTTATTTTGTCGCTTTCATTGTTTTCTTTGTCAATAGAGTTTGGTGTGATTGCGTCTATTTCATAGTATTCGGCGTCGTCGTCCAACGTAATTAATACTTGGCTTCTACCTGGTTCAAAGAAGATAAGTTGGCCAAAAAGCATTCCATTATAATCTTTATGATGGTTTATGAGTCGGCAACTTTCATCATCTTGATTCAGGACCTCTCTGCGTTGCTTAGCTTTAGCTGCGTTACCTTGTTTGCTAAATGCCGTTTTCAAAAGGTTCTGTAGGGTCAAATTGCAATTTGTTATTACAGCTCTTTTGTAATGAATAGTTTTATTTCTTGATTCTGACCTCATTTAAATTCCTTGTTAAATATTCAGCCTAGTAAAAAATATGAGCGATGAAGTATAGCATTTAACGATAGAGTGATCGTTACCTCATGCGTGGGGTGTTCAGCTAATATGACGTCTGAACAATGAGGATTACATCCGAACTTATGGGATGGTTTTCTCCCGTTCAAAAAGCGAGATGCCTAGTCCGGTAGGACGCGCATCGGGTACCTTTTGTCTTTTACTACCATGATGACCTTCTATTGCTACGCGATGCATACCCTACATCAGGACTTTTAGATAAACCAAGTTATTGACAGGATACAACAACGTAGATGTGGTAAACAACTTGCATTGGTGTGGTTCGTAAACTCACCGTACCATACGACTGTTTTTGGTTTGACGACATTTGCCATTGCCACTTTTGTTTCGTCTGGCGGCTTTTGGCCGGTTTTTGCCATCCAAGCATCGTACTGCTAGCAAATGCCTACATTTACAAACCAGCTAAATCGTGAAGTTTGTATATCGCATAGGCCGGTTGTTGGTAGGGGTGAGCGGTCAGCAGTGCTGTAACGGCTGCTTTGATATGCTCGTCGGCGCAAATCATTTCCACTTTATATTCTGCCACCCTTTCCAGTTTTCCAATTTGTCCCAGAAAGGGTTGGCTGTTGAGTAAAGGTCTGAATTGACCTTGGCCTAAGGTTTGCCAGGCGCATTGGTCGTAATCGTTAAATTGTCCCGCACCCGCTGCAAATAGGACGTTTTTTACCTGATCCAGGTGGCTGGCCGGGACATAAAAAGTCAACTGATACATGATTTTATTTTAGCTGGCGCCCGTTAGTAAAAACACCCCCCATATCACTACGACTACGGTTAGATCTTCTATTCGATTAATGGCGAATTGCCGGTAAAGCCGGCTGCGCATGGCAATTTGATTGGCTTTTTGATCTTTCATATGAACGGACTGTTGCAGCATGATTGAATCTCCTAATGTTTTTCTCTCTTAAGTACGGATTGTCTGGCTTGGGTCGGCTAATCCTGCGTGAGTTAAACGGGTATTAAAATGTTTCTTTTTTGTTTTTTGTAAGTATATATGAAAACAAATAAAGAACAAGTTGAGAGCCAAATTTTTCCCTTGTCGCGGAAAGCAAGGGTGGCGATAAGTGAAATAACTTAGGGAACATATGGTAAATAACATAGTTCCAAGAAATAATGGCAGGCTTATGTTGTTTATGTAATTAATATATTATGCTTTTCTTAATCTGGTCTGTGTTTTGCTGAAATCACTACTTAGTGAAATTTCCCATTTTCAGTCACAAGCAAAGGCAAAAAATGAAAAGACCTGTCCCCGATATTACCTTTTCACTTCGCAAAAATAATCTCGATGGTTTTAACAATAGACAGCGGGTATGTAGATTGGCGGTGGGGGTATTGCCGTTATGTCTGGCAGTTCCGGCAATGGCCGGCGCAAATCCCCAGGAGCAAGTGACGGACCAGCCAGTCGTATTGGAAAAGGTCATCGTTACCGATAAATTTCCTTCCGTTAAGGCTTTAAGCGCTTCTGAAATGGAGGCGGATATTGTTACCAGTAAAAGGGCGGCGGTTAGCGATACCGCTAAACTATTGGAAGATACGCCGGGCGTTAGCTTGTATGGCGGCGGGGGGGTGTCGAGTTTGCCGGTCATTCATGGTCTTAACGATGACCGGGTCAAAATCACCGTAAATGGCATGACGCTGAGTTCGGCTTGCGCCAATCACATGAATCCGCCGCTATCCTATATCGACCGCAGCAACATAGGAAAAATTACTATTTTAAGCGGTGTGACACCTGTTAGCCTGGGAGGCGACAGCATAGGCGGGACAATTTCAGTGACTACTCCGGAGCCGGTATTTGCGGAGCCGGGCAAGGATATTCTGATCGACGGTAGTGTGTCCGCATTTTATCGCAGTAATGGCGATGCGTTCGGCGGCAGTATCGCGGCCGGCGTTGCGAATCAAAATGTGCGCTTGGACTATACCGGTTCGCACACTGAAAGTATGGATTACAGAAGCGGGACTGGCGATGTTATCAAATCCACTTACTATGAAAACCAAAACCACTCAGCGGCATTATCGTTCAAGTTCGATAACCACTTGGTCGTTATCCGTGGCGGTCAACAGCACATTCCAAAACAGGGTTTCCCGAATCAGCGAATGGATATGACCAACAACGACAGTATCTTCGGCAATATCATGCATAAAGGACTGTTCGATTGGGGTACGCTGGAGAGTAAGTTTTATTTCGAAAGTACTTCGCACAGCATGGACATTGATGATGAGCGGCGAAATACTTTTGCTCCAATCGTTGGCGGGCAGTATGTGGGAAGTTTCGCGCCGCCAAATGACCGGATGCCGATGGAAACCAGAGGTAGAAACTTGGGGTATAAAATCCAAGCCGAAATCCCCTACAGCGAGCGCGATACATTTCGTGTCGGTCACGAATATCATAGTGCCAAACTCAACGATTTTTGGCCGGGCGTTCACGCCAATACATCGGCAACTATCAATGCCGGGGCCAATCAACCGCAACCGAACAATGCTTACTGGATGATGGCACCCGAAACCTATTACAACATCCATAATGGTGAACGGGATCGCGCTGGGTTCTTTGGCGAATGGGAAGCGAACTGGAATCTGCGATGGAAAAGCTTGTTTGGATTGCGTTATGACCGCACGATGATGGATGCTGAAAATGTTCAGCCATACAATCCAGCTTTACTCGGTGGGGCTGGTGCCGCAGGGGCCGGTTTGGACTTGGCTGCTGCTAATGCGTTCAATGCAGCCAATCGCGAACGTAATTACGACATGTTCGATATCACTGCGTTGGTTCAATATACGGCAAACGATATGAGCCAGTTCGAGTTTGGTTATGCACGAAAAAATCGCGCCCCCAATTTGTATGAACTCTATACTTGGGGTCGCCGGCCGATGGATATGGGGATGATAGGCTGGTTTGGCGATGGTAACGGCTATATGGGTAACTTGAGCCTGACCGAAGAGACGGCGCATACCGTCAGTTTGACCGCAGCGTTTCATGACCCTAAAAATGATGGTTGGGAGTTTGCTGCTACGCCTTATTTCACTTATGTGAATAACTTCATTGATGTCGATCCGTGTACAAATTTGACGAGCATGTTGGGTACAAACGATATGGGATGTGCGGCCGCGACCCAAGGCACCTCTAACAATTATCAGTACCTACAGTTCGCCAACCATGATGCCCGTTTATGGGGTGTCGATGTTTCCGGGCGCACACAGTTGTATAAAGACAAAACATTAGGCGAGTTCGCCACCCACACCACAATGAGCTATGTGCGCGGCGAGCGCATGGATGGCGGCAATCTTTACAAGATGATGCCTTTTAACATGAAGCTCAGTTTGGATCACCGCTTGAGCAGTTGGCAAAGTGCGCTTGAAATGCAATTTGTCGATGGTAAGGACAACGTTCAGACTCTTCGAAACGAAACTCACACATCGTCTTACATTTTGCTGAATGCCAGAACAGGTTACGAGTGGGGACCGGTTCGTTTGGATGTGGGTTTGGATAACGTATTGGATAAGCAATATTATCATCCCTTGGCCGGAGCCTATCTCGGTGATCGTTATGGCATGAATCCAACGGGGCCGACAGCGTATACCGTGCCCTGGGGGCGGAATATTCCTGGTATGGGACGCTCGGCTTTTGTGGGGGTGACTATCAAATACTAACGGATAGGTAACCGTAAGCGCTGCTTCAGCCGTGTCTCCTTGGGCGGCACGGCATTCGTTTTAGGTCCACGAATCTAGGCTTCGCTCGCCGCAACCAGTTTTGAATCCGCGGTATAGGGCTGATCTGGTCTTGAATATGCACATTCAGGGTGTGGCGGAGTATGTCTAAAAGCCGGTGGCGCGACAAGACTCAACTTATTGAAAACATGTCCTCAATCTTCCCGAATACATGGCCTTTTTTAGCTCCTCCTTGTGTGGATGGCCTTGCATAATAAATCGGCCTAACGCTATTTCTCTACTCGCTCGGCTTATCAATGTCGAAAGGAATTCAATAGCGTAAATAATTTGCGTTAGTCGAAGGGTGTTAAATAATATGATTGCCTAGCACAAAATTAAATAGCTGCATGACTAATATTGACAACGGAAGTGATAACCCCATCAAAAGTGCCGCATAGCTTACAGTTTTATAAATATCTTTATTGTCGTTCATTTTGTTTTTCATAAGTATTTACTATTGGTTATTAACAATAAAAGCACTTTAGAAAGTCGTGTGATTTGGTTTTATCAAGCATGATTAATTAATGACGGCATGTTCGCGTTGCCTCAAGCAACTGTTGTAAGCGCGTTTGTATTGCAGTTCTGTTTGTAAACCGTTTCGAAGCACCACCAATGCCGCCTGCCGATGTACCCATTGCGGCACCGATGCCCGCATCAGCCAAGGCCGCTCCGCCGACAGCAGGTTCTGCCAGTTGCCGGCACTCCTGTATATCCTGATTTAGCCGATAGGCATTGCGATCGTTATAACTATCGACAGCGGCCGTCCAGCCGGTTTGAGCGGTGCAGACCGGTACAGGCAGGCCGCTAAACGGGAATAAAGAATGACTTGGTTTTATCATTATCTACCCATGCCATTGCCGAACCAGGCACCGGTCGCCGCTCCAATTCCGGCAGCCAAGGGATCGCCCCTGCCCATCTGGTAACCCATTGCACTACCTAATACACCGCCGACTAAGCCTTGAGACGAACGTTGATCATAGTAGCCATAACTGACCGGCGGAGGCGGCGCTGAGTAATAGTGCTGCGGTACTGGGACGTATTCCACGATCCGTTCAGGTACATAGACGATATCGCGCTCATAATAAATGGGCGGGGCAGGCAGGCAATGATGATGTCTATGATGGTGATGGTCGCCATATCCACGATAATGGTCCCAATCGTCGTCAGCGAATACCGAGGATGAGATTAGGCAGCTTAAAATTAACGCTTTGACTGGTTCGATCATTAAAAAATACCGGTGTGTAAGCAGCTTGGATGTAGTGAATTTTACTGATGCGGCCTTAAAATCATATGAATTTTTGATTATGATTGGATTAAGATTGCTGAAGGATAAATAAAGCGATTTTTCTGCCGTGGATAAAAAACACATTAGGCGTTTAGCGTTGTATTTCTTGCGCCATGGGGGATGGTATCCATGGCGTTTATATAATCAAAAGTTTAAATGCGGGGGTGGCTAGCGAGGCAATATGTTTAGGTATATTGAGATAATCAGATTCGAGTTATGAGTAATATCTAGCGCCTTGAAGCCTATAATAATAGTTTATCAATAATGGAAGTCGATATGAATTTTGGGTCGGATAATTGGACTGGGGCTCATCCCGTCATTGCGCGGCGTCTTTTAGCGGAAGCGGACGGCTTTTCCGCGCCCTATGGTGCTAGTGAACTGGATCGCCTGGTTGAGCAAAAATTCAATGAAATTTTTCAGCGGGAAGTTGCGGTTTTCTTTGTAGGAACCGGGACTGCGGCAAATTCTTTAGCGCTGGCAGCGGTAAATCGGCCGGGAGGCGTCACTTTTTGCCATAGAGAAGCGCATTTGATTGAAGATGAATGCGGGGCTCCGGAGTTTTTTACCCATGGAGCCCGTCTTGCGCCAGTGGATGGCGAAAACGGCAAAATCGATCCGCACAACCTGCTAGCCGAGATTAAGCGGTTTCCGCCGGGTTTTGTTCACACCGGCCAGCCCATGGCGATATCGATCACCCAGGCCACGGAAATAGGCACCCTTTATCAGCCGGATGAAGTCATTGCGATTGCAAATATTGCCAAAGAGAAGCAACTGCCTTTGCATATGGATGGGGCGCGTTTTGCCAATGCGTTGGTGGCCTTAAATTGCTCGCCGGCGGAATTAAGCTGGAAACTCGGCGTCGATATCGTCTCTTTCGGAGCCACCAAAAACGGTTGCTGGTGCGCGGAAGCGTTGGTGTTTATGCAACCTGAAATGGCCACGGATTTACCCTTTATCCGTAAACGCGCCGCACAACTTTTTTCTAAAACCCGTTTTATTGCTAGCCAGTTTGACGCGTATTTAACGGGAGGGCTTTGGCTGGAGCTGGCCCGGCACGCCAATGAGATGGGGCAACGCCTGCAAAACGGCATCAGGTCTTCCCGGCATGCCCGCTTGGCCTGGGAAGCCGAAACCAATGAGGTCTTTTGCATTATGCACAAAGATCAGGCGGATCGCCTTAAGCGTCAAGGCGCGATGTTTTATGCGTGGAACCCGCCCCATGCAAAACAGGCGCTGTTGGGAGAGAATGAAATTTTGTTGCGCTTGGTAACCAGCTTTGCCACGCAAGAAGCGCAGGTCGATCAATTCATCGATATTTTGGGTTAAAGCGAGCCCGACATCGGCATTGCGACGCTGAGGATAAAATCCAGCACCCATTGCCTCTATGCGGAATAGTCAGCGTAGAGCTGCCTGGTTTCCCGAAACGAGGTGATGTAAATGTAGCTGGTTCGAGGGTCCTGGGCTAATTCCATTAGGTTGAATCGATGTTCGCATTGCTCCGGAAACACCATGTGGTCGAGTTGGTGGCCTATTTCGCAGAATCCCATGCTCCATTCGGGAAACACCCGGCGGTATTCGCTGCCTTGGGTAATCACGTTGAAGTTGCTGTGTCTGGGGTCTTGTTGGATGCGTTCCAACAACGCCAATACCTTCTGCTTGTCGCCTTCCAAATATTGCATGAAATAGCCGTCCTGGTACAGCAGGCAGCCGGTTATGCCCCGGTCACAGTTCGCTAACCGAGTCTTGTCCAATAATGCAGCGATATGATTTTTTTCCAGCTTAGAGGTGGCCTGACTGGTATAGAGCAGAAAAAATAACGGCGTCTCGTGGCGAGTACGCTCGCTTTCAAAGCTCTGCTCGACGGCCTCGATAAACTGATTTTTTTCCAATGGCCGATAAAATAGATAGCCTTGAGCGAAGTTGCAACCAAGGTTACGCAGTTCCAGCAATTGTGCCGGGTTCTCCACCCCTTCTGCTAGCACTTTTACGCCCACGGCGCGGCCTAGCCCTATGGCGGCTTTAATCATTGCCCGGCTTTCCGGATGGTGTTCAATGCCGTCGATAAATGCTTTGTCGATTTTTAGAATATTGACCGGCAATTTGGTGAGTTGCGCCAAGGAAGAGTATCCGGTGCCAAAGTTGTCGATGGCGACCCGAAATCCTAAATCCGCCAGGCTGCGCAATATTCTCAGGTTGGTCTCGATGTCAGCCATTACGGCAGTTTCGGTAATTTCGAGCAGGATACGGGATGGATCGCAGGCATGGGCTTTTATTGCGGTTTTAATTTCGGTCAGCAGATTTTTTTCATTCAGTTGGCGGGTGGAGACATTCAAGGAAACATAAGAGGGAGCCTGTTCTCCCCAGCGGCTTCGCCACTCGGCTTCCGCCTGGCAGGCTTGGGCAAATACCCAGCTGCCTATGGGAATTATGCTGCCGGTTATTTCGGCAATCGGAATGAAGACGGCGGGCGGAATCGGTCCTTGGTCGGGGTGCCAGCGCAGCAACATTTCGGCGCCGACGATACGGGTGCCGCGGATGTCGACGATAGGCTGAAAGCGCACTGACAATTCTTCCCGCTCGATAGCCAAGTGCAGAGCATTGGAAATCGCCAATTTTCCGCGTACTTTTTCTTCCAGGCTAGCGCTAAAAAAATGCCAGCCGTCCCGACCTTGCTCTTTAACGTCATACATGGCGGTATCCGCGGCGCGCAGCAGGTCGTCGGCGGAATGGGTAGAGCCGTGGCCGACAGCAATACCGATGCTGGCGCTCAGATACAGTTGCTGACCGCTCAGCTCAATCGGTTGGCGCAGTTTGTAATTAATACGTTCGGCCAACGCGGAAATCGCGGTTGGTTGTTCCAATTGTTCGCAAAGAATGACAAATTCGTCGCTCGCTAAACGGGCTACGGTATCGCCGGGCCGTACCATGTCAATCAGCTGATTGCCGACCGTTTTTAGTATCTGATCGCCGGTTTTGTGGCCGTAGGTGTCGTTTATCAGTTTGAAGCCGTCCAGATCAATAAATAACAACGCTAAGCTTAAGCCCTGTCGGCGACTGCGTTGCAGGGCGTGGTTGAGTCTGTCGTGGATCAGATTACGATTCGGTAGTCCGGTGAGTTCGTCGTGGGTGGCATCCCACAATAAATCAACTTGGATGCGTTTTTGTTCGGAGATGTCCCGCATGGTGGCAACCAGTATCCACTGGTCGCCATTGCGGAATTTGCCAAGCGAGGCTTCCAGGGGGAAAAACGAGCCGTCTTTCCGGTAACCGGTTACTTCGTTGCGTTGCGACATGGGACGCTCGGTCTCGGCGCCCTGTACAAAGCGTTGAACCATGTCCGCATGCCGTTGGCGTAAATGCGGCGGTACCAGTAAATGTACCGACATGCCGCGCATTTCATCCGGGTGGTAACCGAACAAGCTGCCCGCGTTGGGGTTTGCTTCATGAATGACTCCGTTTTCGTCGGTGGCCAGAATGGCCATGTCGGTCAGCGAAAGGATCTGATGATCGGAGTTTAGTTTACTCAGACTGATTTTTGCTTCGGTGTTGACCTGTTCCAGGAGCGATGCCGGGAGCGTAACTTCCCGGTTGGCGATCGCTTGATTTTGATAACGATTGGGTATTTCCGGCGGCGTATTGCCGAAACGTTCGATGATGCTGAAGCTGCCGTCTCTGTTGCTGCGCGCTAAAAAAGTATTGACGCAGGCGTGATGGGTTTTGGCATCCATTTGCACCCAGCCTTGCGGCGCTAGAATGCTGGTGGTTTCCAGTGCATCGACAAGAGCGGCGGCATCCGTTTGCCCGCAACGTTGCACCGCATCGGCAAAAGCAAGCACGCAAACATAGGTGGCTTCACCAAAGTTGGTTGCTACGCCATTTACGTGGGGCCAAATACCGTTCACACCCGGCAGGGTGGCCAGTTGTTCCAGGTATTGGTGGTTCTGCGGCGTATCCAGCGACATGAAATAAGTGTTGCTGGAATAAAAGCCTTCCCGTACTTCGGGTAATAATTGCTGTGCCAGAGCTTCGTCGAAATGGCCCATCACGACCGCCATGCGCTGTTTCAAACCTAGTTCGCAAAAACGGTTAAGCAAGGCAATCTGATCGATCCCGGCAAAATAGGGTACGAATACATCGGCCCCCGAGCGCGCCACTTTTTGCAATAAGTGCTCGACGTCGGCGGCATCGGCGTTGATGGGCAAGTAGTCTTCACCAACGACATCGCCGTCCAGCCGACTAAGCGCTTGTTTGGCGGCATTTATCGAGCCGCGCGGCCATTCGTAATTACTGCCTGCAAAGTACATTTTTAACCCGTAACGGACTGCCATGGCAGGTATCATTTTGTCGATCTGTTGATTGGGCAGGGCGGCAAAATTGAAAAAATGGTGGCTGAAAATGCTGCCTTCGTAAAATGAAAAATTTAAATAGGGAATGCGTAACGGTTCCGCTACCTGATGGGCAACGGCAATTCGTGAATTGGAAAGTAGCGTGCCGATAATGGCTACGCATTGGTGGTGTTTTACCAAACGTAAAGCAGCTGGCACAGCCGTGCCCGGCAGGCTGCCGTCGTCTTCGACGATGAGCTCTAGCTTCCTGCCTAAAAGCCCGCCCTGCTGATTGATTTCGTTGCAGGCAATCTGGGCCGCCCGAATAATTTCGGGCCCATACATACTCACCAAGCCGGTTAACGGCGGCATTAAGCCCAGGCGGATGCTCTGATGGGGGTGTTGATCTGGCACGGCGACTATGGATGTTGATTAAGTATTTGAAGACAAACCGGATAATTAACTAAGTTTTTTGTGGGGAAATTAAATACACCCAATTAGACCTTAAAGCAAGCCGGCTAACCATAATCTGAGTCGCAGGCCCCATTCGCTGGTATAACCGGCACTGTTAAAGACGATATGGCCTTGGTCATTGACGAAAAACAATGCTGGTACTGCTTGTACTCCGTATTGTTGGCCTACCTCGCCGTCCTGGTCGTTAACAACTGTCCACGCGAGTTCGTTTTTATATAAATACTCGGAGAGTTGCTGGTTGTTACCGGAGCGTACCGCTACGGTGATGCCGGGAATATCCTGCAAAACCGCGCTAATATTGCCTTGCATGCCGCGGCAGACGCCGCACCACTCGGCCCAGAAATAAATGATTGCCGGGCCTTTGGCAAGGGTGGGCATCGGGTTTTGATTGGAAAGCGTCGCTTGCGTAATCAGCGGCGGCTGTCCCGTCACCAAGCCACGTGTCATCAGAAATTGTCCGGCAAAGACAAATATCATCGCAAAAATATAAAACGCCGATTTTTTCAGCATCATAGGCCTCGCATCAGGCTGGCACCGTATTGTTTCAGCCACTGGCGGTGTTTTAGATAATCCGGCATATGGTCGGCCACCAATTGCCAGAAATCCCGGGAATGGTTTTTATGCCGGATGTGGCAGAGTTCGTGCACCACTACATATTCCATGATCACCGGCGGCCCTAAAATTAACAGCCAGTTCAAGTTAATATCGTTATATGGGCCGCAGCTGCCCCAACGGCTTTTTTGGGTTTTAATTCTAAGGCTGCGGGGAATCAGGCTATGGGATGCACTGTGTTTTTCTATCCATTGCAATGCTAGTTGCCGGGTATGTTGCTTCATCCAGGATTCCAGCGCGGCTTTGATACGTTCGGAGCCGTCATCCGCAATAATTTCTGGAAAATACACCAGAAAGTGATCGTCGCTGAATTGTACCCGTAACCGTTTGGCGCTGGTCGGTTTGATGGTTAACGGAATTTGCCTGCCCTGAAAGGGCACCAGGACGCCATTGCTATAAGCGGTAGGGGCAAGCGAAGGGCTATTTTGCGCGCGATGCTGGACGCGTTTGAGCGCGTCCCGAATCCAGGCATGTTGCGCGGTTACAAAGGCATGAATGCGTTGCTCCGAGATTTTTAACGGTGCCACCACTTCAATTTTACCCGCGGAGACGACGATACGGGTTTTTTGGGCCCGCTCGCTGCGACGTATTTGGTAATTGATGGGATGTTGGTCGGCCGAAGAGGCGTTAGGATGCGGTTTCAATGCTGTCGCTCGGTTCCTGATTGATCATGTGAGTGGCCAATTGCTGTAATGCTGTTTGAATATTACTGTGCAAACGCGGGTCCATGGGGACTTCCGCCAGCGCTTTGTTCATGCATAGCATCCATTGATCGCGTTCGGACGGGCCGATTTTGAACGGGAAGTGGCGCATGCGCAGCATGGGATGGCCAAATTCTTCGATAAACAAATTGGGTCCGCCCAGCCAGCCGGATACAAATTTGAATAACTTGTCCTTGGCCGAGGCCAGATTAGGCTGGTGCATGGCCCGTATGCCCTGCGCTTCCGGTAAAATGTCCATGTAAAAATAAAATCGATCTACCAGACTGTGGATGGCTGACTCTCCGCCTATAAAATCATAGGGCGTTTCTGTTGACATAGGTATTTACGCTCACTGGGTTGTTTGTTGTTTATACTAACAGGATGGATGGCAATTTTAGGGAAACTCTCCGAGGCTTGCACGGTCCTATTGACTACTTTTTTCTATTTGGAGGACATTATCATGCGTTTAAATACTGCCGTTCGTTCGGAAGCCGGCATTTTGGAGACTAACAAAGTTCTCAAAAACACTTATTTGCTGCTGTCGATGACTTTGTTGTTCAGCGCGGCGATGGCTGCCGTGTCCATGGCGTTGAATTTACCCCATCCGGGTCTGATTATCACGCTGGTCGGTTATTTCGGCCTGTTGTTTTTGACGGGTAAATTCAGTAACAGTGCCTGGGGTATTGTATTTGTGTTTGCTCTGACCGGTTTCATGGGGATGACTTTAGGGCCGATTTTGAACATGTATGTTCAGGCCTTTAGCAACGGTAATGAATTGATTCTGACTGCTCTTGGCGGCACCGGCGCGATTTTTTTGGGTTTGTCAGCCTATGCATTAACAACCCGTAAGGATTTCAGCTTTATGGCCGGCTTTTTGATGGTCGGGGTGTTGGTGGCGTTTTTGGCCGGTTTGGGGGCGATCGTCTTTTCAATACCTGCTTTGACATTGGCGGTTTCGGCTATGTTTATTTTGCTGATGTCGGGTATGATTTTGTATCAAACCAGTGAAATCATCCATGGCGGCGAAACCAACTATATTCTGGCAACCGTGTCTCTTTATGTGTCGTTGTATAACTTGTTTACCAGCTTGCTACAGCTGTTGGGCGTGTTTGGCGGTGATGACTAATCAAACGGCTTAAACTAAAAAGCCCGGCAATGCCGGGCTTTTTTTTATGAGGTAAAAAGTCAAACTTTAAGTACTCTTTAAAATTTCAATTTTTACCTTCGTGAGGCCGGCTTTAATAAAACCGAGCTCTTTAGCTGCTTTTTTCGATAAATCAATTAACCGTTTGTTGGATCTATGCATCCGGTCATTGACTTTAACAATCACGCTACGATTGTTTTTTAGGTTGGTTACTCGTAGCCGCGTGCCCAAGGGTAAAGAATTATGAGCGGCGGTCATACTGTTTCTATCATAGGTTTCGCCACTTGTGGTGGTTCGGCCATGATACTTGTCGTTGTAATAAGACGCGGTACCGGCTTTACGGGTTTTCGCGGTGTCTGGCCTGTCAGCTTTGGCGAGACTGAATGTGTAAAAGGACATCAACGAAATGGAGAGTATGGTTTTAAGCAACCACCTGTTTCTCTTTCGCATCCTCTACCTCCTTACATTAAGTAATTGATAAAAGGAGTGTCGAGATTACCCCACGAAAGTGGCTTTGGCAATCTTTTTCGTGGCTTTTGGGCATCAAATGTTGTCATTTAGCCACTAAAATGCTGGGTTTAATTCCTTTAAGCCCAGTGGGGGCAGGGGCTGGCGGTATTTTTTGTGCGCTGGAAAACGGCTATTAAAAAAAAGCAAATATTTTTTTGCTGACTGCAATTTCAATCATAAAAACCAAACATATCAGTGCGCCGCTTGCCGCCAGCCAGCGTTGCCGGCCATGTCTACGCATACTCAACATGCCCAGGCCAATATAAGCAACCAAAATCAAACCTTTAGCAACAAGCCAGTGGTAATCGGCATTTAGCCATCGGCCTTGAACGACCAGCCCTATGCCGGTCAGCAGCAGTAAACTATCAATAAAATGCGGTGTAAATTTCAACCAGTTTTTAGCTAATAGTTTAGGTTTGAACTCGGCAACAATGACGCGGCCGGTGAAGCTGATAAAAACCAGGGCCACCAAGAAAATATGCAAATATTTGAGCATGGTTTTCGAGCCTCAGGGGGCTAGAAACCATAAGCTAAGCCACGGAATATAAGTGATGATAAACACTGCGACGAGCAAAATCAGCATGAAGGGCAAGGTGGCCTGGTAAAGTTCAGTGATGGACTTGTTGAAACGGTAGCTGGCAATGAACAGGTTCATGCCTACTGGCGGAGTCAAATAGCCGATCTGCATGTTGGCCAGAAAAATGATGCCAAGATGTATGGGATGTATGCCGTAGCTGACCGCAATCGGTACGATCAGCGGCACCACTATTACCAGGGCCGAAAAAATGTCCAAAATAGCGCCCAATACCAGTAAAAACAGGTTCAACAACAGTAAAAAACTGAGTTTGTCGTTGACATGTTCCTTAACCCATCCGAACAGATGCATGGGTACTTCGGCGTCGATCAAGTAATTGGTAAAGGCCATCGATACTCCGAGAATCAGCAAAATGCCGCCCAGCATCTGCATGGCATCGCTGATGATTTTCGTCAGGTTGGCGAGTTGAATTTCCTTGTAAATAAAACCCTCGATCACCAGTACATATAAAGCGGTTGCCGCGGCTACTTCGGAAATGGCCAGATAACCGCCGAAAATCCCGACCATGATGAACAGCGGTAAAGGCAGTTCCCAGGCGATAGCTTTAATTGAAGCAATCGCCTCGGGCCAAGTGAATGGCGTTTGATCCAGTTTAACGCCTCGGTTAGCCCATATCGCCCAGGCTATTAACAACGCAATCATCAGCAAGCACGGCAGAAAACCCGCCAAGAACAGCTGCGGCAGCGTGAATTTTTCGCCGATATCCAGCTGTTGCACGATAATGCCGTACAAAATCAGCGGTACCGAGGGCGGCAATAACAGCCCCAAACTGCCGGACGTGGTAACCAGTCCCAGGCTGAACTTGGATTGATAACCTTCCTTGACCAGGACCGGCAAAAGCAGGGCGCCCAAGGCGATAATGGTGACGCCGGAAGCCCCGGTAAAGGCGGTGAAGGCTGCGCAGGTCAACAAAGAAATAATCGCCAGCCCAAACGGCATCCAGCCGAACCAGGCTCTGGTCAGACGCAGTAGGCGTTCCGATGTGTTGCATTCCGATAACACGTAACCGGCCAGGGTGAACAGCGGCAAGGCCACCAGCAGCGGGGTGTTGGCGATACGATACAATTCAGCGGCAATGACGGTAAAGTCTATCCCAGCGCTGTAAAAACCCAGCATGGTCGCTGCGAGTATGACTGCGAATAGCGGCGCGCCCAGTAACAGCATCACCACTAGCAGTAGGGCGAGTGCAAACGTCATGGGTCTAAACTTGTTTGAGTTTCAGGCAAGAATGCCGCAACGCTGTAACGCAAAGCGATGACGAAAAAAGCCAGCGGGATGATGGCTTCGCACCACCAGTTGGGAACGTTGGCGAAGGCCAGATCGGCATAGCGATACTCCTGCACTAAAAAATCGCTACTGAACCAGGTCGCGGCAAAACAGATCGAACCCGTCATGCCGTTGCTCAGTCGGGCCATGAGGTTTTTCCAGCGGGCGGGTAGAAAACGCACGAAGGCATCGATGGCCAGATGACTTTGCCGACGGCTGCCTATCATCGCCCCCAGCATGGCCAGCCAGAGGACGCTAATCCGCGTGTAGGCATCAGCCCACAGCAAGCCGCCGCCAACGACATTGCGCATCACCACTTGGGTAACCGCGATCAGTATCAGCGACAGCAGCAGGGTAACCAGCAGCAGGGTTTCCGCTTTTAAAAGAAAGCGGTACGATTTGCTCAGTAGGGCCATGACGATCAGGGCTGGGCCCGGCTTCTGAATTCTTCCAAATAACGATGCAGTTCCGCTGTTTTTTCAGGACTGAAATCGGCCGTTTTCTCAAACTCGCTGTTGGTGGCGGCGATTTTTTGTCTGAGTTCTTCCGCTGCTTCCGGGCTGGGTTTGACGAATTGAATACCCTGATTTTTCAGGGCGGCGATGGCTTGCTCATTATCTTCACGGCTGTGCAGGTCGATTTCCTTAATTACCCTTGCCATAATTTCGCGGACGATTTGTTGGTCTGCGGGGGCGATTTGGTCAAAGGCCGGTTTATCGATAGCCAGTACCCCAAAAAGATACAGCATGGGCAGGTCGGTGACATATTTGATTTTACTGTGCCATTGCAAAGCCAGCGCACCGACTGGGGAGCCGGCCACGACATTGATCATGCCGGTTTGCAGCCCCATCAATACATCCCGCAGCGGTAGCGGAATCGGGGAAATATCAAAAGCCTGCAGGGCGCTGACGGCGATTTTGTTGTCATCCGGAGCCCAGGCTTTCTGGCTGCGCATATCGGCCAGGGTCCGAATCGGTACAGTGGACATCATATAGGCAAAGCCCACATCGGCGAATCCCAACGCAACCATGCCTTGCTGCTCCATACCCTGCATCAGTTCGGCATCCATTTTTTGCCGGACATATTCGACTTCCTGCGCGTTGCGGAATAACAGCACCAGATTGTAAAGTTGTATATCCGGGTAAACACCGTTCAATACCCCACTGGTAACCGCCGCGCCTTGTAATTGATGCAAGCGCATTTTACGCAGTACAGTGGCGTCGTCGCCCATCACCCCGCCGGGATAAAATTTCAGGCTAACCCGGCCGCCGGTTTGTTTTTCGATTTCTTCGCCGCCGGCTCGCATTTTTTGCATCCAGTATGAGCCGTCCGGCGATAAGGTGGCAATTTTAAGGGTCAGCGCGGAGGCGGTTTGTCCGCTAAAAAGCAGTAGGCCAAAGGCCAGGAATTTGAATAAGTTCGGTTTCATGGGTAGGTAGCGTTTCATTAAAAATAATCGTTGGCACTATCGAGTAATTGTTGTGCTTGTTGTTGCGCCAACGTGTTAATCAACGTCAGGCCTGGGGCGGTCGCCTGGGCGGTAAGGGTAGTTTTTAATAGCGCGTCGTGCAACTGCCGATCGAAAATCATGCGCGCGTAATGCTTGGCATATAGGACGTTGATCATCAGATTATTGGGCGACAAGGCAAGCGCGCGTTGGAAATGTTGTTTGGCAAGCTCGGGTTTGCCGCCCAAAGTTTCAGGTATCAGGCTCTCCATCACGGCGAGATAAACATGCGCGCTACCTGCCTTGTAGGTTTCGTCCAGTTCAATAATTTTTTGCATGATTTGTTTGACTTGCGCCAGCTGTGCTATGGCATTCCAGTCGCTTTTGTTGGCTTGGATCCAGGTTGACCAGGCGGTAGCCACGCTGTACAGACTGTCGATGTCGTCATTTTCCGCCAGCGCCAGCAAATCCGGCATGGCGGTGACGGGTTGTTGTTGCAGATCGCACCAATCCTGTTTATGCAAACAAATGCCGCGAAGAGCAAAATCGAGGCCTTTACGGCTGAGTCGGGGTTTACGGATAGGGTCGTCGGACAGCAGTCCCAGGTAAGCCGTGTACAGGTTGGCATTTGCGAACATCAGGCTTTCGTCGTCCTGGTTGCCGGCGGCCGAGGCTTCCAGCATCAACAGATAGGCCGGCAAGGCTTCGGCAACTGTTTCCGGATCATTTTGGGCCAGAATGGTTTGTTTCAGACGTTCGGAAAAATCCCCGGTCGCTGAGCTGACGAAATAGCTGCAGCCGTTGATGCCGGTCAAACTGCATAATATCGCCAGCGTTCGTACCGCGCGGGGGATAAAGAAGGCTACGTTATTTATTGGACTCATCGAGCATTTTCTCCAGACATTCGCAATAGGCTTTAATCACCTTGATGCGGGCATAATACTTGTCGTTGGCTTCTACCAGCAACCAGGACGATTTGCTGGTACTGGTGCGGGCAATCATTTCATTGACGGCTTTTTGGTAATCGTCCCATTTTTCGCGATTACGGTAGTCTTCTTCGGTAATCTTGAATTGTTTGTAGCTGATTTCTTCGCGGCGTTTAAAGCGGGCCAGTTGTTCATCATGGTCGATATGCAGCCAGAATTTCATGATCACAATGCCGTGCGCCAACATAGCCTCTTCAAAATTGACGATTTCCGAATAGGCGCGCTGCCACTGACGGGTTTTTGCCATGCCCTCGACGCGTTCGACCAAAACCCGGCCATACCAGCTACGGTCGTAAATGGTCACCTGTCCGGCGCGCGGGATATGCCGCCAGAAACGCCAGAGGTAATGGTGGGCGCGCTCTTCGTCCGTCGGGGCGGCTATGGGGATGACTTGGTAGTGCCGGGCGTCCATGGACTCGGTCAGGCGACGAATGGCGCCGCCCTTGCCTGCCGCGTCCCAGCCTTCGAACACCAGTATGCTGGATCGTTTGGCGGCCAAGGCGTGCCGGCTGAGCTCGTTGAGCTTACCCTGGTATTTTTCCAATTGTTTTCTGTAGCTGGATTTGTCCAGTTTCAGGCTCAAGTCTAAGGCGTCCAGTAAATTATACTGTTCGACTTGGCTTTTCGGCGGTTCCTCCTGTTGGGCCGATGCGGTCAGGATGTTTTCATGTAGCAGGATATGCTGTCGGATGCGTTCCAGAACATGCTGGCCTACTGTCAGGCTGCTGTAACGGTTATCCGAACCTTCCACGATTAACCAGGGTGCATAAGCTTTGCTGGTTTCGCTGAGAACCTTTTCGGCCACCCCGATAAAGTCATCGTATAGTCCGAGGTGCTGGCGGTCCTTGTCCGTGACCCGCCAGTTGGTGGCGGGATTTTTGGCTAGCTGTTTCAAGCGTTTGACTTGCATGTCTTTTTTGAGATGTAGCCAGCACTTGATGATCAGCGTGTCGTCGTCCGCCAACAGCTCTTCCAGCTGGTTGATTTGGGTTAACTCGGCTTGCAAGACGGTATCGTCGATTTTTTGGTAAACCCGCTGGGCGATGGGGTCGCTGTACCAGGAACCGACATACACCCCAATCGTGCCCTTGGCCGGTAGCGTACGCCAGTATCGCCAGAATTTCGGCCGCTCACGTTCTTCATCCGTGGGTTCGCTCAGCGCAATCGTGCGCATGTAATGCGGATCGAACCACTCATTGAGGCGATTGATCACTTCGCCTTTGCCGCCGCCGTCCACACCCGATATGATGACGATAACCGGAAACGGGCAGCTTTTAAGGCGGTGTTGAATTGTCAGCAGCTCTGTACGCAATTGCGCGGATTTTTCTTTGTACACCGATTTTTCCACGGTGTGTCCTAATTCGGCGACTTCAAACACAATGCAAACTCCTTGTTTTTTGCTTATCACTTTACCGGACAATCGGATTTAAAACACGTTTTGAAATTTTGTTTTGACACAAAACAAAATTGCGTGTAAAAAATGTCCCGTCGACCAAAAACAATACTAACTTCGACATGCAACTCGAGTTGCTCCCTTTTAGGGTTTTTATTATTACAACAATCAAATGAGGATTTAAAAATGGCTGAACAAGAAAAAGATAACACCATGACCGTAGTTATTGCAGTAACTGTGATCGCAATCATCGGCGTTTTCCTGTTGAAACAAGACGAAACCAAACATTTACAAATGAGCAGCGAAACTACTGCTGCTGCTGAAGCTCAAGTGTTGAAACAACACAAAGACTTCAACAACGACGTACTGAAACAAGCAGAATAAGAAAAAGTTACAATAATAATAAATTCTTATCAGTTTAGCCATCTCTTGCCGCGGCGAGAGGTGGCTTTTTTACGTCTGGAGGGGATGAATTTTTTAATTCTTCGCCCTTCAATATCTGCTTATTCCTCTCTACATTCTTAGTGCTGTTAAAATGCACGCCTTTCAAAAACTAGCCTAACTGAACAAAATGGACGTTATCCAGCGTATTGCCGAAGAACTCTCCGTTAAATCCCAGCAAGTAGCCGCGGCCGTGGCCTTGCTGGATGAAGGTGCTACCGTGCCTTTTATTTCCCGCTATCGGAAAGAGGCGACGGGCGGACTTGATGATACTCAGTTGCGGTTGTTGGAAGAGCGTCTGATCTACCTACGCGAACTCAACGACAGGCGTAAAACTATCCTCGATAGCATTGCTTCTCAGGGCAAGCTTACCCCAGAACTGGCGGATGCCATTCTGGCTGCCGACACCAAAACCTTATTGGAAGATTTATATCTTCCCTATAAACCCAAACGCCGCACCAAGGCGCAAATTGCCCGCGAAGCAGGGCTGGAGCCTTTGGCGGAGGCAATATTGGCGAATCGCGGCCTGATACCCGAGCAAGCCGCTATCGGATATATCAATGCAGAGATGGGTGTGGCCGATGCCACGGCGGCGCTTGATGGCGCCAGACAAATCATCATGGAGCGGATTTCCGAAGACGCCGATTTATTGGCGCAATTGCGCGAGCGGATCTGGCGCAAGGGTATATTGCATTCCCGCGTAGTCGGCGGAAAGGAAGCGGAAGCGGCCAAATTCACGGATTATTTCGACTACAGCGAAGCGATCAATAAAATTCCCTCTCATCGGGCGCTGGCATTATTCCGTGGCAGAAATGAAGATTTGCTGAATCTGACCTTGAAGCCGGCCGAACTGGATCAGGAAGAGCACCAGCTGTGCGCTCAATTCGTTTCGCAGCGGTTGAATGTTAATGATACCAGCCGGCCCGCCGATGCCTGGCTGGCGGAAACCGCGCGGTTTGCCTGGAAAGTCAAGGTATTTACCCGCATAGATCTGGACTTAAAACTTCGGTTGCGCGAAGCGGCGGAACTGGAAGCAATCCGGGTGTTTGCCAGCAATTTACGCGATTTGCTGTTGACTGCGCCTGCGGGACAAAAGGCCACCATGGGCCTCGATCCTGGGATTCGTACAGGGGTGAAAGTCGCGGTAGTGGATGCCACCGGCCAAGTTTTGGCGACCGATACCATTTATCCGCATGCGCCGAAAAACCAGTGGGACCAGTCAATTTCCGTGCTGGCGCGACTGATAAAACAGCACCAAGTCTCGTTGGTGAGTATCGGTAATGGCACGGCGTCGCGCGAGACCGATCATTTGGTGGCCGACTTGATGAAGCAGCATAAAGATCTGCCGATTCAGAAAATCATGGTGTCCGAGGCGGGTGCGTCGGTGTATTCGGCTTCGGAACTGGCAGCCAAGGAGTTTCCGGATTTGGATGTGTCTTTACGCGGCGCGGTTTCCATCGCCCGTCGCTTGCAGGACCCGCTAGCGGAATTGGTGAAAATAGATCCTAAATCCATCGGCGTCGGCCAATATCAGCACGATGTGAATCAGGTTCAACTGGCCCGAATGCTGGATACGGTGGTGGAAGACTGTGTAAATGCGGTGGGCGTGGATGTGAATACCGCCTCGGCGGCTTTGTTGAAGCAGGTATCCGGGCTATCGGCCAGTATCAGTGAAAATATTGTGGCCTTCCGCAATCAAAACGGCCCGTTTGCCAATCGCAGCCAATTGAAAAAAGTGCCGCGTTTGGGAGACAAGGCATTTGAGCAGGCTGCAGGGTTTTTACGGGTCACGAACGGCGACAATCCGCTGGATGCGTCCGCCGTGCATCCGGAAGCCTATCCGGTAGTGAATGCGATTCTGGACGATACCGGCAAATCGATTCGGGATTTGATCGGTCAAAGCCAATACTTGCGCAGCCTGAATCAGGCTAACTATACCAGCAGCGAATTCGGTTTGCCGACGGTCGGCGACATTTTACAAGAATTGGAAAAACCCGGCCGCGACCCTCGGCCGGAGTTCAAAAGCGTACAATTTAAAGAAGGGGTGGAGAAAATCACCGATTTGCAACCCGGCATGCGTTTGGACGGGGTGGTTACCAATGTGGCCAACTTTGGCGCCTTCGTGGACATCGGCGTGCATCAGGACGGTTTGGTGCATATTTCTCATCTGGCGGACGACTTTGTGAAAGACCCGCGTAGCGTGGTGAAAGCCGGCGATATGGTCAATGTGCGGGTACTGGAAGTGGATGTGGCCCGGCGGCGGATTTCTTTGAGTATGAAGAAAAATGTCGACAGTAGCGACATTTTGCCTAGCGAAAAACCGCAAAAAATCAGTCACAAGCACAAGCCGCAACCCATTTTGCAAAACAGCATGAGTAACGCTTTTGCCAAGGCGCTGAAAAAATAAAATAAAAATGCTCTGCTATACTTTTTTCCCGTATGCAGTGGGCTTGGGCGGCGAGTGTTTGTGACTAAATAATACTTGTTTACTCCGGATGCCGTTCGTCAACTTGCGGTGTTTTACGGGAGGACGTGATATACCATGACTTGCTGCGATTGACACCATTCACAGGAAAAGATATGAAATATAAAACCCATGGCCTCGCATGCATCATGCTGATTGGTTTTTTTACTGCTGCAACACCGGCTCTGGCTGAACCGGACGACGAATCCTACGGTGAAATATTTGGCCGCAAAGTGTTGAGTGGTTTGGCCAACATTACCACCGGCGTGGCGGAAATTCCTAAAAACATCATCATCGTCAACAACCAGTCCAACTTTGCCTATGGTCTGATCGGCGGAAGCTTCAAAGGCATCTTGAATATGGCCGGCCGCATGGGGGTTGGGGTTGTCGATCTGATTTCATCGCCTATTCCAACTTATCCGATAGTCTATCCAAACTACGTGTGGGACGATTTTTATGCCGAAACCACTTACGGGCCGGCCATGGTGGGCGAGCCTACCCGATAAGCCGGTTTTTAGGCAGCAGTCGGCGGTTTTTGGCTGTTGCCTTTTGATTGATCAGGCCACCATCTTAAGTTCGCTGAGGCCGTTGGGTTTTTTCACCAGCTCGATTTGAGTTTTGATGCGTTTTTTCACCCCTTCCACATGCGAGATAATGCCTACGGTTTTGCCGTGCGTTTTCAGCGTTTCCAGCGTACTCATGGCTAAATAAAGCGATTCCGCATCCAGATTGCCAAAACCTTCATCCAGAAATAGCGAATCGATCGCCTTGCCGTTATTGGCGATTTCCGCCAGAGCCAGCGCCAAAGCCAGGCTTACCACAAAGCTTTCTCCACCCGATAAGGTTTGCGGCAAACGATGTGCATTTTTCTGTTTGGTGTCTTCGATTTCCAGTGCCAGTCCATGTTCGCTGGCGCCGCTGCGCACATAATAACGGCCGCTGAGCTTTTCCAGAATCTGGTTGGTTTGCGATAGTAGTTTATCCGTCATCAATTGTTGGATTTGGTGTCTGAAGCCGGCCGGGTCGTCATTGATCGTCTTGAGTTCGGCTTGTGCCTGACTAAACTGCTGCTGTTCCGCCGCAAGCTGCTCGTGCAAGGTTTGATGTTTTTCCCGATATTGTTGTTGCTTGGCCAGTTTGTTTTCCAGGGCTTGCACTTCCTGTTCGGCAATATCCAGTTGTTGGGTAATCCGCTTGAGCGCTTGCTGAATCTCCGGTTCAGTCTGCTTATGGGCTAATGCCGTCGTCCTTTCAGTGTCTAGCGTGCTGGCAAGTTGTTGTACTTGAAGTTCGAGCTCCGCCAGTTTTGACTGATCTGAATCCAGCTGTTGCCGAATGTCGGTTTCCCGGGCGATCAAATGCATGATATCGCGGATTTCGTCTACCGTGGTAAACGCGGTGTCGGCCATTCTGTCGCCGAGGGTTTGTAGAATGGTTTTGTATTCAATCTGCGAGATGCGTAATTGCTGCTCCTGGTCGACTATCAATTTTTGTTTTTCGATGATGGCGATCTGCAGACTGAGGTGTTCCTGTTGGCCCAAGCTTGTGGTGTTACTGCTGATCTGCGCCTGATAATGAGCCATTTTACTTTCGCAGTCTTGCAGTTGCTGGTTGAGGGCCGAGATCTCTTTTTGTAGTCCTTCCTGGCGCAACAGATAGACCTGATAATCCTGGCGTCGGCTATTCAGTCGGTCGAACAAGGCGTTTTCCTTGCCTTTGCCGGGTAGCTTCTCGCCCAACTTTCTCAACTGGGTTTCCAGTTTTTCGATCAGGGCTTTTTCCGCGGCTTCGCAGGTTGCATAGCGTTGTTCAATCTCATCGAACTCGGGGGGGCGATTGGCCCATTCGGTTTCCAGATCATGGACCATTTTGGTCAGCCGTTCTTGGGTGTTTTGTTTACTGGCAATCTCGGTCGTCATTTTGGCAATATTGCGTTGTAACTGGGCGTACTGTTTTACCAAATTGTTGACTTTGTTCAGCTCTTCGGTATCTTGTGCCAGCAAGTGTTTTTGCAGCGCTAAATTATCGATATCCATGCCGTCGCGCATGATATTCAGGCGATTGGCCAGGGTGGTCCATTGCGAATGCATTTGTTGCAGGCGCTGCTGTTTAGTCGATTGTTGCGAGTCGAATTTTTGTGCGGTTTTCAATTTAGTGGCGGCGATATCGATAGCCGATTTTAGTGCTTGTATCTTACCGCGTTGATCCACCAATGCCGCTTTGGCGTCAGTAAAAACCGGCGGTTTCAGTACGAACGGATGGGTTGTCGAGCCGCATAAATAGCACGGTTTGCCATCGACCAGCTTGGCGCGGTCGGCAGTCATTTTTTTGATCAGCGCTTCATTCCGCAGTGCTTGTTCGAGCACTTTGATAATGTTTTCTTCCCGGCTCATTTCCTGGGTAAGCTCATCTAGCCGGGCTTGCAGTTCATCGATATTGGGTGCGATATCTGTGCGTTTTTTGATGCCCAGCCAGCCTAGCAGGCCTCGGTCGCTGAGTTTGGCTGTCACGCCGGCCAACGATAATAACTCCTGTAGGTCGATGACGCGCGCCTGTTGTTCCTGCTGCAATTCCTGCAGTTGCTCTAAGCTTCTGTTTTGGGCAATATCGAGTAAAGTCTGTTGATCGGTTTCAATCTGCGCTTTTAGGTCGGTTAAATCTTCCTGGGTGGATTGCAGGGCGGACTTGTTTTTTTTCAGCGAGGCGGTGATATTTTTGGTCCAACCGGCCTGGGATTTCTGTTTTCCGCTTAACTCGATGCGTTCGGCTCTGAGTTTACGTAAACGGACCACGTCGGGAAAGTCATCCAGTAGGCTGGCATCGGCTTGATGGGCCTGAAACCAGCGCTCTATTTCCGCTAAGCTGGATTGATTGTCAGTCAGCTGTTGCTGTATGGATCGCGCCAGGTCCCGCTGTCGCGGTAATTCCAGCTTCAATTCGCTAAGCGATAATTTGAGTGCGTCTACGGCTTGTTTTTGTTCGCTCAGCGATTTTTCCGAAACGGGCAAAGTTTGCGGACTGGCTTGTGTGCCTAGCTGATTTTGCAACATGGACAACTCGTTGCGGTAATTGTCCAAAGTGGCTTGGTTTTGTTCGATCAAGGCCTGTTTACTATCCAACAACGCGACTTCCGTGCGAAATTGCAACACCTGCTGATTGTCGGCAATGCGTTGTAAATCGAGCTGATATTCCTGAATTTTTTTCAGCAAGCCTTGCTGTTGACCGTGCAGCCTTTGTTGCTTATCTTCCAGCTCGGCTACGTTCTGCAGGCCGGCCAGCTGTTGCCGGGTTTGTGTTTGCTGCTGTTTGAATTCCGCCACTTGTTCCTTGAAATCCTCCAGATCGTGCGCGGCGGCTTCCAGTGCTTCCGGGCTTAACAGAGGCAGGCTGCCGATATCCTGTTGTAATTGGGTCAAACGGGTTTGAGCCTGATTGAACCGAGCTTCGGTTTGCTGACGATAATCGGCATAAAGATTGGTGCCGCTGATTTTTTCCAGAATGTCCATGCGTTCGCTGTCCAGCGCATTCAGGAAGGCGGCAAAATCGCCCTGCGGCAACACGATGGATTTGCTGAATTTATGAAAATCCATGCCGGTCAGCTCGGCTATACGATGGCGGACCTGATTGGGGGTCTCCGCCAGTAATAATTCTTGACCGTTCAGGCGGGTAAGGGTCATTTTCGGTAACAGCGTAATCGCGTTCTCCGTGGTATCGCTACGTTTCGCCTGCCAAGTCGAGCGATATTTATCTTCTCCCAAGGCAAATTCAACTTGTGCAAAACATTCATCGGTCTGTTTGGTCATTACGTGGGCGGCCGGTTTATCGAAACGGAATGTTTCGCCGTACAGGCCCAGGGTGATCACATCCAATATGCTGGATTTGCCGGAGCCGTTAGGGCCGGTAATGGCAAAAACCCCGCTATCGGCAATCGGGCCTTGATCGAAATAAATTCGCCCTTCGCCTTCCAGAGAATTGATGTTTTTGAAAAAAATATTAAGAATTTTCATAAATTTATGATTTATCTGGCATTTATTGGGCTTTGTCTTGCGGCTGCGGCAGATCGTGCTGCCCAAAAATAACCTGTTCGGGGTTCAACCGTTAACCTGTCATGATACACGATGGGATTTTGCTAAACAAAAACAAACCGCATTGGTTTTATATCGTTTTTCGGAATATTTTCGGCTTATCCCCGGCTTGGGGTAAGCTTAGCCCGTAAGCTATCATTTAGTAGCGTTCTTCGTAGAATTAGCATGCCGTTATCAGCCGCATTTGTTCAGCAATGCCGAGTCTTGCTCGGGAATCGTCAAGTGATTTCCGACCCGGAATCCCTGCGGGTGTACGAATGCGACGCCTTGTCCGCTTATCGCCAAGTGCCGGATTTGGTGGTGTTGCCGGACTCTGTCGCGCAGGTGCGGGCGCTGTTGAAACTGTGTAACCAGCATAGCATTCCGGTGGTGGCCAGAGGCGCGGGCACGGGGCTTTCAGGTGGTGCCTTGCCGGTAAGCGGCGGAATCGTCTTGGGTCTGAGTAAAATGAACCGGATTCTGGCGGTCGACCCGTTAAACTGTTCCGCCACATTGCAGCCTGGCGTGCGCAATCTGGCTATTTCCGCAGCGGCCAAACCTTACGGTTTATATTACGCCCCGGATCCTTCCTCGCAAATTGCCTGCAGCATAGGCGGTAACGTGGCCGAAAATGCCGGTGGCGTGCATTGTCTGAAATACGGTTTGACGGTGCATAACGTGTTGCAAATCAAGTTAGTCACATTGGAAGGCCGGTTATTGACTTTGGGCGGCAGCGGGCTGGATATGCCGGGCTATGACTTATTGGCTTTGGCTATAGGTTCCGAGGGATTACTCGGCGTGGTGGTTGAAATTACCGTGCGGCTGTTGCCGCTGCAGCCGCAAACCCAGGTGTTGTTGGCGGCTTTTGCCAGCGTGGAGCAGGCCGGCGCGGCGGTTGCGGCGCTAATTGCCGACGGCTTAACGCCGGCCGGATTGGAATTAATGGATAACGCCGCTATCAGGGCTACCGAAGCGTTCGTGCACGCCGGTTATCCGGTGAATGCCGCGGCCATTTTATTGTGCGAACTGGACGGTATGCCGGAGCAGGTGGCGGCGGACAGCCAGCGTGCCATTGGCATATTGCAACACAATGCGGCGGTCGAGATTCGGACCGCCAGTGACGAACCGGAACGTAGACGCTTTTGGGCCGGCCGCAAATCGGCATTTCCGGCGGTCGGCCGCATCGCCAGCGATTACTATTGCATGGACGGCACCATCCCACGCAAACAGCTTGCGTGCGTATTGCAACGGATTAGCGCCATGGCCGAAGCGTGCGGTTTGAGTGTGGTAAATGTATTTCACGCCGGTGACGGCAATTTGCATCCGTTGATTTTATACGACGCGCGCATACGGGGTGATTTCGAAAAAGCCGAGGTGCTGGGTGGCCAGATCCTGGAACTGTGCGTGGCGGTAGGCGGCACCATTACCGGCGAGCACGGCGTCGGTCACGAAAAGTTGGCGCAGATGTGCGTGCAGTTTCAGGCGGCCGAACTGGCGCAGTTTCATCGGCTTAAGCGGGCATTCGACCCCTTTGGCTTGCTCAACCCCGGTAAAGCCATTCCGACCCTGCATCGATGCGCCGAGCTGGGGCATCTGCATGTGCATCACGGTCAACTGCCGCACCCGGAATTGGAACGGTTTTAATGCACGATCTGGATATCGGTACTCAATTACAACAACAGGTGTTGCAGGCGGTCGAAACCGGCGGTGCTTTACGTATTGTCGGCGGCGACAGCAAGGCATTTTACGGCGGACATTGCGCGGCCGAAGCCTGGTTAAACACAGCTGATCACTGCGGAGTGATCGATTACCAGCCCAGCGAACAGGTTATTACAGCACGGGCGGGTAGCCGTATAGCGGATATCGCCGAGTTGTTGGCCGGTCATCGGCAAATGCTGGGGTTTGAGCCGCCGGATTATACCGGTCAAGCGACGTTGGGCGGCACGTTGGCATGCGGCTTCTCCGGGCCGAGACGGCCTTTTGCCGGCAGCGCTCGCGACTTCATGCTGGGATGTAAAATCATTAACGGGCGCGGGCAGATACTAAATTTCGGCGGGCGCGTAATGAAAAACGTGGCCGGGTTCGATGTGTCGCGCTTGATGGTGGGGGCCTTGGGTACGACAGGGGTGTTACTGGAAGCGTCTCTACGTGTATTACCCGTGCCTGAAACCGATTTGACCCTAGCTTGTGCGTGTACGGAGCAGCAGGCTTTAAGCAGAATGCAGCAATTATCCGGGCAACCCTGGCCGCTTTCCGGCAGCGCTTACGATGGTGAGTATCTGCGGATCAGATTGTCCGGTGCCGAGACGGCCCTAACAGCCGTCGCCAAACAACTGGCGGGTGACGCCGATCCGGCCGGCGATAGGTTTTGGCATGACTTACGCGAACAGCGCATAGGTTTTTTTCAATTACCCGGTACCTTGTGGCGCATCAGCGTGGCGCCCGCAACCGCGCCTTTGGATTTGGTTGGGCGTGGTTTGCTGGATTGGGGCGGGGCCTTGCGTTGGCTAAATACCGATATGCCTGCTGCAGCGATTCATGCCGCGGCGGCGGCGCATGGCGGTCACGCGATTTGTTATCGCGGTGAGGATAAATCCGATTGGTTGCGGCTGGATAGCGATTTGCTGGGTTTGCAACAAAACATTCGTTTGGCATTCGACCCGTTAAGCGTATTTAATCCCGGTCGGCTATTTTCCTGACGCATGCAAACCCAACTCGCCGATTTCATTAAATCCAGCCCACGGGGGCAACAGGCCGAGGCTATTTTACGGCATTGCGTGCATTGCGGATTTTGTAATGCCAGCTGTCCAACCTATCAATTATTGGGCGATGAACTGGATGGGCCGCGCGGGCGGATTTATCTGATAAAGCAGGTCTTGGAGGGTAATCGCGCAACCCGCGCCAGCCAGCTGCACTTGGACCGGTGCCTGACTTGCAGGGCCTGCGAAACCAGCTGTCCTTCCGGGGTTGAATATGGGCGCTTGTTGGATATCGGCCGGAATTTGGTCGAACAACAGGTGCCGCGCCGCTGGCATCAGCGTCTGCTTCGACAATTGATGTTGTTTTGTTTGCCTTTTCCGCAGCGATTTGCCGGGTTGTTGGTCATGGCAAGACTATGCCGTCCCTTGTTGCCGGCACGGGTTAAACGCAAGCTGCCGCTTTTGCAAGCAGCCGGCGCGAGGCCTGCCAAGCGGCATCAGCGGCGTATGCTGTTATTGGAAGGTTGCGTACAGCCGGCTCTGGCGCCGCGAATTAACGCCGCAGCGGCAAAGGTGCTGGATCAGTTAGGCATTAGTGTAGTCGATCTTCCCTCCACGGGGTGTTGCGGCGCGTTGGCATATCATTTGAACGATCAGCAAGGCGGTCTGGATAGCATGCGACGGCTCATCGATGCCTGGTGGCCGGCGGTCGAAAACGGCGTTGAGGCGATAGTCTTGACCGCGAGTGGTTGCGGTGTAACCGTTAAGGAATATGGGGTGTTATTACAGCACGACCCCTCCTACGCTCGGAAGGCCGCGCATATTTCAGGCTTGGCTAAGGATATTGGCGAAATCTTGCTGGCCGAGGATTTGACGGCCTTTACCGCCGCACCCCGCCGGATCGCTTTTCATTCGCCCTGTACCCTGCAACATGGACAACGGCTGAGCGGTGAAGTTGAAAGGTTGTTGATAAAGTTGGGATTTAAGCTGACTCAGGTTGCCGATGGGCATTTATGTTGTGGTTCGGCGGGCAGTTATGCTTTGTTGCAACCCGAGCTGTCGGGGCTGTTGCAGCAGGCTAAAATCCAAGCGTTACAAGCGGATCAACCCGAATTGATTGCTACGGCCAATATTGGCTGCTGGTTGCAATTGCAGGAAAAGTCGGATCTGCCGGTTGTGCATTGGATTGAACTATTGGTCGGCCAATGATGAATGTTCAGCCGGGAAAACCTGAAGACGATCTGCTTGATTTAACTCAAGCAGATCGATAGATAATCGAATATAGCGGTTATTTCAGCTCGTCAAGCAAAGCTTGCGCGGCTTGTTTTTGTTCGGGCGTGCCTTTTTCCAAGACTTCCGTCGCAATGGATTTGGCCGCCTCGGCATCGCCCATGTCGATGTAGGCTTTCGCCAAGTCGATTTTGGTTTCAAACTCATCCATATCGGTCAGATCGGAGACGCCAAAATCAATATCATCATCAATGCTTTCGCCGCCGAGGGTTTCAAAGTCGAAGTTAAAGTCGAATTCATCGGCGCTTTCGGAAACCGCCTCACTTAAAGGTTCGGCGGGAGCTGGGGTTGCAGCTGGAGCTGGTTTTTCTTCGGGTTCATCTTCGCCGAACTCAGGGAATTCAAAGCTTTCCAGACTGGCCATGTCCAGCGGCTCATCGCTTTTGGCAGGTGCTTCGCCGTCGCTTGCCTTGTCTGCTGCTGACGGTGTCGAATCGAGATCAAAATTGAAATCGAAGCTTTCTAAGGTAGCGCTGGCCTTGCCGTCCGCGTCTTCAGTTGCTTCCGTGCCGCTATCGCTTAACCCGCTTAAATCGAAATCGATCGATTCGATGTCTGCGACCGGCTCAATAGGCTGATCCGTTGCTTCTGCCTTATTCGTCGGTTTATCGAATGAGCTGAGATCGAAATCCAGACTACTGTTGTCGGATTCATCGTCCGGGAGGGTTAATTGCATTTCGGCCAATTCGGAATTAATCTCATCCATTAATTCCATATCCGGCAGCGTGGGGGCTTTCAGATCAATCAAGTCATCGTTGGTTGATGCGGCTTCAAAGTTAAAATCATCATCGTCGGTTTCAAAATTCGCCGGTTGGCTGGACTGTACATCATGAGGCTGTGCCGCTGGCGATTGGGGTGACTTTTGATTGACAGCCGTTGCCAGACCGCCGAATAAAGTCGATTCCGGAATAATTTCCTTGGCCATGTCCGAGACTTTGTTCCAGAACGAACGATCGGCGTTTTTGCCTGCCTCGGCCAGTTCTTGCGTGTATTCGGCGAAGCGCTCTTTATTTTCATTGGCATAAAAAATTTCAAGCAGCTTGAGCTTGTAATCGTCTTTATCCGGTTGCTCTTTAATCGCCTGGCGAATTAAATCTTCGGCTTGTTGGTAACGGCCATAAGCTAAATACACATCCGCTTCCGACATGGGGTCGATATCGCTTTGATCGGTGTCGAACGCTTCGAAATCGCTGGGTGTGAAGTCGCTGATAAACGAGCTTTCACCGACGGTGCCGACATCGTAAGCGCCGGTGCTGTTGATATCCATGACTGGAACCGACAGGCTGCTGTCTGAATCCGGCATTCTGATCTGGCTGGCCGAGGCAAACATGCTTTCGGTGTTGGTTTGGCTCTCAATTTTACGTTTTCGCCATAATAACCAGCCCAGTAAGCCAATAATGCCCAAGCTCAATCCGCCAATCGCCATTGAATAGGTCGATGAAGAAAAGAAGCTCTCCTCGTCAACCGGCGGCGGTGGAGGCGGCGGGACGGGTTTGACCTGTTTGGGAGCTTCAACGGCTGGCGGTGTCGGTTTGACTTCTGCTGGTGGTTGAGGTGTTACTCCAGCGGGGGTTGATTCCTCAAGAGGTGGAACAGTCTCGGGTTGAGCGGTCGCTTCCGGTTCGACTGGCTCCGTTTGTTGGGTTGGTAATTTTTGGGCGCTTTCGGCGGCCTGTTGTGCTGCTTGCTGGTCGTTGCTTTGCAGAGCAGCCAATTGCTGGTCTTTCAACGCCAGCAATTGTTGCATCATGTTTAGCTGTTGTTCGAGCCGATCGATGCGGCTTTGCAGCTCAAGATCCTTGCCGTCGGATGTAGCACCGCTGGCGCCTTCGCCGCTTGCCGGGCTTTCGCCCTGCTCTTGTCCGGGTTTGACCTGTCCGACGGGACTGGTGTTTTCGGTGATTTTGGCTTCGGTAGGAGCGATTAATTCCAGGGCTTTATTGGCGGCAACGGAATCCGTGGTTGGCTTAGACGTTTTACGGGTCGGTTTGCGCTCGCCGGAGGATTGCAAAATGGCATCGGTTGCCGGGATTTTTAATACCGCACCTGCCTTTAGCGAGTCTATATTGCCTCGGTTGAAGGCGTCCGGATTGGCTCTAAACAGTGCCGCCATCATTTGGTTTGTCGGTACGCCGCGTTCATTACCAAGTTGATCGGCTATACGCCACAAAGTGTCGGCGGTTTGAACCGGGCCGTATTCGCCGCTGGTCGGCGTCTGCGGTGTGATATTGGCCGCTGCCCGCACCTGGCGGACGCTTTTTCTACCGGTTTGAGTTTTGCGCGCCGGTCTTGAATAGTCTTCAAGCGGTTCTACACGGTAATCGGCATTGAAGGTGCTGGGGGTGACGGGGGCCCGGTAGGCTTCCGGTGGGTCGACCAAAACGGTAAATTCGCGGTATTGGCTACCTTGCGGCCAAGAAACCTCAAGCAGAAAATCTAAAAACGGTTCGGTTAAGGGTTCGCGAGATGTGATTTTGACCACAATGGAACCATTAGCCTGTACGACAGGATTGAATTTGATTTTAGATAAGAAGTAGTTCCAGGGAACGCCTGCCTGATCGAATTTTTCCGGAGGCGCCAGTTTTACGGAAACATCGGCGGGGTTTTCGCCCGCCGCCAAACGCAGATGGATTTCCGCATTAAGCTTTTGATTCAGGGCGGAATGCAGCTCAATGTCACCGATACCCAACGGTTGCGCGCTCATCGGTGCCAGCAACGATACAACCGCTAAAGTTTTAGTTAAGTGCTTCACATTCTTTTCCTTCACTGGGATTACCTCGGCACGATCAATCAGATGCATATTGTCCGACTCATTAAAGACGCTTGCTAATCTTAGACTAGATGTAATTTTTTACCAGCACCTCGGCGATTTGCACGCTGTTCAAAGCTGCGCCCTTTCTGACATTATCGCCCACTACCCACAAGTTTATGCCGTTAGGATGGGAGATGTCTTCGCGAATTCTGCCCACATAAACATCGTCGTGGCCGGACGACTCGGTTACCGCGGTGGGATAGCCGCCATCCTCACGCTCATCCAATACCGTCACGCCCGGAGCGGACGACAGTAGCTCCCGTACCCGTTCCGCGGAAATTTTTTGCTTGGTTTCAATATGTACGGCTTCGGAGTGTCCGAAAAATACCGGAACCCGCACTGCGGTGGGATTTACCAATATATCGGCATCGCCCATGATTTTTCGAGTTTCCCAAACCATTTTCATTTCTTCCTTGGTGTAGCCGTTTTCCATAAAAACATCGATTTGCGGCAAGACGTTGAAGGCGATTTGTTTGGGATACACGCTAGGTACGACTGGTTTGGCGTTCAGCAGATTGGCGCTTTGGGTCGCCAACTCCTCGATAGCTTCCTTGCCGGTGCCTGAAACCGCTTGATAAGTGGCAACGTTGATGCGGCTGATGCCGGCCGCGTCGTAAATGGGTTTCAATGCCACCAGCATTTGGATGGTGGAGCAATTCGGATTGGCGATAATGCCGCGATTTTTATAGTCCGCGACTTTTTCGGGATTAACTTCCGGTACCACCAGCGGAATGTCGTCGTCATAACGGAACTGCGAGGTATTGTCGATCACCACGCAGCCGGCGGCCGCTGCTTTAGGGGCGTATTCGGCCGAAACGGACGCGCCGGGCGAGAATAGGCCGATTTGCACTTTAGAAAAATCGAAGCCGGCTAAATCTTCTACTATCAGCGAGCCGCCTTTAAACGGAATGCGTTTGCCGGCCGAGCGTTCGCTGGCTAGCGCGTAAACTTTACCCACCGGAAAATTACGTTCTTCCAATATGGCTAACATGGTTTCGCCGACTGCGCCGGTCGCGCCGACAACTGCAACATCGTAAGTTTTGGACATAGGGTTTATCCTTTTAAAGCATTGAGTACGGCATCGCCCATGCCGGAGGTGCTGACTTGAGTCTTGCCTTCCGAGTAAATATCCGCGGTTCGAACACCGGAATCCAGTGCACGATTGACGGCTTGTTCAATACGCTCGGCCGCCGCGGTCTCGTTAAAGGTATAACGCAACATCATGGCTACCGACAAAATGGTGGCCAGCGGATTGGCAATTCCCTGGCCGGTAATGTCCGGCGCCGATCCGTGTATCGGTTCGTACATGCCCTTGCCGTTGGCATCCAGCGATGCGGACGGCAACATGCCGATCGAACCGGTCAGCATGGCCGCCGTATCCGACAAAATATCGCCGAACATGTTAGTCGTGACTATGACATCAAACTGTTTGGGTGCTCGCACTAATTGCATCGAAGCGTTATCGACATACATGTGGCTTAATTGCACGGCGGGGTATTCCTTGCCGACCTCGGTTACCACCTTCCGCCAGAGTTCGGTGACTTCCAGCACATTGGCCTTATCCACCGAGCATAGTTTGTTATGACGTTTTTGGGCGGTTTTGAATGCGGAATGAGCAATACGGCGGATTTCCGACTCGCAATACACCAAGGTGTTGAAACCTTGCTGCTCGCCGTTTTCCAGTAACCTTATCCCGCGCGGTTGGCCGAAGTAAATGCCGCCGGTTAATTCGCGCACAATCATGATATCCAGACCCGATACCACGTCAGGTTTTAGAGGGCTGGCCTCGGCCAGTTGCGGGTACAAAATCGCCGGTCTCAGATTCGAAAACAGATTCAGTTCGGAACGTACGCCCAGCAAGCCGCGTTCTGGCCGAACCGCGTGCGGTAACGGTTCCCATTTTGGGCCGCCCACAGCACCCAGCAATACCGCATCCGAATTTTTGCACAGGTTCAGAGTGGTTTGCGGCAAAGGGGTGCCGAAAGCGTCGTAAGCCGCACCGCCGATCAGCGCATTTTCGAATACCAGACCCAGGTTCATGTCGGTATTCAAAAACCTCAATACCTTAACGGCTTCCGCGACAATTTCCGGGCCGATCCCGTCACCCGCTAAAACGGCGATTTTTTTTGCCATGCTGCTACCTATTCATTTATGCTTCTTTAAACAGCCACGGCGCGCGTTTGGCACGCTCGGCCTCATAGGCTTTGATCTTGTCGGCATGCTGCAACGACAACGCAATGTCGTCCAAACCATTTAACAAGCGGTGGCGGCGATTTTCGTCCACACTGAAGCCGATGTTTTGGCCGCTGGGCGTCGTGATGGTTTGAGCTTGCAAGTCGATGGTCAGCTGGTAACCGTCAGCCATTTCGTTGAATAAGCGGTCAACGCTTTCCGCCGGCAGCACGATAGGCAAAATACCGTTTTTAAAACAGTTGTTAAAAAAGATATCGGCAAAGCTGGGAGCGATGATGGCCCGGAAGCCATAATCTTCCAGCGCCCACGGCGCATGCTCACGGGAGGAGCCGCAGCCGAAGTTTTCTCGGGTCAGCAGAATTTGCGCGCCCTTGTATTGCGGTTTGTTCAGCACAAACTCCTGGTTCAGCGGGCGGTTTGTGCAATCCATTTCCGGCTCGCCGTGATCCAGATAACGCCATTCGTCGAACAAATACGGGCCGAAACCGGCACGGCGAATGGATTTTAAAAATTGCTTGGGGATGATGGCGTCGGTGTCGATATTGGCTCTATCCAACGGCGCAACCAGTGCGGTCAAAGTGGTGAATGCTCTCATGCCGCACCTCCCTGTGCGGCACCCTGACGGGCCGCCGTTGGCGGTGCAAAATTGCTATCCTGCAATTTTGTCATTCCGAATCTACTTGCGGTACCCTGACGGGCCGCCGTTGGCGGTGCAAAATTGCTATCCTGCAATTTTGTCATTCCGAATCTACTTGCGGTACCCTGACGGGCTGCCGTTGGCGGTGCAAAATTGCTATCCTGCAATTTTGTCATTCCGAATCTACTTGCGGTACCCTGACGGGCTGCCGTTGGCGGTGCAAAATTGCTATCCTGCAATTTTGTCATTCCGAATCTACTTGCGGTACCCTGACGGGCTGCCGTTGGCAGTGCAAAAATCCTATCCTGTCTTTTTGTCATTTTATGCTCCTTCTTCTGCGATATTGACAAAGTGGCCGGCAATTGCGGCGGCGGCTGCCATGGCAGGGCTGACCAAATGGGTGCGTCCGCCGTAACCTTGGCGGCCCTCGAAATTGCGGTTTGAGGTGGAGGCGCAATGCTCACCGGCTTCCAGACGGTCGGCGTTCATGGCCAAACACATGGAGCAGCCCGGTTCGCGCCATTCGAAGTTGGCGGCGGTGAAGATTTTATCCAGACCTTCCGCTTCGGCTTGTTGCTTGATCAAACCGGAGCCCGGTACGATCAATACTTGTTTAACGGAGTCGGCTTTCTTCCGGCCTTTGACAACCGCTGCGGCGGCCCGCAAATCCTCGATCCGCGAATTGGTGCAGGAGCCGATAAAGACTTTATCCAATCTGATGTCGGTGATTTTCTGCCCTGCCTGCAAACCCATGTACTGCAATGCGCGTTCTATGCCTTGGCGTTTAACCGGGTCTGCTTCTTGCGCGGGATCGGGCACGTTGGCATCGACCGGCAATACCATTTCGGGCGAAGTGCCCCAGCTGACTTGCGGTTTGATGTCGGCTGCGTTGAATTCGACAACTTTGTCAAATTTGGCATCGGCATCGGAATGCAGTTTTTGCCAGTAGCGTACCGCCATGTTCCAGTCGTCGCCTTTAGGCGCATAGGGGCGGCCGTGATAAAAATCCATGGTGGTTTCGTCGCAGGCGATTAAACCCGCGCGAGCGCCGGCTTCGATGGCCATGTTGCAGACCGTCATGCGGCCTTCCATGGACAATGCGCGAATTGCCTCCCCACCGAATTCGATGGTGTAGCCTGTGCCGCCCGCCGTACCAATTTTGCCGATAATGGCCAGCACGATGTCTTTGGCGGTAACGCCAGGACCGGCCTTGCCGTTGACTTTGATCAACATATTTTTGGCTTTTTTCTGTACCAGGCATTGGGTAGCCAAGGCATGTTCGACTTCCGATGTGCCGATGCCGAACGCCAAGGCCGCGGAAGCGCCGTGGGTGGATGTATGCGAGTCGCCGCACACCACGGTCATGCCGGGCAGGGTGGCGCCTTGTTCCGGGCCGACCACGTGTACGATACCTTGCCGAATATCGCTCATATGGAACTCGGTGATGCCGAATTCCTTACAATTGCTTTCCAGGGTTTCAACTTGTAAACGTGAAACGGGATCGGCAATACCGTTGGCACGATCTGTGGTTGGGATGTTGTGATCCGCTACCGCCAGGTTGCGGGCGATGCGCCAAGGATGGCGGCCGGATAAACGCAAGCCTTCGAAGGCTTGCGGTGAAGTCACTTCGTGCAGCAATTGTCTGTCGATATAAATCAAGCACGAGCCGTCGTCTTCGGTATGCACGACGTGATCGTCCCACAGTTTGTCGTATAAGGTTTTGCCTGCCATATTGGTTTCTCTTTAGGTGTAGGGTACGCATTGCGTACCGAAAGCTAAAGGTACGCGATGCGTACCCTACGATGGTTTAATTCAACACCGCGAATACTTTAGCGGTAATGTCACCGACCGAGCCGACGCCCGCGATGCTGGCGAATTTGGCTTTCTGGCCTGGCGCTGAATAGAAACCGACCAGCGGTTTGGTTTGTTCGTGATAAACGTTCAGGCGTTTACGCACGGTTTCTTCGGTGTCGTCGTCGCGTTGAATCAAAGGCTCGCCGGTTAGGTCGTCGACGCCCGCGGTTTTCGGTGGATTGAATGCCACGTGATAACTGCGGCCGGAGGCCATGTGCACGCGTCTGCCGCTCATGCGTTTGATGATTTCGTCATCGTCCACGGCAATCTCGACGACATAGTCCAGTTCCACGCCCATTTTCTCCAGACCTTCAGCCTGGGCGATAGTTCGCGGAAAGCCGTCCAATAAATAGCCGTTTTGGCAATCGTCCTGGGCGATGCGTTCTTTGATCAAGCCCAAAATGATGTCATCCGACACCAAGCCGCCGGCATCCATGACTTTTTTGGCCTCGATTCCGAGTGGAGTACCCGCGCGTACCGCGGCTCGCAGCATGTCACCGGTGGAAATTTGCGGAATGGCAAACTTTTCGGTAATGAACTGGGCTTGTGTGCCTTTACCCGAACCGGGACTTCCTAACAGGATGATACGCATAGTTTTTAACTCCGGGGCGTCAATGCGGCTTTTGCCGTCTATTTAATAGTTTGGTATCCGCGAGGGTATGTCTGCGGAAGCCGTTAAAAAACCGGGCATTTTAGCGCAAACCTTATAGGAATGCCGTTAAATGTTGGTTTTTGGTGTTTGGTTTTGTATACGGGAGTCTTTGATGGGGCGTAGGCTTTTGTGTATGAGGTGTCGCTAGCGAGACGGGTTATTTAAAGTCGGTTCTCGGACCGACAGCCGCGATACTTTCTTTTGTTTCGCCAAAAGAAAGTATCCAAAGAAAAGGCGACCCGGATTCCGCCAAAATCACTCGACAAATCCATGTGCCTCGCCCTTCGGGTGCGATGCATGCAAATCGGCTATCCTGCCGATTTGTCCTGCGCTTCTTGCTTTTGACGAGGGTTTTCGAAGAGCCGTCCCTGACCCTGCGAAAACGAGCGGCTTCCTGCCGCTCCCCTATCGGGCCAAATTCGCCAAATACCCAAAGGGCACAAGAGCTGCGATGCTCGGGGCGGAATAAAGGGGGGAACCCCGCCAAAGTAGTTCAACAATTTGTCTATTGGTTGTTGTGGCTAGTCGTGTAGGTCAGGGTGCGCGATAGCGTTCCCTGACAAATTTTGGGACCATGACTTCGAGTGTCACGTAACCGCTATTGCGGCAACGTGACCTACTTGGCTGTTGGTTTTGTATGAAAGTGTCTTTGGTGGGGCGAAGGGTTTTTGTTTAAGAGGTGTCGCTATCGCGACGGGGTGTTTAAAGTCGGTTCCCGCACCGACGGGCGGGATACTTTTCTTTGCTTGTCCTCGGCAACTGCTCCATGCGTTGCTCTACCTTCTGCATCCATGCAGTCGAAAGAAAAGTATCCAAAAGAAACGACACCCGGATTCTGCCTTGATCCTGCGCTTCTCGCTTTTGGCGAGGGCTTTGGAAGGGCTATCCCTGGCCCTGCGAAAACGAGCGGCTTCCTGCCGCTCCCCTGCGGGCCCAATTCGCCAAATACCCAAAGGGCACAAGAGCTGCGATGCTCGGGGCGGAATAACGGGAAATAAACCATCCTGAATTCGTAGGGTGGGCACGGCTTTTTCGTGCCCACGCGAACCGTCATTCATCCGCAACTAAATTATCATCCACGTTAGCACTTCCCCAATCCAATGGATAAACCCCTTGTTTCACATAACGATGAAAAGTCGAATAAGGCCATTCTCTGACCTGTTTACAAACCTCGTGTTTGACCGGATTGAAATGAATATAATCCATATGCCGTTCGAAATCGTTTTCGTCCCGGATTTGGTGCTCCCAATACCCGCGCTGCCATAGCGTCGATTCCCGATGTTTTTGTTTCGAATGGTTAATCCAATCGGCTCGCCGATATTCAATTGCACAAACCACACCCACCTGCCGTTTGATCACCGCCCAACGCGTGGCAAAGTCCGCGTCGCCGAGCGGCAAAGTCCAGATAGCATGCAAATGATCCGGCAGCAACACCCATGCATTGATGGTAAACGGACGTTTGGCGCGCACCGCCGCATCGCATAAAATTGCTTGTTGCCGATAGGTCACCACCGTGAAGAAATACGTTGCATCGGGTGTTTGAGAGCGGCGGTAACGGGACATTTTTTTCGGTGGTTATTTCGGGAGGGTTAATTCAAGCGTTATGGTATTTTCCGCGTGGGCACAAAAAGCATGTGCCCACCCTACGTTACTTAGATAAAGTCGCTAGTAGATGAGCAGTGGAATCGGAAAGCCTATTATCACGGCATATTCCAATACTGCCTAAATCTGAAGTTCCTGCAAGTTTTGCTACATAAAGCGCCGAATCGTATACAACGCTTCGAATCTCATTCCAAGATATGGGTAAATCTTGAAAGACTTCTTTTTCTGTAAGCGTGATATCAATATGTGCAACGGATTTATGGCGCCCTATAAGCAATGGTTTTGCTCGATTCGTTAATCTCTCGTAATCTTTTTGAAGTGCTGAAAAAACCAAAGGATCAGATTGAGCGTCAATCGCTTTTAAATAATTTGGTATCGAAGAAGAATCTCTTCTCGGGTCATATAAGTGCGCAAAATAAACAAAAAAAGCTGTGTAGTGGGCATTGATCGTAGTGCGAAAAAAATCATTATGCTCGTTCATTGTATTGATATATCTTGGCCGAGAAATATCGCTAACCAACGTCCAATAAACTTCAAAATGCGATTTTGCGCAGCTTGCAGAATTAATTAAATCATTAAGGATTTTTGTGACATTCATCTACTTAAATTCGTTGGAATACTTTGAATAAAGAAATATATTGATTAAGAACAAGGGGGCTTATTGTCTAAACTATCCTACAACACAATTTCACATCGAACTTATAAATTCATTTAACTGATATTAATTCCAAGACGGGTGAGTATCCCGTTATTCCGCCCCGAGCATCGCAGCTTTTGGCGAAATAGGCCCGCAGGGGAGCGGCATGGATGCCGGTCGTTTTCGCAGGGCCAGGGATGGTCCTTCGAAAACCCTCGTCAAAAGCGAGAAGCGCAGGACAAATCGGCAGGATAGCCGATTTGCATGCACCGCACCCGCAGGGCGAGGCACATGGATGTGTCGAGTGATTTTGGCGGAATCCGGGGGTCGTTTCTTTTGGGTACTTTTCTTTGGACAAGCAAAGAAAAGTATCCCGCCTGTCGGTGCGGGAACCGACTTTAAATCACCCGTCGCGACAGCGACACCCTTAATCAAAATCCTCCAAATTAGGTTACGGCAGTTGCCCGTAGATTGCCCCCTAAGGCTGACTATGCCGACTAAGCAAAGCAAATTCCCCCAACGACACCGATTCAGCCCGTAAATTGGCATCAATCCCCAATGCCGCTATCTCGTCTTCGCTGATAAAGTTTTTCAACGAATTGCGCAGGGTTTTGCGGCGTTGCGAGAATGCCTGGGTGACCAGTTGACTGAAATGCTGAAAATCCTCAATCTCAACCGGTGGCTTTTGGTGCGGCACCAGGCGCACGATGGCCGACATGACCTTCGGTGCCGGGTCGAAACTTTCCGGCGGCACGTCGAACAGCCATTCGGTTTCGCAAAAATATTGCATCATCACGCTGAGGCGGCCGTATTTTTTGCTGCCGGGTTCGGCGCAAATCCGGTTCACCACTTCTTTTTGCAGCATGAAATGCATGTCTTCCACGCAAGCGGTGGTTTCCAGCAAATGAAACATCAGCGGCGTGGAGATGTTGTAAGGCAGGTTGCCGATCACCCGCAGCTTTTGGCCGGCTGTCGCCAAGGCATTGAAGTCGAATTTTAGTGCATCGGCACTGTGTATGCTGAGTCGATTGTTGCCGGCGAATTGTTTTTGCAGATGGGCGACGAGATCGCGGTCCAGTTCCACCACATCGAGTGTGACGCCCGAGCTCAATAAAGGCTTGGTGAGCGCCCCGAGACCAGGGCCGATCTCCACCCAATGTTCCCCGGCTTGCGGATGAGCGTAATCCAGAATATCGCTGATGACGCGGTGGTCTTGCAGAAAATTCTGGCCGAAACGTTTGCGGGCGGTGTGGGTCATTATGTTATTTGGAGTGATGGGAGCATATCCAAAGCCGTTTGCAAGGCAAATTGCAGGCTGCTGATGTTGGCTTTACCGGTGCCTGCCAGCTCTAATGCGGTGCCGTGGTCGACTGAGGTGCGGACGATGGGTAAGCCCAGGGTAATGTTGACGGCCTGGCCGAAACCTTTGTGTTTCAATACCGGCAGGCCTTGGTCGTGATACATGGCCAGTACCGCGTCGGCGTGATCCAGATATTTTGGGGTGAACAGGGTGTCGGCGGGTAATGGGCCGTAAAGATTAATGCCTTCGCAGCGTAGACTTTCCAGGGTAGGTTCGATTATTTCGATTTCTTCCCGCCCCAGGTGGCCATTCTCGCCGGCATGCGGATTCAGGCCGCAAACCAGAATTTTGGGCTGGGTTATGGCAAAGCGCCGGCGCAGGTCTTTATCCAGCAAGCGGATGATATCGGTCAACACTTCGGCGGTAATTGCGTGACTGACATGCGAGAGCGGCAAGTGCGTGGTGACCAGCGCTACCCGCAAGCCCGGCGTGGCCAGCATCATCACCGGCGTGCCGCCGGCGATGTCGGCGATGAATTCGGTATGGCCGCTGAACGGGATGCCGGCGTCGTTAATGATGCCTTTATGCACCGGCCCGGTGACCATGGCGGCAAAGGTATGATCCAGACAGCCTTGCGTGGCCAAGCGGATAGTCTCCAATACGTAAACACTGTTGGCGGGATTCAGCCTGCCGCTGGTAGCAGATTCGGACAATGCTACCGGCAGGACGGTTAAGCTGCCGGCTGGCGCGAGAGAGGCTGGTTTAGTGGCGTCAAAGGCTTGAATCGTCAGCGGCAGGCCCAGTTGTTGAGCGCGTTGCCGTAACAATTCCGGGTCGGCAATCGCCACCAGTTCGCAGACTTGCGGCTGTTGCGCCAGTTGTATGCATAGATCGGGGCCTATCCCAGCCGGTTCGCCGGGGGTTAAGGCAATGCGGGGTATGCTCACTAATGACATGGCGGCGGCCCGGGTTTTGGAAAAATTGGCCTGCGGAAGGGTTTAGACAGGTGCGTGTTCCTGGCAGATTTTTTCGCTGTCGTCGACGGTGAGTGTTTCTTGCGTCAGCTGACAGAAAAATTCGCCGTCTTTTTCACTGAAATTGCGACAGGTTTTGCACACGCCAAAGGATTGCGATTGATTGGCTTTTTGCAGCGCGGTCAACGCTTGTTGAAAAACGTTGGCATCGGTTAGTTCCTGGCCGGTAGTACGCAGGATATCGGTAGCGCTGTGGAATAAATCGGAAGGGCGGGCCTCTTTCAGTACTTCGGAGCCTTCCGCCAGCAAACGTAAATGAATGACCCGTTTATCGTTACTGTCCGGGGTTTTTTCGATGTAGCCTTTTTTTTCCAGAATGATCAGGGATTGCGACACCGTGCCGCGAGTCATGCCCAAATAATTGGCAACAGCCGCTGGGGTGTTGCTGTATTTGTTGGCTCGCGACAGGTAGTTCAAGACCTGGAAATGTACGGGCTGCAAGCCTAGCTCCGTGCATTTTTTACGCTCTTCGGAGCGTATCAGCGCGGTCATGCATTCTATGAGTTCGTAAATATCAGTTTCTACCATGTTGTGTATTCTATCATTGCTATAGCGGTTGACAAGGGCTGGAATCAGGTGCTTTAATATCGACTCGATATTTTATAACATTCGGCCTTGAGTCAACCCAAATTTGAGCCCTACTGGTGTGCTAAATTCAGTGCCGCCAGGGAATTATGGTTTAATATTTTTGAGTTGGCTCTTTTTTTAATTTGCGGATGACGGGAATTCATTATGAAAAAAACGATAACAAAACGACTGAATCAATCCTTGCTGGCGGTTTCGATTACCACGCTGTTGTCATCCGGGGTGGCGATGGCAAAATCGGACGATATGCATCAGTTATACGAAGATAATTGCTCGAGCTGCCACGGTTCTGATCATGGCGGCTATCTGGCGCCGGCCTTAAATAGTGAAACATTGAAAGGCCGCAGCCCCACCGCTTTGCGGACCATAGTCATGGCGGGCAGTTTCGATACCCTGATGCCTCCTTTCTACGGCAAACTCAGCGACGACGAGATTCGTGGCGTCATCAAGCATTTGCAAGCTACACCCAAACAACCGAATCCGGCTTGGACCCTCGACGACATGAAAAAGTCGCTGAAAGTCTATGTCAAAGACGAAAGCACGTTGCCGGACAAGCCGACTTATAAAATCGATAACATAGACAACCTGATCGGCGTGGCGGCGCGCGGCAAATACGGTCGCGGCGAAGGCGCAAGAGCCATTTTCATCAATAGCACCACCCATCAAAAGGTCGGTGAAGTCCCTACCGGCGTTGCCGCGCATATCATCGATTTCAACCCGGCCAATCCGCGTTGGGCTTATGTGAAAACCGATACCGCCGAAATTTTTAAAGTGGATTTGTACTCGATGCAAGCCACCCGCAGTATCAAGACCGGTTACAACGGACCCGGCATGGGTGTGTCGCGCGACGGCAAATACATCATGGCCGGTTCTTTCGTGCCGCACAACGCGGTGATTCTGGATGCCGATACTCTGGAACCCTTGAAAACCTTTGAACTGGAAGGCATCGATCCCGACGGCAAAATGGTCAGTTCCGATTCCGGCATGATCATCGGCACCCCTTATGCGGACATTTTTGCAATTGCCTTGGAAAATGCCGGTCAGGTCTGGGTCGTCGATTATAAAAAAGACGGCTTCCCGGTCACCAAAATCGAGAAAGTCGGTCGCCATTTGCATGATGCGTTCCTGACCCACGGCGGCAAAAAGCTGATGGTGGCATCCTATGACGACAGCATCGTCGCGGCGATTGATCTGGAAAAACGCGAAATCATCAAAAGATTGCCGGCCGGTTGCGTTCCGCATGTTGGTGGCGGTTCCGCGGTAGTGGTCGATGGCCGTACTTTAGGCTTCGGTACCAACTTCGGCGATTGCGACAAAATGGTGGTCAGCGTCTGGGATCTGGACAAAATGGAAGTCGTAAAACAAATCCCTGTTTCCGGCGGTACCGAATCGCCTGCCGCGCACGCCAACGCGCCGTATGTGGCGGTGGATATCATCAGCAAGGACAGACGCGCTCGCACTGTTCAATTGATCGACAAGAAAACCCTGGAAGTCGTGAAAACCCTGGATGTCGGCGGTCATGCTTACTTCCCTGAGTACAGCGCAGACGGCAAATTCCTCTACATCAGCGCGGGCTATAACGGTGACGAGGTGGTGGTCTATGACTCCAATACCCTGCAAAAAGTCGCCTCCGTGCCTATGGAAAGCCCTGCGGGTATTTTTTCCAGAGGCCGGGTTAAATATATGACACGCGGTCTATCACCTGACGAAATGGAGCAATCAAAATGAAGATGAGACACTCTGTTTTCATGCTGGCCGGGCTGTTGGCGGCCGGCAGTAGTCAGGCGGCAAGCCTGTATGTCGGGCATGCCAAAGCAGCCGCCGTGTGTTCCCAATGCCACGGCATTCGTATGCCCAGCGCCGATGCGCCGTTTCCGCCCTTGGGTGGGCGCGATGTCGAATATTTGAAAACGGCCATCAAGCAGTACCGGGATAAAACGCGGGTATCTGAGATCATGAATGCTATTGCCGGCTCGCTGACCGATAAGGACATCAACGACATAGCGCATTATTACGGCAGCGTTAAGCCGTAAGTTATGCGCCTGGTCTGGCTGCTGGCTTTATTTTCAGCCGCTGTCGTTGCGGAGCAACCTGATCCGCAACGACAGCAAGCGCTGATCAATCTGCTTAAACACGATTGCGGTTCCTGCCACGGTTTGCCGCCTAAGGGCGGGCTGGGACCGTCGTTGATGCCGGGTGCCTTGGCGAATAAAACCGACACCTTTTTGGTTGAGGTGATCCAAAATGGCAGAGCAGGAACCGCCATGCCGCCCTGGCAACAATTTTTATCGCTTGAAGAAACCGCCTGGCTGGTCGAGCAGTTGCGGCAAGAGGGTTGGAAATGAATAAAGTCATTACCTTAGTTGCGTTGTTACTGCTGTCGGGAGGGCTGCCCAGCGTATGGGCCGATACGCCTTATTCTGCAAACGATGCCGTGCTGGAGCAAGCCTTTCGCGCCCAGCGCAGTGACTTGCAGATTGAAGGCGAAGGTTCGGTGATCAAGATATTGCCCGACGATAACCACGGCAGCCGCCATCAGCGTTTCATACTCAGGTTGCAGTCCGGTCAAACCTTATTGATTGCGCATAATATCGATCTGGCGCCCAAAATCGAAAATCTGCGGGTTGGTGAGACGGTGTCGTTTTACGGCGAGTACGAATGGAGCGAAAAAGGCGGTACCGTGCATTGGACCCATCGCGATCCGGGCCGGCGCCATATCGATGGCTGGCTGAAGGTTGCCGGGCGGGTGTATCAGTGAATTAAAGGGAGATAATCGGCATGATGCGCAAAGGACAGTTAATGCGATGGAATGATGAGAAAGGTTTCGGTTTCATCAGGTCAAAAGGCAGCGATGAAGATATTTTTTTACATATTTCTTCATTACAGAGAGCTGGAAGGAGGCCAGAAGTTGGTGATGTGATCTTATTTAAATTGGTAGCGGATAACAGTGGTCGAAATAAAGCAGTCAATGCGAGTATCGAAGGTGTCGAAAGTGTATTTGCCGAACGAAAATTAGAAAATCAAATTATCCAAAAAAACCAACAAAAACCGAGAAAAAGCAATTCTTGCCCGGCAGGCGATTACAAGCCGAAAAATAGCGGCAGCTGGATAAGCACGAGTTTAGTTGTCATCGTAATTCTGTTTTTTGCTGTAACTGGGTTCAACAAATTTAACGAAAGAGATTTTTTAGCCCAATCTCCATCAGAAGCAAATGCTTTCGCCGTGCAAGAAGAGGGCGCGAACCGGGTTTCCGTGAGTCAATTTAAATGTGAAGGCAAAACCAGATGTTCTCAAATGACTTCATGCGATGAAGCCATGTTTTATTTAAACCATTGTCCTGGCAGTGTTACTGACGGTGATGGCGATGGCCGGCCTTGTGAGGATCAATGGTGTGGTCATTGATTGTCACAACGTATTGTATGGACTTTACATCTACATTGCGTTCCAAGACTGATTCGCCGACTAACTATTTCTGACTATGAAACCCCTAAATTCCATTTTGCCCTTGCTTTTTTCCTTGCTGTTAAGCGCTTGCAGTCAGGCCGAATTGCGCGCCACCGGCGATCTTGGTCTGGTGATAGAGCGTGAACAGGGCAGTGTACAGATCGTCAATACCAGCAATCCGGCCATGCTGAGCCGTGTCGAAGGCTTGGGCGATTTGTCGCACGCCTCGGTGGTGTTTTCCCGCGATCAGCGTTATGCCTACCTGTTTGGCCGCGATGGCGGCTTGACTAAAATTGACTTGCTGCGGGACCAGATAGTCAAACGCGTCGTACAGGCCGGCAATAGCATAGGCGGCGCAATTTCCCAGGATGGCAAAGTGATTGCCGTGTCCAATTACACGCCAGGCGGCGTCAAGTTGTTCGATGCCGACACCCTGGAGCAACTGGCCGAGATTCCGGCGATATACGGCGATAGCGGTCAGTTATCGAAAGTAGTAGGGCTGGTCGATGCGCCCGGCCAACGTTTTGTCTGTAGTTTGTTCGAGGGCAACCAAATCTGGCTGATCGACGCCAAAAATCCGCGCCAGCCGCAGGTGCAAAAATTCAAGGATATCGGCAAGCAGCCCTACGACGCTTTGCTGACGCCGGACGGTCATTATTACGCCGCCGGTCTGTTCGGCGAAAAAGGCCTGGCTTTGCTGGATTTGTGGCAGCCGGAGCTGGGTGTAAAGCATATCCTGCAAGATTACGGCAAGGACGACGAGCAAACCCCTGTCTATAAAATGCCGCATCTGGAAGGCTGGACGGTGGCTGGCGATTGGTTACTGGTGCCGGCCGTGGGGCGGCACGAAGTATTGGTCATAGACAAGCGCGACTGGTCGTTGGTCAAACGCATTCCGGTGGCCGGCCAGCCCGTATTCGTAATGTCGCGGCCGGACGGACGACAGGTGTGGGTGAATTTCGCATTTCCGGACAATCAGAACCTGCAGGTCATTGATGTCAAGGATTTTGCTGTCATCAAAACCCTGCAGCCAGGTAAAGGGGTGATGCACATGGAGTTTACCCCGCGCGGCGAAGCGGTCTGGTTGGCGGTGCGCGACGAAGACCGGGTGATGGTCTACGACACGGAAACCCTGACCGAAACCGCTCGATTGCCGGCGCAAAAGCCCAGCGGTATTTTCTTTAGCAACCGCGCCAATCAATTAGGTTTGTAAACCATGTTGTCGCCGCTGCATAAACAGCTTTTGAATAATTATCAGCAGGACTTTCCGCTCAGTCCGACCCCTTATCGCGATATCGCCGATCAGCTCGGGGTCAGTGAAGACGAAGTGCTGGCGGCGTTTCAAGTGCTTGCCGAGCAACAGATGATCAGCCGCATCGGCCCGGTGATCGCGCCGAATGCCATCGGCAGCAGTGCGCTGGTGGCGATGGCGGTATCCGACGCCGACTTGGCCTGGGTGGCGGAACTGGTCAGCAGTTATCCCGAAGTCAACCACAATTACGAACGGGAAAACCGCTTCAATCTGTGGTTTGTGTTGATCGGCGACAACGAAGAACACCTGAATAGCGTGATTGCCGATATCGAAGCTCGTAGCGGCTACCCAGCCATGTTGTTGCCGATGCTGGCCGATTATTTCATCAACCTGGGTTTCGAGTTGAATCTGCATGATTGACGCCATCGACTTTCAGCTGATTGCCGCCGTGCAGGCCGGTTTGCCGATCGCGGCCCGGCCGTATGCGGCCATTGCCGCGCAATTGGCGCTTAGCGAGCAGGACGTGATAGACAGGTTGCTGAGCTTGAAGGCTCGGGGCCTGATCAAGCGCTGGGGCGTAGTGGTCAAGCACAGGCAGCTGGGTTACCGGGCCAATGCCATGATTGTGATGGACATTCCCGATGACCGGGTAGCGGAGCTGGGTCGGCAAATCAGCCAGCTCAGCTTCGTTAATTTGTGTTATCAACGGCCGCGGCAGGGCGAAACCTGGCCGTACAACCTGTATTGCATGATACACGGCAAAAGCCGCGAGCTGGTGATGCAGCAATGGGCGGCATTACAGCAAAGCTGCGGTTTGTCCGGCATCACCTTTGAAGTGCTGTTCAGTCGCCGCTGTTTCAAACAGCGCGGCGCTCTTTATCGGCAAGCCTGCCAGCCGCGGTTGGAAGCCAGCCATGGATGATATCGACAAGCTGATCATCAATCTGTTGCAAAAGGGTTTTCCGATCTGCGAATCGCCGTATCGGCAAGTTGCCGGGCAAATCGGCATCACGGAAGACGCGCTTTTGAGCAGGCTGCAAACTCTGCTGGACGACGGGGTGTTGTCGCGCTTCGGGCCGATGTATCACGCCGAACAGATGGGCGGCGCATTAACCCTGGCGGCTTTGAAAGTACCGGAAGAACGCTTTGATGAAGTCAGCGAGATTGTCAACAGCTTCCCCGAAGTGGCCCATAACTATGCCAGGAACCATACGTTAAATATGTGGTTTGTGTTGGCGACCGAAAGGCCCGAGCAGGTGGAAAGCGTGATCGAATTAATTGAACGCCACACCGGGCTGATGGTCTACAACATGCCGAAAATCCGCGAATACTACGTAGGTTTGCAATTGGAAGCCTGATGCAACTTGACGACATCGATAGACAAATCATCCACGCCACCCAGGCCGGATTGCCGTTGGTTGCCGAGCCGTACCAAGCCATTGCGGCACAATTGGGGTTGACAGCCGACGATGTCATGCAGCGTATGAGCAAGATGCATCAGGATGGCGTGATCCGTCGGATTGCCGCCGTGCCCAATCATTACAAGCTCGGTTATCACTACAACGGTATGACTGTCTGGGATGTCGAGGAGGAGCATGTGCACCGTCTCGGCCAGCGGGTGGCCGAGCTGCCGTTCGTCAGCCACTGTTATCAAAGGCCGCGGCATTTGCCGGATTGGCCGTATAACCTGTTTGCCATGGTTCACGCCAAAACCGAGCAAGATGCCGAACGGCAAATTGCCGTCATCGCCGAGCTGCTGGGTGACGACGTCCGCCGGCAAGCCGTGCTGTACAGCAGTAAAATTCTCAAAAAAACCGGATTAAGGATAGCAGGCTAACTTATGTTCAGACTCAGTCAATATATGCGCGAACTACTGCATCCGACCCCCTTGACCGCGCCACGCAAACCGTCCGGGCCGGTAGTGATCTGGAATTTGATCCGCCGCTGCAACTTGACCTGCAAACATTGTTATACCACCTCGGCCGATATTAACTTTCCGGGCGAGCTAAGTACGCCGGAAATTTTCACGGTGATGGACGATCTGAAAGCTTTTAAGGTGCCGGTATTGATCCTGTCCGGCGGCGAGCCTTTGCTGCACCCGGATATTTTCCCTATCTCGCAACGCGCCCGCGACATGGGCTTTTATGTGGCCTTGTCCAGCAACGGCACCCTGATCAATCAAAGCAACATCGAACAAATTGCGGCGATTAACTATCAATACATTGGCGTCAGTCTGGATGGCATGCAGGAAGCCCACGACAAATTCAGGCAAAAACAGGGTTCCTTCGAGGCCTCTTTGGCGGGTATTCGCCTGTGCCGTGATTACGGTATCAAGGCTGGTGTGCGCTATACCTTAACACATGATAATGCGCATGATTTTGATGCCCTGCTGCAATTGATGGACGACGAGCAGATCGATAAATTCTATCTGTCGCACCTGAATTATGGCGGCCGAGGCAACAAAAACCGCAAGGACGATGCCGCGTTTCAACTGACCCGGCAAGTGATGGACAAGCTGTTTGAAAAAGCCTTGGCCTGGGAGCGGCAAGGCTTGCATAGGGAGGTGGTGACCGGCAATAACGATGCCGATGCGGTGTATTTTCTGCATTGGGTGAAACGCCGCTTTCCGGAGCAAGCCGAGCATATGCAGGCCAAACTGCGGCAATGGGGCGGTAATGCCTCCGGCGTCAACGTCGCCAACATCGACAATCTCGGCAACGTGCATCCCGATACCTTCTGGTGGCATTACGGCTTGGGCAACGTGCGGCAACGGCCGTTTTCCGAGATATGGCTGGATGTGTCCGATCCTTTAATGGCGGGCTTGAAAGCCAGCCCCAGGCCACTGAAAGGCCGCTGCGGAAGTTGCGGTTATCAAGCTATCTGTAACGGCAACACCCGGGTGCGGGCCCAGCAAACCAGCGGCGATTTTTGGGCCGAGGATCCAGGCTGTTATTTGGAGGATGAGGAGATTGGTTTGGTGTCGTAATAGCGGTAAACCTCTTTCGATTCTTGCAATAGCTAGCTTATAAGGTGTTCAATGTTCCATTAATAAAAATTGTAGCGTTGAATATTCTTCCTAAAACCACTTGTGAACAAACAAACCCCCCAATACTTAGTCGGCATAGATCTCGGTACCACGCACACAGTCGCGGCTTATTGCAGCGTCAACGACCCCGAAAAAAAGATTCACTTATTTGAAATACCGCAACTTGTGACGCCGGGCGAGGTGGCGGCCCAGCCCTTGCTGCCTTCGGTGCGCTATCATCCCGCTGCCGGGGAATTGGGTAACGATACTGGCTTTTTAACCCCGGAAGACGGCGCGGTGTTGGGCGAAGCTGCGCGGGTGTTGGGCGCCAAATCGCAAGGCCGATTGGTCACTAGCGCCAAAAGTTGGTTGTCGCATACCGCGGTCGATCATGCCGCAGCCATTTTGCCGTGGGGTAGCGACGAGTCGGTGTTCAAGGTCTCGCCATTGGAGGCTAGCGCCAGTTATTTAAGACATCTGCGCACGGTTTGGGAACAACGTTTTCCGGATGCGCCGCTGAATCAGCAGCAAGTGGTGGTTACCGTGCCGGCTTCGTTCGACGAATCGGCCCGCTCGCTAACCGTGGAAGCGGCCAAAATGGCCGGCTTGACCGGTATCAGATTGTTGGAAGAACCGCAGGCGGTGTGTTACGACTGGTTGCGTCGGCATGCCGGCAGTATTGCGCCGAGTCTGAGCGGCAGCCGTTTGTTGCTGGTGTGCGATGTCGGCGGAGGCACCACGGATTTGACCTTGATTAAAGTTGAATACGGTCAGGGCGAACCGCAACTGACCCGGATCGCGGTAGGTGATCATTTGATGCTGGGTGGCGATAATATCGATCTGGCCTTGGCGCATCTGGCGGAAAGTCGCTTGCGGGTGGGCGATAAGAAACTGTCTACGGCGGATTTGTCGCAACTGCTGGAACAGTGCCGCAACGCCAAAGAGCGTTTGCTGGCCGCCGATGCCCCGGAACAGATGCCGGTGACTTTGCTCGGCGGCGGCTCCAAATTGATCGGCGGCAGTAAAAGTACGGCTTTGACGCGGGAAGAAGTCAGACAAATTGCCCTGGATGGCTTTTTACCGTTATCGGGATTAACCGATTTGCCTGACAAAAAACGCAGCGGGGTGGTGGAGTTTGGTCTGCCTTATGCTGCAGAACCGGCCATTAGTAAACATATCGCCGCCTTTTTGCATCTGCATGCCCAGAGTGCCAAGACAGCGTTAGGCGAGGACGCTATTACTCCGGATGCCTTGTTATTGAATGGCGGCGTGTTCCGCAGTCCTGCACTGGTCCAGCGGATAATCGAGTTGTTGAGTCAGTGGCGCGACGGTCGCAGCCCTGTATTGCTGGATAATCATCATCCGGAGCTGGCAGTAGCCTATGGCGCGGTCAGTTATGCCATGGCCAGGCAGGAGAAAAAACTTAAAATCGCCGGCGGTGCGGCACGCAGTTACTTTTTGCAAGTCGACAGCGGTAAATCAGGCGAGATTCAAGGGATATGCATTTTGCCCAAGGGTAGCGAAGAAGGTCATGAAATTTTATTGAGCGATCGTCAATTTGCTTTGCGGGTAGGGCAACCAGTACGGTTTCATTTGTTGACCAGTAGCGGCGATGGCGATTATCAGCCCGGTACGATTGTCGAGATCGATGAAGAGCGCTTTAACGGCTTGCCGCCATTGGCTGTGGCATTCGAAGGCGAACAAAAAGCCGAAATAGTGGTGCAATTAATGGCCACCTATACCGAAGTTGGCACCCTGCAACTGCAGTGCGTTGCGGTCGATGATGTGTCGCAGCGCTGGGATGTGGAATTTCAGATTCGCAAAAAAGCCCAAACAACGCTTAGCGCCGACTTGCCGAGCCAGTTGCCACAAGCTCTGGAGAAGATTCAAACAGTATTCGGTCCAAAATCCAAGCAGGTCGATCCGCAGGCGGTCAAAACCTTACGGGCAGATCTGGAGAAAATCCTGGTTGCGCCGCGCGGTGACTGGCAGACAGCTGTGCTGCGGGCGCTATTTGCCGCATTATTGGAGGGCAGTAAATACCGCCGCCGCAGTGAGCAGCATGAGCGTTTGTGGCTGAGTTTGGCGGGGTTTTGTCTGCGGCCCGGCTTTGGTTATCCGCTGGATGATTGGCGGGTCGAGCAACTGTGGAAGCACTATCCGGAGGGTTTACAGTTTGTGAATGAAAAACAGAACTGGGCGGAATGGTGGACCTTATGGCGCCGCGTAGCAGGTGGTTTGAATGCCGAGGCTCAGCAGCGTATTTTTAAGGACATTGCCAAATTCATCGACCCAACTGCGGCTAGACAGTCTGGTGTGGCCAAACAAGTAGCCACGCGTGGTTACGAAGACATGGTGAGGCTGGCTGCCGCCCTGGAGCGCTTGTCTGCAGTCGATAAAGCCCAATTAGGCGAATGGTTGCTAAAACGCCTGCAAAAAGCCGGAGAGCCTGAACAGAGCTGGTGGGCGCTGGGCCGCGTGGGCGCCAGGATATTGTTTCATGGTCATCAACATGACGTCATTGCAGTGTCTACGGTAGCGCACTGGTTGCAACAGATTTTGCAGATGGACTGGAAAAAACAGTCACAAGTGGCCTTTGCCGTCACCTTGCTGGCGCGCCGTTGCGACGATAGAACGCGAGATATCGACGACGACTTGCGCGAACAAGTGCGGGACAAACTTAAACAAGCCAAAGCCCCGGCCATTTGGCTGGAGATGGTTACAGAATACCAACAACTGGACGAGCAACAGGAAAAACAAGTATTCGGCGAAGCCTTGCCGCCGGGTTTGCGGTTGATTTGATGGTTGGGCGTTGGTTAGTGGACAGAGGCTGCAGTCGTACGATTACGCTTTGCTAATCGTACCTAAGGGCTGATTGTATAGGGATGTGTTTTCTTATATGCTTGTACAAAATTATTGTACAAATCTCGATTGAGAGGCGTTATGCAAATCATTAATATCAGCGAATTTAGAGCCAACGTGTTGAAATACCTGGAAAAGGCAAACGCCGGCGAGCAAATATCCGTGACGACCAACGGCAAGCTATTGGCAACCATTAACCCGCCGGTACAACAGAGAGAACATGCCAAAAAGCAATTAAAGGAACTTGCCGCCGGCGCCAAAATTCATGATGTTGTCGGCCCGGTCGATTGTGAGTGGGATGCACTTTCATGATTCTAATGGATACCTGCGCCATTATATGGGATGCATTGGATCAGCCGATGACTCCGAAAGCCTTAACAGCCATTAACAACGCAGATGCACATAATGCATTGATCATTTGCGACATTTCCATATGGGAAATTTCCATGTTAATTAAAAAGGGCCGGATTGAGGTTGCTACTACGCCGGCCAATTTTATTAACTTATTCCTACAATCCCGTAATATTGAAGTGGTTTCCATCTCACCGGAAATTGCCGACCTATCGGTAAACATAGGCACCGAAATTAATAATGACCCTGCGGATCGTATTATTGCGGCTACGTCGATTATTAAAAACGCCCAATTAATTACCGCCGATGCCAATCTTTTAAGCTGCGGATTGATCGATACGCTGTGGTAGGTTGGGCTAATGCTTGGATAAGAAACGCCTAGCTTTTCTCAGCCATAGTGATATCTGCAGGCTATGATGGTGACATGGGTGTCCGTGACGGCATAAACCAGTCTATGGGTATCATCTATCCTTCTCGACCAAAAGCCGGATAAATTTTCCTTCAACGGCTCGGGCTTGCCGATACCCTCAAACGGCGTGCGCAGTACTTCCAGGATGAGTTTGTTGATTCGTTTCAAAGTCTTTTTATCCTGGCCTTGCCAATACAGATAATCGGACCAGGCAATCTCCGTCCAGGCCAGAATTCTACTCATCCAACAAGTCTCTTTGTCGAGCTTGTCCCTCCTTGTATTGCTCGATGGACTTCATCAGTCGTTCCGCATTGGCCGGAGACTTCAACAAGTACACGGTTTCCATCAGGCTGTTGTAGTAATCCAGCGACATGACTACCGCATCCTCGCTGTCACGGCGGGTAATCACCGTGCAGTCGGCATCGTTGACTACTTGATCCAGCACGGATTTCAAGCTATTTCTGGCCTCTGAAAATGAAACTATGCGCATTTTGATATCCTACTTGTACTATTTGTTGTGCAAGTATAGATGCCTTGTGACATGTGTACAAGATGTGGGATAGGTGGGTATGGCGTAGGGAATTAATTTACTCTGAACCGAATTATCTCAGGCTCATGTCTGGATTGGAAAATACTGCGGGCAAGAGGTTTGTTCTTCATGACTTTTTCGGGCGGTTGGTGATTGCCGGGCAGCAAAAAAATATGGATGATCGTGATGTTTTGTCATGGGAAGTTGGGTATTGCTTAGATAGGCAAGGTGGGCGATGATATGCGTCAATCAATTATCTTACAGAGACTTCGAATGGATATGACTCAAGTTCCCGCTCTTTTAGGAAGCATCAAAACCGCTTTTGAAATTACAAAAATGTTGAGGGAAACTGATGCATCCCTCGAAAAAGCTGAATCAAAGATGCGCTTAGCTGAGCTTATATCCACCCTTGCCGACGCGAAAATAGAAGTAACAGAAATTCAGCAAGTTTTGCTTAGTAAGGATGCGGAAATACGAGAGCTTCAAGAAAAGCTCAAAATCAAAGCCCAACTTCAGTGGGAAAGCCCATATTACTGGCGAGTAGATGGTATCGAGAAAGACGGCCCGTTCTGTCAGCACTGCTACGACAAAAACCGAGAGTTAATCCGACTGCAAGGCAATGGAGAGGGATATTGGGAGTGTAAAGCCTGCAAAAATGGTGTCACTGATTCTACTCATAAAGGTTTTCAGGTAAGCACTGTTGCGTTTAGCGGTCCGTTCGACGGATATTAACTATTTCTCAGCGCTGTCTGTCAGGGAAAGAGCAATAAGCTTTTCTCGTTCCCATGCGCCGCGTGGGAATGCAGACTATCCGCGCTAGCGGGTAACAAGCGGCTAAACTATCAAACGAGGACAAGCAAATGGGTCGCAGTCGTTACCGCACACTTCAATCCCAACACCCACATTTCTTAACCTGCACCATACTCAACTGGATACCTAGGCTGGACGGGGTATTCACCCCGTCCATAACGTTTTCTTTATTTATACCTTCTATCGCTTCGCCAACCACCGCCAAACATTTCGACGGGGTAACATACCCCGTCGCGCTCAGTTCCGCAAGGCGCATAAAACCGACCGGGATTATCAGTTATGGGAGGAAGGTAGCCATCCACAGTTGATCGAGAATCCCAAAGTCTTGCGACAGAAATTAGATTACATCCACCTCAATCCGGTCAAACGTGGTTTTGTTGATTTGCCGAAGCATTGGCGTTATTCGAGTGCGCGGAATTATCTCGGGCAGGAAGGATTGTTGCCGGTTTATCGGGATTGGTTTTAGCTAACCGCTAGCGCGGATAGTCTGCGTTCCCACGCGGCGCGTGGGAACGAGATAAAATGAGTTTTTAGTGTTATTCGTTGCTATCTGGTTAAAATCCCAATTTTTCAAGTAACCGCCATCCGCATCATGGACAACGACGATATCTATCTTTACGACACCGAACGCCTGCATAGTATTGCTTCCGACGATTTGGTCAAACAAGGCTTGAATTATTTCAATGACAAGCGGGTGATTGGCGTTGCGCCGGAAAACGGCAGAGTCGTAGCGCAAGTTGAAGATGTTAACGAGGAACAATATTGGCTGGAGTTATCGGTCGCGGATGATGGCGGTTTGCAAGTGGCTTGCGATTGTCATGTCGAGCCGACGGTTTGCGTACACGCAGTCGCTGCCCTATACGCTTATGCCGATCAATATGCGCCGCTAGAGGCCGTCGATTTGGGCAGTGCCCTGGATGAGGCGATACAGGAACGTGTGAAAAAAGGCCGCAACGAAGTACGGGTCAAATTGCTCAGCGGTAATCTCGGTTTTGGTGTCTGGCAAGCGACCTCGCTGGTTTCGGCGACGCACTGGCGGCGTTCTTATCAAGTGCAAATTCGTTCATTGGATAAGCGCGTCAATTATTGTACCTGTCCGGATTTGGCCAGCAATCGGCTTGGCACCTGCAAGCATATCGAAGCGGTACTGCATTATGCCAAAAAGCAACCGGATTATAAGCGGCTGAAAGCCGAGGGTTGCCCGGTGTCTTTCGTTTATTTGGCCTGGGAATCGGCTACCCGGCCGGTGCTGCGCTTACAGCGCGGCGCGGAAATGGTCGACGATTTGGCGATAGTGTTGGGTGAGTTTTTTAACCAACAAGACCAGTTCGTAGGCCGTTTGCCGGAAGATTTTTTTCGCTTGTCGCAAACGGTGTATGGGCGTGACGATTTTCTGCTAGGCGACGATGCCGTGCAATATGCCCAGCAATGTGCCGAAGATGCCGCGCAAGCCATGCGTGGGCAAGAAATTCAACAGGCCATTCAACAAAGCAATGGTGTGTTGCCGGGAGTGAAGGTTAAGTTATTTCCCTATCAAGTTGAAGGCGTGGCTTTTTTGGCGTCGCGTGGTCGTGCCTTGCTAGCCGATGACATGGGCTTGGGTAAAACCTTGCAAGCCATCGCTGCCGGTAGTTGGCTGGCAGATCATGCGGCCGTTAAGCGTGTCCTGATTGTTTGTCCGACTTCATTGAAGCATCAGTGGGCACGGGAAATTGCCAAATTTACCGGTCGTGAAGTGCAAGTTCTGCATGGCGGTCCTGATCAACGCGGTGTGCAATATCGGGCTAATGCTTTATTTTTTATCCTCAATTATGAGCTGGTGCTGCGCGATTTATCCATCATCAGTGAGCAACTCAAACCGGATTTGCTGATCTTGGACGAAGCTCAGCGCATCAAAAACTGGCGCACCAAATTGTCGTCCACCATCAAACTGATTCCGGCTCGTTATGTGTTCGTGCTTAGCGGCACGCCGCTGGAAAATCGCCTGGAAGATTTGTACAGTTTGTTGCAACTGGTCGATGCCAGAGTGTTGGGGCCGTTGTGGCGCTGCTTGCTGGATTTTCATATTACCGACGAGCGCGGTAAGGTGATCGGCTATCGTAATCTGTCCGAACTACGTCGCCGTATCAAGCCGGTAGTGTTAAGGCGCGACCGAAGTCTGGTGGCCGATCAATTGCCGGATCGCACCGAGGTGACGCTGGATATTGCCATGGACGTCAAGCAACAGGAACTGCACGACTCTGCTTTGCAAGCGGCCGGCCTGTTGGCGAAAATTGCCAAACGCCGGCCTCTGACGCCCAGCGAGAAAAATCGTATGCTGGCGGCTTTGCAACAGGCGCGCATGGCCTGTAATGCTGCCGGATTGGTGGATAAGGAAACCCAAGGCTCGCCGAAGCTGGAAGAATTAGGGCGTTTGCTGGAAGAGTTGTGTATGCAAAGCAATCGCAAGGCAGTGGTGTTTTCGCAATGGACCATGATGACGGAAATGGTGGAAACGCTGGTGCGCGGCCTGGGCCTGGGGTGTGTGCGACTGCATGGCGGCGTGCCCAGTCATAAGCGCGGCGAGATGATGGAACGTTTTCAGAATGACGATGCCTTGCAGGTTTTCATTTCCACCGACGCCGGCGGCACGGGGTTGAATCTGCAATCCGCGACCGTGCTGATCAACCTGGATATGCCATGGAATCCGGCCATTCTGGATCAACGCATTGCCCGTATTCATCGCCTTGGGCAAAAACACAAGGTGCAGATTTTTATATTGCTGGCTGAGGATTCTTATGAGCAACGGGTTGCTCAGTTGGTGAAAGGTAAACGCGATTTATTTAATAACGTAATCGATCCGGATGCATCTGAAGACACAGTTGGTGTTTCCAAGAAAATGCTGGAGACCTTGATCGACGACTTGGCAGGCGAGGCTGATGGTGTAACCAAAGTCGAAAGCACGCCGAAGCCGGAAGCAGAAACAGCGCAACCGATAACGGAGGCGACCGACCAGGCTACCGCAAAACCCATAGAAACAAACGACCAAGACGACGATACGATTCGGCAGACTGTCAGCGGAATTCAGACAGCCTTTGGTCCGCGCATCGAGCGAGTGCTCGCCAAAGCCGGCGGCTTGCTGGTGGTGGTTGAACAATGGCATGACGAAGATGAACAAGCCGCGCAAGACTTATCGGCTGAAGATTTGCCGGTGGCGGTTATCGATGGCCGTACCTGGCGCAGTTTGCAGCGCTTGGGGCATGCTTCGCCGTTAGCCGAAAGCCGCATTCTGTTCGAAGCCAGCGAAAACAGTCAGCCTGCACAAAATCCATTGCATGATCTGGCTGGGCAAAAACTCCACTCGGCTCAAGTGTTGCTCGAGCAGCAATGCACGGCGGGTGTGATGGATTTATTGGCTTCGGCATTACTAATGAAGTTGGCGGCTCTGAATAATCAAGCGCAAGCGCCGGCAATAACGGAAGCGGCGGTTTGGGTTTATGCCGAGATTGTGCCAAGTGGCCTGTTGACATCAGAGCAGGCAGTCCAAGTGGTGCAGGTGGTATGCTTAAGTTTGGGCAGTAGCCTGCCGGAAATGTTGATTCGGCAAGCCGCGAGTAATGTAGAGCAAATGTTTGCCCAAATGGCATGATGAAGAACGAATAGGAATAGGAGGCAGAATGGCATTGAATACCGCAGTAAGTTATTTAAGCGAAGCCGATTATCTGGCGGGCGAACAGGACGGCGAGATTCGACATGAATTGGTCGATGGGCAGGCCTATGCCATGACCGGTGCAAGTGATTATCACAATAAACTAAGTGGTAACTTGATGTTTGAATTGATGAAGAGTTTAAGGGCTAAGGGGGCGCCTTGCACAGTCTATGTCAATGACATGAAAGTCAAAGTGAAACAGAATTTCTACTATCCCGATGTGATGGTGGTCTGCAACCCTAATGACAAGGTCAACAATTATTACAAGACACAGCCTACGGTGATTGTGGAAGTGCTATCACCCTCTACCCGGCGTTTCGACAAAACCCATAAGCGACAGATGTATCAAACACTGGAAAGCTTGCAGGTATATGTTTTGGTTGACCAGGAACGCGCCGAAATCGAGGTGTTTAACCGGCAAAGCGGTTGGCAGGCCGAATATTTTTATCCTGGCGATAGCATTAATTTTCAATCGATAGACGTAGTGGTGGCGGTGGAAGATATTTATTACCAAGTGGATAACGACGATATGTTGACGTTTTTACAAGCCAAACAAGCCCAAGCTCAAGCTCAAGCTCAAGCTCAAGCTCAAGCTCAAGCTCAAGCTCAAGCTCAAGCTCAAGTATGAAGCCCGCGCATGGTTGAATTAACTTACCCAACAATCAAACACCATGGCGCTATTGATGGCGTCACCGGCTCGTGTCACGAACTCTTCATTGATGCAGATAATTCAGTATTGATTGATTGCGGCTTGTTTCAGGGTGCGGAAGTGTCAGGTACCGGTGCCGGCGCTAATCAATTGGCTATCGATTTTGCCTTGGATAACGTGCGGGCCTTATTGGTGACGCATTGCCATATCGACCATGTCGGACGAATTCCTTATTTGGTTGCTGCGGGTTTTCGCGGGCCAATTTACTGTTCCGAACCGACCGCCAAATTGTTGCCACTGGTATTGGAAGATGCAGTGGCGGTGGGTATCAGTAGAGATCGGCAGCTAATCGAACCCTTTATCGAATTAATTAAAAGCCGCCTTGTCGCCGTGCCTTATGCGCAGTGGCAGGCTGTGACTTTGGCGGCGGATTGCGGCAGTGCGTTGCGGGTTAAATTCAATCCGGCTGGGCATATCTTGGGCTCGGCTTATATCGAGTGCGAGGTAACGACGGGCAAGCAAAAACAACGCATCGTATTTTCCGGCGATCTGGGTGGGCCTTACACGCCGCTGCTGCCGGCACCGAAATCGCCCTATCAGGCCGACGTGCTGGTGCTGGAAAGCACCTATGGCAATCGTTTACATGAAAATCGCAAACAGCGACAAGCCCAGTTGCAGCAATTGATTGGCCGTTGCTTGCAAAACAGCGGGGTGATTTTGATTCCGGCTTTTAGTATCGGCAGAACTCAGGAATTGCTGTACGAACTGGAAGATATCATTCATAGACATAAAACCCAAGCAGTGGCCAAAGGCTTGTTGTGGCAAGAGATGGAAATCATTGTTGATTCGCCGTTGGCCAGTCGATTTACCGAAGTCTATAAGCAGCTTAAACCTTATTGGGATGCGGAAGCCAAGGCAAGGTTGCGCACGGGTCGACATCCATTGGCGTTTGAACAGCTGACTACCGTCAATAACCACCAGGATCATTTGGCGGCGGTGTCTTATCTGCAAAAAACCGCCAAGCCTTGTATTGTGATTGCCGCCGGCGGCATGTGCGCCGGTGGGCGTATCGTTAATTATTTGAAGGCTTTGATAGAAGATAAACGCACCGATATTTTATTGGTGGGTTATCAGGCGGCAGGTACGCCGGGTAGAGATATTCAGCAATACGGACCTAAACACGGTTATGTGGAACTGGACGGTCGCCGCTATACGATTAATGCCGGTGTATATACCTTAAACGGTTATTCTGCGCACGCCGACAGGAATTCTTTGCTACGCTTTGTGAAGGGTATGCGGAACAAACCCAGCCAGATTCGTTTGATTCACGGCGATGATGCGGCGAAGAAGGCTTTACAGCAGGCTTTGATGGGACTTTTTCCAGAAATTCGGGTGTTGATTCCCTAAATGATTATTAGGCCTGGCAAAGCTATTTTGCCGAATTCAGGTGTTAACATATTTGTAAAAGAAGCTTGGTTTGCGTATTCCGGCCTTAGGTTTGTAAGTCGTGTTGGGACGGTTGCTTGTTAAAATGGTTTGAAAACGAAAAGGTACAATCCAGCGCATGTTAAACGGAAAAAACATATTGATAACCGGCGGCACCGGATCGTTCGGTAAAAAATGCACCCAGTTGATCCTGGAACGCTATAGCCCAAAAAGACTGGTGATTTTTTCCAGGGACGAGCTTAAGCAATATGAAATGCGCCAGCTGTTCAATCAAAAGTGCATGCGCTATTTCCTGGGCGATGTCCGGGATCAGAGCCGGCTGAAACGTGGCTTGGAAGATATCGATGTGGTCATACACGCCGCCGCGCTGAAGCAGGTGCCGGCGGCGGAATACAATCCGTTCGAATGCATTAAAACCAATGTGCTGGGTGCGCAGAATCTGATAGAAGCCTGCCTGGATACCGGCGTGCAGCGGGTGGTGGCCTTGTCTACCGATAAGGCGGCCGCGCCGATCAATTTGTATGGGGCTACCAAATTATGTTCGGACAAGCTGTTCGTGGCGGCCAATAATATTGCCGGTTCGCGGGATATTCGCTTTAGCGTGGTGCGCTACGGCAATGTAATGGGCAGCCGAGGTTCAGTAATTCCGTTTTTTCTGGAACAGCGTAAAAAAAGCAGCGTGTTGCCCATCACTGATCCGGAGATGACCCGCTTCAATATCAGTCTGCCGGAAGGGGTGGAAATGGTGTTGTGGGCGATAGAGAATGCCTGGGGCGGCGAAGTGCTGGTGCCCAAAATTCCGTCTTACCGGATTACCGATCTGGCCATGGCCATAGGCCCTGAATGCGAACATAAAATCATTGGGGTGCGGCCCGGCGAAAAAATTCATGAGGAAATGATCACCGAAAGCGACAGTTTCAATACGGTGGATTTAGGGCCTTATTTCGCGATTTTGCCGGCGGGTGCCAAATACAATATGAAAAATTATTGCGCCCGCACCAACGCGCAAAAAGTCGAGCCGGGTTTTCGCTACGATAGCGGCAGTAATGAGCATTTTCTCGGCGTGGACGAATTGCGTACCTTGATAGATAACTTCGTGGCCGATGCCTAAGCCGCGCAGATCGTCATGATTCCTTACGGACGGCAACAGATTTCCGCAGCCGATATTCAGGCCGTCGTCGAGGTATTAAAGTCCGATTTTCTAACCCAGGGGCCCGCCGTGCCGGCATTCGAAAATGCCGTTTCCGCTTATTGCGGTGCCGGCTATGCCGTGGCGGTCAATAGTGCTACTTCCGCGCTGCATCTGGCTTGTCTGGCGTTAGGGGTGCAGGGCGGCGATTACGTCTGGACCAGCCCCATCACGTTTGTGGCCAGCGCCAATTGTGCCTTGTATTGCGGTGCGGAAGTCGATTTTGTCGATATCGATCCCCTGACGTTCAATCTCAGCGTGCAGGCCTTGGAGGAAAAATTGCATTGCGCCGAGCAAAGCGGTCGCTTGCCCAAGGTGATTATTCCGGTGCATTTATGTGGGTTGTCCTGCGATATGCAGGCGATATACCAATTGAGTAAGCGCTACGGTTTTCGCATCATAGAAGACGCTTCTCACGCTATCGGCGGTAAATACCGGGATCAGCCGATCGGCAATTGCCGCTATTCCGACATTAGCGTCTTCAGCTTTCATCCAGTCAAAATCATCACCACGGGCGAAGGCGGCCTGGCCTTGACTAACGATCCTGATCTGGCCAGGCATATGGCTTTGTTGCGCAGCCACGGTATTACCCGTGAAGCGGCGGAAATGACTCATGCGGCCGATGGCCCCTGGTATTACCAGCAAATCGAACTGGGCTTTAATTATCGTATGACCGATATTCAGGCCGCGCTAGGTTTAAGCCAGCTGAGCCGTGTGGATGCTTTTGTCGGCCGCCGCCAGCAACTGGCCGAGTTTTACCGGCAAAATCTGGCCGGTTTGCCGATAGTCGTGCAAAGTCAGCCGGTTGACTGTTATTCGGCCCTGCATCTGTTTGTGATCCGTTTGCCGCTCGGCGATTGGAAAAAGTCGCATCGCGAGGTTTTTTGCCGCTTGCGCGACGCAGAAATAGGCGTCAATCTGCATTACATCCCGGTACATCTACAGCCCTACTACCAACAACGCGGTTTTAAACAGGGCGATTATCCGCAAGCCGAACACTATTATGCGGAGGCGATTACCCTGCCGCTTTATCCAGATTTGTCCGAATCGCAGCAGTTGCAAGTCATCGCAGCATTACGGTCGAGTTTATAGAAATGCATGCCCGGCCCCACATTTATCAAAAGGGAGAATGAGTGAAAATAGCCGTAATTCCCGCCCGCGGCGGCAGCAAACGCATCCCGCGTAAAAATATCAAGGATTTTTGTGGAAAGCCCATGATTGCTTGGTCGATAGATGCAGCGCGGGCTTGCGGGTTGTTCGAGCACATTATCGTTTCCACCGACGATGCCGAAATTGCCGAGGTGGCGAAAACATGGGGTGCGGAAGTACCGTTTATGCGGCCGGTGGCGTTATCCAACGATTATGTCGGCACTCGCGCGGTTACCAAACATGCATTGGAATGGGCGATGGCCGAGTACGGCGATATAGCCTTCATCTGTACGATTTATGCCACGGCGCCGTTTATTAAGGCCACGGATTTGAGTAATGGGTTGGCATTACTAAACGAAACCCAAAAGGCGCTAGCCTTCACGGTGACCGGTTTTCCTTATCCGATTCAACGGGCGCTACGCATCACTGAAACCAATGGAGTGGCCATGTTTCAGCCCGAGCATTTAATGACGCGTTCGCAAGATTTGTTACCCGCCTATCACGATGCCGGACAATTTTACTGGGCGAAGACTTCGGCGATTATTAACGGTATTCCGACTTTTTCGGAACATGCCGCTCCTCTGGTTCTGCCGCATTTTCAGGTGCAGGATATCGATACCGAAGACGACTGGCTGCGTGCCGAGCTGATGTTTAGAGCCTGGGGAGATTTAGCCTTGGCCCAGGAATTAAGCCGGTAATTTAGTGATCATTTTTCGCTGTAACGCCAGCCCGGAGGTTGGTCTGGGACATCTGGTCCGCTGCCGGGCCTTGGCTCAAGAGCTGAAAAGGCAAGGCGAGGCCTGTGTAATGGTAGGCCCTCCGAAAGCTTACGCCAATGCGCAAGATGCGGTATTTATTGAGGATTGGATTGAGGTTGAAACATGGACCTCTTCGGCGCAGGATGCGGCTCAACTGGTAGCGATTGCCAGGGATAAACAGGGCCGCTTTGCGGTGCTGGATGATTACCGGGTCGATGCAGACTATCAGCATGTTCTGAATGCTTCCGGCTTACATTGGTTGCAGTTCGACGGGACTGCCGAAAAACCGTTATGGGCCGATTTAGTGGTCAATGCCAATCCGGCCGTACGCGCCGAGGATTATGCCGAGGTACTTAATAAGCCAGCTGCGCAATTGTTGCTGGGTCCAGGGTATGCCGTTATGCGTGCCGAATTTCCGCCGGCGGCATTGCGCGCGGCGGGTCGTGTTATCGAACGGGTTTTAGTGGCGTTCGGCGGCGGTGATGATAGGGGTGGCATTGAATTTGCATTATCGACATTAATCAAAAATGCGCCGGTTAATTGGCACTTTGTAGTGATTTCGGGTGGGCATAATCCACGCAATCCGCAATTAGCCGGCTGGATTGAGACGCATGGTCAGGGGCGGGTATCGTTATTGATTAATCCCGATAACGTCGCGACAGTAATGGCGGGTTGCGATCTGGCGGTTATGGCGGGGGGTACCAGTATTTACGAGGCGGCCGTTTGCAGATTGCCTATGGTTTTGATCGCCATTGCCGATAACCAGATTCGACCGGCCAAGGCTTGGGCAAACGCCGGTGCGGCGCTTTTCCTGGGTTCCTTGCACGAAGTCGATGCCGAGCGGCTGAGGCTTGCGGTATCGAAATTGGCTGCCGCCGATGCACTTAGGCGTGACATGGCCGTAAAAGCAGCCGAGCTGGTTGACGGTAAAGGTGCGCAACGATTGGCGAGCAAAGTTATAGAGATGGTTAGTACGGAATAGATTTTACGGTCTGCCGACAGGATACGCGGTTGTAAAACAAAAAGACGGGTTGTGTTTTCTTGGCGTGCTTGGACGAATAAATTTTAGTTAACTCAGTAAATTTTCATCATGACTAGTTTAAATTTAAGTGCATGCGGCATTGAAAAAAATCAATATGGTTTCCATGAGTTGGCTTCAAAGCCGTCCGAAGCTGAGCTGAAAGATTATTACGCGAACAAATATTATCAACAATCGATTCAAATGCATCAGCATGCATATAGTGCCGATGATTTGTTATGGAAGCGGAAAAAGCTAGAACAAAAGGCCTGCGTTGCCAAGCAATTTATAGAAAATTCGCCTGGAAAGGGGGCGAAGAAATTTCTGGATGTCGGCGCGGGCGAAGGTTTTGCCATGAGTTACTTTACCGAGGCCGGTTGGGATGCGTCGGGTCTGGATTACAGCAGTTACGGATGTTCCATGCATAATCCTGATATGTTGGAAAAACTGCTTATCGGCGATATTGGCGCTTCTATCGATAGACTCGTCGCGGATGGTGTGAGTTTTGAGCTGATCTTGCTGGACAATATTTTAGAGCATGTGTTGGAGCCGCTGGCGGTTTTGCAAAAAATGCATCATTTGTTGGCGAAAAAGGGCGTATTAATTATCGAGGTTCCGAATGATTTTTCAATGCTGCAGTTGGAACTGATGCGGTTAGGCTGTATCGATAAACCCTTCTGGGTGGTAAAGCCGGATCATATTTCCTATTTCAATGCCGAAGGATTAATGAATATATGCGATGAAGCGGGTTATGCGCAGTTTAAACTGCTTTGCGATTATCCCATCGATTTGGCCCTTTTGAATGAAAACACAAATTACGTGATGCACCCCGGTGCGGGCAAGTCGGTGCATAAAGCCAGAATGCGGGTTGAAAATCTTATTCATGATATATCGATCGATAAAGCCCTTAAATTGTATGAGTCGTTTGCAGAACTCGGGCTGGGCCGCAATTTAATTGGGTTTTTCCATAAAAAGTTAATTTTATAACCTAAGCATATGCCATGAATGAAATCTTAAATAAGCTGGGGCTGCCCCAAGGTTCTACAAAACCCAGAAGCACCGGATTGACCATGGTGTTGGATAAATCGTTAGGTATCCATGCTGCGATTGATTTGGTCGAAACCGCGGCAGACTATATAGACACCATTAAGTTGGGCTGGGGTACATGCGCCTTATATCCCGGCGACGTTTTGATCAAGAAAATAAAAACTTATCGGGATGCGGGAATTAACGTGTGCCCCGGAGGGACTTTTATAGAGTCGATATTCGAATTTGCCGATGTCGATATGATGTTCGATTTATTAAAAGAGTTGGGTTTCAATGCGATAGAGGTTTCTAACGGCATCCACCCGACCATGACGCTAAGCGACAAACAAAATATTATTAAAAAGGCGGTTGCCAAAGGATTTTACACGATTTCGGAAGTCGGGAAAAAATTACCCGAAGAAGACCGGAAAATGACATACAGGCATAGGGTCGAAGAAATTAAGCAGGATATTCAAAGCGGTGTCAGCAAGGTCATTATGGAAGCCAGAGAGTCCGGCACGGTGGGTATCTTTAATTCTGACGGCCGAATTAACTCCGAATTAGCTTACGAACTGTTTCGCAATGTCGATCCGGATAGTGTGTTGTGGGAAGCGCCAACCAAGGAGCAGCAAGTTTGGTTGCTGCAGAATATTGGCTCCAACGTCAATATCGGCAATGTATCGCCGTTCGACGTGTTAAGCCTGGAATCCATGCGGCGAGGCCTGAGAGCGGATACCTTTAGAGACTTTTGTAAGGACAGTCGCAGAGTGTTTCTGGAATTGGGGGTCGGCGGTGCGATTAGGGCGCAAAGAAGAGGCGATGTGGTAGTGGTGGTGGATGCCTTGCGGGCCAGCACCACCATTGAGCAGTGCATCGCCAAGGGTGCTATGGAAGTGATTCCCGTCACCAGCGCCACCGATTTGGTCGGCGAAGTCACAATTGGCGAGCGTGGCGGCTCTAAGTTACCCAATGCGGACTACGGAAATAGTCCTGTTTTAATCGGCTCCGAAAATGTAAAGGGTATGTCTGTGGTCATATCCACCACTAATGGCACCGAATGCATCATGAGCGCCACCGGAAATGATAGTGTGGTTTTGGTTGGCGCGCTGACGAACTGTACTGCGGTGGCTCAGGCAGCTATTGAGATTGCGGCTAAATTGGGAAAAAGCATCACACTGCTTGCCGCCGGTCGAAACAATCAGCCGGCAATTGAAGACAGGGCTGCCGTAACCGAAATCATGAAAAAAATCGGCAACGTGACGCCCCGCGGTGTGTTGGAACCTTATTATAGTAGCGAGTTGGAGAAGGATTTTCTCGAGAGCGATAGCGGCCTTAACTTGGTGTCGTTGGGTTATATGGATGATGTGGTTTTTTGTTCGAGAATCGATATATCCGCAGCCGTGCCTATTTTCGATGGCAAGCGGCTGATCAAATATAACCCTGAAATGTTTCTATGAAACAAAAGTTAATGATCATAGGCGCCGGCCGTGAACAAGTGCCTGCTATCATCAATGCCCGAAAACTGGGGTATGCAACGGTAGTTACGGATATCAATCAGCAGGCGCCGGGCTTTGCATATGCCGATTACTCCGAGGTGGTGAGTACGGCCGATTTCGACGGTAATTTACATGTTGCCAGGCAATATCAAATCCACGGCATTATGACGCTGGGTTCCGAAGTGGCCGTGCCTATTGTTGCCAAGATAGCCCGCATACTGGGTTTGCCGGCTATGTCGGAAGAAACCGCGCTTAAAGCGACCAATAAAAATGCCATGCGCGCTGCTTTTAAAGAATTTGGTGTGCCCAGTCCGGTCAGCGAGGCGGTAAAAACCTTGGTCGAAGCCGAAAACTTCGCCAATCAATTTGGTTACCCGCTTGTGATCAAGCCCAGTAACTCATCTGGTCAGCGCGGTGTTGAAAAAATAGGCGATTGGTCTGTGCTTTGTCAGTGCTTTGATGAGGCGATTAAATATTCAACGGATGGTTACGCCATTGTCGAAACGTTTTATGCCGGGCCGGAAATCAATGTTACCGCTGCGGTTGTGGCGGGACAGATAACCGTCCTGTCGCTTTCGAACCGGGTTACGGCGGCTTCGCCTCATTTTGGTATAGCGGTAGAGCATGTGTTTCCTCCTGATATTTCGGCTCAGCAAGCTAGTGCCGTCAAAGCGGCTTCGATTTTAGCCATTAAGGCGATTGGCCTGAAGAACGGCATCGCCTATCCTCAGGTGGTCGTCGGCAATAATGGCGCTCAGGTAATCGAAATTGCCGCTCGAATACCCGGCGGTTTTATGCGGGAAGTGGGGTTGTATATGTCGGGTATCGATATGATAGACGTGGCAATTAAACTCGCTATGGGTTGTGTTTTTTCGCTGAATGACTGTGTCGGAGTCGATCCCGTTCCTGCATTATCGGTTCGATTTATGACCGAGCTGGATTATCCGATCATAAACAGACCGGTTGCCGATATCGTGGGCACTGGGAATGCAAAAAATTCGCCGGGTATCTTGTTGGTAGATATTAATGCTGGGATAGGGCGGCTTTTGCCATCCCTGAATAGTTCCGCCGCCCGATTCGGCGCAATAATTGCCCAAGGCCAAGATAGGGACGAGGCGCGCCGAAATAGTGCTGCCGCGCTGTCTAAAATTAGTATTCAATTTGTTGATACATGAGCGGATCAACAAACGGTGAAAATCCGGCGATTGTCTGCTGTTCGATGAATAGCCGGGTACCTAAATTATTAAGCGTGGTAACGCCTTGTTTGTACTACATCCATGTGGATAGTGAATGCATATTTCTAATCAAGCCATAGGTAAAGAACAGCCGCCGTTTATTATTGCGGAGATGTCCGGCAATCATAACCAATCTCTGGAGCGGGCATTGGCGATTGTCGATGCCGCAGCTAATGCCGGCGCTCATGCTATTAAGTTGCAAACTTATACTGCGGACACTATGACGCTGGATATAACCGAGGGTGATTTCATAATCAGCGACAGCAGTTCTCTCTGGAAGGGGCAAGCACTGCATTCGCTTTATCAACAAGCCCACACCCCTTGGGAGTGGCATGCGCCCATCATGGCCCGGGCAAAGCAGCATGGCCTGTATTGTTTTAGTTCGCCTTTCGATGAAACGGCAGTGGATTTTCTTGAGACATTGGATGTACCTTGCTACAAAATTGCCTCTTTCGAATGTGTGGACCTGCCGTTGATTCGTAAAGCTGCCGGGACGGGAAAACCGCTTTTAATCTCGACCGGCATGGCGACAATCTCTGAAATTGCCGAAGCTGTCGATACGGCTCGTCAGGCTGGGTGTAAGGAACTGGTTTTGTTTAAATGTACCAGTACATATCCTGCCTCCCCCGCAAATACCAATTTACGCACCATTGCTCATATGAGGGAGTTGTTCGACTGTGAAGTGGGGCTTTCCGACCATACTTTGGGAATCGGTGCGGCAGTAGCAGCGGTAGCGTTTGGTGCGACCGTGATTGAAAAGCATTTTACGCTTGACCGGGCTGAAGGCGGGGTTGACGCTGCTTTTTCGCTGGAGCCGAATGAATTTGCGGGTTTGGTCGCGGAAACCGCGCGCGCTTGGCAAGCTTTAGGTAGCGTCAAATACGGTCCGACCGAGGCCGAGGAAAAAGCGCGTATGCGTCGCCGTTCTCTGTACGTTGCCGAAGACTTGGCGCCTGGCGATGTGCTTACGCCATTAAATATGCGGCGCATTCGGCCGGGGCATGGGCTGCCACCGAAATTCTATGAGCTGCTTTTAGGCCGTAAAGTATCAAAAACTGTGAAGAAGGGCACACCGTTGACGTGGGATATCTTTGAATAACGTTGCCCTCAACGCAGTTGATTTGCCGTGATACGAGCTAAATATTGCGCGAAATTGCTCGGCAAATAGTTGTTTTAATTGGTTTTTTTTATTTTTGATCGGCGATGTGGTATAGGCGCGCGGTCGAGGACAAAAAAAATTTAAAGTATTCCTTGCTACAGACGATAAATAGGTTGAGTTAAATAAATCTTCTTTAATCAATCAAGAAATGCACTGTTTAGGATGTTGTAAGTCTCAAACAGTGTGGAGGGTGACATCATGGCAATGGTAATCAATACAAATATTGCATCGTTGAATAGCCAACGTATGCTAGATAGAACGAATATGTCGTTAAGAACCTCGATGGAGAGGTTGTCTTCAGGTTTGCGAGTAAACTCTGCAAAAGACGATGCCGCGGGTTTAGCGATTGCGGATAGAATGACATCTCAAGTTCGCGGCATGACTGTGGCCATGCGTAATGCGAATGACGGTATTTCGATGGCGCAAACTGCGGAAAGCGCGATGGGCTCAATTACCGAGACTCTGCAACGTATGCGTGACTTGGGTGTGCAAGCGGCTAACAGAGGCGCTGTATCCGACTCTGATCGTCAAAAACTGCAAACCGAATTTAAACAACTCGGGGATGAGATCAACCGTATCATAGAGAACACCGAGTTCAATGGTAAGAAAATCCTCAATGGCAGCTTGGTCGGTGCGATATTTCAAGTGGGCGCGGGTACTTCGGTCAATAACCAAATTTCGATTACCGTTTCAGATTTACAAGGCGTTTCCGGTATCAGTGCAATCGCAGCGGGAGGAGTCTCCATTGGTAGTGGCGCCGCTTCTGCTGATGTGTTGTCCGCTATTAATACTATAGACACTGCGATTGCTAAAATTGATGATTTCCGTGCTACATTGGGTGCCGTGCAAAACCGGTTTACAACCACAATTGGTAATCTGCAATCATCCATCGAAAACCAAAGTGCGGCTCGTTCGAGAATATTGGATGCCGATTTCGCAGTTGAAACATCCAACTTGAGTCGGTCGCAAATATTGCAACAAGCGGGAACGGCGATGTTGGCACAGGCAAACCAATCAACGCAATCAGTGCTTAGTTTGCTTAGATAGACAAGCTAGGAGGGTTACGGTACGCGTGACCTTCCGTTTTTATATGATCAGTATAAGGTGAGCGTCATGAGTAGCGAGATTTCAAATGTGTTGAAGCTATCTCCCGTGACTGTTGTGAATTCTAACAGCAAGCAAGATCTGCAAAATGCCAATCCGTCGGGAGTAACTCAAAAGGTTCAGTCACAAGAGTCTGCGGCTGCTCAGGCCGATCCACAGATTTCTGCTGATGCACAAAGTGAAAAGACTAAAGCGGATGCTACTTTGGGTGCTGTAAAGCAGGCAGTTGATAAAGGTAATAGTATATTTCAGGAAGCGAAGCGTAATCTGCAGTTTGAAGTGGATGATGCTACGAAGGAAGTTGTGGTTAAGATTGTCGACAGCGATAGCGGCGAGGTGGTTAGGCAAATACCCGCGGAGGAAACGCTGGACTTTATAAGACGTATGCAGGAACTGGATGGGCAGCACGGTTCCATGCTTCAGGATCGTGCTTAAAGTCACCGAAAAGGTAAGGGGAGCGAAATGATAGTATCTTCAACTGGAATAGGCTCCGGTATAGATATTCAGAGTCTTGTTACTCAGCTGGCAACTGCTGAGGCCCAGCCGGCTTTAAATGCTATTAGCCGAAAGACTAGTGCTGCCAATACCTTACTAAGTGGTCTGGGTACTTTAAAAAGTGGGTTGTCTGATTTTAGTTCGATCGTAGCTAAATTGAAGGACGGCAACCTGTTTAAAACCTTTAAAACAACCTCTTCAGATGAGTCAGTTTTAAAGGCTACAGCTGCCAGTGGGGCTGTTGCGGGTTCGTATGCAGTTGAAGTGGTGCAGCTTGCCAAGGCTCAAAAGTCGATTGCTGCGCCGGAATTCAGTAATTCTTCCGCGTCGATTGGTAGCGGAACCCTAACGTTTGATAGGCCGGACGGTGCTTCTTTTAGCGTAACAACCGACAATACCACTACTCTGCAGGGCTTGCGGGATGCTATAAATCAAGCAGCCGGAAATAATTTTGTTACTGCCAGTATTGTTAATGTCGATCATGTTTCGACAGGGCCAAATGATCCTGATAATGGAAAAACGGTATCAAAATTGGTGTTAACCGCTAAGGATGTAGGCACTAAAAACGGCTTTACGGTCAGCGGAAACGATGATGATGGAAATAATACCGATTCATTAGGGATATCCAGTTTTTTTTCTGGCAGTCTTCAGTCCTTAAGCGACCCTTTGGACGCAATTATTAAGGTCGATCAACAAACTGCAACGCGTAGCAGTAATCTGATCACCGATGTTTTGCCGGGTGTAAACCTTGATCTTCAAGGTTCAAATGTCGGTGAAACAGTTGATGTACAAATTAGTCTTGACGAGGAAGCAATCAAGACAACCGTGCAAGGGTTTGTGGACGGATACAATAAATTAAAATCCACCACTAAAAGTCTTGGGAAATTTGGTGGGGCCACCGATGGCAGCGGGACGGGTAATGGAGCGCTGCTTGGCGACTCGACTTTGCGTTTGGTTGCAGCCCAAATCAGACAAGCCGCAACTGCTAATGTTTCTTCGGCGTCGGGTAATTACAATTCCTTGGCGATGATAGGTATCAGTATTAATAGGGATGGCGTCATGTCATTGGACAGTGCCAAACTTACAGAGGCTCTCAAGTCGGATATTCAGTCAGTCAGCGATGTCTTTTCGTCGGCTGATGGTGTTTCAACCCGTATGGATAGTCGGTTGAAGCTTTTTTTACAGTCAGGCGGCTCTTTGGAGACGCGCCAGAATTCGTTGAAAAAACAGATATCGGCACTGAGCGATCAAAAACTCAACGTTCAAGATCGGCAGGCGAATTATCAGGCCATGCTGTTGAGACAATTCACGGCAATGGATGTTACGGTTGGAACGTTAAATACTACCAGTACTTTTTTAAGTAACTGGATTAGTAAAAATTAAGAGGAATCTCTCATGTATTCTCCCGCATATAAAAATCGAGCTCAACATTATACTGATGTGCATAATGTTGGCGGGATAGGCGAGGACTCGCCCCATCGGCTGATTCAAATGTTGATGGAAGGGTTTCTGGCTAGAATCAATTCGGCAAAAGGCGCCATGGCACATGGTGATTTGGAAGCGAAAAGCGTTTTTATTTCCAGAGCCATTGGTATCGTTGGGGGGTTGAACGAAGCGTTGGATTTAGAGCAGGGTGGCGATTTGGCTGCCAATTTGCATCAATTGTACGGTTATATTAACGCTCAGTTAGTTCAGGCCAGTTATGAGAATAGTGAGGCAAAGCTTGATGAAGTCGCAGTCCTAATGAGGGATATCAAGGAAGCTTGGGATGCAATTGCCTGAATATTCAAGCGCGGCTGATCCGAATTGGATTGAGTTGCAAAACACCATATTGAATACTTATTCGGAGAAAATAGAATCATGTATCGAGCATTCCGCATGGAAAATGTTGGCTATTGTTATCGAGGCTAGGCATGCCTATCTTGTTCAGCTATTTTCTCCTGCGGTTCCGAAGCAATATCGGACGTTTCTTAAGCAGTTGGCGGAATTGATCTTGCAACAAGATCTGCTGATTCAATCACGAGTCGAAGCGCAAAAAAACATCATTGCCCAGCAGCAATTGTCTCTTGATAGAGGACGTCGGGCAGTGCAAACCTACTCATTAAATAATTAAGTATTCTTAATCAGCATTTTTCTGGAAAGTAAAGCCTTTCATAAATAACTTATAAAGACTTGGGAAATGCCTTTTTGCGACATTAGCTCCGTACGGATTTACGCCAAAAAACATCCATAAAGTTCATTAGTTCTTCAACAGCGGCTATTGTGACGGCATTATAGATAGATGCGCGCAGACCGCCAATCGCTCTGTGGCCGGATAGTCCTGAAAATCCCGCTGCCTGCGATTCCGTTATAAAGCGCCTCTCCAGTTCGGGCTTGGGAAGCTTGAATACCACATTCATTAAGGAGCGGTCGGCAGTGTTGGCTCGTCCTTGGAAGAATCCGTCACTTTCGTCTATCAGGCCGTAGAGCAATTCCGCTTTCCGCCGATTGATTTGATCCATATACTTTAAGCCACCGATGTCGTTAAGCAGCCAGCGAGTGACCAGTAATACCGCATATATTGCAAAAACAGGGGGAGTGTTAAAGTTCGAATGCGCTTTTGCCTGGGTTTTATAGTCGAGAAAGCTTGGGAGTTTGCCGGATGAATGTTCGATCAGATCATCGCGTACTACCACCACGGTTATGCCTGCCGGGCCAATATTTTTCTGAGCGTGCGCATAGATTAGGGAAAAGCGCTCAAATTCACAGGGTTTGGAAAGAAAATCCGACGACATGTCGCATATCCGGGGGACATCGTTACGACCAAGTACTCGCTGAAACTGAAGCCCTTCTACGGTTTCGTTGGAAATGTAATGCATATAGGGTGCATCTGGGGAAAAACATAGCTCATCATCAGTGGGTAAGCGTTTAAAACTTGTTGAGTCGCCACTCCAAACTATTCGGATCGGTCCTTCGAGTTTGGCTTCCGGGATGGCTTTGCCGCTCCAGTAGCCGGTCTGTATATATTCTGCTGCCGTTGATTTTCCTCTCAAAAGGGTCATTGGGACCATGGAGAATTGTTGCGTAGCACCGCCTTGAAGCATAAGCACATGATATTTGTCGTTCAAGCCAAGTAATGCCCGAATATTGTCTTCAAGTTCGGATATGACCTCGGCAAACCATTCGGAACGGTGGCTAATCCCAAGGACTGAAATGCCTAATCCGGGTACTTTAATGATTTCTTCGCTAAGCTGTGATAAAACATTTTCCGGTAAGGCGCCTGGCCCCCCGGAAAAATTCAGGCTATTTTGTAAATTCATTGTGCAGAGTTTGATTCCATTATGGCTTCAGTTTGAAGCGATTTCTCTAGCGGCTAGTCGGAGCAAATAATCGCGAAATGCCGACGATACCTTTTCCATGTGGATGCGTTTATGAGGGAAAAGCTCGTCATTATCCATGGCATGCACGATCATGGCGTGGTCAATTTCGAAAATCAGTAACTCGCCGGAGGTGGTTTCCGCGCAATCGATACATAGATAATCCAATCCCGTGCGCTGATGAACCTCATTTAAGGGGGTTGCGTGTCGCTGCGTGAAGCCGTCGAAGTTTTCCATAAACAGTCGCTCCTCGTTGCGCTTAGCAGAATCTTCGTACATGCCTGCATTAACGTAGTGAATCATCCAGTGTGATGAAATCGCCATATGACAAGCAAGGGGGATTCCATCGACAATCGCGATTCTGAATTTCCTGAATTGGCCGTCTTGTCCGCTGTAATCGATAAATTTTGACAGGAAGAATGTCGCATCTTCAACTCGGGAAAGATACTCCGCAATTTCCGCTGTATTTTCGATTTTGACCAGATCGCGTCCAGCGTGAGAATCGAGAGGACGCAGGATTATGGGAAAGTCATGGTTGGTAATCAATTCGGAAACGGTTAGTTCCGCGTTTGCAACCGACATGAGGTTTGCGCGCGACACTCTATGCGTCGAGGGGATGAAAAGGCCGGGAATATCCCGCAGAAGTTGGCTCGCAGTATCGCGTCTTGTGCTCGGAATGTACCTGGGTGCATTGATGACCGGGTGCGGCCAGTCTCGCAGTTTTTGAGCTAGTGTCTCGATCAGAAGATTATTTTCTTCCAGTTCACTAAAGGCGACCATCAGTACATCATGTTCGGGAATTGGTTCGGCTAGAGGATCTCCGGGCGAGAGATAATAATAAATTAAATCTATATCTGCGTTTTCTAATAAACAGTCGAGTGGCGTATTAGCGGCCAGGTCGCCGGGTACCATTAGCATCAATAGGCGTAACTTAACGGGCTGAATTGAAGCGGCAAGATGGTATATGCGGCTCATTTCCAGTGCCTGAGACTGAATCGATAGACCAATATCCCGCTGTTCAATACATAACATAGCCGTGGCCAAATTCATCCACAAATTCGGGTTTTCAGGGTGGTCGGCGGCCTTAGTGAGCAAATCCTGGCAGGTAGACCTTAAGTCGTCTCCATTGATACTCATTCGCAAAAAAGGTGCAAGGCCTATGAATTCGTTGTCAAACTGAGCCATAAAAAAGAGAACCAAAGGTCTGGATATTGTGGAGATTTCATTGCGGTTGTCTGGCTAGTGAGCGCTAAGTTGCACCGGCAATTAATTGGGGATGAAAATAGCTTGCAGCAAACTACCTAATTCCATTACAGGTGATAGTATAGTCAAAACCACAGGTCATAGCTCTGTTAATTCCATGATATGAGGTGCTTTTGGATTATCTGCAGGGGAGCTGTATGTTCGTTGGGCGGATAAGCTTTACATATTTGATCCTGTCAAAAATGTATGGTTGTTATTAACAATAAGTTCTACGCATATTTTAGGTAACTGGTTGTTTTTATGGCAATATTTTATTGGCCTTCTACAGAAGGTTTTGCCTATTCGACAATCTCGCGTAAGGAGGTCATTATGAATATTAGTAATATAGGCAATATCAATATTGTTTCCCATCAGCTCGAGGGGCTGGCGCCTACCGCACCCGTTTCTGCGCTACCAAAAGATGGGGCGGCTACTAAAACAAAAAATGATGAAGTTAAGCAGGCTGCAGAATCAACGCCAAAAAAAGATACGGGCTCTACGGACTCTAATTTGAATAGTGATGAATTGAAGCATATTTCAGAAAAGCTTCAACGCATGTTTAATTCCGATCTGATTTTTTCGGTTGATGAAAAAAGCGGCGAGCATGTTATTCAGGTCATTGATAAGTCGACAAAAGAGGTAATTAGACAAATCCCTTCAGCAGAAGCTATACAGATAAAAGAGTCCATTGATCGATTTCAAAAAGGATTGCTGGTCAATATAAAAACTTAATGTTTACCCATTGAAACCTTAGAGTAATAGCCAATAAATAGCGAATTCGGTAAGCCCTGCTACGCTCCCAAAAACCGGTAACTGTCGGATCGTGTCTGACTAGTACGTCTCGGATACGCCATGGAGGCTTTTCCTGCTTCCTTCGCCGGCATCCACATTGCCCGTCTCAATGGAGGCTGAGCCGTAATAATATTCCCCGTCCTTTTTGTTTGTATATCGACGTGATTGATCAGATTCGTCTGGTCGCTCAGTTGCGGCCCCCTTTTTTTTCCATATTGTAGGTCGGGTATTACCTGGAAAAATTTGGCTCGTCGGCAAATTTCTGCCGGTGCTAGCGTGGAGGGGGTGGGGTTAGATCGATTTAAAGCTGTCAAAATATTGGCAGGCTGGATTATTTTTATTTAAGCAATTGATTTAATTGAGAAAATTATTTTGGCATGAAAAGTGTTTTATAAGATGTGGCGGCAATAAAGCCTTGTCTATTTATCATTTTTCGGGAGAACCGTCATGCCATCTTCTATGGTCATAAATACCAATATTGCGTCGTTGAATAGTCAACGAATGTTAAGCAGAACAAATGAATCGCTCAGTACTGCCATGGAAAGACTGTCATCCGGGTTGCGTGTTAATAGCGCAAAGGATGATGCTGCGGGATTGGCTATCGCAGACCGGATGACCTCTCAAATTCGGGGCATGACGGTGGCCATGCGAAATGCCAATGATGGTATTTCCATGGCGCAGACTGCTGAAGCCGGGATGGGTAACATCACTGAAACTTTGCAAAGAATGCGGGACTTAGCTATCCAAGCGGCAAACTTTGGCTCTGTAAGTTCCGAGGATCGCGAGAAGCTACAGACCGAGTTTAGACAGCTCGGTAGCGAAATTCATCGAATTATTGAAAATACCGAGTTTAACGGCAAAAAAATTCTAAATGGCTCCTTATCAAATGCAATATTTCAGGTAGGGCCGAATACTAGCGCGAATAACCAAATCAGTATCACTATTTCTAATCTGGAATTGATGTCTGGCGTAAATCAATTGTTTGGTAGTTTGGCCTCTATAGGGAGCAATGCAACATTTTCTAATGTGATGTCTGCAATCAATAATATTGATGTTGCCATAGCCAAAATTGATAACTTTCGTGCTACTCTGGGCGCTATTCAAAATCGTTTTACCACGACTATTTCCAATCTGCAGTCATCTATTGAAAATCAAAGTGCTGCACGATCAAGGATTATGGATGCCGATTTCGCTACAGAAACAGCCCAGTTAAGTAGAGCGCAGATTCTTCAACAAGCAGGTACCGCAATGTTGGCGCAGGCGAATCAGTCTACTCAAGGTGTTTTGCGATTATTGCAATAATTTTGTATTAAAATTAGGACCATGAACGATAATAACGATTTGGTAAGTCAGCATATACTTGGACCGTTAACGGTTAATTCATTTGGCGATAAATTTCTATTCAACCTAAGTCGTCATAATTTTGACAAAGTCAGTTCAATTACGTTGTTTGAAACTAAGTTTGGCGAGATTTTGTTTAATGAAAATACCTTGCATGTTGTTGTCGGAACGGATTCGGGTTTATTGCTGAAATACCTGCTGAACAAAACAATTCCCAAAGGCTCTCGATATATATTCATTGAGCCTGAGTCGGTTTTAACTGCACTGAAAGAGCATGGTTTGCTTGCGTTTGCCGAGCAAAATGAACGTGTATTATGTATTAGCTTGCAGGAATGGTCGTCCACTATTCGCAACTGTAAAATAGCAGATTACTTTTATATTAATGCGGTACGTTCTTTTAATGCCTTTTGTGCTCAAGATGACTTTATAAACGAATACGCTGAGCTGAGCTGGAATATTGTCGAAGTTTTGGCGCAATTGAACTGGGAAAACAATACCGCTATTGGTCAGGAAGCATTCATTGATAGGCAGATAAAAAATATTGCGGACAACAGATTGCCGGCTAAGTTGCTTCAACATGCATTTAGTGGCCAAACCGTGGTAATTTTAGCGGGAGGCCCATCATTAGATGATGCGTTGCCTTGGGTCCGGTTGCATCGAGATCGGTTTGTTGTTTTTGCTGTATCCAGAATATCTAGGCAATTGTTGGCGGCTGATATTGAGCCGGATTTTGTTTTTTCTGTAGATCCGCAAGAGATTAGTTTCGATATCAGTAAGGAGATGTTCCGTTTTGGTAAGCAAACGGTTTTTATTTGCTCCTATCATGCATCATCAAAGTTAATCAACCAATGGCAGGGTTTAATGCTTTATCTGGGGCAGCGTGTGCCATGGCAGTCGCAGTTGAATGTCGCGAATTTGGGCGGGGCTGGACCTACTGTCACTAACGCGGCGCTGAATGTGGCCCATGACTTGGGCTTCAAACGTATTATTCTGGCCGGAGTTGATCTGTGTTTCACCAAGGACGGATTTACTCATGCCAAAGGCAGTAATGAGCAGCTGGTTGGACCCAAGCTGAACCTCACCTCGCTGCAAGTGGAAACTAATGGCGGATTTTTGGCGCCGACAGGTAACGACTACGCCCAGGCTATCAAAACCTTGAGTTTGCAGGCCCGAAGAATCGTCCAGGCGGGAGGGCGAGTTATTAATGGCTCTTTAGGGGCAGCCAAGATTGACGGGGTTGAATATATTCCGTTAGCTGAGATAGCGCTTGAAAAAACTTCAATCAATGCAAAGACAATAGTCGATTCCAAGGTGAGTGACTATGCTTTTAAAGACGATTATTTAACTGATGTATTAGCGGAATTGAAACGGGCAGAGTTTCAGGTCGAATCTATCAAGCGATTGGCCGAACAAGCCCGGCAAATTAATGACACCATGTACAACGCCGAGGGCGTGCTTGAAAACTATAAAGACAAAAGAAAGCTTGACCAAATAGAAAAGAAATTTAAACGCCAACATCGTCATTTCTCCAAATTGGTGAAGCGATTCGGTATTAGGCAATTTATACAGGTGGTTCGGCCTTTTAACGATGAGGACTGGACTTTTGAGGAAGCTAAGAAACTCGGCAATATATACTACGATGCCTATTTTGAAGGGACTAAGAAGTTATCGCTATTGATCGAAGAGGCGATTCATAGGGTCATTGCCAGGCAGCAAGAAAATGAATCTGCTCCTGATTTTGATGTATTGTTTGCGCAATGGCGGAAAGACAAAAGTTTTGGACGCGCCAAGGCATGGCGAGTCAAACATCCCGATTTTGAGATTTCTGTTGCCGCTGAAGCGTTATTTGACGAATTTGAACGCGAATTCGCGGATGTTCTTAACCAAAAAGATACCCGGCATTTGTCCAGAATAAAAGCGAGGAGCAATTTAACTATCGTTAGACAGCGGGCGGGGCTTTTATTCAAGCATAAAAAGTCAGAAGAACTGCAGGATTTACTGCTAAGTTTGGACAAGCATGAGCAACAACAAGCTGCAGAGCCTTATCGGTACTTGATTAACGGATATTTAGCCGAATTGGCGGATGACGCCGACCTGGCGCTAAGTGCGTATCAAAAAGTTATTGAGGGAGGGGAGATTCTGTTGGAAGATGCTTTGATACGTATCGCCAGGCTAGGTATTGAGTCCGAAGATATCCATAATGTGCACTTGGCTTTGGATTGTCTTTCCAAATTAAATCCGGTTTATCTGCCTTTTTATGCCGAGATACAAAGATTGCAAGGCGATATGCTGGATGCAATCGACACGTATAGTGCCTATGTGAGCCAATTTCCTTCGGATACGCTGGCGCAAATAAAGTTGGCAATGCTATATATCGAATGTAAAAGTTATGAGGGGGCAGAATTGATGTTGGACTTTATTTTGTCGCAAAAACCGGATTACCAGACTGCAATTGATATCAAGCGGCAAATGTTGGCTAATAGAGTAATGAATTAAAGCTTAGATATTGCTCGCCGATAACCTTCGTGATGAAAATTTAAAGGAGAAGGTTATGGTTGATTCAGTGTCGAGTGGCAATGCTCCGGGTTTGATGACTGCGTTGATGAAAGAGGCGACGGCAAAGCAAGAGCTGGATATTACCTTGATCAAAAAAGCTCAGGATGTGCAGCGGATGCAAGGGGAGGCGGCGTTAAAGTTAATCGAGACCGCGGGAAATGTTGATGATACAGGCAAAATTGACGTATATGCGTAAGCCAAAAGCCTCAGGTTCGTTTCAAAATCAATTCAAGGACCAGCTTGCTGCCAAAATAAGCCAATAGCAGCAGCACAAATCCCACCAATGTCCATTGGATGGCTGTGTTTCCCCGCCATCCATAGCGCATCCTGCCAAGTAATAAGCTGGAAAATATAATCCAGGCAATGATTGAGAGCACCGTTTTGTGTACTAGGTGCTGAGCAAATAAGTCTTCAATGAAGAAAAAGCCGCTGAATAACGAAACGGTTAAAAAAAACAGGCCGGCGCCTATCATTTGAAACAGCAGTGTTTCCATTGCTTGTAAGGGGGGAAGGGCCGTTATCAGACGTTTGGGGTGGTGACTTCTGAGTTGTTGGTCTTGTATGGCTAAAAGTATGGCTTGTAGCGCGGCAATATTCAGCAGGCTGAATGCGGTGATGGATGACAGGATGTGAATAGTCATCTCCCAGTTTTGCGTGGAGATAGGGTGGCTTTTTTCCGGAAAAATCATGTCCAGGCCGAGCAATATTGCAGCCAATGGAAAAATGGCAGTGCCTAGTTTTTCGACTGGTTTATCTAATGCCGCTATTAATAACAGAAGGACAATGAATAGCGCCACCAGTCCGGCAGCATTAAAAAAACTGAAATTAAAGCCGTTAAACCGCTGAAAAATCTGGCTGATATAGACACCGTGCAATATTGCCGCCAGCCACGCCAAACGGATGGAATTGCGGTGTTGTTCGCAACGGGTGATTAATTCTTTAATCATCAGTATCGAGGCGATGGAGTAGCTTAAAACTGAAAGGATGCCGACAAGAATGCTGTTCATGGCTGTGATGTTGGAAATAATCAAAAATGCGTTGCGAAAGGCTTATGTTAAACTATGCGATCGGATTGTTCTAACCTGTTTCATGTTAGTACGTGTCAGCCTCAATCTATAGAAAATCAAAGACGCAGATATGTTTGATAATTTAACCGACCGCCTGAGCGGTACTCTCAAAAAACTTAAAGGCCAAGGCCGTCTGACCGAGGCAAATATTCAAGATGCGATGCGCGATGTGCGTATGGCGTTGCTGGAAGCGGATGTGGCGCTTCCGGTGGTGACTGACTTTATTGGACAGGTTACCGAGCGGGCCTTGGGCCAGGAAGTGCAATCCAGTCTGTCTCCTGGGCAGGCAATGATCAAGGTGGTGCAAGCCGAGCTGATCAGGGTTATGGGGTCGACTAACGAAGAATTGAATTTGCGCACCCAGCCGCCGGCGATTGTGTTGATGGCAGGCCTGCAAGGTGCTGGTAAAACCACTACAGTGGCAAAGTTAGGCAAGCACTTAAAAGAAAAGAAAAAGAAAAAAGTTGGTGTGGTCAGCGTCGACGTCTATCGTCCAGCTGCTATCAAACAGCTTCAAACTCTGGCTGAAGATGTCGGCCTGCGCTTCTTTGAAAGTGATGCGTCGGAAAATCCTGTCGATATTGTTAATCGCGCTGTAGATGCTGCCAAGCGTCAATTTATCGACGTTTTAATCGTCGATACCGCGGGACGTCTGCATGTCGATGAGGAGATGATGTCGGAGATTAAGGCGCTACATGCCGCGATCAAGCCGATCGAGACCTTGTTTGTGGTTGATAGCATGACGGGTCAGGATGCGGCTAATACTGCCAAAGCCTTCCACGACGCCTTGCCGTTAACCGGTGTAATTTTGACCAAGGCCGACGGCGACGCCAGGGGTGGGGCTGCGTTATCGATTCGGCACATTACCGGCAAACCGATCAAGTTTATAGGTGTGGGCGAAAAGACCGACGCTTTGGAGCCGTTTTATCCCGACCGTTTGGCGTCGCGTATCTTGGGTATGGGTGACGTGCTGTCGCTGATCGAGGATATCGAAGACAAGGTAGACAAGAAAAAAGCCGAGCAACTGGCTAAAAAAATTCAGAAAGGTAAGAGTTTTGATCTAAACGACTTGAAAGAGCAGTTGCTGCAAATGCAAAATATGGGGGGAGTCGGCGCCATGTTGGATAAATTGCCTGGCATGGGGAATGTGCCGAAAGAAGTTAAAGATAAGGTGAATGACAAGGACTTGGCCAGACAAATTGCAGTCATTAACTCGATGACGCTGCAAGAAAGAAAGTTTCCTGATCTGATTAAAGGCAGCCGCAAACAGCGAATTGCCAATGGTTGTGGTCAGGATTTGCATGATGTCAACCGCATTTTGAAGCAGCACAAAATGATGGAGAAAATGATGAAAAAATTCAGCAAGGGTAATGTTGCCAATATGGTGCGGGGCTTAAAAAGTAATATGCGCGGTATGAGAATGTGAGTTTTGTAATTTTTGCTTTCTTTCTGGCGAAAATCGCGTAAAATGGTTTAATTAAATTTTGATTCAATGTTCAAGGTATTCAAATGGTAAGCATTCGTTTGTCCAGAGGTGGCGCCAAAAATCGCCCTTTTTATCACGTTGTAGTTACTGATAGCAGAAACAGTCGCGACGGTCGTTATATCGAGCGGTTGGGTTTCTTTAATCCCTTGGCGCGCGGCGGTGAGCAAAGATTGGTTCTGGATACTGATCGCGTTCAATACTGGCAATCCAATGGCGCGCAACCATCGGATCGCGTTGCAAGATTGATCAAAGACGCCAGCAAAGCTGCCGCTTAAGCAATTTGCCAAGCAGTGATTTTCTGAACGCTGGAGAAGTTTCCGGCGTTTTTGGTGTAAAGGGGTTGGTAAAAGTATTTTCGTTTACGGAGCCTCGCGAGAACATTTTGCAGTATTCACCATGGATATTGCAGAAAAATAATCAAACCAGAGAAATCAAGGTTACCGGCGGGCAGCGCCAGGGTAATACCGTTGTGGCGGAATTGGACGGGATCACGGATCGCGATGCCGCGCTGGCTTTGATGGGCTGGAAGATTTTTATCAGTAAGCAACAGTTGCCAAAACCAAAGCCGGGCGAATACTACTGGGCAGACTTGGTTGGACTGAAAGTCAAAACGCAAGAAGGCATACTGCTTGGCGTGGTCGATCACCTGCTGGAAACCGGAGCCAACGATGTTTTGGTGGTTGTGGATGGAGATATCGAGCGTTTAATCCCATTTTTGCAGCAGCATACCGTGTTGAATATTGATCTTAATGCCGGCTTGATGGTCGTTGATTGGGATCCGGATTTTTGATGCCGAATGCGTTTTGACGTTGTCAGCCTGTTTCCTGAAATGGTAATGAACGCCGCTGGTTACGGTGTTACCGGCAAGGCGATTGAAAATGGCCTAGTCGATCTGGCGGTTTGGAATCCTCGCGATTTCACCCATGATAGACATAAAACGGTAGATGACCGACCTTACGGTGGCGGTCCTGGGATGGTAATGAAATACCAGCCCTTGCTGGATGTGGTCGATGCAGCGAAACTGCATGCCCACTCCGTCCGTCGAAGGGTGATTTGTTTAAGCCCGCAAGGCAAATTAATTTCTCAGCAATTGTTGCAGGAAGCCAGTACATCGGAACAATTGATTTTGATTGCCGGCCGTTACGAAGGTATAGATGAACGCTTTATCGCTGAGGTGTGCGATGAAGAGTGGTCTTTGGGAGATTATGTGATTAGTGGTGGCGAACTGGCGGCATTAATCGTGGTAGATGCGGTAACTCGTTTGATTCCGGGGGTGTTGGGCGATGAAGAATCCGCCAAACAGGATTCGCACTACGATGGCTTGTTGGACTGTCCGCACTATACCCGGCCTGAGCAAAGTGATCTGGGTAACGTGCCGGGCGTATTGATGGGCGGAAATCATGCGGCCATCAAGCACTGGCGGATGAAGCAATCCTTGGGGCGGACTTGGTTGAGGCGGCCGGATTTGCTGGAAAAAATACAATTAACCGCAGAGCAACAGGCTTTGCTGAGTGAATTTAAAACTGAAGTTGATAAATTAGGGTGTGGTAATGAGTAAAATTATTGAAGAATTGGAAGCGGCTCAGCTGAAAAAAGACGTGCCGGCATTTGGACCTGGCGATACTGTGGTCGTACAAGTACGGGTAGTTGAAGGCACACGGGAAAGGCTGCAGGCGTTTGAAGGTATTGTCATTGCCAAACGCAATCGGGGCTTAAACTCAGCGTTCACTGTCAGAAAAATTTCTCACGGTGTTGGTGTTGAACGCGTATTCCAAACACACAGTCCTTCAGTGGGTAGCATCGAAGTGAAACGCCGCGGTGATGTGCGTCGTGCCAAATTGTATTATCTGCGCGACCTGACCGGTAAAGCCGCACGGATCAAAGAAAAACTATCCTGATTCAAATTTAAAACGGGTTCGTGCTATTGGCGAATCGTTCCATAAAAGGCGGCGTTTAGCTGCCTTTTTTTTGCCTGTAAGGTTGGGAAACTATGTCGATTCAGATTGTTTGGCAACATGAAACGTTTGGTAGGCAAATAGAACATAGAGTCCCCGTTCTAAACGCTGAATTGGTTTTGACGAGAATAGGTGACGTTATTATCGATGCCTCATGGCAAACGGCTATTGATCGAAATATCTGTGATGAGTCGACTTTTGTTAAGCAGGTCAGGGCATATTTGATGGATCCCCGTCGCTGTTTACTCGAAGTGCAGCTTTTAGAGCGGGGGACTGCATATAGTCAAAAGATCTGGCAAGCGTTATTGAACATTCCTTTTGGAGATGTAATCAGCTATTCGGCTTTAGCCGATAAATTGGGCTCCGGGCCACGGGCAGTAGCACAAGCCTGTAAAAATAATCCTTATGCCGGTATTATTCCCTGTCATCGAGTGGTATCCAAAAACGGGATCGGCGGATTTATGGGTCAAAGTCAGGGAGAAATGATAGAGTTAAAGCGTCAGCTCTTGGCATATGAACGCAGTATGTTTGAGTTTGTCAAGTGAGCGGTTCAGCTAAAAGTATTGAAGCTTTTTTAAATGCCTTGTGGTTGGAGTTTGGGCTTAGCGATAATACCTTGGCTGCCTATGGTAGCGATTTGACCCAGTTTGATAGGTGGCTAAAAAATCAGGGGCTTCTAGAAGTCGGCGAAATCGATATTTCACGTTTTTTGCTATATCGGCAAAGTCAAGGAAACAGCAGTCGCTCTTCCGCGCGGATGCTATCCAGCTTACGGCGCTTTTACGGTTATTGCGTGCGCGAAAATCAGCTGATTATGGATCCAACTCAATTGATCGATGCTCCTCATGTAGGTCGGTTGTTACCGGATTCATTGTCGGAGGAGGATGTTGAAAGGCTGTTGCAAATCCCGGAAACAGTGCACCCCTTAGGGTTTAGAGATCGCACCATGTTGGAATTGTTGTATGCCGCCGGGCTTAGGGTCTCGGAATTGGTCGAAATCACCTTTCAGCAGGTCAATTTTCGGCAGGGCTGCATCCGAATTACTGGCAAAGGCGAAAAGGAAAGGCTAGTGCCGGTTGGCGAAGAAGCTATGAAATGGTTGGAGCACTACTTGCCGGGCGCCAGGCAAGACATTTTGGGTAACAGGCAAAGTGATTACGTATTTGTCACTACGCGTGGGAGTTGCATGACCCGGCAGGCGTTCTGGCATATCATCAAACGTTATGCCAAACAAGCTGGTATTGACAAACATTTATCGCCACATACCTTAAGACATGCATTTGCTACTCATCTGCTTAATCATGGCGCGGATTTAAGGGTAGTGCAGTTGCTATTGGGGCATTCGGATCTATCGACCACTCAAATTTATACCCATATCGCGCAGCATCGCTTGAAAGAATTACATACAAAATTTCATCCTAGGGGTTAGTTCATGTCAGATCTCATTCATCCTTTAGCTTGTGTGGGGCCTAATGCCCAATTAGCTGCCAACGTAAGTGTTGGACCCTTTGCTGTGATAGAGGACGGAGCAGTCATAGGTGCCAATTGTCGGATTGGCGCTCACGCTATCGTCCACAGTTGGGTAAAAATGGGCGAAGGTAACATTTTACATCCGCATGCGGTGTTAGGCGGATTGCCGCAAGACTTGGGATTTGACCCGCAAACCGAATCTTGGTTGGAAATTGGTAACAATAATGCCTTCAGGGAAGGGTTTACCGCTCATCGGGCTACTAAACCGTCGGAGTCGACCAAAATTGGTTCCGATTGTTATTTTATGAATAATAGCCATGTCGCGCACGATTGCCGGGTTGGCGACAAAACTATTTTTGCTAATAATGTGGCAATCGGCGGCCATGTAGAGGTCGGTAATAACGTCTTTATGGGCGGTGCTGTTGTGGTACATCAGTTCTGCCGGATTGGGTCTTATGCGATCGTGCAGGGCACCACCGGAATTAATATGGATGTCATTCCCTTTATGCTCATCGGAGGCAGGCCGGCCAAACATTATCGGCTTAACATCGTAGGTTTAAGGCGGGCAGGGATTGTGGGGGAGAATTACAAAGTGTTATCCAATGCATTTCGGTTGCTGAAAAATAAAAAAAGCCTGGATGAATTGCAAAAAACCGAAGAACTGCAATACTTAACCGACTGGTTAGCGGTAGATTCAAAACGTGGATTACACGGTTTTGTTGATGTCTCGAATCACTAGCCTGTCTTAACGGTCATTTTTTAGTTTGATTGAGCGGATTGAAGAATGTTTGATTTACCTTCTTAACGATGAGTCTATAACGCTTGGGCTTTACCTTGAACCTGGATGAAGATTCTTGTAATTGATAATACTGGGCAAATTTCGGCCTGTTTGGCCGAGGTTGAAGCAGATCTGAATTGTCGCACCGATGAAATTCAGGCACTCAACGCTTTGGAACAACTACAGCCGGAGCTGGTTTTCCTGAGTTATGCATTTCGCGGAGAACAGACCCATGATTACATTCGGCTGTTGGTTAAGACGTTGCCTTCGGCGAGCTTAATAATTGTCGGGGAACAAATGGCTCAGGAATGCGTGCTGCGGTGTTTGCTATGCGGTGCAAAAGGCTTTCAGGAATTGCAAGACTTACAGTATTACAGCTTTCGTTTGGTTCAGGCGATTAGTCGCGGTGAAGCCTGGGTAAGCAGAAGGATGGTCGCCAGTTTATTGGATGCGATCCGTCAACTGACGTTATAAAAAGGCTCGTTTAAAAATGCACCGATGCTTCGAAGTAAAAGGTTTGGCCGGGTATCGGCAGATTATTCGGGTAACTGCTGACCGCTGCTTCCCGGCCATGACTATCGAATAAATTACGCGCCGACGCGGTTAAATCCAGATGCCCGAACAAGCGTTTGGCGTTTAAAGTCAGGTCTATGGTTTCGTAATCAGGCAAGGTTCTGGTATCGCCAGGACTGCTCAGGCGGTGGCCAACCCAGTTGATTTGGGTTTGAATCTGCCATTTGGGCATAAAATTCCAAGCCAGCGCACTATAAACGTGATGTTCCGGCACGTTGCTGACGCGACGGAGGTTTGCTTCGTTTCGGGCGTATTGCCAGGCATAATTACCGCGCAAATTCCATTCCGGCAGAAACTTCCAGTCCCATTCAAATTCGCTGCCGTAGGCTTGTTGACCTTCCGTGTTCGTTTCAGTCAGGGGCGCGCCTTGCGTCACGAGCTCGCCGCCAATTAAGTCCTTGATTTGATAATGGAACAGGTTTAACGTTGTTCTGAGGTTATTGGTTGGTCGATAGTCAAAGGCCAGCTCGGTTGTTTCTATGGTTTCAGGTTTCAAGCTGGGGCTGCCGGTAAATAATGGGCTGTTTTGCTGATACTGTTCCAGAAAACTCGGTGCCCGATAGGCTTGTCCGTAGAGGATTTTGCCGGTTAGTTTGGGGTTAATGTCCCAAACTAATGCTGCTCGTGGATTCCAGGTACTGCCAAAGTCCGAATAATGGTCATAGCGTAAACCGGTGGTTAAATGCCAGTCAGTAGCTATTTGCCATTCATCTTGTATGGCCATGGACCAAATGTCTCTATGATGGTCGCCGATAAAAGTATAAGGAGTGCCGGTTAAGTTTTGTAAGCCGCTTGCTAAATTAACAGCATTCGGCTTTAAACTGGCGCCATCAATAACGCCTACGCCGAAATTACGCGCTTCCTGGGTATTCATTTCTTCGTAGCGGTAGCCGCTAACCAAGCGAAGCAAATGATCTGTAAAGCCCTTATAAATGCTGGTCAGCTCGAAATTAACGACCGTGTTTTTGACGCCGGTATTGAAGCGCATACCGTCGGGAAAAGTCACCAAGCCTTTGGTTAGTGCTAACTGATCGGTGACATTACCGCTCGAGTCTATAGGTAAGACAGAGCCGGGTGGGGTATTGTAGATGTTGGCATTGACGTCGGTATGCAAAAAGCTGGCATGCGGCTGTAACTCCCAGTCTTCCAAATCGTCTTCAGTTGAGTAGTGCACGTCCGCTAAGTAGTTGCTGCCATTTAGTTTGCCTTTGTTGTCCAATGCGCCGGCCGTACCCGCGCGAAAGCCGCCATCCGCTTCGTTAAAGGCCCAGAATCCCAAATCCCAGTGTTTGCGTTGTAAATTCAGGTGGCCATTCCAACGTTCGTTCTGGGTTTGCATGGGGCCGGGTGCTGACGAAAAGCCGGTGCCCGTTAATGCATCGGCTTGAATAATCCGATCGGGGTCCGCTCCATTATGGCTATATTGCAAACTGGCCGCGACATCCCAGCCTTGCCATTGTCCGCCGTATTGGCCCCAACTGCTTTTGGTGTCCGCATTGCCGCCGCGCGCGCCGACGGTAACACCGTCCAAATCCGCGGCTTTCTTGGTCACAATATTGATGACACCGGCAAACGCGTCCGCGCCATATAACGCTGAACCCGGGCCTCTGATAACTTCCACCCGCTGAATGTTTTGAACCGGAATGATCATGCCGGGCATGTGGGTGCCTTGATACGGTACTGAAAAACGGGTGCCGTTCATCATCATCAACACTTCCGAATTGGTGTCGTTGCGGATGCCGCGCATGCTGTAATTGTAATCATTGGTGACAGGCTGGATGGTGACGTGCATGCCGGGTATGGTTTCGAGGATTTCATGCAGTTCGGTGGCGCCCATGGCCTTGATTTGTTCCGCGGTGATGACACTGGTTACGGCTGCCGAGTGGGATAGACTTTTCATCGTGCCGGAAGCGATGCTGACGGAAATATCGGCGAGTTGTGCTGGCGATAACGCCATTAAGTCATCCATGTCATGCTGCGCATGCGCAACACTGCCCATAAAACTCAGCAACAAAGACTGCATTAACCGTAGTTGGGGTCGGTAGCGCATGCTGTTTCTCAAAGCTCCCTTAATGGTACTGGCTGGGCGATGCCGTAGCCTTGCGCATAGTTAACGCCCAGTGTTTTCAGTAATTCGAAAATGTTTTGGTTTTCTACAAATTCGGCAATGGTTTTTTTATTCATAACATGACCTACTTCGTTAATGGCTTTGACCATGGTCCAGTCTATTTTGTCTTCCAGAATATCCTTTACAAACAAACCGTCAATTTTCAGAAAATCCACCGGCAAATTTTTTAAATAAGCGAACGAGGATAAGCCGCTGCCAAAATCATCCAATGAAAACAGGCAGCCTTTTTTACGCAATGTGTCGATAAATTGTTTAGCGTAGGATAGATTGCTTATAGCCGCTGTTTCAGTGATTTCAAAGCAAATTTTATACGTGGGTATTTGCCATTTGCGGAATTGTTTACTTATGAAATCCAACATGGTTTCATCCGATAAGGATAGTCCAGATAAGTTGACGGAACAAAGTTCCAGGCGCTCGATAAATCCGGGCGTGCTACTTAGATACTCGAACAAATTACTGATGACCCATCTGTCCAATGCGGGAGCAATATTGTAGCGTTCGGCGGCAGGTAAAAATGCGCCCGGCGGAATAATATTGCCATGTTCGTCGCGGTAGCGTAGCAAAGTTTCAAAGTGTAAGCCTTCTTCGATATGCATGGTAGGTACAATTAATTGTCCATACAATTGGAAGCGGTTCTCCTCTATACCCAAGCGAATTTTTTCTACCCACTGCATTTCACCTTGGCGTTCAGCCAATTGTTCATCGCTTGAACTGAAGATATGTATTCTGTTACGGCCCTTTTCCTTGGCGGCGTAACAAGCCGCATCAGCTTCTTTTAGTATGTCCACGGCATTACCGCTGGTGCGGGTGATTGCGGCGATGCCGATGCTGACGCTAATGCTGAAACTACGGTTATCCCAGGCAAATTGAAAATCGCAAATTGAAGTACGCAGCTTTTCAGAGGTGAGCAATGCTTGCTCTATGTTGCAATGCGACATCAAAATGCCGAACTCATCACCGCCTAAACGCGCCAGCACATCGGTTTTCCGTACCTGCTGGCGTAATAATTCGCCCAGTTGGCGCAATAATTCGTCACCCGCCAAGTGGCCGCAGGTGTCGTTCACGACCTTGAATTGATCCAAATCAAGATAACACATGACGTGAATACTGTTATCGGCTTGGGCTTGATCAACCAGTGTTTGGATATGTTCGTCAAATTGCCTGCGGTTGGTTAATCCCGTGAGTTCGTCGTGGCTGGCTTGGTAAGCGATTTTATCGGCAAGGCGACGGGTTTCGGTAATGTCTTCGCACACCAACAATAGGTGTTGCAGGTTTTGCGTGGTATCCACCAGTCTGGCCGTCTGTCTGACCCAGATTATGTTGCCGTTTTGGCAGATCAAACGCACTTCTTGTTTTTGGACTTGATGAGGATGAGCTACGCAGTTATTGAAAAAACTACGGCTATCAACAATATCCTCGGGATGGGTAAAGCTGAAGATGGACATGTCTATGAATTGATTGGCACCAAGCCCGATTTGTTTGGCTCCGAATTGATTCACCGACTGAATTTGACCGGTTAGACTCAGGTCGAACACCATAGTGGGATTGTTATCGTATAAGGCCTGAAAGTTATTTTTTAAGGCCAGGAGGCTGTTGTTTTTGTTCTCTATGGTCTCAAGCATGCTGTTAAAGGAATCCACCAGAATGCCGATTTCGTCCTCACTGTGTTTATTGGCTCGAACCGAATAATCATGGTTCAGGCCGATTTTTTGCGCCGTCTTCGCCAATAAAGTAATTGGCTTGGCTACCCGGTTGAGTAGCGGCATGGTCATTAAAAACGAACCAACTATGGCAATAAATAAGACCACTAAAACCAGACTGACAAATTGTAATTGCCGAATTAAGGCCCCACTTAAGTCGGCCTCGATTAGAATGCCGCCAATCCGTTCCTGATCCTGGGTCATGGGTTGGTAGACTAATAGGGTCAGTTGGTCCACCCGAGTATGCAGTTGATTTGAGCGTAGCGGACAAGGTGTAAGGTTGCTCGCTAATTCAGCAAACAGTTGCTGTTGTTTGCCATATACGCAGGCGCTCTTAAAATCAGGCAATTTGGTTAAGGGCGACAGGTTCTCTCTGGCCAGAGCGGGGTCATCGAACATGACTGCAGCAATACTGCGATTGGCAATCAGATTGGCCGCGGCCGAGAAGTCTTCCATAGCCTTACGCTTAACCTCGGTGACGTTGGTGGCAAACAGAATCATAAAGGCAAACAGCATCGCGAAAAGGCTGGAAACCAGAATAATGGAAAACAGTTTGGATTTAATCGAAAAACGTGAGAACCAGCTATTCATGCCCATCCTCCCCGACGATCGTCGATACTTCGATTAGCTTGGCGCTAATACCTAAACCGCTTTGTTTTAAAGCCTTGAGATTAATGTGCAGTTTGACCTTTTCTTGTTCCAGCGCAAAGCCGATCATGCCGCCGGATTCAGCGAAAAAAGGAAGACTGCTTACCGTCAGGCTATTAGATAAGTTGCCCACTAATAAAGTATTGGGAATGGTGCCATTGACACGGGTATCGGCATTATCCAGATAAACAATTTGGCAGCTTTTTACCTGCTTAATATTGTCGTAACGGAATATGCGAATGGGCTTATCTTGCACGGTTTTTGCCTCCAGACTATCCAGTAAGTCTTGAAAGGGATCGTCTCCCACCAGGCAAATATTAAACGTTGACCCTTGCAAGGCAGGCCAAGTAATGAATTTGGTAAAGTTATATAGATAGGCGGCCTTTATTTTGTATTCGAGACTTTCCTCGGCCCATGCTGTGCCAACCGTTAGACCGATCAGCAAAAGGAACCGGGTGACGGCCACAAGCAGGTGTGTGGGTAGACCGCCTTTTACGAACAAAACCAAAATATATCCTTAACAGTAGAAACCTGCAGACAAGAATAGTAGAACTTTGTATTAAAGCTACATGGCGACAAAGAACTGATTCAGTGCTTTAATTAGGTAACCATGATCCAATACGCCGGCACTCTCGCGGACACTATGCATGGCCCACATAGGGTTGCCGACATCGACGGTGGCTATGCCTAGTTTGGATGAGGCAATCGGGCCTATGGTGCTGCCGCAGGGCAGATCGCCGCGATGCGCGTATTTTTGGAAGGGTACTTCGGCCTGCTGGCATATATTCATGAAGGCTGCTTCAGACAGGCAAGTCGAGGCGTAGCGATGATTGGCATTGATTTTAATTGCCGGTCCTTGATTGACGCACAGTTTATGGCCGGCCTCGTAGGCATTGGGAAAGTTCGGCTGATAGGCATGCGCCATGTCGGCACTGATCATCAGGCTATTGGCTAACGCGCGCCGATAGCCTTGCTTGTCGATTGCCTGAGTGAGCGTTATGCGTTCCAAAACGTCGGGTAGAAAGCTGCCCGAGGCGCCTTTACAGCTTTCGCTGCCGATTTCTTCGTGATCGAAAAAAGCGCATACCAGCGTATTGCCACTCTGTAACGCGGCATCATTTAATAGCGCGGTAATGCCGGCGTGGCAGGATGCCAGATTGTCCAATTGACTGTCGGCGTAAAAAGCTTGGTTTTCGCCCCAAAACACGCCTTTTTGGGTGTCATAGATGTTAAATTCCCAACTTAAAATTTGTTTGGAGTCCAAACCGGTGGCGGCTGTCAATAAAGATGTAAATTGATCGCACGGCAATTGTTGATCGGTAGTCGTTGCAATAATTAAAGGTATCTCGGTTTGCTTGTTCAGCTTCAAGCCGTCTTCGTTGACGGAGCGGTTCATATGGATCGCAAGATTGGGCAACCTCAATAACGGTTGTTCAAAACGCACTAAGCGGCTGGCAATCTTACCGTTTTCGTCACGATAAGCCAGGCGTCCCGCCAAGCTCAAATCCCGATCGCTGAAGGTGGCTAAAATCGGGCCGCCATATACTTCAACTGATAAGCGTAATAAATAATCGCTGTTGATGACCGGATTGGGTTTTAAGCGTAAACCGGGGGAATCGGTATGGGCACCGAGGATTTTGAAACCATGCGCTGTTAAGTCTTTATGGCCGGTAACAAAGATAATGATTGAAGACTCGTCTCGCACCACGTAATAACGTCCGTTTGCTGTGAATGACCAGTCGTCCTTCTCATCCAAGCGTTGGAATTTAAAGGCCTGCAAACGCTGCTCCAGAGTGGAGATGACATGCCAGGGGCTGGGGCTGGCGTCGATAAAATCCAGACAATCTTGTACCTGTTGCTGCGTATTCATGGTTTATCTTCTAACTCTAGGGCAATGGAGTTGATGCAATAACGCAGACCGGTTGGCTGTGGACCGTCAGGAAAAACGTGGCCTAGATGGGCGCCGCATTGGCTACAGGTGACCTCGACGCGGTGCATACCATGGCTATGGTCTTCATGTTCGTTCAGGCTGGTATTATTAAGAGGTTCCGAAAAGCTGGGCCAGCCGCAACCCGAATGGAATTTGTGTTGGGAGGCAAATAAAGCCTCTCCACAACAGGCGCAATGATAAATGCCTGGGCTGGTGCAATCCGTGTATTTGCCGGTAAAAGGCGGTTCAGTACCTTTTTCGCGGCAGATATGAAATTGCTCAGGGGTGAGTTTTTCGCGCCAGTTTGTGTCATTGTCAGCTTGGTTGCTCATTTATGCTTTCCCGGTTGAATCTGTTAGTGCGGACTATTGTACGCCGCGAGACTTTTTCTGCATAACGCGCTATGCTCGGGGAGGAGAATATTTTTGTTGCAAATATAATCAAATGCTAATATTCTTAAGACTCTGTTTTCTAAAGCTGATAATCCAATAATAAATGTCCGCGACACAGCTGAGAAAACTGTTTATTCATTCAACGAGGTGATTGCTATGGCTAGAATTGTGGTGTTAGGTGCGGGTATCGGCGGCGTGCCGATGGCTTACGAAATGAGGGAAGTGCTTGGTAAGGAGCATGAAGTGGTGGTGATTTCCGATTCTCCCACCTTTCACTTTGTACCTTCAAACCCCTGGGTTCCGCCCAAATGGCGCAAGCCGGAAGATTTGAAAATCGAGTTGGCGCCTGTGATGAAGAAAAAAGGCATCAACTTTATTCAAAAAGCGGCCGTCAAAGTTGATGCCGCTAGTAACAAAATAGATTTGGATGACGGTACGTCAGAGGCATACGACTATCTAGTTATTGCCACCGGTCCGCGGTTGGCGTTTGACGAAGTGCCCGGTTTGGGGCCGCACGGTGGATACACCAGCTCTGTTTGCCATGTCGACCATGCCGCGTTAGCGGCGGATGATTGGGATAAATTCATGCAGGACCCCGGCCCTATCGTGGTTGGCGCGGTACAAGGGGCATCCTGTTTCGGCCCTGCCTATGAATACCTAATGATTTTGGAGACCGAATTAAGAAAACGTAAAATTCGCGACCAAGTACCGATGACTTTCGTTACCTCGGAACCTTATATCGGTCATCTGGGCTTGGGTGGCGTGGGTGATACCAAAGGTTTGTTGGAAAGCGCGCTGCGCGATAAAACCGTTAAATGGATTACCAACGCCAAGGTTGACCGCATCGAAGCCGGCATGATGTATGTTACCGAAGTGGATGACGACGGCAACGAAAAGAAAAAACATGAAGTACCTTTTAAACATTCGATGATGCTGCCGGCCTTTACCGGGATCGATGCCGTACGCAATTGCGGCGTTGAAGGATTGATAAACCCACGTGGTTTTGTGCTGGTCGATAAATACCAACGCAATCCTACCTTTAAAAATATTTATTCAGTAGGAGTTTGCGTAGCCTTGCCGCCGGTGGAAAAAACCCCGGTTCCAACCGGTACCCCAAAAACCGGTTATATGATCGAGTCAATGGTGACAGCCGCCGCGCATAATATCCGCGACGAACTGGCCGGCAAAGAGCCGTCCGATATTCCCAGTCTGAGTGCGTTGTGTCTGGCCGATTTGGGTGATACCGGGGTGGCGTTTTTGGCGGTGCCGCAGATTCCGCCACGCAACACAACCTGGGCAAACCACGGCAAATGGGTGCATCTGGCAAAAATAGGGTTTGAAAAATACTTTATGCGCAAAGTCAGAAAAGGTATCAGCGAACCGTTCTATGAACGCATGATGCTCAAGTTGATGGGCGTGGTGCGGTTAAAATAGGAGGTTGTCATGTCTATCGATCGTATGGTAATGGCGTTTGCCGGTACTTTTATTTTGATTAGTTTGGCCTTGGCCCATTGGCACTCGCCCAATTGGCTGTGGTTGACCGCTTTAGTCGGGGCCAATTTGTTGCAGGCGTCGTTTACCGGTTTTTGTCCGTTGGCCATTATCTTGAAAAAACTGGGCGTCAAACCCGGCTGTGCTTTTTAAAAAAAATGATTACCGAGTGAACTTCTAGGTAAATTCAAAGTCTGTTTTTGCGGAGATAGTAATAGGTCCGGTGGCGCTGAGATTCAATCAAAGTGCTGCCGGATTTTTTTTGCCTACTGGTTTTTATGGCAGCAATTCGCGTTGAAATGACAGTCCATTCCAACGCAAACATTCCCCGCTGTCTTTCTTCCAGTCCGCCAATACAATGCGCTGGGCGGGCTGTCCGTCAACGCTCAAATCGTGGGTTGCGGGACGGTGGGTATGTCCATGAATAAGGGTCAGGCAATGATGTTTTTGCAAGATATCCAAAACCGTTTGTTGATTGACATCCATGATCTCCTGAGTTTTGTTGCGCTTATGAAAGTAGCTGCGCAGACGATACCAGCGTGCCGCCAGCAAACGTATCCATAATGGTTTGGCCAACACATTTTGTTGCCATTCCGGACTGTGCGATTTGATTCGATACGCCTGGTAAGGTAAATCATCCGTACACAGCAAATCACCATGGGTCAGCAGGGCGGGATGACCGTCTAAATCGATCACGCTGTATTCATCCAGCAATGTCATGCCGGTTTCTTCGGCAAAGCGTGGGCCTAATAGAAAGTCCCGATTGCCTTGCAGCAGAAAAACCCGGGTCCCGGCAGCGGCTAACGATTTAAGGGCTTTTTTGATGGCTTTATTGGGCGGCGTGTTGTCATCGTCGCCAATCCAGGCATCGAATAAATCGCCGAGTATGTATAAAGCCTGTGCTTGCTTGGCGCGATGCTGCAAAAAATGTAGAAAACGCCGGGTAATCTCGGTTTTTTCCAGCGAGATGTGTAGGTCTGAGATGAACAGGATGTCTGTTTTCAAGGGATGGCATGCGGTTCCGCCCAAGGCCGGCGGAACCTGAATGAATCGTTTACTCGATGATTTCGGCTTTTTCGATCACGATGTCGGTTTTAGGCACATCCTGATGCATGCCGCGGTTACCGGTCGCTTGTTTGGCCATTTCATCCACGACCTCCATGCCTTCGATCACTTCGCCGAATACCGCATAGCCCCAGCCGCTGGGGGTTGGGTTGGTATGGTCCAAAAATCCGTTGTCTTTAAGGTTGATGAAAAACTGCGCGGTAGCGGAATTGGGATCGTTGGTGCGGGCCATCGCCAGCGTGCCGCGTATGTTTTTCAAACCATTATCGGCTTCGTTTTTAATCGGCGCTTTGGTTTCTTTTTGTGCGAAGCTGGTATCAAAGCCGCCGCCTTGGGCCATGAAGCCTGGAATTACGCGGTGAAAAATAGTACCGTTATAGAAACCGCTTTTGACGTATTCGGCAAAATTAGCGGCGGAAACGGGGGCCTTGGCATTATCCAATTGGATGACAAAAGAGCCCAGAGAAGTGGTCATTTTTACTTTGGTTTGGGTGTCGGACATTTGTTTTTCCGTTGCAAAAGAAAGGGTTGAGAACAAAAACAGCATCAGGTAAACAAAGGGTTTGCGCATATTAGCTCCTAAAATTCGCTGCAAGCCGCGAATTCTATGTGTTTTTATCTTGAAAGAGAAGCTGGAATCTTGATAGATTGCTCAGTCTTTCGCTGTATCCAACTCATTCCGATGCTGAAAATCTACAACACCCTGACCCGAAGCAAGCAAGAATTCATCCCCAAACAGCCCGGCAAAGTCGGTATGTATGTCTGCGGCATGACGGTGTACGACTATTGCCATATCGGTCACGCCCGGGTGATGGTGGTGTTCGATACCGTCGCTCGCTATCTGCGCCATGCCGGTTACCAGTTGACCTATGTGCGTAACGTTACCGACATCGACGACAAGATCATTCAGCGGGCCAACGAAAACGGCGAGGATTTTTCCGCGCTAACCGAACGTTTCATCGAAGCCATGCATGAAGACGAGCGGGCACTGGCCGTATTGCCTCCGGATATTGAGCCTAAGGCCACCCGGTCGATTGCCGATATCATCAGCATGATCGCTGCTCTGATCGAGCGAGAGTACGCCTACGTCGGCGCAAATGGCGACGTGTTTTATGCGGTGAACCGTTTTCAGGGCTACGGCAAGTTGTCCGGTAAACACATCGACGATTTGAACGCCGGGGAGCGGGTGGATGTGGATAACGCAAAACGCGATCCGCTGGATTTCGTGTTGTGGAAAATGGCCAAACCCGGCGAACCGTTTTGGGATTCGCCTTGGGGGCAAGGCCGTCCAGGCTGGCATATCGAATGCTCGGCCATGTCCACCTGCTGCCTGGGTAACCATTTTGATATCCATGGCGGCGGCATGGACTTGCAGTTTCCGCATCATGAAAACGAAATCGCCCAATCGGAAGGCGCCACCGGCGAGCCGTTCGTCAATTACTGGATGCACAACGGTTTCGTGCGGGTTAATGAAGAGAAAATGTCTAAATCCTTGGGCAACTTTTTCACGGTGCGCGAGGTGCTCAAACAATATCGTCCGGAGGTGATCCGCTTTTTCATCCTCTCCAGCCATTATCGCAGCCCGTTAAATTATTCCGACGAGCAACTGGACGATGCCGGTACGGCTCTGACCCGTTTGTACACGGCGCTAAGAGGCGTGGAGATTACCGGCGTAACTATCGATACCAATTACCTACAGCGCTTCGAGCAGGCCATGGACGACGATTTCAATACACCGGTTGCGCTGGCGGTGTTATTCGATTTAGCCCGCGAACTTAACAAAGCCGAAGATAAAATCGTGCTGGCGGTAACCTTGAAACAACTGGCCGGAATTCTTGGTTTGTTGCAGGACGACCCCGACAGTTTTCTGAAAGGCGGTGCGGCAATCGACAGTTTGAGCGAGGCTGAAATCGAACAACGCATAGCGGCCCGTAAAACGGCCAAAGCCAACAAAGACTGGGCTCGGGCCGATGCGATTCGCGATCAGCTCAAAGGGCAAGGCATCGTATTGGAAGATGTGGCCGGCGGTAACACTATCTGGCGCCGCGAGAATTAAAGGTACAACATGACTGAGATCAAAGACAAAAGCATAGAGGTTTTTCTGGACGAACTGGCCGGCAAACAAGCCACGCCGGGCGGCGGCAGTGCCGCCGCAGTGATGGGCGCGCAAGCCGCAGCTCTGGTTAGCATGGTCTGCAACCTGACCCTGGGCAAACCCAAATATGCAGCAGTAGAAGCCGACATGCGGGCCTTGCTGGCCGAGTCCGAAGCCTTGCGGGAAACGCTGCTCGGTATGATCAAGGCCGATGTCGACGTGTTCGACAAACTGATGGCTTGCTACAGCTTGCCCAAATCCAGCGACGAGGAAAAAGTTCGGCGCAGTACTCAAATCCAACGGGTGTTGAGGGACGCTACCGAGGTGCCCTTGGCCTGCGGCAAAGCCTGCGCTAAAGCCATCGCCTTGAGTCGGACAGCGGCCGAGAAAGGTAATCTGGGCGTGATCAGCGATGCTGGGGTGGCGGTCATGGCGGCGTACGCCGGGTTGAAAAGCGCGGCTCTAAATGTGACTATCAACGCGGCCAGTCTGAAAGACCGCGAATTCGCCGAGGCCAGGTTGGCGGAATTACAGGCGCTTGTGCAAAATGCCGATAGTGAAGCGGAAGATATTTATCAAATCGTTAACGCCAAATTATAATTTTTGTTTTTGCCGCACAAGCCGCTAAATGCGGGGTTAAGTTTTGGCTTAACCCCGGCTTCAATTTTTGCCGGCGGGTTTGTGGGTTTCTAAAATGCCCAAAGCGTCGACTAAAGCGATGCTAATTGGTGCGACGCCAATTACAGTAGCTGCCACACAGCGTCCGTCGCCATCCTCTAAACCTTGCACGACTTCGGATAAGCCCTTGCAAAGGTATTGATTGCATACATTGGAGCGCATGGTGCGAGGCAGGCAACAACCATTCTCTGCGTGGTAAATGCAACTGTTTTCGTAGCCGACCTCCGGTACAAAACCAAGATAATGCTCAATAATCCGGGTGTCGGCCACCGGCAGTCGTTGCCATTGCAATCGCCGGATAGTATTGGGTTCAAGCCAGGCGGAATTGCCTCCCGTGGCACAGCAATGGCCGCCGCAAAGTCCGCAGGCGGCATCTAATACAGGCAAAGCGGATTGCTTGGCGTCAACGCCATTAGTTGTGGCCGAGGTTTCCTTAACAACCTCGAACGCGGGGGCTGGCAATGCTCTAGCTTCCGTTATGATTTGTTCCAGATGTTGCCTTAACGCTTCGATGCGGGTCTCGGATAGTGGCACCAAACGATTGGTATTGCGGGGCAGAAAAGCCACGCTGGTACTGGTCCGCCAGGAGGCGGGTATCTGGTCGCGAATGATCTGTAATGCCGCCTGACGCCGTTGCTGCTGTTGGAAATTGACATCCTTGCGACGGCATTCCGGGTTGTCGCATATGCCGCGGATGCGTTGTATAGTCGAAAGCTGGCATCCACAGCCGCGACAATTACTGGGTTGCCTGGGCATATTGTTGTTGAGAAATAACGGTAGTTTCGGAGCAGCAAATACCGAACGATTCAGTTAGTCCTTGTGGGTAAGCACTGCCAGGGCTGTGACGTAATCCGGCTCATCGGCAATTTCGCTGACCAATTGGGTATAGACGACCTGGTCGTTTTCATCGATAACCACAATTGCTCGAGCGGTCAAGCCGGCCAGAATACTATCCAGCAATTGAACGCCATAATCATGGGCGAAACCGGAGCGGAAAGTGGACAGAGCGGTGACATGCTTGATGCCCTCAATTTCGCAGAAGCGGGCCTGAGCGAACGGCAGGTCGGCGGAAATCGCCAATACCACCGTGTTATCGAGATGGGCGGCTTTTTCGTTGAATTTGCGGGTCGAGGTGGCGCAAGTCGGCGTATCCAGGCTGGGCACGATATTCATGACCTTGCGTTTGCCGGCAAACTCGGCCAGACCCACATCCTGCATTTTGCGGTTGGTGAGTTTGAAATCAGGCGCTTTGCCGCCGACAGCCGGCAGATCGCCTATGGTGTTGATGGGTTTGCCTTGAAAGGTAATGGTGGCCATGTGCGCGCTCCCGAGTGAATATCTATTTTTTGCGTTTAGTAAAGTTGATCAGGCGTTTACGTTTTTTAACCTGCCTGTCGCTTAGCTTGTTTTTCTGGCCCTGGAAAGGATTTTCGGGCGATTTGAACACCAAGCGGACCGGAGTGCCTTTCAAGCGCAGCTGTTCGCGGTAGTAGTTCATTAAAAAGCGCTTGTAAGAGTCGGGCAGGGAATCGGTTTGCACGCCATGAATTACCACTATCGGTGGATTACGACCGCCCTGATGCGCGTATTTCAGCTTGATGCGGCGGCCGCCAACCAGCGGCGGCTGGTGCGAGGCGACGGCGTCGCTGAGGATGCGGGTCAATACCGGGGTCGACATGTCTATCATGGTCGCATCGTAAAGGCTATGCACAACGTCGAATAGTTTACCGACGCCGCTACCGTGCAAGGCCGAAATCGGATGTTTTTCGGCAAAGTCCATAAACGGCAATTTGATTTCGATCTGCTTTTTGACGAAGGCACGGTGTTCGGCATCCAGACCATCCCATTTGTTTAAGCCGATAATCAAGGCCCGCCCGGCTTCCAGTACCAATCCCAGGATATGCGCATCCTGATCTGTGACGCCTTCGCGGGCGTCGATCAAGTAAATCACCACATGGGCCTTTTCGATGGCTTGCAGGGATTTGATAATGCTGAATTTTTCCACGGTCAGCGACACCTTGGCACGGCGGCGCATGCCGGCGGTATCGATCAAGGTAAATTTCTGCTGGTTGCGTTCGAAAGGAATGTAAATACTGTCGCGGGTGGTGCCCGCTTCATCGAATACCACTACTCGCTCTTCGCCCAGCAGGCGGTTGACCAGCGTTGATTTGCCGACGTTGGGTCGGCCGACGATGGCGATGGCGATGCCGGGGTCTTGTTCTTGGAATTCGTCTTCCACCGGCGGAATCAGATCGTCGATGCGGCCTAACAATTCATGGACATTGCGACCATGCGAAGCGGCAATCGGCACGGGTTCGCCCAACGCCAGACTATAAAAATCATGGGTCACGGTATTGCTGTCGATTCCGTCTATTTTATTGACCACCAATACTACCGGTTTGCCCAATTTGCGCAGCATGTCGGCTATCGCTTCGTCGGAGGCATTGATGCCGTCGCGGGCGTCGACCATAAAGAACACCACGTCGGCTTCCTGCAGGGCAATTTCCACCTGTTTCTTGGCGAATATATCAATGCCTTCCAGGTCGTCGGTGATGCCGCCGGTATCGACCACCAGGCAATCGCGTTCGCCGCGCTTGACGCGGCCGTATTGCCTGTCGCGGGTCAGGCCGGGATAATCGGCGACCAGCGCCTCGCGGCTGCGGGTTAAATAATTGAACAGAGTGGATTTGCCGACATTGGGTCGGCCAACCAAGGCGATGACTGGAAGCATAGTGTTTATCTCGCTTTTAAGGCTGCGAGGGTGCCGTCTTTTGCGTAAATGTATACAGTTCCGCCGACGATAACCGGTTTGGCTTCGATCGGCGAGCTTGCGACTTGAATGCGACCGAGCTGCCTGCCGTCGCTAATGGATAACCAGTGCACATAACCCTCGAAATCGCCGGCTACCACATAATTGTCGTAAACCACGGCGGCTGTGAGTTGGCGGTTGTGCAAATCTCTTTGTTTCCACAACGAGGCGCCGTTGCGTTGATCCAGTTGCGAGACTTCGCTTTTGGTATCGCTGATATACAAATAACGGTAATCGGCACTGATGCCGGTATACGAGGAAATATCCGGATTACGCCAGATGATGTCGCCATCCAGCTCGGATACCGACGTGGTGCCGCCATTGAAGCTGGAAATATAAATGGCCCCACGGTTTTCCACCGGATCGACATCCAGGTCGACCAGTCGTTCGACTTCCGATCGGCCGGTGGGCATGGCGATGGTGGCTTCCCAGAGGTTTTTGCCGTCGTTGAGTTGCAATGCTTGCATCTTGCCGTTTGCCGAGCCAACGATGGCGGTGTTGTCGATCACGATAGGCGCGCCGGCGCCGCGTATGCTCAGGGCCGGAACGCTGTTCTCCGATACCCACAACTGGGCACCGTCTTCTTCCCGCAAGCCCATGACTTTGCCGTCGGTGGTGCGCACGATCACGATTCCTTTGGCAATGACGGGCACGGCTTGTACTTCGCTAGGTACGTTGGTCAGCCATTTTTGTTCGCCGCTGCCGATATCGAAAGCAATCACTTCGCCGGACGTGCAGCCCATGATCAAGGCTTGCCGGCCTAAGCCCGGGCCGGAGGAGAATGCAAACTCGGTTTTGGTTTCCCAGACCAAATCGCCGTTTGCTACGTTGCGGGCTTGCAAGGTGCCTTTACGGTCACCGGCAAAGATTCTGTCTCCCTGTACGGCGGGAATCAGCTTCAGATATTGCTTGTCCGCGCCATCTCCCACCGATTCCTTCCATAACACATCAATTTGTAATTCCGCTGGATACTCGAGCAATGTTGCCGGCGGATCGGCACTGTCGTCTTCGCCGAAAATAGTGTCGGAGAGTCCCGACAGCATCTCCCTGCCTGCATCCAAGCCCGCGCATCCGGAAAGCAATAGCAGGCTGGCAAACAACACCGGGAGTGTGCGAAATGGAATGAACACGGGTTTCAGCATGATTTCAGGGGCGTCACTGTGGTAGGTTCGCTGCGGCTGGATTGAATGCGGGGGCGGCAATGTCATCCAGTTTGAATTGGGTCAAAGCAGTCGCCTGGCCGGTTCTGATGGCATTCTGATAGGCGGTGCGGGCTTCGTCAAAGCGGTCCATGGCCACGTACAAATCGCCTTCCAGTTCGTCATAACTGGCGGCAAAACCTTCGGTGCTGGCCGGGTCGATGGCGGCAATCAATTTCAAACCTTCTTCATGTTGGCCGGTAGCCAGCATTAGTTGTATCAAACGTAAACGGGCAACGTGCCGTAATTCCTCATCACCGCCATTTTGCACTTGTTGTTGCAAAATCGCCTTTGCCGCTTCCAGGTCGCCTTGTTCGACTTTGCTTTTGGCTTTTGCCAGCGCGGCAAAATGCGCATAAGCTATTGAACCGTGTTCGACGGCCAGTTGGTCGGCCAGCTTCTCGATCGAGGCCGAATCGCTTTTGGCTTCGCTGGCGAGCAAATTTTGATACAGCTGAGAGGCTTGACTGCGTTGTTCGAATTGATGGTTTTGCCAGACATTCCATCCGGTTACCAGCAGGATGGCGGTGACGACCCCGGCAACCAGGGAGGTACTATTCGCCTCCCACCATTTTTTTAACTGTTCGACTTGTTCTTCTTCGGTATCGTAAATAGCCACGGTATTTCTCGGTTAAGGTTATGCAAGAGTTTTGTTGTGATGCCAAGCCTTGAGCGTTTCCAGCAAGGCGGCTTGGCTTAATGTGGTTTGTTCCTGCTCGACGCGCAGCGATTTTAAAGCCGCTTCGCCGCGTTGGGCTTCATTGTCGCCTATGATAATCGCAAATGCAGCTCCGGATTTGTCGGCTTTTTTGAATTGGCTTTTGAAGCTGCCGCCGCCGCAATTGACTTGTAATTTCAAGCCGTCAATTTGGTCGCGGATTTGTTCGCTCAACTGCAGGCCGGCCTTTTCGGCTGCAGCGCCGACCCGAATCAAATAGACGTCCACGCTGGGTTCAAGAACCACCGTATCGAGTTGCTCAACCAGCGCCAGGATACGTTCCATACCCATGGCGAAACCGATGGCATGATTAGCTTTGCCGCCCAGTTGTTCGATCAGGCCGTCGTAACGGCCGCCGGCGCAGATGGTGCCTTGAGCACCGAGTTCGTCGGTGACCCATTCGAACACGGTTTTGCCGTAATAATCCAGACCACGTACCAGACGGGTATTCAGTTGATACGCGATGCCCCGTTCGTCCAGCATGCTTTTCAGGCTGTTGAAGTGATGCAAGCTGTCTTCGCCCAAATGTTCCAGCAAAACCGGTGCATCGCGCAACATTAATTGCATGTCCGGGTTTTTGCTGTCCAATATCCTTAGTGGATTGGTTTCCAGACGGCGTAAGCTATCTTCATCCAACACGTCGATGTGTTGCTTGAAATACTCGACCAGAACCCCGCGATAGGCGGCGCGCTCAGCGCTGGTGCCCAAGGAGTTTAACTGTAATGCCACTTTGTCGCGGATGCCGAGTTTTTTCCACAGCCGGTCGGTGAGCAGTATCATTTCCGCATCGACGTCAGGGCCGGGCATGCCGTAGGTTTCCACGCCCAGTTGATAAAATTGCCGGTAACGGCCTTTTTGAGGACGTTCGTGGCGAAACATCGGGCCGTAATACCACAGGCGGTGGGTCTGGTTATGCAGCAAGCCGTGCTCCAGGCAGGCACGCAGACAGCCGGCGGTGCCTTCCGGGCGCAAGGTGAGCGAGTCGCCGTTTCTGTCGTCGAAAGTGTACATTTCCTTTTCGACAATGTCGGTGACTTCGCCGATGGAACGTTTGAACAGCTCGGTTTTTTCAACGATGGGCAGGCGGATTTCCTGATAGCCGTAACAGCCGAGTACTTGTCTGGCGTTCTGTTCCAGCCACTGCCAGTAAGGGGATTGATCGGGCAGAATGTCGTGCATTCCGCGGATGGCCTGAATGGCCTGTTGTTGTTTTGCCATGTGTATTCGTTGCCGGATTATTTGCTGATCGCGGATTTGGCTTGTAGGGCCTCGGTTGAGGTTGGAAAATTAATCAGTAATTGTTCTTTGTAGTTTTCCGCTGCCTGACGGTTGCCCAAGGCCCGTTCGGTTTGAAAACCGTACCAAAGGGTTTCAGGCGTGTGTTTGGCGACAGCCAGATAACGCTCTAAAAAGGCCCGCGCCGACATGTATTGCTGATTGTTGTAACTGATTTTCAGCATTTCCTGTAAGGCGGGTGGATATCCGGGGTTGCCGGTCAGCGCGCGTCGCAGATATTCTTCGCCTTTGGCCGGGTCGTTCTGCAACACCAAGCAAATGCCGATGTTGCTCAAGGCCAGCCATGGGCGTTGATTCATCGGTGAATTCAAAGCTTCCTGCAACATCGCCATGCCTTTTTCGTACTTGCCGCGTTCGCATAGAAAGCGTCCGTAATTGTTCTTGGTGCTGTAATTCTCGGGGTCTTTGCCGATGGCTGCTTGGTAAAATTCGGCGGCCTGATCGTCATCTTTGATGCGTTCGTAAAATACCGCTAGGGCATTCAGGGTTTCCGGATTGCCGGACTCCAGATCGTAAGCGGTTTCCAGCTTTTCCTTGGCCACTTCCAGCATACCCAGGTCCAGATACCGCACGCCCATCTGCAAATTCAGGTTAGCTTTTTCATGATCATTCATGCCGTCGCCGCCAAAGCTGGGCAGTAAGCCACAGGCGCCGATGACCACACAGGCGGCAGCGATAGCCAGAAAATGCAAGCTACCTTTAAATAGCATGGGGTGTGGTCCTTGCGGCTTGCAGTTTTAAGTGCCTGCGGCTTTTATCCTGAACTTGGCCGACCAGTTGCCCGCAAGCGGCGTCAATATCTTCACCACGGGTTTTCCGTATGGTGGTGACAATACCGGCATTGTGCAATATGTCGCGGAACTTCAAAATGGTTGCCATCTCCGAACAACGGTATTGCGATTGCGGAAACGGATTGAACGGGATCAGGTTGACCTTTGATGGCACTGTTTTCAACAGTTTCGCCAGCATTTTGGCGTCTTGCGGGCTGTCGTTGATACCATCCAGCATCACATATTCAAAGGTGATGTGCTTGCGCGGGCCATTTTGAGCATAGGCACGGCAGGCATCCATCAATTCCGCCAACGGATATTTGATGTTGATGGGTACCAGTTGGTTGCGTAGTTCGTCGTTTGGCGCGTGCAGCGATACCGCCATGCTGACATCGCAGACGTCGTGCAACCTATGCATGGCCGGCACCACGCCGGATGTGCTGATGGTCACCCGTCGTTTGGACAGGCCGAAGGCAAAGTCGTCCATCATCAAATTCATGGCGGCGACAACGTTGTCGAAATTCAGTAAAGGCTCGCCCATGCCCATCATGACTACGTTGGTGATCCGGTGCTCCGGGCCCAGGCGTTGTTGCGCCAGATATAGCTGGCCGATGACTTCCGCGGTGGACAGATTGCGATTAAAACCTTGTTGAGCGGTGGAGCAAAAACTACAGGCCAAGGCGCAGCCGACTTGCGAAGAAATGCACAAGGTGGCGCGACGCTCTTCCGGAATGTAGACGGTTTCCACCTTATTGCCGCAATGGGTCTGCATGGCCCATTTACAGGTGCCGTCCGAAGCCAGTTGTTCGGCGACGATTTCCGGGGTTTGGATATGACAGTTATCTTTTAAGTACTGGCGTAGCGATTTGCTCAGGTTGGTCATTACCTCAAAATCGACCACACCTTCCTGATAAATCCATTTCAGCAGCTGGGTGGCGCGAAACGGCTTTTCGCCCAGACCGACAAAAAAGACTTGCAGGCCTTTTCTGTCGAAATCCAGCAGATTAATCAGCGTCGGCTTAACGGATGCGGTCGCAGAGTTCATCGGCTGAGAAGAAGTAAGCGATTTCTCTTGCAGCAGATTCCGGCGCATCGGAACCGTGCACGGCATTTTCATCAATGCTGACGGCAAAGTCGGCGCGAATGGTGCCGGGAGCTGCTTCTTTCGGGTTGGTCGCACCCATCAGTTCACGGTTTTTCAATACTGCGTTTTCGCCTTCCAGTACTTGCACGATAACTGGGCCGGATGTCATAAAGCTAACCAGGTCTTTGAAAAAACCACGTTCTTTATGTTCGGCATAAAAACCTTCAGCTTGTTCTTGGCTCAATTGCAGCATTTTGGATGCTACGACGCGCAAGCCATTTTTTTCGAAGCGGCTGACAATTTCTCCAATCACGTTTTTAGCGACTGCATCCGGCTTGATGATAGAGAAAGTACGTTCAATTGCCATTTTTTAAACTCCAGTTAAGGTTAATGATAAAAATTTCCGAAAATTATAGCGTGTTTAGATAGACAGTTTTTCGATGCGGCGGTTGTCGCCGTAGATCCAGTTCACCAGCATACGGGTGCCGGTAATGGCGGTAAACATCGAGGTCAAGATGCCCAGACACAGTACCACGGCAAAGCCCTTGACCGGGCCGGTACCGAAACCGAACAACAACAAGGCTACCAAAAGCGTGGTGACGTTGGAGTCTAGAATGGTGGCGAAAGCCTTTTCATAGCCGACATAAATGCTGGCTTGCGGGCTGTTGCCGTTGCGCAGTTCCTCGCGAATACGTTCGTTAATCAAGACGTTGGCGTCCACGGCCATACCGACGGTCAAAACGATACCGGCCATGCCGGGTAAGGTTAGCGTAGCCTGCAATAACGACAAAATGGCGATCAGTAACACCACGTTGAAGACCAGCGCGAAGTTGGCAATCAAGCCGAAAGCGCGGTAATAAATGATCATGAACACCACCACCAGTAAGAAACCCACCTGGATGGAGGTCATGCCTTGATCGATGTTTTCCTGGCCCAAGCTGGGGCCGACAGTGCGTTCTTCGACGATTTCAACCGGCGCAGCCAAGGCGCCGGCTCTTAATAGTAAGGCTAGGGTGCGGGCTTCCTGCGGGTTATCCAAGCCGGTAGTCTGGAATCGCTTACTGAAAGAGTCGCGAATGGTGGCGACACTGATGACTTTTTCGACTTTTTCCTTATGTTGAACTTTTTTGCCGTCGACGACTTGAGTATCTGATTTATATTCGATGAATACCACGGCCATCGGCTTGCCGATATTCTCCTGGGTCAGCTTGCCCATTTTTTTGGCGCCGACGCCATCCAGAGTGATGAATACGGCTGCCTGGCCGTCTTGATCCAGGCCGGAGGATGCGTCGGTGATTTGGTCGCCGGTAACGATAACCGAGCGTTTCAGCAATATCGGCGCACCGTTTTTGTCGTAATACAGACGGCTGCCTACCGGCACGTGGCCGCCCACCGCAGCTTTGACATCATGTTCCACGTCGACCAGACGGTATTCCAGCGTGGCGGTAGTGCCTAGCAGTTCCTTGGCGCGGGCAGTATCCTGTACCCCCGGTAATTGCACCACGATACGGTTGCTGCCTTGTTGTTGAATAATCGGTTCCGCTACACCCAGTTCGTTGACGCGGTTACGCAGGGTGGTAATGTTTTGGTCCAGTGCGGATTTTTTGATGGCCAGAATTTCACGTTCCGGCATGGTCAGCAAAAATTCATTGGGGCCGCTTTCGGCTAGATCGAGGTTACGGAAATCCTTGTTCAACACTGCCGCGGCAGCTACCCGGTTTTCCTCGTCGGGCAACACCACTTTGATGCCGTTGGCTTCTTTCGTGACGGATTGATAGCGGACCTTGGCGTCTCTGAATGCGCTACGGATATCGGTATTGTAACGCTCATCGGCTTGTTTCAGTGCCGTGTCCATGTCCACTTCAAGTAGAAAATGCACGCCGCCGCGCAAGTCCAGGCCTAAATACATAGGTTCCGCACCCAGCGCATTCAGCCAGCCGGGCGTTGCCGGCGCCAGATTCAGCGCCACGGTCGCTTGATTGGCCATTTTGTTTCTGAGCAGATCCGCGGCTTTCATTTGCTCGTCGGTGTTATTGAAGCGAGCCAGGATTTTGCCGTCTTTAAAGTCATAAGCCTTGACGACATAGCCGGCATTTTTAAGCGTGGCAGCCACTTCATCGGCTTGAGCTTGTTGCAGCGGAGTTGAATTGCTGGAAGCCAGTTGCACTGCGGGGTCGTTTCCAAAAAGATTTGGCAGCGAATAAATTAGGGCAAAAACCAGAACGGTCAGGACCAGGATGTTTTTCCAAAGCGGGAAGTGATTTTGCATGGTTATTCCGTTAAAGCAGAGACAACTGCGCTGTTACCAAGGATCAAGTGTGAGTGGATAAATGAATCGCGGAAAACTTAAATTTTTGGTTTTTTATTCAAGGTTTTGTAAGTGCCTTTAGGCATCATGTTGGCGATGGCGTGGCGTTGTACTTGAATAAAGCTGTTTTCGGCTACTTCCAGTTTGACGAAATTGTCGTCCAGATCCGCCACTTTGCCTAAAATACCGCCGGAGGTGACGACTTCCGAACCTTTGCTCAGCGCGGCCAGCATTTGTTTTTGTTCTTTGTTGCGTTTGGATTGCGGGCGGATGAACAGAAAATAAAAGAAAACTAAAATACCCAATGGAAACAGCATGCCTTCGAAACCGGGTTGTGAAGTTACGGGCGCGGCTTGGGCCATGGCGTCGGAGATAAAAAAGCTCATTGTTATCCTCTTAAAATTATTATCGTCGTGTTGTAATCAGTGTCTGGTGTTTGACCAGAAAGTCGGGCATTATGCCACAGTCGTGCCGGTTATCGCATATCGGCTTGTTTTTAGAGTTGTTATCAAAAACAACGACCTATCTGTTCGCCTAGTTTTACGGGCTTGCCGGCCGTCAGATTATCCAGCCAGGCTGTTTTGTCTTTGCCGAATAGCACGATAATGGTCGAACCCATATTGAAGCGACCCATTTCCGCGCCTTTTTCAATGGTGGGGGCGTTGTCCTGATATTTCCAGGTCCTGGGTGTGCTGATGGACGGTGGGGTGACGACGCCGTGCCAAACCGTTTCCACGCTGGATACGAAAATCGCGCCGACCAAAACCAATGCCATCGGTCCTGCTTCGGTGTCGAAGATACAGACCACGCGTTCGTTGCGGGCAAATAAATTAGGCACGGCATTGACGGTGGTATTGTTGACGCTGAACAGGCGACCGGGAATATGCACCATTTCTCTCAAAGTGCCTGTCAACGGCATGTGCAGGCGGTGGTAATCCTTGGGGGACAGGTATATGGTGGTGAAAGAGCCGTTCTCAAAGGCTTTGGCGCGCTCGGCGTCGCCGCCCAGTAATTCCAATGCAGTATAGCTATGGCCCTTGGCTTGAAATATCCGGCCGTTCTCAATTGGGCCGGCCTGGCTTACGGCACCGTCGGCGGGGCAGGCGATGGCATCATGCGCGGGCGCTACGGGCCTGCTGCCTTCCGTTAATTCACGGGTAAAAAACCTGTTAAAGCTGGCGTAACGATCCAGATCCTGAAATTTGGCTTCGTTCATATTCACGCCGTACATACGGACAATCAGCTTGATGAACAGATTTTTCCATACGCTGTTTTCGCAGTGGGTCAGTTTAGACATCAGTCCGGACAGGGCGTGATGAGGTAAAACGTATTGGGGGAGTACGGTAAAAATATCTTTTAAGGTCATGATTCGGAGTCGGGAGTTTTTCCGCTGATAAAGTAGGCAAAGGCGATCACTTCGGCTACGGCGATATATAGCTGCTGGGGAATTTCATCGCCCAGCGGTACCTGGGCCAGGATGCGCGCCAGTTCGGGTTCGTTTTGCAATGGCACGCCGTGTTTTTCGGCAATCGCTAAAATTTGCTGAGCGGTAAAACCTTCGCCTTTGGCGGTGACTTTCGGCGCATTTTTGCCGTCGTATTTTAAGGCAACGGCGATATCGCTGGTATAAAAGGTTTTGCCGCTCACAACGCGTTAAGGTAGGTTGACGACTGTCGGCGCCTGCCAATCGGGATTGAGATGCTCGGCAATCACCGTGGTGTAGATGCCGCCGCGCACATTGAACTCGGCGCGCAGGCGCATGAAGCTAGGCGAAATAGCCGCAACGATATGGTCCAGAATTTCATTGGTAACGGCTTCATGAAAGGCGCCTCGGTCGCGGAATGTCCACATATAGAGTTTCAGCGATTTCAATTCCACGCATAGTTTGTCAGGCACATATTCGATCACCAGTTTGGCGAAATCAGGCTGTCCGGTCATCGGACACAGGCAGGTGAATTCCGGAATGTCGATACGAATGGTGAAGTCGCGCTCCGGTCTGGGGTTTTCGAACGTGGTTAAATCTGGGCTGGGTTTTGTAGTCATTACTGTTTTTCATTTAGTTTAATCAATCCGCGTACCGCGTTTGTGAATTTTATCAGCTATGCGCGTGGAAAAATTTAAAGATTAACTTCAATGAGTTGCAAAGCAGGCCTCGCTTAGTGTGCGGTAAGTCCGGTTATTCAAAATATCTACCGATAATTTTGAAAAATTGCGGTAGAATCGAGCCGTAGTGTCACTTGATGCTACCAATGTTTCCATGGGAGGTCGATGATGGACATTACCGCATTAAATCCAAGTCAAAAAAACATATCCGTAGGCAGAAATAGTTCAGCCGGCACCAAAGCAGCGGAACTTGATAGCTCAGCCGGTCAACGGAACAAAGTTCCAAGCGACCGTGATGGTGATAAAGACAATAGCGTTGCTCGGGATAGCGCCACCATATCGACGGAAGCCTTGAAGCTGTCTAATACCGATTCCGTAAAACAGGCGACCAATCAAACTCAAATCCCGGATCGCCAAAAAGCGCAGGAAGCTGCTAGCAATATCATTACCGCTATCCAAACTGATCCTAACCAAGCAAAAAATGCCTTCGCCAATGCTTCTCCAACCAGAGTGGCAAATGCTTTGGCTTAATCGGTTGCCGAAGCGCCCTGGTACATCAATAAAGCCAGGGCAGTAAACGCCAGCGGGTCTGGCAATAAGCCGCATAGACAGCGCCGAATTGTTGCAGCAGCATTTTTTCTTCGATATTGATTCTGGTTCGAAAGCCCCAAAATATGGGGATGGTTAAAAACAACAAGGCCAGAAAATCTCCCATTGCCAATCCAGCCGCGGCAAGCGCCAGCAGTAAACCCGTATAGGCCGGATGGCGAATGGTGCGGTAAGGTCCGCTGGTAATCAATTGATGTTGCTGCTGGATGGTGACGTGCGTGGTAAAAAATTGGCCTAATTGTGTAACTGCCCAAAATCTAAGACTCAAACCGCAACCGAATACCAGCATTGCCAATAATTGCCTGGGCAGATACGGTATAGGAATCGGTATCCAGGCCAGTAGTTTGAAACTAAAGGCCAACACCAAACTACCGAGAATGCTTAACCATAGCCAGCGTTGCGATCGGCACTCGATAGTCAGGATAAATCGACTATCCGGGCGCGATTGTCGGGCTAGCCTAATCTCCGCAAAGACCCAGAGCAGGCAAAGCAGCAACCAGACGAGGCGAACGGATGTCATTTTAGCTCCTGTTTCAATATCATAATGGAGTCAGCCGGCATGGCCGTGCCTCATGTAACATAGCCCAATTTGCCGGCCAATATGAAGAATATCATTGAACTGAAACAGGTTTACAAGGATTACCCGCAGGCCGGTGTGCTGCAAACCGTGCTGCACGATATCAATCTGACAATTTTCCCGGGCGAATTTGTGGCCATTGTCGGGCCGTCCGGCAACGGCAAATCGACCTTACTGAATTTGTTGACCGGGATCGATCATCCCAGTCGCGGTCAAGTAATCGTAAACGGTGCTGCCTTGCAAAAGCTGAGTAACGAAAAGTTGACGTTATGGCGCGGAGCGAATGTCGGCATCGTGTTTCAATTTTTTCAATTGTTACCCACTTTAAACCTGTTGCAAAACACTGTGTTGCCAATGGATTTTTTGGGTAAGTTGCCCAAGCGCCAACGACAGCAGCGGGCTATGCAGTTACTGGAGCAGGTCGGTCTGGCCGAGGCCGCCGACCGTTTACCCAGCCAGATTTCCGGCGGACAGCAACAACGGGCAGCGATTGCTCGCGCTTTGGCGAATGATCCGCCGCTGATTGTAGCCGACGAACCCACCGGTAATCTGGATGCCGCTACCGCCGATGAGGTATTCGATTTATTTGCTCATTTGCGCGAGCGGGGCAAAACCCTGGTGGTGGTGACGCACAACGAGGCGCTTGCCGATGCCGTCAGCCGCAAGCTGGAAATCCGTTCCGGCCGCATTCATGCCGATACACTGGCGCGGGTAGGCTGATTTGCATACTTTATGGTACAAGGCGATTGCCGACCTGAGACTGTCAAAGTCGCGGAGTCTGCTGGCCGTGGCCAGTATGGCGGCCGGGGTGTTTTGTGTCGGTGCCTTGTTCGGCATGATCGATTTACAGCTCAGCCAAATGGACGCCGCCCACCGACGGTCGCAGCCTTCGCATATCAATCTGATTTTACGCGGCGATGCCGACATGGCGTTACTGACGCAAGTAAAAGCCTTGCCAGGGGTTGCCGCAGTTGATACGCAAACGCCTGTTACCGTAAGGTTTCGGCGTTCGGATACCGCAACCTGGACGTTGGCGACAGTGATCATCCGTTCTGATTTTGCAGCGCAACGCTTCGATAAAATCAGTCTGGATGCCGGCCGCTGGCCATCCGCCGAGCAGATAGCCGTCGAAAGCTTGTCGGCCCATTACGCCGGTTTGCGAATTGGCGACAGCCTGGAATTGGCAACCGAAGCGGGAAACCGCCGCTTTGCGCTTGGTGGCGTCGCTCGGCATCCTTTCGTTAAGCCGCCGAAATTCGGCGGGCAACTGCATTTTTTTGCCGATAGCGCCAGTGCGGCATGGTTTGGCGTACCCGAATATACTTTTCGGCAGGTATTGCTGCAAGTGACGCCTCCGTATAGTGAGGATAAAGCCCGTACAGTAGCCGGAGAGGTGGGTAGCTTGTTTTCCAGGCACGGCATTGCCGTGAATGTGACTTTGTTGCAAGACCCGCAAAAGCATTGGGGCCGACCTTTCATGGCCGGTATCAATGGCGTTTTGCAAATCATGGCTCTGGTGTCGTTGGCGTTGGCCAGCGTGCTGGTCCTAAACACCGTTTCCGCGCATATTACCCAACAAACCGATCAAATCGGCGTGATGAAATCACTGGGGGGCGGCAACCTGACTATTGCCGCGGTTTATCTGGCTGAAATTCTGTTGCTGGCACTGCTGGCGATTGCGGTGGCAATGCCTGTCGGATTGTTGACGGCGGACTTGAGTGCTTGTCAGTTGTTAGCCGTATTCAACATCGACTGCGGCGGCTTTAAATATTCAAGGCGGGCGGTTTACCTGATGGTGTTGGGCGGCATCCTGGTGCCGTTGTTGGCCGGGTTGGGGCCAATTTGGCGTGGAGCCGGCCTGAATGTGCGGATGGCAATGGCCAGTTATGGACTCGGTGCGGATTTTGGCGGCAACTGTTTCGACCGTTGGGTGGAACGCCTCGGTGCCCGCTGGTTGTCGACGTTACGCGCGGCTGCTTTGGGCAACCTGTTTCGGCATAAGGGTCGGTTTGTTTTGACTCAAAGCGTGTTAATCGTCGCGGGGGTGATGTTTTTGGTATTGATGTGCCTGGCCGCCTCGCTGAATTTAACATTGGACAATGAAATGGCCCGCAGCCGTTATGCGGTGCGGTTGGGGTTCGCTGCCGACCAGCCTGTGGCCAAAATCAGGGAAATTGCCGAGTCATTACCAGGTACTCGGCAAATCGAACCGTGGCGGCGTTTGCCGTTGGAAATGACTAAAAACGGTCAGGTTTTACGGCAAAAAGGCAGTCTGGGGACGCAAATACTGGCACTGCCGGTTGCCGGGGATATGTATCAGCCATTAATCGAATCCGGCCGCTGGTTCCGTGCCGGGGATACCGGGCAGTCCGTATTGGTGTTGAGCGCCGATACGGCCGCTTTAAACGGCATTCAGACGGGCGATAGGCTGGACGTGGCGATAGGGTCAAAACGGCAAAGTTGGCAAGTGATCGGCACTTACCGTTGGTTGGTTGGCAGCAGTTACAATGTCGAACCGGTATATGCGCCACTGGAAACGATACAGCAGCTGACGCAACAACCGGATTCGGCCACTTTTGCCCTGATACAAGCCCCGATTACTTCTGTCGCCGAGGAAGCCGATTATTTGCAGACGTTAAAGAGCCGTTTTCAAGCCGCCGGAATGCCTTTGGATGTCTATAACACTCAGGGCGTCCTGGAACAACGGCTATTTGCCCGCAATCAGTTCAAGCCGATGCTTGGTACGCTGATAGGATTGGCCTGCATGATTGCGGCCGTGGGCGGCATTGGGCTATCCGGCGCCTTGGCTATCGGTGTCTTACAACGCAGGCGCGAGATCGGGGTGTTGCGGGCCATTGGCGCACCGTCAAAAGCAATATTCGGTTTGTTTTTAAGCGAAGGGCTGCTGCATGGCGTGCTGGCCTGGGTTTTGAGTTTGCCATTGGCCTACCTGGCAGCCGAGCCGATGGCCAAACGACTAGGGCAGACTTTATTCGGCATAACCTTGGATTTTACGTTTGCCGGATTGGCAGCGCTCTGTTGGTTGGGCATAGTACTCGGTTTGGCTTGGCTGGCTTCCTATTGGCCGGCTCGCCAGGCTGCGGGGATGACGGTCAAAAGCAGTCTGGAGCATTGATAGATTGAATGTCGTCCCCTCCCCCGATCTTTATTTCTGCTGGGACGGATTATCCAGTGAATATTTCAATATTTATTGATTGAGTCGACAACGCTATAGCCATCCTGAACGTTTTAAGCGCCAATAGAGTAGCAAGCTGCCAAATAAAACACCGCCGACCACCAGCGGATAGCTATATTCCCATTCCAGCTCCGGCATATGTTTAAAGTTCATGCCGTACCAGCTGAACAGCATGGTGGGGATGGCCACGATTGCCCCCCAGCCGGCTAGCCTTTTCACGACTTCGTTTTGCCTGACGGTCTCAAGCGTCAAATGTACCTGCATCGCGGCAATCAGCATTTCCCGAATGCCGTCTATGGCGCGGTCTATACGGCTGATATGGTCGGCAATATCCCGAAAATATAAGCGCACGTCTTTAGGGATATTGATTTCATGCGAATGCATCAATACGTTGCAAATATCGATGACCGGCATGATCACGCCTTGCATCTGAATGAGCTCGCGTTTCAATTCGTACAGGCCTTCCATGGTTTGCCGGCTGGGATGGTTGGTGAATATAGCCGACTCCAGTTCGTCAAAACGGGCTTGTAAGCCGTCCAATACTGGCATGTAATTGTCGACGATGAAGTCCATGATGGCGTAGAGTGCAAAACCCGGGCCTTTAGCCAGTTGGTGCGGCAATGCCTCGCAGCGGGCGCGCACTTTGTTGTGGCCGAGCGAAGCCCCATGGCGAACCGTGACCAGAAAATGGCTGCCGACGAAAAAATGGGTTTCGCCGAACTCGATGCCGTCATTTACCAACACGGCGGTATGTAAAACAATAAACAACGAGTCGCCATATTCTTCCAGTTTTGGTCGTTGGTGCGCCGAGCGGGCATCTTCTACTGCCAACTCATGTAATCCGAAGGCATTTTGTATGGCGGCGAGTAAATCCGGGTCCGGTTCGCGTAAGCCCAGCCAGATAAAATGATCAGGCTGTTTAATGGCTTCACTGATACGGTCAATGTCGACGTCGCCGGCTTTGACCCCATGGTGATACGCAACGCCTTTCATGATCGTGTTGTTAGTGTCGGTGTTTGGCAAAAGTGATCTCCAGAGTTGAGTGCGTTTTAATTGCTAGGCTTGAGTAAGTGGATAGCATGGTTTAAATAGCTTCGCATCGAAGAGGCTATCTTGTTCGGTTAAAATCAGGCCTATAAAAATTCGCTGGCAATATTCGCTTGGTTATCATGAAGCGGTTTAATCTTTATGGCAAATTGCTAAACGTATCGGTCTGCCGCGGCATTTTAGGGCTATAGTTATGCTACAAAAACATAAAGTGATTCCGATTTGGGCTAAATAGGGCCATATTTTATTTTTAAGTATTGGATTGATTCATGACAAGCAAAGATGAGCCGGCTGCAAAAGCTTTGGATTTGGATTATGCGTTGGCTTTGGCCATTAGACTGCATCAGTCGCGAGAGCTGGATGACGCTGAAGAGCTGTATCGCACTATTCTCGAGCAATATCCTCGGTTTCCTGAAGCTTTACATTTTTTGGGATTACTGATGCACCAAAAGGGTGATAACACGCAGGCGATCGGTCTCATTGAGCAAGCGATTGCTGAAGCGCCGGAATATTCGGATGCCCATAATAACTTAGGCAATATTTTTAACCGGCTGGAAGATTTCGAAAAGGCTGCGCATAGTTATAGCCAAGCGCTGGATCTGAATCCGGATAATGCGGCGGCTTTTAATAATTTCGGGGTGGTTTTAAGCCAGTTGTCACGCATAGAAGACGCGATTGAGGCTTTTTCTAAAGCGATTGCGTTAATGCCGGAAAATGCCGAGTTTTATCGTAATTTGGGTAATGCCTATAAAAAACAGGGTGAATTCGCTTTATGCATCGAGGCGTATCGAAAAGTCATCGGTTTAAAACCTTATAACGCTGAAAATTACGAAAATCTGTGTGCGGCCATGTGTCTGCAGGGCAAGGCCGAAGACGCCATTGTGTTGGTAAAACAATGGCTGGAACACGACCCGGAAAACCCGCTGGCGTTACACCGCTTACGGTCTTATACCGGCGAGTTCGATCTTCCCAGGGCCTCGGATGAATACATTACCCAAACCTTCGACGATTTTGCCGACAGCTTCGATATGGTACTTAAGCGCCTGGAGTACAAGGCGCCGTTTTTAGTCTCCGACGCGGTCAAGGATATTTTTAACCAAACCCAAACGGGTTTGGATATTCTGGATGCAGGTTGTGGAACCGGCCTTTGCGGGCCTTTATTGAAACCTTACGCCAAACAATTGGTGGGCATTGATTTATCCGCCAAAATGCTGGAAAAAGCCAAAAAGCGTGAGTGTTACGACGATTTGCTGCATGCCGAGTTAACCGAATGTATCGTCTCTTACCCAGCGCGGAGTGACGTGGTTGTCTCCGCCGATACCTTGGTTTACTTTGGCGATCTGGAAGCGGTATGTCTGGCGGTGTCGGGCGTATTGTTGCCCGGCGGCCACTTTGTATTTACCTTGGAAGAGTTCGAGGAAGACATTGCGCAAGGGTTTAAAATCCAACCTCATGGCCGATTTAGTCATACCGAAGCTTATATTCAAGATGTCATATTAGCGGCCGGTTTTACCATGATCAAATTGGAAAGAGTCATGTTACGCTATGAAGGTGGGGTGCCGGTCGATGGGTTTTTGGTGGTTGCCCGCAAGGTTTTGAGTCAGTAAAGTGAACGAGTGGAAAATATATGGCTGATTTGGTGTCATTAAATAAGATTTTAGTCCCGAAAGCGGCGCTCATTTGCCAGGATATTGAGCTGGATCAACAGGCTCGGACCGGTCTGGCTTCCGATCCATCACCATTGGATTTTTTGCAGAGCTTGATCAAGCAAAAAATGTACCCTGATGCCGTGCGTTTTTTGGCCAGGGCATTACCAAAACGGGAGGCGGTTTGGTGGGCATGCCTGAGTGCTCGCAGTTGCATGCTGGAAAAACCCGAACCAAAGCTTGCGCAAGCCGTGGAAGCGGCCGAAGCATGGGTCTATAAGCCCACGGAAACCAATCGGCGCCAAGCCTTTAACAGCGCCGAGGCTGCGTCGTTCGAAAATCCCGCCGCTTGGGCGGGAATGGGGGCGTTCTGGAGTGAAGGCAGTATGGCGCCGGAAAATGTTCCGGCGGTACCGCCCGCGGACAATTTGACTGCCAAGGCAGTCGCTGGCGCGGTTATGTTGGCGGCGGTGCAAAGCCAGCCGGAAAGGGCCAATGATAAATACCTGTTTTTTTTGGAACAGGGCATCGACATTGCCAATGGTGGTAATGGACGGCTTTGGCAAGGTTAACTGGAGTAGATAGCGATGGGTCAACCGGCTTCGAGAATTACCGATATGCACGTATGTCCGATGTTTACCGGGCCTGTGCCGCATGTCGGAGGCCCTATTTTACCGCCGGGCGCGGTGACTACCCTGATAGGTAAAATGCCGGCCGCTCGGGTTGGCGATATGGCGGTGTGCGTTGGTCCGCCGGATTCAATAGTGAAAGGGTCGGCAACGGTTTTGATCGGTAAAATGCCGGCGGCCAGAATGGGCGATCAGACCGCTCATGGCGGAGTGATCGTGCTGGGTTGCCCGACGGTTTTGATAGGCGGCTGACCTTTTGGCTGAAAATGTTACACAAATGATATGCGGACTATAGGATTTCAATCATGGCTCTATCTCAAAGTGATCGGATAGCTTCGGTAACCACCCCGTTGGGTGAGACTGATTTGCTGTTATATCGAATGACCGGCACCGAGCATTTGAGTCAGTTATTTGAATATGAGCTGGAGTTGCTCAGCGAAAAAAACGATATCGATTTAAAGGCTTTGCTGGGCAAAAGTACCACAGTCAAACTGTTGTTGCCGGACGGTAAGCATCGCTCTTTACATGATGTCGTGACGCGTATCAGTTTGTTTGGCATGCTGGGCCGCTTGTATTATTACCGGGCGACCCTGCGACCTAAAGCTTGGCTGTTGTCCAGAACCAGTAATTGCAGAATTTTTTCCAATTTGTCGGTTCCGGATATCGTAAAAAAGCTGCTGGCCGAGCACGGATACACCGATTTAGAGAATAAGTTGGCCGGCAGCTATGAGCCGCGTGAATATTGCGTGCAATATCGGGAAAGCGATTTTAATTTTATCAGCCGCCTGATGGAGGCTGAGGGTATTTATTATTATTTTAAGCATACCGATAGTCAGCATACCATGGTGCTGTGCGATGACAGTTCCGGTCATGCGCAACCGGCCAAGCAGAAAATTCGTTATTTACCGCCCGAAAATCAAGGCCGCCGCAATGAAGAACATATTTTTGAGTGGCGTGTCAGCGAAGAAATCCAAAGTGGGGTTTATGAACATGATGATTTTGATTTTGAGAAGCCGAAAGCCGAATTGAAAACGACCTCTAATGATCCCGGCGGACATGAAGAAGATAGTAAAGAGGTTTATGACTATCCCGGGAATTACATCAAAACGGCGGATGGGGATCATTACGCCAAAGTCAGAATGCAGGAGATGCGGGCCGGGTTTGAGTATATGTCCGCCTCCGGCAATACGCGCAGTCTGGCGGCAGGGAATAAATTCGACCTGATCGAGTTTCCGCGCAAAGACCAAAACCAGGAATATATCGCTGTTTCCACTCAAATCCAGCTGCAAAACAACGGTTACGAATCGTTTGGCATTGCCGATTGCCTGGAGCCTTATCAGTGCCTGTATACGGTCATCAGCAGTAAATTCAATTACCGGGCGCCAAGAGTCAGTCGTATACCGATTGTGCAAGGCGTGCAGACCGCTATTGTGGTGGGGAAATCCGGCGACGAAATTACCACCGATAAGTACGGTCGCGTCAAAGTCCAGTTTCATTGGGACCGCGAGGGTAAAAACGACGAAAACAGCTCCTGTTGGGTACGGGTTGCCCAAGTGTGGGCGGGCAAAAATTGGGGTGCCATCCATATCCCGCGCATCGGGCAGGAAGTGATTGTGGATTTTCTGGAGGGGAATCCGGATCGGCCCATCGTGACCGGGCGGGTCTATAATGCGGACCAAATGCCGCCTTACGATCTGGATGCCAACAAAACGCAAAGCGGGATAAAGTCGCGCAGCAGCAAAGACGGCTCGTCCGATAATTTCAATGAAATTCGGTTTGAAGACAAAAAAGGCGATGAAGAGCTGTACATGCATGCCGAAAAGAACTTTACCCGGGTGGTAGAAAACGATGATGTTCATACCATCGGCTTTGACAAAAAAGATCCCGGTGACCAGAAGGTCGACATTTACAATGATCGAACGGTAACTCTAGATCAGGGCAATGATTTGCTCACTGTCAAAATGGGTAATAGAACGGCCGAAATCAAACAGGGTAATGATGAAATTACAGTAGGAATGGGCAACCGCTCGGTGAAGGTAGACACAGGTAAAATCACCGAAGAAGCCATGCAGTCGATTGAGCTAAAAGTCGGCCAGAATAGTGTGAAAATCGATCAAACCGGCGTAACAATCAAAGGCTTGATGATTAAAATTGAAGGGCAAACCACAACCGATCTTAAAGGCCTCACCACCACGGTTAGCGGTGATGCAATGCTAACCGTTAAAGGCGGCGTGGTAATGATTAATTAAGTCGGTCTATCGGTTATCTTGTTAAGCCGTGTTTAGCTGACCCTCAGCCTGTTGCTTGAATACCTGGGAGTAGCGAGCAAAGTCGTTTTTATAATCGGTTAACCATAAGGGATTTTGCAGAATGTTTTTAACCGATATCTCGTAAGGTGTGCGCACGCCTTTGTGGTCGCAGGGTGCTCCAATTTGCGACAGTTCAAAACCTTCCCGTCTTATGAAGCATGCTAGCGCCGGCGCAACAATAAAATACCAATAATCCAATTTATTCTCTGCCGAGTAGTCAACAGCTGCTTTAAATAATCCCCATATCATGCTGCGGGTTTGATTTTTGAAATTATAAAAAGATCTGACTTTGTCGTTTTCCGCAGCGATTTCTTGGTCGGGCAAGCCGTAAGGCGCGAAGCGTTTGGAAGAAAAGCGTCTGGCTTCCTTGATGACGCATAGCCTGGACATTTCCACCGATACTTTGCGTGTTTCCGGACTTATACGCCTATGAGACGAGCTATGCTGCTCAAATGGCAGTTTGTTGTTATGGTTAAAAACCAAGCGCAATCCCCCTAGCCAATGACCAGTGATTTTATGGCGGACTAAAAAATGAACGGCGTTATCATCCCATTCATCGGACTCCATCTCATCAGGGTAGAGCGTTTTGTCTTCAAAGCCCATTTCCTCGCAATAGACTTGATATCTGAGGTTGTAGTGAATTTGCTTGCTTTCCGGCGTATCCGCCAGGAAAACCTCAAAACAGTTATCAAAAGTTTGCTTTTCGGAAACCAATGTAAAACTCCATAAGGTATTGGAAATAGTCCGTGGCTTAAATTTATTGTTGCGGATTGTGGCTAAATTTAAGTTTCGAAACAATTTTAGACTATATTTTTTACAGCAAATGTAAGCTTATGCTTAAGATTGGATTAAAATTGTGTGACTGATTAATGTTCATCCGCTAATAAGGATTGAGACGGACAGGGGAAATGCCAAAATATTCGTGGTTTTTTTTTGACGGTCTCTTGGCTACAATCTCGGCTGTTCATTGGTATCCATCATATAAACTAGGAGAAATAAATGGCTGAATTCAGAAAGTATAAATGTAAAACCTGTGGTCACATTTATGACGAGGAATTAGGTGATCCTCGCAATGGGGTCGCGCCGGGGACTCGTTGGGAAGACTTGCCTGAAGATTGGGGGTGCCCAAAATGTGGCGCGGTAAAATCCATGTTTACCTTAATGCGTTAAGCTAATTTAGCTAACCATGCGCGAAAAAAGAAAGGGTGCTTCGGCACCCTTTCTTTTTGGTTAAAAGTTCAGGCCAGTTTGCTCGTTAGGAAATTAACGATTTCCGAAAAGGGGATTTCCCGACTTGCATGGTCGGTTCGCCCTTGATATTCGACAGTGCCGCTATCAAGCCCGCGGTCGCCAATCACGATTCGGTGCGGGATGCCGATCAATTCCATGTCGGAGAACATGAATCCGGCCCTGACTTTTCTGTCGTCCAATAGCACTTCAATGCCTGCGTCTAATAATTCGCGGTATATTTTTTCCACGGTTTCTACCAGTCGGTCGGACTTATGCATATTCATGGGGCAGAGTGCGACTTGGAACGGTGCCAGTTCGTTGGGCCAAATAATACCTCGCTCGTCATGGCCTTGCTCGATTGCGGCGGCAACCACGCGAGAAATGCCGATGCCATAGCAACCCATTAGCATAATTTGATTTTTACCGGCTTCATTAATGATGGCGGCGTTCATGGCCGCGCTGTATTTGTCGCCTAACTGAAAAATATGGCCGACCTCTATACCACGAGCAATGGTGATTTGGCCCTTTCCATCCGGGCTGGCATCGCCTTCAACAACCAAGCGTAAGTCGGCTATCTGCTCGGGTAGCGGTAGATCGCGTTGCCAGTTGCTGCCGCTATAATGCTTACCATCCCGATTGGCGCCACAAATAAAATCGGCCATTAAAACGGTGCTGCGGTCGGCGATGATGGACATTTTTAAATCGATGGGGCCAATCGAGCCGGGCTTGCAGCCGCAAGCGGCAATAATTTCTTCATCGCTGGCGAATTGTAGCGGCGATAGTATGCCGGGCATTTTTTCGGCTTTGACAGGGTTCAACTCATGGTCGCCCCTCAGCAGCAATGCGACCAAGCTGTTGTCTTGGCCGCGCACGATCAAGGTTTTCAAACATTGCTCGGCGCGGACATTGAAAAATTGGCTGACTTCTTCGATGCTGTGTTGGTTTGGGGTGTCGACTAAAGTGAATGCTTGATTAGGTTGCGGGCGCTGGCCTTGGGGCGCTAAGGCTTCGGCTTTTTCGACATTGGCGGCATAGTCGCTGGCGTCCGAGAATGCGATAGCATCTTCGCCGGAATCGGCCAATACGTGAAATTCATGCGATACCGCGCCACCAATAGCGCCGGAGTCGGCGATGACAGCGCGGAACTTCAAGCCGAATCGGTTAAAAATGTTGGTGTAGGCTTGATACATGACATCGTAAGTTTGCTGTAGCGACTCCTGATGTAAATGGAAGGAATAAGCGTCCTTCATGACAAATTCGCGCGAACGCATCACGCCGAAGCGTGGGCGAATTTCGTCGCGAAACTTGGTCTGGATTTGGTAATAGGTAATCGGCAGCTGTTTATAGCTTTTCAGTTCGTTGCGGGCCAGGTCGGTAATGATTTCTTCATGTGTCGGTCCCAAGCAAAATTCGCGGGCATGGCGGTCTTGCATGCGGGCCAGTTCAGGGCCGTATTTTTCCCAGCGGCCGGTTTCTTGCCAGAGTTCGGCGGGCTGCAGCGCCGGCATTAATACTTCCAGCGCACCGGCTTTATTCATTTCTTCACGGGTGATCTGCTCCACTTTGCGCAAGACCCGCAAGCCCAAAGGCAGCCAGGTATAGATACCGGCCGCGATTTTGCGAATTAAGCCCGCGCGTATCATGAGTTTGTGGCTGGCGATTTCGGCATCGGCAGGGGTTTCTTTTACGGTATTGAGTGGAAATTGAGATGTGCGCATGTTGATGAAGTTTTATTGAGTCGATAAACAGCTATTTTACCGATTAAGCGGTAAACTGAGAATTTTACAGGGGTTAATTTTACGGTAAAAATAGCCTATCATGAGCGAGTTTGTTTAATCCGGCTATATTTGTGAAGCAGGCGCCGATGACATTGTCAGGTATTGGAAAATATGATTAAGGTTTTGCTGGTAGATGATCACGAGTTAATAAGAAGCGGAGTCGAAGCATTGCTCAATGCTTTCGAAGACATTACTGTCGTTGCGGTTTGTGATTGTGGTGAAAAAGCTTTGCAAAGTATAGAGATTGATCAGCCCGATGTGGTGTTGATGGATGTCAATATGCCGGGCATGGGGGGGTTTGAGGCGTGCAGGAGAATTTTGCAGCGCTTCCCGAAAGTTAAAATTGTTGGTTTATCCGTGCACAACGGTGGGGCAATCCCGCAACAACTATTAAAGCTTGGTGTGGAGGGGTTCGTTTCTAAGGCTTCGCCGGTCAGTGAAATGGTGGGCGCCATTAGGGCGGTAATGTCCGGGAAGCGTTATTTGTGCCAGGATGTGGCCAGTAACTTGGTATTTGAATCGATAGAAGGTGGAGAATCGTCGCCATTTTCGCAATTATCGCAACGTGAAGCGGAAGTGGCGCAGATGATACTAAAAGGCAAGGGTATTCAGGAGATCGCCGAAGCATTGACTCTAAGCGATAAAACCGTCAATACCTACCGCTATCGTTTATACGCGAAATTAAAGGTAAAAAACGATGTCGAGCTGACACGGTTGGCGGTTAAATATCATTATTCAGAGCCGATTTAAACTTAAAGAGGCTCCGTCCGGAGCGGGCGGGGCCTCTTTTTTATAGATTAAACCAAGTCGCGTGCTTTGCTGAAAGCCTCTCTAAAGTCGATAACGACAGGCTTATCGCTTTTCAGCATGGATTTTAACAATTCATGCTGTAATTTATATTTGACGTTGCCGACCGCCAGAGCGCCTACTCCAACCGCTTTTGGCGATTGGGTGGCGTGTGTCATGGGGACAGCCATATCGTTAGCGGCGATACCCTCGATCCCGGCGGGCGGAACCGCGTTTACGTCGCCAGCCACTTTTAATTGCCGGGTTTGAGCCAATACCGCGGCACTTAATACGCGGATGCCGGCCTTGGCGGTACAGAACACGATATCGGCATCCGCCAATAAGGCAATTTTGTCGGCATCGGTTCTGGCGACAGCACCGCTCATATTGGCGCTAAAACGGCGATTGTATTGCTTGGCGGCATCATTTGCGGTATCCACCGACAGGTGATCGACCAAAACGGTGTTCGCGCCCTGTAACGACGCAATAATGCCGGTGGCAATGCCAACCGGTCCGGTGCCGCCGAATACCAAGGCCTTACAATCCGTTAACGCTTTGCCGTGAACTTCTTTTAAGGCTTTTTCCACGCAAGCCACCAAGGCTGCGGCCGTGGTGTAAGCGCCGCTGGGATCCGCAAACACGGATACCTCAAATGGCGGCACCATGGCCGGCTTAGTAGCTTGCAGCATATCGATGGCCAAGCCGATGTCGCGGCCGCCAATAAAAATCCCGGTTTTTTTGATGCCGGATGGGCTACGCGAAAATATGGCATCCTGGGTCAGATTCTGGATGTTTTCCAGTTTGACGTTGGAATACGGCATCAGTACATCAAAACCTGCATCGAGTGCCATGTTGATGTCAAACGGGCTATTGTTTGGCATCGGGTCGAACATATGGAGTATGCTGCGTTTTGACATTTTGATCTTATCCTCGATAGTTGACGGATGCTGGCGCGCTTACGATACGCGTTAGTTAGATGACTTAATAAATTCACGAGCCACTTCAAAAGCATGTTCAAAGTGCAAGAACAAAGGCTTGTCGCATTCCAGCATACGTTTCAATAAGCGGCTTTGGGCTTGATATTTAATATTGCCGATAGCCAGTGCGCCGATGGCCACGGCACCGCTGGTGGAGCCGGCCAGCGGTTTGCCGCTGTCAAACGCATCCACGCCGGCAATACCTGCCGGTGGCACCGCGTTAACATCCGCAACTACTTTCAATTGCGGCGCCGCGGCGATCAACTCGGCGCTGAGTAGTTCGATGCCGGCGGCGCCGGTAGCAAAAACGATGTCGGCGGTTTGCATGTATTCGGTTTTGTCGGCATCGGCACCGGCAGTAATGGTGATTTTGCCGTCACCGAATTCTTCGCTGCAGAGCTGAGCGGTTCGTTGGGCTTTGTCCAACTGTCTGCCTATGATTCTGACATGAGCCCCGGCTTGCGCGGCGATGACCGCCGCTGCCTGTCCTACTGGGCCCGTGCCGCCTAGAGCCAGGATGTTTTTGCCTTCCAGAGTAGTGCCGAATTTGTCGGTCAGTTCTTTTTCAACGGCAGCCACCATGCCGGCGGCCGTGGTGAATGCGCCGCTGGGATCGGCAAATACCGATACTTCAAACGGAGGAAACATGGAATTTTTTGCCTGTTTCAACATGTCCATGGCTTGTTTGGTTTCGCGGCCGCCGATGAAAATTGCGGTACGTTTTAAGCCTTTCGGGCTGCGGGAGAAAATCGCATCTTGTACCAAACCACGAACTTCGCTGGGCTCAACGTTGATATAAGGAATTGCTGAAATCCAGCCTGCATCCATCGCCATATTGACGTCGAAGGGGCTTAAATTTTTGGCTGTAGTCAGCATGTGTAGGATGAAGGGTTTTTCCATGATTTCCTCTTAGAATTTGATTAGCCTTCAAGTATAAAAGAAAAGGCAAGTCGATAACAATTTTAGGTCTTGTGGTAAATAATGCCAGTCGATGGTTTATTTGAGCTTGTCGGAGACATGCGGAGCAATGGCGTGATACATCAGTTGGTGCATGCGCGGATTGCCCACAATGATGTTGCCGGATTGTAAGTATTTATCGTTAAAGGAAAAATCAGTGGCTACCCCGCCGGCTTCCTGAATTAGTAATACGCCGGCGGCAATGTCCCATTCCTTGACGCCGATTTCCCAGTAAGCATCCAGACGACCGCAGGCCACATAGGCCATGTCCAGTGCCGCGGCGCCGGCGCGGCGAATGCCGGCTGTATCGGCGCTGATGGCGCGGAACATGCCGAGATAAGGTTCGATATGCTCCATGGTTTTAAATGGGAAGCCGGTGCCAATTAAGGCGCCGCGCATACTATTCTGTTTGGTGACGCGGATACGCCGATTATTCAGCATGGCGCCGCCGCCGCGTTCCGCCGTGAAAAGCTCGTCGCGAAGAGGGTCGTATATCACGCCGACTTCCAGCTTGTTTTTTAGCTTTAGCGCAATCGATACGGCATATTGCGGAAAGCCGTGTAAAAAATTGGTGGTACCGTCCAAAGGATCGATGACCCATACATAATCGTTGCCTTTATGCTCGCCGCTTTCTTCCGCCAGAATCGAGTGTTCCGGAAAAGCCGTACGAATAACTTTAATTATTTCCTGCTCGGCCATGCGGTCGACTTCCGACGCGTAATCGTTACGGCTTTTTTGATCGATAGTGAGTTTCTCAATGTTATTTGAGGAGCGTTGAATCAGGTCGCCGGCATTGCGCGCTGCGCGCACGGCTATATTAAGCATGGGATGCATAGATCGAATTGATAATGAGCAGTTAGAAAACTACGATAGCATAGCAAATCTTTTGTTAAAATCGCCGGTTTTTTAGTGGCCGGAAACTGTCTTTGCTCTCCAATTTTAAAGTCGTTTTAGTTGAAACGTCCCACCCCGGCAACATTGGCGCTGTGGCGCGGGCCATGAAAAACATGGGTATGGATCAGTTACGGTTGGTCTCGCCAAAGTTGTTTCCGCATGCGGACGCTACCGCGCGGGCTTCCGGCGCCGACGATGTGTTACGTGAGGCCGGTGTATATTCGTCACTACAGGATGCAATTGCCGACTGCCAGGTTGTTTTAGGTGCGAGCGCGCGCGACAGAACCATTAGTTGGCCGTCCGTCACCGCGCGCGAAGCCGCTGGAAGATGGCGTGGCTGTATAGAGAATATCGCCCTGGTGTTTGGTCGGGAAAATTCCGGTTTAAAGAATCACGAATTGGATTTGTGTCATTATTTGCTACGTATTCCTTGCGATCCGGAATACAGCTCGTTAAATCTGGCGGCGGCGGTACAGGTGGTTTGTTACGAATTGTTTGTCGCCAGTGGTCAGGAATATCCAAACACGATTGGCGATCAGTGGGAGGAGCCTTTGGCGACCGCGGAACAGATGGAAGGGTTCTATTTGCATCTACAGCAGACCATGGCTGACATCGGTTTTTTACATCCGGAGCGTTCCAAATCCATCATGCGTCGCTTACGGCGGCTGTTTAACAGAACGCAGTTGGATATCAAGGAACTCGATATATTGCGCGGTATCTTGCGCTTTTCTCAAAATCACAATTTAAAGTAATCGCTATGTTCAGCCGAATTAAAGAAGATGTTCAATGCGTTTTTGCGCGTGATCCGGCTGCGCAGTCGGTATTTGAGGTAGTGACGACCTATCCAGGTTTTCATGCGGTTTTGATTCATCGAATGAGTAAATGGTTGTGGGTGCGCGGTTTGCATTGGCCTGCTCGCTATGTTTCCTTTTTAGGCCGCTGGTTAACGGGGATTGAAATACATCCTGGGGCACAGATCGGCAGGCGTTTCTTTATCGATCACGGTATGGGCGTAGTGATTGGGGAGACGGCCGTGATAGGCGACGATTGCACCCTTTATCATGGGGTAACGTTGGGTGGTACCAGTTGGAATAAGGGTAAGCGGCATCCTACTTTGAAAAATGGGGTGGTGATCGGTGCGGGCGCCAAAGTGTTGGGGCCGATTGAAATAGGCGAGGGAGCCCGGGTCGGATCCAATTCGGTCGTGGTCAAGCCGGTTCCGGATGGTGTCACCGTGGTAGGGATTCCCGCCCATATTATCGACGGCAAGGCAAAACAGGAGAAAGCCAGGCGCGATGCAATGGCGCAAAAGATTGGTTTTGATGCCTATGGGGCTACCGATATGCCCGATCCAATTGCCAACGCCATAAATCTGATGCTGGACCATATCCACCAAATGGATAAACAAATAGAAATCATGTGTCAAAAACTCAATGATGCCGGGATTCAATGCGGTGAAAAAAATATGCCCCAGCTGGACGATTGTCAGATTAAAGACAAAACCTGATATTGCTAAAGTGTAATACTTGACTAAAATACTGGGTTTATTTATAGTCTCCTTACTTTAACTGGGTTTAATTGAGGAGGCTTTATGCGACTTACCACCAAAGGACGTTATGCGGTTACGGCCATGTTGGATCTGGCCTATCACAGCCAAAAGCATCCCGTCACTTTAACCGACATTGCTACCCGGCAAACTATTTCACTATCGTATCTGGAGCAATTGTTTGCCCGGTTACGTAAGGCGGGAATGGTCAAAGGCGTCAGAGGTCCGGGTGGCGGTTATACCTTGAGCCGCGGTGCGCGCGAAATCAATATTGCCGATATCATCGAGGCCGTGGACGAACCGGTCGATTCCACCAAGTGCGGCGGAAAATCGAATTGCCATAATGATCAGCCGTGCATTACGCATGATTTGTGGATGGGCTTAAGTGAACAAATTCGCGGCTATCTAAAACAAATTACGCTGGGTCAGTTACTGGAAAGAGAGCTTGTCGGTGAAGTTGCCAAACGACAGGCCAAACAATCCGAACATGTGATTGATATTCAGACCATACAGGAACGAAAATCGGCCTAAATGATCTATTTTGATCACAACGCCACCACTGCGGTTGATGAGCGGGTGGTGGAGGCCATGATGCCTTATTTTAGGCAGCTGTATGGCAATCCTTCTAGCTTATATCGATTAGGGCGAATCGCCCGCAGCGCCATAGACACTGCTCGCGAACAAGTGGGCGCCTTGATTGATGCGCCAGCGGCGCAAATCCTGTTCACCCATGGCGGCACCGAGGCTAATGCATTGGCCCTAGCCAGCGCGCAGGGCAGGCGCTTATGGATTTCAGCTATTGAGCATCCCTCGGTTGTTGAAAATGCGTTTCGTAGGGCTGAATATTATCAGGCGGTTACTGTCCTGTCAGTCGATGATTCCGGTTTGATTATGTCTGAGACCGCCGCGGAGCAAAGCCTACAAGCCGGTGACTTTGTATCGTTGATGTTGGCGAACAACGAAACGGGAGCTATTCAACCGGTAGCCCGTTGGCTTGAGGTGGTGAAGACGAAGGGCGGATGGTTGCACACCGATGCGGTGCAAGCTTTAGGTAAAATGCCGGTCAGTTTCAAGCGGCTGGGCGTGGATTTAATGACGCTGTCCAGCCATAAAATATACGGTCCAAAAGGGTGTGGCGCTTTGGTATGGCAAGACGGCGTCGAGATACAGCCCTTGCTATACGGTGGCGACCAAGAGCGCGGGCTCAGGGCTGGAACCGAAAACGTGGCAGCCATTGTGGGATTTGGTAAGGCAGCGGAATTGGCTCGGCTGGAGCTTGATGAGCGCATCAAACAGTTGCAAATCCTTAGGGTCAGGCTGGAGCGACAATTAAAAACAATTCCAGGGCTGGTGATCTTTGCCGAACAAGTGGAGCGGTTGCCCAATACCGTGCAATTCGGTATCTCCTCGGCTAATGGCGAAATGCTGTTGATGCGGTTGGACCAAAAGAATATTGCCGTATCCAGCGGCTCTGCCTGTGCGGTGGGTTCCACACAAATCAGCCCGGTTTTGGCCGCGATGCATGTGGATGACTCATTGGCTAAATCGGCTGTCAGGGTTAGTCTGGGCAAAGATAATACCGAGCAGGAAATCGATCAATTCGTCAGTGTTTTAAAAACATTGCTTGCAAGAAATTAGGAGAGAACAGAATGAGTATTACGGTGACTGAGCGCGCGGCGAAACAAATTCAGAAACAGATGCAAAAGCGAGGTTCCGGATTAGGCTTACGTTTGGGGGTAAAGCCCTCGGGGTGTTCGGGGTACGCTTATGTGTTGGATTATGCCGATGAACAGGCAGCGGATGAAATCGTGTTTGATCAGTTCGATGTCAAGGTGCTGGTTAAGCAAACAGACCTGGATAAATTGAATGGTATAGAGTTGGATTATGCCAAAGAAGGATTTAACGAAGCCTTTAAATTTAATAACCCTAATGTCAAAGGGATGTGCGGTTGCGGGGAAAGTTTTAGTGTGTGAGTGTTGAATGGACACCGGCACTTAGCCGGTGCCGTTCGGTTTTATTTGGTCGGTTCTGGTTTTTTGCTGTCGGCGGCTTTTTCGCTGCCTGATGCAGGGGTGGCTTTTTTACCGGCACAAACTGCTTCAATGGCTTTTTTGTCGGTGGTTTTATCCATCATTTGGCCGCCGCATTTTCCCTCTCCGCAGGCGCCGTCTTTCATTTTAGACGCGGCGTCTTTTTCGGCTTCCGCGGTTTGCATATAGCCTGAATTCAAGTCCGATAGGGCAAAGGGATTATTGTCGGTTTGAACCGCGTTAGCAGTAAAAGGTAATAAAGACGCACTCATTGCCAGTGCAAAGGGCGTTTTTTGAATTTTTTTCATATTGTCTCCTGGTCGATGTGGTGGGGATGTCTCGGCATAAACGCCTGTTCTATCTCTCTGCTAATATCACAAAAAAGCGCACGAAAGTAAAGGTGAGTAAATTCTAATAAGCAACAATATACTGCCCTCTGCTAATATGGCGGCTGATGTGATTTATTTGTCCTTAGGTTTTATGATGAGTGAAAAATCCGAAATTGTGCAATTGGGCGCGGAAGTATTGCGCCAAAAAGCACGTCTGGTTGATGATTTCAATGGTGTGAAGTTCCGCGAGTTGCTGGATGTGTTGCAAGAAGCAATGCAAGAAAGTAACGGAATCGGCATTGCCGCGCCGCAACTTGGTGCATCCTGGCAGATCATCATCGTCGCATCGCGGCCTACTACACGATATCCAAACGCACCCGAAATGGCGCCTGTCGTGATGGTTAATCCGCGCTTTCGGGTAGTGGATAGTTGTTTACTCAAGGATTGGGAAGGCTGTTTGAGTGTGCCCGGTATTCGTGCCTTAGTGCCTCGCTACCGGTCCATACAAGTGGATTACCAACACGCGAATGGGCAGCCGAGGCAGATGGTTTTAGAGAACTTCCCCGCCCGCGTATTTCAGCACGAATACGATCATTTGCAGGGGTTGGTGTATCTGGATAGGGTCGAAACCAATCAAGATATTATTTCAGAATCCGAGTTTTTCAAAAGAATTGCGGCTTAAGGTGAGATATGCGCTTACTGGTTGTCTGGATAGGTTTATTGATAAATGCTGCCTGCTGGGCGCTACCGGCCTTACCGGTAACGGAAGCTGCTCCCGGTGTGTTTGTTCATGTTTCCGAACATCACTGGCCCGATCGCGAGAATCACGGTGAAATCGCCAATATCGGTTTTATTGTCGGTGACGACTGCGTGGCGATTATTGATAGCGGAGGCAGTCCGCAGCAAGGTTTGGCGTTACGTAAGGCTGTTAAAAATGCGACGTCAAAACCGATATGTTACGTGATTAATACCCATGTACACCCGGATCATATTTATGGAAATAGGGCGTTCAAAGAAAAGGGTGTGCGCTTTGTCGGTCATTACAAGCTGGCGCGGGCCATGGCTACCCGTGCACCTTATTATTTGAGTAGAGCGGATGAGGTGTTGGATATTAGAGTCGGTCCGGACAATATTATTCCCCCCGATTTACAGGTCAAACAGACAATGAATTTAAATCTCGGTAACCGTGAGTTGGTGTTAACGGCCCACCCTTCCGCGCATACCGATAATGATTTAAGTGTTTACGATAAAAATACCGATACCCTCTGGTTGGCAGATTTGCTGTTTTTGGAACATATTCCAGTGATTGACGGCAGTATCAGAGGTTGGTTGAAAGAATTGCAGCGTCTGGAGAAAAATCATTACAAACTGGTTATACCCGGGCACGGTCGGTTAGTTAAAGATTGGCCGGTCAGTCTGCAACCGCAAAAAGCCTATTTAGAGCAATTGGCTGGCGAAATCAAAGTCATGATCAAGCACGGAAAAACCTTGGAGTACGCCATCGAGCGCGTGGGCTTATCGGCAAAAAATAACTGGCAATTGTTTGAACAATTTCACCGAAAAAACGTCACCATAGCCTTTGCGGAACTTGAATGGGAAGACTAAATTATTAACGATCGAGGGAGAATTATGAAGAAATTATCTAACTTTGCTTTGTTATTTTTGCTGTTGCCGGTTTTAGCGTTGGCCGAAGGTGATGACATTACCTGGAATAATACCCTGAAGACGCAGTTTTTCGCCGGCAAAACCATCGAGGAATCGGATGCGGTAATCGAATTGGAGGCGCCTTACCGAGCGGAAGATCCTGCGATCGTGCCCGTCAAAGTCATTAGTAAAATGCCGCAAACCCAAGACAAATACATCAAAAAAATTTGGGTGTTTGTAGACAAAAATCCGTTTCCGTTTGTAGGCGAATTCGAGTTTTTCCCGGAAAGCGGAAAAGCGGACTTGGCCATGCGGGTGCGGGTGAATACATACAGCAATATCCGCGCGATTGCCGAAACTAATGATGGCAAACTGACCATGACTAAAAAATTCGTCAAAGCCAGTGGCGGTTGTTCCGCTCCGGTTGGCGCGGATTTGGATGAGGCCATGAAACGCTTGGGCAAAGTCAAGTTTCGTTTGGATGAAGGGTTGAAAACCGGCCAACCGACGCAGGCTCAGTTGATGATCAGTCATCCTAACCTGACCGGTATGCAGATGGACCAGATGACGCGGTATGTTAGAAAATCGCACTTCATTGACCAATTAAAAGTCACTTTTAACGACAAGCCGGTATTAAACGCCAAAATCGATATTGCTATCAGTGCCGACCCCAATTTCCGCTTTTATTTTGTGCCGGATAAACCGGGCGAGCTGAAAGCCGAATTCAGCGATATTTCCTGCGAATCGCCTACCAGTAGAAAGGTATGCGATAAAGGCGCTAGTTATTCCCATCAGTATGCGGTCGCCCCTTAAAGGGAATCGATGAAACGCTTACTGCTTATACTTTGTCTGATTTTGGCGTCGACAGATGCGCTGGCATTTCGTTGTGGTCGAAAGCTGGTGCAGATAGGTGATTATAAGTTTGATGTATTGGAAAAGTGCGGTGAGCCAGAATGGACCGACAGGCGTTATGGTATGAGGGCTAGCCGCCTGCGGCATCCCTACGGTGCATTGGAGTTGGATCAATATGAGGAGATTGTTATAGACGAGTGGGTTTATAACTTCGGCTCCAGGAGGTTCAAGCAGTTTTTACAGTTCGAAAACGGCGTTTTGAAAAAGATTGAAAATTTGGAGTATGGGCGCTGATAAAGTTTAACTCTCATTATTAAAACTGCGTGTCTTAAATTGATACCCTTATGAAAAAACAAAGTGCCCATACTGTTTGGCATCACTCGACGGTAACAAGGGGGAGGCGGGAGGAGCAAAACGGACATAAGTCGGTAATTTTATGGTTTACCGGTTTATCGGGAGCAGGCAAATCAACCCTGGCGCATGCCGTCGAAGAACGATTACATCAATTGGGTTGCAGAACCTTTGTACTCGATGGCGACAATGTCAGACATGGCTTGTGCGGCGATTTGGGTTTTACTGATCAAGATAGGCGGGAAAATATCCGCCGGATTGCCGAACTGGCTAAATTGATGTTGGAAGCGGGAACTATCGCGCTAACAGCGTTTATTTCGCCGTTTCGGGCGGAGCGTAATCTGGCCAGAAAGTTGGTGCCGCACGGCGATTTTATTGAAATTTACTGTAGTTGCGACCTGTCAATTTGCGAAGAACGCGATGTCAAAGGCTTGTATAAAAAAGCTAGACAAGGGGAACTTAAACATTTTACCGGCATTTCATCTCCTTATGAGGAACCTGAAAAACCGGAATTGAAAGTCGATACTGGAAAGCATTGTTTGGAGGCGTGTGTCGAGCAAATACTGTTGCTCCTAGAGGGACGCGGTATCGTTTCAAGAGGAATATAAGGCGGGTTTTAAATGATTTTTGATGTGTTTAACGGTGACGCGGACGGAATCTGCGCCTTGTTGCAATTGCGTTTGGCCGAACCCGCCGAGTCGAATTTAATCACCGGGGTCAAGCGGGATATAAGCTTGTTAAAACGGGTTGACGCCAAGGTGGGCGACCGTGTAAACGTTCTGGATATATCACTTGATAAAAACCGCCAACCACTCATGAGTTTATTGGAAAGGCAGGTAGAGGTATTTTACGCCGATCATCATCAAGCCACGGATATTCCCATCAACCCTCTGTTGACAGCTTTGATAAATACAGATGCCAATGTGTGTACTAGTCTATTAATCGATCAACATTTAGGACACCGCTTTACCGCCTGGGCAGTAACTGCAGCATTCGGCGATAACCTGACGGGTAGGGCTTTTTCCGTAGCGGAAGGTTTGAAGTTATCTTCGAACCAGATTGAATCGTTAAGGCAGCTTGGGATTTGTTTGAATTACAATGGCTATGGTTCGAATCTTGACGATTTAAATTTTGCCCCGGATGTATTGTATCGGGTTTTATACGGATATGAATCGCCGTTGGATTTCATGGTTGACCGCATCGATATTTATCAGGCGTTGTTGGACGGTTATACAGATGATATGCGGTTGGCCAATAGGACAAAAGCTGAATTCAAAACTGAAAATGTGGCGCTTTTTATTCTGCCAGACGAAAAGTGGGCTCGGCGTGTTAGTGGAGTTTGGAGTAATGAGTTGGCAAACCTTAATCCCAATCGCGCACACGCGGTTTTGAGTTTGAATGAGCAAGGGGGCTATTTGGTAAGTGTTAGAGCGCCATTGAATAATAAAGCCGGTGCGGATGCATTATGTGCTAAATATCCGAGTGGCGGAGGTAGGATGGCGGCGGCTGGAATCAATAATTTGGAATCGGATAGGCTTTCTGATTTTATGGACGCTTTCGTTTCAGCTTACTCCTGATAATGTAACATTATTTCATACGTTCTGGATAGGGTGTCCGCTTGATTAATCGATTATATAAATTAATAGTGGGGTATATGGCCCTAGTGGGCTTTATTGGGCATGTGCTTCTTGTTTTTTCTTTAATTTTGTATCCAAATTATAGATATAGCATAGAAAATAAAATTCTTAAGCTGGTTGAGACTAAGAAGCCCGCTGTAAATGTTCTCGATGAGATAAATATTTCTTTTGGAAAATGGTTGCCAAAATCCGACAACCGGCTCGGTGATAATCAAATATTGGTGAATGGGCGAGAGTTTGTGGATTTAACGGCCGCATTAAATTCTCTGCAGGATGGAGATACTTTAGAGTTGGGTTCAAGTATTTATAAAACGCCGCTTGTCATTCGTAATGATAGGGTTACAGTTTTAGGTAAGGGGCATGTTATATTCGATGGTGCTGTGGCCGAAAATAAAGCTGCAATTGTTATAAAAGGAAATTCTGTCAGTATTTATAATATAGAATGCAAAGGTATTAAGGTTCCTGATCAAAATGGCGCATGTGTAAGATTGGAAGGTGCAAATCTACTTTTAAATCATGTGTATTTTCATGATAGTGAACAGGGCTTACTCACAGGGGGACAGCCCGAATTAATTAAAATTAAAGACAGTAGATTTGAATTGTTAGGTAGGAGCGGACGGGCTCATGGTATATATGTTGGTGGTGGTGAGCTCTATATAGAGGATAGTCTATTTATTGCTGCAGTCGATCAAGGGCATGAAATAAAGTCGCGAGCAAAGGTAACTGAGATTATTAGAAGCGTAGTGGCTTCCCTGTCATCCAATGATAGTAGGCTTATTGATATATCGAACGGCGGAATTGTGAGTATTCGTGATTCTATTTTAGAAAAAGGGCCCGGCTCTGTTAACTCCGATCTGATTGGGTATGGATTGGAAGGTTATAAACATAAAAGCAATTATATTGAATTGAAAGATAATATAGTTATTATGGATAGGGAGAGGAATAATAATTTATTGCACTCAACAAAAAAAGATCTTGAAACGGTGTTTGATTCAAATGTTTTTATAGGTAGGGAAGAGATGATTGTTGATGGGGTTAATCTTTGGTACAAGAGCAGAGGGGAGGCGGGCATAAAAAAATACCCGTTTATTCCTTTGCCTTATAGTAAATGATATTTAATATTTTATTGGATGTAAGTGTTTTAGGCTGTGTTGATGAATATTTTAATCTCCTAAAAATTTTTGAATTAATTATGACATACGTTATTTAATGAACGATTTTATCCCCGGTCAGCGCTGGATTAGTAATACCGAGTCGGAACTCGGCTTAGGTATGATTTTAGAAGCGGAATTTAACCGCGTTACGGTATTGTTTCTCGCCACCGGCGACAAACGAATATATGCGCGGGACAATGCGCCGTTGACTCGGGTACAGTTTGGCGAAGGTGATACGGTTGAATCCACCGAGTATTGCAAAATTACCGTGCAACAAGTGCTGCAACACAACGGCTTGCTGAGTTATTTTGGGTTGGATGAGGATGGCCAGTTTCAGCAAATCGATGAGATGGAATTAAATCATCACATTCAGTTTAATAAGCCGCAGGATCGTTTGTTTACAGGGCAATTCGATCCTAGTGCTTGGTTTAGCTTGCGTTATGAAACGTGGCGTCGCCAGCAGCAGCATCAACAATCGGCGGTCAAGGGATTGCAGGGTGCGAGAGCCGCGTTGATTCCGCATCAGCTATATATTGCCCATCAGGCTGCCAACCGTATTGCCCCCAGGATCATGCTGGCGGACGAAGTGGGGTTGGGTAAAACTATTGAAGCCGGATTGATTTTGCAACATCGTTTGATTAACGGATTGAGTCAACGCGTTTTGATTTTAGTGCCGGAAGCCCTGATGTATCAATGGTTGGTGGAGATGATCCGCCGCTTCAATCTGCGCTTCAGTCTGTTGGATGAAACCCGTTGTCTGGCGAGTCTGGAGGAGAATCCGTTTTCCACGGAGCAATTAGTGCTGTGCAGTCAGCAGTTTTTTGCCGATTTCCCCGAGCGCCAATCGCAGGCCTTAGATGCGGGCTGGGATATGGTCGTGGTTGATGAAGCCCATCATCTGGAATGGAGCGAAGCGGCGCCCAGTGCGGATTATCTATTTGTCGAACAATTGGCCAATAGCGTTGAAGGTTTGATTTTGCTGACAGCGACGCCGGAACAATTAGGCAGGGAAAGTCACTTTGCCCGGTTGCGGTTGCTGGATCCGGATCGTTTTTACAGTTTTCAACAATTCGTCGCGGAAGAAAGCCAGTTTGCCCCGGTTGCCGAGTTGGCCAATCGGTTGATCTTCGGTCAAGCATTGGGGACGGACGGACAAGCGCAGCTGAAAAGATTGCTGCGGCAGGACAATGTCGAAACTCTGTTGCAACAATTCAATGCGCAGCCGAATGATACAACGGTACGGGAAGAATTGATCAGGTTGTTGCTGGATCATCACGGCACCGGGCGGATTTTGTTCAGAAACTCCAGGCATACCGTGCAAGGCTTTCCTGATCGAGAGCGTTACGGCTATCCGTTACAGGGTGAGCCGGGCACCGATTTGGCATGTAGTCCGTATTTTGAGTGGTTGGTGGATAAATTAAAGGCACTGGGCGATGAAAAAGCCTTGCTGATCTGTCAACGCGCGGAGACGGTGATTCAGCTGGACCAGCTATTACGCCAACGTTTGGGGCATGTGGCGGCGGTGTTTCATGAAGGTATGAGTATCGTCGAGAGAGACCGGGCCGCGGCATTTTTTGCCGACGACGAAAGTCGGGCGCAAGTGTTGCTATGTTCCGAAATCGGTAGTGAAGGCCGGAACTTTCAATTTGTCCGGCATTTAATCTTATTCGATTTGCCGCGCAATCCGGATTTGTTACAACAGCGTATTGGTCGACTTGATCGCATCGGCCAAAAACACGTGATTCACATTCACATTCCTTATTTAGTGAATAGTCCGCAGCACCTGCTGTTTCGTTGGTACGAAGAAGGGCTGGACGCCTTTAGACATAACTGTTCCGCGGCCGGCCATGTCGCCAAGCGGATGGATGCTCAATTAAACGCTTTATTGGTTAGCCGGGAGCAGAAGGATGTCGAGGACTTTATTGCCGTTACCCGAATCCTCACCGCCCAAATAGAAGTCGAATTGCAAAATGGCCGCGATCAATTGCTGGAGTTAAACTCGTGTCGACCGGCGGAAGCGGCCGAGTTGATTCGGCAACTGAAAATGATCGAAAGCGACGGCAGTTTGTGGCCTTATATGGAAGCGCTGTTTGACTGCTATGGGGTGGATGTCGAGTATCATTCCAAACAGTGTCATATTCTTTGGCCGAGCGAGAATTTGCGTATTGCGCATTTTCCGATGCTGCAAGATGACGGCTTGACCGTTACCGTGGATAGGGACATTGCCTTGGCGCGGGAGGATATGCAGTTTCTGACCCAGGAACACCCCATGGTGTTGTCGGCTATGGATTTGGTGTTGTCCAGCGAAACCGGCAACGCTGTCGCCAGTATCATTAAGCAGCCGAACTTGAAAGCCGGGCAGTTTTTTTTGGAATTGTTGTTCGTGGTGGAATGCAGTGCGCCCGCTGAGTTACAGATAGGCCGCTTTTTACCGCATACGCCACTGAGGGTGTTGATCGATCAGCATAAAAAGGATTTAACGGCTGCGATCCCTCACGACTCCATGCTTGATACCCCGGAGAGTGTCGATAAAGAGCAGGTTAGCCAGTTCTTAAACAGCCAGCGCCAACATATTCAAGATATGATCGGCGTCGGCGAACAAAAGGCTAAAACATTGATGCAGGGTCTAATCGCCGAAAGCAGCAACCGCATGGTTGCGGCGTTCACCGGTGAAATCAAGCGCATGGTCAGGTTGAAGAAAATTAACCCCGGTATCAAGGATCAGGAAATTCAACAATTAAAAGAAATGACCATGCTTGCGCACGAAAGTATCCAGGATGCGCAATTAAGACTGGATGCGGTGCGATTCGTCATCACCAGTTAATCGACGGTGTTCGTCGATACGCAGGTCTTTAATCCGGAGCGATCAGGTTAAGTCGTTTTGATCAAGACCGTGGTTTCGTCAAGTTCCACGCATTCGAACATCAGATCATCGATAGAACCGTGCAGGTGATCGACATAATGCAGGCCGCACTCGTCGTTCGAGGGTTGATGTTTTAAGATGCCATGCACGCAGAAAGGCGTATTCGATTCAGGCAATAGCATGTTAATCCTGATATTGCCGGTCAGATCCGTGGCGATGGGTTGTTTTAGTTTGACTCGGATACCCGTATAGCTAATGTCTATAATGTCCGCATCCAAGGCAATTTCTTGTTGTTCCGAGTTAAAAATTAACCCAGCCCGCAAGCCTTTGGGTTTGATGCGTTTGTGGATGCGTTTCTCTGGCTTCATGCGGTTTTCTCCATCTAGCGTTTATGCTTGCCTGCCTAGGATCGTTTTTTTACAGCCATACCGAATTGTATAGGTTTTTTATAAAAATACCATTCGCGGGATGATTTAATTTGCCGTTAGAGACGGCGCTTATTTAAGGTTAATGAATGTTGTTTTCAGAATTGGCTCTCTCCGAGCAACTGCTTCAAGCTGTTGCGGAACAAGGCTATCAAACACCCACGCCGATTCAGGCCCAAGCCATTCCAGTCATTTTGCAAGGACGCGATGTTTTGGCGGGGGCGCAGACAGGTACCGGTAAAACGGCGGGGTTTACCTTACCGTTGCTGCAGATTTTGCAGCAGCAATCGATGCCGCAAAAGCCGCGTCCGGTGCGAGTATTGATATTAACGCCTACTCGCGAACTGGCCATGCAGGTATATGAAAGTGTCAGAACCTACGGAAAGCATTTGCCGTTTTTTGCCGAAGCGATTTTCGGCGGTGTCAGCATTAATCCGCAGATCCAAAAAATCCAGCGCGGTACCGATATTGTAATAGCCACGCCGGGGCGTCTGTTGGATTTGATTCATCAGCAGCACTTGAGCCTTTCCCAAGTCCAGCATTTTGTGCTGGATGAGGCCGACCGGATGTTGGATATGGGCTTTATTCGCGATATACGTAAAATTATTGCCCTGTTGCCGGCCAAACGGCAAAATCTGTTGTTTTCGGCAACCTATGCACCGGAAATTAGCGCATTGGCCGAGCAGATTTTAAATGATCCGGTGGAGATTGCCGTTGCCAGAAAAAATGCCGCAGCCGATACCGTGTCGCAACTGGTGTATCCGATCAAACGGGAATATAAGCGAGAGTTGTTGTCGTATCTGATCGGCAACGGAGATTGGCAACAAGTGCTGGTATTTGTCCGCACCAAGCATGGTGCCGACCGTTTGGCGAAGCAACTGATCAAAGACGGCATTCGTTGTTCCGCCTTGCATGGCGATAAAAGTCAGGGAGCCCGGGTTAGGGCTTTGGAAGAATTCAAAGCCGGTAAAATCACCGCCTTGATTGCCACCGATATTGCCGCGCGCGGTTTGGATATCGAACAATTGCCGCATGTAGTCAATTTCGATTTGCCGCAAGTGGCGGAAGATTATGTGCATCGCATTGGCCGCACCGGTCGGGCGGGAGCAGATGGGCAGGCGATTTCCTTGGTCGATCAGGAAGAGGCTTATCTATTGGCCGCCATCGAAAAATTGTTGAAAAAAACGATACCGCAAGTGGCCGATACCGGCTATGAAAAAGTCTCATTAACCGTGACCGACAGTAAGCCCAAATCGTCCGAAAAGAACACAACCTCGCCGAAGCAAAATCAAACTAAACGTCGTCCGGCGGACAAAAGGCGGCCGGGAGTCGCCGGGCAGAACAAACCGAGCGGCGGTGGCGGCAAAAGCCGATCCCGCGGTTAGTTTTGCGTAAAGCGTTGCTAAGATTTTAGACGGTATAGGTGCGGGTTGTGGTCGGTGATGATGACGTTACACTAGCGCATAATTGCTGATGATATCGCGTTCCTGATCCGAAACGGTCGGAATAACGACAAGTTGTATTCGGGTTAGGATGTCGGAGAGAATGGGCTTTAATACGTCTAATCTATTCAGCTTGGGTAGCTTAAATCAAGCAATGCCACCCGCGACTGGATTTCTCTATCTCGGCGGGCGTAACCGGTCAACAAGCGTTGAGGCATGTAAGGCTTTATTCTGTGAAAACGGGGTGAATGTAGCCTTTGCATCTCTAAATTAGTCGTAGATATGGATTGCAAGCCAAATGCTCACCTGATCGGCGGTGGTCCAATCCACCCGATGTTTGCAATGCGCGGGTAATAACAGATAGTCGCCGGGGGACAGTTCGACAGGCTCGTCGTCCATGAAGCTGAGCCGGGCTTTTCCTTGCAACAATATCACCCATTCGGTTTGTTCTTGATCGTACCAAGCGTTTTCTGCGCTATAGTGTCCCTTAGATAATATGCGTTCGATGCGAACGGTGGGATTCTCAAGCAGCGTTTGGCATAATTCTTCAGGTAGATGTCGGGGAATATCGGCAAACAAGGATATGGGGCTGATGTTCATTTCTCAAGCTGGTTATACGAGGAGGGGACATGAATAATAAATCGTTTTCTGAATTCATGGCGTTAGTGATTGAAAAAACGCCCAATACGGTAGGAATGCTTAGGCGAGCGTTTGACAAGGCTCGGTTTCTGGATTTTCTGGCGCCGTTGTTGCTTCGCTTATATTTGGTGCCTGTGTTCTGGATGGCCGGCAGCAAAAAATTCACTAATTTTTCCGAAACAGCCGAATGGTTTGGGAATACCGAGTGGGGGCTGGGCTTGCCGGCTCCTTATCTGTTGGTATTTTTGGTGGCCTTGCTTGAAACGGTGGGGGCGTTGCTATTACTGTTCGGCTTGGCGACCCGGCTGATAGCGTTGCCTTTAATGGTGATTATGGTGTTTGCCGCCATTACCACGCATTGGAGCAATGGCTGGTTGGCTGTGGCAACGGGTAGCGGGTTATTTGCCACCGATCGCACGGTGGGAGCAGTAGAACGTTTGCAACAAGCCAAGGATATCTTGCAGTCCCAGGGAGATTTTCAATGGTTGACCGAAAACGGTAGCCTGGTGATCTTGAACAACGGTATCGAATTCGCCGCAACCTATTTTATTATGTTGCTAGTGTTGTTTTTTATGGGCGGTGGCAGGTTTGTCAGCGTGGATTATTGGTTGGTGCGCCGTTATTTCAATGATTGATTGGGCTTGGGCGAGCGGTTGCGTCTTGCACTAAAATCCAGGGTTTAACCACAACCGCCCAAACATCGGCTTTATTGTCGAACCAGGCTCCAGCCAGCTGATCGGAAACGGGAGCGATGCGCTTGGCTTTTAGCCAGTCTTGCACCATCTGTTTGTTATCTATGGAAAACTGATAGGCTACTTCTATCAGATCCAGCTCTTTTTCGACGCTTATGGCCAGGCCGGCGGCAAAAAAGCGCTGCAATTCCAGCCAGGAGATCAGTGAGGTTTCCTGGTTGAGCTTGGCTTTTTCCATGTCGCGGAGAGTGTCTGTCATTTTATGTTCCGGTTATGTGCGGTGATGTTGTAGACTTTGCGGCTATTTTATCGCAACCTGCCGCACAACAGACTAGTGAGGAGTCAGTCATGTCACTTTTGAGTTCCATTAAAAAGCGTTCCACTCTGGATGCCGCCGTCAAACAAGTGGCGCAAGCCCGTAAAAGCGAGGAAGGTCGAGCGGAGCAACTCTATAAAAGCGCCTATCAAGGCTTTGCCAGTGTTATCGCCGATAATTTGATGTTCTCGGAAGCCTTATATCACTGGGGTTTTGCCTTATTGCATGAAGCTAGAAGCAAGTCGGTACTCGAAGCCATTGAAATTTATGAAGATGCCATTTCCAAGTTTTCGTTTTGTTTGCTGACTGCGCCTAATTATCTGGGTGCAGCCATTGACGGCGGGGTGGCGTTTATGGAATTGGCCCGCATCAGTCCTGAAGAAGGCAAATCAAGTTTGTATGGTTTGGCGGAAGATTTTTTTGAAAAAGCCTGCCGGATTCAAAAAGGCAGCGCGGCCTACAATTTGGCATGCATCAATGCCTTGCGTGGTGACGAACAGGCTTGTCAGCAATTCTTGCAGCAAGCCAAGGATTTCGGCAGTTTGCCGGATCAAACCAATATCCTCAAAGACGAGGACATGGATAATGTTAAACAGACAACATGGTTTATAGAGTTTATCGAAGCCTTAAAGGCCCAGCCTGAACCGGTGAGAGAAAAATTGGTCGACACCAAAATCAATGCCGAACCTTCGTTCAAGCTGAAAAAGACCGAAGACTTCGATTACTATTCTTGATGGCAGGCCGCCAAAAGGGTTTGTAACTTTTCCAGGCCCAGTTCGCGAGTCAGTTTGATATTGCGGGCCGGGATGTTTTCCGGGTCGGGATATGTAGCCACTGCGCGTTCTATGCTCGATTCGCGGATCACATGCAGCATGGGGTAGGGCGAGCGGTTGGTGTAATTGGCTGGATCGTCCCGACCCAACTCGCTGGCCATTTCAAAGCAATAGTCGGGGTGAAAACTGGCTAGTTGGTAAATTCCTTCATAGTGCTGCGCTTGTACTAATCGCTCGGCAATGTCCAGCATATCCAAATAGTCGTCAAAATCCTTAAAGCCGTTCGGTAAAATCAGCAGTGTGGTTTCTATTTCGGGGTTTGCATCCAGAAACCGGCATTCTTCGATTAAGGTTTCCAGTGTTGTTTCTGTGTGGTCCGCGTGCGAAACCCGATAACGAATACTGTTTCTTTGTTGTTCCCGGCGGGCGAACGGACAAATATTAAAGGTAATAATGAAGGTGTTAAGCCAATTTTGGGTGGCGCTGATTATGTGTTGGTCGCTGATCATAAGGTGTCAAATATGTTGAATAATACCGCGGCATTTCGAGTTTGCCTGCTGGCAGTATTGCCGCTAGTGGTACATGCTCAGGTGTTTGAATGGACCGATAAACAGGGACGGCATCATTACTCGGATCGTAAGCAAGCGAATGCCAAGATTTTAGCAGTAGAACCGGAGCCAAGTTACTATCGAGTGGAAAAAGTCTTTGATGGTGACACGATTTTGTTGAGCAATGGGCAGAAAGTACGTTTGTTAGGGGTGAATACCCCTGAAATTGCCGGTCGCCACAAAAATGCCGAAGCTGGTGGGGAGCAAGCCAAGGCCTGGTTAAGGCAGCGGATCGAGCATAAAAAAGTCAGGCTGGAAGTTGATGTTGAAAAGCATGATAAATATCAGCGTAGCTTGGCCTATGTGTTTGCCGAAGATAAGCGGCATATCAATTTGGAGTTGGTGAGACTGGGATTGGCGGCTGTGAATATCTATCCGCCCAATCTAAAATACTTGGGGGCCTTGCTTGAGGCTCAGCAAAATGCCGAACAGGCCAAGTTGGGGATTTGGGGTCTACAAAGTTATGCCCCCCGGCCATTTCGTGTCTTGAACGCTGAAAATTATAAAGGCTGGAAACGTGTGACAGGCCGGATACGGGCGTTAAAACAAACGGCCAAATACAGCTATTTGCAGTTTTCCGATAACGTTTCCGTGCGCATAGAGAACAAGAATCAACGCTTATTTCCGCCGCTGCGAAACTATGTCGGTCAGGCGATTGAAGCCAGAGGGTGGGTGGCTAAAAGTAAAGACCGGTTTGCCCTGCAGGTTCGCCACCCCGGCGACATAAAGCGATTGCAGGATTGAAATGGCAGGCAAAAAAAAGGGAGGCAGAACCTCCCTTTTGGGTTAACGCCGAATGTTATTTGTCGGTGCGTTTGTAATTGACGCGGCGGTTATAAGCACGGCCCTCATCAGTATCATTGGATTCGACTGGTTGGGATTCACCAAAACCCACGGTAGTCAAACGCTTGCCGTTAACGCCCTGGCTAACCAGTTCATTTTTCACCGATACCGCTCTGCGTTCGGATAGTTTTTGGTTATAGGCGTCGCTGCCGTAGCTGTCGGTGTGGCCTTCAATCTCAATCGTCAAGCCTGGGTTGAGTTTCATCACGTCAACCGCATTTTTGATCATGGGGTGGTATTTCGATTTGACTTTATCGCTGTCGAAATCGAATAACACGCCATGGAATGCCCAGCAGCCGTGCTTATCGACGATCGCACCTTTTGGTGTATCGGGGCATTTGTCGGCACAGTTGTTGACGCCGTCAAGATCATCATCTTGGGTAGAGCAATCCTGAGGTGAGCCTGGTTTGAAGAACACCTGTTTAACAAAATCGCTCATGCCTGCGGGGTTCGAAATCGCATTGGCGTCGGTCGCCATACCGCAACCGGCGGTGCTTACGATTTCCTGTAAGCCTGCTTGGCCGGCTATATCGGCGTCGTTGCCAACCCACACGGTATAAACGCACAATCTGTCGCCATATTGGGCTTTCAATGCTTCCGTGGCAGGTACCGGAGATACTTCATCCATGCCGTCGCTGAAGACAATCAAAGCAATATTGCCTGGGGCGGAAGCTATATCTTTATTGCTTTCGCTCATTGCTGTAGCCAAGGGTGTGCCGCCGCTTGAGCAGTGCATGGATGTAATGGCGCTTTCAAAGCCGCTGGCTGAATAGCTTTGTAGCGGTTGGTTCAGTTGAGTAGCGCCCCAGTGCACGCAAGGACCGAAGCCAAAACTACGCAAACCCGAAGATAAGGTAATGTCGGGAATGGTTCTGTTGAACTTGTTCAGCAGATTTTTTTCGACATCCAGTTTGGTGCCGCTGTATTCCGCTGAATTCAAATAGGTTTTACTCATTGAAGACGAAGAGTCATTCAACACGAAAAAGCTATTGGTTTTTTGCACAAGTAAGCCGCCTTGAACTTGAGCGTTCAGATCGTCGGCTTGAAAGGCTTGAAAATTATTGCTGGATTGCGTCGCGCAACCTGACAATAGTGCGACGGTTAAGGCCGCGGTTAAAGTAAGCATTTTCTGCATTAAAAATCTCCCGTTTGTTTTTGAATATCGGTAATTTACCCTTAGTTAGGAGTCTAGCATTATTTGGCTGCTATTCCAGTCTGATATCTTATTTTTTACAGCTTACGTTCAACTTAAACGCCCGCCGTGAAATAATACAGGTTTTTGCGGAGCGCGCGCCATGTTTAGATTAACTCGCTTAATCGGTGTTTTTGCCTTGATTTTTATGTGTGGTAAAGCAGGGGCTGAAACTGCCGAACAAATTATGCAAGCGGCGCGGCAAGGTGATTCGCAAGCGCAAGCCAAATTGGCGTCACTCTATCTTTTAGGTAGAGAAGGGCTGGAAAAAGATGAAAAGCTAGCTGCCGAATGGATGGAAAAGTCGGCCAATCAGGGCATCGTCGATGCCCAAGTAGTGATGGGGGCGTTTTACGATCGAGGTATAGGCGTGACTGCCGATCGCGACCAGGCAACCCGATGGTACGAAAAAGCCGCTAAACAAGGGCATGGTACCTCGCTGGCTATTTTAGGTAAAAACCCGGCGGCAAAAGGCAGTGTGCAGTTTAATTATCAGGCGATGCGTTTCAATGCGGCGCGCTCGATTCCAGCAGAATATGCAAAAAGATTTTTAACAGGTAAATAATAGACATGAGTATAAGAACCCGCTTTGCCCCTAGTCCCACCGGTTACTTGCATGTGGGGGGCGCCAGAACAGCTCTATTTTCATGGTTGTATGCCCGAAAACATGGCGGCAAATTTATTCTGCGCATCGAAGATACCGATCTGGAGCGCTCCAGCCAGGACTCCGTCAATGCCATTTTGGAAGGCATGACTTGGCTGGGTTTGGAGTATGACGAAGGGCCTTTCTATCAAACTCATCGGTTCGACCGCTATAAAGAGGTGATTCAGCAGTTGCTGGATCAAGGTGACGCCTATTATTGCTATTGCAGCCGGGAAGAGCTGGATGCTTTGCGTGAACAGCAAATGGCTGCCAAGGAGAAGCCGCGTTACAACGGTAAGTGTCGGAACGGCTCGGAGAGTAGTGGCGAGCGGGTGGTGCGCTTCAAAAACCCCGAGCAGGGCGAGGTCGTTATCGACGATCTGGTCAAGGGTCGTATCGTGGTGGCCAACAAGGAGTTGGACGATTTGATCATCGCCCGTTCCGACGGTACGCCGACCTATAATCTGACTGTAGTGGTCGACGATATGGATATGGGGGTGACTCATGTCATCCGCGGCGATGACCATGTCAATAATACCCCGCGACAGATCAACATTTTAAAAGCCTTGGCTGCGCAACTGCCGGTGTATGCGCACGTGCCGATGATTTTGGGTGCGGACGGCGCACGTCTGTCCAAACGCCACGGTGCGGTCAGTGTGATGCAGTATCGCAATGACGGTTATTTGCCCGAAGCCTTATTGAATTATCTGGTGCGTCTGGGTTGGTCGCATGGCGACCAGGAATTGTTCAGTATTGATGAGATGATTGAGCTGTTTGAGTTGGAAAAAGTCAATGTGTCGGCATCGACATTTAATACCGAAAAGTTGATTTGGCTGAATCACCAATACATTATGACCAGCGATCCCGCCCATGTGGCCCATCATTTAAGTTGGCATTTGGGCGAGCGGGGTATCGACCCCGCCAGTGGGCCGGCATTGGCCGAAGTGGTTAAGGCGCAAAGGGAGCGCTGTAAAACCCTGGTGGATATGGCTGAGGACAGCCTGTATTTCTATCGCGATTTTGCAGCTTATGACGAAAAAGCCGTCAAGAAAAACTTCAAGGCGGGTGTGGATGAGATATTACAACATCTGTGGAGCCGTTTCGACGCGATTGAGGCATGGGAGGCAGAAGCTTTGCATCAAGTGGTGCTGGATAGCGCCGAACAGTTGCACTTAAACCTGGGTAAGGTTGCTCAGCCTTTGCGGGTTGCCGTTTGCGGTTGCGGTGTATCGCCGGCCATCGATGTGACCCTGTATTTGCTGGGTAAAGAAAAAACCCTGGATCGAATCGCCCGTGCGATCAGCTTTATAAAAAATAGCTAGACAAGGCGGTAAATGTCAGTATAATGCGCGGTCTCGACTACGGGGCCATAGCTCAGCTGGGAGAGCGCTTGCATGGCATGCAAGAGGTCAGGAGTTCGATCCTCCTTGGCTCCACCAACGCAGTTGATTGTTTAAAGTCTTAGTCCCCATCGTCTAGTGGCCTAGGACACCGCCCTTTCACGGCGGTAACCGGGGTTCGAACCCCCGTGGGGACGCCAATTTCGGTTGGCAAAAAGTTAAACAGCATTAAATCGCAGAAGACTGCACCAGTTCTAAGTCCCCATCGTCTAGTGGCCTAGGACACCGCCCTTTCACGGCGGTAACCGGGGTTCGAACCCCCGTGGGGACGCCAATTATTTTCAAATTCCGCCTTTGGTGATGTTTACATTATCTGATGGCGGCATGTCTGTTCGTGAAATTCTGATTTTTAACACTGGCATTCGAGTTGGGCGATCCCGATCAATGATAGCTTTCTCTCTCTTGTCGGTATTCGGTATGCCGAAAGGGCTAATAATTCCAAGTCAGCCTAAGCCGTCATGACAATTTGCAGGTCACTCGCAATAGTGTCCGCCTATCATCAAAGCCGTTCCCCCATTCAAAAATTGCAATTTTCAATTCTGCTTGCCGGTTTAACAGTACTTTTGCGGAAAGCCTGCCGATTTGCAGCGATCCTTAACAAGTTTACCGTTGACTATTTCGAAGTGTATTACAATCGAAACGGCCTCGACTTAAATCGGGCTACGGGAGAAATTTAGTTTATAGCTTTAAAGCATTCGCAGAGTAAAGTGTTTGTCAAAATCCGGCGGGACCGAATGGCGGATTGCTAATAAAACGTACTTGATTGGTAGCCAATTCCAATGAACGATGACAAAACCAGAATCAAGCCAAACAATACTGCACATGCAAATCAGGACGATGATCGTACTGTATTGGCGCCAAATAAAAGGGATGAGCTGGCGGTTGACTTATTAAATATTCAAGGAGAAGTCCTTGGGCATTTTAAGTTTGCCGACCGTTTTACAGTGGGGCGGGCAGGGGATAATGGTATTGTCATTTCTGATGATGTGGTTAGCCGCTACCATATGGAGATCAAGAGGGAGGCGGGTGGTTGGTGGCTATATAATCTTAAGAGCACAAATGGCATTTTCATAGATGGGCGTTTGATACCCAACAAAGAGGCCTTGCATTTTCCGGTTCTGATTGCCCTGGGTGTTGCGGGTTTTTATCTTAGAATACAGCAGCATACCCATTCGCTACCTGCCGCCCCTTCCTCTCCCGCGACTACCGCAACTGTTTTAAACCCTAGTACTCAAGCAGAAACTGCCGCATTACACCGGAATGTATCGCAGGCCGATATTGAGGCGCGCTTAATGGCCAAGGAAGATAGTCCGGATATGGGCGATTACACGCTGATGGCCCGGCGGGTAATTCATAAAGATCGTGTCAAGCGCTCCAAGAGTTATAAAAAAGTGATTTGGACTTTGGCGGGGCTTTTCGGGTTGGCGGTAGCCTTGGTGACCTATCAACAAATCGCTTTGGAAAATACCCGAAAATTGGCGATTGATATGTTTTACGACATTAAATCGCTGGAGGTCAATATCTCGCTGGCTGATATTAAGTTGGAAGAAAGTGCCGCCGTTTTGGATGAAACGCTGGCGGCAATTAACACCGAAAAACTCAGAATATCCCAAGAGCAATTGAAATTGCAGCAGGAGAAAATTGCCGCCGAAAGGTTGCGCATGCGTCAGGAAAGGGCGCGCTTGGCGAGCATGAAGGCCAAATACCGGCAGTATGTCGAAGAAGCCAACAGCCTTAGGTTAAGATTCCCGACCACTACACAATATGAAAACCAATTAATTGCCAAGGTGGCGCGCGAATTGGGTGAAAGTGAATTGGAATTGCCGGAAGAGTTTGTTTCCGAGGTACGTAAATATATTCAGTACTGGCAGGGCACATCAAGGTTGCAGACTGCTATAAGCACCTTGGAGAAAAACCATTTGTTACAGCCGGTTATAGCCACGTTGGAAACATACGGTCTGCCCTTGTATTTTATCTATCTGCCGTTGCAAGAAAGCAATTACGATACGCGTGCGATAGGTCCCGAGACCCGGTTTGGCATCGCCAAGGGGGCTTGGCAGTTGCTGGCAAGTACCGCGCAAGAATACGGCATATCGCCGGGACCGCTTGCCGATCTGCGTGAATATGATGAACAGGATGAGCGTTTCGATTTCGCCCGGGCCACCCAGGCGGGCATTAAATATCTCCGCAAAATTTATAGCACCGAAGCCCAGGCCTCGGGATTATTGGTGATGGCCAGTTATAACTACGGCGATAACCGGGTGAAAAATATGATTAAGCAAATGCCGGATAATCCACGGGACAGGAACTTTTGGAAATTCCTACAAAATTACGAATTGCCCACTGAAACCCGCGATTATGTGTTTTATATTTTTTCCGCCGCCGTGATAGGCGAAGACCCGCAACATTTCGGCTTTAAATTTAATCCGCCGTTATACAAATTAAAATCCTGAAATTCTGCACTTTGACGGCTAAATTGACTTTTGAGGTGGGCTGGTAAGATGCATCACTGTGTTGCCAAGGCGACTTGGCACTGCAGGTTTTAACTCCTTTCGGACACAATTTTCAGAGGTTGCCTATGTTGGTTAATTTTCGTGCTGGTTTTAGATGCCTGCTTTTGTCGGTTTGCCTGACATGGGCTTCCGCCGTAAACGCTGAAACTTTGCAGGTCGGTGAGGATGCGCCGCTGTTTCAATTAACGGCTTATGACGGCAGCGAGATGCGTTTAATAGACCGGCAAAAAAAGGGCTGGACGGTGTTGTATTTCTACCCCAAGGCCGGCACGCCGGGCTGTACTACGCAAGCGTGTGCTTTTCGCGATGCCATTAACGCCATTCGCTCACAGAATGCCGAGGTGTTCGGTATCAGTACCGATGATCTTGCCGACCTGAAGGCGTTTCATGAAGAACACAAGCTATCCTTCAGTTTGCTGTCCGACCCCGATGCCAAAGTCACGGAACTTTACGGCGTGAAGATTCCGGTGTTGAACATGGCCAAGCGCTGGACGTTTATTATCGACCCTGCGCTGGTGATTCGGCAGATAGATGACGATGTCGATCCCGCCCTGGATGCGGGCCGGGTAGCGAAAAGCCTAAAGCGACTGCAGGCGGCCCAATAGTTGCCGCAACTGATTTTTTTGGCTGTTGGGGTGGCGTTTCATGCTTAAGCAAAATATATCGAAATCCGAAGAAGCGTTTTATCGATTTATCAATACTTCGCTTGACCAGTTACTGGAAGAGCAGCTTTTGGCCGACCCGCAAGGCCGCTTGTTGGGATTATTTAAACGTTGCGCCGAACAGGTGCCGGCCTATCGGCATTTTTTGGACTCGCGTCGGATTATCCCGGCAGAGATTAATGATTACCCTGCATTCCAGCGCTTGCCTTTGATAAACAAGGCCGATTATATGCAGGTGTATCCGTTGCCGGAGCGCTGTCTGGGGGGCAATTTGCAAGGTGCGGACCGAGTGGCGGTGTCTTCGGGCTCTACCGGTCGGCCGACTTTTTGGCCGCGTTCGGCGGCGTATGAGTTGGATGTGGCGGTACGTTTCGAGCAAGTTTTTGTAGATAGTTTTGCCGCGGATCAGCGCAACACCTTGGCGGTGGTCTGTTTCGCGTTGGGAAATTGGGTAGGCGGTTTGTTTACCACCTCATGTTGCTGGCATTTGGCGCGCAAGGGTTATCCATTGATGGTGGCGACACCCGGCAACAATAAGGCCGAAATATTTCGGGTGGTGCGCGAACTGGCGCCGCATTTCGAGCAGACCGTACTACTGGGTTATCCGCCGTTTATTAAAGACGTGTTGGATGCCGGTGCGGCCGAGGGCATAGCGTGGGATGCATACCAGACAAAGTTGGTGTTTGCCGGCGAGGTTTTCAGCGAAGAGTGGCGGAGTATGCTCGGCCGGCGTACCGGTTCGACTCGGTCTTGCTTCGATTCGGCTTCGCTGTATGGTACAGCCGATGGCGGTGTGTTGGGCAATGAAACACCCTTTAGTATTGCTATTCGCCGTTGGCTGGCTGGTCTTCCTGCCGCGGCTCGCAATTTGTTTGGCGAGTCACGCCTGCCAACTTTAGTGCAATACGATCCGTGTAGCCGTTTCTTTGAAGTGCACGATAACACTCTGGTGGTGTCCGGTGAAAACAGCGTACCGCTGCTGCGTTACCATATTGCCGATAAAGGTGGGGTGCTGAGTTTCGATGAGATGTGGGAATTTCTGAATCATCACGGTATTCATACTGTCGCGGATCTGGGTTTGCCGACGGATTTCCAGCCACGCCCATTACCTTTCGTGTTTGTGTTCGGTCGGGCCGACTTTACGGTGTCCTATTACGGCGCCAATATTTATCCCGAGAATGTGACGGTTGGCCTGGAGCAGCCAGACATTATGCGTTGGGTAACAGGAAAGTTTGTTTTACAGGTGCGGGAAACGGCCTTAGGAGACAAGGAGCTGCATGTCGCCGTGGAGCTGTTGCCGGATGTGCAACCGGAACTAGCGCTGACTGAGATTATTGCAATATCGATAAAGGCTGAATTGTTGCGTCTGAATAGCGAATTTGCCAATTACACCCCCAAAGAGCGGCAACTGCCACGGGTGACTTTGCATCACTTTGCCGACCCGGAATATTTCCCTATCGGTGTCAAGCATCGCTATTCCCGTAAGGCGGCCGACTAAACCGGACGCCTCCCGTTCCGAGTCTGGTAGAGCTATCAGAAAATCTTGCGTAAAGCCAATTTAATGGTGAGCTTTCACCCAGCGAACGATTTCCTGTGTACTCATGGCCCCTGACTGGCGAGCCAGCTCGCGACCGCCTTTAAACAATATCAGCGTCGGAATACTGCGGATATTGTAGCGCGCGCTGATAGCGGCTTCGGTTTCCGTATTCAGTTTGCCGAGCCGGATATCCGGTTCCAGCAATTTAGCCGCTTGCGCAAAAGCAGGCGCCATCATTTTGCATGGTCCGCACCAGTCGGCCCAAAAGTCCACTAATAGCGGGATACCGTTACGAGTAAGGTGTTTATCAAAATTTTGGCTGTTCAATTGTAATGGCTGCCCGTCAAAAATAGCTTGATGACATAGGCCGCATTGCGGATTTTGCCGCAGGCGTGGGGATGGCAGGCGGTTAGTCGCCGAACAATGAGGGCAGACTATATGTAGGTTTTCGCTCATAGCTGGGCCGTGGAGATAAAAGCTCTCAAAGAAGGTAAGTATAAAAAGGCTGGTTGTTACCGGTAACGTCGCAGTCGATCGGGATACTCTGAGTTTAGCAAGAATATACTGAAAAGTGACCTTCTACATGGCAAGGTGGAGAAAATCAAAGTAAGGGATGGCGGGCGATTCGTATAGATCTGTTTCAGACATCGGCCGCTATGCGGGGTTGAATTTAGTTCGGCGGCCTCCGCTATAGGCAAATATTAAAACGCATCAGGATAGACCAATCCATTTGATCTATATCAAACCAGGAATGCGGATTACTGCCATGATGGCCGAAAGCCGCTTAGGCTTTTTGGTCTCTGAATTAATTAGCCTGCCGGCGAATTAACTGGGGGCGGACTCAATCTACTAAACAAGAGAATAATGTATGAAAAAAATCAGCCAAATTTTGTTGATCATGCTTGCTGCTTCAACCCTGCTGGCCGCCTGTGGCGAACAAGGCGTCGGCCCGAGCAAACCAAAACCCGAAGCAGCTAAAACTGCCGAGTAAGCTTTTTAAGCCGTGATATTGCCGGGTTATGACGATGACGCGGTAATATCAAACAGCTGCTTCCGGTGTGCATGCTTGCGGGCAGGCATTGGCAATCAGCTGCAATACTTGCATGTTATTGATCATAACCCCTCTCTGCTTGACTGTGATAACGCCTTGCCGTCCAAGCAAGCCTAATTGCCTGCTTACGGTTTCAATCGTCAAGCCCAAGTAATTGGCGATGTCGTATCGACTCATGGTCAAATTAAACAAAGTGCTTGAAAACCCCAGCGCCGCATAGCGGTTTGAAAGCATCAGTAAAAAAGTCGCTATGCGTTGTTTGGCCGGACGATGCCCGAGCAAGATCTTGTCGTGATCCGATGCGATTTCCTTGCCCAAAGTCCGCATCAATTGTTTTTGCAAACTGGGTATGTGTGCGCAGAGCTCATTGAGTTGGGCCAAAGGTAATTCGCAGACCGATGCCGTTTCCAATGCCATGGCGGAGCAATTGAAACGACCGTGCTGGAAGGCATCCAAGCCCATCAGTTCGCCGGGCAAATAAAAGCCTATGATCTGTTCCTCTCCGTCCGTCGTGGCAATAAAGCTGCGAAAAGAGCCGGATTTTATCGCGTATAGACTTTCGCACGTTTGGCCCTGCGCATAGAGCAACTGGTCGGTCTGTAACGGATGCCTGTTTTTGATAATACCGGTGAGTTGCGCCACTTCCTGAGGCTGTAAACCATAGGGCAGGCATAAGTCGGCTAATTTGCAGTTGGGGCAACTGATGCGTTGTGTGTTGAATTCAGGCACAAGTCTCCTGGAATTATAAATGTTTGGCGGACAGAGTAGCAGAGCCATGCTGGTGCCGGTTATAGCGCGACTGCATGATAGGCGCGCGGTGCGCAACAAGTGCCGGAGGACTCAATATAAGCTCAGGCTAATTAGTCACACCGTTATTTTACTCGTAATCATACTCTCACTTTATGAACCTTCCATATTCGCAATGAAGCGAGATTAATTTTCCTATTCGGCCAGTTCATGGGATAAACTTTAAGGTTTACAACGAAAGAGGTTGCCAAAGCAGCCCTATTCTTAATTTTTCATGGCTTGATTTGAGGAGCAACATGATTATCAAACCTCGCGTACGCGGCTTTATGTGCGTTACCACCCATCCGGTCGGCTGCGAAGCCAATGTCAAACAGCAGATTGATTACGTCAAAAGCTTCGGCGCTATCGGCAACGGCCCGAAAAACGTGCTGATTTTGGGCGCTTCCACCGGCTACGGGCTGGCTTCGCGCATTGTGTCCGCTTTCGGGGCGGGCGCTAAAACCCTGGGAGTATTCTTCGAGCGCGAAGGTTCGGCCGATAAGCCGGGTACTCCGGGTTGGTACAATTCGGCGGCGTTTCATCAATTCGCCGAAGCGGAAGGCCTGTACGCCAAAAGCATCAACGGCGACGCTTTTTCCGACGAAATCAAACAAAAAGCCATAGCTGCCATCAAACAGGATATGGGTAAGGTCGATCTGGTGATTTACAGTCTGGCCGCACCGCGCCGCACCCATCCTAAAACCGGCGTCACCCACACTTCGACCCTGAAGCCGATTGGCAAGGATTTGGTGCAAAACGGCATCGATACCGACAAAGAGGTGATTAAATCCTTTACCTTGCCGGCCGCCACCCAGGAAGAAATCGATAACACCGTGGCGGTAATGGGCGGTGAGGACTGGCAAATGTGGATCGATGCCTTGGCAGAAGCCGACGTGCTGGCGGATGGCGCCAAAACCACCGCTTTTACCTATCTGGGCGAAAAAGTCACCTGGGATATTTATTGGCACGGCACCATAGGCGCGGCCAAGAAAGATCTGGACAAACGCGTCATCGATATTCGCGCCAAACTGGCCGCTTTGGGCGGCGATGCCCGGGTTTCGGTATTGAAAGCCGTGGTCACGCAGGCTAGTGCGGCGATTCCGGTAATGCCGCTGTATTTGGCGTTGTTGTTTAAAGTCATGAAGGAACAGGGCACCCATGAAGGCTGTATCGAGCAGGTCAACGGCCTGTTCCGCGACAGCTTGTATGGCGCCAACCCAACACTCGACGAGGAAGGTCGTCTGCGCGCCGACTTAAAAGAATTGCAACCTCTAGTGCAGGACAAGGTCAATGCCTTGTGGCAACAGGTCAACAACGACAATATCAACGCAGTGACCGATTTCGCCGGTTATAAACACGAGTTTATGAAGCTGTTCGGTTTCGAGGTGGACGGCGTCGATTACGAAGTCGATGTTAACCCCGAGGCGCCTATCAATAACTTGGCTTAAATACTTCATGTCATCATTGGTTAGCGCTGTCGCTATCCGATGATGGCTCGATTGCCAAACAGGTCGTCTCCGCAAATTTGGAATAGCAAGGTAGCGTTAGGTACAGCGTCTGTCTTACCACTTATTATTTTAATGGCTTGTTGTTAGAATGCCGGTAAGTTTCCAAGGCCTTCACATAATGTCCAGCACTTTGTCGGTTCCTAAATTACGCAAGCTACTTTTGTCACTAACGGTTTTTACATTAACCGCCTGCGACATTTCCCAACTCAATAACCCCTATCCCGATACCGATCATGGTCAGGCCATCCTGTATTCGTCTTTTTCCGAGCGGCCCAAGCATTTAGATCCCGCCGTGGCTTACAGCAGCGACGAATACGGATTTATCGGTCAGATATACGAACCGCCGTTGCAATACCATTACCTGAAGCGCCCCTATCAATTGCAACCCTTGACGGCTACCAAACTGCCCACGGTTCGCTATCTGGATAAGCAAGGCAATATGTTGCCGGATAGCGCCAACGACGCGGAGATTGCGTTTAGCGACTACCTGATAACCATCAAGCCAGGTATTGCCTATCAGCCGCATCCGGCCTTCAGTCAAAACGAACCTGGTCGGTATTTGTACCACGCCTTAAGCGATGAGCAATTGTCGGCTATAGATACCCTAACGGACTTGCCCGTACAACAAAGCCGAACCTTAACGGCAGAAGATTATGTCTACCAAATCAAGCGGCTGGCCTATCCGAAAACACAGTCGCCCATTGCCGAACTGATGGCGGGGTATATCGACGGCTTTGCCGAGTTTGCCCAGGCTACGGCGGAGATTCCGCTCCAAGAGCTGAAAAACCAAACCCTGCGCGGCGTGCAAGCCTTAAGTGATCATCAATATCGCATTCGAATCAAAGGTAAATACCCGCAATTTCAATATTGGTTGGCCATGCCGTTTTTCGCGCCCATGCCGTGGGAAGCGGATGTGTTTTATGCACAGCCGGGTTTGAAAAACAAAAACATTACCTTGGATTGGTTTCCGGTCGGTACAGGGCCGTATTGGTTGCAAGAGAACAATCCCAATAGGCGTATGGTGCTGGCGAAAAATCCGCATTATCACCCTGATTTTTTTCCGACGGAAGGTGATCCGGGCGACCACGAAGCCGGTTGGTTAAACGATGCCGGCAAGCCGCTACCGTTTGTGGACAAGGTAGTATACACATTGGAAAAAGAGTCCATTCCCTACTGGGCAAAATTCTTGCAAGGCTATTACGACGCTTCCGGGATTGCCTCGGATAGTTTCGATCAGGCCGTGCAGTTTTCAGGCAGCGGCGATCCGCAATTGACCCAGATGATGCGGGAAAAGCAGATTCAGTTGCAAACCTCGGTGGCCACGTCGGTGTTTTACATGGGCTTTAACATGCTGGACCCGGTCATCGGCGGCGATAGCGAAGCAAACCGCAAATTGCGGCAAGCCATTTCCATTGCCGTCGATTACGAAGAGTTTATCGCCATTTTCGCCAACGGCCGCGGTGTAGCTGCGCAAGGCGCCTTGCCGCCGGGCATCTTCGGCTATCAGGATGGCGAGGCCGGCATCAATCCGGTGGTTTACGACTGGCAAAACGGCAAACCGCGGCGTAAATCGCTTGAAAAAGCCAAGCAATTGCTGGCCGAGGCCGGTTACCCGAACGGCATCGATCCTAAAACCGGCGAAGCCTTGTTGCTGTATTTCGATACCACGGCTACCGGCGCCGACGACAAATCCTTGATGAACTGGTACCGCAAACAATTCGAAAAGCTGGGCATACAACTGGTGATACGCGGTACCGACTACAACCGCTTTCAGGAAAAAATGCGCAGCGGCGCGGCGCAGATTTTCGTCTGGGGTTGGAATGCCGATTATCCCGACCCGGAAAACTTTTTCTTCCTGCTGTACGGGGCCAATTCCAAGGTCAAGCAGGGCGGCGAAAATGCCGGCAATTACGCCAATCCGGAATTCGACCGGTTGTTCGAGCAAATGCGCAACATGGACAATAGCCCGGAACGGCAACGCATCATCGATCGCATGCAGAATATTTTGCGCCAGGATGCACCCTGGCTGTTCGGCTATTTCCCCAAGGATTTCGCCTTGCTGCACAGTTGGTATAAAAACCTCAAGCCGGCTCGCATGATCAACAACCGCCTGAAATACAGCCGTATCGATACCGAGTTGCGCGAGCAAAAGCGGGAAGAGTGGAACAAGGCCGAGTTCTGGCCTTTGCTGCTCGGTTTTGCCTTGCTGGCCGTGGCGATTTATCCGGCGGTTAAGGCTTATCGGCGGCAGCAACAGGAGACCAAATCATGATGAGTTACATCATTCGGCGGTTTTTATACGCCTTGCCGTTGCTGATGGCGGTGAACGTGCTGACTTTTGTGCTGTTTTTCGTGGTTAACAGTCCGGACGACATGGCCCGCATGCAACTCGGGCAAAAGCACGTCACCGAGCAAGCCATTCAAAATTGGAAACATCAGCACGGCTACGATTTGCCGTTGTTGTGGAATAGCGGGCAGGCGGGCGGCAAATGCTTAAGCGATACCATTTTTTACCAAAAATCGGTGAATCTGTTTTTGTTCGACTTCGGTATTTCCGATAGCGGTCGCAACATCGGCACCGACATTCGTCAACGCATGTGGCCCAGTCTGGCGCTAGCCTTGCCGTCACTGGCGGTCGGCTTGCTGGTCAATATCACACTGGCCTTGTTGATGGTGTTGTTCCGCAATACCTACGTCGAATTGGGCAGCAGCGTGTTGTGCGTAATGTTGATGTCGGTATCGTCCTTGTTTTATATCATCGGTGGTCAGTTTGTTATCGGCAAACTGCTGAAGCTGGTGCCGATTTCCGGTTACGACAGCGGGCTGGCGGCGATCAAGTTTTTGATCCTGCCGGTGATGATCAGCGTGGTGGCCGGTATAGGCTCGGGCGCTCGTTGGTACCGCACCTTGTTTTTGGAAGAGGTGGAAAAGGATTACGTGCGCACCGCCCGAGCCAAAGGCCTGACCGAAACCCAGGTATTGTTCAAACACGTACTGAAAAACGCCATGATCCCCATTCTGACCGGCGTGGTGGTGGTGTTGCCGTTGTTGTTTATGGGTAGCCTGATTATGGAATCATTTTTCAGCATTCCCGGTTTGGGCAGTTACACCATTGATGCCATTAATCGGCAGGATTTCGCCATCGTCCGCTCCATGGTGTTTTTGGGTTCGGTGTTATACGTCGCCGGCTTATTGCTGACCGACATTTCCTACACCCTGGTCGATCCGCGCGTGAGGTTAAGCTGATGATCGTGTTATGGACTGACGCGTTGATTTACTTTCTAGTCTTGGCCGCTGCCGGGTTGGCGGTTTATATGTCGCGGCAGGCGCAGATGCGGAGGCCGTTACGAAAAATCACTTCCAACCCGGTGGCAATGGCATCACTGGCTATGCTGTTGTGTTTCGCGCTGATCGGCCTGGCCGATTCGGTGCATTTTAAAGACGGCGATAGCCGCGGTAACGAGGTTATAAGTCTGCTGGATGTGGCTTGCACCACCATGCGCAAACACGGCGAAAAAACCTATTCCGCACCGTTTGCGGTTTATGGCTATGCCAAGGAAACGCTGACCCTGGGCGACGGCTCCACCGGTTGGGATTATCCTCGCCTGCAATACGGTGGCGCGCATCTGACCGACCCCGAAACGGAATGGGCTGGCGATGTTTTTGATAAAACCTTCGGAGGATTTAGCCGGGGGGCGGGTCTGATGCTGATGGTCTTAGTGTTGGCTTGGGGCGACCAACACGAACGGCGCCGGGCGTTATGGCGCAGCACCAGCAGCAAGGCCGTATGGGCGACATTATTCCTGGTGGTGAGTGGCTGTTATACCTTGTTTTCCTTGTCGGCTTATTATCATGTGCTGGGTACCGATAAAGTCGGTGAAGACGTGTTTTACCAGACCTTGAAAAGCATACGTACCGGTCTGGTGATCGGTTCCCTGACTACCTTGGTGATGTTGCCGCTGGCCATCGTATTCGGCATCATGGCCGGCTATTTCAAAGGTTGGGTCGACGATGTGATTCAATTCATCTACACCACTCTCAACTCCATTCCCAGCGTATTGTTGATAGCCGCTTCGATTTTGATGGTGCAGGTCTACATGGCCAACCACCCGGAAAATTTCAACAATTTGTTGGTGCGCGCCGATATGCGCTTGCTGTTTCTGTGCCTGATTTTAGGCGTCACCAGTTGGACGGGCTTATGCCGCTTACTGCGGGCCGAAACTTTGAAGCTACGGGAAATGGAATATGTGCTGGCCGCGCAAGCCTTGGGCGTGAAACCTGCCATGATATTGTTTCGTCACATATTGCCCAATGTCATGCACATCGTACTGATTTCGGTAGTGCTGGATTTCAGCTCCTTAGTACTGGCTGAGGCGGTGCTGTCCTACATCAACATCGGCGTCGACCCCACCACCCACAGTTGGGGCAACATGATCAACAGCGCCCGCCTGGAAATGGCCCGCGAACCCATAGTTTGGTGGTCATTGGCAGCCGCGTTTGTGTTTATGTTTGCACTGGTGCTAGCGGCGAATTTGTTTGCTGATAGCGTCAGGGATGCGTTTGATCCTAGGAGAACTCAATAATGGCGGCGTTGGATCAGATCAGCATTCATGGTTACAAATCCATTCAAGATTTGGAAAACTTGGCACTAAAATCATTAAATATATTAATCGGCGCAAACGGTGCTGGAAAAAGCAATTTTATTTCTACATTTGATCTTTTAAGGCATATAAAAACAGGTACTTTTCAAGCTTTTATTCAAAAAAACGCAGGAGCGAATGCTTTCTTACATTATGGCCGAAAACAAACCCATCAAATTAGAATTCAACTTTTCTTTAATGACAATATTTACTCTATCAATCTTATACCGACTATTGACAATAGATTAATTGTAAATTCCGAAACACTTGCTTTTGGAGTGAATAAAAGTCACAACCCGCCATTGGAAGAACTATTGCAGTTCAAAGCTCCAGCTAATTCCGGAAATCCAGAATCAACTCTCAGTGAGATAAATGAAACTGATGATAGCTTAACGATATTTCAATGGGCTATTGAAAATACGCGGGTATACCATTTTTCCGACACAACTGAAACTGCTCTAGTCAAGCAAATTCATTCTAAATCTGACAATTTACGATTAAAGCCCAATGCGGACAACCTAGCCGCTTTTTTACTACTATTAAAAACTAAATTCCCGCAACACTACTCCCTTATTGTCAAAACTATTCGCCTTGTCGCTCCTTTTTTCGACGATTTTATTTTCCGAGACGGCGAAGAATATATTCAAGTTGAATGGAAAGAAGTCGGCAACCCAGACACGCCCTTCAAAGCCTTCGTCTTATCAGATGGTACTTTACGTTTTATCTGTTTGACAACCTTATTATTGCAACCAAAGGAACTAATGGCAGACACCACCATTATCGACGAACCCGAGCTGGGTCTTCACCCATACGCCTTAACCATACTGGCCGATTTAATCAAAATAGCTTCAGAAAAAACCCAATTAATTATTTCTACTCAATCCGTTGAGCTCATTAATCACTTTTCGGCTAACGATATTATTGTGGTAGATAGAGAAAACAATGCCTCTACCTTTAAGCGTCTCGATGAAGATCAATTACAAGACTGGTTGGAAGATTACAGTTTAGGAGAGCTATGGCAACGCAATATCATCGGCGGGAGACCAAGCCGATGATGCGGGTTAGAGTTGTTTGCGAAGGGCAAACAGAAGAAACCTTTATTCAGGAGGTATTGAAAATTCCGCTCGCATATCAAGCCATCTATTTGGAGCCCTGCTTAATTAGCACATCAATTAATTCAAAAGGTGGTGCTTTGAATTATGATCGAGTCAAAAAGTTTATTATCAATTCTTTAAAACAAGATAAATCGTTACTTGTTACAACATTTTTTGATTTATATGCCTTAGACAAACGTTTTCCTGGCTTGGAGGAAAGCCAAAAAATTAATGACACCTATCAAAAAACCCACTTTATTGAGACTGCTTTAAAGGACGATATTTGCAGCGATTATAATGAAGCATCGCAGCGTTTCTTTCCGTACATACAACCTTATGAATTTGAAGGACTGTTGTTTTCAGAAATAGCCAAACTAACCGCTCTTAACTCTGAGTGGTCCAGGGTTTTAGAAAAATTGCAGTTAATTCGTAAAGAATTTGAAAGTCCTGAACATATAAACGATAGCTATGAAACAAGGCCATCAAAACGCATTAGCGATGCGCTTTTGCAAACGGGGCTTTCTTATCGTAAAACCACCCATGGCCCATTAGCCATTCAAAGTATCGGTCTCGATAAGCTCTGTGATGAATGCAAGCACTTTGCTGGCTGGTTTCAGCAATTAGTTCAGCTAGGGACTGTTTAGATGAACCCATTACTTAACATCACCAACTTATCCGTCCACTTCGGCCCAATCGCCGTCGTCGACGATATCAGCTTCGAAATCCGACCCGGCGAAACCTTTGCTTTGGTCGGCGAATCCGGTTCCGGCAAATCTATCACCGCATTGTCGGTGCTGCGGCTGTTGCCGAATAATGCAAAGATGCAGGCTGCGAGCATAACCTTGCAAGAGCAGGATTTGCTGAACATTCCGGAAATCGATTTTTGCCGGTTACGCGGTCGGCGGATTGGTTTGATTTTTCAAGATCCGATGTCGTCGTTAAATCCGGTGATGACGATAGGTCAGCAGATTGCCGAAGTCTTGCATATCCATTTTCAGTTATCCAATTCAGAAACTAATCAGCGGGTGCTGGAACTGTTACAACAGGTGGAAATCCCCGAGCCCGAGCGCCGTATCCACGAATATCCGCATCAACTTTCAGGAGGTCAGCGCCAGCGGGTAATGATCGCGATTGCCTTGGCCGGTAAGCCGGATTTGTTGATTGCTGACGAACCAACTACGGCGCTGGATGTGACCATTCAGGCGCAGATTCTGGATTTGCTGAAAAACCTGCAAAAACAAACCGGCATGGCACTGTGGTTGATCAGTCATGATTTGGCGTTGGTATCCAATATTGCTGATCGGATTGCGGTGATGCAAAAAGGCAAGATTGTCGAAACGGCCAGTATTGCCGAATTTTTCCATCAGGCCCAGCATCCCTACAGCTTGAAATTGTTGGCAGCGCTGCCCAAGATGGAAAGTTGTGTGGGCCGGCCAGCGCAAGCCAAACCGGCTTTGTTGAGCGTAGAAAAATTTAAAGTCTATTACCCGATTCGTAAAGGTATTTTCAAGCGGGTGGTCGGGCATATCAAGGCGGTGGACGGGGTCGATTTTGAATTGCATAGCGGTAGCACATTGGCCTTGGTAGGCGAATCCGGTTGCGGCAAAACCAGTTTGGGTAAAGGTTTGTTGAATTTAATCCCGGCGGAAGCTGGGCGGGTGTTGTTTGCTGGTGTCGATATGACTCAGCTAAGCGGTGAAACCTTGCGCCGTCAACGCGCCGAGATGCAAATAGTGTTTCAGGACCCGTTTGCAGCCATGAATCCCAGAATGGTGGTGGGTGATATCATTGCCGAAGGCTTACGAGCCTTACGAGCCGAGATATCTAAGGAAGCGATGCAAAATCGGGTCGCTGAGCTGTTATTGCAGGTGGATTTACCTGTAGATGCCGCGCTGCGCTACCCGCATGAGTTTTCCGGCGGTCAGCGCCAGCGGATTTGTATTGCCAGGGCTTTGGCAGTAGAACCTAAATTAATCATATGCGACGAACCTACCAGCGCGCTGGATGTGTCGGTACAAGCGCAAATCATTGAGCTACTTAAAAATCTGCAAAAACAACAAGGCTTGAGCTTTTTACTGATTACTCACAATTTGGGGGTGGTGGCGGAAATGGCCGACCAGGTGGCTGTGATGTATCAGGGTAAAATCGTCGAACAAGGATTGGTCGAGCAGGTATTAACGCGGCCCCGGCATGCTTACACCAAGACTTTGTTGGCTGCTGTACCTAAACTGCAGTCCACGCGGCCGCAATAACTCATTCGATATCGATATGCACTTCGTTACGGCGTAGTGCCGGGATAGTCCAGGGCGGATCGTAAGCCGCCGAACGCGCGGACGATCGGATTTTATAATCCTGTCGGCTCAGCCAGGTACTTAACTCGTTCGCCATCGCGTTGATTTTTTCCTCGCTCAAGCTGCCGGAATAACCTAGCACAGCGACCTTTTTAGCGGGTAGCTGTTTGATTTCCACCAGCGGGTCGAGCGGTTCGGGCAGCGTGGATAGCGCGTATTCCGGCGGCATCACAAACGCCATGCGCCATTGTCCGGCGGATTTTTGCTGTAACACCGGCGCAGTCATGGCAATTTTTTCGCCTTGTTGTTCCCGGTAAACCGGCGTGGTCATGGCCATTTTTTGCTGTTGGCGATTGTTGCCGAAAATATAGCCGGCCAGACGGTTAAAGCCTATCGAGCCGCTGTCGGCATAGTCGGCGTCGATGATGGTTTCTGCGATCAGTAAAGGCTGATAGGCGCGGATTTCAATGTCGCCGTCTTGTAAAATCACTGTGTAAGCGGCTTCCGCGCTATTGCGTATACCAACCATGGAGCACCCCGCTAAAAAAATACTCAAAAGGGTTTGACCTAATGTTTTGATCATAATCAAAGTTTGAAAAAGTGAGCGGCCAATCGCCTGCGGCTTTGAGTATGCCGCAAAATAATTTTTTTGCGGTAGATTGCCGATATCCGCAACGCGTTTTTCCAGGTTAATCCACATGAACCTTTATCAGCTCTATCGTCGGCAGGCATTAAACCTGACCCGCCAGGAGGCCTGGGATTTTTTCTCGTCGCCGCATTACCTGAATCACATCACTCCGGCGTTTTTTAACGTTGAAATTACCTCGAGAGTGCCGGCAAAAATCTACACCGGCTTGATGATCGGTTACCGGATGAAGGCCGTGTTCGGCTGGCCCATGCCCTGGTTATCTGAAATCAGTCACTGCAACGAACCGCATCGGTTTGTCTATCAACAAGCGGTCGGCCCGTTCAAGTTTTGGAGTCACGAAGTGTGCTTGACGGAAGAGCAGGGGCATGTCGTCATGGAAGACCTTGTGTTTTACGCCATGCCATGGGGTTGGCTGGGGCAGGTCATGCACAGGCTGTTGATAGGCGGCAAGCTGCAACGGATATTCGATACCCGGCAAAACTATCTGCAGGCAAAGTGGGGCGTTGACGTGTAAATTAGGCGTTTTCTGTTTTCTATACTGAATGTTATGCCTATTTTTATTATCTTCTGCGTCGTGTTGACGACGCTGGTGCAAACCCAGAGTGTATATTTACCGTTTCTGAATCAGGAGCCGGTATGGATGTCCGGCGCCTATCTGGCCGGGTTGTTCCTGTTGGGCGGCTGTCTGAAAAAACTGCCGAGCAGCGTCTGGCAGGATGGTTTTTCATGTGGCGTTCTATGGGCCTGGTACGGTTACTGGGAGCCTTTGTTTAGCAAAGGCTCGCCGATGTTTCACGTGTTTCCCATCTATTACGCCTTGCTCTGCGGCTGGATGTTGCTGGCCTTCATCAATAAAAGTCCCCGCTTCGACCGAGAGTCGCGGGATGCCTTGCGTTATCTGCAACGATATCTGTCGCGTTTCGATACCTGCGCGTTAGCGGTGGGGGTGCTGATTGGGTTGGCGATGCCCGAGCACTATTTGCTGTATCCCATTGTGATGACCTTGTTTATCGTGCGCAGCACGTTTCAGCGCTGTCTGGAAATTATCGAAAGCCAGTAAAATCGGACTAATCAGTCGGGAAAAACCCCAATCGACATTTCATGGAAACTGTTTTACAGGCGGCTATCTGTGTGATAATGCACGGCTTTAACCAGTCATAGATTTACCGGGTATAGAAATGGACGAGAACAAGAAAAAGGCGTTAGGCGCCGCATTGATGCAGATCGAGAAACAGTTCGGCAAAGGCTCGGTCATGCGCATGGGCGATGTCGCCGCCAGCCGCGATATCGCTGTCGTATCAACCGGCTCGTTGTCGTTGGATATTGCCTTGGGCGTGGGCGGTCTGCCTCGCGGCCGGGTGATCGAAATATACGGGCCGGAGTCGTCCGGTAAAACCACCTTGACTTTGCAAACCATCGCCCAGATGCAAAAACTGGGCGGCACTGCTGCGTTTGTCGATGCCGAGCATGCGCTGGATCCCGTCTATGCGCAAAAAATCGGCGTGAATATCGATGACTTGTTGGTGTCGCAACCGGATACCGGCGAGCAAGCATTGGAAATCACCGACATGTTGGTGCGTTCCGGTGCGGTCGACATCGTGGTGATCGACTCGGTGGCGGCATTAACGCCCAAAGCCGAAATCGAGGGCGACATGGGCGACTCGCACATGGGCTTGCAAGCCCGTCTGATGTCGCAAGCCTTGCGCAAACTCACCGCCAATATCAAGCGTTCCAATACCTTGGTGATTTTTATCAACCAATTGCGGATGAAAATCGGCGTGATGTTCGGCAACCCGGAAACCACCACCGGCGGTAACGCACTAAAATTTTATGCCTCGGTACGGCTGGATATTCGCCGCATCGGCGCCATCAAAAAAGGCGACGAAGTCATTGGTAACGAAACCCGCGTTAAAGTGGTCAAAAACAAAGTCGCGCCGCCGTTCAAACAAGCCGATTTCGAGATTCTGTATGGCGAAGGGGTGTCCTTTTTCGGCGAACTGGTTGATCTGGGCGTGGAATTCGGCTTCGTGCAAAAATCCGGTTCCTGGTATAGCTACGGCAACGAGAAAATCGGTCAGGGTAAAGACAACGCCAAACAGTTTTTAAGAGATAACCCGGATAAAGCGGTGGAATTGGAAAAAGCCATTCGCGAAAAAGCTTTTGCAAAATTAGCGACCGTGGCACCGGCCCATGAAGCAGACGACGCCGAGTTTGTCGACGGCGATTGAGCGCAGCCAACAAATAAAAGCGGTTTGTCTGCGATTATTGGCCCGGCGCGAGCATAGCCAAAAAGAATTGCTGGATAAGCTGGCGCTGAGAGGTTTTCAGCGCGATGAGGTTGAGCCGGTCATACACGAAATGGCCGAGCAAAACTGGCAAAACGATGTGCGCTATACCGAATGCTATGTGCGGCAACGTCTCGCCAGCGGCTATGGGCCAATTCGTATTCGTTATGAGTTACAGCAACGTGGCATTACCGATGTCGATTTGGATGAACACGCCGAAGAACAAGGCGGCTGGCACAATCTGTTGATGGATGTGTACTGTAACAAATACGATGACGAAAAGTCGCTGACGCAAAACGAATGGCTAAAACGCAGCCGGTTTTTGCAGCAACGCGGCTTTAGCGGCGAGATGATCAAACGCTTGTTTGCGGAATTGAAAATTAAATTAAATTCGCGAGGTGGTTAATGGCTAATACCTTGAATGAAGTGGAATTGTTGGAACAGCGAATCGCAGCGTTGGATAACGTAGCCTTCGCAAAATTGCGGGATTGGTTTGTCGAATTTGAGCAAAGACGTTGGGATCAAAAGATCGAAACGGATGAGTCGGAAGGAAAGCTGGATGCTTTAATCAACAGTGCATTAACTGAGTATCAGTCAGGTATGGCTCGCGAGCTTTGAAACATCACGCGTCATCGGCATTTTGGACGAGTTATGGACAATTGCCGGTTGAAATCCAGCGGTTGGCCGACAAAAATTTTGAATTGCTCAAAATTGACCCTAGTCAACCTTCGCTACAGTTTAAAAAAGTGGGCAAAGTTTGGTCGGCGCGAATTGGCATTAGCTATCGTGCCTTGGCGGTTCCGGTGCCTGAAGGCTTTTTGTGGTTTTGGATAGGCAGCCATGCGGAATATGACAAGTTAATTGGATGGTGATGGTAATCGGGATATTTTAGTAGTCCGTAGGATGCGCTGAACAAAGTGAAGCGCATCAATCGCGACCAACACGCCTCCTGTAGTCGATGCATTTTACGGACTCAAAACAAATAATTTTTGGCTCGTACAAGGTAAAAGTAAAGGTCAGTTATGCTCAGCAATGAAATCAAATCATTATCAATCAGCGAACGCATGCATTTGATGGAAGAAATCTGGGACAGTCTATGTCATGAATCCGTCCCGGTTGAATCGCCCGCTTGGCATAAAGAGACTCTTGATGTGCGGATGGCACGAGTGCTTTCTGGTCAAGCCAAATTTATGACCTTGCAAGAGTTAAAAGATAGCACGTAGGATGTGCTGAACAAAGTGAAGTGCATCAATCGCGACAGAGCCATCAGCTTCTACAAACATTCGTTAAAACAAAAATCGAACTAATCACCATGAAAAAAATGACCAGTGCCGAATTGCGGACCGCCTTTTTGGAATTCTTTCGTCAACACGGCCATGCCGTGCGTCCTTCCAGCTCCTTAGTGCCTGGAAACGATCCGACTTTGCTATTTACCAATGCCGGCATGGTGCAGTTTAAAGACGTGTTCTTGGGTAGGGAAAATACAGATTTCACTCGTGCCGCCACCAGTCAGCGCTGTGTGCGGGCCGGCGGCAAGCATAACGATCTGGAAAACGTAGGCTACACTGCGCGCCATCATACTTTTTTCGAAATGCTGGGTAATTTCAGCTTCGGTGATTATTTCAAACAAGACGCCATTCATTACGCATGGGATTTTCTGACCAAGGAACTCGGCATTCCGGCGGAACGTTTGTGGGTGACGGTATTCAACGAAGATTCTGAAGCCGAAGCCATCTGGCTGGAAGATGTCAAAATCGACCCGAGCCGTTTTTCTCGTATCGGTGCCAAAGATAATTTCTGGTCCATGGGGGATGTCGGTCCGTGCGGTCCGTGTACCGAGATTTTCTACGATCACGGCGAGCATGTTGCCGGCGGCCCTCCAGGAAGTCCGGATGAAGACGGCGACCGCTATATCGAAATCTGGAATCTGGTGTTCATGCAATACGACCGCGACAAGGACGGCAATCTGACCCCACTACCTGCACCATCCGTCGATACCGGCATGGGCCTGGAACGGATTGCGGCAGTATTACAGGGCGTACATAGCAATTACGAAATTGATTTATTCCAAAACCTGTTAAAAGTCGCCGCCAAATTGGCCGGCACTAGCGATTTAACCAACAGCTCGTTGCGGGTGATTGCCGATCATATCCGCTCCTGCGCCTTCATGGTGGCAGACGGCGTATTGCCTGCCAACGAAGGTCGCGGTTATGTGCTGCGCCGCATCATTCGCCGCGCCATCCGCCACGGTTACCGTTTGGGCATCCGGGAAGTTTTCTTCTACCAACTGGTTGCGCCATTAGTGGCCGAGATGGGTGAGGCCTATCCGGAGCTGACCAAGGCCCAGGAACAAGTCGAGCGGGTGCTGAAAAAAGAAGAAGAACGCTTCGCCGAAACCCTGGAGCAAGGCATGAAAATTTTGGAAGCCTGTGTCGCTAAACTGGAAGGCAGGGTGATACCCGGTGATGTGGTGTTTCAGCTCTATGATACCTACGGCTTCCCGGTGGATTTGACGGCCGATTTCGCCCGTGAGAATAATCTCAGCGTCGATCACAACGGTTTTGAAGTGGAAATGAGCGCCCAGCGCGATCGCGCCCGTGCTGGCGGCAGTTTTGCGGCGGATTACGATCAGGACATCAAACACGATAGCAATACCGAATTTACCGGCTACTTCAATTTGAATGGCTCAGTCGAGATCATCGGTTTGTACAAAAAAGGTCAAGCGGTAGAGAGTCTGGAAGCCGGCGACGAAGGGGTGGTGATTTTAGATCAAACCCCGTTTTACGCCGAATCCGGCGGCCAGGTCGGCGATACCGGTCTGATCGAATGCGACGGCGCGATATTCGAAGTGCACGATACCCAAAAACAGGGCGGCAAGCTGTTCCTGCATAAAGGTAAGGTTTTACAAGGTACCATCGCCAGTGGACAGGCCTGCGAAGTCAGCGTGGACGCCGAGACTCGCAAAGCCACCGAACGCAACCATTCCGCCACCCATCTCTTGCACGCCGCCCTGCGCAGTACCTTGGGCGAGCATGTGGCGCAGAAAGGCTCGCAAGTGAATGCCGAGCGCTTGCGTTTCGACTTCTCGCATTTCGAGCCGATGACGGCGGCGGAAATTGCTATTATCGAAGATATGGTCAACGAGCAAATTCGGTTGAATAATCCGGTGGCAGCTGAAGTGATGGCCAAAGACGAGGCCATGAAAGCCGGTGCGATGGCTTTGTTCGGCGAAAAATACGGCGACGAAGTACGGGTATTGAAAATCGGTGAATTTTCCACCGAGCTGTGCGGCGGCACGCACGTAGATAGAGCCGGCGACATAGGTTTGTTCAAAATCATCGGCGAAACCGGGGTTGCAGCCGGTGTACGCCGATTGGAAGCCGTGACCGGTAAAGCGGCTTTGGAATGGGTAGAACAACGCGAAAATGCTTTGCAAAACATTGCCGGTTTGTTGAAAACCTCGCCGGATAAAGCCGCAGATAAAGTGCAGCAACTGGTGGAAAAAAACCGTGCGCTGGAAAAAGAACTGGAAAAACTGCAAGCCAAATTGGCCAGCTCGGCGGGCGATGAAATGACCAGTCAGGCCGTTGAGGTCAATGGCGTGAAAGTGCTGGCCGTGAAACTGGATGATGTCGATCCCAAAGCCTTGCGCGATTTGGCTGATCAACTGAAAAATAAACTGGGTACTGCTGCGTTGGTGCTGGCGGTCGTCAACGGCGATAAAGTCAGTCTGATCGCCAGCGTATCGAAAGACACCATGGGCAAGGTCAAGGCCGGTGATTTGGTCAACTTCGTCGCCACTCAAGTCGGCGGCAAAGGCGGCGGCAGGCCGGATATGGCGCAGGCTGGCGGGAATGATCCGACTAATCTGGCCGCTGCGTTGCAGGCGGTGCCGGAGTGGGTGAAGGAGCGTTTGGGGTAATTGGTTTTTGAGTTGGTGGATTGTGATGCCCTATGTATCCATGTTTTTTGGAATCATCATTCGGATGTTTCATAACGATCATAATCCGCCGCATTTCCATGATGAATACCAGGGACAACGAGGTTTATTTGGCATGGATGGCGGTATGATAAAAGGCAATATTAACTCTAAGACTGCTAAAAAATTGATTCAGGAATGGGCGTTGATGCATCAGGAAGAATTGATGCAGAATTGGCAAAAAGCCACGCAAGGCAAACAGATCGATCGAATTGAACCTCTTAATTAATGGAGAATGTCATGCAATATATGCCTGTCGTCATAGAAGCTGAATATTTATCCGATTATAAAATCAAGTTGACCTTCGATAATGGCGAGAAAAGGATTGCCGATTGTTGTAAGTGGTTGCATGGTGAAGTTTTTGAGCCTCTGAAAGACAAGCAATATTTCCAAAAATTTTTCGTCGATGGCTGGAGTATATCCTGGCCAAATGGGGCCGATATTGCGCCAGAGACGCTGTATGAAGAGGGCGAGATTGTTTGAGTTAATGTGCCGCTATTGCGATGGGCTGTTTTGAAGTCGGTTCTCGCGATGATCCTGTGCGCGCCAAGGTTTTGGCGGTCGTCAGTGGCGACAAAGTTTGTAGGCCAGAATAAGCCGGTAGGCATTTCTGGTAAGCAGGTATCAGTCGGAAATGCTTCGCTTATTCCGGCCTATTGAGCCTGCATCGCCTATCGGGCAATTGCGTTAAATACCTTCGGTGCTCGACGCGGCATAACGGGAGAAAAACCCATCCCAATGTAGGTTGGGTTAGCGATAGCGTAACCCAACATTTCGAAGCGGAAATCGTTGAGTTATTGTTGGTTTTTGTAGGCAGAGTTGAATGAAATGAAACCCAGCTATGATGTTTTTTGCTGGGTTTCGCGTTGCTCTACCCAGCCTACGGCTCTGAATGGTTTATTTGTCTATGCAGCCGTGGATTATTTGGAAGTCGGTTCTCGCACCGACGAGCGAGATACTTTTCTTTGCTTATCCAAAGAAAAGTATCCAAAAGAAAAGATACCCGGATGCCGCGTTGATCCTGCGCTCCGAAGGCTTTGAACGGGGTTTTCCGAAGGGGCGTCCCAGCCCCTACGTAAAACGCGATGCATCCTTGCATCGCCCCTATCGGGCAAATCACTCGGTACATCCCTGTGCCTCGCCCTTCGGGTGCTACACATGCAAATCGGCTGTCCTGCCGATTTGTCCGTTCAAAGCCTCCGGTGCTCGGCGCGGCATAACGGGACAAAAAACCATCCCAATGTAGGTTGGGTTAGCGATAGCGTAACCCAACATTTTGGAGCGGAAATCGTTGAGTTATTGTTAGTTTTTGTAGGCTGAGTTGAATGAAATGAAACCCAGCTTTGATGTTTTTGCTGGGTTTCGCGTTGCTCTACCCAGCCTACGGCCCTGTTTTGAAGTCGGTTCTCGCGATGATCCTGTGCGCGCCAAGGTTTTGGCGGTCGTCAGCGGCGACAAAGTTTGTAGGCCAGAATAAGCCGGTAGGCGTTTCTGGTAAGCAGGTATCAGTCGGAAATGCTTCGCTTATTCCGGCCTATTGGGCCTGCATCGTCTATCGGGCAATTCCGTTAAATACCTTCGGTGCTCGACGCGGCATAACGGCAGAAAAACCCATCCCCATGTAGGTTGGGTTAGCGATAGCGTAACCCAACATTTCGGAGCCGCAATCGTTGAGTTACGGTCGGTTTTTGTAGGCTGGGTTGAATGAATGAAACCTAGCGTTGTTTTTTGCTGGGTTTCGCGTTGCTCTACCCAGCCTACGGCTCTATCCCTCCTCAACTAGAAAAATGGTTTAATGATTGCGGCTTGCATGGGGCGAAAAAATTAAATTTCACAAGGATAATGTAAGTGCTAAATATTGCGATCAAAAGAATTATTATCATAGGTCTATCATTATTGATGGTGGCCTGTGCTGCTAGCGGTCAATTATCACCTACTCAGAAAGATTCAGATGCAAAAAAATTTTATCATGTTGTGGGTAAAGCTAGGATTTATGTTATTCGCAGAGGCGGGTTTGGTGGCTCTGGAGCACTAACACACATTATGATTAATGGGCGATTGGCATCAACCGTCGGTCCAAATAACTATTTTATGTTTGATGTTGTAACAGGTAACTATATTTTTAATGTATTGGGTTTGGCTTTTCAAGGCGGGCAACCTCACCAATTTGAAGTTAGTGCTGAAAAAAATTACTTTATCGAAGTGAAGCACCTTGAAGGCACATTTAAACTCCTTTCAACGGAAGAAGGAGAGCAAGCAGTAAATGATGCCAAAAGAGTTGAAATAAATATAGATCCTAACCATATTTGAGCAAATTTTCATTGTTCCTACGTTAGATTTGCCTTCAAATATCAGGATGGATTTTTCCCGTATGACGCGCCGAGCACCGGAGCTTTTGGCGGGTTAGCCCGAAGGGGCGATGCAGGGATGCATCGCGTTGACGAAGGGGCAGGGAGCCCCTTTCGTCAACCCCCGCCGAAAGCGAGGAGCGGAGGATACAAGCGGCGTCCGGGTGTCTTTTCTTTTGGATACTTTTCTTTGGACAAGCAAAGAAAAGTATCTCGGCTGTCGGTGCGAGAATCGACATTAAAATAATCCGTCGCGATAGCGACACATTATTAAGACAGGCTAAATTAACCAAAAGAGGCCCTGATCATGTTGACATACCAAACCACAGACAAAACAGTCAATTTAAGCTTCTCCAAAGAGTTTTTACCAGCTCATGAATTGACAAGACTGATTGAGATGCTGCGGATCAAAGAGCTGATTTCAAAAAGTCAAATGACCGATGATGACGCAAGCTTGCTTGACAATGAACTGAAAGAAAATTGGTGGCGGGAAAATCAAGAAAAGTTTCTGGCAAAAATTAAATGAAACCGGTGATTGTCGATACCAATATCGTTTTTTCGGCGTTGGTGAATAAAAATTCGAAAATAGCCAATGTCTTATTGCGCTCTGAGCAGCCATTGCTAATGCCAAAATATGGTTTTGTCGAACTATTTAAATACAAAGAAAAAATCTGCGTATTAAATACAAAGAAAAAATCTGCGTAGTCAGTAAACATTCCCAGGATGAAATCTTGGAACTGCTTTACGAACTGATCCGGCATATTGATTTCTTTGATGAAAATAGTATTTCAGTCGAGGCATTACAAAAAAGCATGGGCATTGGTTAAAGACGTGGATGCAAAAGATTTGTTATTTGTGGCGTTGAGTATAGAAACGGATGGCTTGTTATGGACGGGCGATAAACAGTTACGAACAGGTCTTGCCGCAAGAGGTTTTGATGCATTCTTTTTGCCGGAAAAGCTGCCGGATAATTTTGTATCGGATAAATAAGCTGCGCGCGGTAAAATATTCACGTTATTGGTAACGCTGGCGAGCAAGTCATAAGCTGCGCAAGCGTTGATTGATGAAAATGCTCGAAATTCTCCTCACCCTCTCATCTATGGAGAGGGCGTAATAAACGCCAAAAAGGTCTATAAAAAACATGGCATTGTACGTCTATAAATTTGGCGGCACTTCTGTTGGTACGGTCGAACGTATCAAGGCAGTGGCCGAGAAAGTCAAGAAAGCCCGAGATGCGGGCGATCAGATTGTGGTGGTGGTGTCCGCGATGAGCGGGGAAACCAATCGCCTCGTGGCGCTGGCGAAAGAAATGCAGGTGCAGCCAACCGATCGTGAGCTCGATGTGCTGTTATCTACCGGCGAGCAGGTCACCATTGCTTTGTTATCCATGGCGCTGCATAACGTTGGTGTGGATGCCCGTTCTTACACCGGAACACAGGTCAAAATTTTAACCGATAGCGCGCATACCAAGGCCCGTATCCGCGAGATTGACGAAGCTAACATGCGTGCGGATTTGGATGCCGGTCGGGTGGTAGTGGTAGCCGGTTTTCAGGGCGTGGATGAGCACGGCAACATCACTACGCTGGGCCGAGGTGGCTCGGATACCACCGGCGTGGCGCTGGCTGCGGCATTGAAGGCTGATGAATGCCATATCTATACCGATGTGGATGGTGTTTACACTACCGACCCGCGCGTGGTGCCCAAGGCCCGCCGTCTGGAGCAAATTACTTTTGAAGAAATGCTGGAAATGGCCAGCCTGGGTTCCAAAGTATTGCAAATCCGTTCGGTCGAATTCGCCGGCAAATATAATGTCAAATTGCGAGTGTTGTCTTCGTTTATGGAAGGCAATGGCACCCTAATTACCTTTGAGGAATCAGAAATGGAAAGAGCGTTAATTTCAGGCATCGCGTTTAACCGGGACGAAGCCAAGCTGACTTTGACCGGTGTGCCTGATTTGCCGGGCGTAGCATCGAAAATTTTGGGACCGATCGCCGCAGAGAATATCGAAGTCGATATGATTGTGCAGAATATCTCCGCTAACGGCACCACCGACTTCACCTTTACCGTCAATCATAATGATTTTGCCCGCGCCAAAAATGTATTGGAAGGCTTGCGCAATGAGTTGGGCGGCAATACCCAAATTATCGGTGATACGGGTGTCGTTAAGGTCTCTATCGTCGGTGTGGGCATGCGCTCGCATGCCGGTATCGCCAGTACCATGTTCAAAACCCTGGCCGATGAAGGCATCAACATTCAAATGATTTCCACCTCCGAGATCAAAATTTCCGTGGTTATCGACGAAAAATATCTAGAACTGGCCGTGCGTTCGTTACATGAAGCCTTTGGCTTGGATCAGGAATAAGGCTGTTTTTGAAGTGCCGGTGTTTTAATCGAAGCAGGTCGGCCCGGTTTGCTAAGGGCGGGTGTATTCGATGTTTAAGCCATCGAGACTTTAGCGGTCGGGCGGTCTGAGCGTTTTGCGCTTGACTTGACGTTGTTATTGCCCTAGTTTGATTTTGCTTTTATATAAATCCGCTGCCAATAACAATAACAAACTCGCCATGACCTTAAAGCAACTAGCATCGACACCGTTCTATTTCTTTTCTCCGCGCTACATGCAGTGCTTGCAGTTCACCGCGGAGGCCAGGCAGTCATGAGTTTACGGGTAGGGATAGTCGGGCTGGGCAGAATAGGCGGCGGGGTTTTGCGGAATAATTTCGTTCAGGCTGCGGGCGGAAAATATGATATTCGGGTCGTTTGCGACGTGATGCCTATCGATCATGTCGCCTATCTGATTGCTCACGACAGTACTTACGGCCGGCCGCCGTTTACGGTGGATTATGAGGGCAGCGATCTGATTTTGGGCGGCAAAAAAGTGCATTACCAACGCGTCGACCGCCGCCGCAGTCCGCCGGAAAAGGATAGTTTTGCCCCGCTCAGAGAGTTCGAGCTGGATGTGTTGTTCGATGCCACCGGTACTGCGTCGATTAATGATTTTCGGGCGCTGATTCAGCAAAAAATTGCCAAAAAAATTCTCTGTACCTGGAACGTTGCCGGTTGCGACATCAGTGTGGTATTTGGCGTCAATCATCGGAACTATGACTCGGCCTTGCACGATGTGATTTCCGCCAGTACCTGCACCGGCAATGCGATGGTGCCGCTGTGCTACATCCTGGACAAGCATTTCGGCATCGATTACGCCCGCATCATCACCATACATCCGGCACTTTCGGACCAAAAAGTGTTGGATGGTTATCACCCATCGTCTCAATTGGGCAGGGCTTGCGCGGTGTCTATTGTGCCGACGCCCACCAATGTCGGTAAATCTACCGCACTGGTATTGCCGGAGTTGGACGGCAAATTGGATTCGCTGTCCTACCGAGTGCCGACTGCCATTGTTTCGGTGATCGACTTTACCGCCAATCTGTCGCGGGATACCTCCCGCGAGGAAATATTCGAATTGTTCAACTCATATGCCGCCGGTACGCTTAAGGGCATTATTCATTGCGAATATGGAGCCTGGGGGCATCAGAAGGCCAGTGTCGATTATCAGGGCACACCCTATTCGGCTATCGTGTTGATGGAGCATCTGACGCTCAGTAACCGCCGCCAGCTCGGCGTGGCGTTGATGCATGATAACGAGCACGCATACTGCAGTCGAGTATTGGATGTTTTGGGTGTGCTGGAAAATCGCCAAGAATGATGCTGGCGATCCAGCATCAATGGGCGGTTTGTTATTGCAGTCGACGCATTAAATATTGGCCGTTAAGCAGGGCTTGTTCGGCGATAAATAGTTGCCATTTCAAACGGTCGCCGGCTTGCGCATCATTGAATGCCGCGATGTAGCCGTTTCGAATGGTTTGATGGGCGGCGATATTCAGCAGGGGGAAGCCCTCAGTCAATAAAATCAGATTCATCAGCAGGCGTGCGCATAATCCGTTATTGTTTTGAAAAGGTTGCAGCGATAACACCCTGAGATGAGCTTCGGCGGCGAAAAGCAACGGGTGCAGAAATGGGCCTTCCAGGTTGAGCCAATGCAGGTGTTCCGCTAATAATTGCGGAATCTGGTCGGCTTGCGGCGCGGCTTGATCGTTAAGTAGATGGGCGGCTTGGTTGCGGTAAGCGCCGCCGGTTTGATGTTGCAGTCCGCGGCAGAGCATGATCTGCAGTTTTTGCAGTGCGCTGGCCGATAGCAAGTTTTGTTCGGCGGCCTGTTCGCGAATGAACTGAATGGCTTGGTAATGGTTTAATGCCGTCAGATTTTCCGCCATTGATTTGCCGGGCAGCATCAGGCCGTTTCTGATCACCATGTCGGTTTCGGCTAAATTCAGGCTGCTGCCTTCCAGGGAATTGCTGTCGTGGGTGTAGGCGATGTCCAGGCTTTGTTGTAAAGCCGGGTCGAGCTCAGGTGACTGCAATTGCAGTTCCGCTTTAAGCAGATCGATTTCGGCGAGCAACAAATCCAGGCTATCGGTAGCGGACATCGGTAAGTCTCCTGAACCGGTGTTAACTCGGCAGCGTCACGCCGCGCAGTTCATAAAATTCCCGCACGAATTCGTCGAAACGTCGCTCCTCTATGGCCACGCGAATGCTTTGCATCAGTTCCAGATAATAATGCAGGTTGTGTATGGTGTTGAGACGGGAACCCAGCATCTCCTTGCATTTATCCAGATGCTTCAAATACGCGCGCGAGTAGTTGCGGCAGGTGTAACAACCGCAGTCTTCATCCAGCGGTCGGGTATCGAATTGGTATTGGTTGTTGCGAATTTTGATCACGCCGAAACGGGTGAATAAATGGCCGTTGCGGGCGTTACGGGTCGGCATTACGCAATCGAACATATCCACGCCGCGGCGCACGGCTTCCACCAAATCTTCCGGGGTGCCGACGCCCATTAGATAACGCGGCTTGTCTTGCGGCATGTCCGGCATGATGGCATCCAATGTGGAGAGCATTTCATGCTTGGGTTCGCCGACCGACAGGCCGCCGATGGCGTAGCCGTCGAAGCCGATATTGGTCAAGCCGTTGATAGACTCCCGGCGCAATTCCGGAAACATACCGCCTTGCACGATGCCGAATAACGCGGAGGAGTTACCTTCATGAGCGCGTTTACTGCGTTCCGCCCAACGCAGCGACAGACGCATCGAGTCCGCGGCTTGCTGGTAGGTGGCCGGGTAGGGCGTGCATTCGTCAAAAATCATCACGATGTCGGAGCCCAAATCGCGCTGTACCTGCATGGATTCTTCCGGACCCATGAAAATCTTGCTGCCGTTGATTGGCGACTTAAAGGTTACGCCTTGTTCGCTGATCTTGCGTAGGGCGCCCAAACTGAAAACTTGAAAGCCGCCGGAATCGGTCAGAATCGGTTTTTGCCAGCGCATGAAATCATGCAGGTCGCCATGGGCTTTCATGACGTCCATGCCGGGGCGCAACATTAAATGAAAGGTGTTGCCGAGGATGATTTGCGCGCCCAATCCCAGCAGGTCTTCCGGCGTCAGAGACTTAACTGTTCCATAAGTGCCGACCGGCATGAAAATAGGGGTTTCCACCGTCCCGCGATTAAATGTCAGCTGGCCGCGGCGGGCCTGTCCATCGGTGGTTTTGAGTGTGAATTCCATAGCGTATAAAAATATAAAATCCCGGCATTATTCGGGCTTGGCAGAATTTGGGCCGAAGGCGCTTAGATATCCATCAACAGCATGGGGATGCCGTAGGTCAGTACAAAATAACTGAAGGCGAAAATCACGCTGATGCTGGTGCGGTAGTTAAAAAATTGTCTGAAAATATAGCTGACGATGGCGATGTACCACGTCACTAGGAATGTCGCGGCGGCAATATTGATTTCCTCGCGCGGTTCGATGTGGTGCATCGTCATCCATAAATCCAGCATTTCGGCGCCTACCGCCAGGGTCATGATGAAGTTTTCGCAAACGAAGATGGATGTGTATAACTGGTTGAAGTAATGCCATTTTTTTTCGAATAACAGCAGGGCGCCTATCGAACTGAAGGCCATGATAAAGCGGCCAAGTACTTCCAGCGTACCGTCGGCCGGGTCTGAAATCAGGCCTTCGACGATAAAACCTGAAATCAAATAAAACGTGACGTTTTTCCACATAAAGGATTTAGGCGGGACTAAATCGGCCGGGTTATTTAGGAACCAACAGCTGGAAAGATACTTCAGCAATAAATTCATGATGTTATGGTTGCACGGTGCGAAGGTTGTAGGTAATTGAAAAATTAGCCGCGCATTATAACCGTCGTGACGAAAAGAAATACCGGAGTTGCGTTTGATTGTGCCGATTTGCGGAAGTGGAGCGGTCGCCGGCTAGTAGTTTTAGGGCGTCAGCCTAAAATACACCGGGATCGGGATATATTGCCGGAATGGATAAACAAGGTCTCCCGCCTGCGCCGTCTCATGCTTTCGTCCTTGAACCGAAGGTTCAAGTGGAAACCAAATCCAGTCAATCAGGCTTCCTGAATAAACAGGCATGCGCACCATGAATGGCAAAAAGTTTCCGGGGTAAAAACAGGTTCAGGAAACACCCAGCATTGCTCGAACGCTGCAGGAGATAGGCTTGCTATTCTAAACAGGTTTAAGGAATTTCTAAAACGTTTTCTATTTTTTGGCGTAAATCGATTAAGCGGTCACAAAAATCGATATCGTTGGCGGTGTTTTTACCGGGGCCGGCATCGTGGGCTAAATTCAAGGCAGCCAATACTGCAATTCTGTCGGCACCGGCGACTTTACCCGTATCGCGGATTTTGCGCATTTGCCTGTCTAGCTCTTGAGCTGTCTGGATTAAACCGGCTTGTTCTTCCTTGGCGCAGGCGATTTTGTATTCTTTACCGAGAATATTCAGCGATACCGCTTGAATGGTTTTGCTCATGAATCGTGTTCCATTGCTTTCAGGCGGGCAATCATGGCCTCGACACGAGCTTTGGCCAGAGTGGTTTTTTCCAGCAGTTTGGCTTTTTCTTTAACCAAGGCGTCTTGTTTAACTTTCAGCGATTTGTTCTCGCTTTTGATTAGATTGTATTGCGCAATCAGCGTATCCAATTTCGCTTCCAGTGATGCTAATTCTGTATAAGGGTCTTTTTCTGATTGAGACATAGCAAAGTGTTGGCTGATACGACATTAAAATCATTAAAAATGGCGAACAATGGTAGCATAAGTGCCAGTTTTAAACAGCTTAAACACAGTAGGAAAGTTAGGAAAATCATGTATCAGGCCGTTAACTCAGTTTTGGAAAAATACGATGCCGACATGGGTGCTGCCGAAGCCCATGGCATGGCGGTAGGAATGTTATGTGTCGAGCTAAAGGCTGATGCGGCAAATTGGCTGCATGAGTTGTTTGCCGATCAAAACGATGTGTTCGATGAGGATAAAACCTTGTTGGTGGATTTATTCGAGCGTAGTAGAGAATTGCTCGAGCCGGAAACCGAAGAATTTGGCTTCGACATATTGTTGCCTGATGATGATGATACTCTAAGCGATCAAGTTGAAGCCCTGCGGGTATGGTGCCAAGGGTTTTTATTCGGTGTCGGCTATGCGCATACCGATGCGGATTGGCCCGGCGAAAGTGCCGAAGTGATGCGCGATTTGATCGAGCTGACCAAAATCGATAGCAATGTCGACGGCGAAGAAGACGAGGCCGCGCTGATCGAAGTTCACGAATATGTGCGTGCCGCGGTATTGATCGTGCGGGACCAATTCGTCGAGTTCAAAAACACCAAACTGCATTGATAGGGATATCCCGATGAAACAAGCCGAATTTAAAAAACGCCGCACCATGCTGATGAAACAAATCGGTAAAGGTAATATTGCCATCATAGCCGGCGCTTCCCATCAAACCCGCAATCGCGACGTACATTACCCTTACCGGCAGGACAGCGATTTTTATTATCTGACCGGGTTTAATGAAGCCGAATCGCTGGCGGTGTTTATTCCGGGTCGCGAACAGGGCGAGTACGTGTTGTTTTGTCGCGAGTTCGACGAAACAAAAGCGCTCTGGGAAGGCGCGCACGCCGGCCTTGAAGGCGCCACCAAGCATTACGAAGCGGATGATTCATTTCCGATCGACGATCTGGATGATATCTTGCCGGGCATGCTGGAAAACAAAGGCAAAGTGTTTTACCCGATGGGCAAGGATAGTGAGTTGGATCATAAGCTATTGGACTGGATTAATAACATCCGCAAACAATCCCGCAGCGGCGTGACCGCGCCTGGCGAACTGGTGTCGCTGGAACATGTGCTGCATGAAATGCGCTTGTTTAAAAGTTCGGAAGAACTCAAGTTAATGCGGCGGGCGGCGGAAGTCTCCGCGCGTGCGCATGTGCGGGCCATGCAGGCCTGTCAGCCGGGCATGTACGAATATCAAATCGAAGCGGAACTGATACACGAATTTATTAAGGACGGGTTACGGGCGGTGGCGTATCCGTCCATCGTGGCGGGCGGCAAGAATGCCTGTGTGCTGCATTACATCGAAAATAATGACAAACTGCACAAAAACGATTTGCTTTTGATCGATGCCGGCGTGGAATGCGATCACTACGCGGCCGACATCACCCGTACCTTTCCGGTATCCGGTAAATTCAGCGAGCCGCAACGATTGCTGTACCAGCTGGTATTGGATGCTCAAGCCGCGGCGCTGGAGCAGATTCGGCCGGGTATTGCCTGGAATATAGCTCATGAAGCATCGGTTGAAGTGCTCACCAAAGGGTTGGTGGAATTGGGTTTGTTGAAAGGGCGGGTTAAAAAGCTCATCAAAGACGAAAAATACAAACAGTTTTATATGCATCGTATCGGCCATTGGCTGGGTATGGATGTGCATGATGTGGGCGATTATAAAATCAAGGACGACTGGCGTTTGTTGGAGCCGGGCATGGTGTTGACCGTGGAGCCGGGACTTTATGTGCCGGCGGATTGCGATAGCGTGGACCAGCAATGGCGCGGTATTGGGATTCGTATCGAAGACGATGTGCTGGTGACCAAGGACGGCCATGAAGTCCTTACCCATGGTGTGCCAAAAAGCATTGCGGATATTGAAGCCTTGATGCAGGGTGTTTAAATGCAACAGCACTACGACCTGATTATCGTTGGAGCCGGGTTGGCCGGAAATTGTCTGGCACTGGCGTTAAAAAACAGCGGTCTCCGCATGGCTATCGTGGAAGCCGCCGGCCGGCAGCAATTAAGGGACTCGCCCGCGGGCGACCGGGCCTTGGCTTTGGCGGCCGGCACCGTGCGGTTGTTGGACGCTTTGGGAGCCTGGCAAGGCGTGGCTGGTAAAGCGACCGCCATTAAAAACATTCATATTTCCGATCGCGGCCACTTCGGCAAAACCCGCTTGTCCGCATTGGAACAAGGCGTGGATGCGCTGGGTTATGTAATCGCCGCCCGCGACATAGAAGAGCACCTGGCCCAGCTAGTCGAGCAAACGGCGGTGACCTGCTTGTATGAAACCCGGGTGGCGGGTTTAATGTCCGGCAACGACGCCGTCAACGTTAGTCTCAAGCAGCATAATCAATCGTTGAATTTGACGGCGCAATTACTGGTCGGCGCCGATGGCGGACAGTCGACGGTGCGCAAATTGCTGGATATCCCGCAACAAATCACCGAATACGGCCAAACCGCGCTGGTCACGACAGTTCAGGCCGGTTTGCCGCATTTAAATACCGCGTACGAGCGGTTTACCGCCCAAGGCCCGTTGGCTCTGTTACCGGTTGCCGGCAGGCAAATGTCGGTGGTTTGGACGCGGGAGCATGAGCAGGCGGAAGCCTTGATGGCAAGCGGCGAAGCCGAATTTATGGCGGAATTGCAGGCCTGTTTCGGCTACCGGTTGGGTGAATTAAAGTTGGCGGCGCCGCGGCGGGCTTTTCCGCTCAGTTTGATTCGGGCCGAAAGCATGGTGTCCGGCAGGGCTGTGATCATCGGCAATGCCGTGCATCAGCTGCATCCCGTGGCTGGGCAAGGTTTTAATCTGGGTATACGCGATGTGGCCGAGCTGGCTGAAAGAGTGCTCGGGCAGCAACAACGGCAGGGTGATATCGGCGGCGCCGATTTATTGAGTGCTTACGCCAAGCAACGCATAGCCGATCATAATAGAACCATAGGATTTACCAATAACGTAGTGCGGATCTTTTCCAACGATTGGCTGCCGGTTGCCGCGTTGCGCAATACAGGCCTGGCTTTTTTAGACCATTTGCCGTTTGCCAAAAAACTGTTGGCCCGGCATGCCATGGGTTTGGCAAAGCCATTACCCAAGTTAGAGAACAACTGATAAACCGGCGTTTTTTCGCGCTATCCTCATAGCTGTTAAAGAAGGAGGTTTCATGCTCATCACCTGTTTACGCCACGCGACCGCCGAATCCCATACCGATCCGATCTCCGATGCCGAACGGGTCTTGGTAAAAAAAGGCAAGGATCAAGTGGTAAGGGTGGCCGAATTTTGCCGAAAACACGCCTTGCTTCCGGCTAAGCTATACAGTAGTCCGCTAAGGCGGGCACAACAGACGGCCAAGTTGCTGCACACGCATTTACCCGATTGTGCTGTTGTCGAGATTGTCGACTGGCTGAGTTTGGGAACGGATCCGCAAGCGATTATTGCCGAGTTGAATATGCTGGAGGATGCCGGCGTGAATGATGTTTGGCTGGTGGGGCATGAGCCGACGATGTCTGAATTGGTTGCCGGTTTGATCAATGCCCCTGACGACAGTATCCTGATCAAGAAGGCGTCCTTGACCCGTATTCAGGTCAATTTTGCCAATGGGTCCGTTGCGCAATTACTCTGGAGCATACCCTGCGGTTTAATGTCGTTGAAATAAGCCGAGTTAGTGGTTTGTTATTTAGGGAGCGTACAATTTTTTTACCGGCGTTTTGTAACCTTTAACGGCTATTGCCCTGATTGAATAGGTTGTTTTCTGGCGACAGGGGCAGTATAGGGTTTATAATCGTCGGCTTTGAATTCAATCACACACTGGAAGTATCATGCTGGGTAAGCTGGTTAAATTGGTAATTGGTAGTCGTAACGATAGGCTGATCAAGAAAAAACGCAAGCTGGTCAAAAAAGTCAATGCCTTGGCAGCTGAATATGAAAAATTGTCCGATGAGGCCTTACAAGCTAAAACGCAAGTGTTTCGCGACCGTTTGGCACAAGACGAAAAACTCGACAGCCTGATACCTGAAGCATTTGCGCTGGTGCGCGAGGCGTCTACCCGTGTGTTCGGCCTGCGTCACTTTGATGTGCAGCTGATCGGCGGCATGGTGCTGCATAACGGCAAAATCGCCGAAATGAAAACCGGTGAGGGTAAAACCCTGATGGCGACGTTGGCGGCTTACCTGAATGCCTTGCCGGGCAAGGGCGTGCATGTGGTTACCGTCAACGATTATCTGGCCCGCCGCGATGCGGAAACCATGGGGAAACTGTACGGTTTTCTGGGTTTGAGCACGGGCGTCATCGTCAGCGATCTGGATCATGATCAGCGCAAGGCCGCCTATGCGGCCGACATCACCTACGGTACCAATAACGAATTCGGCTTCGATTATCTGCGCGACAACATGGCCTTCAGCCTGGAGCAGAAGGTGCAGCGCGAGCTGTTTTTCGGTATCGTCGACGAGGTGGACTCGATTTTGATCGACGAAGCCAGAACGCCGCTGATCATTTCCGGTCAGGCCGATGGCAGTACCGATGTGTATCTGAGAACCAATCAGATCATTCCGCACCTTTCCCGCCAAGAAAAAGCCGATGACCCTGAGAAACAGGATCAAATGCCCGGCGATTATTTCGTTGACGAAAAATCCCGCCAAGTGCATTTAACCGAAGCCGGTTACGAAAAGGTTGAGCAGTTATTGGTCGAGCATGGCTTGATCGAGGAAGGTTCCACGCTTTACGACCTGGCCAACATTCGCCTGATGCATTATCTGAATGCCTCGTTACGCGGCCATGTGTTGTTCCAGAAAGATGTCGATTATGTGGTCAGAAACGATCAAATTATCATCGTTGACGAATTTACCGGTCGGATGATGACCGGGCGGCGTTGGTCGGACGGTTTGCACCAGGCGATTGAAGCCAAAGAAGGTGTGACCATTCAAAACGAGAACCAGACGCTGGCTTCCATCACCTTCCAGAATTATTTCCGTTTATATCAAAAGCTGTCGGGCATGACGGGTACCGCCGATACCGAAGCTTTCGAGTTGAACAAGATCTATGGCCTGGAAGTGGTGGTGATTCCCACCCATAGACCGATGATCCGTAAAGACATGGGCGATTTGGTCTATCTGTCGGCACGCGAAAAATACAATGCCGTCATCGAAGACATCAAAGATTGTCACAAGCGTGGGCAACCGGTATTGGTGGGCACCACCTCAATCGAAAAATCGGAATTGATTGCCGGATTATTGGCGCAGCAAAACATTCCGCACGAAGTATTAAATGCCAAACAACACGAGCGCGAAGCGCATATCGTTGAGAATGCCGGTATGCCGGGCGCGGTAACTATTGCAACCAATATGGCCGGGCGGGGTACCGACATCGTGTTGGGCGGGAACTTGAGCGCCGAACTGGCCGCATTGGGTGAAGAAGCCGGCGAAGCCGAAAGGGAAAAAGTACGCGGTGCCTGGCTGGACAGACATGAAAAAGTTATCGCAGCTGGCGGTTTGCATGTGATCGGCTCCGAACGGCATGAATCGCGCCGTATCGATAACCAGTTGCGTGGCCGTTCCGGCCGTCAAGGTGATCCCGGTTCCTCGCGGTTTTACTTATCATTGGAAGACGATCTGATGCGGATTTTTGCATCGGAACGCGTGGCCGGTTTGATGCAAAAACTGGGCATGCAGGAAGGCGAGGCTATCGAACATCCCTGGGTAACCCGTTCCATCGAAAGCGCCCAACGTAAGGTCGAGGGCCGTAACTTCGATATCCGTAAGGAAATCCTGGCTTATGACGATGTCGCCAACGATCAACGAAAAGTGGTATATGCGCAGCGTAACGAACTGATGGCTGCCGAAGATATTTCAGACATCATTTCCGCCATCCGTTCCGATGTGATTAATGACGCCATTACCCAGTTCATTCCGCCGAAAACCATGGAGGAGCAGTGGGATATTGACGGTCTGGAAGCGTATGTGCGGCAAGACTTGAACATGCCTTTGCCTATTGGGCAGATGCTGGACGCCGACCGCAATTTAAACGAGCCTAAGTTGCGGCAATTAATCGTCGAAAAAGCCGAGCAGGAAAGTGAAGCGAAGGCGGCCTCTATCGGACAGGATGTCATCAGACATTTCGAAAAATCCGTGATGCTGCAAGTGCTGGACAACAGTTGGAAAGAGCATCTGGCGGCCATGGATCAATTGCGTCAGGGCATCCATTTGCGTGGCTACGGCCAAAAAGATCCCAAGCAGGAATACAAGCGCGAAGCGTTTGAAATGTTCAACAACTTGTTGAGTCAGATCAAAGTGGAAGTGGTGACGATTTTGGCTAAAGTCCAGGTCACCAAGGAAGAAGATGTGCAGGCCATTGACGAACAGCGCCAGGCGCCGATGGAAATGCATTATGAACATGCCGAAGCGCATTCCGCTTTCGAGCCTGAACCGGAGCAATCGCCACCGGCAGCAGAACCGGAAACCACCGAACAACCGTTTGTCAGGGAATCGCAAAAGGTTGGTCGTAACGATCCCTGCCCTTGTGGTTCAGGCAAAAAGTTTAAACATTGTCACGGTAAATTGAGCTAGAACGGCGATTCAATTTCCGATAAGCGATCATGCGCCAATGCTGTAAAGCTGGCGCATTTTGCTTTGTAGTGTTAACTTTTTGCCAAGTAAATTTTCACCATTCAAATAGGGTAAAGCGATGCCACATAAAGTCTTCAGTAAAAGTACCCCGAAAGCCGATATCACCAAGCTTCCCAAGTTGGGAATGGAAAAAAAGCATATCACCGCCGACTTTAAACATTATTACAGCCATCGGTTGGGACGGGATGAAAACTGCCGCTCCCCGCATTATGCGTATGAGGCGTTGTCGCTCACCATTAGCGATCGCTTAGTCGAGCGTTGGAAAAAAACCTACAACGTTTATCGCGACGAAGATTGTAAGAAAGCCTTTTACCTTTCGATGGAATTTTTGATGGGGCGCTCGCTGAGCAATGCCATGCTGAATTTGGGTATCGATGACGAAGTCAACAAGGCTTTGTACAGTATGGGTTTGGAAGCCGAAGAGCTAATGGAAAGCGAACCCGACGCCGGTTTGGGCAACGGCGGTTTAGGCAGGCTGGCAGCGTGTTTTATCGATAGTTGCGCCACCTTGCGGTTACCGGTCACCGGTTACGGTTTACGCTATGAGTACGGTATGTTCACCCAGGAAATCGTAAATGGGGAACAGGTGGAAAAACCCGATCATTGGCTGCGTAACGGCAACGTTTGGGAGATTGAGCGTCCGGAATACATGACCCGAGTCAAATTCGGCGGCCGTACCCAGTCGCATATCGATGAACACGGCAATAAACGCACCAGTTGGGTCGATACGCACGACGTATTGGCTATGCCCTATGACACGCCGGTTCCTGGTTACAAAAACGGCACGGTGAATACCTTGCGTCTTTGGAAGGCGATCGCCACCGAAGAATTCAATCTACAGGAATTTAACGCCGGCGACTATGCGGAAGCCGTGGCGCAAAAGAATACCGCCGAAAACATTACCATGGTGTTGTATCCCAACGATGCCAATGAAAACGGTAAAGCGCTGCGTTTACAGCAACAATACCTGTTGGCGTCCGCCAGTTTGCAAGACGTGATTGCGAACTGGGTGGGTCGGCACGGTAGAAATTTCTCAAAATTCGCTGAAAAAAACTGCTTTCAGTTAAACGACACCCACCCCAGCATCGCTGTGGCGGAATTGATGCGTTTGCTGATGGATATTCATGGTTTGTCCTGGAATGAAGCCTGGAGCATTGCCCGTAAGACCATGGCCTACACCAACCATACCCTGTTACCGGAAGCGTTGGAAAAATGGTCTGTGAACCTGATGCAGAACTTGTTGCCGCGCTTGATGGAGATAATTTTCGAGATCAACGCCCATTTCATGGCGGAAGTGTCGGCGCGCTGGCCGGGCGAAAGCGAACGATTAACGCGTATGTCGTTGATAGAGGAAGGCCACGAAAAGCAAGTGCGCATGGCGTATCTGGCGATAGTGGGCAGTTTCTCGGTGAATGGAGTGGCTGAATTACACTCCAAGTTATTGAAAGAAGGGCTGTTCAAGGATTTTTACGAGTTGTGGCCGGATAAATTCAACAACAAAACCAACGGTGTTACCCCGCGGCGTTGGCTGGCGGCTTGTAATCCGGAGTTGGCGGAATTCATCACGGCAACCATCGGCGATGGCTGGATTACCGATCTGTCCCAATTGGCCAAACTGAAGCCTTACGCGGAAGATGCCGCGTTTCGGAAAACATGGCGCGATTTGAATCAGGCCAGTAAACAACGGCTAGTGGATTTCAAAAAAGCCGAATTGGATATCGAAATCAATGTAGATGCGCTGTTCGATGTGCAGGTAAAACGCATACACGAGTACAAACGGCAAATGCTGAATGTGCTGCATGTGATCCATTTGTATGATCGAATCAAACGCGGCGATACCCATAACTGGGTGGATCGTTGCGTATTGATCGGCGGTAAAGCGGCGCCGGGTTATGTCATGGCCAAAAAGATCATCAAACTGATCAACAATGTCGCCAGTGTGATCAATAACGATCCTGAAGTCGGGGATAAGTTGAAATTGGTATTTTTACCCAATTACCGGGTGTCGGCCATGGAAAAAATCTGCCCGGGCGCCGACTTGTCCGAGCAGATTTCCACGGCCGGTAAAGAAGCTTCGGGTACCGGTAACATGAAATTCATGATGAACGGCTCGTTGACCATCGGCACGCTGGATGGCGCCAATATCGAGATTCGCGAAGAGGTGGGCGAAGAAAACTTCTTCCTGTTTGGCTTAACCGAAGCCGAGGTGGAAGCCTTACGGCCACAGTACAACCCTCAAACCTATATCGATCAGGATGCCGATTTGCAAGGCGTGATGCGTTTGCTGGAATGCGGCCACTTCAATCAGTTCGAACCCGGTATTTTCGATGACGTGATCGGTTCAATGAAGAGTCCGCACGATCCCTGGATGACCATTGCCGATTTTCGCAGTTATTTGGATGCGCAAAGACGGGTTGATCAGGCATGGCGCGATCAGGAATACTGGACCAAAATGAGCATCATCAATACCGCGGCCAGCGGCAAGTTTTCCACCGATCGGACCATTAGCGAATACAATAGTGAGATATGGAAGCTATCGCCCATCGATGTGAATAGCAAGTAAATTATGCTGGATATTGTCTTATTCGAGCCGGAGATACCGGCTAATACGGGCAATATTATCCGCTTGTGCGCCAATACCGGCGCACAGCTGCATTTGATTCAACCGCTCGGCTTTGAACTGGACGATAAACGGTTGCGCCGGGCGGGTTTGGATTACCACGAATGGGTCAGCGTCAAGCAGTATGCTTCCTTAAACGACTATATCGAACACAGCAAGCCCAAGCGTGTTTTGGCCTTGACCACTAAAGGCAGCCAAAGTTACAGCAAAATCAAATTCCAGAACGGCGACGCGTTGTTATTCGGTCCCGAATCACGTGGTCTGCCGGCCGATTTCCTTGCCCAACAATCTGAAGCGTTAAAAGTTTATTTGCCGATGCGTCAGGAAAGCCGCAGTTTGAATCTTTCCAATACGGTGTCCATCGTGCTTTACGAAGCCTGGAAGCAGTTGGGTTTTCCAGGTGCGTACTGCCGATAGCGGCTTATCATTAGGATTAGGCAGGGCCGGTTGTTGCGCCCATGCGGATGAAGCCTTGCCTCTAAAACGTTGACGAGGAATTGCCACACCCCCTCTGCCAAGCACATCGCTTTGTTGCATCTGACCATGGGCTAAAATCTTGCGCGGGCACAATCTTAGTAAACCCCGCACCTTACTTTGGCTTATGTATGGCAGCGTACAGACCTCATTTGAAATTGTCGCTACTATTCCGGCGAGCTTGCAGCATACGGCCATTGACTTTTCGCTGCGATTTTCCGCCAAGCCTTGTACCACCATGCCGCTAGCTCGCTATAAAATCATTACCTAGAGGCAAAGCATGAAATACTCGAATCAGTATCGTCCAAACCGAATTTTGATCTCAAGTTATTTATAAGCGGCAACAGGGCTGGTAGTTTGTCAACCAGACCACTAGACCAAACACGTCGGGCAAAAAATTGATAAAGTTGTCGACAAAGTGCGGCAAATTACTAAACAAGTCTTTGAAGCGGCCGATTCAGCTTACGCGTCGTTAGTACGATAGACTGAAAATGTGCCGCCCACATCGCTTAATCGGTTGATACTGCTAACCATGAACTGCAAGAAGCCAGGCATGCTATAGATAAAACTATCAACCTCACAGGTAAATAACATGCGCCATCTGCAAATAACCCATATTACCCAATATCAATTCGCGGAAACGGTAACATTGTTACCGCATAAGCTGCTGTTACGTCCCCGCGAAGGTCCGGAAATTCACATCGAGTCGTCCGATATCATCATCCAGCCTCAGCATCAACTCCGATGGCATCGGGATGTCAGTGATAACACCGTGGCCATTGCGATTTTCACCGAATCGAGTAATCGGCTTTCAATTGCCAGTCATGTCTCGCTTCAACACTACGATAACCAGCCGCTTAACTTTCTGGTCGAGTCATATGCCGTATCTTTTCCGTTTCAGTATGACGCCGTCGAGCGGCTTGACCTGGAGCCTTATTTAACAGTGCTGTATAAACAGGATCAATCTGTGATGCACGCTTGGCTGCAGCAGTTTTGGCGGGCCGGCCAAATAGTGGAAACCTATCTGTTATTAGAGTGGATCAATAAAGCCATAGCAACCGGATTTAGTTACCAACAGCGTGAAGAGCCGGGGGTTCAGTCGCCGGCAATGACGCTGTCGAAGCGGGCAGGTTCCTGCCGAGATTTTGCCACCTTGTTCGCCGAGGCTTGTCGTTACTTGGGCTTGGCGGCGCGCTTTGTCAGCGGCTATCAATACTCTTCGACGCTGTTGTATGGGCAGGGCAGTACCCATGCCTGGTCGGAAGTGTATCTACCCGGCGCCGGCTGGAAAGGATTCGATTCCACCTCGGGCGAGGTGGTCGGCCATCATCATATAGCCGTCGCGGTAAGTAGTCATCCGGAATCGATACCGCCGGTATCCGGCTCGTTTATAGCCGTCAATCCACAGTCGCCATTAATGGAGGTGACAGTTCATGTCTCCGAGATCAAAGGTTAAGTCGGCATTTCAAACTGATCCTCGGCTAGGCCAAGGTGCTTCGGTAGGTTTCCTTATCGATTTGATAGCACACGCAGGCCACCGCTTCCAGGCCGATGCGGTCCAAAATGGTAATATCCCCGCGTCGATAACTGATCAACTTTTGCTGTTGTAGTGAATGAGCGGCTTTAGTGATGCCGACGCGGCGCACGCCCAAAATATAGGCCAGAAATACATGCGTTACATGAAAAGTATCCGCCTCGGCTCGGTCATGCGTCATCAATAACCAACGCGCCAAACGCGCCTCTACTAAGTGGTAGCGATTACAAGCAACGGTTTGTGCGAGTTGCCGCATCGACACGTATAAATAGCGTTTTAATATCTGCTGTAAAGCTAAGCTCTGTTGCAGCTCGCGCAGAAACAAGGCCGTGTTTATCCGCAACGCAGTGCCTGCTCCTTGCACACGCGCCTGAAACGGTGCAATCTCAATGCCCAGCATTAGCGTGATGCCAAGCACGCCTTCGCTACCGATCAAACCCACTTCCACGCCGGTATCGGCACTGACGGGGGTTACCAAGGAAATAAATCCACCGGTCGGGAAATACACATGTGGAATAGCGTCTCCAGTCCGGTAGAGTACCTCGGCAAAAATCAGCTCAACGGATTCACTACGTGCCACCAGCCGGTCGCGATCAAGCTGTGGCAGGGATCTCAACAGACAATTAGCGCTGGAAACAGCTTGGTTGGTTAACACGGACACGCTCCGGTGATTTTGATAGTTAGCAACAAACGGGTTAAACAAGAGGCAACCCTATAAAATCTGTGCTCACGGTGACCAGATAAGAAAAGCCATCTGATATTTCGACAGGCTAGCGAAGAAAGACTTCACTGTCTGTCTGCTAGCGCACCTAATTTGCCACGATAGAAATCGATGTGTGCGGCCCGGCGGGTTGAGAAATCGAATTAGGCCGAATAAATTAGCTGGAGAAAGTGGCTGCGGCAATCTATCCACGGCTTGGCGAAAACCACCCGGCCACCTAACATGTACAAGGCCGCTAAGCCGTTTGTTTATTCCAGACAGTTTCATTTGCGGATTAGTCGATGTCCGCTGAGAGGCATTTAGTGGTTTTTACGTCCTAATTAAAACAGATGCGGCTAACCGGCTGGGTAAATCATCCGCCGCCACCCAGACTTAGCTGTCTTGAAAGACGCCATAGGGCTCTTGCCAAGGCGGGAGAAGTCGATCCGACTCGGTTTTGACCACTTGATAGCATTCGCAGACACGGGCTTCCAATCCCGGTCTATCCAACACCACGATACGACCCCGACTGTAATGAATCAAACCGGCTTGTTGCAGTTTGCCGGCGGCCTCCGTGACGCCTTCCCGGCGCACGCCCAGCATATTGGCGATCAATTCCTGAGTCATGGTCAGCTCATGAGTAGGCAATCGATCCAAGCTAAGCAGTAGCCAGCGACACAGTTGCTGATCGATTGAATGATGTCGATTGCAGACAGCGGTCTGCGCCATTTGGGTAATCAAGGCCTGGGTATAACGCAGCAGCAGATGATGTGTCGCCCCGTGCTGATTGAATGCCTGCATGAGAAGTTGACCGCGCAATCGGTACGCTTGCCCGGCACTTTGCACCACGGCCCGATTGGGCATGGTGCCGCCGCCCATGAACAGCGCCACACCGATAATGCCATCGTTGCCGACCACGGCGATTTCCGCCGACGAACCGTTTTCCATCACATATAACAGCGAGACAATGCAATTAGTCGGAAAAAAGACGTAGCTCAATTCGCTGCCCGATTCGTAAATGACTTCGCCGAGTCTCATATCAACCAATTCAAGATGCGACTCCAAGGGTTCGGAAGCCTCGGCGGGCAATGCGCTTAGCAATCGATTCTGGCAGGGATTGTTCAGATCGGTCATAAAAAGGGTATTAATCGGTAAAATAACGGAATGACACAAATGAATAATACGAGTTACCAGCAATATTATGTGAAATAAAATAATCGGGTTCTAGGATATAACAAATCGCGGATAAGTATTCAATTTGACGAGCAAAGCATTGGCTGGAGACGGACTATGCGCAGCGCCTCTATAGTAAAGTCGCGGAAAACAGCCTTATGTGCGATAACGAACAGACAGCTTTACTAGGGCTGTTTATGCTGCGCGTAAATGCCTTCGGCTTGGTTTGCCAATACATCTTTGCAATGACTCAGTTGTCAGACAGTCTTCACGGCCTTAAAGGCCACTCACCGTAGCAAATCTGTTAGTTGCCGCGGTTTTTTTTGACTGTTACGGAGTTGCGGAAGTCGTCGGACAGGCCGAGCAAAAAATATACTCGGAGTACACCCCGCCATGTTAATCAAAAACCTTTTATGCGCCGACCAAGATGCCATTGACGCTATGGTACCCCATGCGGCAACTGGCCTGGATGGGGCGATTGAGCTCGCTAAAACGCAATTGCTGGGCCTGCAAAACCAACCAGGGTATTGGGTGTTCGAATTGGAGGCCGATTGCACCATTCCAGCGGAATACATCCTGATGATGCATTACCTGGACGAAATCGATCCGCAATTGCAAGCTAAAATCGCCAACTTTCTGCGCGGACAACAAAACCCGGACGGCAGCTATTCATTATACAAAGGCGGTGCCGGCGACATCAGTTGCACGATTAAAGCCTATTACGCACTGAAATTAGCCGGTGATGACATCCAATCCCCCTTGCTAACCATGGCTGGCGAGTGGATAAGGGCGCAAGGCGGTGCCGCCAAAGCCAATGTGTTCACCCGCATTATGCTGGCCATGTTCGAGCAGGTCCCCTGGCGGGCGACGCCGTTCATTCCGGTGGAAATCATGCTGTTGCCCAAATGGTTTCCCTTCCATCTCGACAAAGTATCCTATTGGTCGCGTACCGTGATGGTGCCGCTGTCCATTCTGTGCAGTTACAAGGTCAAGGCGCGGAATCCGGGTAAAATCGGTGTTTCCGAACTGTTCCTGATTCCGCCTGATCAAGAAACAAATTACTTTTCCCACGTCAAAACGCCGCTGGGCAAGACCATTCTGATTCTGGATCGGCTCGGCCAGTGTTTGGAAGGGTTCATCCCCGGCGGCATCCGCCGCAAAGCCACCGCCAAGGCACACGACTGGTTCATGGCCCGCTTGAATGGCATCGACGGTCTGGGAGCGATTTTTACTGCCATGGTGAGTGCTTACGAAGTGATGGATTACCTGGGGGTTTCGGCAGATGATCCGCAACGGCGCATCGCCAGAGCCGCCATCGATAAATTACTGGTCGTCAAACCTGACTCAGCCTATTGCCAACCCTGCGTGTCGCCGATATGGGATACCGGCTTGGCAGCACTAGCCCTGCAGGAAGTCGATCGCCAGGCCAGCGATCCACAAACCCAGCAAGCGCTGGCCGCCGCCTTACATTGGTTGGCGGGCAAGCAGTTGCGTGACGAACCGGGCGACTGGCAAATCCAGCGACCCAATTTACCGGGCGGCGGCTGGGCTTTTCAGTTCGGTAACAGCTATTATCCGGATGTCGATGATACGGCGGTGGTTGCAGTGGCTATGTTGCAAGCCCATGATCAGACCTTTACCGAAAATATCCAGCGAGCCGGCGTCTGGATTGCCGGCATGCAATCCAGAAATGGCGGCTATGGCGCTTTCGACGCCGACAATACTTATTATTATTTGAACCAGATACCGTTTGCCGATCACGGTGCGCTATTAGACCCGCCAACAGCGGATGTTAGCGGCCGTTGCATCATGTTGTTAAGCCCATTGGTCAAGCAAAACCCACAATATCAAGCAGTCATTGACAAGTGCATCGCCTATTTGCGCGTTCAGCAGGAAAATGATGGTTGCTGGTTCGGCCGTTGGGGCACCAATTACATTTATGGCACCTGGTCGGTGCTATACGGTTATGAAGCAGCCGGCATACCCCGGAAGGACCCAAGCATACGAAAAGCCGTGCTTTGGTTGAAAGCCAAACAACGCACCGATGGCGGCTGGGGCGAGGAAAATCTCAGCTATCACGATGCCAGCGTGCGCGGTGAAGCCGATAACAGCACCGCCTTCCACACCGCACTGGCAATTCTGGCCTTGCTGTCGGCCGGCGAAACGGATAGTCCGGCTGTCGAGGCCGGCGTGCAGCATTTGCTGAAAACCCAACAAGCCGATGGTTTCTGGCACGACGATAGCTTTAACGCGCCCGGCTTTCCGAAGTTTTTTTATCTGAAATACCACGGCTACGACAAATTCTTCCCACTCTGGGCATTGGCGCGCTATCGCAACCAACGACATGCCGGTAGCATGCGCTTGGCGGCGGATGAATAATGTTATTCCCCCTGCGCGCGTGGGGTGTATTAACGTTAGCATAATACGCCGAATGATTTAAAGCCAACATGCGGCGCAATACGGCTACGCCTATTGACGCCCTACGATTGCACCTTACGGCCTTGCACGGACCTTTGCAATATGGCGATGGTTTGAAAGCGTTTGTGATCAATTTTCTGGTATGCCAGATGGTGGCCTTGAATCGAGTGCAAAAGCTGCTGACCTCGATGCTGGAGGTGGTGATTGCCGAAGCGACTTTGCTGAAATTTGTTCTACGTCTTCATCAGGCGTTGGAAACCTGGGAAACGCAAGCCGTCAATCAAATCCTGCAAGCGCCCGCTATCCATGTGGATGAAACCTCGCTGCGAGTGGATCAGCTTAGCCACTGGATACACGTCTATTCAGCCGGCGATATCACGCTGAAATTTTTACATCGAAAACGGGGCAAAGAAGCCATCGCGTCGATTAATATTATTCCGCGCTATGGCGGTGCCATTATCCATGACTGTTAGTCATCGTACTTCGCCTATCAACATTGCGGGCATGGTCTGTGCGGTTCACACTTGCTGCGCGAACTGACCTTTATTGTGGATGCGCATGGCTATCGTTGGGCAAAAAATATGAAACTCTTATTGCAGAAAACCTGCATCACTGTATCTAAAAGTGCCGACAAGAAGTTGACTGAGCGTGAACAGAGTAACTTGCAAAAACGTTACCGGGCTATCCTGACGCGCGGCGAAAAAGAGTAACCCATCATTTCGCCTAAACCCAGTGGAAAGCGTGGCAAATTGGCCAAAGCCGATGCCCACAATCTGTGGGAGCGATTCAAAGCGCATGAAGCCTCCGTGCTACTATTCACCAAAGTCCCACATGTCGCATTTACCAATAACCGCGCTGAGCGGGATTTACGCATGGCCAAGGTCAAACAAAAGGTCTCCGGCTACTTTCGAGCAGAAGACTATGCCCATGCCTACTGCCGAATATCCAGCTATCTGCAGACCATGGCTGACAGGGGATATAATCCACTCATCGCTATTCAAATGGCTCTTGCTGGGAACGCTCAGACTATAGGGCGCGAGTAGTTACGTTTCAGGAAGAGTGACTCGGCGTCGGTGCGATAGCGCACCATGGCGATAATAGATAACCGAGAGAATTACCCCGGCTCGGCCCGCTTGGTTTGGCTGATATCCGTGAACGCTATTCGTAGCGCAGACTGCGAATCCGTCGATTCCCGGCGCAGGCAATCGAGATGAGCATTAAACACCGATCCATCGGCACGCAGCATATGTATGCCGAAGGAATGCGTCTCGGTGGTCGCCGATGCCATCATTTTATGGAACCAGCGATACCAGTCGTCGCTATCTTGAGGCGCGATAAGTTTAGAGAAGCGGCTATGGGTCAGCTTGCTGCGCTCGATACCCAGTATGCTCGTCCCGGCCAGGTTGATTTCGCTGATCGTATCGTCCTGATCGATACTGATGTAGCCCACCGGCGCAAACTCATACAGGTCCGCATAGCGTTCCAGCGCTTGTGCCAAGGCGATATGGGTGTTGCGCAACTCCTCATTCTGCATTTCCAGCTCGACTTTGTGTACCAGGAGTTCATGCAGCAACACTTCGGTATGCTTGTTTGACGGCCCTTGCGGGGATAAGCTGGCAACCATGGCTTCCGCCTTTGCCCTCAGCGATTTTCGCCGTTCAATACCGTCCCATTTTTGGTTCATACCTGCACTTCCTCATTCGAACTGTCGACTGTATTCACTGTTGTTATCGCAACGGCAGAGTGTTTGTTTAATTATCGGCCTGATTTTTTGCCGATTCTATCCCAATCGGTGCTTGTGTACGCTAACGCACTGTGTTTGCCAGCGCATCGGTGTCTAATCTTTCTCGAGGTTTTTAGAGTGACTTAGCGACTCATCCTATCACCCGGATTAAGAAATAGCCTGAAAATTCCCCGCCGATTTCCACGGGCCGCAACGCAGATGTGTTCGACATTTAACTCAAAGGATGCAAAATCATGAAAAACTTTTATCCGCTCAAATCAGCATCAAACATGCAACGCATTGGCGTCAGCCTGTTCGCTGCAACCTTATTGTTTGGTTGCGCAAGCATTCCGGCCCCAACCGAACAGCTTGCCGTTTCCAAGGCGGCTGTCGCAAATGCCGGCGGCGCCGGCGGTAACGAGTATGCGCCAATTGCGCTCAAATCCGCCATGGACAAAATGGATGCGGCTCAGCGGGCCATGACGCGGGAGGATTATCTGCTGGCCCGGCGACTGGCGGAAGAGGCTCAGGTTGATGCGCAACTCGCCTCGGCGACGGCCGGTGCGACCAAGGCACAACAGGCTGCGCGCCAACTGCAGGAAGGCAATCGCGTGTTGCGCCAAGAAATTGATCGTGTCGCCCAATAATCATTAACGGAGTTCAACATGAAAACCCATTCCTCTTTTCAATTCAGTCTTTATAGTATGTTCGCTGCGGCCATTGTTTCCGGCTGTAGTTCCATGCCGCAAAATGCCGCACTTACCGATGCTCATAATAGTTATAACAACGCCAGAATCAATTCCAAAGCCGCGACATTGGCGGCATTGGAAATGAAACAGGCCGCGGATACGCTGGACAAGGCCGACCAGGCTTTGAATGATGACGAAGACACCGAAATGGTTGACCACTTAGCCTACATGGCCAGACAACAAGTAGCTATTGCCCTGGCAGCCGCCACGCAAAAATCGGCGGAAATAGATATTAGCCAGGCCAGTGCTCAGCGCAACGAAGTGCGCCTGGAAGCCAGAACTGCAGAAGTCGATGCCGCGCATCGGCAAACGGCAAATGATCAGGCGCTGATTGCCAAGCAGGAAGTACTGATCAATCAGTTGAACGCCAAGCAGACCGCGCGAGGCTTGGTGATCACGCTGGGCGATGTTTTATTTCGTACCAACAGGGCGCAGTTGGAGTCGGGCGGTTTGCGCGATATCGATAAGCTGGCCGATTTTCTTAAACAATATCCTACCTATAAGGTGTTGGTGGAGGGCTACACCGATAGCAGGGGCAGCGATGACCTGAATCAGGAATTGTCGGATCGTCGTGCTTATGCCGTGCGCACGGCCTTGGTCGATGCAGGCGTTGGTAGCGCGCAAGTCACCACGCGCGGTTACGGCGAGGCGTATCCGGTAGCCGGCAATGACACGTCTGCCAATCGCCGTTTGAATCGACGCGTTGAAATCGTGCTCTCCGATGAAACGGGCAACATTGCCACGCGTTAGAGGAGGCTGGCAAGCTACTGTCGTTGGCGTAAGTACGCTAGCGTACAGACACCACGCAAAATAGCCGCTAAGCTGTATTTTTACTGATTAGGCCACTCATACAGACTCGCCCAACGCGCCCCTTTTAGGCGCGCTGTTAAGCGGTTACACCGATACCTATCAACGCCACGCACCTATTCAATTGCAAAGAGCACACCATGAAAACCAAAAACGAATACATAGAAATTCTTGCCACGGAACTCAGAGAGTTGAGTGCCGACATCGACGCGCTGACAGAGAAAGCAGACAAAGCCGCTAGTCTTGTGAAGCAAAATTGTGCAGCAGATATTGAAATGTTGCGGGCTAAACAAGCTGCTGCAAGCGAAAAAATGAAAGAGCTGGAAGAGTCCCGTGGCGAAGCCTGGGAAGAACTGAAAAAGACAGCGGATACCGTTTGGGATGATTTGAGAACCGGCTTGAGCGCCGTTGCCGACAAATTCAAATGACATATCGGCACGCCGCGATGGTGTTAGGCCGTCCTAAAGCGCGGGAGGTGCATGGCGGCTTTGTCTAGTGGGAGAAACTACGTGCGATAGCGTACAGACCGCGGCCGATGTCACGGTTAAACTGTAATCGAATAATATTTTCAGGAGTTGAAATGAATATTGCTATCGAACCGATACTGGCACTGGTAATGGGGATTTTAATTCTGGCGGTGCCAAGATTTTTAAATTATTTCGTGGCCGTGTATTTGATCGTTGTGGGTGTTTTAGGCCTCGTGCATGTTTAAAAACACGCCTGCGCCAATCAAGCGCATATCGCTCTGTAAGCGGTTAACTTGTACTTTTGTTTTCCAGGAGTTCTGCCATGTCGATTAGTAGCGTTTTACTCGTCATTCTAATCCTGATGCTGCTTGGTGTGATTCCCGTCTGGCCGCATAGCCGGGCTTGGGGATATGGGCCCACCAATGGGCTGGGGTTGGTGGTGATCATCCTGCTGGTTTTGTTGCTATTGGGCAAAATATAAGCCGTCATTTATGCCACTGAATTTTTCAAATATCCCTGTCTATCGTCGGTTCTAGAACCCAACCCACTTCCTCATAAGCCGATTCGCAAAGCCACTTAACCGGCGGGTTCGGCGTTTCCTAGCCGGATTTTTAACACTGAGTGTGGTTACAAGCCTTGACGTCCAAGTCCGGGCCAAAACCGGGAGCGCCCGGTGTGGCGGGTCGACTATTCGATTCGGCGGCAATATCCGCCAAATGAATCGGTATTGGTCGGCTCCTGTTTATTATTCGAAATCCGAGAAACCATCCATGTTCAAGCGGCGCGATCAAAGACGTCATGTCAGAGTCGATCATCCAGGCGGCGAGGAAGCGCCTATCCGTTTTGAATTGTTCAGCAACGAACGACTGGTGCAGCATGCGCAGAGCTTGGCAAAAGCTCAAAAAGTCGGTCGTTTAAAAAAATTTCGCACCCTGATTCCTCGTGTGCGCGAGAATGCGCTGGTATTGCTGGAGGCGCATAAAGCCGTGGCACTGGCGGTACGCCAGCAACATGCCATTACCCCGGCTGCGGAATGGTTATTGGATAATGTGCATGTCATCGAAGAACAAGTCAGCGATATCCATGTCGACCTGCCGGAAAGTTATTACCGGGAATTGCCTAAATTAACCGGAGGCGCATTAGCCGGTTTTCCGCGCGTTTACGGGATTGCCTGGGCCTTGGTGGCGCATACCGACAGTCGTTTCGTGCCCGAGTTATTGACCCTGTTCGTACGCGCCTATCAAGATGTCGAGCCACTCACGCTGGGCGAGCTTTGGGCGATTCCGATTACCATACGGGTTTTGCTGGTGGAAAACCTGCGTCGATTGGCGGTTAGAGTCATGCGTTCTCAAAGCGGCCGACGACTGGCTGACCAGTTTGTCGACCAATTTGAACAAATGGCTACTCGTGGCGATAAACCGGAATCAGCATTGCCGACCGGCGTATTGCCGTCGGTAGCCTTGCGTCAGGCCTATGTGGTGCAAATTCTGCAACGCTGGCACGATCCGCATCCGGGGGTCGTGCTTTCTCTGGATTTTCTAGATGACTGGCTGGATCAGCAAGGCGCCAGTCTGGAAGACATCGTGCATCGGGAACATGCCGACCAGATTGCCGACAATTTGACCATGCGCAATATCATCACCAGCATGCGGGCTATTTCCGCGTTCGACTGGCCGTGTTTTGTGGAAGATGTCAGTCTGGTGGACCGCTGTTTACGCAACCACCACGGGTACGCCGGCATGGATTTTCTGACTCGGGATCGATACCGGCATGCCATTGAGGAACTCGCCAAACGCTCGCCGTATACGGAATTAGAAATTGCCTGCAAAGCTATCGATAAAGTCCGCTCAGCCGCTGAATGCGCAAGCACCGACAGCCAACTGCGGGATCCCGGCTACTATCTGATCGGTCCGGGTCGCTACGGGTTTGAACCGGAAGTGGATTATCGGCCTACGCCCAAACAATGGCTGCTGCGCGCTTATATTGCCCATGCCGGTCTGGCTTATGTAAGCAGTGTCGGTCTATTGAGCCTGTTATTGCTGGCGTTGCCGTTGAGTGCCTGCGTTGCGGCGGGGCTCGGTGGGTTTACCTTGTTCGGATTGGCCGTGCTGGGCATATTCCCGGCGTCGGATATCGCCGTCGGCTTGATTAACCATTTCATCATTATCGGTCTGCCGCCGACCCACCTGCCGCGGCTGGATCTAAAAGGCGATGTGCCGCGGAAGCTAAGTACTTTTGTGGTGGTGCCGACCCTGTTTGTCGACCAGAGCAAAGTCAAGCAGCAAGTCGAGCAGATGGAGATTCGCTATTTAGCCAACCCGGGCGGTGAGGTACGTTTTGCCCTGTTGTCCGATTGGGCGGATGCCGATCGGGAAAGCATGCCGAACGATAACCAGCTACTGGGCATTGCCATGGCAGCGGTCACGGCGTTGAATACCAAGTACGGTCAGCAACGCTTCTTTGTGTTTCAGCGTAAGCGCTTATGGAATCCCGGCGAAAGCAAATGGATGGGCTGGGAACGCAAGCGCGGTAAGTTGCACGAATTCAATCGCTTGTTGCGCGGCGCGACCGACACGTCATTTCTGCCGATTGATGGCCGGCCGGCGGTTGCGCCGGCTGATGTGTGTTATGTCATCACCCTGGATGACGACACCAAACTGCCGATGGGCACGGTATCGCAATTGGTGGGTGTGGCGGCTCATCCGTTGAATCGTCCGGAATTCGATCCGATTCAACAGCGGGTGGTGGGTGGCTACGGCCTGCTGCAGCCACGGGTGACGCCGACCTTGCCGCAACAGCAAGAACGCTCCATGTTTCACCAGATTTTTTCCGGTGCGTCCGGCACCGACGCCTACTCCAGTTCGGTATCCGAGCTGTATCAAGACTTGTTCGCCATGGGTACCTACAGCGGCAAAGGCTTGTATCACGTAGACAGCTTCGAAGCCGCACTGGCCGGGCGGGTGCCGGAAAACACCCAACTCAGTCACGATTTGTTCGAAAGCGTCTATGTACGTTGCGCGCTGGTCAGCGATATCGAGTTTTTCGAGGAGTTTCCTTCGCATACCGAAGTGGCAGCTTTGCGCGAGCATCGCTGGGTGAGAGGCGATTGGCAGTTATTGCCCTGGATCTTCGGCGCCGGTGGCAAGGATATGCCGATGATAGGCCGTTGGAAAATGCTGGACAATTTACGCCGTTCGCTATCCGCCCCAGCGGCTTTTACCCTGCTGGTGGCCAGCTGGGTGATTCCGCATGCGCCGGCCGTTCTGATCGGATTCGTGCTGACGGCTTTGGCCTTTCCGGTGATTCTGGCCTTTGCCGGCGGCTTTAGCTCGTTGCGCCGGGGCGTTTCCTGGTCTACCCATTTGCGCACAGCCGCCGAAAATGTACTCTGGGCAGCCGGCAACTGTTTGGTGGCGCTGACGCTGCTTTCGCAACAGGCCTGGCTAATGACCGATGCGATCGGCCACACTTTGGTCAGGCTGTTTATTACCCGCCGGCAATTGTTAAAGTGGGTAACCGCTTTGCAGACCAAGACCAGCACCGGGCATGCGCTGAAAGGTCTGATTCGGCCCTTGAGTCATTCCTCCAGCGTCGTGATAGTCGCCGGTGCCTTGGTGCTATTGGTCAATCCCGGCGGCATCGCCGGTGCCGCACCGTTTTTACTGTTATGGTGGCTGGCCCCCTTTGTCGCCCGGGCCTTAAGTATGCCGCCCAGACTCGATCTGGCCGAATCGTTGCTACCCGAAGATAGTCTGCAACTGCGTTTGATCGGCAGGCGTATCTGGCGGTTTTTTACCACCTTTGTGACGGCGCGGGAGCACTATCTGCCGCCCGATAATTTTCAAGAAGATCCTCAGCCGGTGATTGCTCATCGCAGTTCGCCCACCAATTTCGGCCTGTATTTGCTATCGGTGGTCGCCGCGCGGGATTTCGGCTGGATCGGTCTGATGGACAGCGTCGATAGGCTGGATGCCACGCTGAGCACGTTAGAGGATTTGCCGCGTTTGCACGGCCACTTTTATAACTGGTACGACACCCGCGATCTGCACGCCCTGGAACCCCGCTATGTGTCGACCGTGGACAGCGGTAATCTGGCCGGGCATTTGCTTGCCGTGTCGCAGGCTTGCCGGGAAATGCTGAACCGGCCGTTGAATTTTTCCAATGCCTTGAGCGGCCTGTCGGATACGCATGCCCTGCTGATAACAGCGCTGGCAAACATCGGCACCGACCGCCGTACCCTAACCGTCAGCCGACAAGAGCTGCAACTAAAATTGTCCGTTCTGGGCGAATTACTGACCAGCCCAGCTGAAAATACAGCGCAATGGGGAACGCATTGGCGTCAGCTGGTGGTTTGCGCCGATACCTTGCAGGATCTGGCGCATGCTTATGCCGCCGAACGCGGCGACGCGGATGATAGCGAGATGCTGGCCTGGGCCAACTTGCTCAGCGCGGATATTCGCTCCCAGGCACGGGATGTGGAAAGTTTGATTCCCTGGATTCATGGTGTTTCAGGTAGCGACCAACATGACGCCACTTCCAGTTTATTGAAACATCTCAGTCTGGACACGCCGCTCTGTGAGCTGGCCCGCTGCTATGCGCAAGCCGTGGTCGCGATGCAGGCTGTCAGCGCCACGGATGGGTTGTCGTCTGTCGACCGGACTGCGCTGACCATGCAGCTCAAGCACGCGCAATCCCAAGCTGAATGGCTAACAGACCGCTTGGAACGCATGATTGCCCGCCTGGAGACGCTGTTCCAGGAGATGGATTTTAGCTTTTTATACGATAGCGAGCGGCAACTGTTCTCGCTGGGTTATGCCGTGGCGGAAGGCATCCTCGATCCCAGTTATTACGATATGCTGGCATCGGAGGCGCGGCTGTCCAGTTTCGTGGCGATTGCCAAGCGCGATGTGCCCAGTAAACATTGGTTTCATCTTGGCCGGCGGGTGACACGGGCGGCACACGGTACTGTATTGTTGTCGTGGTCTGGCTCGATGTTCGAATATCTGATGCCTTCCCTGGTGACTTTTACCCCGCGTTACAGTTTGCTCGATCAGACCTGCCGCTTGGTGGTGAAACGCCAGATCGAATACGGCAAGCAGCGTGGCGTACCTTGGGGCGTGTCGGAGTCGGCCTTCAATGCCCGCGACCTGGCCTTGACCTATCAATATTCCGCATTTGGGGTACCGGGTTTGGGCATGAAACGCGGCCTGGGCGAAGATTTGGTGATCGCGCCTTATGCTACGGCCTTGGCGGCCATGTATTTGCCGCATGCGGCGGTGGAAAACTTCGCACAGTTGGAACAGGCAGGCGCTTTGGGCCGTTTCGGTTTTTATGAAGCCTTGGATTTTACCCCGATCCGCCTGGCGGAAGGTCAAAAGGTGGCGATGGTGCGATGCTATATGGCGCATCATCAGGGCATGTCGTTGGTGGCGTTCTCCAACGTAGTGCATGACGGGGCGATTCGGCATCGTTTTCATAATGTGCCGATGATTCAATCGGCCGGTTTGCTGCTGCAGGAGCGTATTCCTCGCGGCGCGGATACCAGCAGCTTGCCGTTTCTGCAAGCACTTTCAGATGTCAGCGATACGCTGCAACCGCCTGTGCGGCGCGTACTATCGCCGATGTCGGCCGTGCCGTCTTCGCATCTGTTATCCAATGGCCGCTATGGGGTGATGATTACCGCTGCCGGATCGGGTTATAGTCAGTGGCGAAATCTGGCGGTAACCCGCTGGCGTGAAGATGTCACCCGCGATGCCTGGGGCAGTTATATCTATCTGCGCGATGTCGCCAGCGGCCAGGTTTGGTCTGCTGGTTACCAGCCGACCGCGGCGATTCCCGATCAATACGAAGTGGTGTTTTTGGAAGACCGGGCCCGCATCACTCGTGGCGACGGCAGCTTGGTCAGTACCCTGGAAATCGTGGTGTCACCCGAAGACGATGCGGAAGTCCGCCGCTTAAGTTTGACCAATAACGGCTCTGGCGAGCTGGAAATCGAAATCACCTCCTATGCCGAAATCGTCCTGGCGACCATGGCGGCCGACATCGCCCATCCGGCCTTTTCCAATTTATTCATTCACACCGAGTATTTGCCGCAGGCCAGTGCGCTTATCGCTCACCGTAGGCCGCGGGCGGACACCGATCCGGTGATCTGGGCAGCGCACGTATTGGCCGATCAGCAAAGCGGCGGCGGCTTACAACACGAAACCGACCGGGCGCGGTTCATCGGGCGCGGACAATCGCTACGCACGCCCATTGCAGTCATGGACGGTCGACCGCTGAGCAACACGGTAGGCAGCGTGCTGGACCCTATATTTAGTTTGCGTAAACGGGTGCGAATTGCCGGCGGGACCAGCGCGCATTTGATCTTTACCACCCTGGTCGCCGATTCGCAGCAAGCGGTGTTGGAACTGGCCGACAAATATCGCAACCCGGTTACCTGGGATCGGGTGTCCGCTTTGGCCTGGACCCATGCTCACGTGCAATTACATCATTTGCGTACCAAGCCGGACGAGGCGCAGTTATTTCAGTATCTGGCTAACCGTCTGCTGTATGCCGACCCCTCGCTACGGGCTTCGGGCAGATTAATGCAGATGAATAGCCTAAATGTGACGAGCTTGTGGCGGCACGGGATTTCCGGCGATAAACCCATGGTGTTGTTGAGGGTGGCCGAGCCGGAGGATAGACCTATCGTCGAGCAATTATTGCGCGCTCACGAATACTGGCGTATCAAAGGTCTGGCCGTCGATCTGGTGATTGTGAACGAAAAGCTGTTGTCTTATGTGGAGGACTTGCAAAATCTGCTGCAGAGTCTGTTACGGGAAAACCAGGCCCGCTCGGCGCATCAGGAATTCGATAATGCCGGCGGCATATTTGTACTGCGGGGCGATGAGCTTTCACACGACGAGCGGCGCTTGTTGCAAATCGCCGCCCGGGCCGTGCTGGTCAGCAATCGCGGTACCTTGGCCGAACAACTGCTAAGGCATGCCCGCACCGCCGCCGCCTTTGTGGCACCGAAACCGTTGCCGGTTAGCACGGATGCTGCACCGGCCCTGTCGATACCGGCGCTGGAATTTTTCAACGGCCTTGGCGGTTTTGCCGACGATGGCCGCGAATATGTAATCGTGCTCGACAAGGGGCAATGGACGCCGGCTCCCTGGGTCAACGTCATCGCCAACCCCGAATTCGGTTTTATGGTCTCGGAGACCGGTAGCGGTTGTACTTGGTGCGGCAACAGCCGCGAAAACCTGCTGACGCCTTGGTCCAATGATCCGGTCTGCGACCCATCGGGCGAGATGTTTTATCTGCGTGACGATGAGAGTAACGACTTATGGAGCCCGACCGTCGCACCGATTCGAGTTGAAAATGCCAGCTATCTGATTCGGCATGGCCAGGGCTATAGCCGTTTCGAGCATGTTTCGCATGGCATTCATAGTGAATTGCTGCAATTTGTCGCGCCGGACGATCCGGTGAAAATATCGGTATTGAGCTTGGTCAATCTGTCCGGCCGTAGCCGCCGCTTGACCGTTGCGGCTTATCTGGAATGGGTGCTGGGTAGCTCACGCAGCGTGACCGCGCCGCATATCCTCACCGAATTGGATGCCGAAACCGGCGCGCTGTTTGCTTCCAACAGCTGGAGCGTTGAATTCGGTCAGCGAGTGGCCTTTGTCGATTTTTGCGGTCGGCAGAGTGGCTGGACCGGCAACCGGAGCGAGTTCCTGGGTCGTAATGGCGACCTGAATGCGCCGGCCGGTTTATTGACCGGCAATCCCTTGAAAAATCGGGTCGGCGCTGGGCTGGACCCGTGCGCGGCGCTGGAGACGGTCATCGAGCTTGCTGCCGATCAGCGCATCGAGATCGTGTTTCTGTTGGGGCAAGGCGCTGACCGGGTTCAGGCTCGGGAACTGATACAGCGCTATCGGAGTGTTGCGGTTGAAAGCGTATTTAGCCAGGTGAAACAGGCGTGGGAGCAGATACTCGGCAAGGTACAGGTCAAGACGCCGGATCGCGAGCTGGATCTGCTGTTGAATCGCTGGCTGCTGTACCAAACCTTGAGTTGCCGGATGTGGGCCAGAGCCGCGTTCTATCAGGTGGGCGGCGCATTTGGTTTTCGCGACCAGTTGCAGGACAGCATGGCACTGGCAGTGACACGGCCCGACCTGACCCGCGCACATTTGCTGCGGGCTGCGGCGCGGCAATTTAACGAAGGTGACGTGCAACATTGGTGGCACCCGCCAACCGGACGCGGTGTGCGTACCCGCTTTTCCGACGATAGGATTTGGCTGCCTTATGCGGTCGCCCATTATCTTAAGGTCAGCGGCGAAGTCGGGGTGTTGGATGAATCTCTACCCTTCCTGGATGGGACTGTGCTGTCGCCGGAACAGGATGATCGTTATTTCGAACCGACGACCAGTCAGCAACAAGCTAGTTTGTTCGAGCATTGTGCCCGTACTCTGGATATCAGTTTGGCAACCGGCACACACGGTCTACCGTTGATGGGCAGCGGCGACTGGAACGACGGCATGAATCGGGTCGGAAATCAGGGTAAAGGCGAGAGCGTCTGGTTGGGCTGGTTCCTGATTGCTACTCTGGATGAATTTATCCCGTTGGCGCTGGCCAGAGGCGAAACTGAAACAGCCGAACATTGGCGAAAACACGCCACACAGTTAAAACGGGCCTTGGAAGCGGACGGTTGGGACGGGGCCTGGTATCGGCGGGCTTATTTCGACGACGGCTCACCGTTAGGCTCCGCTACTAACGCCGAATGTCGCATCGACGCCATCGCCCAAAGCTGGGGGGTGATTTCCGGCGCAGCCGATCCCGAACGCGCACAGCGGGCCATGCATTCGGTACGAGAATATCTGCTGCGTTACGGCGACGATCTGGTGTTGCTGTTTACGCCGCCTTTCGACAAAACCGAGCACGATCCCGGCTATATCAAAAGCTATCCGCCTGGGGTGCGGGAGAATGGCGGTCAATACACCCACGCGGCGATCTGGTCGGTGATTGCTTATGCCATGCTGGGCGACGGCGATCAGGCGGCGGAATTGCTGAGTATGCTGAATCCAATCAATCGGACCGCGACCCGCACCGGGGTTTACGCTTATAAAGTCGAGCCCTATGTATTGGCGGCGGATATTTATGCCGAACCGCCGCATGTGCGGCGCGGCGGCTGGACCTGGTACACTGGCGCGGCCGGCTGGTTTTACCGGGCCGGACTGGAATGGGTGTTGGGGCTGCAGGTGCGCGGCGACCAATTGCTGTTCAATCCTTGCATTCCCAGGGACTGGCGCAGCTACAACATGGTCTATCGGCACGGCCATTCACAGTACGACATTAGCATCGAAAATCCTGACGCTGTCACGCAAGGCATCATTGCGCTGGAACTGGATGGCGTAGCACAGTTAAACACCCACAGCATTAGCCTGAGCGACGACGGTCAATGGCATACGGTAAAACTGCTGCTGGGCGGGTAAGTGTTCACAGCCCCCTTGACAGGCTGCGGTAACAGCCTCGCTCCTCGCGGGAGGGAGGCCGTAATCCGGAATTTGAAATGCGATGACTATATGTACGTTGCCGCACAGACTAAGGCTAGGTTTAAGTCTATGCTGACTTTAGAGCTACAGGAAATAATACTTCTGCTGACTCTGGTCAAGACTAATTTAGTCGTGATCCATGCAGTACCCGGAGAGTTATATGAACAAAAATCAACTGAAAGGCAGATTGGAGCAGGTTGCGGATAACGCCAAGGGAACTGTCGGTAAAATTTTGGACGATGACAATATGGAAATGGAAGGCAAGGTCCGGAAGAACGTCGGTAAGGTACGGGTGCGATTTGCCGACCATAAAGAAGATATAAAAATGTCGGCTGAAATAGCCGTTTAATCGAGCCAGGGCGCCAATATCGGCTATTTAAAACACTTTCACAGGAATTAATCATGACTATTAACACGACTCAATTTACCGGTTTATGCGCAGGCATCGTTTTGATGCTGGGTTCGCTTGCTGTCGGTGCGGCGGAAACTGAAAGCCATATGGCTCAAGGTTTGAAACACGCAGAAGCAGCCACTAAAGCCGTCGACGGCAAAGCCATAGCCGAGCATGCCGAGGCCGCTAATACCCATGTCAAAAAATCTGTCGAGCATCTAACTGCCGGCTCCGCCAGTCTGGATCAGGCCGTTGAGCATGGTAAACAGGGACACACTGATTTAGCCAAAAAAGCGGCTGAAGAGGCTGAAAAACACCTGAAAGCTGCACAATAGACAGCAGGAAGTAAATTAGCCTAAAGCTACAGATGGCCTCGCCCGCTGTAACTTTAGGCATATGATTGTGACTAATTTTCAAGTTTGAATTGGTCTAATATTTGGCTTTTATAATGGTCGCCGTTCTCGCTCAACGTTGAGCTAGCAATCCACCATCGCATGCGCGGGAATATTATGGCAACGCCGCCTGAACAGGTGTCCGGTTTTTGTTGACCATTACCTTTAAGTCGGCGGGTTATGTCCTAAATATTTTATCCACAGATATAATTTGGAAAGTTATTCGCTTTTTATTAAGTCGGGTCTGATAGCCAGGATGTTTTTCAGGCGCCCAATCTATAGGATGTGTTAATAATATTGGGTTTATTTACGCATTTTAAGTAGTTAAACCTATAGTGATTTATTGTTATTTGATACATATTGAAGCCAATTAATTTGATAGTTAATAGTGATTTTAAATAATTGCTTTATTTAACAATATCATCTGCGAAGGAGAATAATAATGGATATAACAAATTTGATGAATTCCCTCCAAGATACGCTGGGCCAGCATCTTCCCAAGGTGATTGGCGCACTGGCTATTCTCATTATCGGTTGGCTTGTGGCTGTTGTGGTCCGGGCCGGCGTCCGCAAGGCGCTTTCCATGCTCAAGCTGAATCAACGGGTATCCAAGGGCGGCGAGGTTGCGATAAACCTGGAATCCGGCATCGCCAAAGGCGTGTATTGGGTCATCCTGCTGATCGTATTGATTGCCGTGTTCAATGTTCTAGATCTTGAATTGGTATCGAAGCCGCTGGATGCGTTGGTAAGCCAGGTATTCGAGTATGTTCCGCGGCTGGTCGGAGGCGGCGTATTGTTGCTGGTGGCCTGGTTGTTGGGAACAATAGTTCGACTGTTAGTCGTCAAGGCTTTGGACGCGACTGACCTGGATGAAAAACTGGGTGTCGCCGACGGGAGTGTCTCCACCAGTAAAAATATCGGTAACGTACTTTATTGGTTCATTTTTTTATTATTTTTGCCGGCGATTCTCGGCGCTTTTCAGCTCGAAGGCTTATTGCGCCCGGTGCAGAACATGGTCGATTCCATATTAGCCATGTTGCCGAATATCATTGCCGCCGGCGTCATCGGTTTAATCGGCTGGTTTATCGCTAAAATACTCCGAGATATCGTATCTAATTTGCTTTCCGCCGCCGGCGTGGACCGGTTTGGCGCCCGTATGGGGCTTGAAGATGGTATGGGAATATCCCACCTTCTAGGAACGATCGTGTTTTTCTTCGTGTTTATTCCCGCATTGGTAGCGGCCCTGGACGCCCTGCAGATGGAGGCCATTTCCGCGCCGGCCACCAATATGCTCAATATCATTATGCAGACCATACCGGACATTTTCGCGGCAGTGGTCATTCTGGTCATCGCCTTCTTTGTCGCGCGATTTGTCGCAAACCTGGTGACTACGCTGTTGCATGGAATGAATTTCGATAGAATTCCATCGGCGCTGGGCTTGCAGGACATGTTTTCAGAAGGTGTCACGGCCTCGGCTATCGTGGGTAAGTTACTGGTTTTCTTTACCATGTTGTTTGCTTCGATCGAGGCTTCCAATCAACTGGGGCTCAATCAAATCAGCGGGCTGATCACAACGTTCGTGGAATTTGGCGGTAAAATCCTGCTTGGCTCGGTCATTTTGGCGGTCGGTTTTTGGCTGGCCAATATCATTTACCGGGTCATCATGAGCGGAAGCGGGCAAAGCAAGCTCGTCGCCGGCATCGCAAGGTTTGCGATTTTGGGCCTGGTCACCGCCATGGGATTGCACGCGATGGGCTTGGCAGACGATATCGTCAACATGGCTTTCGGGTTGACGCTCGGTGCTATTGCCGTCTCGGTAGCGCTTTCCTTCGGCTTGGGCGGCAGAGAAGCCGCAGGCAAGCAGATGGAGTATTGGTTCAAACAAATGAGAGGCGAGCAGTAAAGTTTGCGAAGGAAGCGCAGGGTACGCGCATTGCGTATCCTGCAAATCAAACTACAAGCTCAATCATGCGGCCCGGTTTGAAAGCGTTTATAGCTTCGCCTATGTCAGATGTTGGTGCCTTGGAGCCCGAGCGGATCCTATAGCGACAGCATAAACGGCGGATTGTTAGCTTCGAAATGTGCGATTTAAATTCACTTTCCCGCTCGTAAAAAACCATACCGACGAGCTCACAACACCCGTCCGGCCGATGACTATACCGGGCGCATGATTCCGCCCTGCAAGGCGGCAGACACTTCCGCTGGCAACGCTGATTAGAGTGGCATAAATTTGGCATTCTGCATTATTGCTGCCGTTGGTCGATAGAAATTCGTTTAATGCTTTGAGGATGGCTATTGTGCTGGTGACTTTTTCGACCGATGCCTATGCCGACACCATCATGTTTGGGGACGTTGCGCTTGCCATGCTGAAAATGATGGGACACAGCGCAACCGTACCGGGCGCAATCCTGGCGGCCGATGTGCCCGAAGCCCTGCGTCGGTTAAAAACCGCTATCGATGTCAAAAAAGCCTTGCCGGCCAAGGGTGTGGATTGGTCTGGCGTGAGCCTCGCTCATCGAGCGATGCCGCTGATCGATCTTCTTGCCGCCGCAGCAAAAGCCGAAGTTGAGGTCATGTGGAATTGAAAATTGAGTCCGGCGCCGCATTTCCCAAGCCCTCCGGAGGTTGTCAATACACCGTAATTTGAAATGCGATGAACTACACAACTGAACTGTAAACTATTTAAGGAGAACAGCTATGCTGATCAAAATAGCTACACAAAAAACTGTCAGTGACGCTGCGACTGCCTTGCAGGCCGCCGTCCAGGCGAATCACTTCGGTGTCATGCAGGTTCACAACCTCAAAGAGATCATGAATAAGAAAGGGGTGGCGTTCGCCAACGAATGTCTGATCTTTGAGGTATGCCAACCGCAACAAGCAAAGAAGGTGCTTGATGAAAACATGAGCGTCTGCACAGCACTACCATGCCGAATTTCCGTTTATCAGGAGGACGGTAAAACCATGTTGGCGACATTGAAGCCAAGCACGCTATTGGCGATGTTCAACACGCCGCAATTGACAGAAGTGGCGCAGGAAGTGGAAGACAGCATCGTTAAAATCATGAATGAGGCGGTATCTGCCTGATCGGTTGAGCCTTGAACTCCGTGTGGATTTGGTGCCTGGGAGCCTGCCGGGCTAAACGGCGCAACAGATGAATAGCGGCTGATTCACCACCCCATCGACAGCAGGAGTCGCTTTAAACAATTCAAGCCTAATCAAGCCTAGTTGTTGCCAACTCCGGCAGACGAATGGTTGCCCGAAGATCATTTTGCGCGTTATCTGGTTGAAGTGATCGATCAATTGGATTAGTCGAAATCGACCAGTCGCTATTGCGGCGGCACCGGTCGGCGATAGGATAGGTGGCGGGAGGATTATTCGGTGGAATATTTTGCCAGACGATAAAAATCGGAGATACCGGTTTAAAAACACATTTTTCAGTTTTAAAGCGGTCTGAAAATATTCTGTACGACATGCTCCTAGGGTTGTCTGGCTATTAACCGCATGTAAATTATGCCGTTTACGCTCAGAACAATGCCGGCTAATAAATATTGGATACAAGGCGTCAGGTTTGCCGGGTAAATGAGCGGTAGCAGGTAGTGTTCTATAAAACTTTCGCTATAGCCGTTTTGTCCCGCGGCTTGTCGCAGGCGATTTTCGAGGTAGGTGAGGGGGCAAATGCGACCGGTGAGTTCGACGAATATGCCCCATGCCGCCGCCGGAAGATGCATGAACATTATCCGGCGACAATGGAATGCCAGCATCCCTCCAAATATTACAAACAGGATAAAGGCCAGATGACTGATTAACACCGCATCGGCCGCAAAGCGCAACAACATGGGGTTTGTTAAATCTTACCGGCTGCGTTCGGTAACGCGCAGGCTAAAATAACTGTTTGGAGTTTTTGCTGTTACGAAAAACCAGCGGTTTTTCTGTGCCGGATGTGGCCAGCTCACGAGCGGCGGCGATTGCTTCGTCAATACGATGGCGTTGCGGTGATTTGCTGCAGACCGGATCGGTGCTGTACATATCGTTATTAAACAGATAGGCCTGGCAGCGGCAGCCGCCGAAGTCCTGGTGTTTTTCGTCGCAACTGCGACAAGGTTCCTGCATCCAGTCGGTGCCGCGGAAAAAGTTGAAAGCTTTGGATTCGTTCCAGATTTGATCGATGCTGAAATCGTTGACGTTTGGGCAGTCTAGGCCGGGCAGTTCCCGGGCGGAATGGCAGGGCAGAGCCGTGCCGTCCGGTGCGATGGTCAAAAACGTAGTGCCCCAGCCGTTCATGCAGGCTTTGGGCCGGTCTTCGTAAAAATCGGGCACCACGTAATAAATCTTCATTTTGCCGGCGACTTTTTCCTTGAAGGCCTGGGCGATTTGTTCAGCTTCGGCAAATTGTTCCCGGGTCGGCAGCAAGGCGTCTCGATTTAAATGTGCCCAGCCGTAATACTGGGTATTGGCCAGCTCCAGGTAATCGGCGCCCAGGTTTTCCGCCATCTCTAGGATCTGCGGCATCTGATGAATGTTTTCTCTATGGATCACCACGCACAGTACCATCGGATAGCCGTGCTTTTTCACCAGCCGGGCCACGTCCTGTTTGTGTTGGTAGGATTCGGTGCCGGCCAGATGGTCATTCAGTTCCTGGGTACTGGCTTGTATGCTGACCTGGATATGATCCAGACCGGCTTGTTTCAGCTCAATAATCCTGTCTTCGGTTAAACCGTAGCCGGAGGTGATTAGATTGGAGTAATAACCCAGTTCGCGGGCGTACCGCACTAGTTCCGACAAGTCCTGTCGAGTGAGCGGTTCACCGCCGGAAAAACCCAGTTGCACAGCACCCATTTTACGGGCTTGGCTAAGTACGCGTTTCCAGTCGTCGGTGCTCAACTCATGCGGATATTTGGCATAGTCCAGAGGATTGGAGCAATACGGGCATTGCAGCGGGCATTTGTAGCTCAGCTCGGCCAGCAGCCAGCGGGGAGGGGTGATATTAAGCTTGTCGGATCCAGCCATTTTGCAAAGCCACGTTCAGGAAGTTGGTGATGTCGTTAGTCAGGCCGGCGGTGGCGAATTTTGCTTCCAAGTCAGCAACGATTTGCCCCAGTAAGCGGCTACCATCGCAGAGCTGCAGGATTTCCGCAGAGCTTTGATTCAATTCCACCATGCCTTCCGGGTAGAGTATCACGAATTTTTGCTGGGCTTCTTCCCACTGTAGTCTGTGCATGGGAGAAAAACTTATCGGTTGATCGGGATTGATGGTCATTGGATTCCGTTATTTAAACAGGCGAAAAGAGAACTAAGCGGTTTCAATATCTTCAAAAATGTCAACAAGTGGCAGGCTGAAGCCGAGGCTGGTCAAGTTGCAATCGACTTCACCCAGGTAATCGTGCAATAACCAGTCGTTATCGGCGGTGCGACGGAAGCATTCCACCCGGCGGTTGTCGATGTCGACGATCAGGTATTCCTGCAGTGATTGTAGTTTGCGATAGGCGACAAACTTGCCGCCCCTGTCATAGTCGGCGGTCGAATCGGACAAGACTTCGACAATCAGGCTGGGATGCGATAAAAATTGTTCAGCTTGACGATCATCCGAGTGACAAGACAGCATGACATCCGGATAGAAAAATGCGTCGGCCGCGTTTACGCGTAATTTCATATCTGAGATATAGGCCCGACTGGGAGTGCCGCGTAAGTGTTGCTTTAACGCGGCATAGATGTTGCCGGAAACCAATACGTGATCCTGTCTCGCGCCTGTCATCGCAAACACTTCGCCAGCCACGAATTCGTGTTTCTCTGCTTGGTTTTCTTCCCAAGTCAGAAAGTCCTCGGCGGTAAAGTGAAATTGCTCGGCCGTTTGCATGGTTTACGCTTGAATATTGAAATACGGCGGCATGTCGGCGACATAAGCCAGATATATCGCATCGGCCATGGTCCACAGTACGTCCAGTTTAAATTTCAGGATTTGCAGCATGCGATCTTGTTGTTCGCGGGTTTTGTACCAGTCCAGGGTCAATTCCAAACCATGCTCGACATCGCGGCGGGCTTCGGTCAGGCGTTTTTTGAAATAGGTGTAGCCTTCCTGTTCTACCCAAGGATACACATCCGGCCAATTATCCAGGCGTTGTTGATGGATTTTGGGGGCAAAAAGTTCCGTCAATGACGAGCTGGCAGCCTCGTGCCATTCGGCGCGGCGGGCAAAATTGACGTAAGCATCCACCGCAAAGCGTACGCCGGGTAATACATGTTCCAGCGAGGTGATTTCTTCGCGAGTCAGGCCTACTGCCATGCCCAGTTGTATCCAGGCTTCGATGCCGCCGGGATCACCTGGGTGACCATCATGATCCAGAATGCGTTGCACCCATTTGGCGCGGGTTTCTCTATCCGGGCAATTGGCCATGATATTGGCGTCCTTGATCGGAATCATCACCTGATAATAGAAGCGGTTGGCAACCCAGCCTTGCAGCTGTTTTTTGCTTAGCTTGCCTTCGTTCATCAATACATGCATCGGGTGATGAATGTGATAGTGATTTTCCATGCCGCGCAGCTTGGCTTCAAATTCTTCGCGCGACCAGGCTTGATTATCAATCGTCATGAGATACCTTATAAGTCAATTTCCAAACCATCGTAAGCCACTTCGATGCCGGCGGCATCCAGGGTTTTACGCTGGGGCGAATCTTCGTCAAGAATCGGGTTGGTGTTATTGATATGAATCAAAATTTTACGGGCATTCGGCACCCCGTTCAGCACTTCGATCATGCCGCCGGGGCCGGATTGCGGTAAATGACCAATTTCGCGGGCGTGTTTGTGGCTGATATGTTGGGCGACCATTTCATCATCGGTCCAGAATGTACCGTCCACCAACAGGCAATCCACGCTTTGCATGGCTTTGAATACATGCGGCTCGATCTCACCCAGGCCGGGCGAATAATAGAGTTTCTTGCCGGTGGAAATTTGTTTGATGATCACGCCGATGTTGTCGCCCTCGTGCGGATCGTGACGGTGCGGAGAGTAGGGTGGCGCCTTGCTTTTCAAGGCATGCGCATACAGGCGGATGTCGGCTATGCCAGGGATTTCAAAAGGCGTTTCGTCGCAGGCTATCGGATGATGATTGACGGTGCAGTAGTCCTTCAGCATGGTGAACAGCGGGAAACCGCTGGTCAAATCCTGTTTGACCATCTCGGTGCAATACACATCCAGAGGCTTGCCTTCACGCAGCATTAACATGCCGGTGGTGTGGTCGATCTGGCTGTCGATTAACAAAATGGCCTTGATGCCGGTATCGCGAATGCCTTCTTTGGGCTGGATGGCCGGAAAAGCTTCCAGTTGGGCGCGAATGTCGGGGGAGGTATTAAACAGTAACCAATTGCGGTTATCGGTGCTGATGGCTATCGATGACTGGGTGCGGGCTTTGCCATTGAGCTGGCCGTTTCGTAAGCGTCGGCAATTGTCGCAATTGCAGTTCCATTGCGGAAAACCGCCGCCGGCGCCGGCGCCGAGAACTCTAATTTTCATAGTGGTATAGGGCTGGTAAATGAAATCAATGATACGGGATTAAAAAACCGCAGGCAAAAAAAAGGGACATTTACATGCCCCTTTTTGGCGTCAACCGTAATGATTAACGGTTGTAGATGTACATGGTGACTTCAAAACCGAAACGCAAGTCGTTATAAGCAGGTGTTTCCCATTTCATTTGTAATACCCTCCAGAGGTTTTGTTGTTGTGAACTAGCTTGATCAAGAAAGCTGCACTGAAGTATACGATGAAGTTTTTCTTCGTGCAACAAGGCAATCAAGGGTCTGGCACAGCAAGCTTATGAGCGATGCTTGGCGATACAAGTTCCCCGACTAGCCCAGCATTTTTAAAGCGATCAGCAACAAAATCAACGCAAAATAGCGTTTAAGCTGTCGGGCGGGTAAGCGATGGGCCAGTCCGGCGCCTATCGGTGCGGTGAAGACGCCTGTTACGGTTATACCCAGAAAAGCCGGCAGATAGACGTAACCGAAACTGTCCGGCGGCAGGGCGGCGTTTTGCCAGCCCAGGAAGATATAACTGGCGGCCGCGGAAAATGCGATCGGTAAGGCGCACACAGACGAGGTGGCAACGGCATTTTTCATCGGCAAACCGGCGTGTGCGAGGTAGGGGACATTCATGGAGCCGCCGCCTATACCTAAAACAGCCGAAATACTACCAACGAATAAACCTATCGGGTAGTCGAAACCAGCGGGCAATTTGCCGGCCATGCGGGCGGTATTTTTCGGTAGTACCATGTGCAAACTGGTGTATAAAAGATAAACGATGAATACTTTGCGGAGTACGCCAGCACTAATGTATTCGGCCAGAGTGGCGCCACAGACTGCTCCCGCGAATAGGGTGGGCGCCAACCGCAAAGCCCTGGGCCAGATGATATTACCCAGCCTGAAATGGGTGCGCACCGATGCCGCGGATGTGAACAACGCGGAAGCTAATGCCGTAGCGACCGCCATCAACATGATTTGCTCCGATTCGAACTGGTGGGCCGTGAACAGCCAGCTTAAAAAGGGTACCACTAATACCCCGCCGCCAATGCCGAATAAACCGGCGCTGAGGCCGGCTATCGAGCCCAGCAATAGGCTGGCTAAAAAAATTTCTATCATAATGACCGCAGTGTCCGAATAAGCAAAGCACTATGATACCGACTCATTTATACTGTGCGTTTAAATCCATCAAACAGGCGAGTCAGGTTTAATGAAAATTTATCTAGTTGGCGGTGCAGTACGGGATCGTTTACTGGATTATCCTGTGTTGGAGCGCGATTGGTTGGTCGTGGGTGCAACGCCCGAAACCATGCTCAGGCAAGGTTACAAACCGGTTGGAAAGGATTTTCCGGTGTTTTTGCACCCGCAAACCCACGATGAATATGCGTTGGCGCGTACCGAGCGCAAGACCGCGCCGGGTTACAAAGGTTTTGACGTTGATGCCAATCCGCGGGTAACGCTGGAAGAGGACTTGCTGCGCCGCGATCTGACCATTAATGCCATGGCAATAGGCGAAGACGGTGTGCTGGTTGATCCTTTTCAAGGACAACAGGATTTGCGAAACCGTATCCTGCGGCACGTTTCCCCGGCGTTTAGCGAAGATCCGGTACGCATTTTACGGGTGGCGCGTTTTGTGGCGCGCTATGCCCATTTGGGTTTTAAGGTGGCGGAAGAAACCCGGCAACTGATGCAGTCCATGGTGAAAAGCGGCGAAGCAGACCACTTGGTTGCCGAACGGGTCTGGGCTGAACTGAATAAAGCCTTATGCGAAACCACTCCCGCCGGGTTTTTCCAGACTTTAAAGGAATGCGATGCTTTGGCGGTAATCTTTCCTGAAATTCACGCATTATTCGGCGTGCCGCAACCCCCTAAATATCATCCTGAAATCGACACCGGCGTGCATAGCCTGATGTCGCTTACCCTGGCCGCCAAATTGTCCAGCAAACCGGAAGTTCGTCTGGCTGCTTTGCTGCACGATTTGGGTAAGGCGTTGACGGATCCGCAAAAATGGCCCAGTCACCATGGGCACGAACGTAAAGGTTTGCCGGTGCTGGATCGCTTTTGTCAGCGCTTGCGGGTACCAAAAGTATTTAAAACGCTATGCGCGCAGGTTATGGAGTATCACACCCATTGTCACCGGGTATACGAATTGCGCAGCGACACTTTGGTCGACATGCTGCAAGCCATAGGTGCTTTTAAAGCCGATAACCACTTACAGGATTTTTTATTGGCCTGCGAAGCGGATGCCCGCGGCCGGACCGGCTTCGAAGATAACGAATATCCGCAAGCCGAGTACATTAGCAAAGCCGCTCAAGCCGCATTGGCTGTCGATACGCGGCAGGTTTTACAAGACAACTTGCAGGGCGCGCAAATCGGCGCCGCTATTCTGCAATTGCGCAGTCAGGCCCTGAGTTCCTTGAAGCAAACCCATCATTCATAAGTCCCGCATGACGCCGGTTTTTATTTCCATCAGCCTGCTGATTTGCAGTAATGTGTTCATGACCTTTGCCTGGTATGCTCATTTAAAAGAACTCAATCACAAACATTGGTTATTGGCGGCCTTATTCAGTTGGGGGTTGGCATTTTTTGAGTATTTATTACAGGTACCGGCCAACCGCATCGGTCATACCGCCCTCAATGTCGGCCAGTTAAAAATCATGCAGGAAGCGATCGCTTTAAGCGTATTCGTACCCTTTTCGATTTACTATCTGAAAGAGCCTATATCCCGGGATTATTTGTGGGCGGGGTTGTGTCTGATGGGAGCCATTTATTTCATGTTCAGATCCAAGTGGGCCTGAGTGCACAATCAAAAAACGGAATGCCACTATGTTGAGTTATCGCCACGGGTTTCATGCAGGCAATTTTGCCGATGTGTTAAAGCACAGTCTGCTTACATTGGCGATCAATGCCTTAAAACAGAAAGACAAGCCGTTTGTTTACATCGACACTCACGCCGGTGCCGGCAAATATTCGTTTAAATCCGAGTTTGCCCAAAAAACCGGCGAATACCGGCAAGGCATAGGCCGTATCTGGTCGGCCTCTCAGCCTCCGGAAGAAATCAAAGATTACCTGGCTGCGGTGCGGGCGGAAAATACCGGTAAGCAATTGGTGCGCTATCCCGGCTCGCCGCAATTGGTGCGGCGCTTGATTCGAGCGCACGACCGCCTGCAGTTGTCGGAATTGCACAGCAGCGATTATGAAAGCTTGCAGCAATTATTTGCCGGCGATAAACAAGTCGGCGTAGCCAAGGAAGACGGCTTGGAACGCCTGAGCAAAAAACTGCCGCCGATTCAAAAACGCGGTTTGATCCTGATCGATCCCAGTTACGAAGTGAAATCCGATTACAACAAAGTAGTGGAAGCATTGCAAAACGCACATCGACATTTTGCGACCGGTGTTTACGCATTGTGGTATCCGATTATCGATCGTGCCGTTACGGATAGAATGTTGCAGCGCATGCGGGCCACGGAGATTCCCAAGCAGTTGCGCATAGAGCATAGTGTAAGCGAAGACGGCGCGCTGCGAGGCATGACAGGTTCTGGTATGCTGTTTATCAATCCACCCTGGCAATTGCAAACGCAAGCCGAGACCTTGTTGGTATGGTTGAATCAGGCCTTGACGGAGGGGCGAGGGACTTGGAAAGTGGAATGGTTGGTACCCGAAGGGGTTTAAATCGGGATGTCGCGGGAAAGGGCATGATTAAAAAACATTTTGGCTTGATTATTGTTGCGTTTGTGACGTTGTTATTGGTTTTTTATGATCTGACAATGGAACTGTTAACTGAAATCTCGCACCTATTCTTCGAGTTGTTATATGAGTCATTCGAATGGTTTGAGCTCGGAATCGAGCACCTGATAGAGCATTTTTTTCATACCGAACATCACACCAGTCAAATTGTCACTTTTTATATTTTGCTGCTGATTGGCGGTTATATTTCCTATACATTATGGAAAGCCTTGCCGCGTCTTTATCATTATTTTAAACGGCGTTCACTTGAAATCTGGGTGCGCCGGAAAACTGAATGGGAACTCTATTGGCTTACATTGACCTTACCTTACAAAGTTGCTTTGCTTGTCACAGCGCTAGGTGTCGCTTACCTGGCTTCGTTTTTTGTGATGTAAGCTGTTACCGTTTAATTAATTTTTAGAGTCATCATGCCTTTAACTGAACAAGTCAAACAATCTATTCTCGTTGCCAATAGTCTGCTACCGCAGGATATTGACCGGGTCATGTCGACGTTGCTTAGTGCACCGGTGGATGCGGCCGATATTTACTTTCAATCCAGCCACTTTGAATCCTGGTCTTTAGAGGGAGGGATTGTCAAGGAAGGCAGTCATTCCATTGAGCATGGTGCCGGGGTGCGGGTAGTCAGTGGTGATAAAACCGGATTTGCCTATAGCGACCGCATCGAATTGCCGATTTTGTTGGAAGCAGCCAGCAACGTCAAAGCCATTGTCAGGCAGGGCCAGCACGCCCAACACAGCATTCAAACCGCTCAAAATTGGCCACAGTTATACAGGCCGTTGAATCCGCTAAGTTCCTTGGCTGATCAGGACAAAATCGATTTACTGAAACGGGTGGATGCGGAAACCCGCAAGTTGGATAGCCGTATCGAAGAAGTGATGGTCAGCTTGGTCGCGGCCTATGACAATGTGCTGGTCGCCAATCAGGACGGGTCGCTGCAGGCGGATGTACGGCCGTTGGTGCGCATGAACGTCAGTGTCATCATGGTGGAAAACGGTCGCCGCGAACAAGGCAGCATGGGTGGTGGCGGGCGCAGCGACTACAGTTACTTTCTGGAAGGCGACCGGGCCATGGACTTTGCCCGCGAAGCAGTCAGGCAGGCGCAAATCAATCTGCAAGCCGAAGAGGCGCCGGCCGGTAATATGACTGTAGTGCTGGGGCCGGGTTGGCCGGGTATTTTGTTACATGAAGCCATTGGTCATGGCTTGGAAGGCGACTTCAATCGTAAAGGCACGTCGGCCTTCAGCGGCCGAGTAGGCGAACGGGTGGCTTCCGATTTATGCACGGTGGTCGATGATGGGACTTTGCCGGGTCGGCGCGGCTCTTTGAGCATAGACGACGAAGGCACGCCCACTGAAAATACCGTACTGATCGAAAATGGTATTTTAAAAGGCTATATGCAGGACAAATTAAACGCCCGTTTGATGGGTGTCAAACCCACCGGCAATGGCCGGCGCGAATCTTACGCACATTTGCCGATGCCGCGCATGACCAACACCTACATGCTGCCGGGGCAAAGCGACCCTGAAGAAATCATCCGTTCCGTCAAAAAGGGCCTGTATGCGCGCAACTTCGGCGGTGGGCAGGTGGATATCACTTCCGGAAAATTCGTGTTTTCCGCCAGCGAGGCGTATTTGATCGAAAACGGCAAAATCACCCGGCCCGTCAAAGGTGCCACGCTGATTGGCAATGGCCCTGACGTATTGACGAAAGTATCCATGGTCGGTAACGACATGCAGTTGGACAGCGGCGTCGGCACTTGCGGCAAAGAGGGGCAGAGCGTGCCGGTCGGTGTCGGACAGCCAACCTTGAAAATCGACGGTATGACCGTCGGCGGTACCAGTCTGTAATCGAATTTAAGAGAACATAACGTGCAAAATCAGGACGAAATTCGGCGTTTAAAAGACGTGGTTCAGCAATTGCTGGACGAAGCAAAACAACAAGGTGCCACTGCGGCGGAAGCCGCATTTAGCGTCGACAACGGCTTGTCGGTATCCGCGCGCCTGGGCGATGTGGAAACCATAGAGTATCACTGCGATCAAGGTATCGGCGTGACTGTTTATTTCGGCCAGAAAAAAGGCTCGGCCAGTACTAACGACGTTTCGGCCGACTCCTTGAAGGAAACCATCAAAGCCGCTTGCAGTATTGCCCGCTACGCGAGTGAGGACGAATACGCCGGCTTGCCCGACCCGGCATTGTTGGCGACCGAGTTTCCCGATCTGGACTTGAATCATCCTTGGGACATCGATGCAGAAAAAGCCATTACCTTGGCTATTGAATGTGAAAATGCCGCGCGCCATTTTGATAAGGCCATCAGCAATTCCGAGGGGGCGTCAGTCAATAGTCATCAGGGTACCCGCGTATTTGGTAACTCACTGGGATTTCTGCAGGGTTATCAGTCCAGTCGACATTCCATCAGTTGTTCGGTGTTGGCCGGCAGTGGCGACAGCATGCAGCGCGATTATTGGTATAGCGTGGCGCGTAATCCGGTTTTGCTGGAGTCGGCGCAATTTGTCGGCGAAAAAGCCGCTAAACGCACCGTTGCCCGGTTGAATGCACGTAGTCTCAGCACTCGCCAATGTCCGGTTCTATTTGCGCCGGAAATGGCTGCGGGATTGATCGGTTCGTTATTGGGCGCCATCAGTGGCACCAGTTTATACCGTAAATCTTCGTTCTTGCTGGATAGTCTGGATACGCAAATTCTGCCGGATTTCGTGCGTATTCATGAGCAGCCCTTGTTAATCGGCGGCATGGGCAGTGCCAGTTACGATGCGGAAGGCGTGGCGACAAATGCCCGCGATATTGTTGGCAACGGTATTTTGCACAGTTATATACTCAGCACCTATTCCGCCCGCAAGTTGGGCATGCAAACTACCGGGAATGCCGGCGGTGTGCATAACCTGACCGTTGAGTCGGGCCAAAACGATTTTGCCGGCATGCTGAAGTTATTAGGCACCGGTTTGCTGGTTACCGAATTAATGGGGCAAGGGGTAAACAGAGTGACGGGCGACTATTCGCGCGGTGCCTCCGGTTTTTGGGTGGAAAACGGCGTAATCCAATATCCGGTGCAGGAGATTACCATTGCCGGCAACCTAAAGACCATGTTGCGCAATATTGTGGCAATAGGCAGTGATGTTGATTTGCGTGGCAATATTCGGGTGGGCTCCGTTTTGCTGGAGCAGATGGCGATAGCAGGTGAATAAATCCAGCGCATTTTCAATGTATTGAAATATGCTCTGTTAGATTGAAATCTAATCGAACGATTTGAGGCTAGCGGCGGACACGCGCGACCATGCAAAACAAGATTAACAATTTATTGATTGATTCGGTCGAAGAGGTTCAGATTGGCGTCAAGGATCTGAAAATCGGCATGTTTGTGTCCAGACTCGATAGGCCCTGGCTGGAGACCAATTTCCGTTTCCAAGGCTTTGAATTAAAAAATCAAGCCGATATCGATGCCGTGCAAAAACAGTGCGATTTTGTATTTATCGACACTACAAAACAGGTCAAAGTGCCGCAATATGTAGCTAGAAGCACGAGCTACACGCCAGATTTTCTGGAAAAAGTCCAGCCTCCCGCCAAACGAACATCTTTTAAGCACGAAATTGGTAAAGCCGAAGTTATTTATCAAAAAGCCAGCGGCTTGGTTAAAAACTTTATGGAGGAAGTGAAATTTGGGCGGCCCATCAACGCTTTGGCCGCCAAAAAAGCGGTAGCTTACTGTGTCGATAGTGTATTGAACGCGCCGGATGCGTTGATGTTGATGACGCAATTAAAAAATCGCGACGAATATACCGCCCAGCACAGCATGAATGTGTGCATTTTTTCGATTGCATTGGGCAGGCAGGTGAATTTGCCGGTCGAGGAACTCAACCACGTCGGCTTATGCGGCATGATGCACGATATGGGCAAAATGCGGGTGCCGCTGGAAATTCTCAACAAGCCCGGACGCTTAAGCCCCGAGGAATTGGCGGTCATGCAAAGCCATGCCGTCATGGGGTGGAAAATTCTATTGACTACTAGCGGTATGTATAGCGGTGCGGTGGATGTGGCGTTTACCCATCACGAACGATTAGACGGTGAAGGTTATCCGCGGCAATTGAAGGCGGAGCAAATCACGCCTTATACGCGGATGGTGGCCATTGCCGATATGTATGATGCGGTCAGTAGCGATCGGATCTATAAAAAAGGCCGATCGCACCTCGATGCTATTAAAATTCTTACCGAGTCCTCTTCCAACGGTCATCTTGACCCGGGATTGGCGATGAAATTTATTGAGTGTTTGGGGATTTACCCGGCCGGAAGTCTGGTGGAGCTCAATAGCGGCGAAATAGCCATGGTGATTGAAGTTAACCCAAAGGCCAAACTTAAACCGAAAATTCTGATGTTGCGGGATACGCAAAAAATGCCCTGCCAAGAATTCGTGGTCGATTTGGCTTTAAGCAGTGCGACTTTCGACGGGCAGCCATTAAAGATTTCCACCGTGCTGCGCGCCGATGAGTGCGGTATCGATTTGCTTAAATACTATCAAAGCGGGTTGTTGCAGAAAGGCTGGAAGCAGGCAAAGCCTTAAATGGTTTGCAAGATATCTTCTAATAACCGCGGGCCTTTGTAAATCAAGCCGCTGTATATCTGAACTAAACTGGCGCCGGCCCGGAATTTCTGCTGGGCGTCGTCGCCGTTCAAAATGCCTCCCGCCGCAATGATCGGTAGTTTGCCGTTTAATTCAGCAGCCAAATCCTTCACGACTGTCGTTGAGCGTTCTTTGACCGGTGCGCCGCTGAGGCCGCCGGTTTCATTGCCGTAAGGGTGGCCTTGTACTTTGTCGCGGGCAACTGTGGTGTTGGTGGCGATGACGCCGTCGATACTAAATTCCAGCAGCAATTCCGCAATACGGCGAATTTCCTCGTTGCTTAAGTCCGGGGCAATCTTTACCGCCAGAGGCGTGTATTTTCCGTGCTCGGCCTGTAATTTGAGTTGTTCTTGTTTTAAGGCTTCCAGCAAATATTTTATCTCATCGCCTTGCTGTAATTGACGCAAATTTTTGGTGTTGGGCGAGCTTATGTTGATCGTGATATAGCTGGCCGGCAGATAGCATTTACGTAAACCCATCAAATAATCTTCAATGGCGTTTTCCATCGGAGTGTCGGCATTTTTGCCGATGTTGATTCCCAGTACGCCGCGATAGCGGCATTGGGCAACCTGTTGCAATAAATGATCGATGCCGAAATTATTAAATCCCATCCGGTTAATAATGGCCTGATGTTCCGGCAAACGAAACAGGCGCGGCTTGGGATTGCCGGGTTGTGGGCGTGGGGTTACCGTGCCGATTTCAATAAAACCGAAGCCCAGTGCGGCCAATGCATCGATATAATCGCCGTTTTTATCCAGGCCGGCGGCCAGTCCGAGCGGATTATTAAAATTCAGGCCCATGACGGTAAGGGGTTTATCGGTTGATTGCGCTCGGCTCAAGCTTGACAGGCCGGTTTGTTCGGCCAGTTTTAATAGTTTTAAAGTAACGTTGTGGGCGGTTTCAGGGTCCAGGCTAAATAATACGGGGCGTAATAAAGGATAAAGATTCATGGTGTTTTGGAAGGTATAGGTCGGGTTGGCGAAAAGTGTAACCCGATATGGCGGCTCGGCAGTAAACCAAATTAACGGCGGTTCAGGGCGTAGGCTGTGGGGTTTAATGCAGGCGTTCTCTGTAAAATCAAGTCGGCCAGTAATCGGGCTGATGCCGGCCCCATGACCAGGCCGTTGCGAAAATGTCCGGCATTGACGCTGAGGTTATCTGCATCGGGGTGAAAGCCGATATAGGGAATACCTTCGGGAGTGCCGGGCCGCAGACCTGCCCAATGCTCGCAGACCGGGTGGTTTTTCAATTCAGGCATTAGGCCGACGGCAAAGTGATACAGATGTTCCCTGGCTTCCGTGGTGGTGATTTTGGTAAACCCGGCTTGTTCGACTGTGCTGCCGGCCAAGATTTTGCCATCGCGGCGTGGAATCAGATAGTGATCACCATCCAAAATCATGTGCTTCAGAGTGTTGGGTTGGGCGTCGAATAGCAGCATTTGCCCGCGTACCGGTTGAATCTGTAACTTTACTGATGCTTGCGGCAGCCAGCGGTTTAAGAAATCCGCGCTCCAGGCGCCCGCGCAGACAACGGTATGACGAGGACTGAAGCATCGTTCAAGTGTAAGAATTTTTTGTAAGCGCCTATGCTGAAATTCAACGCCGGTAATCTCGGTGTTTTCGATAAAACGCACGCCTGTTTGAAGTAAATAGGCTTTTAGCGATTTTAGCAGACGCGGATTACGGGCCTGAGCAATGTCGGGCAGCCATAAAGGTCGGTCGCAACGGGTATTGATATTTTCAAGTAATCCAGCAGGTGGCGTTTGGTAGGAAATGTGGCGTTTATTGCACCATTGTATTGCTAAGTCGTAGTCCGGGTTTTTGCAAATCAACATCCCGCAAGGCAGCCATTCCGGGTCAATGCCGGTTGTGTCGAGCAGTTCTTGGCTCAGCTTGGGATAACTTTGTATGCTGGCGATAACCAGATCGGAAATCGCATCGGCCTGCCGCCAAGGATAAATGGGCAGTAAGATGCCGCCGCCGGCCCAGGATGCTTCTTGACCGGAGTTCGATTTATCGATAACGGTGATGTTGCGGCCTGCCATTTGTAATTCGCGGGCGGTTAATAAGCCGCTAATACCGCCGCCTATGATCAGAATGTCTATATCTTGGGTCATGTGAAAACGGACTGTCTTAAGTAAGCGACAAATTAACACGAAAAGGGAATACTTGCCGGTTTCTAGCGGGATGGTTGCGCCAGAGTGGGTTGCAGATTGATATTTGCGCACCAAATAGGTGCGTTAAAAATAGACCAAATTTATTTGTGCAAATTTTAAACTAAGTGTTGTTTTTTTTTAACACAAACTGAACTAGCTTTATGGTTGGCTTGTATACTATTGATAATTAATGATTTTTTTTGTTAAAAAAAATTAGACTAAAACTTGTAAGGAAGAGGAACTGCTGCTATTATTGCCTACGTAGAAAAATCCTGTGTTGCAATTAAGCAAAAAGCAGACTGGTTAACAACAATAAACCCTTGGGGGACAGCAATGACTTTAAATAAAACCCAATTAGCGCTGGGCATCGCCGCAGCGACATTATCCATGGCCATGGTTGCCCCTACACAAGCGGCGGACAATAAAGCTGAACGCGTTGCCGATGCCGCTGCCAGAAAAGCCGAGGCTCTGGAATTACAAATGCAACAAATGACTGATCAAATGGCTGCCATGCAAGCTGAATTAAGCCGCGTTAAGTCGTCTTCTGCCCAAGCGTCTACCGAAGCCGCTAAAGTACAGGAGTTGGATCATTGGATGGCGTCCATGAAATCCGCTCCTGCGGTTTCAACTTCTAAAGACAACTTGGTTGCGGTTCGTGGCGGTTGGAGCAAGCTTGATCACGCGCGTGCTAACACTAATTCTGTGTTAACCGATGGTGGTTTGCTTTCCAATAATACTAACGCCGATGGCTACTATTTTGGCGGTGCATTCGACTTTAACGTCAACAACGACTTGTTCGGTTTGATGGATGACACCTCTTTCATGATTGAGTTTGGTTTCGAATATGCTCAATATGGTACTGGTGCTAATACATTGACAAATGGCACTCTTAACGCTGTTGCAGCAGCCGATGGTGCAACACAGGTTGCACTCAACGGACAAAATGGCACGTCTACTGACGCCCGTTTGAGAATCAATGCCTCTCCAAAAATCAAATTCATGCACGGCAGCAAATTCCGTCCTTGGATTATCCCAGTGGGTTTGGATGTTAACATTCTGGGCGTACCTTCCAACGCGGTATCCGTGTTGAACGCCGGTATGAACTTCGGCGCCGGTGCTGAATACGATTTGTTCAGAGGTATCGTAATCGGCGCGGATACTCGCTATCACTACATGACCAGCAAAATCGACGGCACACCTAATAATGGTTTCACCGCCGGTGGTTACTTAGGTTTCAAATTCTAATTTGTCCCTTATTTAGCTAGCAAAAAGGGAAGGCGAAAGCCTTCCCTTTTTTTATGCTGAAATGGCGGCGATAGATCCAATGCAGGCATAATTAGGGCTAATCAATTATGTCTGGATATTAATGTTTTAACTGACTATGAAGCCTCTTTATCCCGAAACTTCCCCATTTCATGTTTTTTGGCTCGATACAGGTGGTGTGCATCAGGTCTATGTCGAGCAATCCGGTAATCCGGCTGGTCTGCCGGTGATTTTTCTGCATGGCGGGCCGTGTTCTGGAACTAAGCCGGACCACCGGCGATTTTTTAATCCCGAGCTTTACCACATCATTTTGCTGGACCAGCGCGGTTGCGGGCAATCGCTGCCTTTTGGCGCGCTGGAAGGAAATACCACCCAAAATTTATTAGAGGATATGGAGCGGGTCAGAATCCGGTTACGCATCGAGCGCTGGTTATTATTCGGCGGTTCCTGGGGCGGGACCTTGGCATTGCTGTATGCGCAGCGATTCCCGGAGCGAGTGTCGGGTATGATTTTGCGCGGCGTATTTCTGGCTCGCCAGGCGGATATGCGTTGGTTTTTGCAGGATGGCGTCAATCGTATTTATCCGCAACGCTGGCAAGATATGCTGGATGCTGTGGGGGCTTCAGCTGCCGAAGATGTGTTGGATAAGTTATGCGATGCTGTTTTTGGTGAGGATCAAACTATTGCTGGGCAGGCGGCTATGCACTGGCAATTGTGGGGTGGTCAGGTGGCGTTAGGCGCGGAGTTTGCGCTTGTCGACGCGTCTCCGGATACGCAGGCGGTCAAGCAGGTGCAAATGGAGCTACACTATGCCCGAAATCATTATTTCATTACCGAGAACCAAATTCTGCAAAATTGCCTGCTGCTGCAAGATATTCCTACTATCATTATCCACGGTCAAAACGATTTAACCTGTCCGCTGGAAGCCGGTTGGCGCTTGCATCAAGCGTTGCCGCTGGCTGAATATCGGGTATTGCCGAGTGCCGGGCATGTTGCCAAAGGCGAGGAAATGATAGCTGCATTGGTTGATGCCGCCGATAAAATGGCTGCTCTTTTGGTCTAGCAAATAGGGACTTATGACAAACAAAAAGCGGCTGGTCATTGCTATGACCGGTGCGACAGGCGCCATTTATGGTGTGCGTATGCTGCAAATCTTAAAGGATTTGCCGGAATGGGAAACGCATCTGGTGATTTCCGCTGCCGGTCTGGTGAATTTGAAATACGAACTGGATATGGATCGTGCAGCGCTGTATCAATTAGCGGACGTCACTCACGGTATCAACGATATTGCCTCCTGTATAGCCAGTGGTTCCTTTAAAACGGAAGGCGTGGTTGTGGCGCCATGCTCGATGAAAACTTTAGCGGCAATTGCTCATGGTTTCGGCGATAACTTGATTTCTCGCTCGGCGGATGTGGCATTAAAGGAACGGCGTAAGACAGTGTTGGTGCCACGGGAAACGCCGTTGAATTTGGCGCATATTCGAAATATGGCTGCAGTGACCGAGATGGGTGGTATTATTTTCCCGCCCATGCCGGCGTTTTACAATAAATCAGACTCCGTCAAAGCAATGGTGGATGAAGGCGTGGGACGAATTTTAGATATGTATGGCGTGTCTATCGATGGCTTATTCAAACCCTGGGCAGGTTTGGGTAATGAAGGATAAAAAATCGATAAAATACGAAAATTAGTAAGTAAATGGCAGGCTTTCAATTGACAGGGTGCCCAATTCTGATTTAGAGTTGCTGCCAGCTTTTTTATTGCTCATCAACGACAGTGCACTATTTGCCCTTTTGGCAGGTTGCTAACACGCTGATGAGCGGTTCTTATAACTATAACTGTAACAATCGGAGCACATCCCATGGCAAGACCATTAATTCAAATGGCGTTAGACTCACTGGATTTCGACCAAACCGTAGCATTGGCAGATCAAGTAGCGCCTTATGTTGATATTTTTGAAATCGGTACCCCTTGCATCAAATACAACGGTATTAACCTGGTTAAAGAACTGAGACAACGTTTTCCAGACAAATTGTTGTTGGTTGATCTGAAAACCATGGATGCCGGCGAGTACGAAGCAGGCGCTTTCTATGCCGCAGGCGCTGACATCTGTACCGTACTGGGTGTATCTGGTATGGCAACTATTGCCGGCGTTATCAAAGCAGCGAAAAAACACGCTGCTGAAACTCAAATCGACTTGATCAATGTAGCTGACAAAGCTGCTTGCGCTAGAGAATCCGTTGCTCTGGGCGCGCAAATCATGGGTATTCACACCGGTCTGGACGCGCAAGCGGCAGGTCACACCCCTTTCAGTGATTTAAATGAAATTGCTGGTTTGGGTCTGGGTGTACGTATCTCTGTTGCCGGCGGTATCAAACAAGCCACTGTGCAACAAGTAGTTGAAGCCGGTGCAAGCATTATCGTAGTGGGTGCGGCAATCTACGGTGCGCCATCTCCAGCGGAATCAGCTCGCGAAATTCGCGAATTGGTTGACGCTGCAGCTGCATAAGTTAGCTTTGGTTTTACCTAGCTTATACTAGGCACGCTAAAGGACGAGTGGCGTCAGCCACTCGTCCTTTGTTCGTTTTAAATACCTGAATAAAAAGCGGCAATTATCGCCGCGCACTCAGCAATAAAAAAATACAAGGAGACACCTTATGCCTTCGCGCCGAGACTTAGCGAACGCCATCCGCGCACTCAGCATGGACGCCGTACAAAAAGCCAACTCAGGACATCCTGGAGCCCCGATGGGGATGGCTGACATCGCAGAAGTATTGTGGAACG
>NZ_JALOBS010000070.1 GCF_023228165.1 Methylomonas sp. | reverse complement strand
GTCGACCCAGGATCAGAAGCTAAACATTGCTCTGGTTTCTGGGGAGACTAACTCGATTAACGGTCGGTCGTCATTTAGCTCAATCGACCTATTTTTGCCACTTGCGATTCTCCAAAGATACCAGTCTTTCGAAGCCAGATTCTGGCACTGGAGGGACTATAAAGCCGACGTTAGCGACCTCACACAATCGGCCACTATGCATAGTGCGCAACTATGAATAGAATCGATTTTCACCCAAAGAATTACAAGGGATTACCAGAAGGGCTCTATACATAGTTTTAATGCTTGAAGGAACTGCATAATTTCACTGCTTGCTGGATGATGCCTATACACCATGAAATGCATGGCGACATTCAAGCGATTCAAGTATGAAATCATCAACGAAGGGCGCCAAACGGCACTCAAGCAGCTATCTGAATATTTGATGGTTGGCAGAGGTCGTCGAATTTTCTGAAGTGAATAAATTTTCACCTCAGAGCTTCGGTAAAACTATGTAAAGCTTCTGAGCTGAGGATTGTTTGAAATGCCAGTGAAACCAGGCTTTGCCACCGATGGTAATTTACGGCTATTCATAGTTGCGCACTATGCATAGTGGCCGCTATGGATAGCTATCCATAGCGGCCATAACCGGTCGGTGACGATGCCCGCGCAATTTCTCGTCGCTCACGCCAGCGAACGACCGCTTTTTGGCGAGCAATCTTGCATTGTCGTCGGCTCGACCCGGCCATAAAGCGGCCACCGGGGATGCAGGCGAAATTTTCCATCCCTAAGTTCGGCGAATGGCAGCTTTTCGGCGAGCAACCTTGTGTCCTCTTTGGCTCGACTCAGCCACAAGCTGTCTTTGACAATTGCTTATAGCGAATGAATGTCAGAACTATCGACAGAAGCAGTCGTCTATCTATTAGCAAATATTTAAGCATTTCTTCGTTAGACCAAAACGCGCGTATTGGCCCCATCATATTGACAGTTGTTATTGTCATTAGTTGTGTTATTATTAATCCATGGCTGATGTTTTCTTAATCAGAAGTGCGGTTTGCACTCAGTCAGAATTGATTAGTGAGCTATCCGGCAAAATAAACCGTGGCTTACGGATGTTTGTTAACTAATGATAAACAATCGGGACTAAAGCTTATGAAAACTCATCGTGAACAGCTTCTTGAAATAAGAAAAGCGCTTTTTGGTGATTGCCATGTTTTGCCCAAAGACTCTACGAAAAATGAAGTAATTAAATCCATCCTTTTACAGAATCCAAATTCCAAATTATCGATCTGCGAGATTTGCGGTGTAGCTGTTAAGGAGAAAAGATTAGAGAAACATAAGCGCCGTGTTCACTATCAACAACACTCTTTGATTAATAAAAATAATAAAAAAGCTAAAAAAAGAAAAATATTAAGTTCTCTTTTTTTAAATCCAAAAAATAAAAGAAACAAAGTATCCACTCCAAATTTGCGGAGCGATGATCCTAACAATAAAGTAAAGCAATCAGGGCACTCAGTAATATCTGGCGAAACCAATATCAGTTTGTTAAACCTAAAACATAAGATTCAACCGAAGCGTTCAAAATGCCTTATACCCAATGCACCTATTCGGATTGAACCTACGCAAGCAAGACAGGAAATTTGCCCAGTGTGCTGTGGAGATGGTGGTGTGCGGGGTGGGTGTCGCAAATGTGATGGTTCTGGATGGGTTTCGTCAGAAGTTAAAGCCTCTTATTATCCAGATGCAAGAGTTATAGGCGTTACTGATAACTTACGCATATCGAATGCAAATTATTTTGGAAATAATCCAGGGGCATTCTTCAGAGAAGATAGTGGCAGAATTGGTTCAAATCCAGATTTTGATGATTATTCTGAAGAAGGCTATGCATAAAGTTATACAGGAATTTGAATCGACTCGTTTCGATACGGTTGATCACGACATTTTTCTTGTTAGTAAAACGTCATGACCGACACAGAAGCGATAGACCAAACATTTACTCTTGATGAGATTTGCTCTTTGACGGAAACGCCCAAGAGAACTGTACGTTTTTATATTCAATCCGGAGTAATGGATCGCCCTATTGGGCAAAAAAGAGCAGCTTACTATACGCAGGAGCACTTAGAGCAATTGCTGTTTATTAACAAATGGCAAAAATCAGGTCTGTCTTTAGAACGTATTGGTGAATTATTAAGACAGCAGGAAGAACCAGCGGATTTATTGCCGAAAAAGAAAGCCGGGCAAATTGAAGTTTGGAGTCATTTAACTATTGCTCACGGGATTGAACTACAAATAGAGCCTTCCCAAGCCGGTCTAAGCTCGGAACAAGTTAGGCAACTTTTTAAAAGTGTAATGTCGCTTTACGCGCAAATCAAAAATCTAGACGGAGAAAAGGATGAACGGTAGTAACGATAGATACGGTCTTATATCCTCAAATGACCAAGTTATGCCGCTAAAAGGCACCCATATTGAAGCGACATTGCAGGATTTACTATCCGAAGTATGTGTTACGCAAACATTTCAAAATGATGAAAGCCAATCAGTTGAAGCTGTTTATACTTTCCCTCTGCCTTTAGATGCGGTTTTATTGAATTTCTCTGTTACGCTCGACGAAAAGGTATTGATTGGTGTTGTTCAAGAAAGAAAAGAGGCAGAAGAACGTTATGAAGAAGCCATTAGTGAGGGTGATTCCGCCATTATGCTTCAACAATTGGAGCCTGGTTTTTATTCAGTAAATGTCGGTAATCTGGCTCATAACGAAACTGCTGTTATTAGATTTCAATACACTCAACTTCATCGTTGGACTCAAGATGTTCTGCGTTGGCACGTACCAACCGTATTGGCGCCGAGATACGGACATTCAGGCTTAGCGCCCCACCAGTTGCCAGAAATTGACTTAACCGTTCAGCATTTATTTGCTTTAAAAGTCGAGATTAAAGGTTTGTTGCGGAACGCATTAATCGAAAGCCCATCACATGTAATCGAATTACAACATCGCGAGGATGCAACTAACGTCCATTTAATGGAAGGACGCTCATTTTTAGATAGGGATTTAATCTTAAATTTACGATTTGCAGGTAATAAGGTTTGTGCGATTTCCGATCTCGACATAGACGGCTATGTGGCATTAGCCTCTTTCTATCCATCTGCGATTAAAGATAAGAGCAAAGCTGATAAACCAAAGTTGATCAAATTGTTAATCGACTGTTCTGGTTCTATGTCGGGTGATTCTATTGGGCAAGCACGCGCGGCTCTCCTCAATATCTTGGATTCATTGCATGAAAATGATCGATTTTTACTTGTTCGCTTTGGCAGCGAAGTAGTCGTTGAAACACAAACACTTCTTCAAGCCACACCCGCCAATATCGCAATTGGCCGCACTATCGTGGCCAGAATTGAGGCAGACCTAGGTGGAACTGAAATATTCTCCGCGTTGGCTCAAACCATTAATCTGACCAGCAATGATGAGCCAGTCGATATGTTATTGATCACGGATGGCGAAGTTTGGGATAACGAAGAAGATCATTCGAAAACTCAAGAAATCGTCGAACTAGCCAACGCATCTCATCATCGCATTTTTACTGTGGGTGTTGGGAGCGCGGTCTCTGAACGTTTTGTCCGCGAAATAGCCGATGGAACCCAAGCGGCTTGCGAGTTAGTCAACCCAAACGAAGGTATGGCCGAGAAAATAGAGCGTCACTTTAAGCGCATTTATGCCGAACCAGCAAAATCAATCATTGTTGATTGGCCAACTAACACGATATGGGAAACGACGCCGCGATATTTCTTTGCAGGCGATACCGTACATGTTTTTGCTAGCTTTCAACAAAAACCGGAAGGCATTGTGAAATTATCGGCGATCTTTGAAGATCAGAATAACTACATGGAGCAAGAGGTAGGGATTAGATCAGTTGGATCGGATGAGAGGATGAATCCTTTATCCCGTATTGCAGCTCACCAACAATTATCAACTCTGAACGGTGAGGACAAAATAGCCTTAGCAGTTAAGTATCAACTGTTATGTACGGAGACTGCTTATTTAATGGTTCAAGTTCGACCTGAAGAACTTAAAACAGATGGCATGCCTGAACTACGAAAGGTGCCTCAAATGTTAGCAGCTGGCTGGGGTGGTACCGGAACATCTAGTTTACTCGACGATTACGCAGCATTTTGCCCCATGAGTAAGGATAGTGATGAGATGTATGATGTCGATATGAGTGAAAGTGCCGAATTCGAACCTTTTGAAATAGAGCCCAGCGAATATGCTGAATATACTGAATGTTCAAAAAATGAAAGTCTTGGGTTAGTTTTACGAAATGAAGAGACTATTGATATAGATAATGAATGGATTAGGCTGCCATTTCCTGATAATGTACGGGACGATGAATTGGAATTATTCGTTAATGATAAACGAGTTTTTGTTACCAAAAACATGGCAATTAAACGTACCAGTCAAATTAAAATTATAATTATTTCAGATTTAAGTCATGTCTTGTCATATTTTAATGAATTGACTCCAGTTGTTAAAATAGAAATACAGCATCCAACTGATGATAGTATAGCCAATATTGCTCACTTATTAAAATTAAAAAAGTTGATTTTAACTGAATGCCAAGATGTTACGGATGACGGATTAGCCCCTTTGGTAAAATTGAAAGCATTGAAATTGATTTCAATAAATAATGGCCCAAAATTGACCGATAAATTGTTTCAATTTATTACAAATTTAAGCGGACTGGAGCAGCTGCAAATTAATTACTGTGTCAATATAACTGAAAATGGATTATACAAACTCAAGAGTCTATTGTATTTAAATACCGTATATATATCTTATTGCTCTTCGGTTGGTGAGCAATGGCTATTATATATCAATGATTGGCCAAGACTTATAGATGCTAGATTTATTGATTATTGCAATAAAATTTATGACTCAACTGATAGATTATCTGCGTGCCTATTAGATGCAGAAAATGATCATGTTAATGCACAATTTATTTTAGGTTTAATGTATAGATATGGAATTGGGGGTGAAAAAGATTATAGCAAGGCTTTCTTCTGGCTAAACAAAGCCTCCGATAACGGCCACGCGATAGCGCAGTTTAGACTAGGTTTTTTATATGCTCAAGGCCTTGGGGTTGTGCAAGATTACTCAAAAGCAGTAACTTTATGTATTCAAGCCGCTGAAAATGGTTGTGCCGAAGCTCAGGTCAATTTGGGGGATATGTACGCAAATGGTCGCCACGTAGAAAAGGATCTTAAACAAGCTAGATTTTGGTTTAAAAATGCTGTCGAACAAGGTTATACGGCCGCACAAGATTATATCGATAATTTAGAAGTCGAATAGAAATGTAAAAATATTATTTAAGTGCGGTTTTAAGCTTTGATTCAGCTTTCATAGCTTCTATTTCTATTGGAAGTGCAATAAGCATGATAAAACTTAAACACGATTCTAATTAACTATTGTAAAGCCGAAATGACGTTTAAGGTTACAGTTACGAAAAATTAAATGGTAAAGATGGTTGCGTTTCCAATACAAAGTCTAAATAATAGGTATGTCCATGCAAGGATTAAAGGGTCTGGTTTTTAAAACAAACAGTATTGATTTAAGCTCTGAGCAAGTAGCTAGAGCATTTATTATTAAAGTTTACCATTTATACCAAACTCGTAATGAATGGACTAATTGGTCTGGTGATACATCTGTTGTTAAAAGAACATGGTCGTTATTCTATATGAATCTGGAAGATGCTACCGATTCCTCGGAAGCTCAAAGAACGCAAGGTACAAAATTTGTAATTGACGAACTTCCGGCTTTATGTGTAATTGGCAAAAGATATGCACTAATTGCAGCCGAATTGTTTACGGAAAATCCATTGAAAATCTGCGATATATTAGATAACCATCCTATGTTAACATTGAAATATGTTCAATCTAAAATCAATTGCGGCCAGTGGTTTGTGAGTGCAATATATACTGGCCCGCATGAAAATCTATATCCAGTTTCAAATGGCGAACGGTTTTTTTCTAGGGTTTCTCAGTCTACAGGAGGAAAAAGCTATCTTGCTTGGAAATTAAATTCAAGAAACATTGATTTAGAAAAATTAAACAAATGGGTAAGAAGAATTGAGGGGCTAGAATAAGTATAAAATTTCGTACAGGTTTTGCATAAATTCTCGTGACCAAGCAGTTATTGAATAAGTTGTTGCAAATTGCGTTGAATCTGTTGGTTTTGTATTTGATTTTCTAAGCGATTAAGTTGGCCATTGTAAATGGCCGTTATTATCGAAATGAGCACGGGATGATCCACCGTCATAATTTCTAGTGGCTGCCTTTGCCTTAATCCGTTCTGCTTCCATGGCTAGTTCCCGATTAATCCTTTGTTCTCTTGCAATCATATCGCTCCTGAGTCCCTCAGAGCTAACGTAGGAAATTTGTCCATTGACTATTGGTTTTCAGTTCCTTCGGTACAAATGCCATTCTTATATGTTGGCTTGCCCTTGATCATGCATTTTTTTAATGCAGAAGCATTGTTGGCAGTTAGCATCAGGACGGAGACAGTCAATATAATAAAAATGCTTCGAGTTGTCATAACAATCGATAATTTTAAAACTCTAATTTTAGAGACTACTATTAGTCAATAGTTGTTCGTGACCTTCGAAACATGTATAAAATTAATTTTCTGAGTGAAATAGCTATAGATAGAAATTTGAAATTGTTTGTTAAAAATTATAAACGGAAAGATGATATGAAAAAAAAGAGTTTTACCTTAATCCGTGCTCCTGCGCGACAAATCACCTACAATCCATTGATAAATAAGCGATAATAGCCTTTTATTCAATCACCTGAACTGCTCATGAGTCGCTTCAAGCTGAAAGCTTCAAAAAAGGAAT
>NZ_JALOBS010000020.1 GCF_023228165.1 Methylomonas sp. | reverse complement strand
ATCAAAACAAAAAAAGATGGACGAGCTCCTGTTATGTCAATGTGGCGATTGTGGGAAACGATTCAAATCTCAATATTTTCTTGCTCGGCATCAAAATAAAAAAAGACCATGCATTGTAAGGAATCTGTAGGCTTCCACATTAATAATTCAAGATGAATGCTTATCCTCAGGCGAACATGAGGCGGATATGGATGCGTTGGCGCGCAGCTGGAGGCTTGCGCGTTTAATGGCGCGCATCGGCGGGCAGAAAGTGCGCGCGAATCCGTGAAAAAGTTGGTGGACAGGTCCGGATTTTTTAAAATTTAGGACCCATGAAAAAGAATAAAAACTGCCGGGATGTGGGGAAATGAACACCGCCGAAAGCCAGAAAAGAGGCTAAAACGCTGCTGCATGATGCAGAACGGGAAAAATCACTAAAACAGCGAAAATGGATGAATATTCGCGCGAATGAAGATACTAAAAATGAGAGATTTGCCCCTGAAACTCTGCGGAATCCTGCGCGAAGATGAGAATTTGTCGCGAATGAAAAACATGATGAAATATGAACCTCATTGGATTGCAAGGAAAAGCAAAATAGAATACTTTTTCGCTGATTCGCGCAAGATGAAAGGAATAGTCGCAAAAAATAAATGGATTAATGCGAATTTCGGCTATTTGTTCGCAAATGATGCGCAAATCCGCGAAAAGCGCGCGTTGTCGCTGAAATTTATTCTTGTGTTTTTCTTTTTTGCTGAGGATATGACTGGATGATAATTGAATATTAGTAAGTAATCTATTCTTCTTGATTAAGCTGGCTGATTGTTGGATAAAAGAGCAAAAATAGAAAAAATGGATAATATTTGGCGATTGACGCGCGAATTGATGCGAAAAAGAATGTGTGATTTCGTGAAAAAAAGTTCAGACTCAGCCGGGGTTTTTTAAAATTTCGGACCCATGAAAAAGAATAAAAACTGCCGAGAGGGTAAGTAAATGAACACCAATAAAAGCCGAAAACACTGTGGCGCGATGCGGAGTGGGAAACACATGCCAAATGATGAATATTCGCGCGAATGAAGATACTAAAAATGAGAGATTTACCCATGAAACGCTGTGGAATCCGCATTAACCGCAAGAATTCGTCACGAATGAAAAACATGATGAAATATGAAAGGCAATGAATTGGCGATGAAAAGCAAAAAGAAGCGAAAATAGAATACTGCTGAAAGATTCGCGCGAGAAGAATATGGAAATTAGAAATTGGCGCGAAAAATAAATGGATTAATGCGCGCAATCATCGCAGAGTGCGCTCAATTGCGCGTTAGTCGCCTAAATTTATTCTTGTTTTTTTATTTTGCGAGAGAAAGGACTGAGATGATAATTGATTATAGTAAATAGTTATTCTTCTTGATTAATGTTTGCTGGATGCTGAGTAAAAGAGCAAAAAAAGAAAAATGAGAATAATATTTGGCGATTGATGCGCGAAAATGCAGATGAATTGCGGATAAAAAAGATAATTGATTATTGTGAAAATTATGCTTGAGGCGCTTCATTTTGCGGATCTATTGCAGTTTGGATTACTGATGGTTCAATTGCTTCCTCTTTCGCTACGCTAAGAATAGTGTGTTTACTCACACAACTCGTATCACACCCATCGTAGCAAATGTAGATAACTTCTATTGGCTGAATATCTGCAATATCGCGTTTTATTTCAGCAGCCAGTATGTTAATAAGTAATTCGTGGCGAACTTTCGGAGTCATTTTTTTAGCGGTAGAATATTCGGCAGAATATTTATAATCGTCCGGATTATAGCGAATAAAAATTGTATGCATTCCTAATCCATTGGCAATATTAACCATTCTGGCTTGCTCGCATTCGCAAGGATAAGAGTCATGTTGATGTTCATCACATTCGACAATTACAAAATGTGTATCAGCATCAAATAGAAAATCGGGACGCTCTCTTCCACATACTCCATGGTCAATTGTTGTGTCAGTGGATTTCCATTTTTGTTGAATATCGATTGGCAAGTTTGCTTTGAGGTAATCTTCTACTTCTTTTTGTTTCATAAGATGAGTAGATTTGACGCCGCTGCCGCAAAATCGGCAAAGATTTTGTTCATTAAGAACGAATGATATGTTGCAGGATTTACAAACTCTCTCGGCTAAATTTACCTCAGTTGGAATTTTGTGCTGCTCACAATGCGATGGAATGTCATCCGTTGGATTACCATATTCGGCAAGATTATGATGGCAAATATCACATTGTTTCATCGGTTGATTAACCATTCCGGGTTTACGATGTTTTGCACAATATTGCGGCAAAATCCCGCGGAAATTAAAATTCGCACGAGTCGAACATTCTGGGAAAACGCAAAATCCATGTCTTAAATCAATCATTGCTGCATTCGCATGAACCTTGCACTTCGTTGGATGTTTATCCAAAATTAGACCAAAGGTCGGCTGCTTGCTACATCCTGGAAAATCACAATGTTTACCAGCTATGTAAATCATCATTGCATCAGCATGGGCTTTGCACCTCGATGCTCGTTTGTCTATCGGTAATCCGAAACTGGGTTGCGTGATACATCCCGGAAAACCACAATGCTGACTTTTTACATCGCCCATTGCAGCATCGGCGTGAATTTTACATTTCGTCGGATGTTTATCATTCAATAAGCCAAATACAGGTCGTGTCGTACACCCAGGAAAATCGCAAAACGCATGTGTGATATCAATCATCATAGTACTGGCATGAATTTTACATTTCGTCGGACGTTTATCAGTAAACAATCCAAAACTGGGCAGTATATTACACCCTGGAAAATCACAATGTTTATGAGCGACATCAATCATGGCGGTATCAGCGTGAGTTTTACATCTTATCGCTCGCTTGTCACATATCAATCCGAAACTTGCCCGTTTTTTGCACCCTTTTACATCACATTGTGGCATAGCTTTATAATGAACTAAAGCGAAGTTCAAATTTGTAGAGCTATGGCTCTCTTTTGACGCATAATGAGTCACGTTATACAATCCAAAGAAAGCTTAACAATTATAAACTGTAACAAAGAAAAGACACTGAAAATAGAGAAAAAGAATTATCGTAGAATGATATTCTATCCTTTTGAAAAGCTGATACCACTTTCAATAAGGATGACAAATTTTAACGGATTGTTCGCAAATGACGCGAATTGGCTGTATTTTATCGCCGAGAATTACATATATATTTTTTTATTTTGCGAGAGAAATGACTGAGATGATAATTGAATATCAGTTAACTATTATTTCTCCTCGATTAATATTTGCCAATTGCCGAATAAAAGAGCAAAAAATAGAAAAAATGAGTAATATTTGGGCAATTATGCGCACAGTGGCGCGAATTGTGCCATGAGAATAAATCGAAAATTATGCTTGGGGCGCTTCATTTTGAGGATCTATTACAGTTTGGATTATTTGCGGTTCTATTTCTTCTTCCTTTTCAGTGCTAAGGATGGTATGTTTACTCACGCAACTTACATCGCATCCATCGTAACAGACATAAATAACTTCTATCGGTTGAATATCTGTAATATCACGTTTCATTTCATCGGTTAGCGCACTGATAAGCAAATCGCGGCGCACTTTTGAAGTCATTCTTTTAGATGCAGAACATGCCGCAGCATATTTGTAATTATCCGGATTGTAACGGATGAAAATTGTTGGCATTCCTAAACCATTAGCAATATTAATCATTCTTGCTTGCTCGCATTCGCATGGATAAGCATTATGCTGATGTTCATCACATTCAATAATCACGAAATGGGAATCTGCATCAAATAGAAAATCTGGACGTTCTTTACCACACGTTCCATGGTCAATCATCGAATCCGTCGATTTCCATTTCTGTTTGATTGTTTCTGATAAATTGGCTTTGAGGTAATCTTCTATTTCTTTTTGTTTTACGAGATGAGTAGATTGAACTCCACTGCCGCAAAATTGACAAAGACCTTGCTCGTCGAGTACAAATGATATCTTGCATAATTTGCATATTCTTTGGGCGAAATTTACTTCGATAGGAAGTTTATGTAACTCGCAATGAATCGGGACCTCGCTTTTTGGATCTCCATATTCTGCAAGATTACGATGGCAATCATCGCATCGTTTCGTTGGTTTATAGACCATTCCTAATTTACGATGTTTTGCACAATATTGTGGACGAATTCCGCGAAAATTAAAAGTCGCCATTGTCGCGCATTCTGGGGAAATACAATATGCGCTCGATATATCAATCATTTTTGCGTCAGCATGTACTTGGCATCTCGTCGGATGTTTATCACTTATTAAGCCAAAGTGTGACTGAGTGGTACACCCTTGAAAATCACAGTGACGACTCACGATGTCCAACATCGAAGCATCGGCATGTAACTTACACTTCGTTGGACGTTTATCGGTTATTAAGCCGAATGATGGCACTGTTGTACATCCCGGAAAATTACAATGTTTACATGTAGTATTAATCATCAACGCGTCAGCATGCCTTTTACACTTCGTCGGACGTTTATTTCCTGGATGACCAAAATTAGGATGCTTGGTACAGCCCGGAAAATCACAAAGGCGACCCCTTAAATCCACCATCGCTGCAGTAGCATGAGTTTTGCATTTATTAGGACATTTATCGCCAGGTTTACCAAAATTCGGATGCTTGACACAGCCTGGATAATCGCAACGTTGGCTGGCGATATCTGACATCGAAGCATCTGCATGCGCCTTGCATTTTGTTGGGTGTCTGTCACCCGGTTGCCCAAAATAAGGATGCTTAACACATCCCGGGAAATTGCAATGTCTGCATGTAGTATTAATCATAGATGCATCAGCATGGGTCTTACACCGCAATGGTCTCTTATCGCTTGCATGCCCGAATGAAGGTATTGTTGTGCAACCCGGAAAATTACAATGAGGACTTGCAATATTAACCATTGTTGCACTTGCATGTGCTTTACACTTTGTCGGATGTTTGTCCATTAACAAACCGAATGCGGGACGCAATTTGCATCCTGGGTGATCGCAATGTCGACTGGCGATGTCCAACATTGGCGCATCCGCATGCTCCTTACACTTCGTCGGATGGGGATCACCCATTAATCCAAAACGCGCGTGTTTTAAACATCCCGCTGCTTCACATTTGGGCATCTCTCTATAATTGTTGGAAATGAATTTCAAATTTATAAGGCAACGTTATCTGCCGATAATTCACGTGCTAACGATATATCGTTAGATTGCGCAAAATAGTGAACAGGACATAGCTTGCATCCTTCTTTTGAAATTCTTATATGCCATTAATATGGAATGACTGAAACTGCGAAAATCCAAAGTCCCAATACTGAGCAATTCAAGGCACTCCAGCAATATATCATCTCAAAATCGCAACAAAGAGATAATCTTCAGCCGCCATTAACATTTGCCGAATTAGAATCATATTTTACAGATGCGCCGCATTTGCTTCAAAATGTCCACTATGAACCGCTCCATTTATCTCACGCAACACTGCATTTGGGTCAATTGAAATTATTTCTAAACGAATTGAGATTTATTTCCCATGAAACGAAAATAACTCGGCAAAATCGCGATTATGATTTTATATTCTATGTTGGCAGCAGTCCGGGCACGCATTTAAAAATGCTTGCCGATTTATTCCCAGACATTCGCTTTATTTGCGTCGACCCGGCAGAGCACAATATAAAATATTCGCGCAGCTATAACAGTTTACCATATTGGCGCGCTGATGTTAATGATCCGCAAATTTGGCGTGATAGAGCATCCGCAGAAAATCCGCTCTTTTTGCGAGAATCTCTTTATTTTCGCGTATCGCAAAAAACAGCATTTCCAAATGCATATATTCGCATGGTTAACGATTGTGGTAAAATAGTGAATATTCAAAAAAGAGATGCCATATCTTCTTCGCAATTATCGATCGATTTAATCGGTAAATGGATCGTTGCTAATATTTCTCTATTGCGCGATTTTCGCTTTCTTATAATCGAAATGCCTTGTGATGAACAGCTTGCCAAATCGCTCGCTTTCATTTCACAACAACCAAGAATAAATACTCTTTATATATCCGATATTCGCACGAATCTATCTTCGCAGTGGATTACTGAAATGATTGCCGCCGCGGAACCAATCGCAACATCTGCCGTTGATATTGCAGAACGAATAAAAGCGCTAAATCTCCTAAAAACCGGAAAGAATGCTTTGGAAAAAGTCTCATTTCCTTCTGAATCCGATATTTTGCTAAACAACATCCAGCAGCGTTTATGGCTCATTCAAATACAGCCTCGCGTTGCTATGCTTAAATATCATCCGCCTTATTTTACGAAAGAAACTCATGAATTAGACGCACTTCATTTGAGACAGTTTTTCACGCAATTCGCTCTTCCGCGACAACTATTGCAAAAAGCAATGGAGCAGATTCCAAATTATGATCCTCTTGCTGATTTCGATGCTGCGCAAGATACGCAGCCATTTTTCCATTCAATCGACCTTCAGGCATTTGCCGGCGCGAATTCGGGAGAGACTCGCTTAATTCTTCATCGCGACGAATGCGATAATTACAAAAAAAGTATTACAATTTCATCTGCGAAATTCGAAGGCTATCTTTACGCCTTTAACCGGATTCGCGATATGGCGTATTTCTCTTCTAACAAACCGTATATAGATTTATCTTTAGGAATCTGCTGTTGTGCGGATTGCACGAATATGGTGCGTATATTTCGCGAATATTTGACTGCACATTGGAATATTTCTTCTGACGAAATGGCAGACACAATAAAATCACTCATATACGACCTAATTGTTGGCGACATGCATCGCTCTTTATCCGCCGATAATCATCCATTCGCTTTTCGCGCATTTAATTCGCCGACTGAATATTTCCAAAGAATAACCGCATTGCGATCTATTGAATTAATTCGCCGCTCTCCATGAATATTTCCGAAGAAGAATAATCAAAAGGAATAGGTTTTTCTCTCGCAGTGCGCGGAATATATGGCGATTGTGGAAGTGGCGGAATTTTAATCGTTTCATCATGCAATAATTGCTTCTTTTTTGTTAATTTTGCGATCTGCACGGCAAGTGATGTATTTTCGGCGCCAAAGACACGAATGGATGGGGCAAATATACTTTCTGCGAATTCTTTTTCTTTATTCGCGGCGGCATATCGCGTTTCGGCGGCGTTGATAATTTTCAAAATGCCCAAATAATAGTTTAAATAAACATTTGCCGACGTGCTCTCGAAATCGCCTTTCCAAGCGAGATATTTTCGCCGTACATATTCCGCAATGAAATATTTCAGTATTCCTTGGATTGATGCGAATCTCACCTTTTTTTCACCGATAGATACCGAGCATTCGCCCATTAGGCGCTTATCCAATTCATGCGCGACAATTCGTGTTTTACGATTCGCGCTGGTTTTTCCGAAGAATTGAAGGAATGCTTGTCTGTTAATTGATGCATCTTCTTCAACAAAACGCGCGAAATTCATCGTCACAATATCTGCACAAGGAATACCACTGCGCAATTTCAGATGCACATCATCTTCTCGCGCGATATCCGCGGCAATATTCGCGAATTCCTCGGCAAATTCGCTTTTGCCGAATTCATTTTTAATTTCTTCTTGTGCTGCGATTTTCCACAATGCGAGGGCAAACACTCCGTATGCGATCGAGTCTCCCATTAATGCCCGTGGAATGAGAATAGTTGTCATTTTCTGTTGCGATTCCGCAAGAGAAATAGTACTAATCGGAAAATATCTATTAAGGATATTAAATCTCTCTATGTCTTTCGCCCAACGATGGAAAACAACTTCTCTCGGAGCTTCATCGAAAGGGTATGTGAGACTACTATGTTGGTCGATCCTGTGAACGATTGGAGCGATCACCCGAATGCCGTCATATTCAATTGTCGGATAATTGTCGAATAATGTTTTCGGCATATATGCAATATCGGCGACCCATAAATTGTCTCCTATGTCGATTTTCATTGCGCGCGTATACAACGCGCGAATGACGCGAACTCGCTGGTATCCGCGCATAAATAAAATGTCAGCCAATTCAATTGCATCTGCAAAATGAGCTGGACTAAAAAAGTCAAAATCAGGAAAAGCACTATCTTCATATAATTTTGTGCCTTTCGTTCGCAACGCGTAATCCATTGCTTGCCCGCCGTAGAGAATCAAGCCTTTTTCCCGAATGAATGTTTTTACTACGTCAAGAGCATCAACCCATTCTTTGTAATATGTTCTGTGAATCCAATCTATATTCTCGATACTCTTTACTCCAGCCGATTTTAATGCTTCGTAGCAATTTTCGATTGAGCCGCCAGTTATTACTGCACATGATTCATCATCCATTATATTAATGCCGAATACGCGTTAATCCAATTACAAAAAAATATCACGAGAAGAATTACGCTTGTGGTGCTTCATTTTGTGGATCTGCGGCAGTTTGAATGACCGGCGGTTCAATTTCTTCCCCTTTTGCGGCACTAAGAATAACGTGTTTGCTAATTCCGCTCGTATCACACCCATCGTAGCAAATGTAGATAACTTCTATCGGCTGAATATCCGCAATATCGCGATTTATCTCGGTAATCAGCGCGCGAATGAGCAAATCACGGCGTACTTTTGGAGTGAAATTCCTCGATGCCGAATATTCTGCTGAATATTTATAACCATCAGGATTATAGCGGATGAAAATTGTATGCATTCCTAATCCATTGGCAATATTAATCATTCTGGCTTGCTCGCATTCGCATGGATAAGCATTATGCTGATGTTCATCGCATTCAACAATTACGAAATGGGAATCCGCATCAAAGAGAAAGTCCGGGCGTTCTCTTCCACATGCGCCATGATCGATTTGTATATCAGTGGATTTCCATTTTTGCTGAATATCAATTGGCAAGTTTGCTCTAAGATAATCCTCTATTTCTTTCTGTTTAACAAGATGAGTGGATTGAATTCCACTGCCGCAAAATTGGCAAAGATTTTGTTCATCGAGGACAAATGAGAATTTACAGGATTTACATACTCTCTGGGCAAAATTTACTTCGGTTGGAAGTTTATGCAATTCGCAGTGAGATGGAATTTCATCTTTTGGATCGCCGTATTCGGCGAGATTGCGATGACAAATATCACATTGTTTCGTCGGATGACAAACCATTCCAGGTTTACGATGTCTTGCGCAATATTGCGGTTTGATTCCGCGCAAATTAAACGACGCGTGAGTTTGGCAATTGGGAAACAAGCAGCGTTTGCTGACAATATTTAACATTCCGGGCAATTTATGAACACCACACATAGTTGGTTTTTTATCGGTTGGCATACCGAACGTCGAATGTGATTGGCAATTGGAAAACGAGCAGTGTTTGCCAACAATATATATCATTCCTGATAATTTATGAATACCACACATAGTTGGTTTTTTATCCTCGCGCATTCCAAATGATGGCTGCGTTCGACAATTGGGAAATGAGCATTGCCGGACGGCAATATTTACCATTCCCGGTAGTTTGTGAATAGCACACATTGTCCGTTTTTTATCTATGGGCATACCGAACCCCGGTTGAGTTTGACAATTCGGAAACGAGCATCGCTTACTGACGGTATCCAACATTTCTGGTAATTTATGAACAGCGCACATGGTTGGTTTTTTATCTACGAGCATACCGAATGATGGTCGAGTCTGGCAATTAGGAAAGGAACATCGGTCATGTTGAATATCGATCATCCCCGGTAATTTATGAACGCCGCATCTGGATGGCTTCAAATCGGTTGGTAAACCAAAGCATGAACAAGTTTTGCATCCTTCCGCATTGCATTTGGGCATCTTTCTATAATCATTATAAATGAAATTCAAATTTATAAAGAGGCATAATTTTCATTATTCACATATTTGCGCGTAATTCTTACAATTTTTGTACCAACAATTGTAATCCGTGCGAATTATTCCTGATAATTTCCCCATCCATCACGAACAATATGCAAATACCGACGCAACAGAAAAAACAATCTTCCTCGCGTATTTGGCATAAATTTGCCCAATTGTGTGCACATGCTAATGGCTCGCCAATTCTCGCACAAATCAAATAAATCAGCAAGAGAAAAACCACAATCTGTATCGTAGCATGTTTTTTATCGCGCAAAAATGTGGAAAAATAATCGCGCTCACACATTATTTTCTTTTTGGATTAAGATACTCTCACCCGAGAAATATTTAAATATTTTATATTTTCCTATTAGCGGTGATGGTCTTTGGTTGTCGCAGGAATTATTTATTTTTTTCCCCAGAGTTATGCGTTTTGGGAAATGTTCTACAAATCTGAGAAATGCAATATATCACTTTTTGGTACACTTTTCATAAATGTATTTTGTAAGGCTCCCTGCCCAAAATCCATAAAAATAATTGTTGCGAATATTTTCACAAATCCAAAAAAAATATCATGAAGTACCAAAAGAGTCAAAAGAAGATTAATCATTCTTCCACTCAAATGTGTGTTTTCTAATGAGATTCATTTCCATTATATAATTGGTGGATGCGTTCCGCTACACTTAATCCTAATTTTCGACTCGCACTTATCTGAATTCCAGCAAGAACACTTGCCGGCGCGTCCGCCAATAAGTCATATTTATCTTTAGTCGCGGCAACAATTGCCTCAGCGCCTTTTGCTGAAATCCCACGTACTCCTGCTGCAATGAATATCGCATGATTCGGGATTGTAATTAATCCATCACGTAGCATCTCTCGAATTGTTTTCTTTGTTGCGAGTAACTTATCGGCAGATTTCGTGCCAATTCGCGGCAGCGAGCATAGAGCTTCTCTAAATAAAACAGTCTGTTCCACGCGATGCGCTGCGCCAATTTTTTTCGAATCGATATTTCCGATATAATCGTGCACATTTCGCAACGGCGTTTTGCACAAATTCGCAACGCTCTGCATCATGCGGAATAATTTTGCCGCGGTATCCGCAATATTCAAAGAATATATTGCGCCTATATCATCGCGCAATGCCATATGGAAAATTGCCGATTCAATGGTTTTCCATTTAATTCCACTAATCATGGTCTCAGGATCCGATGGCAACACACCTTCAATCAGAATAAACGCCCGCGTGATAAATTCCGATTTACCCGTGTAACTCTCGCGAAACGCGATTAACTTTTCGCGATTTTCATATCTTCCATCTTTGAACGAATACGCGAAATCAATGAGCGATTTTCTTTCGATAATTGCGATCGGAAAATTTCCGACCACAATTATGAAATCTCCGGCGTATAATCGCTGAGCAACTGTCGGACAATCAGTAATCGAGCCGAACGCGTTTTGAATATCTCTTTCTCTTGTATCGATAATTAAATAAACTCCCGTTCCATTCTCATCGAAATTTATTGCCGAGGTTTGCGCACTCGCAGTTGCTGCCATTTCCTCTTTCTCAAGAATATATTGTATTTCTGCTTGATATATACAAAATATGGAATATACTCCAAATTATGAAGAGAGAGACATTCATCAAACTGTTTCCGATGAACCAAAGATGCGCGATGGCGCGTATGTCGGCAGTTTGCCTTCATATCGTCTTACAGATAAATTCGAATTCACTTCCATACCAGACGCATATGAATTTAGCGATTACGCACGCCGTACTGTAGCTGATCGTCGTCCGGATGCCCCGCTTTTCGAAGATGAAGCCCCGAGAACGCGCGCTGGAGTTACACGAGGATTAATTGACATTTACGCTACAGGATTTCGCAATGGTGGTGATGCGCCAGCACATCCGGAAGTAAATCTCTATGAAGTAGATCGCGATGAACGAACTACTACAGGCGATCCAAATATGTTTATGATGGCACAACAATCCAAAATTCGCTCCCAATATGCGCGCCTCGATTTTCAAGACGAAACCACGCCACAAACATCAGAAGCGCATCGAGGAGAATGCCGTGAAATTGCAGACCGCGTTGAAGCCGGAAAACGCGCCCATAAAACGCTCGTCGTATTTTCGCCGGCAAAAATCAATCAGCAGCGTTCCTATCGCCCCGCTGGAGTTAAAGAAGCGTTAGAATTAAAGCATTCACTTCGTGATGTATGCCGTTTCGGTGGTCTTCCCGATGCGCCGAGCCAAGGAATGCGCGCGGATGGACTCCCGGGAAAAATTCATAGCGCACTAACCGGCGTAGATGGTGAAATAATGATTTCTGATGTCGCAGAGGAACAAATCAGCCCCGCATCTGCAAAAGATTCGCTCAATAAGATGATTGCCGCCTACGCAATCGCCAATGAATCAGAATTCGGTGGTCAAATCACCACGCAATCGCGCAAACACGCAATCGCGCGGATCATGCATTGCACTGCATTAGGTATTCCGCCTGTTTCTGACCAACCTGCCGCAGAAATAGACCCAGATGCGCAATTATTCCACAAAAAATCAATTCCTCTTCCTCGCGATATTACATCAACAGCGCGCCTTGCAGCGACAGATGCTCAATTCGCGCAACAGCAATTTCTTTCGAGACAAGTAAAATCCAGCGCGCCACCAGAAGATGTCACCGCAGTTCAACAACAAGGAGAAAGAGATGGTTTAGTCGCGAATTATTATGACGAGGCGAGATTAATGTACAGTCAATGCCACGACCCTTCAATTGCCGATGCGTCAACAATCGCGCAACAAACTGCGCGCGATACGCCGCTCGCCTCTCCATTCGAATCGCGCGAATTGCCAAAAACTGCATTGCCGAGCCGCAATCCAACAGAACTCGCAATTGCGCAAGAATTAGATGCAATCGCGCAGAGCGATTATCAGATATTTTCATATTCCGGCGCGAAATGCCCGCGCTTTACTCCGGCATCTCAACAGCCAGTAGATTTCGACAAAGATGCGTTTGGCGATGATTCCACTTATTCCGCGCGAACAACATCTAAGCAAAAGCCGCGTCACGGCTTCGAAAGCCATCTCGCAAAGGGCGGCTGCTCAACAGAAGTTGAATTTCTCGATTTCGACACAAAAAAAGAAAGACACATTGCGCCGCTCGGCTCAAAATATACGCCGCGCCACACTCTGCGCGAAACGCAGGAAACCGCCATTTTCGCCAGCGACGCATAATCGCGCGCGAATCAGCAATTCTTTTTTTGCGCATCCACATCCAAACAGCGGACATTTTTAAGCGACGAAATCCGTTTATTATAAAAATGTCAGCGCCTCCAAATCCGCAATCATACAATTTGAATCTTCGTTTGCGCATTATCGCCGCATATTTCGCCGATAATTACTATAATGATATTTATCTTAGCGCAAAGAGAAGAGTCGAAGAAGGGAAATACGATTCATTAACTGACTCATATACGACTCTTATCGGGTGTTATATGCGCGGAATCGCAGATATTAAGAATTACAACTCTATTGCGAAGAATTTTCTTTCGTTCTATCACGAAAAGTTGCGCTTTGAATCCGTTTCACTTTCGGATGTCATACATAGCACTATCGTGTATTTCGTGCCGGCAGAATATCATGAGAGTTTGACAACTGCGCACAAAGATAAACTTTTTTGCAGTATGTTCACCAGCACCGCATTATTTCTTGGTAAACTTATTATCGATACGAAAAGCATTCTCGAGTCAATCATCGACGACCATAAAAACGCCGCGAATATAGACTTTCTGACGCAAAAAGGAGTCGAACATCTCCAGATATATCGCTCGAAAGTCTATTCTGATTTTGTAAAACAAAACTTACCGCCAAAACTCCAAGAGAATCGCGTCATTCCTGTGGAAATGTTCGAGAAACTCAGAAGCGAATTAGTCGCTGTTCTTAAGTCAAAAACTGCAACAGAAGTTAAATACGAAACACTTCTGCGACAATTTGACGCCGTTCGTCCTTTGATTCGCACGCAACAGGATTTAGATGACTCCATGCGCCGCACTGAGAAAATCGAACAAGAGAATAAAGCACTCAAACGCGCGATTGAGGATAATCGCCGCGAAATTGAGGCGCTTCGCGGCGAACGCGATGCATTGCAATTGAAAATCGCAACTGCAGAAGAAAAAATACAATCCGCCGAAAAATCGGCAAATCGCCACGATAGTGAAACGAAATCTCGCCAAAAGCGCACAAATGCCGCCGCGCCGCCAGAAAACGTCAATCCTCCACAAAAAGAAGATTCCGCGCAAATCGAAGAATCGCATTCTCCTCTCGAACCAGAAATTCCCCGCGGCAGTGTTTCCAAAGAAGAAATTTCCGAAACGCCGAAGGATATTTCAATAAGCGATATTCCGCCAACGCTCGACGATGCCATCCCGCAGAGTAAAACGCCGCAAAGAAGGCGCCGTGGTCGTGCCGCCAAATCTCAACCAGAAATTAAACAAAAAGAAGAAGACTCCGCAGATTCATCGATTATTGCGGCAGAAGAAGAAAATCCACCGCCGTCATCGCCACAGCAAATCAGCGATAAAAACGCGCGAGATGATGAATCTTCATCGAGTAGCGACGGCAGTGATACAGAAGAGTAAAAAACATTTCTCTGTGCCTTACATATATAAAAAATGAATATCCCTGCATTTTTCGGCGGCGCAATAGATACAATTTCGCGCATCAATGTCGCATCGAAAATATTCGACAATCCGATTTATGTTGCGCTACTCATCACAATAGTTATAATTACTATCTTATATTTCACTCTTCAGCCCAAGGATTCACGCAATAATGGCGGCGAGTGGGTTATCGGCGATTCGCGCTATTCGCCGCGATTATTGGGTTTACGCGCGTTCATCTATTCATTCATTTCGTGTGTTGCGATTTTCTTCTTGTATCATCGCTATCAAATGAAGAAATCCGACTCATCATCGCTGAGTTCAATGGAGTCTCAATTATTCACTGGCGGAAACGCGACCTCGCGCAGTACTGCTCCCGCTGATATTATTGTACCGGTAGAAATTCGCCAATCGCCGAATTTAGTTATATAAACTTTCCGCGCTTGAAATTATAAAAATGGCGGCGAATGAACAGATAACTCCGATGATTGAGGACTTTTTTTTAGATAGACTTAGCACAATTTACGGTATAACTGGCAAAGGCAAAACAACAATGATAGTCCATATCTTGAAAATACTCCAACCATTTATCTACACTGGCGTTGTATTTTCTCCAACCGACGTCGATAATGGCAATTATTCGCGCTCTCTATTTCCGCCAGCTCTCATACACAAAACACTCTCAAGAGAAGCCCTCGAGAGCATTTGGAAGCGCCAAACAGAATCGATGGAGATTTATCAGATAGTTAATAATTTATCTATTCTTGATGGATTCGCGCGCAAATGCGGCATCACGGCGCAAGAATTGGCAGCAATTCGTGAATGCGACGTGCAATTGGAAAACGCGCTTCGAAAATTAGACAAGAAGGATACAAGTTATTCGGCAACATCCGATCGATTGCGCGAACATGTGAATAACGCGAAAATCAAAATATATAAAAACGTAATTCGTTCTCGCGCGCGAATGTTGCCGCAAGAAGTAATACAGCAAATGACGAATGATGAACGCATTGTTGCGGATTTTCTCGATTTCAATCCGCGAATCATCATTGTCTTTGATGATTGCTCTACTGAGTTGCAGCATCTTCGCAAACTCGAAGTTGTTTCCGATTTATTCTTCAAAGGAAGGCAAAAAAAGATAACAGTTCTTCTTGCGCTTCATAGCGATAAATGCATCGAATCCGAACAAAGATTAAACACTGGCGGAGCGAAGATTTTCATTGATGATGCAACTGCGCGGCGTTTCGTCGACAAAGAAACAAATGCAGTTTCGCCTGAAATCGCGCGAGAAGTGTTGCGCCTCTGCAAAATAAATTTCGTAGAAGGCAGTTATAAGAAAATCCTCATAACGCTGGATGGGCGAGTTCTCACTGTGCAAGCGAATACGTATGAACCATTTTCTTTTGTTTCGAACGAAGTGCGCCAAGCGATAGAACAAATCCAAAAAAAAGGCGATGAGCGAAAATCATCTGGCGCGATTTATCGCTATTTGCAGCAGCGCAAAAGATAAATTTGCACGCGAATTCGCAGAGAATTATTTTTTAGCAATTTGTTCGTATGAAGCACTTGCGCTTTCGGCGTGCTCTGCGGCGATTTGCCGCGCTTCACTCATTGCCTCAACGATTGCAGCGCAATGCGCAGGCGCAGAAACTGCAGCCGGTGTTTCTCCAGGCTTATCTGCTTCAGTGAAGAATTGCGAGCGCTCCAAACATGGATGCCCTTCTTTTCCGACAGCGCTCTGATACACATCCACTGCAATGGCGTCTTCCGGCACTTCGAATTGCTCTTTCACGCGCGTTGCAGCGTAAAGTTGCTCTTTTTCTTCGCGCGTTAGTATTGATTTTGCCCCGAGTGCCTGCACATCCTTCATCGCCTTACGATATTCATCCAATTCCTTTGGCGAAAGTCCTTCTTCGCGAATATTCTTGCGAACTGCTTTTTTGACACTTTTCTTCATCAATTCTTCGCCAACGCGGTGGTCTTTTTCGATTTGCGTCACCAACCGCTTTAGCACTTCTGTATTCTTGTTGTAGAAATCCAATCGTTCGCGATTTTGCTTAAATGGTCCAAGAAGAACGACTTTTCCACTCGGAATAATAAACGCATCGGATGTGAATTCCGCATCATGGCGAATGATAAATTCTCTCGCTTCTTTATCGGACTTGAACGCATCGTAGAAATTCACAATAAATTCAATATCCGGCGCGTCAGTGTAAAGTGCGGATGTTGCGGCGCGCAATTGTTCGTAATGATTTGTCAGATAGCGGTCGTAATTATAGAACGCTTCTACTGGCGGATGTACCTCATTTGCCGCAGTTAAATCATCTTCTATTTGAGGCAAACACCAAGAAAGAGAATCAACAATCCGCGTTATCTCCGGCAATGTGTTTTTCGCGCAAGGAATATCAACGCCTGCCACTATTTGTGAGCGCATCCACGCACTCATTCCACTTGCTGCCTGATAAACGCATTTCGCCTTCGAAACAATTTCTGCACTATCGTGCACGCGCACCGCATCAGCGATTTTCGCCGCAGTTTCGGGCGATTGCGCGATTGGCTTCGGCTTATCAGCCGAATCTTTCCCAGCTGATGAATCATCTGGCAATTGCGCCGCCGCGACAGTCATTCGCTCGCGAATCTTTTCATTTGTATCGTCTTTTGGCGCGCTTGAGCCAGTTGCCGCGCGAACATGAATATCAGGATTAAAGTTGAAATAATTATCTAAGAATCCCTTTACGATTTGCTTCGCCCCATTGGACAACAGCGGAATCTTCTTGTCACGCTCTTCGGTGAGTTGCCGCTTTATTTCTGGGTCGTCGCATTTATTGATGCGTGCGTTCATATCAGTTTCCATCTCACTAATAGAAACAGGAACATATTCATCAGCAACACGATAAAGATAGCCAATCAGTGCCGTCATCAACAATCGCCGCATGTAACTTTCTTTCATGTTAGTGATGCTCATCACGCCGAATTTTTCTTGCACAATCGGAATTGTGTACGGATTGATAAGCTTTTTTCTCACTGCTGAAATATCTTCGGCACTCATTTCTTGGATTTTGCTCGGCTGCGCAATGATTTCGCGCGCCATTGCCGTTAATTCTTCTACTGATTTCTGCTGCGGTGCCGCCATTTTTCCTCGAAGTTATAGTTAAATCTTTCTTCAGCTTTAAAAATAGATTCGGCGAAAAATTATACGAGAGGAATACTCGCGCGCGAATGGGAACACTTAATGCTTCGAGTATATCAGTATGTGATAAATATGTCAGCGAGCGAATTCTCCTCATTATCGCGCTGGCATCGCTCGTAGATATGCTGTGGAAAGAACTTTTGCGCATCAGCGAGATAGATATTATTTATTCTTTGATTCTATCTCCGAGAATTTCCGCTCTTCTTGAACATACGCAGCAACTTCGCAATGAATATCAGTTCGCACAACTCGAAATCATGGAAATGGAAACGAACGAATCGCTGCAGGAAAACAAATTCAGCGAATCTTGTGCCAGTTCGCGCGATTTTGTTGTATCATACACGAACTACATGTCTCGCCTCAACTTTGACGCGCTTTCCTTCGAATGCACGAATATCGCAGAAGAAGTCCTAAAAATAGCAAACAAACTCATCGCGCAAAAGCAACTTCTTCCTGGCAATATAGACCACTTCATTCGCGGCATCACAGATAGATTAGAAAGTCTTACAAAGGTGAAACATTCTCCGCAAATGGTAATCCGCGATAATCCGACCATTTGTATCAATTGCGGTTCTGCACTTCAAGTTATGCCAGATACGAGCGAAGCTGTTTGCCTTAATTGCCATCGCATCACTCGCATTGTTGGGACAATTTTCAAAGAAGAACAGCTCGCCCAAATGGAAACGCCGAAAATGAGCAGTGGGCGTAATTTCATATATTTGCGCCATCTGAAATTCTGGCTGGACCATCTGCAAGCCACAGAACGCTTTGATTGCCCGATTGCCGATATCCGGCGTATTGACGCTCTTGTCGCGAGTGAATACGATAATCGCATCTATCTTTCTTGTGAAGCAGTGCGCAGATATTTGAAACTTCTCAAACTCACGCATTATAATGACCACGCGCCATGGATTACGAAGAAATTAGGCGGACAAGCCCCGCCAATTCTATCTATGGGCGAAATTGAGACAATAACGGCGGATTTCATTGTGATAATGAGTCTATATGATAAATTATATGCAACTCGCCGAAATCGCCCATATTATCCGTTTTTCATCGGCGCAATCATCGAAATGCGTTTTTCGCCGCATTCCAGCGCGTATCGCATTTTAGATTACATTCATCATCAAGATGCGACAACTACGGCGAAGAATGATCATTGTCTGCGGCAGATATGCGAAAGTGCACCAAAAGAATATGATTTTCATTATCAGCCGTGTATTTAATCAATACAACACCCGCGCAGAATAAATATATAGACTTCTATTTTTTGATGTCGACTCTACCATCCGGGCTTATAAATCCAATTCTCGTAATAAGTCGCGATCAAAATGGGCAGCCGTATGTTAGCGGCATTATAGTGGAATCCATTTTGACAAACTCCTCAACAACAGACACTCTTACTATTCGAAATGAGATAAAAGAAGTCGTGCGTTTCGCGGATGAAGCGCTTTTGCCTCAAACGCTCCCGAATGGAACTCTTTATGCTCTTGGTTTTCGTAGCGACCCCACAAGTGGATTAAAATGGACTGCTCCTGGCATTTATACATTTTACGCAGGAAATATTCAATCGCTGCAAATTGTTCCTGGCGGCATTAGGACAAATCTAATTGAATCATTTGACCCAGCAATCCCTATTGTGATTCATGGCGACCTTGACTTTACTGGCAGTGATATACGAAAACTCGGATTACTTTCATTCGGCGCTTCTGAAAATGTCGTGCAGAGTACATTCGCCGGCACTTCAATCGCGCAAGCAGAAATAGAAATTCTCGAAATAACGCCAGCGATTGGAGTTATAGTCATTTTCTTCGTAGATGCGACTGTAGCTTTCGCGAAGGATTCTACAACGAGTGGCAGAATATCAGCAACTTATCGCTATGATTCGCGGATTGTCGTTACGCCGAGCACATTATCCGCATCAGTGCTTTCTACTGTTGGAGTTGTCACTGATACTCTTCTTGAAGCGCGCGTTGATGCTCTCGGCGTATTTCGCATTTTCGCAAAAAATAATGGAGCAGAAGCCGCAACAAGTTGGTCTGCTGATTTTCGCATTATGCATGCTGATTTGCCCTTGCCGGCACCGTAATGCAATATATTGCAATTCCTCTTCTTTTTTTGCGCCAGCGAAGCGATTCGCTCACTGCGTGAATGCGCGAAATTCATCCAATTTCTCGCGCTCTATGATATTGATGGCGCAATGGTCGATTGCCGCATATAAATCCGCTATCTTTCCATCATTTGCGATAATATTATTCCAAAGAATACTCGCATCTGAATTTCTTTCGAGCCAGGCATCATCTTGCGAAGAAACAACCCCTCGCTGGATTTTGATAAGATATCCGCCGGCACTATTAAAATCGTCTACCGCGCGAAGTCCGCGTTCCGCTGCATCAATTTCGGATTTCGGGGCGAATAAATCGGCATCCCAAAATGGAAAACCGCAATTTGATATATATTCTATTTCGCTTCTTTGCAGTACGTCACTAAAAATAAATCCACATCTTCCTTGATTTTCACGCACTTTGAATGATACAAACACATGCGCACATTTAATCCACACATATTGGTCGAGGAATTGCTGTGTTGCAGTTTTTATAAGTTGCATAAAATGCCCTCTCGTGGCAGCACTGATTGTCGGCGCTAATTGCGCCAAATAGCCAATCAACTCCGGAATATGCGCGTATTTCGCGAATATGCGATTTAATAGACTCAAATCCAGCGTAGAAACGTCGAATTGCGCATCGTTTTCTTCGAAATATTTAGAACTCGACGAAGTCTCGACCGCGCAGCGGGAACTGTGGCGGCATAAAGTCCCGCATACTGCGCGTAAACTATCGTCAAATGATACTGAATACCATGTGATATTTGGCGCGTGCTGCGTGAGGAACTCATAAAGATGTTTCGCCGCCGTAGCTTTTCCGCTTCCAGCTTTACCGCTAAAGCCGATAAACACTGGCAATTCGTATTTTCTAAAGAAAGACTCAACCATCGGCGTGATTCTACGCAAAAGATGCCGAACTATAAAGAGAGTCACATTATTTCAAAAGAGAGAATCGGCGTCATTCGCCAAAGGCACGAATTCGCGACTTTTCTCTTTTGAAATACCAGCCGTAAGAGTATAAGGGGAATCGGGCGAGCCATGCGCGATAATATTCACCCCTATATCGAAGTTTAATGTTAACCAAACCAACGTCGCTTTCGCGCCAGATAAGAGAGTACGAAGAGAGATTAAATTCAGAACAGCCAAATATTCAAACATCCGATGCAAGCGACGAAATTGAGAAACAGATTCTTATTATTCAAAATCAATTTGATGCAAACATTCAGCGCAAACGCCGCATCGAATTAAAATGCCAGCAAATCGCCGCTAAATTTCTATTCCTTTGCGAAAATGGTGATCCAGATGGCTTACTGCCAATTATTTGCCAATTCGAAGACCGTTCTGGCATCGATTTCAATGCGGGACTCAAATTAGCGGCACGCGGTGGCTATCGCAATATTGTCGTGTTATTGATTAACAACGGAGCAACGGATTGGCTCGGCGCGATGATTGAAGCGCAATGCGCTGGAAACACTGATATCGCAATGCAACTCGCGGAAGGATTCGGTTCGCGCTGGAAAACTCTTTGCCCACAAGGAATGAATGTCACAGAACATTTCGCCATGTTGAGTCATCAAAAAAAATGAATTTCATCGCGTAATGCGAAATGCAATTTCGAAAATATCCCCAGTTTCGCAGTTAATCACTGGAATTTTGCCAATAAATACGAACTGCTCTTCAATACGAATAATTTGCGGGTTCGACCAATCGAAAATAAATCCCCGATTTTTTTCTTCGTAATATTGAGTTAATTTCACAGTTATGTATGTCCAAGGCGATAAAGTCTCATCAATAGAGATTTTCCCGACGCGCCCCGAGTGATGATATTTTTTCGTCGCCATTTTATATTGTTAATTGTAGGCGTATGTAATTCAATTTTCCTTCAGCCTGTCTGCGCGCTTGCGTTTCGGCATCCTCAACAAAGCCGATTTTCTTAAATGCCGCGAGAGATGCATGATTCGCAGTATTGATATCCACGATAAAGCGCGAAATCGATTCATCGAAAAACCGATTCTCGGCGACCCATTGCGCGAATGCGCGAACCAATTCCGCGCCAATACCGCGTTGGCGCTGTGATTTTTCGACAATTACATGCGCTAAATAAACGATTCCGCTTTCTTCTTTGCTAAATGCGTTTGCCGTCAAGAAGCCCGCAAATGTGTGCGCATTTTCCGAATCAAGAGCGAATACGAACAACATTTTATCCCAATACTTTCGCGCTTCTTTTGCGAATATGTCAAAGGAAAAGCGAATCCGCGGATAAAATTGCTTATAGTATTCATTCATATTCTCGAATAACTGCCGCGCGAGAGACGGATTTTCGCGAATAAAAGCGATAAATTCTGGCAGATTGAAAATCTTGTATTGCATGGGCAGAACGCGACTTCTCTATTTTTTCAACTTCGATTAATTCAATTTGTTGCTTTCAATATAGTGAGTATGGCGGCAATCGTTATTATACTTGTTATACTTATTATCTTAATCTTATTCTTTGCATCGCTCAATTACAAGAAAAAGCGAACCATTGGTAAATTGATTCACGCGTGCGATTCGCGCGATGGGCGGCGACAGTTTATTCATGATTTTCGCGACACACGCGAGCGCGACGCGCGTTTTATTCGCGCTGCTGCATTGGCACGCGAAGCTGATGATGCCGAAGATGCGCTCGCAATAATTCGGCAAGAAAATCGGCATCATACCGCATTTGCCGCGCCGGAACGCATTGCCGCAGAACAAAATATCGCGCATACTCTTGCAAATATTGTCGCTGCAGCGAATGGCGCGTATGAAGAAGCAGTGGAATTGCAGCCGCAAGAAGAAGCTCGCCTTTGGCTCGACCCCTTTGGGGGAGATAATTTGTTCGATGAAGATTTTATTGCCCGCGTAACGATGGATTTTCGCGACCGCTGGGGAATTGCACAAAATGAAGATTGTGTTCCACCGCCAATTACAGATGAAAAGGCTCGCCGGTGGCATGCAGACCCGCAAAATGTCCATGATTCTTGTGTTGCCAATGCAATGGCACAAAATACAGAATATATTCTCAAAACAAGCCCACATTCGCTGTCTAATGACCAAGCTGAAGCGCAAATCCATGGAATAATCGCGCAAGAAAAAGATGCGCAAACTCGCGATAAAGCGCTAAAAACTCTTACCATTGCGACAACGAATACCTATTGCCATAAATTTGCCGCGCAAGAAATGGATTTACTATCTGCGATTTACGAGCGCTCAAAATTGCCAGAAAATAGCGCGCAATCGGTGGAAATGCAATCGGCGCTTGTCGGCGCGATGGCGGATTGCATTGAAAACGGCGATTCGAGTGTTTGCCAAATTGGACGAATGGAACGTTATATTTCTTCTCTTGATGTTCTCGACCCAAATATAAATCTCGCAGTTCCGCTTGATGCATATCGCAAAGAAATATTTGATTCCGCCGCGAAAATTGTAGCGGATATCGATGCGAAGACGGCGAATCCGGCGGCGGATTCGCCAACAAATTCCGGCAATGAATCCGCCGCAGAAGAACAAAAAAAGCAAGCGATGAACGCGCTTGTTGATAGTTATGCCGACAAAATTCCGCAGATGCATCTCTCAAAACTGCGGAAAGACTGTTTGGCAGGAATCTGAGATTTCTTCTTTGTATCGAATCATTTCATCATGCACTTTGATAAAGAAATCGCCGAAGGCTCCCCCGGAGGGGTCGCTGCTTCGCAGTGCTCGAGCGCTCCGCGCGAAATCTGGCGATACTAAACCACCTTTATCGTCTATCATCTCGAGAAGACGTTTTCGCACAGATTTGCCCATTTGCGCGAAAACTTTTTTTGTTGCCGATTCGTCATGCTCAAAGATAGATTTAATTATATGAAATTCAGTAATTGTTTGCGTCGTATTAAAACTCACTATCAGATACGGGCTGATGAGCCAATCCAGCGTGTCTTTAACGAATTCTTCCGGCGATTTTCGCGTAACTCGCAGCCAAATATTTATCGCGATGTGAATAAAATGCTCTTTTCGTTGATAATTTTTCATCTCATCGATTACTCTAATGTATCCACGAAAATTGAGCGTGAAACTATCGTCATTTTGCGGCGCCGTCTCATTTTCGTAAGTGCGCTCCAGGAATTTCGCCAGAATTTCATCACAAAAAGGAATAAATTTATCCAGCGCTTTATCCAGCAAACATGCAAGCATTTTATTGCCAATGGGGTATCGAACCTCCAAAATTAATTCAGCAATACTTGCAACGCGCTCTGTTCGTTCATTTTCGCTTGTTATTATTGGATAATGTCCGTAGCCGATATTCCGCAATAGAATTTTTAATGATTTTTGCCGCGCGTGGTCAATATGCCATAAATCGTCATGTAAAATTTGAACCCCGTGAAATGAATTTCTCTTTTCGAGTGTGGTGAGGAGTTTGACTGCAAACCCATTATCCGTCGGCGATTGCGCCATTGTATATACTGCACTGCGAAGTTTCACTTGGCTTCGCAAATCCAGTGATTATCTCCGCGATTTCCTGATTTCCTGCGATTAGTGCAAATGGACTATCCTCGGAGCATCGCAAAACGCATGCGCAGCGAAATAGTTCTACTGCGATAAAATAAGTCTCATATTTTGCAAATTCTTCATAATACCATCGCCGTTTGTTCATACCTTTCATTATCTCAAACGCGCTTTTATCGCTGTATTCAACTTTTTTGAAGGGCGAATATTTTCGCATTATCTCAAATTCCACAACACTGCCGCATGCCAAATTGGATAATATGACACTCCATAAATTAAAAGGCTCAAATGAAAGACAGCGTATTAAATCCGGAAATAATGGCGATTGCTCATTACCAAGCAAATTCAGCGATGCAAGTAAAAGATGGAGTTGGTCGTTTCGAAGAATAAATAGTCCACGTCTATCGCGCGGTAAAAATTGTATAATTGCTAAAAGAAGATGTTTATGAATCACAGATTTCATTCTGTTGATACGCGCGAAAATAATATCTAAAATAGAAGTCTGCGCAACGATACACGCGCATTCCGCGACATCATAATTAAGAATGAAATTAAATTCCGCCACAATATCGCCTTCATCTTCATCTTCTTTCTGAAATTCAAGGATGATAAAATATTTTATCACATAATCAAGAATAACACGATAGAACGAATTTTGCAGAACCCACACGAATATAAATGCTTTTGCGATGTTCGGTGACTTTTTGTAAAAATGACTGATATAATATGGAAATGTATACTGAGGCGCATCATGATTTAATAAACTTTTGCAATACGAAATAACCGCTTCTTCTTTGTGTGCGGCGATACATTCGATAATATTCTCGTGGAATAAAAAACCGCCTATAACTGTTTTCGCTATTATTTCAAGCGTGACAATTGGAATGGCGTTTTCCTCTACGAGACGAATAATTATCGGTAGAATAATTCCGTGATCCTGATGTAGCGCGCGTTCCAAGGCATGTGCATTTTCTTGCGCAGCAAAAATCGCCGTTTTCAAATCTGGCAAGCCATCTTCCGGTTCTGGAAGAATATTTATTGCTTCTTCATCATTTTCTGATGTAATGACGAATTCCCCCATATTCTATAAAGAAGGAAGAACATCATTTCAAAAAAACTTCACTGGCGGCTCAAATTATAGCGAAAAGAGCCATTATTCGCCGCCGAAAAAGATACTTTTGCCATACGTTTCGCGCAACATTCGCGCCATTCGCGCAGATTGCGCAATGAGCGCAGGGTTGCCAAAATCCGCGAATGATGCGAATTTGCCGCCGAGGTGTCGCATTCGCCCGCGCGTTAATCCGCTTTCGCGCAATAATTCGCTTATCTTTTTTTCGATTTCCCATTTCTCTGCGAATTTATCGCCATTCACGCGCCAAACAAGATATGCAGCGAGAAAAGATGGATAATTCCTCGGAAATTTGCCAACATCCATCATTTGCTCGAAAGCGCGAATTGAATCGGGAATAGTCATCCATCCGAATAACGCAGGATGAATAAATCTAAGAGAAGCGCAGATTATTGACCACAACACGCACGTTCCGCTATCCCAAAATGAATAATCAGCGCGTTGCATGGCGTGTTCGGCGGAGCCTCGCTCGCTGCGCGAGTGTTCAGCGCCATCATGCGAATCATTGCCCAAAATATCGCAAAGAGAAAGAAATTCCGCACCCTCGGCAACATTTCGCGCTAATTCGCGCACAATTTCGCGTAATGCGCGGTATGCGTGCGAAGTGATAAGCGGATCAATATGTATAATAGTAAATGCGCGTGATGATGAAGTGTCGTTTCGCCGCAAATAGATGGAAGTCATATGCCCAGCATTATGAAGATGCCCAGCGAGAAGAATGCACTCCTCCCTCGTATCTTTATCCGCGATAAATTCATCAATCGCCGATTTAAGGTCTCGCGTAGCGCTCGAGCCTTTGGCGAGCTCCCGCGTTGTGGGTGATGGCGCGAAAATGGCAATATCTATGACTTTTGGATGAAAATATCCACTTGGGATTCCGAGATTTTCATATATCGCCGGCAAAAATTCATCAAGAGATGGAGTCATTTCGGCATATTCATTTTCTTGAAAGAAACGCAGAAATCCCGCCGGCAATTTATCTGTAAATCCGGGAATAACAATATCATCACTCGGCGAAAATTGTTTCGCCATTTCAATCGAGGGATAGGAAGATTTTGCCATCGGCTCGAATAATGCTTCGCGTGAGTTTTATATAATATGGATCTGTTATTTCGCGGTGGCGCGAATGAAATAAATACTGCTATAATCGCCGCTGCATTTGCACTGGGTCGCGAATTGCCGGAAATCGCAGTTCAGCGAGAATCGGGCGATAAATTGCTGCGCTATCGCCCAGAGCGCGGAATTGCGCTCGATAGATATGAAAAAATTCAATTAAATAGCACGTGGTATCCAATATCGCTGACTAATCCGCTTTCTCATCGCGATATATTTCGAAAATACACCCCTGTGAAAAAGTCGCGCACAGATGCGTCGCACGACGATAAAATTCGCATCGATGAATGCATGCGCGCAATTGGCGAATTTCGGAAGCGATTCGAGAAAAGCGCTGATTGGCAACTTTTTCGCAATGAAATGCGTTTGCTCGCCGATTCGGCGCAAATGAAAAGCGCGATTGTGAATACGGTTTTATGCGCATCACTTGCAACGCAGACAGCATTATTCGCGCCGTTATTCGTCTGCGGAAATTGCAGTGGAATTTTGCAACTTTCTAATTCGCTGGAAGATTTCTTCGCATTAGCGCCTGATCGCATGCGATATGCGCGATTATTTGGCAGTGATGCAGCGAAAAAAAGACAGCTCATTGCATCCGCGAATCAGGCGTTTTTCTTGATGAGTGCTGGCGGATTCGCGACATGCGCGTGAATTATTGGATTTTATTCGCCGTTTCGCCCGAAAAGAAGCGGAATGTGCCACTTATTATTTTTTGAGCAAAATACTCGAATTTCTTCTCTTGTTCATCATTTTGCGTCATCGGCGGATAACAGAACATCCAGTTATCCACTCCGAAATAACTCGGTGCGAGTTGATTTCTTTCCAATGTAACCACGCTATTATTCGTTGCGTCCATATCTAAAATAAAGACCATTGCCGCGACTAATAGCCAATATTCTTCGCGAAAAAGCGGCAAGAAAAATTGCCAGTTCTGGTTCATCATGCATGAAAGTCTGCAAAACGCACTAATAGCTGGGTATTCGCTCGTTGTTTGGCAAATCACGATATCAGGCGGTAGTTTGATTTTAAAATTGCCGCAGTGGACGCAATCTGCGGGGAGAGAAACGCCGACATATACGTTAATAGTAAAGTCTGTCGGATTGAACCATACGCAAACATATTGAGAGAATTTGCCATAAGCACAAAGAAGAGTTTTTGACAAATGCGTTGATTCGCGCGATATTTCATTCACCCTTAAATCCCTCGGCGGAAGATGCAAAACGATATGCGAGTAATTCGGCGAGAAATCGGCATCCGCGGGAATAGAGAATCCGTAGGATGTCATCTTTTTTTATAGGATGTATTCTTTTCATCCAATTATTTCAAAAAAAAGAATTCCTCGCGAATCGGCACAACTACAAAGTGGCGAAAATAGCTTTCACGCAGCCTTCTATGTGCCGAGGATGATATTTCTCTGGGCGGGAAATACTGCCGCTATCTGGATTACATGCAAGAACCAGTTGCAAATTGCGCATATAGCGCGCATCATCGCGCAGAGCATTCCCCATTTTCGCGCCGATAACCGCGCCAACAACTGCCGCATTTGTATCAGAATCCGTTGATGGAAATGAGACAACCCAATCCATTGCGTCACTCATCGAATTGAAATACAGCGTTGCATATATCGCACAATAAATAGCATGCGCATAGAAGCTTTTATTTGATACCATATCGCGATTTGCGCGCGCTGTAGCCTGCACATATGCGACATCAATGGCATTATTGCCAGTTTTCGCGAAACACGCGGCGATAATCGTTTCCATTCCGGCTGTAATGTGATCGCCTCGAAGAAGAGATTTTAAAAATAATGTATACGCTTGTTCAGCAGCGATGCATTCTGGCGCTGGATTTGTTATTGAACAATCTTGTGCCGCAATAGAATCGCTGTCGCGCAAGAGCGCGATTGGTGCGCATCTGGCAATCGCCGCATTCGATAACACTCTTTCTGGCGCGAATTTTGCGCATCGCCGATTGTATCCGCCCACCGTTTTCACTCTTTGAAATAAATTTCGTGCATTTACATCGACAAAAGGCGTTTTGCTATTTGCCCATTCCATATATGCGCTAATTGCATATTCGCGCGAATATATTCCTCCTCGTTCTGCAATGCCGCTCAATAATATTATCATTTGTTCTGTTTCATCGGAAACTTGCCCACCAGCGATTAGCCGATTTCCTTGGAAATGCGAGTGTAAATCAAATCCACCTTCATCTATATCTATGAGTACTGGGCGAATTCGCTGTCTATCGTGTTCAAATGGCAATCCTATTGCATCGCCAACAGCTAATCCATAAAGCATATGAAGGCATCTTTCATAGTTCGGCATTGAATCGCGCGAGCTCATTTTATATTTTCGTAACACTCTACTTTCAATTTTAAAAATACAATCGTACGCCATATATAAACTCTCTTAAAGAATGAGCATTGCTCAAGTCGAACGGTGGCGTGAAATCGCGTCGGAAGTCATCAGGCAGCTATTGAAGCCAATATTCAAGCGCGCGCCTGATGCAGAAAATAAGCCGCAATTGGCAATCGATGACAAGCGCGATGTTCTCTATTTGGGCGAACGCATGCAGCATTCTTTCGCATTGTTGGGTATGCCGCCGCATTTGCGCAAGGAGTTGGCAGCATTCCATTTGCCATCAATGGAATCCACTACGACAGCTGATTTAATGGCTTTTATCGATGATAAGCACACTCCACTTTATCTTATCGCGCAGGGAACGATGGCTGCGATGGCATCGATGTACAGTGAGCGCGAAAACATTTTCAATCTTTGGCGTTCCATTGTTAGTCCGGCGATTGCTTATTTATCGCAATTCCCGCTCGACCCCACTGCGCCAGCGTATAATGAAGACGCGCTTGCTGGTGTTGTGCTTCCCGGCGATAAGAAGCCAAACGAAGAAGCAAAAAGGAATTAAGAGAAAATTAACACGAAGAAAAGGACAAAAAATAACACTGCGAAGATTGATTATTTTTTTTCATTATGCCGTTTTCGGCGAATTACCGCCACTGTTTCGCCACAAGAGAATCGCCGCCGTAATAATTACAATGATGACCAAAATGAAGATGATTGCGAAAATCGCGATTTTCTTTCGTTTCGCAGATGCCGCATCCGCATCCGCATCCGCATTAATCGCATCATCTGGCGATGTTGATGGGCTCGGATCGATTATTTGCGGTATTGGAGTTGGATCTGTTGGGGTTCGACCGCGGTTTTGCGATGGCGGTGGTGGGTCTAAATATGATGGCATTGAGCCGGAATCTTCATTGCCGGTGTCCACTGGAGGGTCTACGGTATTTTCCGCGTTTCTTTTTGCGATTGCGTTGTCGATATTTTGAGTACATTCCATTACGCTTGACGATGTTGTGTTTACTTTTCCTGCCGCGATAATGTCCTGTGTTATCGTTTCCTGTACGCAGATTTGGCAATTCATCGAAGGCGGCGTAATTAATTCTGGCTTCGGAATTGTTTGTTTCGGCTCTGGGTCTGCTTTGCGTTCATTGTCTATTTGAGCCTGAACCAAGAAATATGGATCCGTTTTCCATTGATACGTTTGGCAAACAGATGGGTTAACGGCAATTTCGCCACACTTGCTTCCAAATCCGCAAGTCGTGCATTTTACTCGCCATTCTTTATCTGGTTCTCCCCAAAGCCACCATGCCCAAATAGAATCGTCGAGAATCGAACAATCAATAGGACCGGCAGGAAAATTCTGAGCCCATATTTTGTAATCGCCGGCGTATCGCGATTTATTTAATCTCTCAAGACGATCTGCTTCGCGCATTTTCCATTCATTAATCAGCATTTGCTCGGCATTGTACGCGTTTAATCTGCGCTGGTAATCTTCATATATATTTTTTATCCACACCGCATATTCGCCACAGTCTGTTTTCGCTTTTATGAGGTCCTGCGTGGGAATATCATCCAGGCTCTGCATTTTGCAAATGGACAGTCGATTATATTTTCCTCGAGGCAAAGATTTATCGGAAATATATACGCAATGGATAATGGCTACGCGCTCGGATTGATTATCATCATTATTGTGTTGCTGTACTATTTGCTTCGCTCAAAAAAAGAGAAATTCGCAACCCTCGAAGAAATCGCGCAAGCAGTCGAGCAATCGGCGAGAAGCCCCGATGAATATTATCTATTCAGGCGATTAGTGGGCGAATCCGCACTGAGCCGCGATAATTATGCGCAACTTTTGGACATTCTCCACTCGAAGGGAAAAATCGCAGTCGAAGATATCATTGCGATTACTGGCAATAAGTGATGTGGTTCCGTATTGGGTTATTTTTTTGAAACAATTCAATGAGCTAAATATATAAGACAATGCCTATCACTGGCGCGTCAGAATGCCCGGAATGCGGAACTTTCGCATATATTCCATTTGAGGGGCACTGTTTCCGATGTGTTTCTTGCGGATTTACTGTCTGCGGTTATGTGCCACGCCCGCAAATCATACAACCAGCCGAAGGCGTGATCGCGACGCGGGAGCCACTGTCTGTGGCATCTTTGCCAGATGATAGCACAACTAATCGCGCAAATTTGCCAGGAATCACCGCGGGAAATTCTGAGCAATCGCGCACTGATTCACCATGATTGAGACATTGGATAATTTCGCCTTTTTTTGAGCAAAAAAAGACACTTCATCGCATAGTGAATCGCGCGATTAACGCGCTGCCGTTTCCGCTGGTGGCTTTTCGGCACTCGGCGGATTTGCCGCACGCGAACGTCCACGATAAATAATGATTCCTACAATAATGACAATTATCGCGATAATGACGAATACTCCGATAACCGCATACGTTAGAAAATCCATCGGGTTAATCCCTGCTTCTGCATATTGGTCTACTGCAATGCCAGTCTTCGTTGTATTTTCGCCAACCATTTTCGCATAAACTTCAGCGAATTGGTCGGACACTTGTTTCGCAAGATATGAAATTTCCACATATTGCGATGATATAATATTGCAATCGCCGCCGGAAAGAATGTTGCTTATTGATTGCGAAGAAAGATTCTGAATATCGCCAGCGAGCGATGTGAATTGCTGATAAGTGACTTTATTTCGCATTTCATTGACGAGCCGCGTTTTAATTTCTGTTTCTGTCTTATTAACCGCCGCCGCCATTTGGAATAATTTTTGCTGTACTTCTTGCTTTGAAGATACTGCATCATCAACCGCATTTGTCAGCATTGCTGTGTAGTCATCAGCTCCTTTCATCTTCGCGAGTTGACTGATATTAACGCGAATCTTTGCGATTTGCGAAAGATTACTATTGAAATCGCCGGCGCACGTGATATTCGAGATAGATATTTTTTGCGCAGAATTGAGAATTGCAGATGTGTTTGTCATTTGTGCCCGAAGACTCTCATTTATCGTAGAATTCACCGATTCTTGAAATAATTTTGCCGTGTTTTCATTCGTTGTGCCACAATCTCCAGCGATTCCAAGAAAACAGAAATGTTCTTTGCGTTCGCCATCATTACCTGCGGTGATGGGCTGGCTTCGCATATTAAAAAACGCATTTACGGGATTTTGCAATCCCATTTGCGCAGTTCGCGCATCGTGGTCTTCGAGGCGATATGCAGATGCCATGGATTACTACAAAAAATCTGCTATTGTTTGATTATATATAACCACAATAAACAAAATGCAGATTGGCGTAATATTGGCGATTATCGCGGCAATCATTATCGTGATAATCATTATCGGTGTTATTGTCGTAACGGCAATAATGCTAAAAAATAAACAAGATTTAGATTTGAAGCAGCAAGAATTGGAGAAATCAAAACAAACCGCCGATTGGCTCGAAGAAATGGCAAAACAAAGAAAAACCGAAGAAAATGTCATAGTATAAAATGACGGCGCGATTCTCTTTTTTTGCGATTTCGTATTCGCGATTTTGTGCCGGAGTGTCGTTGATGATTTGCATTAGTATGCATTTCGCGCGAGAAAATATACCTCGAAGAGAAAAAATATCACTCATTCTTTTTTGAAATGCTTCCAAACTAATATAAACACTCGGCGATAATTGTGAATTGATTCACGCGGATATTGGCATTCGGCGGTGCTCTAAATTCGGCAGCGCGATTATAAATATACGAAAATGGAAAATCACCACAGACGTCAAGAAATTGCGATTTTTCTCGAACAATATCATCCGAATGCGTCACAAACAGAGCGCGAATTTGCATTGCTCGGCGAAATGCCAGATTGTTCTGGCGGTTTGCCGGCAACTTCTGGACAAAGCATAATAGAAAGTAATTCATTCTTCTCGATAATGCCGCGAGCGATTACTGCTTTCGAGAAGACAGCAGCTATCCGCATATCTATCCCGACAAATTTGGGACTTCTCGCGCCAAATGTCATGCAAAGAAGAGGGATTTATGCGCAAATCGCAGCGATTGTCGTGCCGACGCTTGTTATTATTCCAGATAATCAGATTTTATTCGACCGCGCGATTGATATTCTTCGCCACAATTCAAGCGCGAGAAATATGAAATTCTTCTTCATCGCGCGAAATACATATTTTAGCTGGCAATTGTTCGGCAGATGCATGGATAGCGATATTCATCGCAGCAATCAAGTCGCGCTTTCGCAAAGCGATTGTTCATCGATTGTTTCTTGTGCCATTTACCAATCCTCAAGAGGAGAAATCGTGCGCGATGCAGAGTCATTCTATATTATTGCGCTTTCGCGTCGCGATTGCGGTGGCAAACAAATCACAGTCGAAAGCATCTTTAATGCTATCGCGCCGAAAGGCTTTTCTGCACCTATGCGGATTGCCGCTTAAAAAGCAGTCAAAGGGGTTTTTCGCTGTACCAAAGGAGTCGAGGCTTCAGCCGTTCTCTTTTTTGAAATCACGTCATCGCATATTATAAGCCGCCAAAGTGTTCCGAGTGGGCAATATTGGTAGATTAAAAGCTACGCGAAGTGGAAATTAGTAGAAATGGCAGTTTCCAATGCCGCATTAAATTTGTTCGACATCATCGACGATAATACAATCGCCCATATTTTTGAGTATTCAAGTGTCGCGGCGCGCTGGGCATTATCGCTCTCTTGCAAGCGAATGACGGATATTTTCCGCGCGATTTACGAGCATCTTTGCGATGAATGTACGCGAAATCCAAATGATTATTTCAAGCGCGAAATCGCCGACCAAATGTTCCGCGAAGGCGCGAGAAGTGATTCGCCGGGATTGTGTCGTTATGCGCTCGCAATTAGCAAGAGGCAAATAAATAGGACGGCGATGATTATTGAGGCAATAGCTTCCAGAAATCCTGAGATTATCAACATTATTTCATCTGGTGGTTTTGGACTATGTTTCACGAGTGTGCGCGCAATTGTGCAAGATATCGCGCGCCATATTCGCGTATTTCCTTCGGATACCGAATACACGATTTACGAATATTTGAAACAAGAATTATCCTCTAGCGAATTTCCGACATTTCAAGAGATTCAGCAGTCGATTCAAATCGCACTTTGCCGCGCTGGGCATATACTTCAAGCAAAGAATGGAAGATGTATTCATGCGCCAGAGGAATTATTTCATTCCGCAGCACAATTCGTAGATGGCAATCCGCATGTTATGAAATTAGAAGGAATATACACATCACATTCGTATGGAATCATTTCCCATGGGCAATTTTCATCGCGGTACGATGGCTGCAAAACATTCTGCAAATACGCGCGGAAATATCCGATTTCGGAGGAAAGCATTTCGCAAATCGTGAGCGAATATTGGGCAGATATCAAGACATATGCCGATTCGCTTGTGCAATTCGCAGTCCGCATTGGAAGATTCGATTTATGCCGCGAAGTTTTCGCGAATTCGCGCTATCTATGCAGCAAGAACGCGATTACTAATATTATGAACATAATTATTTGTTGTGGCAGATGGAGTATTTTGCATGAATTATCAGCATTTATGCGCGAACATCTTCTTGGACATTTGCAATCGGGGTCTATCTGCCGGGCAGTTAATTTTAGCAGAACTGTAAGTATCGGAAAAACACGCCGTTTTCAATTGAAGCAAGGCAATAGTGATTTAGGCTTTTTAGCCTTAATTTCCCATCTTCCGCGAGGCGATACATTTAAGCTGCGCGATAAACTCATCGCCGAATTTTATCCTTGTATTAGGCAAAATATTGAGCAAAATGAAATAATAGTCGCGTTGTTACATGAAAGCAGTTTATCGTATTCTATGTGGCGCGGTTATGTGGGCGCGGCAAGTGTTCCAAAAGGAGTATCTACTTCGCTAAATTCATCGGCAAAATTGCGCGCGAGTGGCGGTGCGATATCGCATTGGCATATGGCATTTATTGCGGGATTGTATGGAAATTCGGTATTACTGCAGGAAGTTTGCAGTTTATGTGGAGTTGTTATCCATATTGAAAGTAGTTCTGTATTTCGATGCATAACGGGTGGTGCATATGACGCAGTAGAAACGCCAGAAGTATCTTCTGCTGGGCACGCCGAAGGCGTGCAATCTGCGAGCGATAATGCGCCGTCTGCAGAAGAAGTAAAAAAACCAATCAAAGAAAAATCGCCAATATGGAAAACTTACGAGGAAAGAGCCAAAGCAATGCGAAAGGCGACTGCGGTGCTGAAAGAAAATCGTCTTCCTACGTGGATATGTGATGCTGTATTTTGCGCATTTGCTGCGCTTGGCAAAGTCAGGTATTGCGAATTATTAATTTCTGGGAATTATGTTACGGATTTTGCCGGCGCATATTATTGGGCTTCGAAATTTAACAAAAAAGGAGTATGTCGTCTCATTTCGCAAATAGCGCCGAACATCGTAAAAAAACCCACAAAGCTGCTCGTAAAGTCCGCGAAGTCCGCAAAACTCGCAAAGTCCACGAAATCCGCGAAATCCACGAAGTCAGCAAAGCCAATGGAGGATGAAACGCCTTCATGCGCTGCAGCAGCGCAAGACCCAGCAGAAGACCGCGATTTTGACCTTTCTTGGCTTCCGCCATTGGGCAAAAAAAGAGCAACTCGTGTTGCATCCGCCAATAGTGGAGAATCATCCAAATAAAAAAAGAAATTTCATCACTTAGATACAAATTTAAAAACTCGCATTACCATTTTTTTGTGCGCGAATCTCAATTACTCGCAGTTATTCCAGTTTCGCCGGCGAAGTTTTGCCTTGCGGCGCATTCGTTCGCACAGCCGCGCAACCAAATAATGCGATTTGGTGCATCAAAGCCAATGTGCTCCACAACGCGTATCATTTCGGAAATATCCAAATGAAATAAACACGCGATTTCTATGAAGGCTTCTTTCTTTTTGTGGAAATACGATGCCCAAAGTAGACTCAATGTTACATGCTCTGCGGCTTTCATTTCTGGCGGCAGTGCGGCGAATTGTTGCGCAACAAAGCGAATAATATCTACATTATTGTAAATACTCGCATTCCAAAGTGCGCAAAGCCAGCGAATACCGCCACATGGCGCGTAGTATTGCACCGCATGTTGAACAACACTTAGTTTATTAGATGCTGCGGCAAAATTGAGAATCGCGCTGACATCCAGTGAAAGATTTTCAATGCGAATGAAGTTTTCCACTGCGGCAATAATTTCTTCATTTCCGCCTGCGTACGCACTGTATAGAACATCATCCCATTCAATTCCGCGCCATACAGCAGATACTGGCGAAGCAGAATGGAGATTGCCCAAAAGTGCACCAATCCGCGCGATATCTCCTCTTTTACATGCGAGACGCAGACTATATCCCACAGCGTCCGGTTCATTAGTTTGCATTATGCCGCACAAATATTTTGCCGACACACTCCTCGCGGATGGTGCGCGATTGACTCCTTTTAGTTTTGCAAGAAGAGGAACACGTTTCTCTGCCATTTTTGTTTACATTCATACCAATTTCAAAAAGAAAAGGCACCTATTGCTTTGGGAAGGCTTCGCCGAGGCTTTGCTGAGCTTTTCATAAAGGGCGCAATAATAAGCGGCATCCTTTCGAAAAACTGAATTCCGAGTAAGTATAATACAAAATTGATATAGATACTTAAAGAAAATATTGAGAATGGCTGCGAAGCCTGTAGCTTTAAGCACTCGCCATTTGCTCGATGCGCTCGTCAATTCATGCGAAAAAAGCGAAGCTCGGCAAAGCCTCACTGCTGAAAGCAGTACACTTCAAAGGGATATCTCCGATGATAAGCACGCGCCGCGGGAGCGAGCCATTAGCGAGCACTTGCGTAGCGAGCGTGTTCAAAAAGTAGAAGATGCGCCAGAGGCATCTCAAAGTCCAGATAAAGATGTCGCAGAAGAAGGAGAAATTCCACGAAGTGGAAGCCGCTCTACTGAAAGTTCTGGCGGAGCCATCGAAGCTTCGCCGAGTTCAGACGAAGAAGCACCAAAATTAACTCAGCGTTCTACCAGAGGTGTTGGGACTTTGCCGAGCTCCCGCTTCGCGGTCGAGGCTCCGCCGAGCTCCTCCTCCACCGGAACACTGCCAATTTTGATGAACGAAGAAGAAAAAGCTGAGACTCTTAGAATGGAAGACGAATTACGCAGACGTATGGAGTATAATCGCGAAAAAAGCGGATTTCGCGGACGCGGTGGGCATAGAAAACACTATGAAGAGCAAATGCCTCGTGAGCGAGGCTTTACGGAGCGCGAATCCCAGCAACGCCCCGATTCCTCTACTGCCCCACAAGAACAGCATTTGCGCAGCGAGCGAACCTCCGAGCAACAATTTCGCAGCGGACAAGTAAGGCATTATCATCCGCAAGAGCACTCGCGCAGCGAGCGAACCTCTGGCGAGCGGCAATTTAAGGCGCCGCAATTTTACCAAGAACAATCCGTGCCAATCTCGAAAAAAATAGGACTTCCTCTTTCCGCAGCAGAACAACAGGAGGAAATTACTAAACTCGGGCGGATTTTGCAGCAAATGTTGTTAATGCCAGGATTTGGCAAACGTGGTGCAATAACGATTGTCGAGATAAATGGAAGCAAACGACTTTTCAATATACCAGAGCCTCAAAATAAGTATTCTGTCGAAGACTTTTATCATTGGATCCAGAAAATGACTCGCTGGTTGAAAGTTCGGTCGATTGGCTATATCTTCGTAGAGGAGCCCCTTACAACGCTATTATTCATAGACTCGGCAGAATAAACACAGCGCGAGCACATCAGCGACTCTATCGCTTGCTTCGCCGCGATTGGATGTGATTCTTTTTTTGTACAAAAAAGAAAGGACGCGGGGTATTGAACAATCGTACGTATACTCATAATCAGAAACGGGGTTCGTTGGGCTCAGGGGAATCAGCGCCGCGTATTATACAAATCACGCGGGGATGATTTTTTTCGCAGTGGAAAATACTCCACATTGCACTGATTCCTCCTTATCATCGACACAGATTACCTTATTGCACGAAATGAATGCAATTGGCAAACCGAACTTTTTATAGATGAAATCCGACAAGAATGAAGCGCTTACGAATTTAATATTCTGTGGCTTCGTATATTCAATAATCTGGCTGCTGCCATCGAGGGAATAAACAATGAACCGGAGTTTTCCTCCTGTTGCCGCAATGTACGCGACATTGCCAAGAAATTTCATAAATTCGTCCATTTTGCTGCTAGTTGATTTATCAGCAGATATTCCGCGCGGTACTTTTGGATGAGAAACGCCAACGGCACCGAGGCTCGCCGCAGGCTCGACACCTCCGGTGGAGCTTTGCCGAGTGCGCCTAATGTACGATTGTTCCGCAGAAGTACCATAACGCTCACTTGCATAACGAGTCCGCCGAAGGCTACGCAAAATGGGAGCCTTCGCAGAGTGTTTCACAGGAGAATCGTCCACTGATGGCGCTGCAAATCTGCGTTCCATTTTTGGCGAAATCGGTGAAGCATCGGCACCTCTGGTAGAACTCGCGCGATAATCATCTTCGTAAGATGAATAATCAGAATCTGATATCACTTCACTGCTCGAAGGATATTCATCTCGAATCATATCGCGAACAGAATATGGATCTTGTGGGCGTTTTGCTGGGAGGTCACATCTCTCTTTTTCGCCAACAATTTCGGACGGTACGAAAGATTCCAATTCCTCTTCAGTTGCAAGTGGCGGAGGAACTATCGCGCATTTGATGCGCTTGCTTGAAACTTGTTCCAGAGAATCGGCACAAGATTTTGTTTCCGCGATATACACTGGCGTAAACAATGACGGGTCGCATTCCACGGAATCGCATTTTTTGGAATATTCGGGACACTTAATCGCATTTGCTGATTTCTCAGCGAAATGGGATTTCGAAGGAACATACGCATAGCGGGTGAGGCTTTGAGCATATTCCCACAGGGACTGAGCTCCCGCTTCGCGGTCGAGGCTTCGCCGAGCTCCGCCAGAGGCATCGAGGCTTTGAGCCGAAGACATATTTACCAACGCACAAGCCATCAAAAACCGCCTTTATAAGGGGGTAGCTTTTGGCTAAAGAGTTGAGAACACAATAACAGGCTGAATATAATAATCTTACTTAACGAAATTCAAAAAGTGAAATTGGAAACCTATAATATCAAGAGAAAGGCTTAGCAACGCTGCGACACTTTAGTGAAGCTCGGCAAAGCTGTGAAGCGCTTTCACTTTTAGGAGTATCTAAATATAGAAGCAAATGCCAAATATCATGAAATCTGTACTACGACAATTGCGGTCATTTTTGACTTTCACGCCGGCAAAAGTTGGCGCTGAAATCGGCGAATCTCGCGGCGCATATGAATTTCATCTTTGGTCATTCCATTTTGCCGATTCCGGGGATGTTGAAAAATTGCCCGGTAATTCTATTGGCGACGCATTTAGTTGGGGTTATTATGCAAATGGCTTCATGAATCGCCGCATTTTCTCGCCAGTTCTTCTCGCAATCGCGCAGTGTATTATTATTCCATTCGCATTCTCCTTGAGTAATTACTTAACTGCAGTATTAATCGTGTTGGATGTCTTGCCACTTTTGCTTATTTGCGGAGAATCGATAATCGAATTGGCGCGTTGTGCCCGCGGAACCGCGGAAAATCGCAGAGTCGATTCATTTTCAAGAGTGGCAGCATTCGCGCTCGCGTGGTTCGATATTGCATGTGAAATCGCCGTCGGCATTATTGCAACGATATTATCGAGCGGCAAACCTGCAGAAACACTTTTCTTCGGGGCATTGGCGTGTAGAGTCTATTCAATGCATAATATGAGACTTCCGTTTGCATTTCAGGTTGCAGGTATTTTCACAGTTACAATTGCGAATGTCATTTTTGCCTGTTGCGCATCTGGCTTCACTGGCGCAGATAGAGTTTTCGTGATATTTTCGGCTGTTGGTGTAACACCATGTATGGCATTTATGTGCTTTATGGCGCTACATAGTGAATTTTACGAATTTATATCTTGTGAGATTCTACGCATCAAAAAAGAGCAACTATCTGCGGCTAATAGAAATTTCCAAAATCTCATTGAAAAATCAATGCCGAATCGCATAGCGAAGAAAGTGATGCGCGGAATCATTAATCATCAATCGCCGCATTTCCACGAGAGCTGCCCAAATGGCGGAGTAATGTTCATGGAAGTTCTATTTAGCGACGCAGTATTGCCGGAGACTTCCACGCGAAGTGCCGCATCGGGAATGCGAAATGCTGCAGCAACATTAGAATTCGGATGCGTATCAAATGCAAAAAAAGAATTCGATTTGTTGCTTAATGTCAAGGCGTATTGCGAAGAATGCGGAATAGAATCAATCAAAATATATAATTCAACATTCCTTATTGCGGCAGACAGCCTTATAGAAGCGGATAATGTGAACGCATTTATCGCGTTGGTTCAATATATTCGGCGCTGGCTAATTGCGCGAGAAATACACAATGGCACTATAATCCGCGCTGGGATTTGCTGCAATGGGTTTGTCGGCGGAATTGTGGGCACTTCCATTCTTTGTTACGATATTTGGGGCGATTCTGTAAATGTTGCTGCGCGTTTGATGCGTGAGGCAAAAAATAATGAAATATGCATCGTTTCGCAACATGATGACGAATTGCCAACGGACGTGTTGACGAAAATGTCGCTCAAAGGAAAGGGCGAAGTTGAGGCATTTCGCGTGGATTTGACGAATTTTCCCGATGCGCGCCCAAATGCGCACAGTGATTCGTATTATCAAATTCACGAAGTTAGCAATTCGCCAGGCACATCGAGTCGCGATTCTATTTCAGAAATTGCGACAATTTCATCGCCATATTGGAGCAAATCAAAAAATAGCATTACGAATGGATGGTGGTCGACGCAATTATCCTCGGAACTTCGGCAGCGAATGGTAAAAGGAAATATCGATATCATTACTGCGGTGATTACTACATTGGGATTTTCATTCACGCCGATAAGCGGATTTATAAATGGCGAAGTGCAGAAATTATCAAGTGTTCAGCAGGCAGTTTTCGCAGCTCTTATTGCGACGACCGCGATTCTCTTTGCGAGTGCGCCAATTTATCTTCGCTGCGGCTCTCGCGCAAAGCAAACGCATGAAGTAGATAAAAATACTTACTATGGCGCGATTGCTTACACAATGTATATCATGCAGATTTCCACGGCGTGTTCTATCGCTTGTGTCATTGCGGCTATATTTGTAAAATCGCCAATTTGGGTTTTCTACGATTGTATTCTCATTACAACGCAAATCATCCCCGTGAGCAATTATTTCTTCGCGTTGATTATCATAAATGTCCCGACTATTGTCATTTGTTTCGCCGCCGGTGTACCAAACAAAGAAATATACGCAATATCAGTATTAACTGCATGTCTTATTGATGCGCTAAAAATGATTCATGCCGCGCGTTCTACTGAGACCGCTCATCTTGTTCGGCGTACATCCGAAGCAGAAGCGCAACTTCTTCTCAAAACAAATGAAAGTTACGGCGAATTATATGCGCAAATGGTGCCAGCGCGAATGGCACAATACATAGAAACAGAAGGCTCAACTTGTCTCGAATTGGGCATCTGTTCAGTGCTTTTCGCCGATGTTGTGAATTTCACTGGGATTTGTTCGCGCGTTTCGCCAGTCGATATCGTGCAAGGCGTGAATGAAATTTTCTCTCGCTTCGATTCGATACTTACAAGCGCGCAATTCGCAGGTCGCATTGGCAAATTGATTACACTCGGCGATGCTTATGTCGCTGTGTCAAATATTTTCGATATCACGCGCGACCACGAAATTGCTGTTCTTGAATTCGCGCATGCAATTTTGGACAATCTTCGCAAAAAAGCGATTTGCATCGGCGGATTGCCAATAGAAATTCGCGTTGGAATTGCGAGCAGCAAAATGACAATCGTCTCAACACGGAGCAATAGAAATGGTTGGTTTTATGGATGCAAAGGAGATGCTCTAAAAGAAGCCGAATATCTTCAGGCAAAAGCGCCGATTGGCGGAATTGTGGTGCATTTTTATGGTGGAACGGAGATTCAGATTCCGCCGGCGAATATCGCAGAAGATATTAAACGCGTCTGCGCTGCATCGAAATTGATGAGATAAGGTGCAAAAAAATAAAATCTTCAATTTCCACTAAACACCTTCTTTTTTGCTACTTTTGCATCTTCATACCTCATAAGTGCAAAGAGAAATCATTCTCTTTGCGCGATTTATGAGCACCGTGCGGAATTTCTCATAGATTGCCAATTCCCAGAACACCATATGCCCGCCATTGCCCCAGATAATCATTTCCTTATCTGCGCTTGGCATTGCTGCAAAACCGTCGATTGTCGATGGCAAATCAATAACTTTTTCATCGTAACCATTCATGACGAGCATTGGCACATCGACATCAGTGTGTTCCCAATCATACATGATGCGCGAGAAATTCGAGAAATCAACCTTGAATGGTCCAATCGGAACAAGGAAAGTATGCTCGTACATTTCATGCTTGAGTTCTGAGTTGAATTCCAGGTCGTAATTTGTCATCTCATTCTCGAGTTCCGCAAATGAATCAAGTGCGAGCGTGTCGTTAAGAAAAAGCAGCGGAACTGGTAGATTGTCAACCGGAAAAGATGCCATTTGTTCCAACATTGGCATGAATGAAAGTGCAAGCGATGAATAAGGACCGCCCTGCGCGATTGTTCCACACAATTTGTTGCGCATCCCGAGAGTGCGTTTAACGCCGTGGCGCGAATTATAGCGGATTACAACGTCGCCGCCGAGAGAATCGCCGAACATCACAACGCCGGGCGCATGCGGATTCATTTGCAAAATGTGGTCGACTGCGATTTCTGTATCATTAGTCATGCTCTCAATTCCGAAGAGAGAGCCATTTAGCGGCGATGATTCAGAACTCATTCCGCGGAAAAGAGGCGCGTAAAATTGTATGCCATTCATTGCGAGATAATCCGAAAGAAGAACTCCATCTGGCGACATGATAATCGGGCGATAATCAGAGCCGGAGCCAGAAATCAGAATGAAAATTGGGTCGGTTGGATGTTTGTACACATGATACAACTGAATCCATTCTTGATGCCCATTCAGCGTGAAATTGAGCATTTCCAGCGGCGGATGGTGAAGATGCGTTGCGGCGCATGCTATGATGAGCGCGAATAAAACAACGGAGATTGACTGCATTTTTCTTGATTGATGATACACACAATGCTCTGAAATGCCGTATATATGTTATGTGTCGCTTTTTTTGAAAAGAAAATTAATTGTGGGAATCCTCGTAAGAAATCGCTCGTCAACTGTTAATTTCAAAAAAAAGCAGCTGTAGAATTATATAACGCGGATAAATGTCAACAATTGATAGTATAATCCTCGAATATCGCAGCACTCAGGCAACACTTGGCGTGAGAGATGGCACGCTTACATTTGCATCGCCGATTATCTTTGGCGAATCAAAGCAGCCGATGCGCGTGCGAGTGTTGAAATGCGTTTTGCCGCGTTCAATTCCGAATGTCATTAATTGCGGAACACTCAATAACCGCACAATTCGCATTTCGAATAATGGTGGCGTTGGATGGACGACACTTACCATGAGCGCAGAAGTTACAAATTATTCTTTGTTAATCGCAGCTATAAATGCAGAAGCTGCCGCACTTGCATGGTGGGCAAATCCATTATTCCCTGGATTTTCAATGACGCTAAATGGAATAACGCGAAGAATAACTATCACACTTGATTCTACAAAATTAGCCGCGCCAGGGCAATTGGGACTCGATTTAGCTGTGAGCGATATTCATACAACACTGGGATTCACGGTGGTATTATCATTCATCGTTGATGGCGCGTTTACAGGCGACTCGGCGGCATTATTGAACTCTTGGGGCGTTTATCTTGATTCGACATTCAATAACACCGTAATTCGCATTTCGAATAATGGCGGTGTTGCGTGGCAGGCGATCGCACTAACGAGCGGAACATATAGCCCGGCATATATAAACGCGGCAATAAATTATGTAGCGGACTCATTAGGCTGGTGGGCTGATAGCACTGACCCTGGATTCAGTCTCGCGAAGAATTTGGCAACACAAGAAGTATATTTGACAATCGATTCTACAAAATTAGCCGCAATAGGACAGCTCGGAATCGATTTCTCGCAATCAGATATTGCATACACACTGGGATTTAGCGCTACGCAAACATTTATCGCAGATGCCACAGTTACTGCGGATGTGCCATCTCATCTTGATACACAAGGACAAGTTATTAATCTCCAAATAACAGGATTAGGGCGTCTTCGGCTCGAAAATAGCGCAAGTGATAATACGCTCGTTACAATTCCGGTGAGTTCCAGCGCGATTTCAACGAGCGATTATATTTATCCTTCGGGTGGAGTTGCCGCGACTGCAGTGGAATGTTTGGTTCAGCCTACAGTTCCGGCTCTCAGTTTTACATTTATTAACGCAAGAGGAAATAATGCGCTTTTCTCGCTTGGTGATGCAGTTGTCGAGATAGAGTTAATACGATAAAAAAGACACTGAACGTATTTCATGGATAATTAATATAATGGCAACAAAAAATAGTGATGACACTCCGACGCATCCGCCGATATCATTCACGCAGAAATTCGCTGCGAAAATAGATAAGCCGCCGAATAGCCGGGATGCTGCGCAGTATTCGCATATTGTAAAAGCTGAACCACAAGGTGATAAATCCGCGATTCATTGCGCAGGAAATTCATGACGATTGCGAATTATACACTTTTTTTGGGCAATTAATCAATATATAGAATACCGCGATGATTCGCCCGAGCGGATTAGAATCGAGAACAGCAAAAGCAAATTATTGCGCATTGCCACCACCAGGTTCTGCTCGTGCTGCGCAAAATATCGTTGATTTACAGCGCCAACAACGGCGCGAAATAATGCAGCGTAATGTTGCACTTCCGGCGACTGGTGGTGTAAAAAAAGGCGGCGAAGCGCGCAAACAGTCACCAGTTCTCGCTGTAGATATGCATCAATATTTAGCCGGAATTGTCGCCAAAGATGAAATAATTAAAGACGCCGGCAGTGATGAGCCGATGGCACCGCCTCCAGTTCCACATGATGAAAATAATATCACAATTCATCTTCCCGCAGTAACTCTTACTCCAGGTTCAGGAACAGAAGATATTTTAGTCAATTTCGATTTATTTTCTTTGAATATATTTTCTGGATTGCCAGATGGCAGTTGCACAGTTTATACGGGTAGTGTATTGAGTGGCTTGAGTTTTCAGCTCGACCGCATAATCGCCATCAATATTAAAGAGTTTTCTATTCCGAAGGTATTCAATGTTGCTCAATATGGTGCAAATTTTGAGTTGGGAACTGACCCATTGGCAGCAAAACGCGTCTATCTGCAGTTCATAAAGATTTCCAATAATCAGGGCTCAATGCAGCTAAAAATGCAGAGCGGTGCAGTTGTCTATGCGCAATTCGAATTCGTCGTGGATAATCTGGATGACGAAATAATTACACTTCGCCCATTGCGCGATACATTTTTGCTTCCACAGCCTACCGCAATGCTCGATGATTTATCTTTCCAACTTTGGTATCCGGATCCATTGCTCAGAAATGATATCGCGCGTTTGGCGATTCCGCCGGCGCGAATCGCATGCACATATGGCGGCATTGATATGCTTGATAATCGCTATACTTGGTTTAATGTGTTGGATATGCAATCACTCTTGGCGATTATCCCATATACTTCTGGCATAACCGTAGACGTGATATTCGAATTGGTCGCTGCATCACCGCTGACAACTCTTTTGACGCGCCCTGGTGGATATAAAGTCGATAAATATCTCTTTTTACCACTCTCTTTTCGAGTAAATGTCGATGTGACAGGTTTAGCGCCGCCTCCAGTTGTTGGAGAGGCATTCACTTGCGTTATTGCGAAAAACCGAATCGCATTCTCACTGCGATTTACTCGCTCAACGCAGCAGGCAACCACCGAGGCAATATTCACGCATATATAAAAAAAGAATTTGCGAGTATGTTAGCGTGTTTATTTTTTTCGAAAAAAATAATCTCCTCACGATAAAATCTTTTACATAACAGTATTAAGATTGCACCAATGACCTTCATCGTCGAATCCCGTACCGCCCCATTTCGCGGCATGGTCTGCGCCACAAACAAGCGCCGGCGTTTCATCGTTGAATTTCGAAATATCGAGTGTCGACAACCCGCCACCCCATCCTTCGCAATTCATTTTATCTGGGGCATAGCAACGGCGAACGCCTTTTTCATCGGTGCCGATAATAATGCCCTTTTCTGATTTCTTCCATGTGATTTTTGGCGAACTACTCTTCAAGAACCAATATCCTCCGCCGAGGAGAAGAATCAAGAGAATAATCACGACAATGATGATAACAATCTTATTCATTCTTTTGAACTGCGACTATATATTGTGACAAAAAAGAAATTTCTTCGCAAAGGAAAAATCTCGTGCGATTTATAACGACACATCCGGATTACACCAATGATTGGGCTTCGTAATCCCCGTATTTCCCCATTTCGCCAAGTGATCCGCACCGCAAACGAGTGCCGGTGAGTCATCATTTAACGCTGCGGCATTAACGGAAAGCGGGAACGCTGCCGCCGAGCCATTACAATTCGTTTTATCCGCGGCATAGCAACGGCGAACGCCTTTTTCATCGGTGCCGACAATCCAGCCGAAACGCGATTTCTTCCATGTGATTTTCTTTGAGCCGCTCATCAAGAACCAAATTCCTCCGCCAAGGAGAAGAATCAAGAGAAGAACCACAATAATAATAATCACAATCTTATTCATTTTCCTTCGTTATATATTGGCGAAAAAAATAAAATCAGTTTTTGCATTTTCTTTTCGCTTCAGTATCGATTTGTTGCACCGCAGAGATGCTGAAGAGTTACTCGTCGATGAGTTCATCTTCTTTATCTTCATCGCACGTGCTGGGCACTTGTGAATTGAGATCCAATTCGCAATCGTCGCCATGCTCGACACTTTGGATATACATCCAACATTCGAAAATGAACGTCTCGTCTGTTGGAAGAACGTGCAGCGCTTCAGTTAGCCTACATAGTTTGGACTTGCAGAATGCATTTGTTGTGCCTGGATAACACTGCAGATGCTTTCCGCAGTATTTGCAGCGGCGGTCAATTTTAAACCAATCTTGAGGATTTTCATCTTGCGTAATTATCGCACATTCGGCGTACTCAGTGGAGACTGAGCGACATTTGCGCGAAGGAAGAAGAATTGGCGAATCTTTGACCATCAAAGTGCGCGGAGCAGAACGAATGTCTTGCGGAACGCGCGGAGGGCGGGTTTCATGCGATGGTTCGCGAAAATCCTGCGAAACGCGCGGAACAAATTCAGCGCGAGGCGCATGAGGTTTTAATTCTTCGCGCGGAACGCGCATATAATGATGACCCTGTGTGGGCGCGTGCTTTACATATTTCGAAGAAGAGTCCATTTGTTGAGTTTAAATGCTTGTATTTAGCCTTGCTAAACACGCGTTGAATGAATTTATATGTGTTATGATAATCTATCAAAACGAGTTTCAAAAAAAAGATAACAGTTCATTCCAACAGTATTCGGCAAAATGCACGAATTCTTCTTATTTAACAATGCCACGCCAATCTTTCCGAAGGACGCGTTGGGGCTTTGCCGAGAGTCTCACGAGTTGTTACTGCTTCACCAACCTCATTTTTCTTATCAACAACGAAACCCTGGGGTGGAATCTTCGCATGTCTCAAAACACGCCTAACGACGTTCCTCCACGTTCCGGCTGGATTCGATATGGCTTCAGCTTCATAGAAACCAAACTTTTCGAGTAAATCGCGGGAAATCCATTTCCTGCCTTCCATGAGGCGTTTGCGCATATCAATCAGCGTGTTATCTTTCGGATTAACATCCAAAAGCGAGAGAATCATGCAATCCCCTTTATGGTGCAGGCACCATTTCTCCGCACCTTCGCGGGATTGAATTCCGCAATCACAATGCGAGCATTGGCGAAATATCTGATATTCTCCCGGTAGTATCCCGCGAAAATTTGCTGAGTGCAATTTCGCTAACGACTCTCCAATTGTCACACAAGCTTCAGGTTTTTCCATCTTGAGTTTATAACTGTTCCTTGCTTTGAACACTGCTTTTAACTGATTTAGTAATACGAAATTCAAAAAAAGAACCAACGTCTAGCTAATGAATAGCAGAGCTCGGCGAAGGCTCCCCCGGAGGGGTCGCTGCTTCGCAGTGCTCGATAGCTTCGTGAACGCTTTCGTTCAAGCTACAATGCTATGAGGCATAACGCGTTTCACACTTTCCGCATATTTCGTATGCGGAAGATGCTTATGCGCTGCATGCCTTTTATATTCGTAGAATAGTCCTTCAACGCACTCGGCGAATGAAGGATACAGACGGCATTTCTCGTTTTTACAGAACAAGTCTGGCATACAATCAGTGCGGAATAAATGCTGGTCGCAGAATCCACAAGTTGCCGAATCTACTTCAATCCAAGTAAGATTCTCAGCTTTGAGGGGAAAGTTGATTGTTGCCATGAGTTTATATGCCGAAGCGTATGTCGCTCGGTTTAATTGCTGTTTTACACTGCCTCTTTAACTGATTTACAGAAACGAGATTCAAAAAGAATAGCTTTGCCATATACTCATTTAGCGCGATTACAGTGGCGATGAACGACTTGTAGGTTTTCAGGCGTTGTCATGCCGCCCGACGAGTACGGAACGATATGGTCTCCTTCCGCATCGCCAATATCGACCGCAATTCCGCAAATCGCACACATTCCGCCTTGTAACTTTAATTTGCCGGCAATCAAATCGCGAGAAAAACACCGCTTCGTATCGAATTCCTCAAGAGAAGAAGTAATTATCGCATCGATATAATGAATCAGCGCGCGAATGAATTTGATTCCTCTATCGCGCTGCTTCAATTCTACACACAGATTTTGTTTTTGCAGAAGCGTGCGAAACTTTGCCGCTAAATCAACGCGCGCGATTCGCCGAAACTTTTCTTTGTTATGAATCAGCGCCGCGCATCTGGCGACAATATACAGAAAATGTTCATGAACAACCAATCCTTCGAGATTTTCGCCCTGTTCGCCGCGAAATATGCCGATTTCGCGCATGTCGTCAGCGTAATTTCGCATTTTGATAAGACTTTCTTTGATTTCCGCGGCGACTTGTGGCGTAATTTTCGCGAGATTCGCATTAATCCAGGCTTCGAATACACCTTCGCGGCGCGTTAAATCGCGAAGAAGAGGGTCACGATACACGGCAATTATGATGACGAGTCGTTTATCTAATTGCCCGCGCGCAATATTTGCGCCGCGCGCAATTGGCGAAGTCGCTGGAAAATCGCTTCTGCATTCCGCGAGAAATTCATAGAAATTCGCGAATCGCACGCGATTGAGTTCATACGAATTAAGCGGCTTTGATGCGCCATTAAGCAGTTCGTAAACATATTGCAATTGCGCAGGAGATTCGCGATATGCCTCTTCCAGATGATTCGCAACTAATGCGTAATTCCAAATCTTCTCGCGCAATTCTACAGGCAATTCGACGAAGCGTTTGCCAGCAAGCGCGCAATATGGCGACCATTCAACAAATTTGCCAAGTACAAATCCATCATCTTTGATAAAATCGAGTATATTACAAATCCTATGCATGCCATCGATGCATTCTATGGAATGTGCCGTAATGTTGGGAATGAACCAAATAGGATTCATCACACGACCCAAAAGAATAGTTTCTATTAGCGCAGTTCGCGCCCTGGAATCCCACGGTTCATATGCGCGCTGATAATATGGATGAATATCAATGAAGATTTTTTTATCGCGTTCGGCATTTACGCGCGATGAATAGCAATGAAGTTCGCGAATCGTTATCTTTGTAATTGCTGGGATATTTGGTTTAATTTCGGCTGCCATTTAACAGCACCGTATTCAGTTTTATTTAGTTATGCTACCTTAATTTAGAATAATTAACTATCTTTGCTATAATGGAGACAATTATAGCCGGCGTTGCTGGGGCTGATGAGGATAAAAAATACGAAGTATGTGTTTTGATGCGCGATTTGCGCAGCAATCTCGCGAAAGTGAGCCTTCGTCTTCCGCAAACATTCGGCATCAGCGATAGTGAATATGTGCTCTGCGGCACAACACAGCGTTTATTTTGCTTTCGCCCGAAATTTTGCAATGATTATTGGGCAAATCGTGAAGTCGTTGCGATTATTCATCAAGATATTCCAGGCATTGACTTTGATTCAGTAGATTTTGACGATTGGTCTCTTTCATTGAAGGGGGACTCACGCGCGAGCGAAGCAAGTGCTTCATCTCTTTTCAATGCCCCAATTTGTTAATCGCGGCTATTATCCGGAAACCTCTATTTCGCGCATGGATTTGCCTTTGTTTCCGAATGATTCTAAGAGAAATCGATGCAAAAAAAGAATCACCTGCGAATATTTATTCGCGAATGGATTTATAGAATGAGTTTGAAATGTTTGTTTTGATTTTTAAAGAATCAAAGAGAAATATTTCAAATAAAAGCGCGTTGCGAGGCAACATGCTTTTATTTTTTCTTATGATTCAGAATCGCAAGAGGTAGTTTCAAAATTAGGGGGTTGAAAGGGACTTTCGCTTCTTCTCCAGTGCCAGAATCGCTGATATTCGCCCACTTTTTCATCGGAATCCGCGTTTACTTTTTCCAATAGCTCATCCGGAATTCGCAATTCGCATTCGAGGCTAATTATCTGAGCGAATTTTACGCGCCTGCGCATCCAAGAGTGTAAATGCCATGGTTCGACATCTTTCGCAGGACCGAATTTTAAATATGTAAACGGCATTTCATTTATGTAAACTATCATCTCGTTTTTGAAATCACACGTGCGAAGCGTTCCAATAATAATTTCCAGACTCTCTTTGAGAAGTTCGAATTCCTCTGGGTCTTCTGGAGGTTCTTCTGGCGCGGCATAATTCGGTATTACAATTACTTCATCCACTGAATCGCACGGTGTTGATTCACAAAATGGACGTGCCAAAGGCGAACGCGCATGAGTCGAATGCATATTTCGTGTGCGCACCGAAGGCAAATGTGCATGTGTCTCCGAGGAAAAGGAATCGTAAAATGATAAATCCGTATCACTTTTGCGGTCAGATATGATATGTGATGCATCGGAAAATTTGGTGGAGCCGCGACCACTTCGTTGGAGTTGTCCAGTTGCGCGCCGATGATATTTCGCTGTGATTGGCGAAAAATGGGAAACAGGTTGTGGTTGTGCTGGCGGATGCAGTATTACAACTTCCGAATATTTCATTTTTGATACTTTCAACGATTCGCGCACCGTAGCGGAAGATTTAACGGATGCGTGAGTGCGAATATGTGTCGACGTGCTTGCTGCATGGGATTGTTCTTCATTTTGTGGTTCGCTGCAATGCAGAACGCGAGTTTCTCGCAATAATTCCGCATTTCTGCAATCTATAATCTCCGGCGAAATTTCTTCGCGCGGCGAATCACTGCGCGTTTTCGGTAAATCTTCTGCATCGCAGCTGAAGCTCAAAGGCGATACTTCGCATTGCGAATATTCTACTTCTGTTACTGATTCATCACTTGGGCTTTCCAAGGAAAAATCTTGCTCCTGTGTTGCGGCTTTGTCTTTGCGCTGGATTGAATCTTGAATTGGCGGCTCACTTAATGCGCGCTTTGCAGAATCACGCTCATTTTGCGACGATGCCCGCAGCGACTCGCTGTCTATTTCCGCATCACTTGAAAATAATTTGCGTTTTGACTCACTTTCAGCTCGCCGAAGGCTCGACCCCTCCGGGGGAGCTTTGGGAGATTGTTCAAAAATTGGCATCTCGATCGGAATATCATCTTCATCCGCCATATCGCCCCAACTCGGCGAGGCAGAAGCCTCTCGGCGGATTGCCATTTTTTGAGCCGATGTTGTCGCTGAGTGTTGTTGATTTATTATTCTCTCTTGAGCGTTTGATTTTTATAGAGCGTATTGTTTTTAATGCCAATGCCAAAATTCAATTTTTGAAGCGAAGAAGAGCTCCCCCAGAGGGGTCGATGCTTCGCCGAGCTCGGCGAACTCCGAGCATCAACACCTTTGGCGGAGTTCGGCGGAGCCTCGACCGCTTTGCGGGAGTTCGCCGAAGGCTCGAAAGAGGGTTGCAACTTGTAACAAAAAGGTTGATATTTCTTGAAAAGAGTCACCATAAAACGCATTTATGTAGCTTCTCCTTCTCATCTAAATGTATTCATTTATCTTTTTTATATACAAATGAGCCAGCTTTACAGTTGAGCAGTATGCAAGTCCTGCAGGATATAATCAAGAAACAATCTACCAAAACATTCGGCAAAACACGAAAGACTCTTCCCCCGCAAAATGTAGAATACCAGAAGACATGGTTTAATATTTCAGAGACGAATTTTGCTACAAGGCAGAAAAATCGTATTAATGTCAGCTCGCAATTTGAGGCGAAAAAAGACGAACTGATCCGCTGTAAGCAAGTAAGTTTGACACTAAACGATGACCAACGGGAAATAATGTTACGATGGATGTACGCTTATGTCCAGATGTATAATGCTACAATCGATTTTATTAATACAGCACAGCCGAAAACTATATCATGGATTCGTATTCGTACAGACAATCTGAAAACCAAAAAAGAAGAAATCCGGCTAAAATCCCAACATCCGCGTTTCATGAAAAACACGAAAATCGTTGCGCACTCTCTTGATGGAGCAATAAAACTGGCGTGCGCCAATTATAAATCTGGATTATCTAACATTCGCGCAAAGAATATTTCTCATTTTCGGATCAGAAAGTGGCGTGTAAGCAAAAAACACTTATTGATCGATATTGAATCATCATATTTTAGGAATAACACTCTGTGTGAAAAGATATTCGGCAAAATACAACTAACTTACAATAATCTGCCGTTTGAAACCAGCCGAATAACGTCGGAATGCAGGGTTTTATTCAATAGGATTTATAATAATTTTACGCTTCTTGTCCCCGAATCAATCACGGCAGAAAAAACAAAGGCTGATTGCAGCATTATTGCACTCGATCCAGGATTGCGGACTTTTATGACCGGTGTGTCGGAAAAAGGCTCTGTAGCGATTTGTGGCAAAAAACTGGCATACGATAAAATTGGCAAACAACTCAAGAGGATCGATAATGCTAAAAAAGTCTGCGAATCAAAAAAGAAGCAACAAAGAATAGAACGTCGTTGCCATAGAAAGATTGAAGGAATGATTACCGAGCTGCATTGGAAGACTGCTAAATATCTTACTGAAAACTATGAAACGATTCTGATTGGCGATTTAAGTGCCAAAGGGATTTCAAGTAATAACATTCAGGGAGGTATTTCCGATAAGTCTAAACGCATTGCTTATGCTCTTTCATTCTTTAAATTTCGCGAAAGATTGGCATTCAAATGTCAACAATATAGCAGGAATTTCACTGTTGTTGACGAACATTTTACTTCAAAATTGTGCAGCCACTGTGGCGAATGCAAAAGTAATCTCGGGGGGGATGAGGTTTACAATTGCGCCAACTGCCATTCGAGTATCGGCAGGGATGTTAATGGTGCTCGCAATATATTACTTCGATGTATGGCATAAAAAATAACGCCATGCGTTCGGCTTGTTACAAGTCGTCAAAAACTTGCTTATTCACGGGAGTTTGCTAATTAGCCTTTATAGGCTGAAAGGTGAACGAACGGATAAGCCTCGGATAGTTCTTCTTTTCAAGAAATATCAAGTTCGATGTAACGGTTTGGAAATTTATCTTTTGTTCATCGTAATACTTAATAATCCGCCGATAATCGCATTCGAAACTAAAATATAATTCTGCGGCGATATCGCGCTGTTCCGCAGTATTGAGACCTGCATAAGATGCGATATATGATACTGTATGCGCGTCAATTTTATCATTAAAGGAACGACTTCCGAATAATTTAAACTCTAATTCCATCAAATCTCGCATAAACTGCGGATTCGGAAATACTCGCGGTCGCAGTTTCAAGAGATAAGCATACGCATCGTTGAGTTTCATTCGGTGATATATCATCAAATAAGCAATAACTATCGTCGGGGAACGGCTTATGCCGGCTTGACAATGAATTAAAATATTTCCGACAGTTAGTCTTCGCGCGATTATTGCCGGAATACATTCTAAATAATCCAATATACTTATGAACTCATCTTTGATATCGAATTTATACAAATGAATATCCGGCGAGAAATCTGGTGTTCGATAGTTACACTCACTTGCCACGTTGATTATTGTTTTGACATTGCTCGTAAGCAGCGTTTCGCGATTCATTTCCGATATTCCGCATAATACGAGATAATATTTGCTTTCTGGCGTGTTTAATTTTGCCGGCACTGACATCTTATATCGCCGCGGTTAATTATCTTTCGGATTGAGAATTTCAAAAGAATAGACTTCTTCTTTGCTTCGGGCGCACTATATTTTGATACGATTTACTGCATATTCGCGCGCATTGTCGCCAATCGTTTGTATGAGTTCACCTTTATTTTCCCGGAAATATTTCAAATATGACAACGTGCAAAGCAACTATCGAAGAGAAATAATGTGCGCACTTGGTGTTTGGATAGAAGTAGAGTTGTTGTCTTTTTGCTATTATTTCTCAAAAAATAGATATGAATTTGGCAAACAATGCGCGAATCATGGGGAATTGCCAATAACAAATGATAGAGGTGAAACTGCTTCAAAGTCCTTTTGGGGGTCGAAGCGACGCGTTAGCCTCTTCAAAAATTGAATTCCCGTATTTCCTAAAACATAATAAACAAACAAGCTTAAACACACGAACTTTTACTCATAGAAAGAATGCCTGCTGGACTTGTTACGCGCACGGGAAAGAAATCTGGTACGAGCACTGCAAAGAAAACCCCTCGCAAAACTGGGGATTCAACGGCTGCGGCTTCAAGGAAGAAAGCAATTAGACGCGCAGTCGAAGTCGTTCCGACGATTAATAAATTCTATCCGCTGTTATTCCAGAAGGCTTTCCTCGCCGCAATCGCAGACCTCGCATCAGCGGAGTTTAAAACCAAATTTCCAAATTCAAACTTTGCTCATTGGAATGATGATTTATCGAATATCATCACAAAAATAAGCGACGAGCCGAAAGCAAAATCGCTGATGAGCATCGCGCCGAAAAGTTGCCCGGCACTCGTGCGTTTCATGGAATATCTCCATAATGAGCTCGCGAATCAAATCGGTGACTGGCTTAATGACAAAAACGAAAATATACTCGAAAGCGCGAAAGATAATTCTGCGCGATTGATAGCCGCGCTTATTAATATTGGAAATAAATTCACTGCATATGCAGATGAACTTCATGCATCGCGCGTTGCTCAATACGCCGATACAAATGGTTCATCGGCGGTTATCATTAAGAATTTCATGCATGATGAATTGACACCAGAGCAAATCGCATCACCGAAAATCGGGATAATTGCGAATTTACTCGTCATTTTAGTGAAATATTTGGCGATGTCTTTCGCGCAAATCACAATTGTCAATCTTGATACTTCGCCAATTGGCGATTTGAAGATTGTGCAGGTCGCGATTATGCTCGGATTGCCAATGGATTCCCTCTCGGAATATCTAAAACAAACCAGCGCAGATGCAGCCGCTGCAAAGAAAGCGAAAATTGATTCAGTCGCTGCACCAGCGGATGGTGCAGCTGACGCATCTGAAAGCGCTTCGGCAAATGAATTGTCCGAAGAATCCAAAGAAGCATCCAAAGAAAAACCCAAAGAAAAACCCAAAGAAAAACCCAAAGAAGAATCCGAAGAAGCATCCAAAGAAAAATCCAAAAAAGAATCCAAGGAGGCATCCAAAAAGGGTTCTGAGGAAGATTCCGAGGATGAGTCCAAAGAAAATGACTCCGAAGAAGAAAAATAAACGCGCGCGTTCACAGCGCCTCAGTTGAGATTACGAAAATATTTTTTTCAATTTTCCGCCGCAGCGGCGCTTTCCAAATCATAATCTTTGTATAATAATGCGACGACTTCGCGTTTTTTCGCGTCAAGAAGAATCATTTTCCCGCGGGAAACATCCAGTCGCATTTCTGGCTGTTTTGTTGGTAGCGGAAATATACCCGCATTGTCATCACAATGGAAAGAAACGACCGCTGTTTCGCCGCGAACCACTTTTTGCGGTACGCACACAGTCATAGGAATTGGCGCGTCATTATCCACGCAAATACTGCCGCGCATCGAAATGTCAAACAAAGAAATGCCACTATCCGGCACCAAATAGAGAATCAGCGAATTCAGCCCTGCTTCTTGGCAAAATTCTGGTGGTGCGCACCAAAAGCCTCCGAGGCACGCTACGCAAAGCGCTTTATTGCGCGAATGGTTGCGCAAGATGAGAATCACTAATAAAATGATAACTATAATCAATGCGATAGTCAAGCGCGACATTATATATTATTGCCACGGTGAATTATCTATTTTAGAGCCGCAAATGTTGATTGTATACTACTTGCCAATGCCGTGAAATTAAGCCACACATGGAATAATGCAATCTCAGTTGCATCGTCGGCAGGTATAGATGGCGAGAATGGCGCGCTTTCTCTTGCGATGTCGGATTGACGGTGGTTGGCAATTTTTCCTTTGGATTTCCATTGGATTGATTACTAATTGCCGCGCAATTTGGTAATTGTGGGAGTTATTCTTGTGCGGTGGCGATTTTGCACAATACTTAAAATATTGTGCGAAGTCAATGTTGCTCGAGTCTTAGTGCTGATTTCGCCAATATTCGCATTCCAGTCACGATGCGAATATTATTAATCGCGTAAAGCTTTTAGGAGTGGCGGCTTTAATGCGCGAGATGCGGGATATTTGTCAGACCTGAGTAGGCGACGAATCGCTCGAAAGAGAGATTCTGGGATATTCCTTAGAATATGGGTTTGTATATTTCGCTGACTATTTTTTTGCGCGCTTGTGCAAAAAAACGCGATTCGCGCGAACTGCGAGTGATTAATGTTTCGCTTTTCTTTTCTTTGAATATGATTTACTTTGAGATGCCGATGCCGACGCTGCTGCCACAACTGCGACTGGCAATTCAGCCGCGCCATTAATGAAATCGCTGCTAAGAATTTCATCCGGTGTTGCTCGCACAGTGTAATCATATTTCAATCCCATCTGCAGAAAATCTACAATTCGCGCGAGATTCGCATCGAGAAGAGTATAATTTCGGCGGATAAACTCGCTCAGTGTCACTCTTTTTATTCGCTGATGATATCGCGGCAGTCCATTGTCAAAGAGATTTCTCAACTCATTATTGAGCATTTCGTCTGGCGGCGTGCCTAAAAACTTATAAAATAGAACAAAATGAGCATATAACTCATCAAATGATATATCAGCAGTTTTGGATGACGATTCATCATCCATAGATGAATCTTCCGAATCAGCAGAACCTTCGGCTAAGCCCTCTGCAGAGCCTCTGGTGGAGTTTTTCTCGCTGCGCGAGTGTTTTGCAGACTTCCCCCCGTCGTTTTCACTTTTCTCGCTTTGCGAGTGTTCATCGAATTCAGAATCGTGTTCACTCTCTTCTTTGATGAAAATCCCCTTAATATAATCATTATCGAAATAATCGAGATTGCTATCATTGAATACATCGAATAAATCTTCACCAAATAAGAGGACAAATACAACGAGCATCGCCGACCATATATCAGTTTCGAAGGAATATCTCCTCCCGAGCAGAATCTCTGGCGAAATATATGGCATCGTGCCGACATGCATACACGCCGGGCGCGGCAATTCTTGCTGAGCATGGTCCGCAGATTTCTCTTGTGCGCTTGTATCGAGTAATGATGATGAGCCGAAATCACATAGTACAATATGGAAATCTTCGAGTCGCGTACATTCTGAAATCGGCACCGTTAAGAGAACATTTGACGGCTTTATATCTGCGTGAATGACTCCACTCTTGCGCAAATATTTTAGCGCGTTGAATAATTGGCGAGATATATGCGCGACTAATTCATGCGCTGGCATCTCATTTTTGTTCGCTTTCTGATACTCGCGCACAAGAGTACTAATACTTTGATAATAGCGCGGCATGATGAAATATGGGATTGGCGGATTATAATGCCTATCATCGAGGCTCATTACATCGCCGGCAATATAGCCGCTTTGGCGAATTTTCGCAATATTATCATGATTTAGATGCGCGAGAACGCGCCGCTCATTCTCGAAGGAAAAAGTCGAATTCATGTAATATTTTACTGCGACTTTATCTTCTGCTAATCTCGCTGCATATACATCGCAAAACGCTCCAGCGCCTATTTTTCGATGAATTTGGATACTCGGGATAATCGCCGTTAATTCACGCGACATGTTGTCGCTTTTTTCCGTTGCCATTTTGGTGAAATTGTGCTCGCTGAAGGCTCACACGCTACACGGGTACTGCTATTGAAAATCGCCGATTCAGCTTTAAGAAAAAAATAATATTTCGACCGAGAATAATGCGAAAAGCGAAATTTACTTGCTTGCTGCTGGAATCGTCAATGAATAATGCTCCAGTAAGTTCCCAAATATATGTTTCGATTCGATAATCGCATCATAGAATTTAAGAATTGTTCCCTTTTTGATGCGGTCCGCAGCCGTCTCAATGTCGCGCATCGTGATGCGAATATTTTTTGCGCAGATAACGAACCATATCGCGCCGAGTACTTTGCTCGTTAATTGGCTTTTGCTGCATACACTACGGAGCGCGGCGAGATTTACGATATCGACGATAAAATGCAAATACGCACCAGTAAAACCGGGCGAGATTTCCTCGAGACGAAGTGTCTCAATAAAGCGCCGCGTATGCTGTTCCGCAAGCGGAATATCGATTGGAAAATCTGTTATGCCTTCTTCTTTAAATCCGCGCAGAGTGCTATCGCCTTTCGAGAATCCATCAGTTGTGAGACCCATAAATTTCGCGATTTCTGATTTTGTGCGAACAGTGCCATTACGAATATAAGCGAAATAAATCAAGCCGGCAAGAAGTTCGCTTTTGTTTTGCCCGCGAAACACGCTTCTCGTGCCAGTTTGCGTGAGTTTGCGTTGGATGCTCAAATATTCATCGGCAACAGTATTTAGAAGGGCTTCAGAAAATACATTTCCATGCATTCTATTTTTCTCGAGCAATTCATTTAGGAGTGCTCTTCTTTGCGTGTCAAATGCGCTCCCAGAGCAAACAAAATGATGCCCGCCTGTTGTTTCAATAAGTGTGCTCGTTGTATCATCCTGCGACTCCACAGCTGGTCCTGCGTTTTCATGTATTTGCCCGCATTTTAGGCAAATATATTGATGCCGCCTCATATCTAATTCCATGTTTACTCCGCACATCGCGCAATAATTAGCAGCGCTTTCCAATACGCCGCCGGCTGGTACTTCTTCGCGTGCGGCGAGAATTTCCTGGGTAAATTGCTCAAATTCATCGACTTGTTGCGGGGCTTCAGTGATGCGAGGTTTTCTTGTCTTTGATGATGTGGTGATTGGTTGTTTATCTGCGGCGGAAGTTTCCCGAAGGGGCTGAGGCTCTGCCATTTGTAATTAAACAACTAAAATAGCAGGTTATTCTATATACTTTAGCCAAGTTGCTAATTAATTTTAGATAAGCGTTTGCTTTCGGCTTACCTCCTTTGGAAAGTGCGCTAAAAAAATGAAATGATGCTTTCTGCTAATCAACACTATTATGCCGTGCTCTTTCTGTAGAAAACGTGGGCACAATATAAGAACTTGCTTAGCGTATAAACTGAATTGCGCCAAAAATACACAAACTCAAAATGCGAACTCGCGCGAAGCGTTCGAGCCTTCAGCGAGCGCGCAAAGCGCGAGCTCCCGCGAAGCGGTCGAGGCTTCGCCGAGTCCTTCGCAAAATACAATATCGCGCCCACATAGCCGCGGCGGGAATAGTCTTAAATCTGGCAAAACTTACGAAGAGAAAATTGCAGCACAATTAAAAACATGCAAATTTAATGGAAAACCGCTTCAAGTCAGCGAAACAGCCGGCGCATCCGCGACGAAACATGATATAGATTTTGTCGCGGATGGCATTGTTGTATCGCTTGAATGCAAAAATGGTGGGGCATTCGAATGCGGGGGACGATGTCTAAAAGTCACAAATGGCAAATTAATCATTCGAGAAGAATGCCTCCATCAGCGAGTCCTTGGCAATTATTGCCCATTCGGCGGCAAAATTCCTGCTTTTCTTCGTGGTGACAAAACGCTGAAAACGTGGGCAAATGAAAAACAGCAATTCAGAGATGAATATATTAAAAATCTGCCGACAAACGTCATGTGCGAATATTATAAATCCAAAGGCGTGCATTACATCCAAATTGCGGATAGGGGATTGTTTCGCACAGGCGCGGATATTCTCAATCTTGGCGTGCCGACAATCGCGTGTGAAGTAATAGTGCGCATTCGATGTAAACAGCATTCCAGTTCATCAATGCCATCGAGCGTACAAGCGTCATTTGTTTTTAACAAAAAAACGATTCCTGTCTCGCCATTTGATTTAGTTTCGAATATTCCGGAGAATTTACGGAACAATGATAATCTCTGAAGATTTCTTATCTTTATTCATGCCGTAAGACCAACTTACTTCAAATATCTGATGCGTGGAATATAAATCGCGAATGGATTGACAATCATTATAACATAATATCCAATCGTTTCTTTTTTGTAATGCCGCTGCAAATTGTGCGTGGTCGAAAGATGAATGTAAATCGCCGTCTTTACCGTAAAGATATTGCTTTTGAAGATAGTAAGGCGGGTCGGCAAATACAAATGAATGCTCAGTTTGTGGATGCGCTGCAAGAAAATCAACACCATTCGCACAAGAAAACTCTATACCCGCGAGATTCACGCGGCGAATTGCGTCAATCGCGGCTGCATTTAGGCGCCCTTTTGCTGCCTGCGCAGAATATCCACCGCAAAATGTTGAACCACTAAATGAGGCACGATTGATGATGAAATATTTCGCGGCGGCGATTTCGGCGGAATGAAGTATGGGCTGCTCTCCATTTTCTGTGAATAGGGCACGAATGGCAGCAAATTTAGCTTTGCTTATCGGCAATTCAGTGCTCACTTTTTCGGCAACTGATTGCGGATTTGCCGCGATTGCGCGCCAAAAATTAATTAGCAAATCGAACGCATCGTTCGCAAATACGCGGTGTATTCCATTCGCGAGAAGAAATAATTCGAATGAGCCGCCACCAAAGAATGGCGAAATGACTTCAGTGCGACCGGCATAAAATCGCTGAACAAATTCGCGAAGAATACGAATTGCGCGCGTTTTGCCCCCGGGATAGCGCAATGGCGATTTATTTTTTGCGACCGCGATTGGCAATGCAATAGTAGATGGTGCGCTGCAAATTAATGTTATAAGCTCATCTTTTCTTTTGCGACTATATCCTTTTATTCCGCGTTCTCGGCATATCGAGATAAGCGCGGATGTAGTCTTATCTTTGTATTGATTCTCATCACTGCACGCCGCCATTGTATATTATTTGATAGAGCGGCATTCAATTTATCGCAAAAAATAGTATTAAGAGTCTCCTCGGAGAATACTCGAAATGAGCCGTGCATATTCTTCGCTCGCGATAAGCGCAAACGGGCAATCCGCCGCAGAATTATCGCCAACAATTTGCGCAAAAATCGAAAGATAGACTGCGCGAAGAGTGTGGTGTGCTGCGAATGTGTAGATTTGGCAATACATTTTATCCCAGAAAATGTGGGATGTTTCCGCAGACATAAGCGGCATAATGTTTTGCATCAGCGTAAGCGCGCTTTGTCCGTATAGATCTTTTTCGAACGGCGAAACATCATTCTTAATAAGCCAATCAATTGCTGTCTGCGTTTCTTGCGGAAATCTTATTTGAATATTCTGGACAATTATTCGCCATGCATTATGGGTCAGCGGGATATGGTATTCGCCAAATAAATATGCGGTTTCCGGCATATAAACAAGCAAAGTAGATATACTCTCGCGATTATAATGAGCTCGCCGGAGGCTCGACCCCTCCGGGGGAGCTCGCCGGAGGCTCGACCCCTCCGGGGGAGCGGTTCTGTGTTCGAGGAATTCCGAGATATCGCCATCTAAATTGCAAACACACGAGAAAATTAAGTGAAGCATTGTAAAACATTCATTTGGTTGTAGCTTCGAGCCGGGTCGCCAGAATCCCGTTGCGAGCGTGTCAATTATTATCGGTAGAAAATCGGCATTCCCGAGCATATTTTTGAATTCTTGAGTATTCGTCAATTGCAAAAAGTAAATGGTATCACACAGATTAAATGGAAGTACAAATCCTTTTTTTAGTGCTGCGCATCTTATGGCTTCTTTAATCGCGCAAAATGGGTCTGCTGATTGCGGAATCAGCGAATGCATCACTTCCGCATATCTGCGCCAAAATGATTCATCTTCTGTGTTATGAAATGCGTAAATAGTTCTCTGATTGTCTGCAAGTAGCGCCTTTAAAATCCCTGAAAATAATAGGTACGTAATTCCATCGGAATCCACTTTAGGAAAATGATAATCCGAGAGGAATTTGAAGAAACACATCGCAGCTTCGATTCTGTCTCGTTGACCGCGAACACATAATGCCACGAGAACCAATGTTTTACATTGGCGAATACTGAGTGGGCAATTAACAGTGGCGAGCACATTCTGAACTGCTAAATAGTCTCGCAAAGACAACACTCGTGCTTTTGTGATTCGTTTCGCAATTTTGCTGTCTACGCGATCAAACGCATCAGTCAAGATTTCAATGACGAATTTCAATATCAATGGATTTTCTGGCATTGGAAATATCCGTACAAGATCTTGATGTCTGGCGTAAACAGGCAATGGATCGATACGATTGCGCGATCTATCGTGCCAGATATCATCGCGCTCTTCATCACTCATCCCGCGCTATTGATTTGATGCCGTTTATTTCAAAAAAAAGTAATAATGAGATTGGCATCATTGCGCATTGGATTCGCCGATAATGATGCCAGAAATGAGTCGCGCGTATTCTTCGCCGGCGATTAACGCAAAAGGGCAATTTTTACTAATGCGCGCATTGGCAATCTGCACGAAAGCCGCAAGATATATTTCGCGCAAAGTAAATCTCGCAGCGAGTGCGAAAAATTCATCATCCAGTGCAGCAGATTTAGACGATTTCGTCGCGGAACTTAGCCGATAGTGCATGAGTTGCAGCGCGCTTATTCCAGCTTCATCTTTTTCGAGCGGCGAAATTTCCGAATCAATAAGATAACGAACTATTTCTTGCGTTGAATCGTCCCAATCCTGCAGAATTACTTTCTGCCAAATACAGTGTCCGGCAAGCGGAATATTGTTAACGGCGAATACTCGAATCAAAAATGGCATCTTGTCAACGAGTATCGCGATATCTTCATAACTACAATTCATTGCAAGCAAACCAATGTCATGTTTCTCATTCTTAATAACACTAATAAACGCGGTTAACATCTCCAGACATTCTTCTTGATCCAATTTAGTATTCTGCTGGAGGAACAAAGCAACTGTATGGAAAAGCTGCGGCAAGAAATCCTGTGCGGCTATGGTACTGATTAATTCTTTTCGAAATGTATTATACAACAATGTGACAATGTCGCTCAAACTAAATGGCAAAACAAAGCCAGCTGCTCTTGCTGCGTATGAAATCGCTTCAAAAAGTAAGTCTTTTATGGTTGCGAGTCTCGGAAACATTTTGAGCACCATTGCGATATAATCATCCCAGAAACGAAAACCCAATCTTTCGCCATTCTTAACTTCGGTAAAATAAAAATATGTGTTGAGTGATATGCATATTTTTGGTTCTCGCATGCATACACGCGCCATATTTAGAAATAACGCTTCAAAAGATAATTTTGGAGTGCGAAATACCTCGAAATGATAAAATCTCAATGCTGCTTCGATTCTATCTGGCATTTCAACGCATAAAATTGCGTCCATTAACATTTGAAGCTGATTATTACTAACCGGACATCCAAGCATGGCGATAATATTCTGCATTGTTAAGTATTCTTGTAAAGTCAATAGTTGCCGTTCTTTGAGAAATTGTTCAATATCTCGACCAACGATGCGTTTATCTTTGTCACACAATAAATCAATCACGAGTTGTGTAACATATTTATTGTTCTCCGAGGCAGGAATGAAAGATCGGCTCAACCAAACACTCTTAGCATAAAAGTCAAAACTAATGATTTTACTACCCATTGTGCTTTATTATGCGTTGAGTTATTTCAAAAAAATAACATTGCGAATATCGCACGATTAGATAATATCGGCATCAAACGAGGTCCGCAATGGTATTCGCGTATTCTTCGCCGGCAATTAATACAAATGGGCAATCTTCGCATTGATTTTTGCCAATTTGCACGAAAACAGCCGTGTAAATTTCACTGAGAACATATCGCGCAGCGAGTGATAAAAACTCGTTTTCGAGCTGCTCTACAATTTCCGACTGTTTATGCGGCGAATTTTGAAGGCGCGTCCACTCTGCCGGCGTTTTAATCTGCCGATAACGTATGAGCTGCAGCGCATTAACGCCAGTATCATCTTTTTTGAGCGGCGAAATGCAAGAATTGAGAAGAGAGCGAACAGTTTTCTGTATTTCGGCACTGCTCCAATCTTGTAGCATCATTATTTGCCAAATGTTGCTTCCTTCGATAGGAATATGGTTTGCAATGAATAGATTGACTATTGTCGGCATTTTATCAACGAGAATTGCGATACTCTCGCGGTTATATGTCGCTGATGGTATCACACCAAGAACCCCTTTGATAATATTGATTATTGATTCAATTAACGCAGCAATATCCATTGGGTCTAACGCGTTTTCTTGCCGGAAATATGCCGCGAGTGTATCGAATAATGTTGGCAGAAAATCATCCGTCAGCACCATATTTGTTAATTCTTCTACACTCACGATGCGCAATAATGCAACCACATCATGCAAGCTAAATGGAAGGGCACATCCTTTCGCTTGCGCAGCACAATGAATCGCATTAAAAAGTACGTCTTTTACAGTCACGAATCCCGCATGCCCGCGTACATAATCAAGGTAATCACGCCAGAATTTATGACCAATGATTCTACCTTTCTCCACGGAAGTATCTTCTACATATGTTTTAAAAGAGATGCAGCTTCGCGGTTCATTCTCATATTGAAATAAGAGACCACGAAAAAGTGCGCTATTGGATTGGCGCGGCACATATCGCGAGAAAAATCTATAAAGATGCATTGCCGCCGCGAATCTATCTGGCATATTGACACTCAATACTGCGCGTAATATCGTGTACAAACTATTAGAGTTTAATTTGCATCCAACCATCGCGATAACATTTTGAATAGTTAAGTATTCTTGTAGAGATAACCATTCTGTAGTGGAATACTCGCGGCATGGATGCTTTTCGCGTGAATATGGCGTATTTGTCAACACCTCGAGTATGAATTGCGCAACGTGAGGATTACTTGCAATCGGCTTAAATGGTTTTTCTGCCCAATATTTGACGCCGACCGCTCTAAAATCGATACTTTTGCCATCTGCCATTGGTGCTTTTAATCTTAATGGTATGGATTTCAAAAAATGAATTCCACATCCATGAAATAAAGGTTGCTCAAAAATGAGCCAGAAAGTCTATCTCGAGAGCATAGAACGCGCTGAACAAGAAAAGCGGAAATATGCAGTTTCAGTGGAATGCATTTACGCTACAATCGGCGATGATATTCTGAAGACATTTTCGGCGCGACAATCAGAGCGCGATTGCATAACTGCATTTCAGTTAAAACTCATACATTCAGGATATAAAGTTGAACCTCGAAAGCCGGTCGGCATCGTAGCCAGTAAATCTGCGGCGAGTGAATTTATTTTCAACTGCGGCATTCAATCATATGAGTGCATTATTGATTATATCATTAGCGGACAAGCAGTGAAACACACAGTCAATACGCTAACTTATATTGCCAAAATCACAACAACACGCGACGCGGCTTTCAAAATTCACGCGCATGTTGGTCTCATTTGCGCAACTATTCTCGCGGAATACAAAATCGCCGGCATTGTTGCGCTGCCATTTGATAATCTATTACAAAGATATAAACTCATATGCATTTCGCGCGCCGATGGAAGCGAGTCATGCGCGACGATTATATTGGCATAATCGTTAACAGTACTTTTTATCCGCGAATTTCATTTTTTTGAATTGGCAAAAAAGAGGCGAATTTTATTGGAATGAATATTCGCTCAACTTAGCAGGCAAACACGCTAAATTTGCGGCAATATTGTGCGCTACTGTGTCGCCACATAATTCGCAATCATAGCGCGACACATAGCAAATTAACCGCATTGCAACAATTTTATTTTCTCCGACAAATGCGGAAATTAAATCGTCGCCGAGATATTCGCGTAAAAACATCGCAATCTCGTAGGCAATAAATAGTTCGTTTGTTTGACTATTACTGTTTTTGTCACGCAATTGGACGAGTTTTGGTAGAAGCCGATCTAAATCGCGCATGTGTGCGGTACTCGTTACTTCGCTTTTGTATATCATGTCAGCCGTCGCATCATCGAGAAAATTTCGAGCATCGCGTGTTGTCTTAAACTGTATTAATTTGGTTTCTAAAACCGCGATAAATGCCGCAAAACACTTTGATTTGTCAAAAACAACCCCAGCAAAGGAGACTATTTGCCGGCATTCAATATTGACAGCCATAAAAATACGAATTAGATTCGTAAAGTTAAATAAGCGCGCTCGCGAATTATCGCCGAGTTGTTCGCAAATCGCGTCTATTTGGCTTTCTGCGATTTGAAAATCACAACGTTGATCCAACACAGGTGTCGAGCGCGCCTGTTCTGTGATTGCTATTCTTTTTATTATACCTCCAATGCTGATTTCGAGTAACTGTGATGGAGCAGCGGTGCCGAGGTCCTTTAAAACCGTGTATAATTGAAACGTGGGAATATAGATTTCGCGCAGAATCTCAATGAAGTAATTTTCGATCATTCTGTCAATCGCTATTTTCCAGTTGCGACAAACACAGCGACAATTAAAAATGTCCCGCATTTTGGTCCGAAAGTCCCGAATGAGGATACTTGTTTTCGCGCATTTACTCTCATTTCCAGCGAGATTATCGAAAATTATTTTCCAAAGGAGCGTATTGCTGAAAAGTTCATCCATTCGCAATAAATATCATATTTTTTGTGGGAATACAATTCAAAAAAGAAGATGAACTCATTCCGTCTTCGAAATCGCAGCTTCGCCCGGCTCTTTCTTCGAAATCGCAGCTTCGCCCGGTTGCTTGTGCAATTCCGCGATAATATCGCGAAGATAAACCAGCTTATCGAATTCATCTGCAACTTGCGCGCGATGATGCTGCCGCATTCGTTCGCTTTGATCACTGGCGCACAAATGAATGCATCGATTCATGATATCTTTTTGTTGAATTGTCTCCAGAAACGCGAGATACATGTGCGCGTCTAATTGCGTATTTGCGGGCGTTGTCAGTACGTTATGATTGCGATGTTCCTCAACATTTTTTAGTATTTTGGCAAATATATCATTCGTAAGAATGTAAAGTAATCCATGAAAACGACCAACTCCCCCGGAGGGGATGTTTCGCAGAGATGCAATTTCTTTAGTGACGAGTTCACAGCGATCATGATCTTTTTTTGTTGTTGTGATTTCGCCACTAAAAATTTCTTGTAAAACGAGCGCGGCATTGCCGAATTTAATAGAACGAAAGCCGGGGGTGTGCCAGAATTTAGTGACAATGTCTGCTGAATCCATTTCATTGGCGAAAAGTACGCGAATCATTTTTTGTTCGTCCGGTTGTTGCGTATTAGATTTAGCCCGATATCGTTCTCGCAAGATTCGTATTCCATCTTCTAATGGCAAAGTACAGAATTTAGACCAAAGATTCAAATTTGTTAAATGATAATAAGTCGCGAATGTTGGCGGATAAATGTCTATGGTAGTTTTTATGCGATGTGTTCTTTTGACTGGGAAGCGTATGCGGAATGTCACTCCTTTCGTTATGTACTTCATTACTCTACTAAAAGATACGCCGACCGTATGGAAATCTAAATGTACGAAATCAAACGAAGAAAGATCAACAATACATTCTAATGCAGGTTGTTCGGCGGGGTGCAATACGAATGAATACAAATGCCCATCGCGATACGCATACCGGCAACAATCTAAATCGAAAGTGCGCAAAACATGTGTCATAGATGGTGAATTAGCGAGAATAATTTGAAATTTTGAGTAACATATTTCTTGATTTAATTCCCCCATATCATCGCAACAATCCATGCGATTCCAAATGTGAAACGTCAATGAATGCTCGGTGATGAGCGCCGCGCAAAATACATGGGCATTGATGTCTTTATTGTATTTTGTAATCGCCGCATCGATTGCGGTTGCCAAAATGGTGGCATATTCTACGAATTGGTCCTGCGATTTCATTCCGAAAGGGAAGAAATCAATATCGTCATATGGAATGTATGGATTGTCGGCAAAATGTTCGCCAAATAAGTGAAGCGCATATCCGCCGGCGATACAGAAATGCTCCCAGAACTTCCGTGGAAGCGAGCATATAATATAAGATTCAATTTGCGCGAATAGTACATTTCGGTCTATACATTGTGCGGTGCCTTCTGATGTCACACGAATCTCATTTGCTTCAACAATCTCAATTTTAAGACAATTCGCGAGCGGATAATGTTTTGAAGGGGGTTGTTTGCCGAATATGTCAATCGCGCCTAAGTCGAGCAAACGGCGATCATTTGGCAACGGGTGCGGAATAAATTTCATCGTATCGCTGCAAATTTGCCGAAAATGCAGAATATCGCCAACAACGAGGTGTTTTAAAATCTTCTTGCTTAGAAATTTATTGCTGAAAATCTCTAAGAGTTGCTCGTACGTTTCCGAAGGCATAGGGACTTCGGCAATTCCGCAGAGCTCCCCCGGAGGGGTCGAACCTCCAGCGAGCTCCCGCGAAGCCTCGATTGCAAAGCGGGAACTTATAGCAGCCATAGCCGTTATTCTTATTAACACTGCTTTTCAAAAAAAACCATCTACCTATAAAGCATCGTAAAATCTTCCACGATGTCGCACACGTGGTCTATGGTAGCGTCATTTGCGCGCGCGGTACGTTCGAAGTTCGGCGAAGCCACGACAGCGAATTGCGAACTCCCGCCAAAATGATGGAGTTTCTTCTCACATGCGAGAAGAAAATTAATAATGTCGCCATTATTTTTAAGCTCGTAACAGCATGCGAACTGGATGATCATTGATGGTAGATCTACATCATCTTTTCTACCATAATTAGAGTAACCGAACCGAGAATAAAGCGAATCCATTTTATCATCAGCGTCCGATATTGCGAGTCTGCGTAGTGTTTCCGAAGTTGGTGCGTCCGCGAGGCAATCCGCAGGAAGGCTCTGGCAATAAAGCCGCATCACAAATAACGCAGGAGAACAATTTTTACTATGACACGCGGCTACGAAAGATTCGCGAAGGTCATTATTTCCGCTCCATTCAATTGCAAGGGCGTGCATGTCGCTACGTTCGGATTCCACCGCATTGAACAGCATACCATTAAAATCATTTGCGCCCCATTCCCGCGCGAGCAATACGAGCTCTTTATTTCCATCATACGTTGCGGACAATAGCATACTGTTAAAGCAAATAATACAATCCTCGTATGCGATTTTATCTTCAATTAACCAATCTCGTGCAAAGCGGCATAACCGCTTTGACTCGCGAAACATAAGTTTATAATCTACTTTGCCGCGGATCCATTTTCGCGCAAGAATGCATGTTTTCAGATTCCCGCATAACATATTATTGAAGTTTAATGGTAAAATTCTGTTACCTAATTCTTGTGCCCACTCCTTGATGAGCGTACAAATAATTTCGTTATCATCCTTCTTCGCGGCGACTGAAAGTAATTCATCGAGAATGCTGCCATTCTTCGCGTATTTAGGACTAAAATCACCAGCTTCGTTTATCCAACTCTTTGCAAGTACAAACAACTCAATATTTCCGTTCGCAGCAGTAATCATTGCCATTTTTTTGATATCTCGTGCTCCCCATTCTCGCGCGAGAATGCAGAACTCGGCGAATCCTCCTCTAATTGCGCCGAACAACATATCATCAAAATCTCCGTACCCGTTATCAATGCGACGTCTATCATATTCGCTCAGTTCGTTTGAGGGATCGTCATGCCAACTTTTAATAAGTTCGCATAACTCGCGACTTCCGCCTTCTGCGGCACCGCCAAGAATGAAATTATATGACATACTTTTATCGCAACTGCACCGGTTTCCCTGGCACGTTGCCCATTCTCGCGCGAGAACGCAGAACTCAATTCTGCGTTTCTTCGCGGCAATACATGCCATCCAGTCAAAATGGCTCGGGCACCAATGGCAATACCGAAACGCATCAGATTCTTCACACCATTTTTTCGCAAGCAAGCATGTTTCCATCTGCCCATATTCTGCCGCGCAAAGCATCATTTCGATAAAATCAAACGCACCATGATTTTTTGCAATTACACAACGCCCAATTTGTCCACATTGCGCGGCTTCAAGCAAAAGGGCATTTGCCGTAAATTTAGTTGGTGCTGGAATGCAATCGCGAAATACTTTGCAAACTTCTCGAAATTGGCACATCTCTTCGGGATAACCCCAAGAATAGATTAAGTGTACAACGCTTTCATCTAAAGTGTCCATTTGCTTTTTATAGTTCGGTAATGGCAGCTTTCAAAAAAGTGAATCGAACAATACCAAATAATCAATATACATGCCGACTATCTTCGAGACGATATTCACCGGAGTTCCCAAAGCGTGGATGGACTTATTCACGCAGCCGCCATTACGCGGCTTCTTTGCTGAAGCAGTGAAAAAATCACTTGCCGAATGTGGCGGAAATTCTGCGCAATTCGCGCCGGCAGTGGGCAATATTCTCGCGGCGTTTCGCGCAATTGAGTCGCCAGAAAATGTGAGAATCGTTATTTTAGGGCAAGACCCTTATCCGAATGATACAGCGATGGGTTTGGCATTCGGCGTGAAATCGGGAATGCCAATTCCTCCCAGTTTGCGAATGATTTATAATTGTTTACTCAAAAAGAGTCTTATTCCCGCGATTCCACAATCTGGCGATTTAATGCCGCTTGCTCGCCAAGGCGTTCTTTTGCTTAATACTGCGCTAACAACGCGGAAAACACAATCTGCGGCGCATGTCACATTTTGGCACCCATTTACAGAGGCATTTCTTAGTAAATTCTCGACAATCAATCACGACTGCATTTATTTACTTTTCGGTACAAAAGCGCAAGAATTCGAATCTTATTTGATAAATGTGCCAATTGGACTTGTTTTGAGCTGGGGACATCCGTCGCCACTAAATCGCGATAATCAATCGCCAGATAATCCGCGGTCATTCGTAAATTGCACGTGCTTTTCTCGCGCGAATGAATTGCTTATTTCGAAAGGATACGCGGCAGTTGATTGGGATATTTCACATCAACAGCCAGTCCTCGCGAATGTCGCAAGTGATTGCGCGCCATCGGCAACCGATGACGCACCGAGTGCGCCGGCAAATACTGCTGAACATCTTCTCGCGATTGAATCACCCACTATCGCGCCATTTACTTGCGTCACTGGCAAATATGATGACTCAAAATTCGCCGGCTTCGCTGGGCAAAATTTTATATTCACTGATGGAAGTGCGAGTAAGAATGGGCGCAAGAATTGTGTGTCTGCTTATGCGTGTATCGTCGTGACGAATAAACACGCAGTTTATGAAACTGCCAAAGTTGTGCCAGGGGATGCGCAGAGCAATAATCGCGGCGAACTTCTCGCCATTTTCGCGGCGCTCAATTGGATCATCGAGAATGCCGATGAAATTGCCGGAGAAGTCATTATCGTATCAGATAGCCGCTATTCGATACAATGCATTTCTGTTTGGGGCGATAAGTGGCTCGCTGATGCTTCAAAGGCGGAAGACAAAAAGAATTTAGATATCATTATGCCTGCAATAAGGCTGCGCAATAAGATTCGAGATGAGCTTAACATTAAATTAACATTCCATCATATCGATTCGCATCAGCCGGCGCCTTCATCGGGCGCGAGCAATACTGATATTCTGCTATGGTACGGAAATGATATTACCGACAAACTCGCGCAGGCGCAAGTGCGCTAAAGAGCTCCCGCGTAGTGGTCGAGGCTACGCCGAGCTATAATCTTTTTTTGATTTATCGCATCTTATTAAACAAAGAATGGAGCACCCGCAAATCAAGCGAGCCCTCTTCGAGCAGCTAACGCACCCAATTGCGCGCTTTTCCCCAATAGAGGAATATTTTCTCACCATAAAGAAAGTTGGAATATTAGAGCGTGGCGCAACCGAACTATTAAGTCCATGTTCGTCGGATTCCAAATCACATGGAAAATATGATATCGGTGCCATCGCGATGGAAGATATTGTAGGCAAAGATTTTGCAGTCGCGTGTGATTTTATTAAATGTACAATTACCATAAACGCAATCATAGATGGACTACGCCAAACAAAGGACGATGAGTACACAGAACTTATCGGTTCTATAAACGAAGAAGCCGAGCTGCAGCAACAATATCATCTTGTTGAAACCGCGAATAAAAAAGTGAGTAATAGTAGTCCCAGTAAACACGCGTCAATCCTCGAATTTATCGATCGCCATCCAGAAATTAAGCACAATATCGAAGAGAGATGTTCTGCAATATTCACGCCGACATATACATCGACGAACGGAGTGATTTACATAAAATCGCCAGAGAAGAATCAAACCGCACTATATTTCGGCATTAAATTCGATTCAAACGCTCCGCCATTTTCGCTCGCCGAATTGCTCTGGATTTGCGGATCATTGCACAATTACCGTATGAGGTTCGAAATGAAATACGCTCTGGAGGATGATCGTTACATTTATAGTCCATCTGGAGTTGTATACACTGGAGTGCCGACAATACTGCAACTCGCGAGCGGCGCGATTCTCTTTTCGATTGGTAAACAGTGATAACTATGCATATCGCACGATTACTCTCGCAAAATTATTTTTTTGAAATGCTGCTATTTATAGAACAAAGGATGGAGCAGTTATTACTGGCGATACCGCGATTCTCATTAGTGAAAGATTATTTTCTCGATACAAAGAAAGTTGGGATAATGGAGAATGGCGCGACTGAATTGTTGAGCCAGCGCTCATTGGATCCAGAATTACGCAAAAAATACGATATTGGTCCAATTCCTATGGGTGATATTGCGGATAAAGATTTTACAAGTGCATGCAATTTTATCAAATTGGCGATTATCGTGCGCGAAATAAGTCTCTCAAAAGAGGATGAATTCGCGGAACTTATCAACTCTATAGGAAATGAAACCAAACCGATGCAACAATACCTCGTTGGAATTACCGATAAAAAGGTGCGCGGTTGTGATCCGGGCAAACGCGCGAGAATCCTCGAATTTATCGGTTGCCATCCGGAAATCAAACAACACATCGAAGAAAAGTATTCTGTCATTTTCGCGCCGATTTATGCGCCTTCAAATAAAATGATTTTTATAAAATCGCCCGAGAAGAATCAAACCGCGCTGTATTTCGGCATTAAATTTGATTCAATCTCCCCGCCGTTTTCCATTGCGGAATTACTCTGGATTTGCGGCTCTACTCATGATTGTCATGCGAAATTCGAAAAGAAATACTCTCCCGCGAATAATCGGTATATATTCAGCCAGTCGGGAATTGTTTACACTGGAGTGCCGACAATTCTGCAACTCACCAGTGGCGCAATTCTCTTTTCGATTGGTAAGCAATAATAACGCCGCACATCGCGCGATTATTTTTTTTGAATTGCTGTTCCTTATAAAACAAAGAATGGAATGCCAACAGCAATCATTTTCATCGATAAAAGAATATCCACCGGGCACAACGAAGATTAAAATCATGGGACAGCTGTTATCTCCGATACCGCGCTTTTCCTCGATAAAAGAATATTCACTCATAAAAATGGAAATGGGGACAATTGAGCGCGGTGCGACAGAATTGCTGAGTCCATCATTTATTCCGCCGCTGTGTACAAATTTTAATATTGGCATCGTTGCAATGGAAGATATTGCGGATAAAGATTCTACTTCCGTATTCAAAGCTATTAAAATGGAAGCCATTATGGGCGTTGTTACTGAAGCAATTTCTTCAGAAACGAATATCGTGAGGTTGAGTGAATTAAAAAACTTCGAAAAATTCATGGATCGCGAAACACAGCAAGCACAACAATATTTCGCTGGGATTGACGATATTATTCCCGCCGAAATTGCATATAAAGGTGATCCGCTCGATGGACGCACTCAAGTTGCCGATTTTTTCAAACTCTATCCTGAAATCAAGCGTTGCGCGGAATTAAGATACGCGAGTATTACAGCGCCAACTTACGAGTCTTCGAATGCAACAGCGATCATCAGACTCGCAGGAAATAATGGGCAATCGCTGTATTTCGGCGTCACATTTAATTCAAACTCTCTGCCATTCTCTATCGCTGAATTGCTCTGGATTTGCGGAAGTGTTCACAAGCATTATCTCGAAGGACGCGAAAAGAAACACAAACGCGCGATTAGAATGTGGGAAATTTGCTATAGCGGCGTACCGACAATCGCGCGTTTGGCAGATGGCACGATTCTATTTGCGATTCGCGACCACAACTAATTCATTCGAAGTATTGCGGTTATTTTTGAATTACCGTTGTTCATAAAATAAGAAATAAAGCATTCGTATAACAATGCAACCAATTCCACGTTTTTCACTAATAAAAGAATATTCGCAAAAGGAAATGGAAATTGGAACTATTGAGCGCGGAGCTCGCCGAAGGCTCGACCCCTCCGGGGGAGCTTTCTTCCGAAGACGCGCGCGCATTGCGTAAAACAGTTTCAGTTTTAATCAAATTTAATCCGGATATCATGCAAAAAGTAGAGAAAAAATTCGCAAATTTTAACGCGCCGCTTTGCGAGAGTTCGCGATTCACGACAGTCATCTTGCGGACAGATGAAGGTGATGAGATGTTGCCACACTTCCGCATCGAATTAAATCACGCAGAACCACTAATTTCCTTTGCCGAATTATTCTGGATTTATGTTTCGATTCGGGTAAATTATTACTCGAATCGCCCAAATATTCATCGTACAAAGAAAATATTCGATCCGAGCTATAATTATTATAGTGGAAAACCAACTATACGCTTGCTATCTGATGATACTATTCTCTTCGCAATGGATGAATATTAAAATCAATTATGGCGCAGCTTCGCGCGTTTATTCTCTTTGAATTTTCATCGCGCGTTTCGCTAAATTTTTTTCTTGAAGAAATACGCGCGGTAAAAAAATAAAATCACCGCCATTTTCATGGTTTCGCTCGGAGCAATCGCACATCCATTCAACAGCGGGTCTTATTTAGTAACAGTTTTTCTGAAAGTCGCACAGTCACGGCGAGAATTTGCCGATTGACTACAGCGGTATGATTACACCGACCGCATTTTGCCGCCAAATAAAGATTGCCGCATGAATCGCGAACAATTAATTCGCTGTAGAGATGCGTTTTATGCGGTCGTCGGTGCTCGCTGTGAATTTATTAACTATTTCTTTTATAGGAAAAACATTCTATCAGTATTGACAGCAGAACGCTGGTATAAATTAGTGATTTGCGCGGATGCGCTGTGTTTTTCAATTGTGATTCACACGAGCGGCGAATCTGGTTTTACATTTGATAATCGCGCGCTCGAGCGCGCATTCGATACGAAATTTTCTTCTTGCGCAAAACGAATCCGCACAGTTTGTACGATTCAGGAATGCCCGAGCGGCATAACAGCGGATCAATTGGCAACAGTGTGACAAAAAAATGAGCTCCCGTGAAGCGATCGAGCCTTCGGCGAGCTCCCGCGTAGCGATCGAGGCTTCACCGAGCTCTTATTGCTTTTTTCTCAGGTAGTGTACCAATAAGAGCCGGGAACGTTTGCCTGTTGTGATTGCATTGTAAGATATTTCGCGGCGGCAGTATGGTGACTCCGTAAAACGTAATTTATCAATACACGAAATCGATAGCTCGTTAAATATCCTAACGAAATACCCATTGGCACGAGTAATTTGCAAATATTAATGCAACAAATTCCATCTTGTGAATTTTCACAGCTAAAGAGAGCCGGATAATAATCCTGTGGCAAACGCGGTAAAAAGCGCGCTACAAATTCAGTTCGATGTTTTCGCAACGCATCGATAATACATTCCCAGATTTTCTCATTATTTGGATTCGCGACACTAAAATCCATTCCGCAAATTCTATGTTTCCACTTTTGCCGAAAGCGCCAATATTGCGAATGACTTTTGGATGAGCTTCGATTAACTTTTTTGCCCACGTAATATTCCCAATCCTGCATATACCGCGAAATGCCCGTTTCCATTTTTTTGTTGGCGGAAAATATCCTCCGGCGCATCTTCCCTCGCAGAATTCCCTTTGGCAAGTGGCTTTTGCTCTCACTTTTCCATTGCTACAACTTGAACTGTATATCCGTGCATATATTTTTTGCGCCGCCGATTCGCTGAATCCGTGTTTCGCAAGATGATACGCAAGACGATACTGTGCCAACGATTTGCATATTGGATTTGATGCGCTTAATGATAAGACTTTTTCTATGAGAAACGCATTCCCCGCGATGAACGCATAACGCGCGATTCGCGAAAATGATTTATCTGGTCTATTGTAATTTTGCATGAATAATGTGGTGAAAAATAGTTCGACAATATCATCGCGCCTCGCTTTGTATGCACCGCGGAGAATCGCGTATTCATATTCGAATTTACTAATCACGCGAATATCTTGCGGCAATGCGTATCTGCCGATATTCTGCCAATCGCGGTAATCCGCGTCGTCTCCCTGCGCGATTGCAATCAATCGCTTACTACGCGAATCAAGAATGGCATCAATTATTCTTCGAATAGTGCGCGACACTTTGCTACAACGCAATAATTCGCGCGTATCGAGATTTTCGAAGATAAGCGTCAAAGGATAATCATCAATTATTTCCATTTCTTATTATTCTCTTAGACTCGCACCCATTAAAAAAAGAATAACAACAAAATATCGTGAATCGCCGCGATTCGCAGCGGAACATGGCGATTACGTGGTTTTGCAAACTGAATGCAAGTAATTTATTATCGCGCTGTAGTTGCATTGTGCTGCGAGTTCCAATATTCCGCTCGTGGAGATAACTTTCGCAGATATCATTCTTGGAATGATGAATTTGCAAATATCGATATCATGCAATAGAAATCCATATCTTAATATTGGATGGCGAATTACATTCGGTAAAAGTTGAATCACATATTCTACGATAGCGAAATGATGTTTCTGTATTGCGGTTATAATCATGTGTGTTAATCTATTGGAGTCTTGCAAGTGGATGTATAAAAACCACTTAACAAATTCTATACATCCACTCTTACCAATTATATAGTAATATAGTAATGACTCGCAACAATAAATATCGACGCAGTAATTTTCACCAATCTGCACTGCCCATTCAATATTTCCACTTCTGCAAATGCCGCGATACAAACGTTTCCATTCTCTTGTTGTTGATGGCGGACTATCGTGCGGCAAGAAATAGCCGCGGCAGCCTATTCCTTCGTAGAAATTCTCATGAAAATTATCTCTACCCCCACATATCTTTCGCGCAGACTGTTCATCGTACCCATATTTTGCAAGATGATATTCTAGGCGATAATACGCACCCGCAGAATATTCAGTATTTCTGGTGGTAAGGTACGTTATTTCATTAATAAGAAAAGTACTTTTTGTGCGATACGCATATCGTAGAATTCTCCTAAGTGTTGCGCTGGACAAATTTCTATCGCGAACACCAGTAAGAAACCACCGGATTATATCCTCGCGCTTCTCTGCATATGCGCCGCGAAGGATTTCGTACATAAATTCATCGCAAATATGCAGAAGCGTAATACTAATTAGCGTGCAATGTCTGCCGACATTTTGCCAATCAAGATAACTTGCCTTATCACTCTGCGCAACGGCGATTAGTTGTTTACTGCGAAAATCAAGAATGGAATCAATTATCCTTTGAAGCGACTTAGACACTTTGCGACAGCGTATCAATTCGCGCGTATCGAGGTTTTCAAAGATGAGAGCTGTAGGATAATCGCCAATTATATCCATTCTTGATTTTTAACTCTTTGCTTAATTCAAAAAAAGATTTACTGCGAACTATCATTCAATGATTGTAAATAATTTGCCACGCTGGGATAAGCGCATTCAGACGAAAAGCGCCATATATCGTCCGAGGAAATAAATCCCGCAGATATGCATTTAGGAATGATGAGCTTGCAGACATTAATATCACGTAAAATCAGTCCGTCAATTGATAGCAGACGATAATATTCTATCGGCAAAAGCGAATCGATATACTTCACAATTGCAAGATGATGTTTTATTATCGCGCTTTCCATGCAATATAATTGACCGCCAAATTCAATTGGCTGTAATGAGAAAAACCACTTGACGAGTTCGACATTTCCGCTCTTACCAATCGCATGGTAATAAAAATCTGGTTTGCAAAATAGAATGTCCGAACGGCAATTGTCGGATATTAGCTTTGCTAGTTCGATATTTCCGCTTCTGCAAATGCCACGATACAGATAATACAATAATATTCCCTCAGAAGGACAATTGGTTGGTAAACTTCCTCTGAATCCTATTCCCTCGAAGAAATTCTCTCGATGAAATGCTCTTCCGCATATTTCCCGTGCGGAACGCTCATCAAATCCATACTTCGCGAGATGATAATCCAGATGATAGAAAATTCCTCTGGAATAATTGGCAACTAAGAGCGAAATCTTATTTTTAAGATATTCACTGTTCTCGCGATATGCGTACCGCGTGATTCTCTCGAATGTTTTTCCGAAACACTGTCCATTTACATTAGCGAGAAATAATCGCACAATATCTTCTCGCTTTTCGGCATATGCGCCGCGGAGAATCTCATATTTGAATTCATCGCAAATGTGCAATTGTGAAATACTCATCGGCGTACAATATTTGCCTACATTCTGCCAATCATGATAGTCCGCGTTATTTCCCTGCGCAATGGTGATTAGATGTTTACTGCGCAAATCGAGAATAGAATCGATTATCCTTCGAAGCGACTTAGACACTATGCGACAGCGTATCAATTCGCGCGTGATGAGATTTTCAAAGATAAGTTTAATGGGCTCGCCATCGAGCGTATTCATCCTTATTTTTTGTTACGCACAATTCAAAAAAAATAACAACAAACCATCGTTAACCACACTGCAAGAAAGTTTATAGTTGCGGAAATAGCGCCTTTCCGCAAGTTGCAAATGGATATTTCTTGATTGCTCGGTAATCGCGATCGCGATTGGTCGCTTACTGCGAGCGCCGAGCGAATGCGCATTACTTCATCTATAATCCTGTGCCAATCGCGGCAAACATGGCGAAGATTCATCAGCATTTTGACACCAACGAAAGAAAATATCGCCTGTAAAACATATTCCAATGGTTGCTCTATTTCTGCCATTTATTATTCTTGATATGCGCTTTTCAAAAAATAAATGAATATACGTCACTGTGCGAAGTGATTTACTCTTCGAAATTCTTAATCATCTCCGAAATCAAACAGATGCAGTCTTTCGACAATAGCAAGAATGGGCTTCTCGCATCTTGTCGCGCAAGTGCCGCAACGCAAACTTCGCGAAGACAACAACTCGCGGCGAGATTCTTAAACGCAAGATAGAGAAGATAACTTCCTTCTGAAAGGCGGTTAAATTCGTCCGAGTTTTCTTCCGCATCCGCCTGAGTCGGATATTGCGCAGGAAATGCAGCGAACGGCTGCGTATACTGCAGCATGCCAAATGCGTGAATGCCATTTTCATCTCGTTCTAACGGTGAAATATTGGCGGCAATGAGCTTTTCGACCAGTTTTATCGTCTTGGCATCGTGCCAGTTGTGCGTCATGATATAATTCCACGCATGCGCGCCATGAATCGGAACTTTATTCTTGAGGAACAGCTTGATTATGCCGGGATTTGCGCAGATAATCGCTACGATGCTCTTGCGCGAATATTTCGGCTGCGGAAAATCGATGACTACTTCCTCTTCTTCGCCATCTCCATCAATCGCACGCTCGCTATATGGATGCTTTTTAAGTCCGAAAAGATAATAGAGAATATATTCGCATCTACCGCCGTTTATTTGACCCAGCCGCAATTGTTCCGCGAGCCACTCCACGACTTGTGTAATATAGCATTGTGTGAATAAACTTTTGACTATTTCTATCTTGTCAAACTCACAAAGTATCACCATTGTATCATATGTATCGAACGGCAAAATTCCGAATTTTTGCTTTATTGCTTGGAGGAATGAATGTTTCAGAAACATAAATAAGTCTAAACCGCTATGTGTAACTTTTGCCGCTGCGATATATGCGTTCCAAAATTCGCGCTTTGGGCAATTCGATTTTGCACCATTGTAGAAATCACGAAGGTCCAGTGGTTTGTATTCTTCTTGTTCCAGTGATTTTCTAAGTTGCCGGAATAGATATGGCACGACATCAATATTTGGAAAATGTGATGCAAGTTTATAGAAATGCATAGCCGCTTCAAAACGATGAGAAAGATTCACAATAGTCGTCGCAGCGCAAGCAACGCATATAAACTGCCAAGATATTGCGCTTCCGGCGATTTGCGAAAATATCGTCTGTAAAGCAAGATAATCCTTAAGCACAAATGGAGAATCTTTTATTGACTTCATAGCGGTGTCAAATGATTGCTGAGTTATTTGCCTCGTTGCGGTTAACCACGCGGCAAATTTCGGAAACGCCGCGTTGGTTGGCGTATATGGGGGAAACTGCCTCATCCTGGGCGAAACGGTTGAATACTCAATCATGTCGAAACTCCTCTTCATCTTGGGCAAACTCCCTTCTTATTCTTTTAGCGACTGATTTCATTTTTTGAATTTCGTATCGAAATCAATCAAACAGAACAGCCTTTTAGCAGAACGCTAATATAAACTCAAGCGAAGCGGAGCCCTCTGCGAGCTCGGCGAAGCCTCGACCGCTACGCGGGAGCTCAAAAATGAGTGAATTAAGTCTACAACTGCCGCAAGGATTGGATAAGGAACGCGCATTAAGCGGCGAATTGCAGGCGCATTATATTTCGATTGTCCGCACAAATCCGCAACTCGCAGTGAAAAAACACGCCTCTCGTGTGCAGCATATTCGCTCATTCGGCGCAAGATTATACGAAGATATGATGTGTGAATTGGTGGAATCCGGCTACGCGTATACTATTGCCGTAAAAATTGCGGAAGAGTTCGTATACGCGTTTTATAACGCGCGGATTGGTTGCTTTGAAAAATCGCCAGTTGCCGCGGCAATGAAAGCCGCGATGGATGAAATTAAAAAAGAAGAAAATACAACAGTGGTTTCCGCTGCGAAAAAACAGAGTCTCGCGAAATTATACGGAAATCCACAGCCAATGCCGGGATTCAGGAAAATCGCTAAGAAGAATTAAAATTCTTTTTTTGTGAATTGGTTCCGCCGAATCAAAAAAAGAAATTACCGCGGTCTATTAATTAATCTTCCAAGTGAATAAGCGTACGCTCATCGTCTTCAATTTTCGTCGCGTCATCCTCGGCATCAAATTCATCATCAACGTCAAATGCATCGAGGGATAATGGGTCATCCATTTCAGGATTGAAATCTCGTTCGCCTTCATCCGCATCGGAAGTATCCAGCGCATCTGGAATTAAATTCGCGTCGCGCGTTTGGTCTTCTGCATTTACCGCTGATGTTCCGCGCAATAGTGTTGCAGCTTCTTTTTGCACTAAATCTATGCTGAAATATCCGGGTTTTAGACTTAATCTTTCCGCGTCAATAATCGTGTTCATCGTATGTTCAGCGAGCATTATCACAGCGCGCACGGCTAAATCTCGCGAAGAAGAATTTTGCGCGGCATTTGCTGCTATTTCGCCGCGACCAGCATGTTGTGCTTCTGGCATCTTCTTTATACTTTTAATATTATTCAATGCGTCGCATATTAGTTGCAAAAGAAAATCGGCAACTTCACGCGGTTTACGTGTTTCATCGATATATGTAAATGCCGGAGTGAGCGGAATCGTCCCTGGTGGAAATACTGCGGCAATTGGCGGAATTGCGGATTCAACCGTTGACTCAAATTTCGGCTTCGAAATATTCAACTTTTCTAAAATACTAATGACCCAATTTGGCGACTTTGCGACATTGTGGAGATTCGAAAGAAATTGGTAATCTGCGCAAATGCGCGAAACATATCCGCGAAGGATAAAAATGCGGCGGTCGTAACGATTTTTCGGCTCTGGCGGCACAAATTTGCCGGATTCAATATCCGCGAGCGTTTGTCCATTTTTCGCGCCGAGACTCGCGATGAATTTCTGGCTGACTCTGAAAAGTTCGCCGGTGCGGATTATTGATTCGTAATCGAAAGTCCAATTTTCCAACTCTTTGCTTGGTGCCGGCTGACGTACATTTGGTGGAATTTCCGGCTGCGGAGGCAAAAGGGGCAATTTAATGAGTACGTCAAATGAAACGCGGTTGTTTTCGAAATATTCGCGCGATTGTGCGGAATAAATGTCCGCCGCGAATTGCGATGCGTATCCGCATTTCGCGCATGTTCCGCCGAGGCTTTGCCGACTTTCATGCAGCGTTCCGCGCGGACAACGGATTTCGAAGAAACTATAGAAATTACGAATGATAAGCTGCGTGTCCAATGCGGATTTGACCTTTTCTTGATTTAGGCTTTCGCGCTTCGAGCGAAGAATGCCACAAATGGAACATTTTTTATCGACTATTCGCATATACGTTTCGCCAACTTTCTCGGAACCATCTTTTAGAATCGAAATTCCCCATTTATGCGGGCGCCCAAATTCATCGAAATTGAATGATGGCGCCGGAATTATGATTCGCGATGAGCGCCGCCAATATTTTGGCGCAATTATCGCAGAACGTACCATTGTCGGCTGCGCATACCGTCTATCGAATATATTATCCGCGGCGCGGCTAATATCATAAACCGCGGAAAGTCGCGAATAAAAAGATGAATATCGCTGTGATATTACTTCTGTGGGCGTTTTATCTTTTTTGCTTATCACTGGCACTTCTTCGTAATGAGGGATAAGATAAAGCGCGTCTCTTATTTCTTCGCATAATAATTCGAAAGAAGCATCTGCGATTTTCGCGTATATTTGTTTAATATTCGCTTCATTTCCGAGCGTGGCTTCGCCGAGAGATTGTGCGTCTTTTTCGGTAAGTGTGGGAATTTTTTTGCATGCAGTATGAAACACACTGACTATTGGCTGTGGTTCACCGGCGGCACGGTCGCGTGCATTTTTCGCTTCTTTTGCCGATAATTGTCGCAATCGCTGGCGAATTCGATGAGCTGGATCGAGTTTTGCGCGTTCTAGCGGCGAAAGACTTTCCAGCGCCATTCTATGATGCAAAAGATAATCTTTCACAGAGCCGATTACTTTTTCGAGACTTTCTGAACTCGGCATCCTAAGTGTTTTCATATCGAGAGTCATTTTCTGGAGATAACTAAAAATAGGGTCTTCGAGTATCGCGATTGTCAGTGTTAAATGCTCACTTTTTGGAATATCTGTCGCCGTGTCGATAAGCCCAGTTGCGCCGCGCTGGCGAATTTGCTTATAAACTTCGATGATGCGCATTTGCAGCCAATCTGCCGATGCGCCAGGAATCTCGCGAAGTACAATATTTTTCGCATACAATACTCTGTCTTTAATGAATTTCAGCAGCACACCAATCGCATGTTTATCTATTCCTCGCGTATTTCCGCGCAATATCGGATTTCCGCGTTCATCAATCGGGATAATAATTTCTGCCATTCGCGGAATGTTCACAACAAGAAAAGAGATATAACAGAATAAGTAAATGATAGTAAATAGTTGAACTTTAAGGCGCTTTTCTTGTGAAGAACTTGTTTTTGCTTTGCCAATTTCGCGCTCAATATCTTGGATAAAAGGATAGACATTCCGCGCAATACTACGATAAAAGCGAATAGGGTCAAGAACACTACGCAGTTGGAAATATCGCGTGATGCCCATCAACTCGCCCCAAATTATTTCTTGCAATTTCTCATCGCGAATATCACTTTCGCCGAAATTCGGGTCGTCTGATTTGTCGTCGAGAAGCCGCGGGTCTTCGATTATTTCGCCACAAATTCCGCATGCATAAATTTTGTAATCCTGCATCCAGACAATAAATTCGCGCATCTCATTGCGGATTTGCATCGGATTCGGGCGTGTAAGCATTTCCAATTCAATTGCTTTTATTTGATGCGGACATATCAAAGGAAGACCACATTTGCGGCAAGTATAAATTTCGCGCGCCGTTTCACCGCTCTTCGATTTGATGTATTCGCGTTTGAACCGCGATAATAATTCTTCGCGCGCTGGAATCGGCATTTTCCCTGCGCGAATGCGCGAAATGATGCGCAGATGGTCGCACGTGTTCGAAATTAATTGCTGGAGATAAACTTTCTCTCGCGCGATTTCCATTTCCACGAGTTTTCGTCCCTTTGGCGGTATTCGCGAGAGCAATTCTTCCGCATCGTAAAATATGGACGAAGTTGCCGCTTGGAGCGCTGCCGGACCCAGCGTTTGGCGAATAATAGAAATTACGTGCGATATTTGCCCATCGCGAATGATGGCACTTTGGCGCAATCGCGAACGTAGCGACCGTTGCGCATTGTATTGCGCAATGTGCGAAAGAAATTCCTCTACGAAAATCTCATTTTCGCGCGTCAACTTCTTTGAGAATAGCAGCAAATAGATAACAGATAAATATCCCATAATGTAAAGGTCGACTTTTGTGGCAGTAGAAATACTCAATTCTTTCTGATTATCGGTCGCGAAAAGTGGATAAATCCCCAGCTTATCGCAGATGTCCAAGAATAATTTTACTGCGCGATTCTTTGCCGCGATATCGGCGCGTTTATCGACGACCAGAATTTCGGATGACACAATCGCCGGCTTCTGTATTATCGGCGGTGCGAAATTCGCAATTGTCAGCGCGACTATTTGCTGATTGGCAAGATTATAAAGTCGCAATACCGCCGCGTAAATGATATCTACAATTTCCAAGAAATTCTTCTTTGGATAAACATCGACCAGCGCGTTGGAAGTTGTCGGAACGAAAATATGACCATCAAATGCAAACGGAACGACGTATTTTCCGAAGAAGTTGGAAACAAGCACATTCGGTACATAAATGCCCAAAATAAAAACACTCTCATTGCGCGGAATCATCGTGGGAATTAACGCGCGTGCCTGTGTTTGTTTAATGATTGCGGGAACGCGCGTATTGAAGCGAATGGCAAAACTCATTTCGTCTTCCGGCGCGGCATGTGATGCGCGCGAAACCGCAGTTGGTTTTTGTTTGCGATGCAATGCCTGCGGCACTTCTTTTTCGGTAGAAAATTGGATAAGCGGATAAATAGGGCAAACAGATTGACTAATAAGAATAAGTCGCCGAAGAAGTAATTCTGGCATTTTAGGCTTGCTCGCAGCGATTCTGTAATTATTATCACCGTCGACTAATTCGCCCATCGAAAGATAAAGCGAAATAAGCGATTCATCTTGCGCTGCGGATTCAATCGCTTCTTCGATGAATACGGCTCTTTCGTCTTTTGTAAGGGAGTGCAAATAAACTGCTTTAGTGGCATCGGATTCCACAATTGTAATTTGTTCTGATGGAATAAGAGATTCATCCATAAGGGATTTGGCTATTTTAGCATTCACTATATATTAAACGATGACTGTATCAGAATTATATCGACTTTATAATAGTCTTTCATCGCTTCCTATATATCGTAGCGACCAAATAGCAATATGGCGGCAAATAGTGAGACCAAAGATAGTAGCCAGATTGTAGAACATTCCCCCGAAGCAAAAATCCAGCAAAGTACTCGCGTTGTGGGTGAGGCTTCGCCGAGCACCAACACTCCCGCGGAAATTACTGCCGCAGCGCAAGAGAAAATTGAAAAACCCACAGAAAAATACACAGAGAAACCAATTGAAAAACCAACAGAGAAGCCCGCAGAAAGTACAAGGGTAATCCACCAAAAATACGCGCAAAGCGGGCGAACACAGATGGGCGACTGCGCACCAGCAGAGAGAGAAATTCGGCAATATTCGTGCGTATATCGCGCACGTCCGCGCCAGCTCGCCTTCGGCTCGACCGCTACGCGGGAGCTCCCCCGGAGGGGTCGAGGCTTCGCCGAGCCGCGAATATTTGGCGATTTTTCGCAACAAAAAGAAAGTCCGCGCGGAGTGGCGCCAGAGGCGGCACGTTCGCAACGCGCGAATTTTTATCCTTCGCGCGGTTCGTCTCGCGAGGGTGATTTTCGCCGCGGAAGAAGCTCCCCCGGAGGGGTCGAGCCTTCGGCGAGCTCGCGCAATATGCGCGGACTTTATTATGTGAACAGTATGCCGCCTGTTGCGGATGATATTCAATGTGATGATGATGTTTTCGATTCTCCAGCGCAGCAAATCCGCGAAGCTCGCCTTCGGCTCGACCGCAACGCGGGAGCTCCCCCGGAGGGGTCGAGCCTTCGGCGAGCTCAGCAAAGCCTCGACGCCTCCGGCGGAGTACCGAAATCGACTGAGGCTGAAAAAGTCCCAACTGCATCATCCCGCGGCAATTTCCGCGGAAGATCGCCTTATGCACATCGTGCGCGCGGCACTCGGCGAAGCCTCGACGCCTCTGGTGGAGCGCCGCGTCACAATGCGCGAGAAATGCGTATTTCTCGCAATGAGATTGTTAGCGAAATATCTCTGCCGGAATTCGATAAACTCGCATCTCTTCCTGAAATTCTCGCAAAACTCTCGGAGAAAGCAATCGCGGAACACGTATCATCGCAATCGGCATTCGCCGGATTACTTATGACCGCTCTGAATCCATTGGGTCTCCTTATCAAACACGAACCAGCATTTACCAGTGGGTTAGTTTCAATTACAATCGATCGCAAAAGCTGCAATTTCGCTTCGAAAATTTGTCGCGCGACAAATGGCGTCGTAATTGACATTCACGATTATTCTTGTAAGATTCTCGCGGCGCTCCCAAGTGAATTGAACTCATCACCATCGCTAAATAAAGTGTTTGGCAATCTCGAAAAATACGATATTTTCGAGGCGAAAGACGGAACAATCGTGACACTTTATTACGATATTCGTGCCGGTAGGTGGCGAATTGCGAGCAGTTTCGCCTTCGATATTTCTACGTACACGTGGATGGGTAATAAGACGTATGCAGAAATTCTGCAAGATGCGTGGAGTCAAATGCAATCGCCCACTACTTCCGGAGTTTCATCTTTCTTTAGTGCGCTTAACAAAGAAAAGACTTATGCAATTGGCATTCATCACCCAGATTTTCATCCACTGTACAACGTTACGGAATCTGAAAATAAACCTCGTAACTCCTCTGGAGGAGCCGAAATTTGGATCGTTGATGGTCCCGATATTCCCGGCATTACGCGGCAACAGCCGATAAATCGCGCGGATACGGCGGAATCGATTCAGCATATTCTCTCATCCGCGCTAAATAAATTCCTCACAACGCGCGCTATACATCATGGCTTTGTTTTGCGGGCAAAGCCAGAATTCGAAGAAGAATTGGGCGCCGATGCGAATGTCTGTCTCGAGAGTTCGCTTAGGCGCGCAGTCGTCAAACATGTCTACGATATTCCGCGAGAAATGACTATGCACTTGGATAATACGACGCGGCTGAATTTTATGTCTCTTAGGGCTTATTTGAATCCAACTGCGCATAGCGAATTCCTCGTGCTATTCCCACATGCTGCCGAATTTTATGCAAAAATGGATTATATCATCGAGCGCATAAGTTCAATTATTCTTGCGAAAATGCGCGCAACTGGCGATGCCGCGGTGGCGACATCACTTAGCGGCAGTGCGCCGAGCGATGAAAGCGGCGTAAAGTTATTCGGGGATAAATTTACGAGCGTCGTTAAATCCGCGGAAATCGCGGCGAATAATTTCTTGCATTCATTCCGTGCTGCGGATATAAATCCATTTAGCCAGGAATCAACCGGGCTTCTGCGCGATTTGCAGATCGGCACAGAGCGGCGCGGCGAATATATGCGCTTCATGGACGTACTTTAATTAAAGCGATTACAAATTATCAACCCACCATTTAATCCATCATTTAACCCAAATTTCAATTCAAATCCACAATTATCTAATTTCCAATTATTTTTTTGCTTCATCCTTGCGAGCATTATATACGCCGACGCATTATTAATAAACAAGAAATGGGAAGCATTTATGATTCGCGAGATGCCAGTGGAATGGCGCATTTTATGTCGCGCGCGCAACATGAGCGATTTTGCCCGCGTAATTCTCCTCGAAGCTTATTTGACGCGGCAGTTGTTGATTGCCCATTCGCAGAAAAAAGCCAAGTGCGCACTGATGGGCAATCGTGCAGCGAAACGCTGCGCGGACCTGATTTTAGTGAGCATCAATTTTACGCATTTCGCCCTCGTGGCGTCGTGATTCTCGGCGCGCAAGGAATAAGCAACATGCGCCATCTGAAACAAGAGCTGGCGAAATCCGATGCGTAAAAAATGAATTGACACAATCCAAAAAAATACTTTTTTTGATATTTTAGTATTTTTTTGGATTGTGTCAATGCAATTATTGCAATGACGCGCAGTATCGTCTTATTGGTACTGCTCTATTTGCGATTCGCAAATTATATTGCGCGCACATTAGTGCAAACGCCGGGATATTGTTTTACGCCGATTTTGTTCTATGTGAACATCGGGATATTGTTTTACGCCGTGTTTGCGCGTTGATATATTTCAGCGTTATGATGCTGTTGCAATTATAGCAATTTGAAATTCGAATCTATTCGGGCAATAATTTAATTGATGCGCTGGTATTCTTCTATAAGAAGAATGTCTGATAAGAATTTGAATTTGTCGAGCCCATAATCCATTATTTGACGAGCCAAAGTCACTATCTGGGGGATCGCTTGTACTCATTTTTTATAGAGGAGTATTCCTAAAAGCTGTTATATATATAATACAGTTTGTCTGAATTCAATTTTAATGAATTCCAAACCAGAAAAGCCCGCCTTCAGCTCCCCCGAAGAAAGCACCGCATTGCGGTGCCCGACACCTCCGGTGGAGCTCCCGCGGAGCGGTCGAGGCTTCGCCGAGCTCGCTTTCGGCTCTACCGGAGGTGTCGCCGCTTTGCGATGCTCGACCGCTACGCGGGAGCTTGCTGGGGGAGCTGCCAAGTCAGAGTATAAAAATGCGCATACTGATGATATCTCATCGAGTAAAGCGCCCATTCCTGACCATACCACAGAGAGTCCCCAACAGAAACCACTAGAAAACCAATTAGTAAATGCCGCGGAATTGAAAGTTATTAAGTATTCATTTCGCTTATTTCCATTCTTGGAAGGAAAAATTCCACGAACGCGAAGCAATTTGACCCAAACAATCTTTTCGGCGGCGCATGCGGAATTAATCTCCAGATTAGTAAAAGAGCAAGTAGAAAAAGTACGCGCGATTATTACAACAGTGACGTTCAAGATAGGCGATGAGCCGCGAATATGCGCTTTAATAGTATCAGCCGCTGATAATGAAAAACAGGAGACGAATGATTTGTTTGTCATTTTCGGTCCATCTTTCGTTTCATTTGATGGTGAATATCGCGATATTGTGCTTCCATTAGAAATTATCGACCGCGTAAGAACGAAACAAACTGATTTTTTCGAAAGCGTTGAAGATTACTTATTGCCGCGTTACGCGAAGTTTATCACAACCGACTTCTCATTCCCAACGATTATCCCGCGACAAACGCGAGATTTTCACTTTACAAAAATGAATAATACGCGTTTGGTTCCACATATGTTCTGTTTTTATTGGATGATAGTAATGACGCGTATTGTTGAGCAAGATACGCCTCGCCATCTATCGCCGACACATATGAATTTTTGGATGAAAAAAGAAAAAGATATTGCGAAATATCGCGAGTTAATGGGGAAATATTCCATAAATGTGGGTGAATTATTTGTATGGAATTTTATGGATGATACTGTGTTCGGAAATTGGACATTTGGTCGACCTGTTGGCGCGAAAATGGCGCCGCTCGCGGTTAATGATATTCGGTTCGTAGGCAACGTGCGGCAAAAAGTCTGGCGGGAAGTATGGTTATCGCAATTATTCTCGCGATTATCGCGGAATCTCATATCTCCTGCGTTTTGCTTCGAAGGCGGATGGTTCATTTCGTATCCTTTTCCTGTTTCGAATTTTGAGAACCGCCAAATGCATCAGAAATTTGAATATGGGCAAGTCGCAGACACAATGGTGTCCGCACTGCAGAAATTAGAAACCAAGACATATCACGAGAAGAAATCCGGGGAACTCGCAGTCAGCTTGCGCATTCCTAATTTCGAGAAAATCGCAGATTCGCTGATGGGCACCGCGCAATTTATTCACAACAATGCGCATATGACGAATGTCGTATTAGTACGAATGATAGAAAATGCCAAAGTAACGACTCGCAGTGCGTGCCATTTAATGCCAGATACACCATTTGGAAATCCTTTCCACGATTATCATGATGCGATTAGAGTGTTATTTGATTATATTTATGCTTTTTATTTGATGAATGAAAAATTCGGCGTTATACATGGCGATTCGCATCTCGATAACATCGGTGTTTCTCGTTGTCGTGGGTTAAAAGAAGCCACTGATGTGAAGACGAAATATGTTGTTTATCGGCTTCCCAACGCAGTTTTTAGATTTAAGAACCCCAGGTACTATGGACAAGTATTCGACTTTTCTCGTTCGATTATAACAGACAAAACGCTGCAATATTCTGACGACCCATCAATAATGCTATCAGAACTGCAATCCGAGCAAAAAGCCACTTGCCAACGCATTCTATATAGCGAAGATGCATATCCAGCGATTTTCAAATATCATCGCGAATTGATTCCAATCCTCGAGCATAATTTCGATTTATTCTTTAAAATATTCTCTGTGATTGACCCATATCGCGTCGCTCTTTCTATTCGCACCAATTTGCTTACAGAAGATGGCGATGGGCGAATTCGCGAGACAATTGACCCTGCGATTTTCCATACTCTTGATAGGATAATAGACTTCTGCGAGACAAATATCTCCGTAAATGTGCTCGATTTAGTTGCAGGCAGAATCACATCTGCACGAGACTTACCTTGGCCAAATTTGCAATTGTTGTCTATGGTCTTCGGCGATTATATTATTGAAGAATCAACGATGGTTCCTCAAAATGAGGGCGAATTCATAACTGAATATTATGATTTTGATTTTCCGGAGATTTATCTCGCGCCAATGAAGCCAATAAAAGACAATCCGGACTATTTCGCGCCGAAGATTCGCGACCAAATTGACTTAAATTATCTCGCATCGAGAATTCAGAAGCTTGACGCAATTGAGATAAAGCCGCTTTACGAAGATATTGCGACTCTAACAAAATAACAAAAAAAGATTTCGCATGGCGTAATGCTGCATGTGTTGTTTTTTCAAGAAAAGATGCTCTTTTCGGTAGGTTTTTTACTCCGTATTGGGAGATTTCTCATCGGGTTTCGCATGAGCATCGCCGGACTTCTGCTTTTCGTCCATTTGCGATTTTGATGCCTCGGCTTTCGGTTTTTCATCCTTCTTTGCCGCGGCTTCGCTTGGCTCCTTCTTCGAAGTCGCTGCTTCGCTTGGCTCCTTCTTCGAAGTCACGGCTTCGCTTGGCTCCTTCTTCGAAGTCGCTGCTTCGCTTGGCTCCTTCTTCGAAGTCGCTGCCTCACAAGACTTCTGTTTCTCTTCCGCTTTTGGTTTTGCATCTTCCGCTGCTTTGCAAGGCTTCTTAGTTGGCACAGTAGTTGGCAAATTCTGGAGCACAGCAGTGCGATAATTTGCTACACTCGCGGGAGCATCTTTTTTCTCGGTCGGAGTACTATCGAATTCGTGCGAAGTGCTCGAGGCTACGCCGAGTTCCAGCGGAGTCGTCGAGCCTTTGGCGAGTTTTGCAATTTTGCGTTCGACTACGTTTTTATGCGGAAATATTTTCAGCGGTGCAGTTTCGCTCGAAGCTTCACCGAGACTTTGCCGAGCCGCGCAATGTGCAGCTTCTTTCGGCTCACTTTTGCACGGCGACAATGCCGGCGAGTGAAGCGCGCAGAGGAGAACTCCTGGACGCACGAGTTCGGTACAGCGAACACCAAAATAATATTTTCCTTCGGGAGCTTTTCCGTTCCATCCGCATATGCCAGATTTATCGTCAATTGTCTCCAATTTTATAAATCCGCCCATCGCGGGATTTTCTTCTGGTTTCTCGCGCCGCACATCGGTGCGTATTTCTTTAAAAAGTGCGAGTGTCTGCTGTTCAGCATTTTGGCGCTGGGTTTCTGCGTCGAATAGCCGCTGACGCAGTGTTTCACACTGTTCCTGGAGATTATAACGGGCATCAATCATGTCTTTATATGATTGATTTGCCACATTGTATGCGGCTTCCGGAAACTCGTCAGCTTTTCCCTGCAGATAATCGTGCGCTTTCCGCATTTCTACTTTATCTAAAGCACGCCATGCCGCGGAATTCTCATCTTCATACCTGCGCGAATACCTCCGTTGCTGGTCTGCCATGAGTTTATATTTAATTTTTTCCTGCTTGATGAATGAGTAATACGTTTTTCAATTTTTTAAGAAGGGGATTACAGAGCTCCCGCGTAGCGGTCGAGCCGAAGGCGAGCTCGCCTTCGGCTCGACCGCTACGCGGGAGCTCTCCCTTTCTTTTTGAAGTCCTTCACCATTAGAAATATAAGGGCATATACCAAGGGAAGCAATCGGGAATAATGCGTTTCTGCAGTTGTGGCACGCGAATGGATAAATCCACGATTGGAGATAGAATCGAATTCGATTGCCCGCGTTGCAAGGTAAAAGTCGATGGTACGGATGCCGATACGCTTATGTCTACAACGCTTGTTGGTGATAGGGAAACCGATGATTTATTTAGAACAATGAAAGAACGCGCGCCATTCGACCGCGCGAATTATTCGGTTGAAAAAGCATGCGCGCATTGTGGCAGACAATATATGACAATTATTCGCATTGGCACAGCGGAACGCGTTGCGTATCTTTGCGCATGTGGCAGTGCTACCGCGAGCGAAAAAATAGAAGCCGCGAGCACTTCGCCACCGCAGGGTGTGTAAAATTACTGCGATGTTGCTGGCACAATTTCCGCGGAGACATTTTCTTCTTTTTTGCGCGCGAATATCATCTCGTTGGGCGACCATAATTCAACGAAAATACGCCGCACTGGCGGCGAGAAAATCAATTCTTTGCCAACTTCCCTGCGAATTTTAAGCGGAATTATGCGCTGCTGGAGCTCCATTTTCGCGAGTTCAATCGCAGTGTATTGCTTTGTTTTGTCGTATTTTGCCAATATAGTCCCAGTTCGCGCAATTTGGTCAGAGCGAATGCTGAGTACTTCTGCCATTTCATAAAGGCTTAAAACATCAGAAGTTTGGCGTTCGTCATCAGGCACAATAATAATCTTATCTTCGAAATCCCGTTCTTCTCTTGTTTTACGAGGAAAAGCGGGGATTTTCGGCACTTCTTCTTCGGCAGCGGATTCGTCTTCATCTTGGGATTCCGCTTCGTCTTGCGGCTCTCCTGGAGTTGTCATGCCTTCGGCAAGTTCTTCCAATTCTTCACCTTGCGGCAAATCCTCCTCGGACTCATCGTCATCTTTCTTCTCCGTTCCGCCGAATACGGAAACCGCAGGCGTTATTGGCTCATGCGAAGCACTTGAACCATCCTCCGCGATGCTTTCAGCGATTGATTCATCGCTCGAGTCTTCATCGGGCAAGAGAGACATTTTCGCTCGTAATAAATTGCTTATATATTACAGAATTACGAATTCAATTTATAAGTCTCCGCGCAAAAATGGAATCAATCGTTTTTGTCCTTATCCGCCTATTTTTTGCAATTATCAGAATTTTAACAACAACCTCAACCGCGATTCTCCAATGGAAATTGCGGCAAATTTCGCCGCGAGCTCGCCGAAGGCTCGACCCCTCCGGGGGAGCTTCGTGCCAGCAAATCGCCGCTGCGTTTCTCGTATTTGATGACTCTAATATTATTGAGTGCGGTGAAATTTGCAAAACTCTCGCTTCTGCGCGTCAGTTTTCACCGTCCGCAATTGAAACATATCTATTTAAAATATTTCACACAGATCCTGGAGATGCGCCGAAACTCCTCTGGGTACAAATGCGCAATGGCAGTGTTTATCGCGCTAAAATCGCACCTACACGCAATCATACTTGGAAAATAAAAGTTATAGACAAATTGTCCGCTGCCAGCGTGCTAAAAATGCCCACTGATTAATATTTGCGCATAAAAACCAATTAAAATTTACACTTCCCTATATATAAAATCCGCCACATGGACTCGGGCATCGCGGGATGCCGAGCGACCTGTAAAAACATTACCAGCTTATATGCACGAGAATTAGATAATTTTCTATCTGAATTTGTGCTCCAGGCGAGCACAAATCAGTCGCCGGAGCCGTATAATATTATTAGTGTCTCGGAAAAAGCAAAGTATTTTATCTCCGGAGATGCAGATATTCGGCGCTTCTTTTCGCTCATGGATAGATGCCGCGAGGATGAAATTATCATGCATTTGGCAGAACATCAAACAAACGCAGCAAATGGATTAATGATTGACCTTGACAGATATCAATTAAGCCCCAAACGAGTGTTTACTGATGAAATTCTTACTATGCTTTCGGATATTCTTGGAAGCGCTGTTGCGAAAGTCTTAGATATTACTGAAAGAAAGGGCGACCGCTCATTTCACGTATTCTTCATCGCAAAACCCGTTGTTGTTCTCGATAAATTTAAGACAGAAAGCGATCCACTGCATCGGCAAATCTATAAGGATGGAATGCATATCTTGCTGCCAGAATATTGGTTTGCTAAAAAGATACGCCGCCAGATTATTGCGAATTTTAAAGAAATGATTGTCACTGATGAGCTCGTGAGTGAAATATTAAAAGCCGATGCCGCAGATAGCGAAATCGGGCAAATGGTCGACGGAAATGCCGCGAGTGTGCCGAATCATTTCTTTGGTTCGTGCAAAGTAGGCAAAATTCCATACCAGCTTGTTAGTGTTTCAAGGATAACAATTATGGGCTCTCGCGTACATTCTGAAAGCATTGAAATCACGAAAACCGGCACTCAAATAACACTGCGAGGAATTAAATCAACGATTCCAGCAAATATCAGTCTTGCATATGAATTAAGTTGCTGTTTTAGCCTCGTTCCGACACAAGATTTCGCTGTTTGGCTAATCAAGCGCGAACCCAAGTGCATCGAAATTGCCGCCGCAGCCGCGCCATTAATCTGCGGTGCTGCGACATCACTCGATGCGCAAATCAGCATTGAAGAAGATTTTTCATCGCCTGAAATTCGTCGCGACTTTGCGTCTTTTGACGAAGAGCGCGCTATCATCGCCGATGAAATCCGCCTTTTGGAGAAAAAATCCGAGCATCTTGCATTTATCAATCGCCTACTTTGGATTCTCGACATATCTTACGCATCGGAATACGAGAAATGGTTTAAAGTACTCTGTATTCTTGCGGAAGAAGGCTCGAAAGCCGAAATAATAGCGCGATTTTTCAGCATGCGATGCAAAGAAAAATATTCATACAGCGGCTTCATCAAAGTGTGGGACAGCATTCGCAGTCGCCAAGCAGTACTTCCGCGCGAAGGAAAATTGAGCATCGGCTCACTTATCTTTTGGGCAAAAGAAACTGATGAGAACGCATATAAAGAGGCACTTCTCTTGAATGAGGAGCAAACAGTAGAGCAAATGATATACAAGAATGATGGTTTTCTTGGGCATTCACATTTTTCGGAGTTACTGTGCGGAAATGTTCGCAATATGTATGTCGTTGATGCCGATTCGCAAGGATGCGCACCACATACATGGTTTGAATTTGTTATTGACCCAGCAAAGACTCAAAAACACGGCGAGCTTTTTAAATGGCGGCGATTATCAATTCCTCATGCATTGTTTATCTACATTGCTTCACATTATAGTGAAGTACTGGATCGCTGTTCTAATCGTCTTCTTGAAGCGCGCGATTCGTTGATTCATCAAAAAATAGCCGAACAAGATGAAAATCGCATCAAAGAATTGAATAGGCGAATAAAACGCGCAGAAACAGTCATTGGAACGACTGGAAAGACAAAAAAACAACTCGCATCGGAGCCATTCCGCACCAGCGTTATTAAAGACACAGAACATCGTTTGGCGGTTCGCAACTTTGCCGAATCGCTGGATGCAGACCCAGAGATTATCGGAGTCGGCAATGGTATATTGCGAATCCGCAATCCAGTGCAACTCATATCCGGTTTCCACGAGATGCGCGTGATGAAATTTACGCGGGCGGATTATATTCCTTTCGATGAGAACAATCCACAAATTCGGCATTTGCTCAGTGTTTATCATCAAATATACTTAGAAGATGATGTATTTGAATTTATGCTTTGTTATCTTTCCACATGGCTCGACGGGCATGACGCGGCGCGAATATTGGTACTTCTTGTTGGAGGTGGCAAAAATGGCAAATCTTTCTCCATGCAAATGGCGCAAGCCGCACTTGGGCTCGATTATGTGAAAACACTCAAAATGCAGCTTTTAACATCAAACACAGAACGCGCGGAGAGCGCAAATTCGGCATTCATGCAACTCGATGGTATTCGGGGCGGTTATTTCGATGAAGCCAATGCTGAAGAGACGCTCAATATTGCACGAATTAAGAGTATCGTGTCGCCCGGGCATCAATCCGGACGAGAATTATTCTCACCCCAGAAGAATTTCAAAATCATAGCGAATTTATGCGCGTTGTCGAACTTTGTGTTTAATGTGCCTACAACCGATAACGGTACGTGGGACAGACTTCGCCTTTATAATAATAAAGCGCGATTTGTGCCGCATCCGGATCCACGCAATCCAAATGAGCACAAAGAAGATATTAATTTAGTCAAATTGAAGATTAATGACCCCGCGTATCAATCGGCAATGCTCTCAATTTTGGTACACTATTATCAGATTTTCCACGATAAATATGGCGGCGATTTTGCGAATATTCCGACGCCGACAATCGACAGCGAAACTGAGGAATTCCGCAACAGAATGGACCCAGTAAACCGCTTTATCGCAGAAATGCTCATTTTCGCGCCAAATGGCGTTGTTATTCCTCTTGAGCGAATTGTCAATCGCTACCAATCGGAGCGCGCAAAGACGAGCGGTTCATCTGAACGCGGCGATGCAGAGAAAATCGCGTCATTATTCGAGAATTCACGCATCCATAAGTTGGTTTTCGCCGGTGATGATGGCAAGAAATATGTTCGTCATTGTCGCGTCAAAGAGCGATTCGAAGATACACCCGATGTCGGCGAATCCTCATTCACGCGCACAACGAATATTGAATAAAAAAACAATCCCTCTTCCTTCTCTTCCTTTCTAATTTTTTTGCGCCGAAATTATATCACGACTATTTTCCATGGCTTCTTTGGTATTTGCAGCACACCATCGCGCTGATTGCCACCGGCGGCAATGCGGGTGTGACTTGGCATACTCATTTGCATCTTGGCGGTGAAATGCTGCGCAAAATCGCGCGCAATGAGCAAATTTGTATCCACAACAATTTGTTCCCCGCTGCAGAAAAACGCATTCTGATGCGCGATTATATTATCCATGAATTTTTCTTGTTGTGAGTAGTCGCACGTTGAATAATATATAAACTAAGAAATGTCTTGTATCTCGCGTATATTTACGCTAGATGATTATCAAAAAATGAGATATTGCGGAAAACCGAATGTGGTATTATTTATGAAAAATAGTTGCCCCGCGTGCAGCATGATTCGCGGCGATGTTGCGCAGCTGAGCTCTACATGGCGCGGAGTTATTCATTTCGGCTGGATTATTCTCGACGGCGAAAAACGCCCTCTTATTAATCCCGCGGATTTCGCAGTTTCCAGCATACCGTCTTTTCTTTGCTATGATGCCGTTGGCAAATTTGTGAAAATGATAATCGGCGCAGATTTAGAAGGTTTGCGCGATATTACGCGAAATTTATCGATAATGCCGATTATGCCGAGGTAAAAAGCGAAATACTTCTCTATTTTGCGAATCCAGGGTCTTCCGCGATAAAACCATCCAAACTGGATACTTTCATCGCCGTGACAATCATCGTCACTTTTTTTGGTGAATTATGCGGAAAAAGCGAATCAAAGAGAAATACTTTCGGCGGATTTGTTAACTTTGGCGGACCGACTATTAGTCCACTGCGAGTACGATAATCTTTGTGCGCAGTTTCGCTGCGATTGTGCGCTCCCTCCGAGGGATCGAGCCGAAGGCGAGCGATGTTCATTTTGTAGCCTTCATAGAGGCAGCGTTTTAAGCGAATTATTGCCGCGAGAAGCGCGATATTATCGCGAGAAATTGGCGATGCAATTTTCTCGCCGAAACATGCGTCAATTATTCCACTATTTTTGCTAATATGCATCCTTTGCGCCAAAAGCGCATTCGTTATTGCCTCGCGCGCAGTCAAAATATTTATAATTCCACTGATATTTATGCGAAATGCCGCGCACCATTCTTGAATTGCGTCATTCATGCGCTCTGGCGGACTTCTGGCGATATATTGCTTCAATGAATAGATAATAAATACTATATCCATAAACTCGTCGCCAGATATTTCTCGCATCTTATCGAATGCGGAATCATCCTCGAATATATCGGCGTAAATGCGCGTGAGCGAATCGCGTTCAATCGCGGATTGCGGTTTGCCGACTTCGGTTTCCATTAATTCACTTGCTGTCACAGATGTATACGCGGCGATATCGATTAATTCGATAATTGAAAATTTATACGCGTATCCGGCAAGAATCAACCTTACTGCTTCTGGCGAGCAATTCGCGGATGACAACACCTCATTCGCAAGTCTTCCCAATCGCGTGATGCCCAATTTCGCCAGTGGAAATGTGCGCATCGGCACGCCAAATAAATCTTGCGAAGAGGCTTCGCTACTCGTTTGCTCTTTATTTTTGCTAATAAATGCCTCTGCATCCAACTCGAACGGCGGCGCATCAAAGCTAATAAAGCCGAGTAGTTGCATTTTTTCTAGCGCCAAATGAATCGCGTCCGGCGATGGCATATCAAGCATAGATAAATCTGAGACATGGAAATATGCGGTTTTCGGCGAATGATTCTGTAGGAATTTTGCCTTTTGTTGCGCAATAATGATATGCAGTATAATTTCCGAGATATCGCCCACGACAATCTCCGGCAGTTTATATGCCGGCAGCAATTCGTCAAACACCCTCTTGCTATAGAGCGGATAACAAACCCCAGGAAATTTGCGCGCGCAACGTCCGTATCGTTGCGTAATATTCGCGATGGAAGCGCCTTTCGTAAGCAGAATTTTCACTCCATGTCGCGGATGAAATTCGGTTCCTCTGTCAAACCCCGAATCAATTACATATTTTAATTGGTCGAGTGTTAATCCCGTCTCCGCAATATTTGTGGAAAGAATAACTTTTCGCGAAATTGGCGGTGATACTCCATCGCGAATCAGGCGCGGATGACGGATTTGCGCGTGCGGCGTTTCAAATGCGACGAAATCGGCGGTTTTCAGGCGTTGCGATGTGCTGTCGATTATTATTGGCAAAATTGCATCGCCAAATTTGTCAAAAAGCTGACTTTCTGCTTTTTCTACTATCGCTTTTTTTGCGTCTGCTAATTCGGCTTTCCCTGGCAGAAACACGAGAATATCTGCGCGATTCGCATCTTCTTTCGGCGCTAATTCCACAATGTGCGCAATTGTTTCTGCGATTCTGGCGGATAGATTTTTTACTGGCGCTTTTCCCCAATCCCATTCGGTTTTGCGAGGGTATGATTGTCCTTCGCAAATAATTACGTTACTCTCGAGTGTTCCCCCGAAATACGCGAGCATGTGAGTTGGCTCCAATGTCGCGCTCATCAAGAGGAGAAATGGGCAACGCGGATTATCCTTTTGGCGATTCAAGAATGAATGCATCATAGAAATCGTCATATCTGTTGTTAAGTCGCGCGTATGTACTTCATCAATGAGAATGTATCTGTATCGTTGAATAATTTCGTCATCTGTCAGCGTTTGCAGTTGCATTAACAATGTGCCGACTGTTAGCGAATGGAATGCATAACTTTTCGGGCGAAGTTTGTTATATTTCGTTTCCCAGCCGATAGTTTCCCCGAGGCGCAAAAATGAATAAACGGGAAGCGAGATAATCCCCAGCACATTCATAATCGCCGTTAGACTTCGTGGCTGCGTGCATGCGATTCCGCCGGCGCGCACTATGCGCTTCGCTACAAGGTCGTGATAAATATAGCTGGGGATAACAGTGCTCTTTCCCGATGCGACTCTGCCAATGACGATTAACACGCGATTTGCCAATCCAGCGCGCGATTCGCGCTTGCGAAGCCAGTCGAGAATATAATCTATAGGAATAATGTTATCCAATTTGGCTTGCTCTTCGACATTATTTGTCGTGGAGCGTAAATTGCCTTTATCGAGAAGAGTCGGCATTTATATTTGAAGGCGCGATTGTTTTTTAATGTCGCTTAGCGGCGTCTTTATTTTGAAATCGTTTTTTATTGTTATATAGTTGCGTATTCGCGCGATGGCGACTTCGGTGGGCAGTGGGCGAATTGAACTCATTCTTGGAAATATGTATTCCGGCAAATCGTCAGAGGCATTTCGCAGAGCGCGCCGCCATCAAATCGCCGGCAAACGCGTGATTGTCGTCAAATATGGCAAAGATACGCGCTATTCCGCGACTGAATGCGCAACGCATGATGGCACAACAATGCCAGCGATTTCTACAGGAAGAGAAATAACAGAAAGCCTAATCACAAAATTGATACATGACGCGGATGTGATTGTCTTTGATGAAATCCAATTTCTCTGCGGCATTGCAAGCGCTTGTGAGCAACTCGCGAATGCTGGAAAAATCGTAATCGCCGATGGGCTTGACGGCGATTCGCGGCGCGAACAATTTGGCGAAGTATTGAAATTAATTCCAATTGCGGATGATTATCAAAAATATAAAGCCGTTTGCCATTTCTGCGGCAATGACGCGGCATTCACTCTGCGTATTGTGGAATCCGGTGCGCAAGAATTAATAGGCGGAATCGAGGCATATCGCGCTGCATGTAGACAGTGTTTTCTTGCGAAAGGAAGTAAATCTCTTTCGAGTTCATGAAAAGTATTACTTCAGCGATCGATTGTCGCGAATTCGCGCAAAAAAGAAGTTTTTGCTTAAACGATTTATTTTTTGCTTGTATCTTGATTAAATCTCGTTTATGATTTGATTCCGCGCGAACAAATAATAATCCAAGCGAATCAAGAAGAAGACAAAAAATAAAATGCCGATAATTGCGGCTTGGCGCCATCTCGCACTAAGAAAGAATAAGGCGCCCGAATTTCCCATAATTAATGCAGACGTCGATTAACGCCTGCTTTCCGAGTAATAATTGCGTGTCGATATATGGCGAACTCGGCGAAGCCGCGACCCCTTCGGGGGAACTCGTAGATACATCGCACAGATGCAGTAATTTATCGAATATGTGGTCAATCGCGCTGAGAGATTTGCCGGTCAGTTGATATTCTTCGAACCTTTCTTTCGTCGCGAATTTGATGACTTCTTCGCGCGTTGTTGCTTTTGGAGTCGTTTCTTGAAAATCCGGTGCGCCGTGACGGCGATTATATTCGAGCGTGCGTTGAATGCCAATTACGCCAACAGCTTCAATACGGTCGCAATAGCGAACCCATAATACCCATGGATGTTTCATGGCTTCGGGCGGAATCATATTGCCATTTTTGCTCGCGGAAACATAACTAATCCACCGACTCACGCGACTCGCGCGCTCGCAAGAAATGCGCGTTTCAAGAAATTCCGCGGCATTTCTTGAATTTTCTTCGAAATATTTATGGTCGTCAACGTCGTGTAGTAATCCAGCGAGCAATAAATCTGTCTTTGTCTGATTATCAAGATTAAAAATGGTATCTGCTTCGAAACAACGCCTAATATGATTTTCTACGGCAATAGCATGCTTGATTGCGTGCGATTCATCAATACCGTGTGCCGAGCAAATACCTTTTACATATCCACGCGCATCGTTCAATAGCGGCTCTTCCATGGCGAATTATATCGTACCTTCTTAATAATACGAAAACGAAGTTCAAAAAAACGATTAATGACAATTCCGTGCGATTTGAATTATTTTTTTGAGAAGTCATTTGTTCTTCTACAGGCTTCTGTTGTTACTGGATTAAATATAATATAAAATTGAATTTCATTTAACTGATTATAGAAGAATGCCAAAATGTACGACGGAAAATTGCGGAAAAAGGGTCGCAACTTGTAGCAAAAAGGTTGATATTTCTTGAAAAGAATTGACAATAAAATCTATCCACATGGCTTTTTTCCTTCTCCATCTAAATGTAGATGGGTATATTTTTTTATAGACAGATGAGCCAGTATGCAAGTCCTGCAGGATATAATCAAGAAACAGTCCGTCAAAACATTCGGCAAGACACGAAAGACTCTTCCCCCGCAAAATGTAGAAAGTCAGAAGACGTGGTTTAATATTTCAGAGACGAATTTTG
>NZ_JALOBS010000001.1 GCF_023228165.1 Methylomonas sp. | reverse complement strand
GTCTCAATGGCTTCAAACCAAGCCGTTACCAGCTTCGCCTGCATCGATAGGCTACCGTTGAGGGAACAACGAGTTTCACTTCCTTTTTTTCAAGGTGAAACAATAACGGATGTGACTTCACGTCGCAGGTAATGGATATAATTCAAGTGGGCTTGAAAATCTGCTTCATCCCGTATCAGATGTTCCCAATAGCGCGCTGCCACTTGTATCCTTTGGGTAAGCATCGTAGCCCATATGCAGCGCAGCGGAATACGGGAATTCAGGTTGACCCCACCCCGGATTCCGCAAAACTCCATCCAGGCTACTTGCTGCCTATGTTGAAGACAAGCGCGACAGTGATCAAACCACGATAAATGTTGCCAAACATTTATCGTTGGGTTAACGTTAGCCTTCAGTTTATCAACTATTTAAGGTAAAGAGGAGGCAAGGATGAAACAACGCAAGAGTCGATGGTTAGCTAAAACCATGTTGTCAGTTTCCTTAATGTCCTTTTGTTCTATTAGTCTTGCAAAGGTTGAAAAGCAAGAAAATGAACAAATCCGTGATGGGGGTATAGCTTCGTTCTACAGTGACAAACTCCATGGTCGAGCCACGACAAGCGGCGAAACTTATGACAAATATGAGATGACGGCCGCTCATAAATCATTGCCCATGGGTACACGGTTACGTGTGACGAACCTTAAAAACAATCGCAGCGTGATTGTTAAAGTCAATGATCGTCTGCGGCGCCCTAATAAACATATCGTTGACTTGTCAAAAAAAGCCGCTAAAGAACTCGGTTTCGTTCATGCCGGACTCACCAAAGTAAGAATTGAAATCCTAGCATCGTAGCCCGTATGCAGCGAAGCGCAACCCGGGATTGATAGCCTTTATACCCCGGATTCCATTTCATCCGGGCTACGCTGGCTAACCAAGCCTGCGCGACTCAAGAACTCCGAAAAGCTATTTTCCTATAGTCTGGTAGGTCAGGGTGCGCGTAGCGTTCCCTGACAAATACGAAGACCGAGGCTTGGAAATGTCACGGTAACCCCTGCCGTGGCCACCTGATTTACGGACCATGATTGATGGCTGGATGGGCCGCAAAACATACAGCTCGGCAATCAACGATAAACGTCCGAGCCTGGTCGGCCCTTCCGCGAAACGATCAAAACAGGTTGAGCGATAGTATTTTTGCCGGGATTCGCCCAGCATGCTAAATGTAGCGTACTTTAATGCATGCGGTTTATTCTGGAATGCGGTGGTGCTGCGGAACGGCATCAAGTGTATAGTCCTTACCTTCTCTGATTCGCGCAAGGCAGCGTCGGTGTGACGCTTGCGGAGTTACCTCGGGCTGCCACTGAGTTTCATGTATAGTTAGATCAAGGGGGTAACTATGTCATTCGGTTTGAGTCAGCAGCGCAGTAGCGTTGCGTTCGACATGACAACTGGCGCCGAAGTCAGTTTTGATGTCGAAAATGCAAGCTGCATTCTCGACATACACTCCAACATATCGATGAACATGGCCGAATTCGGACTCCCGGAGTTCCTTACTCATGGTAATTTCAGTAAGTGGGTGAGTCTTGATGCCAACGAAGGCGTCGCGGTGACGGGCTTAACCAGTTGCGGCGCCGTTTTTATCGCAAACAAGGATTTCAGCAGGGTTGCCGCCGGCCATATGAGCGGCGACGCACGGTTTGTTAAAGACTGGTGCAACAAGCTCTCTAACAGTAATTCAAACGTTCAACCGCACTTCATACTTTGGGGAACCGGCCCGACCGGGAGTCGCAAGACAGGTGGCAAGGTTCTGATGGAGTATATGCGGTACTTCGGGATTTCGCCGTCACGAGCGCCTGCTGTCGCATCATGCGGGGCTATTTTCCTGGTGCGCTCTCAACGCGGAGTGGCCTACGCATCTAACACTATCGCCATTCCGTTTAAGCGCAGAGGTCAGGCTGTCCGGGAATTTAAAATGCCGACACAAGAAGAGTCCGCGGTGAGGGATTACTTCAATCTGGAGACTTTCAATTCCCAAAGTTTGCCTGACCAATTAATGCTGATCCAGGCAATCGCCAGATTGGTCAACCACGAAAACATTCCGCTTGCGTTTGACGAAGAGAGTCAAAAAAAACTCATTTCATTACACGGGAAAGTAGTTACCAAAGCATACCTCGAATTGGTACCCGTTTTACTTAAGAGTCGTTTCTTGCAATTCGAAATCTTCAAACTCTACCCGGATTGGAAACACTGAATACTAGCTCTACATGCCAAACGGTGGTTATTAACGGTCCGCTTTGGAATTTATTGTGTTGAATAGTCCGGTAGGGTGGGCACGGTTTTTGTGCCCACCCAAATCAAAGTAAGCGCTCTAAATCGGTGCGCAGAAAAGCGTTGCCCACCCAAGCTGTCAATGTGTTTGTGCATTGCAATACCCAATTCGGTGGGTCAGGGTGCGCGGCGCGTTCCCTGACTGATTCGAAGACCAAGGCCGGGAAATATCATGTCACCATTGTAGCGGCACAGTCGATCGACAAAACCGGGCAAACGGCGACGGTTTTTGATAACAACGGATAAGTTTTCGGCCATTACGAGCGCCGTTTTTGTGAAGGAGTCGTGTTTTTCTGAATGGGCTAACGGGGCCTGTCTGTGAATTCTATTAGCGCTTAATTCGCTTGATAGCTTTTTAGTATGCCGTCGCGTATAAACAAATCCTACATTTACCATAGAGCAAATGGGTACTTACGCTTATGGATATACTCTGGATTTTATGTGCCTCCATGCTTGTATTTGTCATGCAGGCAGGATTTCTCTGTTTAGAAAGCGGATTAGTCAGAAGTAAAAATAGCATTAACGTTGCTGCGAAAAATATCAGCGACTTTGTTGTTTCCAGCACCATCTTTTGGGCTGTCGGTTTTGCCATAATGTTTGGAGATAGCTTTTCCGGTTTATTCGGCACGTCCTACTTTTTTTTTGGCCAGGATGCCAGTCCTTTACTTATCACTACATTTTTATTTCAAATGATGTTTTGCGGCACCGCCGCGACATTGGTTTCCGGCGCCATAGCCGAGCGCATGACATACAGCGGTTACCTTCTGTTGACGATAGTGATCACGCTGATGATTTATCCCTGGATAGGACATTGGGCATGGGCAGGCATCATTTCCGGCAAGGCGATCGGCTGGCTGGAATTGTTGGGCTTTGTTGACTTTGCCGGCTCCACCGTTGTTCATTCAGTCGGCGGTTGGGTGGCTTTAGCCGCCATTCTGATTATAGGTCCACGTATTGGACGCTACGATGTGGGTAGACGTATTCCAGGCAGTAATTTACCAATGGCGATTTTAGGCGGTATGTTGATTTGGTTCGGATGGTTCGGCTTTAATGGCGGTAGCACCTTGGGTTGGACTGATGCCGTACCTTCGATTTTGTTGAATACTTGTCTCGCCGCCTGCTGGGGCGGCATTGCGGCTACCTCGCTAAAATATATCTCGGACGGTTATATAGACGTGGTGCATATTATGAACGGCGTGTTAGGCGGCTTGGTTGCGATTACAGCCAACTGCCATGCCGTCACCGTCAGCTCCGCGCTTGTGATTGGTGTTATCGCCGGCGTCATCGTTTTTTATGGTGAACGCTGGATGGAGCGCCGGAAAATCGATGATGCTATCGGTGTGGTTCCTGTTCATTTATTTGCCGGAATATGGGGCACCCTTGCCGTGGCATTATTCGGCGATGCCGAAAAATTAGGCACCGGCTTATCCGCATTAGAGCAATTACAGGCGCAAATAATAGGTATCGTCGCTATCGGTGCATATAGCTTCATCACGGCGTTTGTTGCATTGCGGTTAATCAATCATTTTCATCCCTTGCGGGTTACGGAAAAATCGGAACTGATCGGTCTCAATGTCGCTGAACATCAGGTGACAACAGAAGTGTTCGATTTATTATCCGCAATGAATCACCAGCAGCAGCAAGCCGATTTTTCCCAGCAGGTTCCCGTTGAGCCTTTCACGGAAATCGGCCAAATCGCTCAACAATATAATCGCGTTATCGATAAGGTGAATGAAGAAATTCAACAACGGGATGAAGCATTTTTTGCCTTTAAACAAAGCGAGTATCGTAAAGGCGCAATCCTGGACGCGGCAATGGATTGTATCGTCAGCATCAATAATCGCGGCGAAGTTCAGGAATTTAATCCAGCCGCTGAACAATGCTTTGGCGTGAGTCTCAAACAGGTATTAAATCGTAACTTTTTCACGGCCTTTATGGCGGAAAAATCAAGAAAAATGGCATTACAAAGTCTGGCACAAGGTTTTACGGTCAGTGAAGATCTGGTGCTAAGGCGGCGCAATGTGACAGAGCTAACCCGCTATGATGGTCAATGTTTCCCCGCCGAAGTTGTTGTCACCCAAACCAGTGATATAAAAGATAAAAACACTGAATACACCCTGCATATCCGTGATATTACCCAGCAAATTAAATTACAGAACCGTCTGAAATTATTAGCTTATAACGACCCGTTAACCGGCCTTTATAACCGTACCTATTTCATGGGCAACCTTGAACACCGCATTAATTTTCATCGCAAAACCTCAGGGACGGTGGTGCTAATGTTCTTGGATTTAGATCAGTTTAAAAAAATTAATGACACTTTGGGGCACAAAGCGGGCGATGAGTTGCTTTGCGCGGTTGCGGCACGGTTAACCGAAGTAACGCGTGAACACGATCTTGTGGGGCGTTGGGGCGGCGATGAGTTTGTGGTGGTATTGTCGGGCGAGTTGACTGAAAAAAATGCAACCAACAAAGCGCAACAAATTCTCGACGTCATGCGTAAGCCGGTCCATTTAACCGGTAATACCTTAACCGTGCTGACCAGCATCGGCGTCGCGATATCGGATAACGGCTGTATTAATGCGGATCGTTTGTTGCAACATGCCGATTTAGCGATGTATCAGGCTAAGGAAGCGGGGCGTAATATCTATCGGATTTTTACCAGTGATATGGAAATAACGGCACAGCAACAATTTCATTATGAAACCGCGCTGGCAAATGCAATCAAAGACCATCAATTTTTCTTGCAATATCAACCAAAAGTCTCATGCGAAACCAATGAAGTGGTTGGTTTTGAAGCCCTGATTCGTTGGCAACATCCCGCTTATGGCTTGATTTCACCCGCTGAATTTATTCCAATTTTTGAGAAATCGAATTCAATTATCGATGTGGGCGAGTGGGTGTTATCGGAAACCGCTCGTCAATTAGCCGAGTGGAGACAACAAGGTTTGCCGCTGTTGCCGATTGCGGTGAACATTTCAGGTCGACATTTGCACGATAAATCCTTAGTACCTTTTGTAGAACATATCGCGCAAAAATACGCTATTCGTAGCAATCTATTGGAACTTGAAATTACTGAAGGTGTTCTGACGGGTAATACGGAACAAAGTATTGCCGCAATGAAAGAACTCAAGGCAACCCATATCAAATTATCCATTGATGACTTTGGCACCGGCTATTCTTCGCTAAGTTATCTAAAGAAATTTCCTATCGATATACTTAAAATCGATCGTTCATTTATCAGCGAGTGCGATTCGCATAAAGATGACGCCGCGATATGTATTGCCATCATCACCTTAGCTAAAAGTTTAGGCTTACAAATTGTTGCTGAAGGGGTAGAAACCGCCGAGCAACTTGCCTTCCTAAAACAACATGAATGTGATGTTTACCAAGGCTTTTATTTCAGCCGAGCAATTTCGGCTGAACAAATTCCGACCTTACTCGCTTCTGTGAATAACCCATCTACCTCATTGATTGCCTGCTAATTTGACCGACGCGACGCGGCATCAGCGAAATCATACGGGGGTTCCGTACTTGCGTGTAGAACGGGACGCAATCTCACGCCAGTGCGTTTGTTTGCAGGCGTGGATAGGAGTGTCTGCGCGTAAATATTGACAAGGCCCTAGCTGAGGTAGGGGCATGTATTGTGTGCCCAGGCGGAATTTAGAAGCTTGCTTTACAATGCTTGGCGAATCAGCGACCCGCTAAGTTTAGGCATCACAACCCAAACCCATGAGATTTATAGTTAAGCGTTTAAGATGGTCATCACCGGTTGGACTCGCGCTGTTCGCCGGGCTATTGCTGGTGGTAACGGTTTGGCTGAGCTTGGGTTTTACGCCGCAACCGTTGCTGGTCAATCGCGCCAATGGTTCTTATGCGGTCACGGACCGCGACGGTCGCTTGCTGCGGCTGAGTTTGACCTCCGACGAAAAATACCGTTTGTGGACGCCGCTGGCGGAATTGCCGCAAACCTTGCGGGATGCGACGCTGCGTTACGAAGACCGATGGTTTTACCGACATCCCGGCATCAATCCGGTATCGCTGCTGCGGGCGGCGTGGAGTAGTTTGATTGTCCAGGAGCGTTGGATAGGTGCATCGACGCTGACCATGCAACTGGCGCGGCAGCGCTGGCGGCTGAAAACTTCCAGTCTGTCGGGCAAGTTGCGGCAAATGGCTTATGCATTGTGGTTGGAGCGGCAGTTTAGCAAAGACGAGCTGTTGGAAGCGTATTTAAATATCGCTCCTTACGGTGCGAATATAGAAGGCGTGGCGGCGGCGGCCTGGATTTATTTTCACAAGCCGGCTAGTGAATTAAACCGCGATGAAGCTCGGGCCTTGGCGTTGATTCCGCAAAATCCCAGTGCCCGGGCACCCATGAATCAAGCCGCAAGACAACGTTTGCGGCAAGCTTGGCGGTTGGCCTACGGCAACGAGCCGGGTTTCGAACGGCTGTGGTTTCGCCAGCGCAGCGATTTACCGTTTCGGGCGCCGCATTTTGCCGAACGTCTGCACGATTTATATCCGGAGGCTGCTACCTTGGTCTCTACCCTGGACGGCACCTTGCAATCGCTCAGCGAAACCTTGCTGGCCGGCTTTCTGCGCCAGCATCGTTTGCAAGGTATCGCCAATGCCACTGTGATGGTGGTACATGCGCCCAGCATGGCGGTGCGGGCTTACCTGGGATCGGCGGATTATTTCAACCGGCGGATACAAGGTTTTGTCAACGGCCTGAAAGCGCTACGTTCCCCCGGTTCGACCCTGAAACCCTTCATTTATGCCCAGGCTATCGCGCAGGGATTGATCACGCCGGATAGCCGGGTCAAGGATACCCCGCTGCGGATGGGCTATTATCAGCCGGAAAATTTCGAGCGCAATTTCTACGGGCCGTTGTCGGCCACCGACGCGTTGGTGCGCAGCCGTAATATTCCGGCCATCAGTTTATTGGCGCAATTGGAAAAGCCGACTTTTCATGCGTTTTTGTTGCAGGCCGGTATTGCTATCCCCAAGCAGGCCGCCAATTACGGTTTGAGCTTGGCGATCGGCAGCGCCGAGATTTCCATGGAGGATTTACTGCGCCTGTATGGGCTGCTGGCAAATCGAGGCAGGCTGCAAAGCTTGCACTGGTTACGAGATGCCGGGCCGGATACAGGCCAAGCGCCGATGCTGCCGGAAGCAGCCTTTTTGGTGCGGGAAATGCTGGAAAACAATCCGCGACCGCAACGCAGTTTCGGCGGCCGCAGTTTCGGGCAGCAGCAGGTTGTAGCCTGGAAGACCGGCACCTCGTCCGGCCTCAAGGATGCCTGGGCCATCGGCATGATGGGGGATTGGCTGGTCGGGGTGTGGGCCGGCAATTTCGACGGCAGCCCCAACAGTCATCTGGTCGGACGCGAACTGCTCGGGCCGTTGTTGTTCGACATTTTCGACGCTATCGCTATCGAACGCCCGGTAGCGGCCGCGGAGGCCCCGCCTGCCGGCTTGAAGCGCATCGACGTGTGCGCGTTGTCCGGGCAACCCATATCGCGCTGGTGTCCGTATAAAAAAACCGGCTGGATGATTCCCGGCGTATCGCCTATCCAGGCCTGTACGCTGCATCGGCCGATCCGTATCAACCCGGTCAACGGTTTACGGCAATGCCCGGAGGAAGAAAGCGCCGGTGAAACCCGGGTGGCCGAGTTTTGGGATAGCGACGAGCTTGAGGCTTTCCGGCAGTCCGGGGTGCGTCGCGACATACCGCCAGCTTTCGAACGGCCCTGCGCGCAGATCTCGGCCAGCGATGCGGCCACGGAACCGCCGAAAATAGTCTCGCCGCAAGCCGGTGTCAGTTATCCGGTGCGGGCCGGGCAACCGGGCAGTATCGAATTCAGCGCGGTATCCTCGGCGGGCAAAAGCCGGTTGTTCTGGTTCGTCGACGATCATTTTGCCGGCGAGGGCGCTACGCTACTGTGGCCGGCTAAACCGGGCAATTATCAGGTCGTGGTGGTTGACGGGCAGGGCAGGGCGTCGACTGTCGAGTTGACGGCAATGGCGGCAAAATGATCGGTAAAGGATTTCGCCAGAATCAGTTTACATTTAGGCTTTGTTGTTGGAGTACAAACCCAGCTTTGTACTCCGGAATTCGTTTTTAAATGGTAGTGCGGAACCTGGGTTTTTTGCCCAGGAATGCTGAAAATATAAACTTTGGGTTTATAGTAGGCCGCTATGGATAAATTCAACAACATGCAGGTGTTTTGCCGGATTGTGGAGCTGGGTACTTTTTCCTCCGTCGCCAAGGAAATGAAGTTGTCGACCATGATGATCAGCAAATATATGGCGGCGCTGGAGGCGTCCCTGGGGGTGGTGCTGTTGAATCGAACCACCCGCAGCCTGAGTCTGACCAGCGCCGGCGAAGCCTATTACAATCGCGGCAAGCAATTATTGGAAGATTTGGCCGAGCTGGAAGCATCCACCACCCAATTGGGGGAGAGGGTCAAGGGCCAGATCAAAATCAGCGCGCCCATCGATTTCGGCGGCATTTATATGGTGCCGGCCATAGAGCAGTATGTACGCGTTTATCCGGAGGTCAAGGTGTTGATGAGTCTGGATAATAAACCACCCAACTTACGCAACGGCAGTTTCGATGTGTCCCTGCTGGTGACCGATAAACTGGACCAGGGCGTGGTGGCGCGCAAGATCGCCGAAACCGAGCTGTGTACCTACGCTGCTCCGGCCTATCTGGCCGAGAAAGGCTGCCCCAACACGATAGACGACCTGATCCAACACCAGTGTCTGCATTATGTGGACACGCCGCATGGCGATTACTGGCTGTTTAACGTGGACGGCGAGCAGAAAAAAATCAAAACCGATTGGGTGTTGGCCTCCAACAATGGTCGGGCCTTGTGCCAGGCGGCGGCCTTGGGCATGGGTATCGTACAGGCGCCGCGTTTGTCGGTGGTGTCTTATTTGCAGAGCGGCGAATTGGTGGAAATCCTCCGCGATTACCGTCGGCCGGCACTGGCGATTTACGCCACCTATCTGCAGCGGCGTTTTTATCCGGCTAAGCTGACCACCTTTATCGATTTCTTATTAGCCTATTTCGAGCGTTAAAAGGCTAGATTCCCGCGCCAGCTCGACAATAATTGCCTATGTTGCTCCCGATTGGGCAGGCCGGGTCTTGCGCCCATTTGGGTGCAGCAAAATGCGCCGGCCGCGCTGGCGAAATACAAAATGTCCAGCCAAGCCATTTTTGCGGCGACAGCGGCTGCAAACGCGCCGTGAAAGGCGTCGCCGGCACCGGTGGTATCGACGGCGGTCACCGGCGGCGCGGGCAGGCTGCCTTGTTCATGACCGCGTTGCCAGATTAAGCCGCTTTCGCCCAGTGTGATGACCACGTTGGGAGACAGGGCGGCCAGTCTGGATAATGCGGTGTTTGCGTTCACGGCATATTGCAGGGCGAATTTTTCCGAACAAACCAAATAATCGACTTTATCCATCAAAGCCTGGGTGCCGGTGTGCAGGGAGCCGGCATCCAGTACCGTGGGGATGGCGTTGTCGATTTTATCCAGTAAAGCCAGCGACAGTCGCGGTTCATGGCCATCGAATAAAACGGTTTTTACAGCGATATCGGAAAAATCAATGGTGTCGGCGGGCAAGATTTTGGTATCGCCTTTGTAATTAAGCAGGGCGCGTTTGCCATCGGGTTTGACTAAAACTACCGAAAGCGGCGTCGGAGCGGGGCCGCGAACAATAAGCGTTGTGTCGACGCCGGCCTGCTGTAATTCCGCGTAATGGCTATTGCCATAGTCGTCAAGGCCCAAGTAGCCGGAAAAGGCGGCTTTATAGCCCAGTCTGGCCACGCTGACCGCCGCATTGGCGGCCGGTCCGCCGCCGCACTCCAATAAGCTGTCGGCAAACAGTTTTTCATCTTCTCCGGGATGATGGGGCACCGAGAATACTAAGTCATAGCTGGCATGGCCTAGGCAGAGTACGTCCAGGCTTACGCGGGTATCAGGCATGGGTGAATTTCCGATATTGGGCACTGGGATGCGATTAAATATAGTGGCTATGCGTATTATTTTAGTCTCGAAACCGCTGTGGCCGGCAAGAATTTTGGCTTTTGCATCAGCGACATGAGGCTTGCCCGATTGTTTAATGGGGGGCTTTTGGAGATAATGGCTGTCAAGTTAATAATTTACGGTTGGAGCATAATGAATGAACTGATATCGTCGGGAATCGAGCTGATGTTAATCGGTATGGGCATGGTGTTTAGTTTTTTGGCGATGTTGATCGTTGCCATCAAAACGATGTCCTCGCTGATTCTGAGATTTTTTCCGGAATTGCCCGCGGGGCAGCATCCAGGTATGCATCATGGCGATGATCTGGGTACTATCGCCGCCATCAGCGCGGCAGTTCTTCAATACCGCAAAAAATATCAAAAGAAAGATTAAGCTATGCCCGAATAGCGATTCGGGCATAGTGGATACACTACTCACAAGGTAAACAAACCCCGACCCAAAAGGCAGCTTAAGGAGAAATAAGAGTGGCAAAGGTAAAAAAACCTTTAGGAATTACAGAAGTCGTGTTACGCGACGCGCATCAGTCAATTCTGGCAACCCGTCTGCGTATCGAAGACATGTTGCCGATTTGCGAGCAGCTGGATCAAATCGGTTATTGGTCCATCGAATCCTGGGGCGGGGCTACCTTCGACGCCTGTATCCGTTACTTGGGCGAAGATCCCTGGGAGCGTTTGCGCTTACTTAAAAAAGCCATGCCTAACACCCGCCAGCAGATGCTGTTTCGCGGCCAAAACATTTTGGGTTATCGCCACTATGCCGACGATGTAGTGGATAAATTCGTCGAACGTTGCGTGGTTAACGGTATCGACGTGTTCCGTATTTTCGATGCCATGAACGACATGCGCAATATCGAACGGGCGGTCAAGGCCGTGCTGAATACCGATGCGCATGCGCAAGGCACCATTTCCTATACCACCAGCCCGGTGCATACCATCGAAAAATGGGTCGAACAGGGCCGCATCATAGAAGACATGGGCGCCCATTCGATCTGTATAAAAGACATGGCCGGCTTGTTGACGCCTTACGATGCGTTCGAATTGATCGGCAAGTTGAAAAAAGCCGTTTCGATACCGATTCACATGCAATGCCACGCCACTACCGGTTTGAGCGTCGGTACCTATATCAAGGCCATCGAAGCCGGTTTGGATAACGCCGATACCGCGATTTCGTCCTTGAGCATGACCTATGGTCACAGTCCTACCGAAACCATTGTTGCCAGTCTGCGAGGCCAGCCCAACGACACCGGGCTGGATTTGGTGAAACTGGAAAAAATCGCCGCATATTTCCGGGAAATACGTAAAAAATACGCCCAATTCGAAGGCAGCCTGAAAGGTGTCGACGGCCGTATTCTGGTTTCCCAAGTACCGGGCGGTATGCTGACCAATATGGAAAGCCAGCTGAAAGAACAGGGCGCCGCGGATAAGTTTGATGAAGTGTTGCTGGAGATCCCACGGGTGCGGGAAGATTTGGGTTTTATTCCGTTGGTAACGCCGACTTCGCAAATCGTCGGCACTCAGGCGGTTTTGAATGTGTTGTCCGGCGAGCGCTATAAAAATATCAGCAAGGAAACGGCCGGCATTTTGAAAGGCGAATATGGCGAGGCCCCGGCTCCGGTCAATAAAGAATTGCAGGCTCGGGTTCTGGACGGCGCTGAACCGATTACCTGTCGCCCCGCGGATTTGCTGCAGCCCGAAATGGATAAACTGGTAGCGGAGGTCAAACGTAAAGCCGGCGAGGAAAGCGTCAAACTGTCCGAGTTTGTTGAAGAAGATGCATTAATCGACGGCATGTTTGCTCAAGTGGGTTGGAAGTTTCTGCAGAATCGGGGCAATCCAGCCGCATTCGAGCCGGCACCGAATCCTGAAGAGGCCAGCGCGATTGCCGAGGCGGCCAGCCAAACGGCTGCCGGCGGGACCGGCCCCGTCGAGATGTATACCGTCAATGTGGACGGCCGCAGTTACAACGTGGCCGTCGGGCCCGCCGGCTCCAATATTTCCGTGCAGGCGACAGCTTCCGGTTCGCCGGCCGGTCCGGATCTCGTCATTACTCCGCCGATTATCAGCGGCCATGGCGTGGTGGTTTCTCCTCTGGCCGGCGTGGTGTTGAAAGTGAATGTCAACGTGGGGGCGCACATAGACGAAGGCGATGTAGTCATGGTGATGGAAGCCATGAAAATGGAAACCGAAATCCGCGCCAAAGTAGGCGGCATAGTGAGTGCTGTCAATGTCAAGCAGGGCGATAGCGTGTCGGTTGGCGACGTGTTGGTCACTCTATAACAATGCATGCGGCGGGCGTTTTGCTCGCCGTTTCGTCTGAAACAATCAAAGATCATTCATGGAAAATTTAACACTGTTGTGGGAAAGCACCGGCCTGTACAACTTTACCGGGCCGCAAGCCGTCATGATGGCGGTGGGATTCCTGCTGCTGTTTTTAGCGATCAAAAAAGGTTTTGAACCCTTGTTACTCCTACCCATCGGTTTCGGCGCCATTCTGAGCAACATTCCGGTTGCCGGCATGACCGATGAAGGCGGGGTACTTTACTATTTGTACGGCGGAATTAAATCCGGCATGTTTCCGCTGTTGATTTTCATGGGCGTGGGGGCGATGACGGACTTCGGACCCATGTTGGCCAATCCCAAAACCCTGTTTCTGGGGGCGGCCGCCCAGTTCGGTATTTTCGCTACCCTATTCGGGGCGCTGGCCTTGAATGTGGTGCCGGGTATGGAATTTAATCTGAAACAGGCGGCGGCGATTGCCATTATCGGCGGTGCCGACGGGCCTACGGCTATCTATGTGGCGTCCAAATTGGCACCGGAATTACTGGGAGCCATCGCGGTGGCCGCATATTCCTATATGGCATTGGTACCCCTGATTCAGCCGCCCATCATGCGGGCCCTGACGACTGTTGAAGAACGCAAAATCGAAATGCAGCAACTGCGTTCCGTCAGCCAGACCGAAAAAATCGTCTTCCCGTTGATGCTGATTACTTTAACCGCCTTATTGTTGCCGTCCGCGGCACCCTTGATCGGTATGTTTTGTCTGGGCAATCTGATGAATGCATCGGGTGTCGTGGACAGGTTAAGTAAAACCGCCCAGAACGAATTGATCAACATCGTCACAATTTTTCTGGGTTTGTCGGTCGGTTCCAAACTAAGCGCCGACGCATTTTTGAAAGTGGAAACCCTGGGCATTCTGGGCCTGGGCGCCATCGCGTTTTCAATCGGTACCGCCAGCGGCGTCATCATGGCCAAAATCATGAATCGTTTCAGCAGCACACCCATTAATCCGTTGATCGGTGCCGCCGGCGTGTCGGCCGTGCCCATGGCGGCACGGGTGGCCAATAAAGTGGGTCAGGAGAGTAACCCCTACAACTTTTTGCTGATGCATGCCATGGGGCCGAATGTGGCCGGCGTAATCGGCTCCGCGGTTGCCGCCGGTGTGTTGTTGAGCCTGATTCGGTAATGGCTGGCTGACCTGTTAATTCCCTGCTCGACGACGACCGATGCTGCCATTCGTGTAGTTCTCAATCGTCTCCGCCGCAAAAAAAGCGGGAGACGATTGATTCGAAATTCCGGCAAGCCTGTTCTCAATATCGATCGATTCGTAGCGCTATGCTGGGCTTATAGATGCTGGCGGCCTGATAACACGTTGCGTAGCATGCGCTATCCTTTCCCGACCGGATTGTTATAAATACGACAAATTTATGCCGCGCCTTTTAGCGTAACCCTTGGGCGAATATGAATTAATCCGGGTTTGCCGGTCTGGTCTGTCTCTTGCTTGGATTTAGTTAATCGTTACTTACCGAGCCCGAACCATGTCCAGATACTTGTCTTCTATCTCCGTGTCGCCGGCACAACCGTTTTCGCATAGTCGGGCGGGGCGCTGGTTTCAATGATGATTGAGTTTCCGCTAAAACTGGCTGTCGCCACTAAAGAAGGCATGGCGATTAGCGAGCACTTCGGTCACGCCAAGCAATTTCATATTTACGCCGTCTATCCGGACCACTGCCGGTTTATCGAAACCCGTCAGGTGGCGCATTATTGTCTGGGTCAGCACTCCGATCAATCCGCCATGGCCGGTATTTTGGAGGCAATAAAGGATTGTCATGCGGTATTTGTTGCCAAGATTGGCGAGGGGCCAACCGAAAAGCTCAATAACATCGGGGTGCGCGCGGTGAGCCGATATGCTTATCAGGCTATCGAAGCTTCGCTGCTCGAGTACGTTGGCCGGGTGGCTGCCGGCGAGGCCGAACATGAATTCTGACCAGATCATGCAGTGGTTGCGGCTGCATCCCTTAACACCGATTCACGTCGATTGCGCCACCACCGTAATGCTGAAGATTTTAGACGGCAAATGCAAAATGCCCGAGGCGGAAAAACAAGTGATGGCGTTGCTATACGATGCCGTCAAAACCCAACCTGGACAGGTGTTAGCGGCCGATCTGCATCAATTAATCGCTGCAGCCGTTGTGAATATCGATGACGAGTTGAAAAATCGCATCTATGAACAACGATTGCTGGCGGAATCCACGCTGTCCCGGCCGGTCATGAAAGGCTTTAAAGCCATGATACGCCAGCTGGGTTTGCTTGACGGCGTTAACGAAACAGAGGAAGTCTGAACCGGTTTATCTGCTAACCCCAAATATGAGCCATTATGACCACTTACGCCATAGGCAGTGTTAACGGCGATTACCAAGCCCTGCTAAGGCTGCTGGAAAAAATTACTTTCAACCCGGACGTCGACTGCCTGTGGTTTAGCGGCAATTTGGTCAATGGCGGCCCGGATTCACTGGCGGTATTAAGGTTGGTGAAGGATTTGGGTAAAAAAGCCGTCAGCGTGCTGGGTGACGCGGAATTGTATTTGTTGCAGCGGGCCGCCGGTGTCGCCGAACCGAACGCAAACGATACCCTGGACGAGATTCTGAATGCGCCGGACCGGGACGAGCTGTTGAAATGGTTACGCCAGCGCGGGCTGATACACCACGACAGCAAACGCAAATTCACCCTGGTACACGCCGGGATTCCGGGGGCCTGGAGTTTTAGCCAGGCTTTGACTTTCGCCTGTGAAGTCGAATCAGCGTTGGCAAGTAATAAATATCAAGCCTTTATGGAAAACCGCCGCCAGGACCAAACGCGCTGGCATGCCAAACTGACCGGCTGGAAACGGCTGAATTTTATCGCCAATGCCTACACGCTGATGAAGTATTGCAACGAACAAGGCAAGTTGGATTTTCTGGCCAGCGGCGCCATGCAAAATCAGGTCGAAGGTCTGATGCCTTGGTATCGGCAACCGGAACGCGGCACGGCTCATTTGCATATTTTATTCGCCGACGATGCGGGTTTTGCCGACCAGCCGTGTCCCGGCATTTATCCCTTGCCAGCTGTCGATAAACTGAGAGTGCTGACCGTGGGTGACTGATGAGTGGTCGAATCTTAACGGCATCCGTATTTGACAGGCATAAAACGCCAGGGTCCTCACCCAAGCTATCGATGCTTGCGGGTTAACGCATTTTAAAACCGGCACGATATCAAGATTTGAGTTTTCGGATCGTCACTGCTGGAGACGGCATATATCCTGGTCTGCGGGAAACATCTTAATCAATGCATTCAAGCTTCGGCCGCGCTGATCAATGGATTTTTGCGGATTTCTTGGAAGAGGCGTTCCGTTTCGCAGGTATGGTTAATCACCCCGGCTTGGGTGTATCTTGCTGGATCTTGTCACCGTACAACCTTTTCAAGGTGTCATATTTTGGTGTTGGCGGGCGGCAGCTCGACTATTTCCCAACGCCGTTACTGCTTTTGCACGTCTTTATCATAAATACTTGCCACTGTTCGAACAAACCACAGCGGCCTATTTAATATGACAGGAAATGCGATTAACGCTGTCACCGGGATGGGGGCAATATCAACAATAAATAACCCCAGCAAACTCAGAAAGCATTTAATCCTGGTTCGCCTGGTTTGCTTTTTAGAATCAGGTGAAACCCTGTTTTGAAGCGGCGGCTGTCTTTCATATAAATTCCCAAGCAGATTAAAGAACCAACCCGGGCGTGCAATGACAATGTACATGCCCATCAGGCAGGTGGGCGACAACGGTCCGAAGCCTATAACGGCAAAGACGGCAAAGACGACAAGGCATTTAAGTTGGGTAGGATTCATAGTGCGGTGCCGTTATAAGCAATGTTTTTTAGGCGTGAGAACAGTAACACAATACTCAGCTCAACATCCCTTATCGGCAGCGGTCTTATGCGTCAACGCCGGCAACACCAACAAGCAGCAAATCAATGTCAGCGAAATACCAATGGACAGCAATACTCCCATACTGGCGGTGCCGGCATGCGTATTGAATGCCAGGCTGGAAAAGCTGCATAAAGTAGTCAAAGCACTATAAAACACCCCACGTGCCGCACTGGTTTGCAATAAATTATGTTCTTCCCGTTGCGGATGCTGCAAGCGATGCACGATGTGTATGCCGCTGTCGACGCCAATGCCCAGCAATAGCGGCAGCACGATGATATTGGCAAAATTGAAGGGATTGTTCAGTAGCACATTTGCGGCGGCGGTCAACAGCGCCGCCAGCAATAAGGGCGTGATGATCAGCAAGGAGGTTTTCAGGCTACGCGTTTGTACCAACAACAATAGGATGATCATCAGCAAGGCACTGGTAAAGGCCTGGACAAAAGCGGCGACAATAGCTTCGCCGGATTTGACATCGCCTATCGGCAAGCCGAATACTTGCGGGTAAGTGGCTAACAGGGCATCGACAAAAGCCTTGAGATACTCGGGATTATTCAAATCCTGCTCAGGTAATATCAGTACCCGATAGATGCCGCTATCGCTGCGCCATTGCCTGCGGATGTAGTCCGGCAAGTCGTTGATGCCAAATGCCGATGCGGTTAAACCGTCACGCAGTTGCAGCATCGTGTACGGCATCAACTCGAACAGGCTCTGTTCCAATTTTGAGTAGGTTGCCGGCGGATTTTGACTGTGATCCGCTTCTCGGATGAAATTCGAGGCATCTTGATGCAGCTTTGCAAGCAACTCATGCCCTGCGACCGGCGAGGGCAGTGCGATGGTTTTTTGCAAACTGTCGACCAACTTCAACAAGGCGCCATGCACATCGGCTTGTTCGCGCGGCTGCGCAAAACGATTCAGCTGCGTCGGCATGATCAAATTCAGATTGTCGATGAGCGCCAGTTTTTCATCCTGTTGTTCCGGCACCAAACTACTTAAGGTGATGGCTTCGTGGACGCTGGGCAATTTTGCGAATTGGGCGGCCAATTGATCGGCTTGGGGCAGGCTGTCAGCCAGTGCCGAGCTCGCGAACGGTGAGTCGGTTTTGCTGCTAAGCAGCTTTTTAAAGGCGATGACTGATTGGGTGTTTTGATCGCGTAAATTGACCGGGTTGGAATCGAATGTCAGCCTTGTCAACATCAAGCTTGCCCCAACCGCCAGCAGCAAGGCGCAGATGCGGATGGCTCGGGCATGTCGGAATGGAAAGTCATAAGCCCAATCCGGTAAAAATGAGCGGTCGTTTGTAGATAAGGTGGACAAGGGCAGCAGCTTCAGCAAAGCAGGCAATAAGGTCAGTGACACCAGCAATCCGATAAAAATGCCGACGCCGGCGATGATGCCTAACTCCGATACGCCCTTGAAATCAGTGGGGATGAAGGCAAAAAAGCCGATCGCCGTGGTAAATGCGCATAAAAACAGCGGGATGCCGATAGTCTCGAGAGTCTTGGCGATAGCCGGCTCACTCGGCATGCCCTGTTGACGGTATTCCTTATAACGTAAACAGAAGTGGGTGGCATAATCGACACCCAGACCAATGTATAACACCGCAAAAGCCACGGATATCAAATTCAGATGGCCGATCGCCAGTGCCGCAAAACCGGTGGTTAGCGCCAAACCGACAATCAGCGCGACAAAAGTCACCAACAATAGGCGCAAAGAACGAAAACCAATCCACAGTGCGCCGAGCACCAACAATAATGAGGCCAGGCTGGAAATCGCCATGCCGCGGCTGACGGTTTCCAATTCCTCATGCTCGAGCGGCACTTCACCCGTGAAATTCAGCCTAACGGCGGGGTATGTAGAGGCTAGCTCCACGGCCAGGCCGCGTAAATAGTCCATGGCTGGTTTAGCCGGCATTAGTTGCGTGAAATTCAGATGCGGTTTGGCAATCACCAAACGTCGCGTCTGGTCGCGGCTGAAATCGGCTGCCGTCAACAGCGTTTGCCATGAAACGTAATGTGGCTGACCCGTGCCGATTTTTACGATGGCTTCGTCGATGGCGCTTAACAAGGGATCGAGCGGCATGGCTAACGCTTGCTCGCGACCCTGCAACGCCAGCGATATGATATCCATCAGACCGGTAAAATGGTAATGATTGGACAAATAGCCGATAAATGGCTGCGCATCGATCAGTTTGTTGGATAATGTTTCCAGATCGGAAAGGTTGAGGTATAAAAAGCCCTGCTGCCGGAAAAACGGGTTGTCATCCGGCATATAGCTCGACTCGAACAAATCCGTTTTTGTTTGCAAGCGTTGGTTGACAAGTGCTGCAACCTGCGCCGTTTGCTCCGGAGTGGGGGATTCCACCATAACGATAATTGCGGACGCGTCCAATGGAAATGCCTGGTCCAGTTTCTGCCTGACTTTCTGAAAGGGTAAGTCAGGCGAGAGCATTTCGGAGGTGTTGTTGTTGATGCCTAGGTGATCAACGGTATAGCTTATGCCGATGGCACTGACGGCGATAAACAGCAGTAGAATCGGCCAAGGAAATCGCAAGGCTAGCTTGGATAAACATCCTAACAGGCGATCGGTTAGATTTGGCAGCTGTTTACCTGTCATTGAAATAACCGAGCGATTTTGTCATTGCCTTTCTGATCCAAGTGTTGATAAGAGCAGTTTAATTTGCCGGAGACCTATTCGCACGACCTATAAAAAATTTTATATTTTTTTTACAGATCGGTTGACTGTTCCATGGCTTATATTAAACGGCTTACTTATGTCTTGAGCGGGTCATCAGCTTGCCCCATTCAAAAACATTTGCATACAAATCAGCCGACGCGCTGCCACTCCACTTGGAACCAACTTCCCCCGCATGGATAACCTGTTACTCATTCTTGGAGCAATATTATTAGTCTTTATAAACGGTTACTTTGTCGCGCTCGAATTTAGCCTAGTCAAATTAAGACCAACCCGTATCAAGTCCATTCAACAATCCGCGGGTTGGCGGGGCCAAGTACTCGCTAAAGTGCATGCCGATCTGGACGCCTATCTTTCTGCTTGCCAACTGGGCATTACGCTAGCGTCGTTAGGTTTGGGCTGGGTAGGCGAACCGGCTTTTGCCGGTTTACTCAAGCCAGTATTCTTAATGCTGGAAATTACCTCGATCGAATTAATCCATACCATCTCCTTCACCTTTGCATTTTGCACGATTTCATTTTTACACATCGTGGTGGGCGAACAGGCGCCTAAATCGATGGCTATTCGAAACCCGGAAGCCATCGGTCTGTGGGGCGCCGGCCTGCTCTATTTGTTGTATTGGGTGATGTATCCCGCCATTTGGCTATTGAACGGCAGCGCCAATCTGGTTTTACGTCTGGCCGGACTGAAGGAACATCATGGTCACGAAAGCCATTATTCAACTGAAGAAATTCAGTTAATACTGCGAGCCGGCCGCCCAGGCGGAACCTTCAGTAATCAAGAGTGGAAGCTTTTAGCCAAGGCACTGGATTTCAGTAAATTACAGGCCTCCGAATTGATGCGGCCATTCCATGAAATCACCGCTCTTTATCGCAGTAATACAGTGCGGGAGAATCTGGCTATTGTGCTCGATAGCCGTTTTAGTCGTTACCCTTATTTGGACTCAAACGGCACCGACGTTGTTGGGGTTATTTATTTAAAGGATTTGTTTGTGGCGAGCCAATCGCCTGAAACCGATATCGATTTAGAGCAATATCTACGTCCGATCCGATATGTCCCATCCCATCAGCCGGCGGTGGAGCTGTTTCGGGTGTTTAGCCAAGGTGCGCCGCATTTTGCCTTGGTGGGTCAAAAAGGCCAGAAGCCGCGCGGGTTTATCACGATGGACAATTTGTTGTCCGCTTTGGTAGGCGAAATGCAGGACGAATTCCGTCCCAGCGAGACCGGTTGGCAATTGCAGGATGATGGTTCCTGGCTTGGCAAAGGCAGCTTGCCCAGTTTTGCGTTGGAGCGGCTTTTGGATATCGATATTGAAAATGAACAGCTAGACCTTGAAAACGTCGATTCGGTAGGCGGATTAATTTTAGCCAAGCTGTGCGACATCCCGGAACAGAACGAAAAGGTGTTGTTCGATGCATTTGACGTCACCATTTTCAAAATGGACGGTCCGCGCATAGAATGGGTTAAAGTTAACCGCAAGCCTGAATATATAGCTGAATTGTTAACAATCGACGGCCCCAGCTAACGATGCCCGCTCGGGACGCAGCCGGGGTGTCGACATAAGCCATAATTACCAAATCGTTGAATAATGGTATTTAATCAAGGCAGTTCGTCTATGGAGGCGTCTTTTTCCTTCGGCATCAAGTCCTGCCGAGTCAAGCCCATAGTCAGCGCCAGCGAGCTGGCAATATAAATCGATGAATAAGTACCTTTAACCACCCCGATCAGCATGGCAATCGCAAAGCCATGGATGGTTTTGCCGCCTAAAAATGCGAGTGCCAGTAGTGTCAAAAATACTGTGAATGAGGTTAGAATCGTTCGACTAAGGGTGTCGTTAAGCGCGCAATTGGCAATATCCAACATCGAACCCTGCCGACTACCTCTAACGGTTTCCCGAATGCGGTCATAGACCACGATGGTGTCGTTGATGGAATATCCCACCAAAGCCAGAATGGCAGACAATACCGTCATATCGAATTCCCAGCCGAATACCGAAAAAAACCCCATGGTAATGATGGTGTCGTGAAATAAAGCGGCAATCGCACCCACCGATAACTTCCATTCGAAGCGCACGCTAACGTATATCATCACCCCTATAAACGACAAAAATAACGCCAAGCCGCCGTCGTTGAACAAATCCTCGCCGACCTGCGGTCCCACAAATTCCACTCGGCGCATTTCACCCGGCTGGGCTTGACTGGAATTGGAGACGGAAAGAATAGTTTGCGTCAGTTGTTCCTGATCGGTATCGGCAATTGGCTTCAAGCGTATCAACACATCCTGCGAGGTACCAAAATTTTGCAGATTGGCATCCGGAAATCCTTGTTGTTCCAACGCCCTCCGCATTCGATCCAAATCCACCGATTGCGAATAGTGCAACTCGTAGACGCTGCCCCCGGTAAAGTCAATGCCCAAGTTTAAACCGTTGATGACAAACGAGACAAGAGAACTCAGAAACAGAATGCCCGAGAAAAAATACGCCATTTTTCGCTTGCCTAAAAAATCGATGTGCCGAAGTGGTTTCATGGTTAATTCCAACGTTGATGAAGTTATTCAGATTAAGGTTACGAACCGTAAGAGGATTAGTTTTTCCAAAAAGACGGGGTACAGAGCATCAGCAGCGTAAACACTTCCAAACGCCCCAATAGCATGGCAATGGCACAAATCCAGGTTTGAAAGTCGCTGAGGTTGCTGAAATTGGTGGCGGGGCCTACTTGGTGCAAGCCCGGGCCTGCATTGTTAATGCAGGCAATGATGGCGCTTAGGGCGGATACGGGATCCAAACCGGCGAAGATCAGTGAAAATGTCATCACCACGACCGAAATGAAGTACAGAAAAATAAACGCCAGTACCGCGAAAATGATTTTGTTGGCAACCGGCGTGTCGCCTATCCTGATCGGATGTATCGCATGCGGATGCAAAATAGTGAACATTTCCCGACCGGCTTGTTTCCAGAGCAACAAAGCCCGAAACAATTTGATGCCGCCGCCGGTAGAGCCGGTACTGGCTGTCACACAACTTAGATACAACATCCACCACGGCACGAAGGGCGGCCACTGATCATAGTCGACGCTGACAAAGCCGCAATCGGTGGCGATCGATACCAGATTAAAGGTGACGTGTCGCAAGCCGATGAAAAAATCGTCATAAACGTCAAAGTAATCCAAGTAACCGGTACAGACCAGAATGCTGGCGGCTATTAATCCCAGCATGGGCATTGTTTCCGGGTCGGTCGAATAAGGCTTTAAACTACGCCGAAATAAAACGGTGTAATGGGTGGCGAAATTAATGGCTGAAATCAGCATAAAAATCGTCAACACCAACTCTATTGCAACCGAGTCGAAATAACCGACGCTGGCATCGTGAGTGGAAAATCCTCCCAGGGCCAGCGTGGCAAAGGCATGGCAAACCGCATCGAACCAGCTCATGCCGGCCAGTTTTAAACACAGGATGCACAATAAGGTGATGCCGGCATACACCAGCCAAAGCAAGCGGGCGGTTTCGGTGATGCGAGGGGTGATTTTGCTGTCTTTGACCGGGCCGGCGATTTCGGCTTTGTAAAGTTGCATGCCGCCCACGCCCAGCAGGGGTAAAACAGCTACCGCCAGCACGATAATGCCCAAGCCGCCTATCCAATTCAGTTCATGCCGCCATAAATTTAGCGACGGCGCCAAATGATCCAAACCGACCAACACCGTGGCACCGGTGGTAGTAAACCCGGACATGGTCTCGAAAAATGCATCGGTAAAGGATAAATTCGGAATGCCCCACATCAATGGCAGTGTCGCGGCGGAGGCCATCAACCCCCAAAAGAAAGCCACCAACAAATAACCGTCGCGGTTTTTCAACTCGCCACGCCAACGTAAAGTGCTACCCGCCAGCAGAGTCCCCGCGCCGATATTAATTGACATGCCATCCAAAAAATAATGGGCCATGCCGTCGTGATAAAAGAAGGCTGTCAGCACGGGCAAAAGATAAGTTAAGCCGAATACCATCAGAATCAGCCCCAAAACAAAGGCCAAGGTACAAAAACGCTGCATGATTAATACGCCTGTTTTCGGTAGCCAGTATCCGAGATACCGAACGGCAATAGGGTTATATCGAGAAGCACGGTTTGTTTACGGTCGGGACTTGATTTCACTTTCGCGCACACGTTTGGCAAGATGCGTTGAACGCCAAAACAACAGACCGCCGACGGCGGTCAAGCCCAGTAAAAAGTGGGTTTCGTAATGTTTTATTTCGCCTAACATGGCTTTTGCAACATCGCCGAACTCAAATCCCAGGTAACCGATTGCAACCGCCCACAGCGCGGCTCCCAGGCCATTCAGCAGAAAAAATTTGCCCGGATGCATGCGGCTGGCGCCAATCACAAACGGAGTAACATTCCTAATTCCGTATAAAAACCGAAAGCCCAACACGATTTTGATTGGATGCCGAAGCAATAAATCAAAAACCTTGTCGGTTTTGCTATGCCACAAGGGACGCTTTTCTAAAAATGCGATGCCTTTGTACCTTCCCAAATAAAAAAAACTTTGGTCACCGGCAAATGTGCCCGCAAATGCCGTGACTATCACCCACGGTAACTGGAAATATCCGCTATAGGCCAAAAAGCCGGCGATCACCAAAACGGTTTCGCCTTCTAAAAAAGTGCCGATCAATAAGGCCCAGTATCCGTAGTCGATCATCAGTTGATGTAAATCCATGGCTATATGCGAATGATTAAAGCGGCTCGGCTAAAAGGTATTTGCGGATAAGGTACATAAATGCACTGCTTCAGCACGGACTCTCCGGATCTTCATCTTTGTTTGCCGGCGTTTGTGATTTATCGCCCTCCAGCACGGCTTTACGAAAACCGTTGATTGCGCTACCTAAATCCTCGCCCAGGTTTTTTAAACGCTTGGTGCCGAATAGTAATAAGGCAATCGCCAATACCACCAGTAAATGCGGCATACTAAAACCCATCATTCTTCTCCTCGATTAAAAGAAACGAGCATTTAATAAAAAATGCGCGGCGATGCTGGCGATAAAGCCCAGCAATATCGCCGGCATCCATTTCAGGTGTACGCCAAAGCTGTACGCCCCTTTCATTTGCCCCATCAACCCCACGCCGGCCGCGGAGCCAATCGCCAACAAACTGCCGCCCACACCGGCGCTCAGGGTGACCAGCAACCATTGTCCCTGGGAGATATCGGGATGCATGGTCAGCACTGCAAACATGATGGTGCCGTTGTCGATGAATGCCGATAGGATACCGACCAGAATATTGGCGATTGTGGGATCCATGCCGACATATAAAAGGTCGGACATCAGCGTCAAATAGCCGATAAAGCTCAGGCCGGCCACGCTGACCATGATGCCGTAAAAAAATAACAAGGTGTCCCACTCCAAATCCGCCACGCTTTTGAAGACGTCAAACCGATGGTTCTTATTGATTTCGGGAAGTTCGACATTGAACAATTTGTAGACATGTTCAAACGGGCTCCTGGGAGATTTGGGTTCGGTTTTTTGCAGGTAAAAGCCCAGGAATTTCAAGTAAGTCAGGCCGGCCAACATGCCGGCGGCGGGCGGTAACTCCAAGAAGTTTTCGAAACACACCGCAGTAATGATGGTTAATAAAAACAGTACGACCATCGCCAAGGCGCCACGCTTCATGATCGGCGCTTTGCCGATGGCAATGGGCTGTTGCTTGGGAATCCGGAAATGCATGATGCCGGCTGGCACCACAAAATTGATCACTGCGGGAATAAACAACGCATAAAAGTCGGCAAACGGTACCATGCCACTTTGCCAAACCAGTAGGGTAGTAATGTCGCCAAAGGGGCTAAATGAGCCGCCTGCGTTGGCGGCCACTACGATATTGATACAAGCAATGCTGAGAAATGGCCGATTATCCTTACCCATGGCGTAGATGACGGCCCCCATCAGTAAGGCGGTGGTCAGATTGTTGCAAATGGACGATAGGGCAAACGACATCGCTCCGGTAATCCAGAACAATTTGCGGTAACTAAAGCCTTTACTGAGTAACCAGACCCGCAAATTGTCAAATACGCCCCGGTCTTCCATGGCATTTAAATAGGCCATGGACACCATAATGAATAAAAATAACTCGGCATAACCTTCCAAAGCAGAGCGGAAGGCGATACCCGCTTGTTTATCCAACCCACCGGATACATATACCGAGGCAATTAACACCCAAATCAAACTGGCCGCCAATACCATGGGTTTGGATTTATTCAGCTCGATGACTTCTTCAATCATCGCCAATACATAAGCTGCTGCGAAAATTCCAATTGCCGCATAGCCGACCCAATGCTTGGTTAAATCCAAATGTTGGGTTGTGGCGTTATCGGATGCACCGAAAGCCTGGCAAGGCAACAAGCAAAATAACAACAGAAGCGCGAGCTTCATGCGACCAAGTTCCATGCACGATAGGTGATTAAAATTCCAAAAAAAGCGGCTGGTCCAGTCAAGGTCTCGGCTACGGCATTCGACAAAAACTGGAGTCAACCACCAAGAGAGTGGATTATTCCCACGACACTGGAAACTGCAGGCTATCGGTCATGGAGGACTGAAACCGATAAGCTGTTGTAACCGACACGCGTAAATGGCGTGCTTGGTGTCGGCGGATACTTTAGGAAAATACGTCTAAAGATTTTGTAAAAAAAACCTGGCTAGGCATAAAAAGAATATAAAAATTTTCGCACCCCATAGGCTTGGCGCAAATCGTGGCTTAGAATTTCGCCGGTTTTGCAGGATAAGCGCAATTCCATACAACCGCTTGTTGGCGCTTTGCGTGTATAAATGTTCTTTTTATAAATACTTTTCGCCAAATCAATTTCTGTGCGCAACTGCCAAAATTCACCCGTCGACTATCTTGGGCTTAAAGAACCTCGGCCTTACCGGATAGAACCGTATTTACGGCGTAACTCTTTACAGGGTTGGGCAGGGTATGTCTGGGCGATATTGATCACTGCCATCAATGCCTTGATCGGTCATGTTTTGTATCAGCGGTTGGAGTTATCCAATCTGGTGATGGTGTTTTTACTGGGTGTGGTATTTATTGCCATGCGCTTCGGCCGAGGGCCATCGATAGTTGCCTCGCTGCTGGGCGTGGCTGTATTCGATCTGTTTTTCGTCGCGCCTTACCTGAGCTTGTCGCCCGCCAATAGCCAGTATTTAATTACCTTGCTGGCGATGCTGGTGGTGGCGATCGTGATCAGTAATTTAATGATTAACGTTAAATCGCAGGCCAATATTGCCGCCTATCGAGAACGCATGGCCACTGCGTTGTACGCCATGAGTAAGGAACTGGCCACCTGCCAAACCGAGCACGAAATCGTCTGCACGGCCATCAGGCATCTGTCCCGCGAATTCAACAGTCGCGCCGTGATTTTGTTTGCCGATGCAGTGGGTCAATTGCATTATCCTCATGCGCCCGAGTTACCGGAATCCTTGCGGGCCGCCGATTTATTACTGGCACAATGGTCGCTGGATAACGACAGCCTGGCCGGCCGCGACTGCCCTAGCCAAACACGGTATTTTCCGTTACACGATGAAGACAAGGTCATGGGGGTACTGGCGCTGTTACCCCGCGATTCGGTGTGCATTGACCTGCCGGAGCAACAGCAATTACTGGAAACCTTGTTACGACAAATCGCCCAGGCACTGTCGAGGTTACGCTTTGCCGAGCAGGCTAAATCGACACAGATTCAAATTGAAGCCGAGCGCTTGCGAAACGCGCTGCTCAGCGCGATTTCACACGATTTGCGCACGCCGCTGTCTACCATCATCGGTTCGGCCAGCGCTCTGGCCGATGACGAAGGGCATTTGCAAGCATCCGATCGCCTGGATTTAAGCCGCGCTATCGTTGATGAAGCCGAACGCATGACCTTGTTGATCAACAACTTATTGGATATGGCTCGACTGGATGCGGGCAAGGTTGAGCTGAATAAACAATGGTATCCGGTCGAGGAAATCATCGGTTCGGTGTTGACCCGTCAGCACAAATGTCTGCAAAACCGACCGGTAAAAGTCACCATGCCGCCCGGCATACCCATGTTGTATGTCGATGCCGTGATGATAGAACAGGTATTGATCAACTTAATTGAGAATGCGGTTCGCTACACGCCGAAAGCCAGCGGCTTGGAGATTACCGTGGATACCGCCACGCAAACGGCCAGAATTTCGGTGGCCGACCACGGCGCCGGTATTCCCGAGGGAATGGAAGAAAAACTGTTCGAAAAATTTTATCAAACCCGCAACGAAGCCGCCCAAAGTGGTGTGGGTTTGGGGTTGGCGATATGCCGCGCCATTGTGGAAGCCCACGGCGGGCGCATCAAGGCGCACAATCGTCCGGAAGGCGGGGCGGTATTTAAGCTTGAACTGCCGCTGGATCAAACACCGCCCGAGTTGGCCCCGGAAGACGAATAGCCCTGCGTATGTCAAAAACCGACCCCATCATTATCGTCATCGAAGACGACCCGGCTATCCGTAAATTTCTGCGCACCAGTTTGAGTACGCAAGGCTTTAGCGTTTTCGATGCCGAGACCGGTAAGCAAGGCATTATCGAGGCCGGCATGCGTAAACCCGATTTGATGATTCTGGATTTAGGCTTGCCGGATATGGATGGGGTGGAAGTCATCAAGGCGATACGGGCTTGGTCAGGCATGCCCATCATCGTACTGTCGGCACGTAATCACGAACAACATAAAATCGATGCTCTGGATATAGGCGCCGATGATTATCTAACCAAACCGTTTGGTTTCGGCGAATTGTTGGCGCGCATCCGGGTTGCGCTGCGGCACGCCAACCGGGCGTCGGAAAGTCCGCAAGGCGAATTATTCAGTATCGACAACCTGAATATCGATTTGCTGAATCGTATGGTGAGTGTCGATGGGCAAGAAGTTCGGCTGACCCCGATTCAATTTAGATTGCTATCGGTATTGGTCAAACATGCCGGAAAAGTCATGACCCATCAACAAATACTCAGAGAAGTATGGGGACCGTCCTATCAGGAAAATGCCCATTATTTACGCATCTATATGAGCCAGCTGCGGCAAAAGCTGGAACAGAATCCTACCCAACCGCGTTTTTTACTCACGGAATCCGGCGTTGGCTATCGCTTTAAAATTTAATCCGATAGAGTGGAATACACCAGCCAATCGGCTGCCGAATACTGTCATTAGCCGTTAATTACCCTGTTTTTCGTTATTCATCTTTTCTCAATGCCGGCCACTTTGCTGTTTATGGCGGTTATTTTTTATCGTTGGCCAATCCGGTATTTGCGGCAGCCGAAATCAGTAATTTTTTGGATGCCTGGAAAGGCGGGATATTGCCCAGCAATACTAGCGACTTTTGATGATGGTGATGTGGATTTTTACGGCCGTGCGCTAGCGCTGCTACAAAAATATCATTACCCAGCCAGCCTAGCCACAGTGGGTTCTTGGCTGGAAGAGGGGCTGTATTGGCGTGAATTCCTACCGCTTATTTCCACAGTGTAAATTCGAGAAGCGTGCCCGGTTTAGTGTCGCCAGATCAGGCTGCAGCGGCACGATCAACCGTCTATTTCGCAAGCCGAGAGGCAGTTTGAATTTCGATGCAAACCAGATACTACAACAAAAATATTTCGTGATTGCTATCACGAAGTCATTCGTATGTATGACATTGACAATTGCTCGTGAGTTAGCATGATAGAAAGCCTGTAACTATTAATCAGACTTGTAGTGGTAATGGGGGTATTTTTTCAAGCGCCTTCACTGCGCCGCCGAGTCTGGCCCGTATCTTAATCGTAGGTGTAAATTGCACCAATACAGAGCTTATATCGCAGCGCAACCATTGCCGCGAACTGGCACATTAGCGAACCGACTGATACATCGGTCAATATTCAAACAATGAATGCCTGATTTATAAGATTTTCGATTGATTGGCATAAATGTTGCAAAATATTTTTCAAGCTATAACACAGCAACGGGAGCCGATCATGAGTCTAGTTTCAGGTCGCATAACACACCAGGTTTTCAGTTTCAAATTATTTAAGCGCCCGCAACAGGTTAAGGATTTTTTGCTGCTGTTCATTCCTATTGCAATATTGGTTGTTGTTGGAACCTGGACTTTAGCCGACTCGTGCATCAGCGCCGAACTGTCCATGCTAATGGCCGAGGAAAAAACCTATGTGGAGCTAAGTCAGGGACGCTTGGATCAGGAATTGGCCATACCCATTCGGCATCTGGCGAGCCTAGTCAATGAAATGCCGGTGCGGCGGATATATGAGACTGTCGATGTCACTGACCTGGGCCTCATGGAGGAGGCTTTTATCTCGTTGATGTCGCGCAATCCAAACTATGACCAAGTGCGCTGGATAGACCAACTCGGCCGAGAGCGCGTTAGAGTCAATAATAAAAGCGGTCAACAATATCTCGTTCCCGAAACTCAGTTAAAGGACAAGCACGAGCGTTATTTTTTCGTTGATACCATGCGGCTCGAAAAAGGTGTGATTTTTATCTCGCCACTCGATTTGAACGTGGACAACGCTCAAGTCGAGATGCCGTACAAGCCGACCATCAGGATTGCGACTCGAGTCTTTGATAAGACCGGTAATCCTCGAGGCATTCTGATTATCAACATCGCCGCCCGTTCGATGTTGAATGCCGTCGTCAGTAGTGTCGGTCCCGCCGCCAACCGCCTGATGCTAATCAATGCAAACGGCTATTGGCTGAAGAGTCCCGATCAGGCCGACGAGTGGGCTTTCATGTTCCAGCGCAAAGTGAACATGGAAAACCGATACCCTGACGCCTGGATGGCCATATCGAAGACAGTCAAGGGACAAATTCGATTGCCGGATGGACTTTGGACCTGGAATTCCGTTTCGCCGGTGCCGGGAACGGACAGCCGCTTGGCGCATAACATCCGCTGGAAAGCAATTACCCACCTTCCCGAGCAGGATTTAATTGCGCTGGAATACCAAGTCTGGCCGACTAAGATAGCCTATGCAATAATCGCGCTATTACTATTCGGCGTCGGAATCGATAGATTGGTACAGGCTAAATCGGCACGCGCACAGGCTGAAAAGGATGCGGCACTGGCTCGTAGCGAAGCGGAATCCGCCCATAGAATACGAGACGCGCAAGCCAGTTTTAAGATGCTGTTTGAAGCCAACACCAGCGGCCTGCTGGTGGTGGATGCCTTGGGCCGTATTGTCATGGCTAACCCCGCCTTCGAAGGCATGTTTGGTTACCCGCTTTCGGAGCTGCTCCACCAATCGGTCGAAATGCTGCTGCCGGAGACTATCCGCACCCAGCATGCACAGCAGCGCGAGGCCTATCTCCGCACCCCCACCAACCGAGCCATGGGGGCCAATCGGGAATTGTATGGGACCCATAAGGATGGTAGCGTATTTCCGATTGAAATCGGCTTAAGCCCCTACCAAGATAATGGTCAACCTTTTGTACTGGCCACCATAGTCGATATTTCCGAGCGTAAGCACATCCAGGACGAGATCGTGCGCATGAAGGAAATCCTCGAACAGCGCGTCGCCGAACGCACTACGGAATTGCAGGCCGCGCGCCAAGAGGCGGAGCGTCTGGCCAGCGTCAAAGGCAATTTTCTGGCCAACATGAGCCATGAAATCCGCACGCCGATGAACGCCATTCTGGGTTTGGCGTATCTGCTGGAAAAAGCGCATCTCGGGCCCGAGGAACTTACGCTAGTCAAAAAAATTCGTATCGCCGGCCGCTCGTTGTTGGGCATTATCAATGACATCCTGGATTTCTCCAAAATCGAATCCGGCCGTCTTGAAATCGAGCATGCGCCGTTCCGGCTTAACGACGTGCTGGATAATGTGGCAACCTTGATGTCGGCCGTGGAATATAAAGATGAGGTCGAATTGAGTATGGGGCCTGCGCCGGAAGGCATGGAGTTTCTACGCGGCGATGCCTTGCGGGTGGAACAGATACTGGTCAATTTGATCAGCAATGCGCTCAAGTTTACCGAGCGCGGTAGCGTTACGCTGACGATAACGCGGCTGCCGGCAAACGACGAACGCGATTATTTGCGCTTCAGTGTGCTGGATACCGGCAAAGGCATCGTTGCGGACAAGCAAGTGGAAATTTTTACCCCCTTTGTACAGGAGGACACCTCCACGACACGTTGCTTTGGCGGTACGGGATTGGGTCTGTCTATTTGCGGTCACCTAGTAAAAATGATGGGTGGCGAGATCGGCGTCATCAGCGAGCCCGGCAAAGGCAGCGAATTCTGGTTCGTGCTGCCCGTGGAGCTGGTCGAACCCCGTGACTATGTGCAGCCAGCCATGGCTTTCCAAAATGTCCTGATTGCCGACGATCATCCCGTCGCACGGGAAATGTTGGCCGCCACCGTGCGTAGCCTGGGTTGGACTCCGGAGGTCGTGTCCTCGGGCGAGGAAGCCATACAGCGCGTTATTGCCCGGGCGCGGAACAACAAGATTCCCGACCTGTTGCTGCTGGACTGGCGCATGCCGGGCATGGATGGACTCACGGCCGGACGGCAGATCAAGAAAGCCTTGGGTGACATTCCGAACGCGCCATTGATTGTAATGGCCACGGCCCATGACCGCGAAACCTTGATGCATAAGGCGGATTCAAATGTGGTTGATGCCATACTGAACAAGCCGGTCACGGCCTCCGCATTATATAACGCCGTATCCGAAGCTAAGCGCCAACAGCAGGGAGGGCATGTTGGCGATTCCTCGGTAATGGCATCTAGCGACAGCCGTCTTCACCAATTGCGCGTATTGGTTGTGGATGATAGTGAAATCAATCGCGACATGGCGCGGCGTATACTGGAATTGGAAAGTGCTGTCGTTTATCTGGCCGATGACGGCCAAGTCGCGGTGGAATGGTTAAGTAAAAACTCAGAGCGCATCGACGTGGTTCTAATGGACATCCAGATGCCAGTCATGGACGGTTATGAAGCGACCCGCCAAATACGAGAAACCTTGGGGTTATCCTCGCTGCCCATCATCGCATTGACTGCGGGCGCTTTCAAAAACCAACAGACTGCGGCCCTGGTTGCAGGCATGAACGGCTTCATCGCCAAGCCGTTCGATGTCGATGAATTGATTACCATGCTACAGTACTATCTATCCAACAAACCTGAGGAAAACACTAAACCGAAGCCTGCCGAGATCGCTGTCGCCACTGAAACCATCGAAAACCCGACCATTGATTTGGCGCGCGGACTTCGCGGTTGGGGGGATGCCGCGACCTACCACAGATACCTGCGCATGTTTGCCGACACCCACGCTCATGATGGCGATGAAATCGGCGCGCTAATTGCCCGAGATGCCCCGGAAAAAGCCCGTGCCTTGGCGCATAAATTGAAAGGCACCGCCGGCAACATGGCCATCATGGTGGTGTGGGAGCTGGCCGAAAAGATCGAGCAAATGCTGGATGAAGGAACAGAGGCAGGCGATTGGCCGCAAAAACTGCAACTAGCTTTGAATAACGCATTGGCAATGATCAACGAACTTACCCGGACAGATATTTCCACCGACGATGAGGCTATTAGCAGAGAGATAGATAAAAACATTATCGGCCAAATTTTACATGATTTATTGCGGGCCCTCGATCAGGATAATCCCGATGAAGCCGAACCTTCATTATGCGCATTGGACAAAGCGTTACCCGCACAGTTGTTGAGGCCGATACGGGAAATGTTGGATAACTTTGACTTTCGTGCCGCCGAGAAGCAGACTAAAGCGCTTATTGACCAGTTAAATATCAATCCGGAGGAAGTTTAACCATGTCAAGCCGCCCAATTGGTGAAAGCTTAACCATGTCGAGCCGTCCAATTCTATGTGTCGACGATGAACCTTACAATCTTGGCATCCTGCGCATGGCGTTAAAAGATCGTCATCCCTTGGCATTTTCCCGTAGCGGTCAGGAAACGCTGCTGGCCGTGGAAAAACACAATCCAGCCCTGATATTACTCGATGTGCAGATGCCGGATATGAATGGCTATGAAGTTTGTCGGCGACTCAAGAGCAATCAACGGTCACGGGACATTCCGGTCATTTTCGTCACCGGCATGACCCAGGAAGTCGACGAAAAAGCGGGCTTCGAAGTCGGCGCGGTAGATTACATCACCAAACCCATTTCGGTGCCTATCGTGCAGGCCAGGGTGCAAACCCACCTGTCTTTGGTGCAAGCAGACAAACTTGAAAAAAGTTATCACGATGCAATCCATATGCTCGGCAAAGCCGGGCATTACAACGATACCGACACCGGCGCCCACATCTGGCGCATGGCCGCTTACAGCCGGTCTCTGGCCGAAACGATAGGCTGGAGCGAGAAACGCTGCCATCTGCTGGAGCTGGCCGCCCCCATGCATGATACCGGCAAAATCGGCATACCTGATGCTGTGCTTAAAAAGCCCGGCAAGCTGAATGCGGACGAATGGCTGATCATGAAGACCCACGCCAGTATTGGCCACGGTATCCTCACACAAAGCAACGCGCCTTTATTCCAGCTGGCCGGGGAAATCGCCCTAAACCACCATGAAAAATGGGATGGCAGTGGTTATCCAAATGGTCTCTCCTCAATAGAAATTCCCCAATCGGCTCGCATCGTGACCATTGCCGACGTCTTCGATGCCCTTGCCATGGAACGGCCTTATAAAGAAGCTTGGCCGCTGGAAAGGATACTGCAATTCTTTAAGGAGAATGCTAACAGTCATTTTGATAGCCACTTGGTCGAGGCGTTTTTGGATATCATGCCCAAGGTGCTGGAGATCAGATCTGAATGGGAGGCTCGCGAGGTGGAGATGAAATACAGTCTAGCGTGAAGGTGAGGGCGCCGCGAAAAATCATCATCACCTTTGGCGGTTAATGTCGCCAACTCGGTTCACACTGTAAATGGGGGCGATGAGTTTATAGCCCTTCTCTCCGAAGTAGAGCTTAGGGAACAGGTCAACCGGGTGGCGGAACCAATCTCCAGGCGTTATCACAACCCTTCGCCATCAATGATGAAGCACAGTACTGGGTTATGCCTATGTCCCCGAGCAAGCTGCAGATCGCGAAACGTTAATCAAGCATGCCGTAAAGCCGTGTATCAGGCCAAAAAATCGAGAAATAACCAGCGATTCTCCGGAGATAATGGCTAACCCGCAACGCAATTCGTAAAGATGGAACGTATGCGCCGTTTTCTGTGGTTTATCGCTAACCCATCTTAAACACGTTCTAACGTTCATGGGTAACCGATTCCTGTCGAGTTGCACAAAAAAGGTGGCGGCTAGCCGATACCCCTATAGTATTAGAGGAAGCTATTCGACGCTGTTTTTGGAAAATTTTCAAAGCCGTTTGACGGCCTGATCGTCGGTTTTATCAAGATTCACAACTCAGTTAATCGCGCCGCAAGCAGCGGCGGGAATTGGAATCTGGCGAGATTTATCGGACGGTCGGATTTTAATCAATCCTCCAGCGTATATTCCCCCAAATGCATGGTGCTCTCAAGAATCGTCAGCAGACGCTGGGGCGTTATCAGACAACCCGCACCTGATGTTCTAGGCATGATTTCTATCATCGCACCTTTCATAGCCTGTTTATTCAAGGTTCGATAGATAAAATACTCCATCGAGTCCGCGCTGGGCTTAAGGTTTTGCCAATCGCCGACCGCAGCTTCATCGGCAAAGCGTTTGAATGGCCATACCGGCAAGGTTGCCTGCTCGCCGATAAGTCGGGTTACCCAATTCGGTCCGTCTTTTAGTCCCCAGACTTCATCTGTTTCCAAAATACGGTACAGAAAATATTCCAGCAACTCCTCATCGGTCATGGTGGGGACGGCCGCATATTCGTCTTGGTAAGGTTCGTAGCGCATGGTGAGTGGGTATTGTTGATTGGAAAACTAAATACCAGCAAATAACACACCAAACTTTAAATTTATCCGGTCTAAATAGCCTGCAAACCTTATTGACGGCTTCCCGTGACCGTGTCAGGGTTAAAATCGACTTGATCGAGATTGGTATGGGTTTTGCGCGGTAGTTGCTTGCATTCGAAATTCAGCCGAATCGGCTGTTATTTCTGTCATTTTCGCCACATTCATGTTGCAGAATGTCTGATCAGCGACAGATGTAATTGCCGGGTTGGTTCGGATTCGAAGCTTAACCTATCCAATTCAAAGAGGTATTTACCATGGCCGAGTTTTACGTCGACATCACCGCCCAAAGTAATGGCGAACACATCGTACATAACGCAAACTGCACACTGCTGCCGCCCAAAGAATCCATCCGCTATTTAGGCTCTATCGCCAGCTGCAACAGCGCCTTAAAAAAAGCGGCGGAGTTGTTCAAACCCGTGAATGCCTGCCCGAAGTGCGCATCGGCTTGCCATACTGGGTAATGTTTTTCTCAATCTGGAGTTGCCTGCGAATCATGGCGGCTCCAGGTTGAACCTTCGGTCCGGAAAATACCCGTGGCCTGGGCAGGGATTAATGGGCTGCGACGGCGCTCCAAACGACATTTAATAATTCGCGGCCGGCAAATTTATGGTTAAACCAAGGATCGTATACATTACCTGCATAGGGTGTCTCCAGCAAACGTCTGATCGGTTTCGTCATTAATGCTTTATCCAGAATGACGGCCAATCTGAATAGTCCTTTTGATCTAATCGGTTCCCAGTTTCCCGAATAATCCTTGAGACCCGCCTTGGCCCGCCGGGCATCGAACGACACTGATGAATTGACGAACTCTTTATGTAGCGATTCGCCTTCCGCAAACGGCAGCAGCCATTTCATCGCGTGGGCCAATTGCGCGCCATTTTCCGCCGTGTACTCGTACAGATTTTCGTGGAAACCGTTGGCATGGCTAATCAGGGCGGCCTGCAACAAAGGATCTAAATCATAGACTACATAGTGCAAGGCGTTTCTTTGATAAAAATCGTACACCGAACCGTTATTGATCAAACTCAGGTCGTTTTTGAGCGCGATTTTTTGTGCTTGGTCGAGTGGTATATTACTAACATACGATTTATACACGGTTTGATTGCCTGGATATACCAGGTTACCGGCAATCTGCTGTTTGAATGCATCCACAGCGCGCTTGACCAAACCCGCATCCCTGCAAAAGAAAGCCGACATCATGGCCAGCTTTATTCTGTGGCTATGCCAATTGGTGTAGAGATAATGGTTTGAGCGCTGATCCAGCATTGCTTCCGCACGAGAACTTCTCATTTCGATGTCGCCCAGATAACTCACCGCCATGTTTTGCATGAAGCGGAGCATTTTTGCTTTTATATCGTCTGGAAGTTCGCCACTCAGCAACTCGTAAGCCAGCAGCAGGGTACTCAGGTGGTATCGTCGATGGGATTGAGGCATTGTGTGCCGGGATTGGGAATAGGGTAAGTCAGGCAGGTAGGATCGGCCGGTATGGGATGCAGGCTTAGATAATACAAATCCAGCCAGGCGTTCAAGTATTCTTGGGCTTTGTTAAGGTAACGGCCGTCATTGCTCAAGCGATAGGCCAGTGCCAGCGATAGAGTTTTCGGCCAGTCTTTCATGTGTGCCGCATCTTTAGAGTCCAAAACGCCTTCGACATGCACTGCCGGCAAGGCGGATCGCTGCATTTTGAAAATGCGATTGGCTATTCGAACGATCCCAATCTGCTGATCTAATCGATAGTGTTGCCGCATAATACATGTAATGCGAAGAATTATTGTAATTCCTATGGTTTTTTATCAAAGATGAAGGACAATAGGCACGAAAATCGTTTTGCTTTGGTGCGCGCGCACCAAAGCGGTGGTCTTTACGGGTTAGATTGGTGAGTGAACACGGGTGCTTGCGCAACACTGATAATGTTCCTCAATCCGCGGTTGCGGAATTTTCATGGACAAATTGTCATTAATCAGACACTACAGGTACCTTTTCGTATGTTCCAAAAGCTCTATGACCGTGTCATTCTTTGGTCCAAACACCGCCACGCTGTAAAATTTTTATTTGCACTGAGTTTTGCGGAATCTTCATTTTTTCCTGTGCCGCCGGATGTGATGCTGGCGCCGATGGCATTGGCGCAGCCGAAAAGTGCCTTCCGCTTTGCTCTTTGGACTACGATTGCCTCGGTCTTAGGTGGAATGGCTGGATACGGTATCGGTTTTTTTCTATTTGACAATATAGAACCCTGGCTGCAAACCTCTCATTACTGGGCTGCTTATCTTAAGGCGACAAGCTGGTTCGGTGAGTGGGGTTTTTGGGCCGTGCTGGTGGCCGGTTTTTCACCCATTCCATACAAGGTGTTTACCATTGCCGCCGGCGCATTAAATATGATTTTTATACCGTTCGTATTGGCGTCCATGTTGGGACGCGGTGGGCGCTTCTTTTTGGTGGCCATGCTGCTTGCTGCTGGCGGCGAACGTTTGGAAAGCAAACTTAGAGAGTATATGGATCGGTTAGGCTGGGGCCTGGTAGCACTGGTGTTGGCCGGCGGTTTGATCTACAGTTTCGCCCGCTGATGCTTTCGGAGTTCCGTGCCGCTCAAGCCGCTGGCTTTATATGAAGCACGGTTATTCATTCACGATAAGGTAAATATCAAGGACAATAAATGGACAATTCTTTCAACTCAAGTACGGATAAAAGTATCAGTAGTACCTGGAAAACCGCCGATTGGCGGACCGATATTGTCGCTGGTTTTCTGGTGTTTTTAATCGCCCTGCCTTTATCGCTGGGCGTGGCGGTCGCTTCGGGTTTTCCGCCCATGGCAGGCATTATTTCCGCCATTATTGGCGGTTTACTGGTTTCAAGGATTAACGGTTCGTCTCTCACTATTGTCGGGCCGGCGGCCGGTCTGATCGTGGTCATCTTTGCCTCGGTACAAAATTTGGGATCGGGCGATATGCTGGCCGGCTATCGTTACACCCTGGCGGCGATCGTGATATCCGGGTTGTTGCAAATCGTGTTGGGACATTTCAAGGCAGGACGCTTGGCGGTGTTTTTCCCCGCCTCGGTCGTTCACGGCATGTTGGCGGCGATCGGCATCATTATTATGACCAAACAGCTCCCGGTTATGCTGGGATTACAAGTTGAAACGACGGGCAATATGTTGCGGGCCATCTTGCAACTATTGCATGTGCAGGCGTTTTTTGTTCCCAAGATTGCCCTGATCGCTTTATTTGCCTTATGCATATTAATTGGCTGGCCAAGTCTTCAGCATCCCGTACTTAAAAAAGTACCGGCGCCGTTGTTGGTGATTATGCTGGGTATCGGCTTAGGCTATTTATTCGACCTGCAACATTTCCATCCGGAGACGCTGTTCAATTTGCCCGAGACTATTAATATTAACGGGCCGTTTCTAATCACTATGCCCGATAATCTTGCCGCCAGTATTTTCTTTCCGGATTTTTCCAAAGTAAGCAGCGCGTCGTTTTGGGAAAGCGTTATTTCCATTTGCTTGGTTGGCAGTTTGGAGACCCTGCTTAGTAGTGCGGCGGTCGATAAACTGGACCCTGAAAAACGCTATTCCGACTTAAACAAGGATTTACAAGCAATTGGCATCGGCAACACGCTGTCCGGCATGATCGGCGGTTTACCGATGATTGCAGAAATCGTGCGCAGTTCCGCAAATATTGATTATGGTGCGAAAAGTGGTTGGTCGAATTTTTGGCATGGCGGCTTTTTATTGTTGTTTGTCCTGTTGTTTCCACAAATTATCGATAGCATACCGCTGGCATCGTTGGCCGCCTTATTGGTTTACATCGGCTTCAGGTTGGCTTCACCGCAAGCGTTTGCGAAGACTTTGGATTTAGGCAAGGAACAGCTGTATATTTTTGTGGTGACCATTGTCAGCGTACTGGCCACCAATTTGTTGCTGGGTGTGATGTTGGGTATCGCCGCAAAGTTATTGATTCATGCGGTGAGAGGCGTACCGTTAAAAAATGTTCTATCCATCTCGTATCACATACATCACGAACACGACCATGGCTACCGGATCAAAGTTGACGGTTCCGCTATTTTTTCTAACTTTATTGCCTTAAAAAGCGAACTGGCCATGCTGCCAAAGGGCGGTTTTATCGTATTTGATCTGGCGGATGTATACCTGATCGACCATACCGTGATGGAATTTATCCACGCGTATAAAAAGGATTATATTGAACATGGCGGGCGTTGCGAAGTTCATGGTTTAAGCGAGCATGCGGCTGCCAGCGGACATCGATTGGCTGCCAGAATTAAGCAATAAACTGAACAATAGTGGTTGCTGCGTAATAACTGCCCCGGCTTGGCCTAGTGCGCTGCCATATCGTGATAAAGGGGAGGCGTGTATTAACGTACGCCTCCCGTATATATTTTTAAGCGTTTAAACCTTTAAGGATATCCAGTACAGCTTGGGCATGGCCTTCATGATTGACGCCATACATGGCTTCGATCAACTTGCCGTCCTTGCCGATGATGAACGTGGAGCGAACAATTTTCCATTTTTTGACGCCGTCTTTTTCTACTTCCTGCCAGACTCCGTAACTATCGCAAAGTTCGCCCGAAGTATCCGCCAAAAGCTGTACGTTTAGTGCGTATTTACTGATAAAAGCCCGGTGACTCTCGCAATCATCCTTGCTCACGCCAATAACCACCGCATCCTGCGCGGCAAATTCATCGGCCATGGCGGTGAAATCGTTGGCTTCTATGGTGCAGCCGGGAGTGTCGTCTTTGGGGTAAAAATATAACACTACGATTTTTTCGTCCTTGTAATCGGATAAATAGATTCTTTGGTTATCTTGATTGCTGGCGCGGAAAAATGGTGCTTCCTGGTTTTTTTCTAATATTTGTGACATAAATATCTCCTCTTGAATGGGATATAAAACAGCCGGCGATGCTACTTAAATCTAAACTCGACGCTGCTTGGCGGTGCCGCCAGACATCAGGATAATCCGGCTTGCCGATCAATGCCAGCAAAGGATGGAGTATGAATGTAAAAGCCGCGGTATTTTAAGTGGCACTGCCATAGGGGACTACCGATTATCAAGCCTTGTGACGCCGCCGCGTAGTGCGCCGCTGGCGCAAATCGGGTACAGGCTCTGCAGGACGTTGTGGCGGCTTTGGTGCGATTGTATAAAGCCTGGACGGAGGCGGCAAGCTGTATAGCCAGGCGCGAACGTCAAATGTCGGCCTGGGGTTGCGGTATTTTTGGTTTAACCGGCCCATGCATGAAAAGCCGTTAGGCCATCCAGGCCTTATCCGGGCGCCAGCTGGGGATTTCGGCGGCAGGCATCGGGCGGGCAATGCCATACCCTTGCGCCAGCGCGCAACCCATTGATAACAATCGTTTACCGTGCGCCAGGGTTTCCACGCCTTCGGCAATTACCTGGCGATTGAAAGCCGCGGCCAAGCCGATGACGCCATTGACAATGGCCAGATCGTCCGGATCGACCAACATGTCCCGTACGAAACTCTGATCGATCTTCAACATATCTGCCGGCAGACGTCTGAGATAGGTTAGCGAAGAATAGCCGGTACCGAAGTCGTCCAGGGCAAAGCGTACCCCAATTTCGCGGCAGGCATACATGATGGCGGACACTTCGGCTATGTCTGCCAGGGCGCTGGTTTCCAGTATTTCCAGTTCCAGAAAGTTAGGCTTAACGTTGGGGTGTTTGAGTAACAGGGTCGATAGTTGGATCGCGAAATGGCGTTGTTGCAATTGGCGCGCACCGACATTCACGCTAACAGGAATATTCAATCCACTGGCATTCCATATACTCATTTGGGTCAATGCGGTATCGATTACCCATTCGCCCAAGTCCACACTGAGCGGGTGATTCTCGATAATGGGCAGGAAGTCGCCAGGTGCCAGAATTCCGCGCTGCGGGTGTTGCCAGCGGATCAATGCCTCGGCACCAATGATATCGCCGGTCTGCATATTCACTTTTGGCTGATAATACAGTACGAATTCGTTTTTTATAAGAGCCTGGCGTATGCCTTCGAGATTTTCTCGTTGGGTTTTGATGGCTGCGTCTTGCTGAACATCAAACAAGTGATAACGGTTTTTACCCGCCTGTTTGGCGGTATACATGGCCTGATCGGCGTGGCGCATCAATTGGTCGGCATCGACGTTGTCTTGCGGATAGAAGGTGACGCCGATACTGGCGGAAACCTGCAGTGCATTTTGGCCAATCATGACTGGATTAGCGGTCGCCTGAAGAAAGCGCTCCAGTATGGGTTCGCAGTCGGTCATTCGCTCTAGGTCGCTAAGGACGGCAACAAATTCATCACCACCGATGCGCGCCAGTGTATCGCCTTCGCGTAGGGCCTCTTTCATGCGTTTCGATATGGCGACCAGCAGTTCATCGCCCGTTTCGTGATCATAGCTGTCATTGACGGCTTTAAAGCCGTCCAAATCAAGGTAAACCACGGCCAGAGAATGCTTGTGCCGTTGGGTTTGCAACATGGCTTGTTGCAACCGATCAGCCAACAATACCCGGTTAGGCAGGTTGGTGAGCACGTCGAAATGGGCGATGTGCTCGAGTTGCTGCTGGTATTCTTTCATCGAGGTGATGTCGATGAATAAGCCGACATAATTTTGTGCATGGCCCGAGGCATCCCGGACTGTACTGATGGTAAGCATTTCAGCATACATTTCACCGTTCTTGCGCCGGTTCCAGATTTCACCGGACCAATAGCCAATAGAGGCCAGGTCGCGCCACATGGCGGCATAAAATTCCTGACCTTGCCGGCCTGAGCTGAGTATGTTTGGGTTTTTGCCCAGTATCTCCTCACGGCTGTAGCCTGTGATGTGGGTGAAAGTATCGTTAACGTCGATAATGCTGCCCGCGGCATCGGTAATCAGGATGCCTTCGCGGGCATGTGTAAACACATTGGCGGCGAGTTGCAACTTTTCTTCTGCTTGCTTGCGTTGGGTGATGTTTTCATGCGCAATCACCACATTGCCGCTATCCCCTTGAAATCGGGTCACCCTGGCAATAAACCAACGTTGTTCATTTGAGCTATGGCAAGGGTATTCCAGTACAAATTCCTTGATATCGCCGCGAACGACCTTGCGAATATTGGCGGACATTAATTTAGCGACCGTCGCACAATCGGCGTCAGTGACCGAGTCACACAATGTTAGATAGTTTGTGCCAACGCCGTAATCCCGGTTTTCCGGTTGATTTTCCATGTAGAAGTCTATCCAGGCCTGATTGACGGCCAGTATTTTTCCGGCCTTATCCAACACGCAAATGTGCGCGGACACCGCATCAATGATTGCTTTGGAAAATAGTTCCGAGGTGAGCAGGGCTTGCTCTGCCTGTTTGCGTTCGCTGATATCCGTTGAGATACCGCAAAGCGCATATATCTCGCCGTCGGGCCTGAAAAGCGGCAGTTTGGTTGTCCAATAGGTGGTAGTGCAACCCGTGGCGGCCACTACATTGATCTCCTCTCTCTGTAAGGTTTTGCCTTCTACCAGAACAAGATGATCATTCTCGCGGATGGTGGCCGTGGTTTGCGGATCAAAAAACTGCTCGTCTCCTTGGCCCAGCACCTTGTCTAGGGTTGTGCCCCATAAATCGAGCACGCGCTGATTTACAAACTGGTAGCGGCCTTCGGTATCTTTCAGGTAAATACAGGCATTGACGTTATCCAAAATGGTCGACAGTCTGGATTGGCTGGTTTTTAAGGCCTGACTGGTTTGATAATTCTCAATGGCGATACTGGTTAAATGGGCTATTTGTTCAATCAGCACAATATCGCCGCTTTCAGGCAAATGTGTCTGGTGGTGATATATGGCGAAGGTGCCTAAAACGTTACCATTTGCTGAGAGTATGGGTTCTGACCAACATGCGGCCAATCCTGCTTGGCCTGCCAATGCCTTATAATTTGCCCAATAGGGATGACTCTGAATGTCCTCAACAATCACACGCTGGCCCGAAAATGCGGCGGTAGCACACGAGCCAATGCCAGGGCCGATAGCCGTGCCGCTAATCGCCGAATTATAAAATTCGGGCAGGCTGGGCGCGGCACCATGTAACAAGTGCTTGCCTTCATTATCCAACAGGAGGATGCTGCATAGCATGTCGGGCTTTTCTTGTTCCACAGATCGCACGATGGCTGCCAGTATCTCTGGCAGCGCGGTCCCCGTCGCCATCAATTCCAGAATAAGGCTACGCGATTTTTCTCGCGCTTGAATCCGTTTGTTTTCGTCGATTTCGCGCATCAAACGTAGCGTATTTGTGGATAAGCTTTTGTAGATCGACAGAATGACGTCGATAAGTGCGCGGGTGGTGCCGGCCATTTGATTGGCGGCGCGTTGTTTGGCTTGCTCGAGGTTCAGCCCAAATTGCAGGGCGAGCACGATGTAAGCCATTTCGCGATCGGTCTCAAAAATATGGGCGACCAGCCAACGTGCTAGAAAACCCAATACCTCGTTTGTGATTTCGGCGATGGGGCGATGGCATTGTTCGGCTTTGAGTTGCTGCACGGTATCGATAAACCGTTGGTGGCGGGCCTTGTGTTCGATCTCCAAATCATCATGTGCTAAATACGTTGCCCAGATTTCTTCCTCGGACTGGAAGTGGTACACCGCGTAGTCAGTGAGTTCGTTGAGAATCTGTGAGATTAAGTTGTTGTCGGGTGTGAAGGCAATCTGGCTGGCCAGGCGGTTCAGCAGGTTGGCCAGGCTGCGATGCTGCTCGTCGATTTTCCGGATTCCGGTATTGAAGTTATCGTCCCAAGGAAAAATGTCGATGGAATTCATTACATTCGCTCAATGAATAAATTAACGGAAAAAATTACCAGTCGTGCCGGATAGGTATATTTGCAAGTTGCTCTTATCTGGACATTCAATAACAACCATGTGATTTACAATGCTTAATTTACTTAGAGCGGTATTGTATCGGGTTAAACAAGACTCGCTGAGGACTTGACTCCGAGTTTAGGCGTAAGTTGTTGTGTTGCATGGGAAACTATAAAAATTTAAGGCAAAGGGAAAATATCGGCCAGCATGCGGTTTTTCTTGGGTCGACGCTGTTTAGCCGCAGCATCATTGACTATCAGTAAAGTCGCAGATTTAGCGTTGGGCGGATAAAACAGCGCCATACCTTCCGGATGATCGTCGCCGTGGCCAAACGGAATGTCGATTACTTTTTGTAATTGAGTTGCGTTGATAAAGCTTTCATCTTTTACCTTGCCGGCATTTTGCCAGCAGAACACGCTGACCGGCCCATCCAAGGCCATACTGGGTCCGGCCAGAATCAATAAATCCGCATTCCGAAAGCATAAATCGCGTATGCCAAGTCCGCCCAATTGCAGGAAGTGCTTGCGGTATAGCTGTCGGTTGGGTCCGATCGTTTGTAAATGTCGGCCTTGCCCATCCAATTCAATTTCTAGAATAACTGCCCAACCGCGCAATACCGGGCCGCGCAAGCCTAGAAATAGGCGGTCGTTAATAACCGCCAATCCTTCAATATCGAAGCCGTTGTCTTTGCCGGGAATGCTTAAAAAAGCCGCCAGATGCGGGTCGTGTGCAAGTGCCTTGGTAAGTTCATTGTCGTTTTTATCGCCTTGCAAACTGGCCGCCGAGCGCTTTTTATGGGTTTTACCGAGTCGATAAGAACCTTTATGTGTTTCGATCTGGATGCGGGCGATCAGAAAACGGTTGCCTTCCCTGATGATGTTGGCTAACCGGTTTTGATTGCGGTTAACATTCTGGTCGGGTTTGGGCTTGTTTCTTTTCAGGCTGTGCGAGCCTGTCAGCCATAAATATCCGTCTGCATAAGCCAGTCCCTCTATATCGATTTCTTGTTGCCGGGTGCGAGTGTTTTTGGTTGATACGGGCAGTGTTAGAAAATCATGCAATGAAAACTGGTTGTGATCGGTCGCGGAAAATTGGCCTGTTCGGCCTGTTTCGCTCAACGTCAGCCTTTCGAGTGTGTCCGTTTCGTCGTGGGCCAGCCACAAGGTATTTTCAATCTGAACCACGGCGGATAGCCCGTCAGCCAGGCGTTTACCCTTGCCCAATTCGTTCAGCTTGGGCTCAAACTGTAGTTGAATTTGTCGGCAAGCCTGAAGAGTGGCCATCAAGGTTTGATTGTATTAAGTTGGGCTTCAAACTCTTCGATTTTCAACGCACCGCTTTTACCGGTCCGGCTATGCTCGGAACTGAAAAAATAAGTCCTGGGCAATTCGCCATACCAGCCGGGGTCGATTTCATAACGCAGTTTTTGCGCGTCATCGCTGCCAAAAACCCAGTTTTCCAGATCGTTTAATGCATGACGGGCCAGGATATTTTTAACCTCCGGCGTGGCGCTGGGTTCGTCGGTCGAGAGCGTGATGATTTTTAGGTCGGGGTGGTTTTGTCTGACTTGCGATAAAACACTCATATCTTTAATGCATGACGGGCAATCCACCGACCAGATGGCCAGCACAAAGGGTTGGGCGGCGTTTTCGCGCAGTAATTGTTGATAGCTGCCAGAGTTAAAGGTTTTTATAAAATGCTCCTGGGCTTGGCTGTTGCTGGTCAACAGCACGCTAATCAACAGAGCTTTAAGTGCGGTTTGGAATGTCATGTGGCACCTTTTCGGAAATGTGACAGGGGCGGGCATCATATATCCGAGCATGGGATGCGCGCAAAGGAAGCCGCTGGAAAAGCGGGTTTGAATTCGGAGCGGTTGATTGACCGCTCCGAAGCGTTTGATGAGGTTAAGTTCTGAAGCTACCAACCGTGGTGCGCAATTGGTCCGCCAGTTCCAGCAATTCATTGCAGGCGTCCGCGGTATTTTTAGCGCCCACCGATGTTTCTTCGGAAACATGGCTGATATTGCTAATATTGCGGTTGATTTCCTCAGCCACTGCGGTTTGTTCTTCGGCGGCACTGGCGATTTGGTTATTCATATCGTTAATCGTATCGATACGTTGGCTGATCGATGTAATTGAACCGCCAGCGGAAGCAGCTTGTTCGACACTGGATGCAGCCCGCTTGCGGCCGTTATCCATAACCGACACCGCCTTTTTGGCGCGGTCTTGCAAGCGTTCTATGGTTTGCTGTATTTCCAGAGTAGAGTTTTGAGTGCGACTGGCCAGGGTCCTGACCTCGTCAGCCACCACGGCAAAACCGCGACCCTGTTCACCTGCTCTGGCGGCTTCAATAGCGGCGTTTAAGGCCAATAAGTTGGTTTGCTCGGCAATGCCTTGGATAACCCCCAATACTTCGCCGATACTGTTACTGTCGTTTTCCAGTTCATGAATCACGCTGGCTGCGTTTTCCACTTCAGAAGCCAGATTATTAATGCCGTTAACGGCGTCGTTAACAATATTTTTACCGCTGGTTGCCTCTTGGTCCGCTGTTTCCGCGGCTTCGGAAGCCTTGACCGCATTTCTGGCCACTTCTTGAACAGTCGAGGTCATTTGTTTCATGGCGTTGGCTACCAGAGTGGTTTCCTGTAATTGACGTTCGACGCCTTTTTGGGTTGTTTGGGTAATATTGGCCAGTTTATGCGAGGCGTTGGCAAGTTTTTCACTGGTGACGCTAATCTCGTCCACGGTTTTGGCAATCTTCTTGACGAAGGAGTTAAAGCTCGAGGCAACCCAGGCAAATTCGGATTTACCCGATGCATTCAGTCTGGCCCGCAAGTCGCCGTCGCCACTACAAATTTTTTGTAAATTCAAAGCCAGATCGGTTAAAGGGCCAATAATGATTTTACCCATCACAAAATAGCCGGTACTACCGATTAAAAACAAGCCAAGTATCAAAAAACCGACTGCATAGTACATTTCGGTTTTGTAGCCTGCCAAGGCCACGCTGAAGGGCGTGATAATTTCAAACGCGCCGTGTAAATCGCCGGCCCGACGGTTTTCCATGGGGTAACCCAACAAATCCTTGCCTTGGTCGTTATTCCATAAGGCCGCTGAAGTAGCGGGATCGCCGTGGCATAATTCGCATTGCTTTACCATTTTAACGGGCCTGAAGTAGCGAATCTCCTGCTTTTCTTCGTCTACCATGCTGTATTCGGTTAGTGAAGGGTCGCTTTGAAAGAGATCCAATACTTTACGTTCGATTTCGTCAGGATTATTTCTGGGTGGATTGCGGGGGTTAAGTGCTGGGGCTTTAAAACGGAAGCCGGCTTCCTTGGCTTTGGCTTCGATAACGTCCCAGGCATTTGCGGTAGGCACGGTGGCGATGATCAATTCACGTGCGGCGGAAGCTGTTTTGTTTTGGGTCACTTCAAGCAGATATTCTGGCGTATACAGTCCCTCTTCCCATTTTTTGACCACGTTATCGCGGATCGATTCTGATACCAGCAACAATTGACGGGAGGATTCGATTTTACGATCGATTAGGTTTTGCTTTTGAGCGTTAGAGAACGCAACCAATGCGCCGATTCCAACAACCGTAAGTACACCCATGGTTATGGCAACCACTTTTACCCCAACTGAATGCCAGTTCATCATCAACATCCGAAACTCCTGCTAACGCTTTAAAATTATTATTCTGAATTCTAGTGCCATATTTGGCTGAAGACAGGCGCCGAAAGTATAGCTTACAATCTATCGGCAACTAACTAAAAAACTTAATTAAGCATGCGGAAAATCAAAGTTTTGCTTATGTGTAAGGCATATCCGCTATGAAAACGCTAGTGGATGCGGATAGGTAAATCCGACAGAGGTCGGTTGTCCGCCTTGTATTGAATGCTTTGAGTGCTTGGCGGGTTTGATAGTGTTGAAGTATCAGGTCCAGGGGAAGCCTTTTTCAAGGCGCCGTGCCTGACAGCATGCCACAACCTCGGCATCATAAATTGTGCCTTTGCCGCGCTCAATTTCATCTAGGGCTACTTGATGACCTAGCGCGGCACGATAAGGGCGGTGCTAAGCCATTGCTTCAACGACGTCAGCTACTGCCAATATGCGGGATTCAAGCATAATTTCCCCGCCTTTAAGTCCGTAAGGATAACCTGCCGTCTAGGCGTTCGTGATGCTGAGCCACCATTTTCGCTAATGGCCAGGGAAATTCGATACCGCAGATAATGTCGTAACCCACCGTCGGATAGGCCTTGATGACGTTGAACAGAATTGGATCGAGCCTGTCGGGACGATTGAGGATTTCGGAAGGCACGGCTATCTTGCCGATATAGTGTATGGTCGCACCCAGACGTAAACCTTCCAGGCGAAACGGATCCAGGCCCATTCGACTGCCGATTTGTATCGCCAGCTCTGCGACCCGGTGCTCTTCTTCCTCTGCCTGCTTGCGTGTGGAAATATCGATTACACTGGACCGGCTTTCAATCACTTTTCCGGATTCATCAAACACCGGATCGATGCAGACAGTCACCCATATGGGGTGGCTGTCGCAGTGACGCATCTGCAGTTCGAAATCGCGGACACTTTCGCCTTGCAGGAAACGCTCAAAAATTTGTCTGGCCATACTCAGGCCGGCTTCAGTGTCAGCATAAAGATCGAAAACATTCTTTTTAGCCAGAGTCTGGCGATCGTATCCCAGTAACTCACACAAGGCTTGGTTGAACTGTAACAGGCTGCCATCCAGGGGCGAAACCGACACATAACCGCGTTCCAAAGCAGCCATGCGCCAGTCGGCAAAGCCTTGTGCATCGTGGACGATATCTCTTGTAATGAAAGCCTCCTTACTGCGAATGGCATAACCGGCTGGATTTTGCCCGCTTTGATCCTCGGACCAGGTCAGTGTCAAAATATCCAGAAATCCATGCTCATGGCCGGCGTGGGCTACGGGTTGTATGGTGTTATGTTCATCGTTTTGCGCATGGCCGACCCAAACAAAACGATAGCCGCCACTTTCAGTCAGAATCCGGCAGATATCGTTCACTAGCGTCTGTTCCTGCACCGCATGTACCAGGGTGGTATTGCACAGACTCAATGTGCGTAGCGCGCGGTTGAGTCTTCTCATCTCCAGTTTCGCCTGACGCAATTCGGTTGCATCTTGCACGGTGCCTATCATACGCAATGCTTGACCTTTTTCGCTGAGGCGGACCTCTCCAACTTCGTGAACAATGCGCACGCCGCCTTCGGGCAGGATGATACGGTGATCGATGACGTAATCCTGATTGCCTGATTCACATCGCTGATGCTATTTGTATCCGCCAGCAACATTTCAGCGCCGGCACTATTGTTCCGGTCCGCGTCATCAAACAATTGTAAAAATTGAGTAGTGAAATAAGGCTTAACCAGGCGTTTTGCGACACTATCGAGTTTAGGCCGGCGCACATCCGTCACATCCTCGAGGATATGGATGGCAGCTTTCGCCTGGATTAGGTGGCAACGTTGGACCGGAATACGCAAACGGGCCTTCCGGCCGGGGGGGGGGCGTAATAAGGACGACCTTGCATCTGCTCCAGACTACAGCCGGCTTGCTTGCAATAGGCTGGGTTTGCTTGCGGGATATGCATCTGGCCGTCATGGATGAAAATCGGGTCACTGATCGCAGCAAAAGCCTCGTTCCAATGTTGGCTAACACGCTTCAGCCTGCGATTAAGGTCGCCCGGGCCGCCGGACTGTCGGCTGGCACCAACTCAATGCCGATACCACTGCCTGGCAGAGGGAGTCGGGTGTGTTGGGCAGTTTGGCAAATGGCCACTCCGGATAGAGTTGTGTGCTGACTAGAAAATCAAAATTCACATAATGTTGCGGGTTCAGCAGTTTCAATTCGGTCAGATCAATGCAGCCTTCGGCATTCATGCGTTCGAGGGTGTCGGCATTTATACCCCCTATGTTGCTTTTCCCGACTAGCTATTAAATAGCCGCCCAAAGAGCTTTCATCGACCACCGCGAAACTTTTTGCTTACCAAGTCTGTTAGATCCTGAATATCATCTCGATCTGCACGGGTGAAGACTACCTCGCCATAATCGGTAGAACTGCTGCCATTAATGCGATTACGCAAGGTGGCGAGTCGTCCTGCGCCGTAACGCATTTCAAAGTCGACATACATTTCAGGGGTGGTCACTTCATCGGCCGCCACTGTCTGGCCTATGCGCTCGAAACCCAGCGGCACCACGGTAAAATAGTATCCGGGAATACGCTGTCTCAGATAGTCGGCGGTCGGTTGCCATTGATTGAGGGTGTTCTGTTCCCCACGTTCTGCCAATACGCACAAGTGTATTTTTCGCCTGAACCGATACGGGGTTCAGACTTCAGGCAAGTACTAAAAATACAAATAATCCGACTCGAAACAGGGGCATAACCTAGTATTATTAATTTAAATGACCGCTTCTAATATACATTGTTAAGACGTAACTATTTACCCAGTTACAGGAAAACCCAAGCTTCAGGTGCTAAAACATAGAACGGTTGGATTGCGATTGAGATAGCGACAATGTTTGTTTTGAAAGAAGTGGTCTTCTCATATAATAGAGGTAGAGAACCGATTTCCGCCCGAAAATAACGGTGTAACGTCTTGTTTTTGTAGGGTCGCAATAGGCTGTTTTGCGGTGCGTTTTTCTGGAAAAATTTCTACTTAGATTGTTGATTGATATGAAAAAAATTAAAGTTCTCTTTGTCTGTATGGGCAATATTTGCCGTTCCCCCACGGCGGAAGGTGTTTTTAATGCATTTATTGCCAATCGAGAGTTGGTTGACGCCTTTGAAGTCGACTCTGCCGGAACGCATGCCTACCATGTTGGCGATTCGCCCGACCTAAGAGCGCAGAAAGCTGCCAGGGAAAGGGGGGTTGAGCTCAAACATCTGCGGGCCAGAAAAGTCAATCCGACCGATTTTGAGTTGTTCGACCATGTCCTGGCCATGGACGAAGAAAATGTTACTATCTTGTCGGAACTTTGTCCTGATGAGCACAAGCATAAAATTCGCTTATTTCTTGATTACGCACCGCAGGTAAAAAGTCGCGAAGTGCCGGATCCCTATTATGGCGGGACCTATGGGTTTGAACGGGTTTTGGATATGGTCGAAGCCGCTTCCGAAGGTTTTATAGAGGCTTTGCAGCGTGAAGGTGCGTTAACTTAAATATTAAACGGAGAGGGCGCATGGCTATCGTATCCAATACGGTTGATTATTTAGATGATGATGTATTACTGGAGGGCTTTTTTGCCTACGACGATACCCTGGTAGGTGTTCGGCCGGTGGTGCTGATTCATCACGCTTGGGCCGGACGCGATGAGTTTGTGGCTGAAAAGGCTAAAAAGTTGGCGGAACTGGGTTATCTGGCCTTTGCGACCGACATGTACGGAAAAGGCGTAATTGGTAGTTCCCCGCAGGAAAATGCCAGTCTGATGCAGCCTTTTATGGCGAATAGGGCGAAGCTGCAACAGCGGCTGCAGCGAGCATTGGCGGCTGTTAAGTTGATGCCTTGGGCGGATGATACGCGCATAGCCGCCATGGGCTTTTGCTTTGGCGGTTTGTGCGCGCTGGACTTGGCCCGCAGCGGGGTTGATATTCGCGGTGTGGTGTCGTTTCACGGTTTGTTGATTCCCGCCGATAACATTCCCAAACCTGAAATCAAAGCCAAGGTTTTGGTCCTGCATGGACATGACGATCCCATGGCCCCCCCTGAACAGGTGTTGGCTTTACAGTCAGAATTAACGCAGGCTGGCGCTGATTGGCAGGTGCATGTCTATGGCGGCACCCTGCATGCTTTTACCAATCCTGTCGCAAATGACCCTGGCTTTGGTACGGTCTATCAAGCCTTGGCTGATAAGCGATCCTGGCAAGCCATGCAAAATTTTTTGGCCGAGATTTTTGCCTGACTAGATTGACGGGCATTTGCTATAATCGGCGGCTTTTATGAGCCTTTGCTAGTGTGAAAAGGATTTAATACTTCAGGCAAACCCGTCGAGCCGCAAACGCTTGGCTGAATTGGAACCACGGACCCATGTCAGACTTCGCTAAAGAAATTATCCCGGTTAATCTCGAAGACGAGATGAAACAATCCTACCTCGATTACGCGATGAGCGTGATTGTGGGTAGGGCACTTCCTAATGTTAGAGACGGGCTGAAGCCCGTGCATCGTCGCGTGCTATTCGCGATGAGAGAGCTCGGTAACGACTGGAATAAACCGTATAAAAAATCCGCGCGCGTGGTCGGCGACGTCATCGGTAAATATCATCCGCATGGCGATACGGCCGTGTACGACACTATCGTTAGGATGGCGCAGCCTTTTTCGTTGCGCTATATGCTGGTAGACGGTCAAGGTAACTTTGGTTCGGTTGACGGCGACTCGCCCGCGGCTATGCGATATACCGAAGTGCGAATGTCAAAAATCGCTCACGAACTGCTGGCCGATCTGGATAAGGAAACCGTGGATTTCGTGTCCAACTATGACGAATCGGAATCCGAGCCAACGGTAATGCCGACCCGTATCCCGACTTTGTTGATCAACGGCTCGTCCGGTATCGCCGTGGGAATGGCCACCAATATACCGCCGCACAATCTCAACGAGATTGTCTCCGCTTGTTTGGCTTTGATCGAAAACGCCGATCTGACAATCCCCGAATTGATGCAAATCGTGCCGGGTCCGGACTTTCCCACCGCCGGTATTATTAACGGTGCTTCCGGTATTTACGAAGCGTATACCACCGGGCGTGGTCGGATTTATATCCGGGCTCGCTCCCACTTTGAAGATATCGGCGATAGCGGCCGGCAAGCCATTGTTACTACCGAATTGCCGTACCAGGTCAACAAGGCTCGCTTGCTGGAAAAAATCGCGGAGTTGGTTAAAGAAGGCAAGCTGGAGGGTATCTCGGGTCTGCGAGACGAATCCGATAAAGACGGCATGCGCATGGTGATTGAACTGCGTCGTGGCGAAGTGGCCGATGTGGTGCTGAATAATCTGTACAAGCAAACCCAGATGCAGACCGTGTTCGGTATCAATATGGTGGCATTGCTGGATGGTCGGCCACACTGTATGTCATTGAAAGACATCCTGTCGGCGTTTATCGATCACCGCCGCGAGATCGTTACCCGCCGTACCATCTACAATCTGCGTAAAGCACGGGAAAGGGCGCATATTTTAGAAGGTTTGGCGGTTGCTCTTGCCAACATCGATGACATGATCGAGCTGATCAAGACTTCGCCGAATCCCCAGGAAGCCAAGCAAGGTTTGTTGGGTAAAACCTGGAGTGCCGGTCTGGTTGCTGCATTGCTGGATAGAGCCGATGCCGATCGCTCGCGTCCGGAAAACTTAGGTCCTGAATATGGTTTGGCGGACGGTTTTTATCGGTTGTCGGAAGAGCAGGCGCAAGCGATTCTGGATTTGCGTTTACATCGTTTGACAGGGCTGGAGCAAGAGAAGATCGTCAACGAATACAAGCAGTTACTGGAGTTGATTGATGAATATTTGCATATTCTCGGCAGTGATGTGCGCTTGATGGAAGTGATCAAGGAAGAGCTCGAGGCTATCAAGGAACAGTACTCGGATGCCCGGCGCACTGAAATCATGCAGGATTTTTCTAATCTGTCTGCTGAAGATTTGATTACCGAAGAAGACATGGTGGTGACCATGTCGCATGAAGGCTATGTCAAAACCCAGCCGCTGACCGATTATAAAGCCCAGCGCCGTGGTGGTAGAGGCAAGTCGGCAACGGCCACTAAAGAACACGACTTTATCGACAAGCTGATCATCGCCAATACCCACGACACCATTTTGTGTTTCTCGTCGCGCGGCAAAGTGTATTGGTTGAAAGTCTATGAATTGCCGGTAGCTAGCCGGGCCTCGCGCGGTAAACCGTTTGTGAATTTATTGCCGCTGGAAGAGGGCGAGAAAATCAATGCCATGCTGTCGGTGCGCGAATATAGTGAAGACAAATTTGTATTCATGGCCACCGCTTCCGGCACCGTGAAAAAAACCCCTCTGACCGAATTTGCGTACCAGCTGGCCAAGGGTAAAATCGCCATCGATTTGCGGGATAACGATATGTTGGTGGGCGTAGCGCTGACCGACGGCCAACAAAACGTCATGTTGTTTAACAGCGACGGCAAAGCGGTCTGTTTCAATGAAACCGATGTGCGTCCGATGGGACGAACCGCGGCCGGTGTGCGCGGCATGCGTTTGCAGGAGGGCCAAAAAATTATCTCGTTGATTATTTCCACCGAAGGTACAGTGCTGAATATTACCGAAAACGGTTATGGCAAACGTACTCGTACCGAAGAGTTTACCCAGCATAAACGTGGCGGTCAGGGTTTGATTGCCATTCAAACCTCCGAACGTAACGGAGCGGTAGTCGGAGCGGTATTGGTGAATGACACCGATGAAATCATGCTGATCACCAATGCCGGCACCCTGGTTAGAACGCGAGTGAATGAAATTTCGGTAGTCGGCCGCAATACGCAAGGCGTGACGGTGATTCGGCTGGATAAAGGCGAAAAAGTGGTCGGCGTCGACAGGATAGAAGGTTTGGGTGACGACGAGGATGAAATTGAAGAAGGCGAAGGCAACGATACAATAACCGATAACGCCGAACTGGGCGGGGAAGAAGAATAATGGCAAGGATATATAATTTTAGCGCCGGCCCGTCGATGATGCCGGAAGCCGTACTGTTGAAAGCGCAACAAGAAATGCTGGATTGGCAGGGTACCGGCATGTCGGTAATGGAAATGAGCCATCGCGGCAAGCCTTTTATGGCAATTGCCGAAGCCATGAAAAACGATCTGATCGAGCTGCTAGCGATTCCCGCCAATTATAAGGTGTTGTTTTTGCAGGGCGGAGCCACGGCACAATTTGCCATGATTCCGCAGAACATTTTAAACGGCAAAACGGCAGCCTGTTATGTCAATACCGGTGCTTGGTCCACCAGTGCCATCAAGGAAGCCGGAAAATATTGCGAGGTTAAAACGGTCGCCAGTTCCGAAGACAGCAAATTCACCACCATTCCCGCTGCAGACCAATGGCGGATAGACCCAGATGCTGCCTACCTGCATTACACCTCCAACGAAACCATACATGGCGTCGAATTTAATCACCTGCCGGAAGTGGGTGGGCTGACATTGGTCTGCGATATGTCCTCCAATATTCTATCGCGACCCGTCGATATCGGCCGCTACGGGATTATATATGCCGGTACTCAGAAAAACATGGGGCCTTCCGGGGTGACCGTAGTGATCGTCCGGGAAGATCTGGTCGGTCTGGCGCCAAAATCAGTACCGTCGGTGTTTAATTACGAACAGCAGGCCAAAAGCGATTCGATGTTGAATACCCCGGCAACTTATAACTGGTATCTGCTGGGCTTGGTTTTACAATGGTTGAAAGGCGAAGGCGGTGTGTCTGCTATCGAACAACGTAATATTCATAAGTCGAATAAGTTGTATCAAGCCATCGATCAGTCCGGTTTGTATAGCAACCCGGTGTCTAAGGATTGCCGCTCGCGCATGAATGTTCCGTTTGTGTTGTCCGATGCTGCCCTGGATAAAGAATTTTTGAGCTTGGCCGAGAAAAACGGTTTGACTACCCTGGCAGGGCACCGCTCGGTAGGCGGCATGCGCGCCAGTATCTACAATGCCATGCCGGAGGCCGGTGTCGATGCGTTGATTGCTTTCATGGTCGAGTTTGAACGCACCCACTAAGCAGAGCATGACAAATATCATCCCTTTGTCGGAATTACGCACCCAAATCGATGCGATCGATCAACAAATCCTGCAATTAATTAACCAGCGGGCCAAGTGTGCGATTGAAGTAGCCCGAACCAAGCAAGCCGAGGGCGAGACCGGTAGTTTTTACCGACCGGATCGGGAGGCACAGGTCTTACGGCGTATCAAAGAGCTTAATCCGGGGCCGTTGAGTGATGATGCCGCCGCGCATTTATTTCGTGAAGTCATGTCCGCTTGTCTGGCATTGGAAAAGCCATTGGAAGTGGCCTATCTGGGGCCGCAAGGTACCTTTACCCAACAGGCGACTTTTAAGCATTTCGGGCATGCGGTCAAAGACGTGCCGGTACCGACCATACATGAAATTTTTCAGGCGGTGGAAACCGGGCATTGTCAGTTTGGGGTGGTGCCGGTGGAAAATTCCACCGAGGGTGTGATTGCCCATACCCTGGATCGTTTTATAGCCAGCCCGTTGAAAATTTGCGGCGAAGTGGAAATCAGAGTGCATCAAAACCTGTTGGGCAAAATGGATGGTCTGATCGGGATCGATGAAGTGTTTTCGCATCAACAATCGCTGGCTCAATGCCGGCAATGGCTGAATACTTATCTACCGGGTGTTACGGTAACCGCGGTCAGCAGCAATGCCGAAGCCGCCCGATTGGCATCCTTGGACCATAGCAAGGCGGCAATTGCCGGTTTGGTAGCCGCCGAACTGTACGATCTGAACATTATCGAGAAAAATATCGAGGATGAAGCCAACAATACCACCCGTTTTATCATTATCGGTGCCCAGCAACCGGTGTCGACAGGGTTGGATAAAACCTCCATCCTGGTATCGACCGGTAATCAGTCCGGTGCCTTGCATCGAATCCTAGGCCCGTTTGCCGAATATGGTATCAGCATGGCCCACATCGAATCGCGTCCTTCCCGGCAAGGTTTGTGGGATTATGTGTTCTTTATCGATATAGAGGGCCACCGCGACGATGAATATGTCGGCAAGGCGCTGAAAGTGCTGCAAAACAATGTCAAAATGTTGAAAATATTGGGTTCTTATCCCAAAGCTGTCATTTAACCAATTACTACATGAACAAATTTTTAGAACTTGCGTTGGCCGGTGTTCAACAACTGGTGCCTTATGTGCCCGGTAAGCCGGTAGAAGAGTTACAACGTGAGCTGGGTTTAAACGAAGTCATTAAGCTGGCTTCCAACGAAAACCCGCTCGGTACCGGCAGCAAAGTGACGGCGGCCATACAGGCAAGCTTGCCTGAGCTGACCCGTTATCCCGACGGCAGCGGCTTTTCGTTAAAAACCGCTTTGTCGCAAAAATGGGGCATAGCACCGGAGCAAATCACCTTGGGTAATGGTTCCAGCGAGATTCTGGAATTGGTCATGCGCACCTTCGTGTCACCCGATCACGAGGTGATATTTGCACAACATGCCTTTGCCTTGTATCCGATATTGACTCAAGCGGTCGGAGCGCGTGCGCGGGTTGTCCCGGCCAAGGATTTCGGTCACGATTTACCTGCCATGTTGGCGGCTGTGAACGATAAGACCCGAGTGGTGTTTATCGCGAATCCGAATAACCCCACCGGAACCTTGTTGGCGCGGCAGGATGTGGAAAACTTTATTACCGCTTTACCTGCCCATGTGTTGTGCGTGCTGGATGAAGCCTATTATGAATTTGTCGATCCCGCTGTCCGAGCAGAGTCGCTGCACTGGCCGCGGCGGTATGCCAATTTGATCGTTACCCGCACTTTTTCCAAAGCCTACGGTTTGGCCGGTTTGCGCATCGGTTACGGTATTTCGTCGGTCGATGTAGCCGATTTGCTGAATAGGGTACGGCAACCGTTCAACTCCAATATGTTGGCTTTGGTCGCGGCGGAAGCGGCACTGAGCGATACCGAATATTTGGCGGAAACTTTGTTAGTCAACACGATTGGCATGGCGCAATTGACTGATGCGTTTCAAGGCATGGGTTTGGACTGGATCCCGTCTTCGGGCAATTTCGTGTCGGTCGATCTCAAGCAAGACGCGCTATCTATTTATGACGCATTACTTAGCAAAGGCGTGATTGTGCGCCCGATAGCCAATTACGAAATGCCTCGGCATTTGCGGGTCAGCATCGGTACCGAGCGTGAAAATCAGCTGTTTATTGCCGCTTTGCGTGAGGTATTGAGCGGTGTTTGAACGCTTATGCGTGATCGGCACCGGTTTGATAGGCGGGTCGATTGCCAGAGCCGCGCGCGCCCAAGGTTTATGCAAGGAAATCGTCGCGTTTGGCCGCGAAAAGAATTTACCCAACCTACAGCTTGCAAAGGAGCTGGGGGTCATCGACCGGTTTTATATCGATATGGGGCAAGCCCTGGAGCATGCCGATTTGGTGATCGTTGCGACGCCCGTCGGCAGCATGCGGAGTATCTTCGAACTCATCAGGCCGCATTGGCATGCGCAGGCTTTGTATAGCGATGCCGGCAGCACCAAAGGCAGCGTGGTGGCAGCGGTTGCCGCCGCATTCGGTCATGTCCCGAACAACTTCGTGCCCGCGCATCCGATTGCCGGTGCCGAACGCAGTGGTGTGGACGCCTCGCATGCCGAGTTATTTAAGAATCGCCGCCTGATTATTACGCCGCTGGCGGATACCGATAAGCAGTTTGTTGATAAGCTGAGCAATTTTTGGCGGCAAATCGGCTCCAGCGTATCGGTGATGAGTGTCGAGCACCACGATACCGTGTTGGCGGCCACCAGTCATTTGCCGCATATCCTGGCCTTTGCCTTGGTCGGTCTGTTGGGGCGCAAAGACGAACAGCGGGAAATTTTTAAATATGCCGCTGGTGGTTTCAAGGATTTTAGTCGTATCGCCTCCAGCGATCCGACCATGTGGCAGGATATTTGTCTTGCAAATAAATGTGAAATAATCCCGTTGATTCAACAATTTAAAGCCGAGTTGACTCATATTGAACAGTTGCTGGCCGATGATCAGGCTCAACAATTGTTCGATACTTTTACCTATGCTAGGGATGCGCGGCAACGATTTCTCGATAATTTTGACGATTAAATAAAACATTATGTCTCAATCCATTACATTTCAGGTTCTACCCGGCGGCAGTTTGCGCGGTGAAATTCGTGTGCCCGGCGACAAATCCATGTCGCATCGTTCCATCATGTTGGGTTCGCTGGCAGAAGGCGTAACCCATGTTAGAGGCTTTTTGAATGCCGAAGATGCCATGTCTACATTGGAAGCCTTTCGCGCCATGGGTGTTGAAATTGAAGGTCCGGTCAATGGCGAAGTCACTATCCACGGTGTGGGTAAGCATGGTTTGAAGGCGCCGGCAAAACCGTTGTATTTGGGTAACTCCGGTACCTCGATGCGCTTGTTGAGCGGTTTGTTGGCCGGGCAGCCGTTTGATTGTGTATTGACTGGCGATAAATCCCTGGAATCGCGGCCGATGAAACGCGTCACCACGCCATTGGCGCAAATGGGTGCCGTGATCGAAACCCAGGACAAGGGCACCGCGCCGTTGCATATTAAAGGCCAGGCCGGCAAGCTGAAAGGCATGCATTACGATATGCCCATCGCCAGCGCCCAGGTCAAATCCTGTCTTTTGCTGGCCGGCATGTATGCGGAAGGCCAGACCAGTGTTACCGAACCGGCGCCGACCCGTGACCATACCGAGCGGATGCTGAACGGTTTCGGCTACCCGGTAACACGTGAAGGCAGCACCGCCAAAATCGACAGCAAAGGTAAGTTGACCGCAACCGAAATCGATGTGCCCAGTGATATTTCATCGGCGGCATTTTTCCTGGTTGGCGCCAGTATTGCTCCGGATTCCGATGTGACCTTGAAGCATGTTGGTATAAATCCTACCCGTACCGGCGTGATCGATATTCTGCGTCTGATGGGCGCCAATATCGAAGTGCTGAACGAGCGTGAAGTCGGTGGCGAACCGGTGGCTGATATTCGGGTGCGTTCGGCGCAATTAAAGGGTATCGAAATTCCGGAAGAATTGGTGCCTTTGGCAATCGACGAATTTCCGGTATTGTTCGTGGCGGCGGCTTGTGCCGAAGGGCAAACTGTTTTGACCGGTGCCAAGGAATTGCGCGTAAAAGAATCCGACCGGATTCAAGTGATGGCGGACGGTTTGCAAATTCTGGGTGTGGATGCGCAACCTACCGAAGACGGCATGGTGGTGCAGGGCGGCGGTAAAATTGCTGGCGGCGTGGTGGATTCTCATGGTGATCACCGCATCGCGATGTCGTTTTCGATTGCCGGTCTGCGCGCCGCTGGGCCGATCACAATCAATGATTGCGCCAACGTCAATACCTCGTTTCCTGAATTCAGGCAATTGGCTACTCAATTAGGCTTGAATCTCAGCACTTTGTAATCATGAATATTCCTGTTTTAACAATCGATGGCCCTAGTGGGGCCGGTAAAGGTACCGTCAGTCGCGCGGTAGCCAAGTTATTGGAGTGGCATTACTTAGATAGCGGCTCTATTTATCGCTCGTTAGCTATTGCGGTATTGCAATCCGACGTAGCGCTGGATAATTTGTCACAAATAACGGCAATCGCGGGAGCGATGCAGCTTGAATTTGATTGTGGCGAGGTTCTGGTTGTTAGATTGGATGGAGTCGATATCACTGCGCAATTGGGCACTGAAACCACCGGTAATGCGGCATCCATCGTGGCTGCTTATCCAGCTGTCAGGGCAATTTTATTGCAAAAACAAAAGGATTTTAGGCGGTTACCGGGGCTTGTGGCCGATGGTCGAGATATGGGTAGCGTGGTTTTCCCTGATGCCGAATATAAGGTTTATCTGACGGCCAGTGCCGAGGAAAGAGCAAATAGACGATATAAGCAGTTGATTGAAAAAGGAATCGATGCTAATCTTTTTCAGATTACCCGAGAAATTGAAGAGCGCGATCGTCGCGATCAGGAGCGGGCAACTGCTCCTCTGACAGTGCCGGAAGGCGCAACCACTATTGATTCCTCCAGTTTAAGCATCCAGCAGGTGATAGACGCGGTAATAAACCTAGTTCGTTAAAACTTAGGTTTGGCGGTCGCCATTAGGCGGCTTTTTTTAATTTATTGATGAGAAAAAGCTTGTTTGTGTCTTAACAAGTTTGGGAAAGTAGAATAATGAGCGAAAGCTTTGCACAGTTGTTAGAAGAAAGTTTTGCCAAGACTGAAATGCGTCCTGGCGCCATGTTAATGGGTACTGTGATCGATATCGAAAATGAATTCGTTATTGTCAGCACCCAAGCTAAATCGGAAGGCGTGATTCCGAAATGGCAATTTTTAAATGCAGATGGCGATCTGGAAGTCAATGTCGGCGACGAAATCGAAGTTGCGCTCGACATGTTCGAAGATGGCTTAGGTTCTACACTGCTTTCCCGCGATAAAGCTAAGAAAAGCAAAGCTTGGGCCGAGCTGGAAAAAGCCTTCGAAACACAAGAAACCGTTATCGGTCGTATCAATGGCAAGGTCCGTGGCGGCTTCACTGTTGCGGTGGGTGCTTTGCGCGCATTCCTGCCGGGTTCCTTGGTTGACGTGCGTCCAATCCGCGACACCGCATTCCTGGAAAACCGCGATCTGGAATTCAAGGTCATCAAAATCGACCAAAAACGTAACAATGTCGTATTGTCGCGTCGTGCTGTGGTTGAAAGCGAATACAGCGCGGAAAGAGAAGAATTGGTTAAAACCCTGCAAGAAGGCGCTATCGTTTCCGGTATCGTCAAAAATCTTACCGACTACGGTGCGTTTATCGACCTGGGCGGCGTAGATGGTCTGTTGCACATCACCGATATGGCATGGCGTCGTGTACGTCACCCATCCGAGTGCGTGGAAATCGGTCAAGAAGTCAATGTCAAAGTCTTGAAATTCGACAAAGACAAAACTCGCGTGTCGTTGGGCATGAAGCAAATGGAAGAAGATCCATGGCAAAACATTGCTCGCCGCTACCCAGCCGGTACCCGTGTATTCGGTAAAGTCAACAATCTGACCGACTACGGTTGCTTCGTGGAAATCGAAGAAGGCGTTGAAGGTTTGGTTCACGTATCCGAAATGGATTGGACCAACAAAAACGTCAACCCATCCAAGGTGGTTCAATTGGGTGATGAAGTTGAAGTCATGGTGCTGGAAATCGACGAAGAGCGTCGTCGTATTTCACTGGGCATGAAACAATGCCGTTCAAACCCATGGGATGAATTTGCCGCCACTCACAACAAAGGCGACAAAATCAGCGGCAAAATCAAATCCATTACCGATTTCGGTATCTTTATTGGCCTGGACGGCGGTATCGACGGTCTGGTTCACATGTCCGACATCTCTTGGAACGAGGGCGACGAAGAAGCCATTCGCAACTACAAGAAAGGCGACGAAGTTGAGACTGTCATCTTGGCGGTTGATCCGGAGCGCGAGCGTATTTCCCTGGGTATTAAACAACTGGAACAAGATCCGTTCCAAAACTATATCGCTTTGAACGAAAAAGGCGCATTGGTTAAAGGTATCGTTAAAGAAGTTGATGCCAAGGGCGCTGTTATAACCTTGGCCGATAATGTTGAAGGTTACTTGCGGGCTGCCGAAATTCAGCGCGACCGGGTTGAAGATGCACGTACTCTGTTGAAAGAAGGCGACGAAATCGAAGCTAAATTTGTCGGCGTCGACAAGAAAACCAAGTCTATTTCTTTGTCTATCAAAGCCAAGGATGTTGAGGAAGAGTCAAACGCCATTAAAGATTATTCACAACAAAGCGCTGGTACAGCGACATTGGGCGATATCTTTAAACAAATGGATAAATAAATCCGTGCCAGGGTGATGCGTTAGCGCATCACCCTTTTTCGATTACTCAGGGTTGGATGTGACAAAATCAGAATTGATAGAGGTGTTGGCACGTAAACAGCCACATCTTCCGCTTAAAGATGTTGAGTTGGCAGTCAGATGCGTGGTCGATCACTTGAGCGACACACTGGCAAGCGGAGAACGGATCGAAATTCGCGGATTTGGTAGTTTTTCCTTGCATCATCGCTCGGCGCGACTGGGCAGGAATCCTAAAACCGGCGAGTCCGTATCGCTCACCGAAAAACATGTACCTCATTTTAAACCTGGAAAAGAACTGCGCGACATAGTCGATGCATCCAGGGAGAAATTTAAGATCGTCGACTAAGTTTTAGCCGAATATAGCCATTTGGAGACAGGCAAAAGCCGTATATTTAACGCTTGTCTCTTTCATTGCTACCCAGGCATCACGACCCCACAACTTATTAAATCGTCGTGAAACACGTCCATCATCCTTTTCACTTTGACCCCAGTTACGGATACATCCTGGAACAATTGCTGGCCATCCAGGCGCCTGCTGCGCCGGCGGACTTTGTTGAGTTCTGGAAAAACCGATATCAAAATATCCTCTCCATACACCCTTATTTCAATATGGGGCAGTGCGGTTCGCATGCGGGCTTCAAAGTCTTCGATATCCAATATCAATCTACTGACGATTTCACTATTGGCGGTTGGCTACTAGAGCCGGAGCAGCAAACTGTTAGGCAATGTATTGTCGTCGGGCATGGATACGGCGGTCGGGATCAACCCGATTATCATTTCAATATTCCAGAGACAGCCTATTTGTTTCCTTGTTTTCGCGGTATTTCCAGGAGTCGATCAGCAAGGGTATCCGATCAACCTAATTATCATGTGCTGCATCATATCGAAGATCGAGATCGCTACATTTTAGGGGGGTGTGTCGAAGATTTATGGTTAGGGGTTACCTTGATGCAGGAACTATATCCGTTAGCCGCTGATAGAATCGGTTTCATGGGTATTAGCTTTGGCGGCGGCATAGGTGCTTTGGCCTTACCCTGGGATAAGCGCATTCAACGAGCGCATTTCAATGTGCCGACCTTTGGATGTCAACCCTTGCGCTTACGCTTGCAAACCATAGGCAGTGGTGCGGCTGTTTCGGACTATGTGCGTCGGCACGGTCACATTCCGGACACTTTGAGCTATTACGATGCTGCTATCGCGGCTGGTTTTGCCATGCAGCCCGTGCATATTGCTGCGGCGCTATTTGATCCCATGGTGGCGCCGCCTGGGCAGTTTGCTATTTATAATGCATGGGCGGGACCTAAATACTTATTTGTTCTGGACGCCGGGCATTATGAGTATCCTCGTCAACAACAACAAAATCAGCATTTGTTGTGGAAATTACAGGCATTTTTTGGCGACTGGTCAAAATAAACTATGAACCGCGAATATCATCACTGGTACAGTCCGCGTTTGGGGCGGGATATGGAATTTCTGGTATTTGGCCATGCAGGTGCCAAAGTGTTGGTATTTCCCACCCGGGACGGTCGGTTTTATGAATATGAAAACCTTAGGATAGTTGAAACCTTACAGCATAAAATCGAGGCGGGACATCTGCAGTTATTCTGCGTGGACAGCATAGATCATGAATCCTTTTATTGTTTTTGGTCCCAACCGAAAGACCGCATTCAACGGCATATGCAATTCGAGGAATATATTCTTAATGAAGTCATGCCTTTCATGGAGGCCAAAAATCCGCATCCTTGTACTATAGTCCATGGTTGTAGTTTGGGCGCTTATCATGCGGCCAATATGGCCTTCAGGCACCCGCAACGCTTTCAGAAGTTAGTGGCTTTTTCCGGGCGCTTTGATCTGACGCTTGAAGTGGAGCATTTCAAAGACTTGTTTAATGGTTACTACGATGACAATATCTATTTTCATACCCCCAGCCATTTTTTGCCGAATTTGACCGATCAAAATCAGTTGAACCAAATAAGCCGGATGGACATCACACTGGTCATCGGCAAGGAAGATCCCTTTTTGCATAACAATCGGGAATTCAGTCATATACTTAATCAAAAAGGGATTCGGCATGGGTATTATGAATGGGATAGCAGGGCTCATCAAGGTTACTATTGGCGGCAAATGGCACGGTTATACATTTGATAGCTCATATCAGCTGACTTAAAACGCTAACTTTTCTAATTCGTCGATATTTCCCATGATTAAACGCATTTTCATCGTCTTATTGCTGACCTTTGTGATTTTGGGCGGTATCTTTGGTTTCAAGTTTTATCAAATCCAACAAGCTATCAGTCAGATCAAGCCACCGCCACCCGCTGTTGTTGCCGCGGCTACCGTCAAACTTGAGCAGTGGCCATCGTCGTTAACGGCAGTAGGCAGTTTTACTCCGGTCGCGGGTGTGTATGTCAGCAACGAGGTAGTTGGCAAAATCAAAGTGCTTCATTTTCATTCCGGACAAACGGTTAAATCAGGTCAATTGCTTGTAGAGCTCGATACGGATACCGATCAGGCCGAACTGGCTGGATTGCAAGCCGAATTGCAACTGGCTAAAGCGCGATTGCAGCGCAGCGAAAAAATGATACAGAAAAAATATGTGTCTCAGGCCGACTACGATGAACACAAGGCACAGTTGGAACAGGCCGCCGCTGCCGTGCATGCCAAGCGTACCCGCATTGATAAGAAAATGATCAGAGCACCGTTTGCGGGCGAGTTAGGTATTCGGGAGGTCAATCTTGGACAATTTCTAAGTGAAGGTACGGATATCGTTAGTTTGCAACAATTGGATCCGATCCATTTGGATTTTAGTTTGCCGGAGCGGCATATCAGTCAATTAGCCAAAAACCAGGTAATTATCGCAACTATACAGTCTTATCCAGACCAGATATTTACCGGCAAAATTATTGCGCTGAATCCTTCCGTGGAACAAGATACCCGCTCATTGAAAGTACGGGCCATATTAAATAATGCCGATAAACGCCTGCGTCCCGGCATGTTTGCGCAAGTCAAAATAGAATCCGGCAATGCGTTGTCTGTTTTAACATTGCCGGATACCGCTATTAGCTATAACCCTTATGGTAATTCGGTGTTTTTAATCGAAAAAAATGACAATGGACTGACTGTGCAAAGTCGCCAGGTGGTTACCGGACAAAGCCGGGAGGGCAGGGTGGAAATTGTAAGCGGTCTGCAAGTCGGAGATCGGGTAGTGAGTGCTGGACAGGTCAAATTACGTAATGGAATACCTGTTACCCTCGATGCCCAACCCGCACCCGGTGAGCGGGAGGCCGGTCAGTGAAGTTTACCGATTTATTTATCCATCGGCCTGTCCTGGCTAGCGTGGTTAGTTTGTTGATTTTGGTATTAGGTCTGCGAGCGATTACGGTATTGGAGTTGCGGCAATACCCGGAGACCGAAAATACGGTAGTTACCGTAACCACATCATATCCCGGTGCCAACAGCGAGTTGGTAAAGGGCTTTATTACCAATCCCTTGCAACAGGCTATTGCCGAAGCGGACGGGATTGATTATTTGTCGTCCAGCAGCAGGCAGGGCAGTTCGGTCATTGAAGCCCACATGCGCCTGAATTACGACCCCAATGCCGCCGTTGCCGAAATTCAGGCTAAAGTAGCCAGTCAGCGTAACGTCTTGCCGGCGGAAGCCGAGGATCCGGTAATTACTTCGCAAACCGGTGAAAGTACGGCGCTGATGTACATCGCGCTATACAGCGATAGCCTGGAGGCCGCCCAGTTAAGCGATTACATCCTGCGGGTGGTGCAGCCGAAAATTCAGGCCGTGCCGGGCGTGGGTAAAGCCAAAGTATTGGGTAATAAAACCTTCGCCATGCGGATTTGGTTGGACCCGGAGCGGATGGCTTCGTTGGGTGTCACGGCCACCGACGTTAGCGACGTATTAAGGGAAAACAATTATTTATCCGGTGTAGGCAGCACTAAGGGTAATTTCGTTAAAATCGATTTGCGCGCCACCACGGATGCGGTCAACGAAACCGAATTCCGCCAGCTGGTGGTCAGCAACCGAAATGGTACCCTGGTTAGGCTGGAAGACATTGCCGATACCGAACTGGGTAGTGAAGACTATGATTCGGTGAATTGGTATAAGGGCAAAATGGCCATTTTTATGGGCATAGAGCAAGCGCCCGGAGCCAACCCGCTTACCGTGGCGAAAGCCGTCAAATTGCAATTGAAAGACATCGAACGCGATTTGCCGGACGCCATGCAAATATTGCTGCCTTACGACGCCAGCCAGTTTATCGAAGATTCGATCAACGAGGTATTCACTACCTTGATTGAAGCAGTGGCCATCGTGTTGGTGGTGATTTTTTTATCATTAGGTTCATTGCGCGCGGCATTGATACCGGCGGTGACCGTGCCGTTGTCCTTGATCGGCGGTGCTTTTTTGATGTTGGCCATGGGTTTTTCCATCAATTTGTTAACCATGCTGGCTTTGGTTTTGGCAATTGGGCTAGTGGTCGATGATGCCATCGTCATGGTGGAAAACATCCATAGGCATATAGAAGAGGGTCAACCGCGCCTTCAGGCCGCGATACTCGGAGCCAGGGAGTTAGGTTTGCCGGTTATCGCCATGACCACTACCTTAATCGCCGTATATGCGCCTATCGGCTTTATGGGAGGCTTGGTAGGCACTTTGTTTACCGAGTTTGCCTTTTCGCTGGCCGGTGCGGTGCTGGTGTCCGGGGTGATAGCATTGACCTTGTCGCCGATGATGAGCTCAAGGTTTTTAAAGGAAGCCGGTACGCCGGGACGCTTTGAATTAGCCGTGGAGCATTTTTTTAACGGATTGGCCCGGTATTACCAACGACTGCTGCATAAGGTGATCGAGTATCCCTCTACTGTTGCTATGTTTGCATTGATGGTGCTGGTAAGCATATATTTTATGTTCATGCTGACCAATAAAGAGCTGGCGCCTACCGAAGACCAGAGTATTCTGTTTGCGATTGCCACTGGGCCGCAGACGGCCACCTTGCATTACAACGAAGCCTATTCCCGCGAGCTGATAAAACAGTTCGAAACTATCCCGGAATACAAGGAAAGTTTTTTGCTGATGGGGTTTGGCGGCGATACCAGTACCGTATTCAGTGGCTTCAAAATGCCATCCGCATTCGATCGCAAGCGTTCACAAACCGAGATTCAGCCCGAGCTGCAAGCTAAAGTTGCCAAAATCGCCGGTTTTCAAACAGCGGTTATTCCACGTCCCAGCCTGCCGGGTTCCGGTGGCGGTTTGCCCATGCAGTTCGTAATGGTCACCGATGCCGATTACGCCGCACTGGATCAGGTGGCGGATCAATTGCTGGATAAAGCCATGCAAAGCGGAAAATTCGCATTTTTGATGAAGGACGTTAATTTCAATCGGCCGCAAACCACGCTGGTCATCGATCGCGACAGGGCTGCCGATTTGGGTATCAATATGCAGGATATCGGTAAGAATCTGGCTACATTGCTGGGCGGGCAATATGTGAACCGGTTTAGTTTGCAAGGCCGCAGTTACAAGGTTATTCCGCAAGTGGACGATCTAGCCCGCATGGATGCCAGTAAATTCGCTAACTATTATTTACGCACCGCATCGGGAGGGCAAGTGCCGTTGTCTTCGTTGATTAAGCTGGAAAGCTCGGTTGAGCCCGGTAAGCGTACTCAGTTTCAACAGCTGAATAGTTTGACAATCAACGGCATGATGACGCCCGGTGTCGGGTTAGGCGATGCGATGGCTTATTTGGAAGAAACTGCGGAACAAGTGTTTCCGCGCGGCTTTAGTTTCGATTACACCGGTGCATCCCGGCAATATTCTCAACAAGGTAGCGCGCTGATCGTGACCTTTTTCATGGCGCTATTAATTATTTATCTGGTATTGGCGGCTCAATTCGAAAGTTGGCGCGACCCGTTAATTATTCTGATCTCAGTGCCGCTATCCATTGCCAGCGCCTTGGCCTTCATGATGCTGGGCTTCGCCACGGTCAATATATACACCCAGGTTGGCTTGATCACCTTGATCGGTCTGGTAGCCAAAAACGGCATATTGATCGTGGAATTTGCCAATCAATTGCAAATTCAGGAGCGCTTAAATAAGTTCAAGGCTGTAGAACAGGCCGCCACCATCCGTTTACGGCCCATTCTGATGACAACCGTTTCCATGATCGTAGCCATGGTGCCTCTGTTAATGGCCTCGGGGCCAGGTGCCGCCAGTCGTTTCGATATAGGTTTGGTGATTGCCAGCGGCCTGGGGATTGGCACCCTATTTACCTTATTTGTAGTGCCGGCGTTTTATTTGTTGCTGGCAAGAGATCATCAACAGATCGCTGTCTAGTGGGGGCGTCTGAGCAAAAAACAGTGGGTCTTCTCTTTTGATTGTTTTTTTTACTATTAAAATAGTAAAAAATTTTGTATAATGTCACTTTAGTGGTTATTGCTGTGGCGCTAATTGTTTAATTTAATAGTTCTCGGGTTGAGTTAAAGGTTAGATTTTGCTTCCAGATTGAGTAGATGGTCATGCCCAATATCCAAGTTTTTACTTTATCATTGGAGCTTCATCATGATGACACTGTTTGTTCGAGGTATACCGCCCACCGCTACCGAATCCGGCTTGCATGATTTATTTGCTGCATACGGCAAAGTGTTTGGCATGAAAGTCAATCAGGACTTTTTTACCGGTCAATTACGGGGCTTTGCAACAGTAGATATGGAAGGTCATGAAGCGCGTGCGGCCATTTCAGCTATTAACGGCCGCGATTTCCTCGGCAAGACCATTTATGTCGAGGTGGATAAAGGCGCTAAAGGTAAGCGCGGTCGCCGTTAAGCTTAAACTCGCCTACTCCGTTCAGTCGCGAATTACTTGAATTTACCGTTAAACTAGTGGTTGCGCGACGCTAAGTCATAAGGCATGAAAAAAGCCCCAAAAGCTCTTCCCACAATGTCGAACCCCGCTGTTGATCAAATTATGAGCGAAGAAAACTTGCAAACCATGGGCACGCGGGTTAGATATTATCGCGAGCGACTGGGGCTGAGTCAGGATGAATTGGCGCTTCGTGTCGGCGCGGCCCAGCAGACTATTCAAAGTTTGGAATCAGGCAAGATCCGTAAAAGTACGTTTTTACCGCAGATCGCCAAAACGCTGGGCGTTGATTTTGATACCTTGCTGTTTGGCAAACTGCAGCCCACCAGTATTAAAGCATCCAAGCCGTTATTAATGGCAACGGCCCGCCGGGTGCCACTATTTTCGACTCGCGATTGCGAGTGGGTGCAAGCTTTTCTGCAAGATCAGGCGGTTCAGTCGCCGAGCGGCAAATGGGTGTCCATGGATTATTCCTTGCCTTTTGCCGAATCCGGTTCGCGGCTGTTTGCCTTGAAATTGGGTTTGAGTGATGAAGCCTTTCAGCCGGAGTTTAAACCCGGAGACCAATTGGTTATCGACCCGGATGCGTCGATTCAACCTAGCGACCCGGTGATTGTGTTTAAGCCGGGTGCCGAACGGCTGAATTTGAATCGCTATCGGGTGCTATCGCAATCGGGTTCCGGCATCGATTATGAGCTGGTATCGATCCATCCGGATTTTCCCAGTTTTGCGGGTGCCGAGCTGGAAAATTTGCAAATTCTTGGGCCGGTATTGCAAGTGCGTCGGCCCGTTTCCAGCCAAGTCCGGCTGGCGGTGTTGGAAGAGCAATTTCGATAACGGCGGATAATCACCAAACTAGCTACCTTACCCTTGTTAAATATCACAAATACAAAAACATAATGAGTAACTTACCTAATTGCCCGAAGTGCGGCTCAGAATATACTTATGCTGATGGCAGTATGTACATTTGTCCGGAATGTGCGCACGAATGGTCCGCGGAGGCACAAGCCGACAATGCAACCGATGACCGTGTTATCAAGGACGCTAACGGTAATCTGCTGCAAGACGGTGATACCGTCACTGTAATTAAAGATTTGAAAGTCAAAGGTTCTTCCTTAGTGGTTAAGGTCGGTACAAAAGTAAAGAATATCCGTTTGGTGGATGGCGATCATGATATCGATTGTAAAATCGATGGGATTGGCGCCATGAAACTGAAATCGGAGTTTGTCAAAAAAGTGTAAAGCCTCCGCTGGGGCGTTTTCGAATTAACCATTCAAAAACGCCCCAGCGTTGGATCAAAATCAATTCATATACCTGTCGGGTCCGACTTAAAAGCGCTTTTTGCATTAAGCTACGCAATAAAACGGCACAAAATACTGTTCCTCCGGTATCTGTTGGGTTAATCAGTACCAAACCTGAACGACCGATATGTCCATTTTATGAAAAAAAGCGATTTTAACTATCAGTTGCCGCCTGAATTAATTGCCCAAAAGCCTTTGGCACAACGAAGCGCTAGTCGCTTGTTGCAATTGAATAAACAAACCGGCGCGTTACGGGATAGTCAATTCAGCGATTTTATCGGTATGCTTAATCGGAATGACTTATTGGTATTTAACGATACCAAAGTTATTCCCGCCCGGCTCTATGCGACTAAAGCCACGGGCGGCAAAGTCGAAATTTTGATAGAGCGCATAGAAGACCAATGCCGGGTTTTGGCGCATATCAGAGCCAGCAAATCGCCCAAGGCTGATTCGTTAATGCAACTACAGAATGGCGCTGCATGTAGGGTATTAGGTAGAGAACAGGATTTATTCAGGTTGCAATTCGATACTGAAATCGGTGTGCTGGCGCTTTTGGCAGAAATAGGGCACATGCCGTTACCGCCGTATATCGATCGACCGGATGATATTGACGACCTAGAGCGCTACCAAACCGTATTTGCCAAACAGGCCGGGGCGGTCGCGGCACCGACAGCTGGTTTGCATTTTGATGCGGGAACCATGCAGATGCTGGAACAAAAAGCTATTCAGCGTTGTTTTGTCACTTTACATGTCGGCAGCGGTACTTTTCAGCCGGTTCGGGTGGATGATTTAAGCCGGCATGTTATGCATAAAGAATTCTTTCAGGTGTCCGAGGCTTGTGTCGAGGCCGTCAGAGAAACCAAAGATCGTGGCGGACGGGTGGTGGCGATTGGCACCACTGCGGTGAGGGCCCTGGAATCCGCATCCGCCTCGGGCGAAATACTTGCCGGTTGCGGGGATACGCAGTTATTTATTACGCCAGGCTATGCGTTTAAGACAGTGGATGCAATGCTAACCAATTTTCATTTGCCGGAATCGACTTTGTTAATGCTGATTTCCGCCTTTGCCGGATACGATGCAGTGTTGAATGCCTACCAACACGCCATTCAGCAACGTTACCGGTTTTTCAGTTATGGCGATGCCATGGCGATTTTTTAAATACCTGATACCCATTGATAAATTGGTTTTTTCGCTCCGATCAAGTTTGATAAATGCCTATACCCCCAGTTGATATAACCCAAATATTCCGTAACGGGTTTAGGCTGTCCATCACAATTTTCGTATGTGATTAGGGACGGTCGTCTCGTATTGATCAATACTGGCAATCATTTCTGTAGAAAGCTGCAGAGAGGAACTTAATTTGGTCAATATACTGACTCTGTCTGTTAATGGGGAATACTATGGGGGAGTTATTCAATGACGCCTTTAATTTCACAGGCCTAATTCCGCATGGTTACTGCCTGAAGTGGAACCCTTTGCTACTTTGGACTCTGGTCGGTTCGGATTCCATTATCGCGGTATCATATTTTTCGATTCCCTTTGCGCTTTGGTATTTCACCCAAAAAAGAGCCGATATTCGCAATCGGTGGCTATTCATATTATTTGGCCTGTTTATCGTCGCATGCGGGATAACCCATTTCCTTGATGTACTTACCATCTGGCGGCCTAATTATTGGGCCAATGCAATAGCGAAGGCGGCGACAGCCGGCTTATCGTTCGGTACCGCTGTCATTATCTGGCTAAAAATGCCCGAAGCTTTGCTTGCGCCGTCCGTGCAGCAGCTGGAACAGGCCAAGGCTGATCTGGAAATATTAAATACCGAACTGGAGCGACGGGTAGGGGAAAGAACCGAAGCACTAGCGGATACAAATAGGCAACTTCAGGGTACCTTGAGTGAATTGACCTTACTGCATGAGCGTTTGAAAACGGAAAAAGCCCAACTGCGCGGCCTGATAAACAATATTCCGGACTTCATTTTCATAAAAAATACCGATAGTACTTATGTTGCCTGTAATAAGGCGGTAGAGAACTATTTCGGGGTGCCTGAAAGCGAAATTATCGGTAAATCCGATTTCGAATTTGTCGATGCGGATACCGCAACATCGTTCCGGCGGAAAGATCAGGAAACGCTGGCTTCAGATCTGGTCAGTGTCTATGAAGAGTGGATTACCTATGCGGATGGCAGAGAATGTTGCCTTGAAACTTTAAAAATACCATTTAGAGACGAGCATCAGAATATTCTGGGAATAATCGGAGTGGGTAGAGATATCACTGAACGCAAGCAAGCAGATATCAAACTTCAGCTGGCGGCCAGGGTTTTTACGCATGCCCGCGAGGGCATCATGATAGCGGATGCCATGGGTACCATTATCGAAGTAAACGATACCTTTACCCAAATTACCGGTTATAGCCGGAAGGAAGCGGTCGGGCAAAACCCGCGCATACTTCAGTCCGGGCTGCATGGGCCGGATTTTTACGCGGATATATGGAGAGCGCTGCTTGAAAACGGACACTGGTATGGTGAAATCTGGAACCGGCATAAGAACGGTAAGGTGTTTGCCGAGATGATCACTATCAGCGCGGTAAACGATGCGTCGGGAAAGGTGCAAAATTACGTTGCGCTGTTCACCGACATCACCCAAATGAAAGAGCATCAGCAAGAGCTTGAGCGTATCGCGCATTATGACGCATTGACAGGCTTACCGAACCGGGTATTGCTGACCGACCGGTTGCAACAAGCCATGCTGCAAAACGAAAGGCGCAATCAATCGCTCGCTTTGGTATATCTCGACTTGGATGGATTTAAGGTGGTAAATGACAGTTACGACCACCAAGTGGGCGATGAACTGTTAATTGCCATTTCCAAACGCATGAAAGAGGCTCTCAGAGAAGGTGACACACTGGCGCGGATCGGCGGAGATGAGTTTGTGGCAATCCTGGTCGATCTGGAACAAATTACCGATTGCGAACCGGTACTGGCTCGTCTATTACAAGCCGCCTCCAGCTCGATTCAGTTGGAGAATGCCGAATTGCAGCTTTCCGCTAGTATCGGCGTCACCCTCCATCCACAGGATAATGTCGAAGCGGATCAGTTAGTGCGCCATGCCGATCAGGCCATGTATATCGCTAAGCAGGAAGGTAAAAACCGTTACCATCTGTTCGATATCGAACACGATGCCGCGATCAAGACCCAGCAAGAGCGATTGGAGGATATACGCAGCGCCATGGGTAATCAGGAGTTCGTACTGTATTATCAACCGAAGATCAATATCGTCACAGGCGAAGTCATTGGTGTCGAAGCACTGATTCGTTGGCAACATCCTCAACGAGGATTGTTGTCGCCGGCTGATTTTTTACCGTTTATCGAGACTCATCCCATCAGCGTGAGTCTCGGCGAGTGGGTGATAGATTCGGTGTTGGCCCAGATGCGCGAATGGTATGCCAATGGCATCGATATTATCGTTAGCGTCAATATTGGCGCCAAGCAATTTCAGCAAATTGATTTTGTCGATCGTATCGCCTTGCTGTTATCGGTACATCCCGATATTCAACCTTCCCGGTTGGAGCTGGAAGTGCTGGAAACCAGTGCGCTGGAAGATCTTGCTGCGGTTTCCAAAAAAATTAAAGCGTGTCGGGAGATGGGGCTCCGCTTTGCATTGGATGACTTCGGCACCGGATTCTCCTCATTGACCTATCTCAGGCACTTACCAGTCGATATTCTCAAGATTGACCAAAGTTTTGTGCGAGGCATGTTGGTCGACCAGGATGATCTGGCGATCGTCAACGGTGTAATTGGCTTGGCCAACACCTTTTCCCGCCAAGTCATAGCAGAGGGCGTGGAAACCATGAATCACGCTAAAAAATTGGTAGCCATGGGCTGTCAGTTGGCGCAAGGTTATGGTATCGCCCATCCTATGCCGGCGACCGAGATAGCGGTATGGGTTAGCAAATGGCAAGCGAGCGAATACTGGAAAAAATAGTATATAGTTTGACGCGGTTATAACCCGGCATGGCATTCCGGCAGTTAGGCGGGTTGCAGCATTCGAGGTTAAAGATTTAACTTAGCTTATAAGTTCGAGTACATCGAGTTTAATCGCCGGTTTCGCCAATAATGTTCTGACCGGTAACATAAAAGCGTTCTTCGCAGGAAATTGACAGAGGGCGGATGCTTACTTTACGCCCACAAAAGGGTTGCTGCGCATCTCGGCGGCAAAGGTGGACATCGGGCCGTGACCGGGGATGAAGGCGATATCGCCACCCAGCGGCCATAGTTTGAGCAGAATGGAATCGATCAAGGTTTGATAATCGCCGCGCGGAAAGTCGGTACGTCCTATCGACCCTTTGAACAGCACATCGCCGACGATGGCCAGGCGTTCATCAGCGTTAAAAAACACTACATGGCCGGGCGTGTGACCGGGGCAATGGATAACCTGCAATACTTGTTTGCCAACCTGAACCGTGTCGCCGTCGTTTAGCCAGCGGGAAGGTTGGAAAGATTCGGCTTTAGGGAAGCCGAACATACGGCACTGTTCCGCCAGGCTTTGTATCCAAAAATCGTCATCACGGTGTGGTCCGATAATGGGCAAGTTCAATTGCTTGGATAATTCGGCCACGCCCCCGATATGGTCCAAATGACCGTGGGTGACCAGGATAGCTTCCAACTCGACGCCTTGCCGATCCACTTCCCGTAACAGAATGTCCAGATCGCCGCCGGGGTCAACCAGCGCTGCTTTGTTGGTTTTTTCGCACACTAGCAGCGTGCAGTTTTGCTGATACTCGGTGACGGGAATGATGGTATAGCGCATGATTTGGCTTAAAATGTCGGCGGCGCGCAGGACGGGTCTGCGCGCCGCCATGAATTAAATATTCAGCAGCAGATGGGCTGGCGATTCCAGGCATTCTTTAACAATGCCTAAAAATTGCACTGCCTCCTTGCCGTCCACCAAGCGGTGGTCGTAGGACAAGGCCAGATACATGATGGGACGGATCACTATTTGGCCATCCTCGACCACGGGTCTGTCCTTGATCGCGTGCATACCCAAGATGGCGCATTGGGGGGGATTGAGAATGGGGGTGGACAGCATGGAGCCGAATATGCCACCGTTGGTAATGGTAAAGGTGCCGCCGCTCAAGTCTTCCACACTGATAGAGCCGTTACGGGCCTTGCTGCCGAAATCGTGTATGCCTTTTTCGATGCCGGCAAAGTCCAATTGGTCGGCGTCCCGTAAAATAGGCACGATCAGGCCGCGGGGGGTGGTAACCGCGATACCGATATCGTAATAACCGTGATAAATAATGTCGTTACCGTCGATGGAGGCATTGATGGCCGGGAAGCGTTTCAGTGCTTCGATGGAGGCCTTGACAAAAAACGACATAAAGCCGAGTTTGACGTTGTGCTTGGTTTCGAAACGTTCCTTGTATTGGTTGCGCAATTCGATGACCGCCGATAGGTCGACTTCGTTGAAGGTAGTCAGCATGGCAGCATTCTGTTGCGCTTGCAGCAAACGCTCGGCAATCTTGGCGCGCAACCGAGTCATGGGCACACGCTGTTCCGGCCGTAAACTGGCGACGACGGTTGCGGACAGCGGAGCGTGGCTGGCATCAGCCGTGGAGGCGGGCTCTTCCTGCTCGGGTTGCTGTTCGTTTAAAAAGTCCAGCACGTCGGTTTTTAAAATCCGGCCATGTTTGCCGGAACCGCTGATGCTGGCGGGATCGATTTCATTTTCGGCCACCAGTTTGCGCACCGATGGACTTAAAGGCGGTTCTTCCTTGTTGGCAGCCTTTGCGGCGGGGGCCGGGGCCGGCGTGGGGTTTTGTTTCTGTAAATCCAGTCTGGCCAGTAGTTCACCGCCGACCACGGTTTCCCCGGCGGCGCGGATAATTTCCTTGACCACGCCGCTGGAAGGCGCGGGGACTTCCAAAATCACTTTATCGGTCTCAAGGTCTGCCAGATTGTCACCAGCCTCCACCCAGTCGCCGGGCTGTTTGTGCCAGGCCGCTAAGGTGGCATCGGACACGGATTCGGGGAGGCTGGGAACCAGAATGTCAAAACTCATGTTTTATTCCTTCTTTGCTGCCGTATAGGGCGGTGTGGACGACGTTTTTTTGTTCGCTTAAGTGGGTTTTGTAACTGCCTACCGCGGGCGCCGCCGAGGGCGGTCTGCCAGCATAAATAACCGGCGTGCTATCGTCAACCAAGTCATAAACATGGTGCTTGCTTTGGTACCAGGCTCCTTGGTTTTTCGGTTCTTCCTGGCACCAGACTACCAGTTCCAGATTGGGAAATTTATCAATTTCGGCTTTAAAGCTATCGTTGGGGAACGGATAGAGTTGCTCGATGCGGATAATCACTATATGTTTCAGATCGTCTTCGCGGCGGGCTTCCAGTAAATCGTAATAAACTTTACCGCTGCAGAGTACTAGCCGGGTGATATGGTATGGATCGATATCGTCGATTTCGCCGATAATCGGTAAAAAGCCGCCATCGGTTAAATCCGCCAGCGTGGAAACCGCCAGTTTATGCCGGAGCAGACTTTTCGGACTCATGACGATCAGCGGTTTGCGGAATTGCCTAATCAATTGTCTGCGCAGCAAATGAAAAATTTGCGCCGGCGTGGTGGGATAACAAACCTGAATGTTATGATCGGCGCATAATTGCAGATAGCGTTCCAGACGGGCTGAGGAATGCTCCGGACCCTGGCCTTCGAAACCGTGCGGTAACAGCATCACCAGACCGCTAAGTTTGCCCCATTTGGTTTCGCCCGAACTGATGAATTGATCGATGACTACTTGAGCGCCGTTGGCAAAGTCCCCGAATTGGGCTTCCCAAATGACCAGCTTGTCGGGTTCGGTCGAGCTATAACCGTATTCGAAGGCCAATACACCCGCTTCCGACAACAACGAGTTAAATATCTGCGCATGGCCTTGATCGTCGGATAGGTGTTTGAGCGGAATGCGGCTTTCCCCGTTCTTCTGATTCAGTAAAATAGCATGCCGATGCGAAAACGTGCCTCGACCGATATCTTGGCCGGTCAATCGGACATGATAGCCTTCGACCAGCAGTGTAGCGTAGGCCATGTTTTCCGCAAAACCCCAGTCTATCGGAATCTCGCCGTGAGCCATTTTGTTGCGCTCTTCCATGACTTTGCTAACACGGGAATGCAATTCAAAATCCGCCGGCAGGTCTTGCAGTTTTTGGTTGCAAAACGCTATCCGTTCCAAAGGCACCGTGGTGTCCGCAGATTGGTCCCAGTCCTTGTTCAGATATTTATCCCAACGCGCGGAGTATGCATAATTGTTGTTAACGACTATGGGGCGGGAGACTACTTGGCCTTCGCTGAGTTTCTGGTAATACTCTTCTTCCATCGCATTCACTGCTTCCTCGCTAAGCACGCCCTCGCTGATCAGTTTTTGGGCGTAAAGCTGGCGGGTAGAGGATAACTTACGGATTTTTTCGTACATCATGGGCTGGGTTGCCGCCGGTTCGTCGGCTTCGTTATGTCCCAGGCGGCGATAGCAGATCAGATCGATGACGACATCCTTGTGAAAAGTCATGCGATAGTCCAATGCCAATTGAGTAATAAAGGCCACGGCTTCGGGGTCATCCCCGTTAACGTGAAACACCGGCGCCTGGATCATGTTGGCCACGTCGGTGCAATATAAAGTGGAGCGGGCGTCGAATGGGTTACTGGTGGTAAAGCCGATCTGATTATTAATGACGATATGCACGGTGCCGCCGGTATGGAAGGCGCGGGTTTCAGACATATTCAAGGTTTCCATGATGATGCCTTGGCCTGCAAAGGCGGCATCGCCGTGTATTAATACCGGAATGATTACATCGGTACCACCGATACCGTGCCTGTCTTGCCTGGCTTTAACCGAGCCTTCTACCACCGGGTTGATGATCTCGAGGTGGGAAGGATTGAACGCCAGTGTTAAGTGAATAGGGCCGCCGGGGGTGGCTATATTCGAGGAAAATCCCATGTGGTATTTTACATCGCCGGTCAATACGCCGGGAGAGGAGGTATGGGTGCCTTCAAATTCGCCAAATAGAGCAGCCGGGCTTTTGCCCAGTACGTTGACCAGTACATTCAGCCGGCCGCGATGCGCCATGCCGATCACGATTTCGGTGGCTTTGTTTTCGCCGGCCCGTTGAATCAATTCATCCAAAATGGGAATGAGTGATTCGCCGCCTTCCAGAGAAAAACGTTTCTGACCGACATATTTGCGGTGCAGATATTTTTCCATGCCTTCCGCCGCGGTTAGCAATTTTAGTAAACCCAGGCGTTTTTCCGGGTGACTGGCATAATCGGGTTTGGCACCTTCCAGTTTTTTGCGTATCCAGTTTTTAGGTTCGGCGTCGACAATATGCATGAATTCGCTGCCGATACTACCGCAGTAGATTTCCTTGAGCGTGCTGATGATGGCGTGCAACGGCAAACGATCGATACCGCATAAACCACCGGTATCGAACAGGGTTTTCATGTCGGCATCGGTCAAACCGTAATAGACGGGTTCCAGGTCGGCCGGCATGACCGTTTGGTTGCCCAAAGGGTTGTTAGTGGCAATTTGATGGCCTTTAACCCGATAATGATTAATCAGGCGGGCAACGGCGGATTGTTTTTTGACGCTTTGCTCGGTAAAGCCTTGCATTTTGGCCAGTTTGCCCGGCTCTGAAATGGCAAGCTTTTCGAAACGGTCGACGATCACGCTGTGCGGCGTGTCATCCGTGGAGCCGCAATGGATATCGTCAAAACGCTGGCGCCAGTTACCGGAAACCGAGTCGGGATCGCTCAAATATTGCTCGTAGAGCTGTTCTATATAAGAGGCGTTGCCACCGTAATATGCCGAGGTTTCTTCAAACAGTTTAAGCAGGCTGCTCATACAACATCCGGGTTTTCAGCAAGTGTTAAGCATTATGGTAGAGCTAAAATGGTATATTACCAAGGGAAAAATGCAGTAAAAACGCGCACTCGCGGCACATAGCCGCCAGTCGTTACCTTAAGACAGTAGAAAGAGAAGCAGCATGGCGGATAATCGAGTTGTGATTAAAATAAATTATGACAAAGACAAACAAAGAAAGGCGCTCATCGACCCTAAAATGGTGACGGTTTGGCATACTGGACGCATATTATTAGCCGTCTTTATATTACTGATTTTGATGATTGGGGTGATTTATATGTTCTCAGGCAATGATGCCGATGAGAATAAACGCCAGACTGATGAGATTATTAACTCACCCGAAGTTACTCTGCCTGAAACGCCGAAAATTGTAAAACAGGAGTTGCCGAAAGCCGTAGCGCCAATTCCTGTTCATGAAAGTGATACCAAGAATGTGGCCGTTGTCAAACGGCCGCCCGCTATTATTTATGATAAAAGGGTTATCAGGGCTTCTATTAATAGCGCACCTAAAAACAATGAGCCGGGGGATCCGATTAAACAACCGGTTGTGTTGGGTCAAAACGAGGCTAAGGAATTATTTTATTTTAGCCAAATTAAAAACCTGATAGGTCATACTTTATTTCATGCCTGGTATAAAGATGGCCAATTGATTATAAAAAAGCAGTTTGATGTAAAAAACAACCACGCCAGGCTTATTTCCAGCAGAAAGTTAACGGCTCGGGATGTGGGCGAATGGCAGGTGGTGTTAATGGATAAGAAAGGCAAGAAGTTCAGTGAAGCTAATTACTCGGTTAATCGTTAAATTAGGTGTTTATTATTAATTGATTTGAAGTTACAATTAAATTGCATTTTTTGATTTAACGAGGAACACATGACTGACTTTAATAATTTATCCGAGACTGAAATACAAGCACTTATTGACAATGCCGAGAAAGCTTTAAAAGAAAAGCAATCCAGTAAACGTAAGGAAGTGGTTGCGAAAATTAAAGAATTGGCAGCCTCCATTGGCGTTACCGTGGAGTTAGTCGAAGGCGATAAAAAAGTCGAGAGAAAAACCGGTAAAGTAGCCGCCAAGTATCGTAATCCGGCAGACGCATCGCAAACCTGGACCGGCCGTGGGCTGGCGCCAAAATGGATGCAGGATTTATTGGCTGCGGGGCGTAATAAGTCTGAGTTTGAGATTAAGTAATCTCAAACGGCATACTAAGCTGTTCCACCCAGTCTTTTAGATGCTTGACCGCCCAGTCCGAGTCGTCGAGCGTCAGATCATGACCAGCCCAGGGATGCGACTTTAATTGCAGTTGCCATTCGGTTTGAATGGCAACCGAACAGGCCGGGGCAACCAAGCGGTCTCCCCGGCTACTTAACAATAACAGCGGTACATCCGGGTTATGTTTTTCCGGTCGGTATCCGGCCGCGGCGATCAGCTGTCTGACGGTATTACCAAGTGTTACAGGCCGTTCGGTCTGAATTCGAGCCCATTCCGAGGCTATTACTTGGTCCTGGCTCCGTCGATTGGCTACGCAGCGGATAATAGTCAATTCTTTATGGAAGCAAGTCGGTTGCAGCAGTAGTTTAAAAAAGATCGGATAGCTTTGCCAGCGCAGCCGCTGATAAAAAGGGCTTAAACTCGCCATACTGGTATTGATCAAGGTGGCCGCGCAAATTTCGTTTTGGTGTTTCAATATCCATTCCCAGGCAACCATGCCGCCCAACGATAAGCCGACGATAGTCAGGGGTTGATTTAGCAAACCTTCGGTTAATGCCTGTTGTCTGACAGACTCCATGATGGCATTAATGGTAGCAGGGCTGGTCTCTTGAAAACGCCTGCCGGTGCCGGGTAAATCCAGCGTATGAATACTAGCCCGGGGAAATTGGGCTTGCAACAAAGGCAAAAATTCTCCCCAATGTGCCGCTTCCCGGGACAGTCCACGCAGCAATAACCAGTTTTCGCCAATCTGCTTAGGCATACCAAAGCGCCAGGGCTTGTTGTTTATGCTGACTCAATTGTGTTTCATCCAGCTGCGTCCATTGTTTGGGATACAGCAGGCTGCGGTACAAAAAATCGAATAAGGTGATATGCCGGCGCAGTATGCGCTGCTGCCGATGTGGCAACAATGGATGGAATAAACCGTGGCGTTGGAATAAATGCAACGGACTCTTGCGTAACCAAAGCCAGGAGCCCATTTCCAAAGTCAGCGGCAGGAATTGCTTGTGTTCTGAATTCGTCTGCATAAAACCATCGTACAAATAATCCCATAAATCACCGTTGATGACATATTCCTGACTCATGGGTTCTATTTTATAAATATGATGGGGGTAGCAGTTGTCGAAACTTTGTTTTAAGGCATGCGCTTCGGCAATGCCGGGGAAGGGTTTTCTGCAGGAAGCATAGGGAAACCATAGCCGGTCTTGTATGCCAAACCCGGAATGTAAATCCAAAGCAATCGATAGCGGAGCGTTATAAACGTATTTTTGGATAACTTGACAAAGGGCTTGTGCTTCGCTTTCCATTTGCGTCGTGTCGCCACGGTACCAGGGCAGCCGTGGGCTGACTCGGTGACCGCTGTAGAGTTTGGTATTGCCCGCGCCTTCTATGGGGGCGTTGCGCATTAAATCGACGCCGTTGCCATTGGAACGGGTGCCTCGATACACGCCAATCGGATTGACTATAGGGATAAACACCAACCGCGATCTTTCCAGTCGATCAGCAAATTCTTCGTCCCATTCCAACAGCTGGATGATGGTTTGTAAATACGACAGAATGACTTCCGAGCCGATTTTCTCCAAGCCGTGCACGCCGCCCGTAAACGCCAAAACCGGTACGTCTTCCCGCATGGAGCCAAGCACAACACTGTAGATGGGAAAGGAATGATTTTTATATTGAACGCGGCTGACTACGTTGGTCTGCGCCCGATCACCCAATTGGGCAATCAGCGCTTCCAATTGCGCCAGTTCCGCAAAAATTGGCTCAGGCATATTAAAACTTAATGCAAAAGTGTAGTTTCGATATAGCGTTGGCGCTTTTTAGGGGCGATTTTATCGATTTCCACCATAATCAGACTATCGATACAGTTGTTGAAATCGGGGTCGATATTGAAGTCAATGAAATGGCAGCCTTTGTCCACGCATAACTCGACATATTGTTTATATAGCGTGGGTACTTTGACGCCCAGTTTGCGGAGTTCGCTATTTAATATCTTAAAACTGGTGGAATAATCGCTATTGAATTCCTGCGCCACAAATTGCTGGCATTGTTCGGAAATGACAAACGGGGTTTTGGCGGTGGCTGGCGGCAATTCGGAACCGAATTGCTGCTTGTAAAAACCGATGATCAGTTCCTTGGCCAATTGAGGGTAAGCGTTGCTGATACTCACCGGGCCGAACAGATATTTGATATCCGGTTGCTCGCGTAAATAGGCGCCAATGCCATACCAAAGATATTCCAGGCTATGCTGGCCCCAATAACGCGGCTGTACAAAGCTGCGGCCCAATTCCAGGCTATTAGGCAGCAGGGCGGCAAATTCGGTATGTAAATCAAACAACGTATTACTGTAAAAACCTTCGATACCATGGCTCTGCACGATTTTCGGTCCTTCGCCGATCCGGTATGCACCAACGATTTCCAGGGCGTAGTCGTCCCACAGCACTATATGGCTATAGTAAATGTCGAACTTGTCTAAATCCAGAGCCAGTCCTGTACCTTCTTCCACGGTTCTAAAGGTCAATTCCCGCAAGCGGGCTATTTCCTGCATGACCGGACAATCGTCCTGAAATTGGTATAGGAAAATTTTCTTGCCGTCGCGGGTTTCACCTAACAGGCGCGATTGAAACAAGGCTTTTTTGATGGCCTTGGTGTCGGGGGGATGCACCACGGTGGCTACCGTATCGAACAACAAGGGCTTATGCTTTTTCCCCAGATTTAACACATGTTTCCGAAATCGTTGACTGAGTTGTTTGTTGGTTTGCTCGCTTTCCGCGAACACGCTAAACGGAATCGGGGCGCCGACCACGAATTTGATTTCCTGGTCTTTTTTATTAAACATTTCCTTGACCAAAAGCATGGTTCCCAGCGGTTTATAGAGTGTGGACATGCTGTAAAACATGGCTGAATTCTTGGCCTTGATATGGATAGGCAGGATAGGGCAGTGGGCTTTTTTAGCCAGTTTGACGAAACCGTTTTGCCATTTGCCGTCGCGTATGCCCTTGGGGGTGATACGGGACACTTCGCCGGCCGGAAATATAATCACGGCTTCTTCGTTTTCTAGCGCATCCAGCATGGCTTTATAGCTGTCTTTTAACGACTTTTTGTCCGATAACACATCGACCGGTAAAAAAATCGATTGTAGCGGTTCCATGTGCGACAAAACCCGATTGGCGACAATGCGCACATCCGGCCTGACCGAGCGGATCAATTTAACCAGCGCCAGTCCATCCAAGGTACCGATGGGATGATTGGCGACGATTAATATGCGGCCTTCGGACGGAATGTTGCTAAATGACTGGTTACTGACCTGATAATGAAAATTGAAGTAATTCAGTAATTTGTCGAGAAATGCGTAGCCGCGCAAATGGCGGTTTTTGTTGATGACGTCATTGAAATCGTCTTCGTGTAGCAGTTTTTTCAGGGCTTTAACGGCCAGTTGGTTGTGCTTGCCCAAATTAAAATCCGGGTAGGTTTCCTGCAGAATGCGCTCGGCATCAATCATTGATGTTGATCCAGTAAATTAGAAAGTCCAGAGTGAAGCGATCCATGGCTGCAAAAACAACGCCGCTTCAATGGATACAGCCTAATTCGGAAACATGACAGGAATATGACGAAACATGCGGTGGTATGCCAATAGGCGGGATATCAATCGGTATCGATTTCGTAATTCAGTTTAACCCGTTGCGAGGTGCCGGTTTGGGTTTCCAGATTAATGGTTTTAGTGAGTTTATGTTTTAGCACCAGGGTGGCTTGTTTATTGAAAATGCCGACTTTAGTGCCAACATAAAAATCAGGGGTTAAATATTGGCCGACCGTTAATAAAGTGTCCTGCAGGGTTTTGCCCTGCTTCACATCAAATTCGTCCACTCCGAGTTTGTCGGTTAGCCAGGATAATTGCCCGGCACCGTAGGATAACGCCGCGCTGGCTACCATGTTGCTATCTCCTTTGCTGACTTGGTTGAGCGGCGAACCGGTGATCAGATAAGCCAATGCGTCGGCTTCCGGTAACGCAGGCTGCGAGGAAATACGGGTTTTGGGATTTTCCAAAGGGCCCGTGATGTTTAATATGGCTGTGACGGTTTGGTCTTTGGAAACACGAATGGCTTCCACATCCAGCCAGGGGGCCGCGACCGGGCCATTAAACAAAAATCTGCCCTTGCGTATAGTCAGGTCCTGGCCATAGCTTTCATAACGGCCTTTTTGCATATCGACCGCACCATGCATATTGGTGTTATCGCCGGAACGGCTGACTTTCACGCGACCTGCCAAGCCCGTATCCAGACCCAGGCCCGAGAAGTGAACCTGCTTACCCAGGATAATCTCGATATCGGCGTCCACGCCAATACTTGCAGGCGTTGGTTGGGCCTTGTCGGTTTCACCCAGGATTTTTTCATCTTCGCTGACTGTCACCGCATTTTCGGGGATTTCCTGCAAGGTGATGATGGCCTTGGGTATAGTCAGCTGGCCGGTTAGCTTTCCGCCCGACTCGGTCGCCGCTAAATGTAAATCAGGGCTGATATCCACCTGTGCTTCGGAGAGCTTGGCGACCTCGAAATCCTCGCCTTTTATTGAAATATCCGCGGTGCCGTTCAAGCCAACGCTGCCGTTCAGGCTTAGCTGGCCCTGTCCGGATTTAACGACACCGCTGATTTGCATTTGCTCTCCGCTACTATCGGCGTTCACTACTTGTAGATTAATGTGATGTAACGCAATGCCCAGTCTGCCGATTTCAGTGGCGCCTTGGCTGAGATTAAGCGAACCGGTGGTAATGGGGTGAGCCAGGCTACCGTTAACGGCAAGATCGGCTTTGATTTGACCTTGGGTTTGGGCTAAATCCGCTACCAGCACATCGACCAAGGCCATATCCCGCCAAGACGCATTAATTTTTCCGGCCAAGGTCTGACGCGGTCCGGTATCGGCTTGCAATTCGGCGCTCAAGTAATCCTGATTCAGCAGCCGCAAATCAAGATTCGCCGACAGTTTTTCGCCTTTAATTTCGCCTTTAAGGCTAGAGGCGGCGAAAGGCAGCTTCAGGCGTGTTTGGGCAGCGTTATAGTCGATACTGCTATTGGCTGGAATGTTGATTTGATAGTGGCCGGCCAGCGGTTGTATCTGCCGCAAGTCCGCGGCAAAGTCGATGCGGCCGTTAAATTGCACGCTTTCACTTGTATCTGGCGTTAGAAAAACAGGCTTTACCGCACCGCGAATATCGATGTGTTTTGACCTGCCGCCGCTGGCTAGGGCGTGTAATTCCAGATCGTGGAAACCCATGGTGGTATCAGTCAACTCAACTATTCCGCCGGTCAAGTCTAGGTTGCCGCTAAGGTTGGGGGCGCGCGGATTGCCGCTTAGATCCAAATCAGCATTCAATTGCCCCGCCAGCTTGGCAAGTTGCGGTGCAAAAGGTTGCACCAACGCCCAGTTGTTCACCGATGCTGTGATATGGCCCGATTGTATTTGCGCCGAGCGGATATCGTATTGGAGTTCCGCGCGCACAACATCGCTGTCCAGCAGGCGGATATCCGTTTTGGCTTCCAGCTGGTTGTTTTTTAAATGGCCGGTTAGTTTCATGCCGCCCAAATTCAGTTCGCTACTGTTTTTTGTGCTTTTAACTAACAGTTTGCTGTTGTTTGGTAACTTAAACTGGTATTTGCCGGTCAAAAGGCCGTTTAGTTGCCGAATGTCTAGGTCTGCATTGATATGGCTTTTAAGTTGCACCTGTTCGGGTAAATAGGTATTGAATAGCTTGGTTGGTAAGGCCTTGGCGGTGAGTTGAGCGGTGAAATCCGTATTGGCTTGATAGTTGCCTGCTACGCATAACGACGCTTGGTGTTGGGTTAGGCAGGTGTCAGCTACAGTCAGATCGAAACCGTCATTTGTTCGAGTGGCTTGAATTCCGGCGGGACGGGGCAATTGCCATTTACCCCAATCGGGACTAGCCAAGCTGAATTTACTTAAATTCGCTTGCCAGTCTTTATCGTTGACGCTGCCGGTGAGGGTGCTTGCCAAAGAGACGTTGGGACCGCGAAGTTCCAGATTAAGTTGATGTTGTTTTAAGCGCCCCGAGCCCTCCAGCGCCAGCATATCCAGAGCGATACCCGCCGTTTTGATCTGCTTGGCGTGCAGTTGTATTTTGGAGGTGTTGTCGTGGTTGGGTTGGTAGTCGATGTCGATTGCCAGCTGGCCAATTGTGTGTTCCGCAAACCGCAGACTATTGCCTTTAGCCTGAAATACCAGTTGCGGGTTTTGCCAGTTGCCCCGCAGATGGCCCGAACCTTTAAAACCGCCGGACAAGCCCGGCCATAATTCGGCCATTTTAGGGGTGTTGATATCGAAACTAAGATTCGATGCGTTGTCGGCTATTTGGCCGTTAGCGCTGATATGGTTGCGGCCCGAGTGGATGGCGAGATCGTCTATAGTCAAGCTGTCGTCGGCATAGGCTATTTTACCATTGGCCTTGATGGGCTTACCGCGCAATTGCCCGCTCAGCGATTCGAGTGTGATTTTTGCCTGGCTGCCGGTATCGTCCGTTTTTGCTTGGATATGGCTGTCAAAGGTCAGTCTGCCGGGCAAGTCGGGCAGGAAGATGGCCGGATTAAAGTTTTTACCTCTGGCATTTAAATCCAGCAACGTGCCGGTTCGCCAATCGAGATTACCGGTCACTAGCAAGGAGCCGGCGGAGGATGCGAGGCGTAAATCCGCTATATCCAGCGTTTGAGTAGTCCCTTTGCCGGTGAATTGCAATTTGGCGTCCGGTAAATAGTCTTGCGTCAGAGGGCCCGCCAAGCTCAACTGATAATCGTCCAACACACCATTGATTTCAAACCCCCCTTGGGCACTACTGAATTGCGGTTTGTCGCCTTTCAGCGGCCAGCGCAATTGTTGCCAATCGCCGCGCAACGTGATGACAGGTTGGCGTTGTAGCTGGTTGATAGTACCCTGCAAACTCAGCTTGAACGGCGATTGTTGGCTGCTGTCCAGTTGTAATTGATCTGCATTGCCGGTAATTTTGGTTTCGGATTGCCAGTGGCCGTACTCCTCGCTGTCGATCTGCCAATGGCTGGTTAGGGTATAAGGAAAGCCCTGGCCGAGGGTGATCTGTCCGATTAACTCGATACTGAGCGGGCTGGCATCCAAACTGAAGGTCTTGATGTCGAGACGGTTTTGCTCGGTCAAGGCGGAAAGTTTAAGTTGTTGTAAACGGTAATCGGTTTCGCCGTCCTGATAATGCAGATTGGTAATCGACAGATTTTCCAGTATCAGCTGCAACGGCAAGCCCAAATCGGCTTGCCAGTCAAAGTTGCCGGGTTCGGAAGGCTGGGTTTGTTTGATGACGATAGTGATGCCATCCAGGCTAATGTCGATGAGTTTTACGGTGCCGGTCAATAATTGCGCGGGTTGCCAGCTAAAGCTGAGTTGAGCTATTTCGACCAATTCGGTGTCTGTTTCATAATGCAATTGCTGCAAGTTGATCCGGTTCAACAAGTTACCGTCAATTTGCGCCAAACTGGTTTGGGCGGGCAGGCCGGCCAAAATGCGTTGTACCAGCCAGCGGCTGCCGGATGTGCTGTTCAGTAATGTAAAAATGCCGATCGGCAACAGCAGAATAATTGCCAAAACGAGGAAAGCCAGACGTTTTTTCATAAGCGGGTGCCGGCGGCAAAATGAAATTGAAACGATGAATCGGATTCGCTGAGCGGAACGGCCACGTCGACCCGGATTAAACCGATCGGCGAATACCAACGCGCGCCCAAACCGGCGCCGGCCTTTATTTCGATATTATCCAAGTTATAGGCATTGCCGCCGTCGATAAACGCTGCCACTCCCCAGTCGTCCAAAATGGATTGTTCGTATTCAATGCTGACCACGCTAAGAAAACGGCCGCCGATCACGTGGCCTTGTGCATCCTTGGGGCCCAGTTCTTTATACGAATAGCCGCGTATGCTGTTCATGCCGCCGGCATAATAACGGTAGCTGGTCGGTAATTTATCGAAATTATCCACGAGGGTGGCGCCTTGTTCCGCGCGCGTGATGATACGGGCCTGCCAGGGAAGCGGATGCGTCCAAACCGCCGCTATCGAACCCTGCGCCATGCTGATGTCGGAGATGGGGTTTTTATAGCTGCCGGTCAGGTTGAGTTCCAGCCGGTAGCCGCGGGTAGGGCGTAGCGGATTGTCCGCCACCGAGCGCAACCAACTACCGCCGGGTAACAGCAGCAGCGTGCTGTCTTTTTTCGAGTCGGCGGTAAAACTTTCATATACGGAATCCACGAACAAGGTTTGTTTCCAGCCGCTATCGAAGGCGTGTTTTAAACGTGCCGATAGCTTGCCGGACAAGGATTTATAGCTATCGGTGTCTTCGCGTTTCAGACCGCCGCCAAAGCTGAAAAAATCGCTGACCGGGTTTTCCAGCGGCACGCTGTATTCAGCCGTTGCGGTGGATAATACCGGCGACAGGTCAATATCGGCATTGAAAAAATGACCCCGACGGTTGAGCCGGCGATTCATATAAGACGCGGCCAGTAACGGCCCCTTATCCGTGTCGTAACCCAAGCCAAAGCTGTAATGGTGGGTCTTTTTGGGATAGAGCTTCAAGCTGATGGGCACCCGATTTTGCTTGATTTGTTCCAGTTCAGGATGAATATCCACCATCTCAAAATAACCGCTTTTCGATAAAGTGTTATGTGTTTTCGCCAATTGAGTGCTGGTGTAATATGCGTCGGGTTCGACGCTAATAAATTTTTGTACAAAGTCGGGGTCAAGGATGTCCTGATCGATGTCGATATCGCCGAAAAACACCCGCTGGCCCGCATCGTATACTAAACGGATTTGTGCAGTGTTTTGCGGCTTGTTTACGAGTAAGGTTTTTTCCAGAAAACGGCCTTCGAAATAGCCGCGTTCCATGGCCATAGATTCTATCCGGCTTTTCATGGATTCATAGCGGCCGTGATTCAGGCCCATGCCGACGTCGCTGCGTAGCTTCTCGCACAGCTTGTTAAATTTTTCGTCCTTGTCGGCATCACCTTCCAATACGATTTCTATACTGTCCACAATGATTTGCGGGCCGCTGTGTATATCAAATTGCGCATGCCAACATCTGTCGTCGAATTGCAGTTGTTTAGTGTTGACGGCATGGTAATAGCCCAGGGCGCGCAGGGCTAAGTCAATTTCCTGAGCGGCTTTGACGAATAGCTGACCTATTTTCCATTCGGGACTGTCGCAGGCTTCTTGCTCCAAAGACAGGGTGAGTTTTACATTGGTTTCAGCTTCGTCGGATAAACCCGAGAGGTTGACTTCCGCCACAGCAGGCAAAGAAGAACAAAGTAAGATTATTAAACCTGTTAGGCGAATTAGTCGCTGAATGATGTGCATGTGTTGTGTGGATTGATTACATATCGCAGTCTGACATTAACTTTCTCACGGTGGTTCAGCGCTTTCAATCTCTTGAATTTCAGGCGCGACCTCACTCATCTTTATATCGAATTTAGAACCTTCTTTCGTCATCACTTCTACCATGATATGCCGTAAACGCAATTCGGTAGGTAAGGTGTTGGGCGGCGGAGGTAGTTTGGATTCTATGCCGCCGACTTGTTTCGCCGAAAATGCGTGCGGGCTGCGCACCACAATACGAACAAGATTTTTGCCGTCCTCCTGATTGATTCTGGCTTCGCTCATATAAGCGCCTGGATAGCGTTTGATTTCTTGCCGTAAGGCTTTACGGACGTTGGTTTCATAAAGTATTTGCGTGATTACCATCTTGGTGTTGGCGCCTAACGCGGTAAACAACAAGCCAATCAGTAAAAAACTGACAGCATTGAGCCAAACTACTTTTTTATTGCGATAAAACCTGTCCAGGGATTGATGGAATCCGGCTAGCCATAAAACGATAGACGACGAAAATTGTATGGCAACGATATTTGCAAATGCCAGTAAGTAGGCGCCACCGGCGTTATCCCATTCGCCACGGGCGGCAAAAATAGTGCCGGTACAAAGCGGCGGTACTAAAGCGGTAGCAATGGCTACGCCCACTACGGCGTTGACGATACGCGGCGAAATAACCGCATACGCGCCGACAGCTCCACCCGCTAAAGCAATCATTAAATCCAGATAATTAGGATGAGTACGACCTAATAGCTCCTTACCTGCCGGGATTTCGGTATGTATTAAACCGACGACCAACGCACATAAAACTACAATGCCAATCCCGCCGCCCAGCGACAGCAGGGACTGCCGGAACAATAGAGAATCGCCATCCACCAAAGCTAACGATACGCCCGCGATTGGGCTCAACAGCATGGCGACCAGCATGGCGCCGATTACGCCGGACGAGCTGTCGGCTAACAAGGCATAGGAAGCAATGATCGCCGCTAGCGCATTCATAATAATAAATGCCTTGTCGAATTGCGCATTGCGGGCAATTTCGGTTCTAGCGACTTGAATTTCCATTATTCGCGTTTCCGGGTTTTGTTTAAATCCAAACATTATCAACAAGTAAGGTTAGATAAAGGCTTGCAAAAAATTAAAAGCTTGGTATTATTAATCAACGTTCAATTATTTGTACGGCTTTCCTGGCTTATTGAAAACACTACTTCGGTTCAACAGTTGAGCCGGCAATGATCCATAAGCTTTTTTAACTAAACCACATAGGGTGTTGCTATGAAAAGAAACATTAATTTACATTTCGTTGTTATGTCAGGTGTGTTGCTTGCTATGAGTAGCCTGGTTGGTTGCTCCAGTCAGCCTACCGTAGGCGAGCGTATGATTCAACAAAGTTCCGGTACTGCGGTTCTGGGCGAGCAGTGGGAGGCGGGTTCCAAAAAAGTCGCGAAAGGCGAAAAATTAATCAAGGACGGCAATGCGTTAATCAAAGACGCTCGCGATGATATGCGCAAAGGAGAAGACAAAGTCAGTGACGGCCAGGCATTGGTGGAGGAAGGCCGTAAGCAAATGACGGAAAGCGAGCGTCAATATCAATTGCGCTTCCCAAACACCAAATAATGGAGCCTTCCAAATACTTTTAAATTTATCCGCCGAGGTGGTAAAAGCCACCTCGGCCTCTGATCAATACAAAGTTCTACAAGGAGTTAGTCTTTTAAATTGACTGTATTCCGGGTCTAAACCGTAGTTATTGCATATAATGGCCGCTCGATTTTCCAATCGCTAGCTTCTAGTTGAGGTTATACCCCAGCAGTATTGGAAAAAAGTGAAATTTAAGCTTCCTCGTCTATTATCGGAACAGCGTGTTTGCTCATTAACGGCAAGCATTGACGATTCCCTCATTAAACAGCCATTTTAAGCAATTCAAAACTATGCCTCTTGCTGCTACATCGATAAAAATTCGTTTATTATCGTTTCTATCCGCATTACCTATCCGATTTCCCTGGTTAGTGCTGTTACTGTTTACGCTGCTGAGTGTTGGTAGTGTAATTTACACGCGTGAACATTTGGGTATTAATACTAATACCAGTGATTTGTTATCGCAGGATTTACCGTTTATCAAGATACGGGCCCAGTTAGACAAAGCTTTTCCGCAGGATGCTTCAGCCATTATTGTGGTGGTGGAATCGCCGACACCGGAGCAAACCTCCGAAGCGGCACGGTTTATTGAAGCACATTTGCAAGCCCAAAAAAGCTTGTTTGATTCGGCCTATATTCCGGTCGATAACGCGTTTTTTCGCCAACAAGGTTTTCTTTACCTGAGTCTTGACGAGTTGGAAACGCTGTCCGATAAAATGGTGGATGCTCAGCCGTTTATTGGCTATTTATCCGCGCATTATCACTTTGCCGGTTTAATGGACATCATTGACTTGGCCCTGCAAGGGCAGGAACAGGATTTGGCCATGCCGCAGGAGCCGTTGTTGAATGCCATAGACCAGTCTATGCTAGCTGTTAAGGCAGGACAAACGCATTATCTTTCCTGGCAGCAGCTATTGACCGAAAAAAGCTTCGGTGACGACCAAACCCGGCGCTTGGTGATTACCCGCGTACATCTGGACTTCAAACAATTGATGCCGGCCAGCAAGCCCATGCAATATTTGCGTGAATTGGCCGACAGCATGGCTGAACAGTTTCCGGGTGTGAGCTTGAGTTTTACCGGTGAAGTCGCCTTGGAACATGAAGAGGTGGAAACCGTAAACAAAGACATGATCATCTCTAGTATCGTTTCTTTGTTTCTGGTCTGTTCAGCGTTATGGATAGGTTTGCGTTCGTTACGTTTATTGTTGGTGACCGTTATAGCATTGATTGTCGGTTTGATGTTAACCGCCGGTTTTGCCGCTTTATCGGTAGGGCATTTGAATCTAATCTCGGTGGCGTTCGCGGTACTTTATATCGGTTTGGGCGTGGATTTTGCCACCCATCTATGTTTGCGTTATCAGGAATACCGCCAACAAAGCCTGTCTACCGAGCAAGCTATATTAAGCAGTATGAAGACTGTTGGCCGCTCCTTGTTTTTATGCGCGTTAACTACGGCGATCGGTTTTTTTGCCTTTATTCCAACCGACTTCAAAGGTGTGTCGGAGTTAGGTATTATCTCCGGCGGCGGAATTTTTATCGGTTTGCTGGTCTCTTTAAGTTTGTTGCCGGCATTATTAAAACTGTTGCCAATTAAACCGTTACCCGCCAACGGCAAGACCTTATTACCTCTGTGGGTTTATCTATTTCCGTTTCGTCATGCTAAGGGTATTTTGATTGCCGCCGTATTGTTGGCCTTGCTGGCGGGTGCGGAGTTAACGCAATTAAGTTTCGATTCCAACCCGATCAATATACGAGATCCCAATACCCAGTCCGTCATCGCGTTTAAAAAATTATTGCGTAGCCAAACCGATTCGCCGTTTGCGACATCGGCATTAACCGACAGTCTGGCGCATGCTAACGAGTTAGCGACTCGATTCGCTAAATTACCTAGTGTATATGAAACTATTACGCTGAGTAGCTTGGTGCCGGAGCAACAGGAAGAAAAGCTTGAGATCATCGATAATCTCAATCTGATCATGCCGGTACAGTTGAACCGATTTACCGAAAAACCGGAAAAATCGGATTTACGGGCGGCGTTACTTAAGTTGCAGGGCACCCTGCAAAAAGCGATCGAGCAGCCTGTGCAGTCGGTTGATATAACGGTGCTGCAGAAGCTGTATCAGGATGTGGGGGCGTTTCTGCTCTACGCCGACGCACAGCACAATTCGGCCGATATATACGCCCGCTTGGAGGATAGTGTGCTGAGGTTGTTGCCGCATACCATGTTGATGCTGCGCGACGGTCTGTCCGCCACTGAATTCGGAATTGACGATCTCCCACAGGAAGTGAAGTCGCAATGGGTGAGTGCGGATGGTGTATATAGGGTGTTGGTGTTACCCAAGCAGGATTTGAATAACCCGGAATATTTGAAGCAATTCGTGAAGGATATTTTGGACACCTATCCTAAATCATTCGGCTTGCCGATTGGCGATGTGACTTCCGGTCAAGCCATAGTCGATGCATTTATCGAAGCGTTCTCAGGTGCGTTGGTGATGATTGTGCTGTTGTTATTGGTCGTCACGCGCTGTTTAAAAACCACTGTTTTAGTGGTAACTCCCTTGTTATTGGCGGCATTGCTGACCGGGGCCTGCAATGTGCTGCTGCATAACCCGTTTAATTTCGCCAATATCATTGTTTTACCGTTATTGCTTGGCATGGGAGTCGATAGTGGTATTCACATCGTGCATAGGCTTCGACACCAGGAAATTCAAAATCAGTTATTGCAAACCAGTGCCGCGCGCGGCGTGTTTTATAGCGCCTTGACGACTTTATGCAGCTTTTCTAGCCTGGCGTTCAATACTCATGCCGGTACCGCAAGCATGGGTTTACTGTTAGCGATCGGTATTTCGTTGATGATCGTGTGCAGCATGCTGGTATTGCCGGCCATGGCGACTAAAATCGGTTACAAATGAAGCATGAAAACGTAGCTGCGTTACAAAACAGACTGAATTACTAACGCTGATATATCGATAGGAAGTCGATGCTTTTTTAATCCAATAAACTAGATTGGCTCGGTAATTTGCGCGGCGGGCGACTTGCCGACGGGGCTGGTCGTGGCGCCGGCGCTGATTCCGGAAACCATTGCCTTTTTCCTTATTGCCGGTGTCGATCCTAAGGTCGGTTTATATGGGGCGTTATGTATCGCGGTAATTTCGGCGGTCGTGCGCTGCAGGTCGGGTATGATTTCCGCGGCAACCGGGGCGATGGCTCTGTTGATGGTGATCTCGGTCAAGGAATACGGCCTGCAATATTTGCTGGCGGCCAGTCTGTTGACCGGTATACTGCAACTGATTGGCGGTTACCTGAAATTGGGTAGTTTAATGGGCTTTGTGTCCCGCTCGGTGGTGACCGGGTTTGTCAATACCTTGGCTATCCTGATTTTCATGGCCCAGGTGCCCGAATTAACCCATGTCAGCTAGCCTGTCTATGCGATGACGGCAGCCGGTCTTGGCATTATTTACCTGTTTCCTTAGCTGCCGGTCATTGGGAGATTGTTGCCTTCGTCGTTGTATGCATCGTCTCGATGACAGCGGTAGCGGTGGTTTTTGGGCTTGATATTCGCGTCGTGGGTGACATGGGCGAGTTGCCCGATACTTTACTGGTGTTCAGTCGCAAGTGCCATTGAACCAGGAAACCTTGCAAATCATCGCACCGTATTCAGTACCGCTGGCCGCAGTGGGTTTGCTGGCGTCCTTGATGACAGCCACCGTCATCGATGAACTGTTGGATACCGGTAGCGACAAAAGCGGGGAATGCAAAGGTCAGGGGTTGGCCTATCTCGGTGCCGGGTTACTGGGAGGCATGGTCGGCCAGTCGGTAATCAATATCAAATCCGCTGGGCGAGGGCGCTTGTCTACTGTATTCGCGGATTGTTTATTGTTGATGATGGTGGTGGTATTTCTGGATGAATGGATTTCCAGGATACCCATGGCTACTTTAGTAGCGGTGATGATCATGGTATCGATAGGCACTTTTAGCTGGCGTCCTTGTGTTTCGCCGCGAAGTGGCGCAGGTGGAGTTGCTCGGGCTCAATGCAGCCAGCAACACCATCGTCGGCCGGTTCGACATACACGATAATTCCGAAGAAATTGAAAAAGTCATGGGAGGCCACTAATGCAGGTTCAAAACAATACGGTACTGGCTTGCGTGGATGGCTCCGGCTTAATGCCGGCGGTGTGCGATTACGCAGCCTGGATTGCGCAACGGGTCAATGCGCCATTAACGCTAATGCATAGCATCGATCATCATCCGGAAACGGCTAGCACGCTGGATTTGTCAGGCAATATTGGTGTGGATAGCCAGGATCAATTATTGCACGACATCGTTGCGCTGGAATTGGCGCAAAACAAGCTCAAGTTGCAGCAAGGTAAATTGATCATGCGGGCCGCCCAACAAAGGGTCGAGCGGGCGGGCATCGTTAAGCCGGATTTACATCAACGCCATGGCAGCTTGGTGGAGTCTTTAATAGAGCTGGAAGAATATTTGCGGGTGCTGGTAATTGGTGTGCGCGGTAAAGTGCACGAACATCAACCCGATAAAATCGGTGCCAAGCTTGAGTCTATTATTCGCTCATTGCATAAGCCGATTTTAGTGGTTAATGGCGCGTTTAAGGTACCGGAGCGTATCATGATTGCTTATGACGGCAGTAAAGCCGCGGACAAAGCCGTGGATATGGTCGCCAGCAGTCCGCTTTATCGCGATTTGTTGTGCCACTTGGTATGCGTCAATCAGGATGACCATGGCGGTGTGCTGCTGGAAAAGGCCGCTAATACGTTGAAGCAGGAATCTGGGTTAAAACTGATCAGCCAAAAACTCAGCGGTAATCCCGAGCAGGCCTTGTGCGAGTACCAAAACCGGTTTGATATCGATTTGACCATTATGGGCGCTTTCAGTCATACCCGCGTCCATGACCTTTTACTCGGTAGTTTCACCGTGAAAATGCTCGCCCAGAGTCACAAGTCGCTATTGTTACTGCGTTAACGATTGGTTTTATTCACCCAGCTACGCCCTAAACCTGTTAAAGCTCACAATGGTTATCTGCGTGGCCGGACAGGTCTAATGTTTGATCATTGGACGCGTTTAAGTGAATAAATGCCTCATAAACAGATAATCAATAACTATCCTTGATTGAGCATAGTTATTTTTATTCAGCAGGTATATATTTACTTTGACGAGCAAAATGACATTCCTGAAACGCCGCTTTCCGGTTATCTTCGCCTACCTTCACCCCGTAGCCCATTATCTGCGAATGCTGTCTTTTGCGCTGATGCGCGAAATGGACGCTGGCGGACTAAAAGAACGTGCCAAGAGTCTAGTGTATACCAGTTTACTGTCATTGGCGCCGCTGTTGGCCGTGAGCTTTTCCATTCTTAAAGGTTTCGGTGTGCATAATCAGGTTGAACCTTTACTGTCGAAGTTTCTGGAACCCTTAGGTGAAAAAGGCGCGGAAATTACGGACAACGTAATCTTTTTTGTGGAAAACATCAAAGTAGGCGTATTAGGTTTTCTGGGGTTTTTGTTGCTGTTTTACACGGCGATATCCTTGCTGGCGCAAATTGAAGATTGTTTTAATCATATTTGGCGGGTAACTAAGCCACGGTCGATATATCGGCGTTTTACCGATTATCTGAGCGTGATATTGATTGGCCCGGTTTTTTTGTTTTCCGCGCTGGGCATTACGGCTTCGATGGGGAATTCTGAAGTGGTGAGAGGTTTGATACAAATGCAACCCTTCGGAACCGCGTATTACATGATCGGGCTGGTCTTACCTTATCTGTTGATCGTTGCCGCCTTTAGTTTTGCCTATGCATTTATTCCGAATAGCAAAATCAAACTGGTTCCGGCTTTAATCGGTGGCCTGGTGGCCGGTTTGGCATGGAAGACCACCGGTGTGTTGTTTGCGCGTTTTATTGCTAATTCCGCCCAGTACAGCGCGATTTACTCCGGTTTTGCGGTGATTTTGTTGGCCATGATCTGGCTATATATCAGTTGGCTGATTTTGTTGATGGGTAGCGTGATTGTGTTTCATATCCAGTATCCACGCTACTTGCACTATGCTAAACGCCGTCCGCATTTGAGTATTCAATGTCAGGAAAGATTGGCTGTATTGCTGATGGCGCTGATAGGACAACAACAGCTAAAAGGCGGCGAAGTCTTTACCTTAAAGCATCTGGCGGATGCCGTGAATGTGCCTTGGGAAGCCGTGGCGGATATTTTGCTTTGCCTGCAACAAAGTGGCTTGTTGATGACGCTAGAAGAAGATTCGCGTTTTGTGCTGGCCCATGATACCGATGCCATTTTTTTGCGCGATATCGTGCAGGCTATTCGTTCGGCTGGCGATACGCCCAAAATTGCCGCCACGCAAATCGAGGCCAGCCCCGCCATGCAAAATACGCTACAGGAATTGGCGCAGCATAGCACGAATTTTTTACAGGACCGCAGTTTGAGAGACATACTTTGGGAAGCAAAAAGCGGCGTGGAAACATGAACATTCATTTCACAAATCAAGCGGGCATTCCGTGGATGAGATACTTGCTGTTCATTTTACTGTGTGCCATATCTGCCGCGCAGGCTCAAATTGCTTTACCGGGACTAAGCGAATCCACGGCTAAGGCAAGCACTGAAAATAGTAATTCGGCTTCGTTGAATCAACCGCCAAATCCCCTCGATTTGGCAGTCGGCTGGTGGCGTTATTTCGATGTCGATTCCGTCCGGTTAAAGCAACGCATTGATTGGACCAGCGATTCGCTGAAAAAACAAAATGCCGATGAATCATCCGATATCGCGGCAGAGATAGCCGATCTGATCGAGTATCTGCAACGGTATCGCGAATTGCGCGACAAGCCCAGCCCGGAGCCGGCCGCGACTTTGGACATCCAAACCGTCTATAGCTTACGGCAATGGCTGGATATGGTACGGAAGCGGCAAAGTCTGCAAGCCGATTTACAATCCGAGACAGACGAATTAAGGCTGGATGACAAGCGTCAAAACGTAGCGCGGCGACACCTCGATACGCTGATGGCGGCCTATTTGGAGCTTTCGGAGCAGGCTAAGGATAAATCCAGGCAAGGCGTGCGGGTTATGTCCGCATGGGCTCAGTGGGTTTTAGAGCGAGAAAGGTTGCGTTTGAAAAGGGCGGTATTGGCTGTCAACGATATGCAACTGGCGCAATTAATCAAGGAAATCAGAACGGCCCGCGGCCGGATCGTGGTTAGTGACCAAGACATAGAGCAATTAAAAAAAGATATCAAGGTCGCGGAACAAGGCCATGTGAATGCGCGAGAAAACCTGACTCAGTTAGTAGCCGTGGTTGAGGTCGAAAGCCTGGATACCGATGAGGGCGCCGCGCGCTCGTTACTGTCCAAACAGCGCGTCATTCACGCCAGTATCAAAGAAGCCGTGGCTGATGCATTGCTGTCCCGCAAGCACATGGAATATCTGTTGATGCAGATGTTGCGAACCGATAATGGCGATGAATTAAATAAGTTCAAAACCGAATTGCAGGCCCATCTGGATAATATCAAGAAGATTGACGATAAGTTGATTGGTTGGCAGGAAAAGGTTGAATACGATCAAGGTCGGGCCGGAAAATCGCTGGCGACCCTATTTGTCAGCACGGAAAAACAGAATAGCGACGTGGTGATTTTGACCCAGAAGCGCTTAACCGAAGTACAAAATACCCTGCTGTCGCTGCAGCGTCTGGATAGTGAAATTTATGATGCAAAGTTAATTGCGGATAGGGCGGATGCGCTGGCGGCAGATAAGCAAGGAGCTTTGGTTACCGGGCTGGCGAATGTCAAAATCTCCACGGTCAAAGTTTGGGAAATATTTTGGGATCATATGGAGGGCAGTCTTTTTAAGATAGGCGAAACACCGGTGACGCTGCTGGGTATTCTGCGGGTAGTGTTGGTTATTACCTTGGCTTGGGCGCTTTCGCATTTTGTACGTAGGGGCTTGACCCATCTTAGCGAGCGCCAGGGCGGCAGTTTGACCTATTTATACACCCTGGGACGCTTGGCGCATTATCTGATCTTGATCATCGGTATCAGCATCGGTCTGTCCAGTATCGGCGTCGATCTCAGTAACTTTGCATTAATCGCCGGTGCGTTGAGTTTAGGGGTGGGTTTTGGCTTGCAGGCTATTGTCAGTAATTTCGTATCCGGGCTGATTGTGCTGTTTGAGCGTAGTTTGCGCATTGGTGATTTTGTGGAGCTATCGACCGGCTTGGCGGGCGAGGTCAAAGCCATCAATGTACGAAGTACCCTGGTGACAACCACGGATATGGTGGATATTCTGGTTCCGAATTCCGAGTTCGTGAACGGCCAGGTCATTAACTGGACGTTGACAGACGCCTCTCGGCGGATTCACATCCCTTTTGGGGTCGCCTATGGCAGTGACAAGGATGTTGTCAGAAAGGCCGCTCTGGAAGCGGCGCAAAACACACCGCATACCCTAAAAAACAAGACAAACCGCGAACCGGAAGTATGGTTGATTAATTTCGGCGATAGCAGTCTGGATTTTGAATTGGTGGTTTGGGTGCAGCCGCAAGCGGTGAAAAGGCCGCAACGAGTCAGAGCGGCTTATTATTGGGAACTGGAAACCGCGTTACGAAAATACGGGATAGAGATTCCGTTTCCGCAACGCGACTTGCATATCCGCAACGGTTTGCAAGTCGCCGAATCTCCGACTGCTCCGGCTTTGGCGCCTGATAACCAGTCAAAGCCGGATTAAGCCAATTACTCTTGGTTTTTGCCGCGTCTAGAGGTGGAACCTACTCGTTTTTTGCTTTTATCCTTTTTAACCAAATTAGGGTCATATTTGGAAATATTCAAAGGTTTGCCGACAACCCGAACCCTTTTTAAGGCCTGAAACAGGTCTTTCGGCATGCCGGCAGGTAATTCCACTGTGCTGTAATTTTCTTCGATTTTGATGCGGGCGATATGGTCGCCGTCAATGCCGGTTTCGTTGGCGATGGCGCCGACGATATTGCCGGGTTTGACGCCGTCACTATGGCCGACCTCGATGCGAAACAGATCCATTTCCACGGTGCCGGTTCTGCCGCGCTCGCGTTTGGGGCCACGCTCACGGTCATGGTCTTTACCCCGCGCCTTGTCATCCGCATCTTTGCGTGGTTTTTTAGAGACCTCTTTCATTAATAAAGGCGTATCGCCTTGCAGCAACTTAGCCAGTGCGGCGGCAATGTCAACGGCTGGTACGTCGTGTTCAACCTGATACTGATTGATCAGCTGGTTGTAAAAGCTGAGTTCTTCGGCGCCCAAAGTGTCGGTAATACGTTGTTTGAAGCGATTCACGCGGGCATTATTGATAAACTCGGTCGAAGGTAACTGCATTTCTTCGACTTTCTGTTTAGTGGCTTGTTCAATATTGGCCAGTAAACGTTTTTCACGCGGCGAAACGAATAAAATCGCATCGCCGGTACGACCGGCGCGACCGGTGCGGCCGATGCGGTGTACATAGGATTCGGTATCGTAAGGGATATCGTAATTAACCACGTGGGTGATGCGGTCGACATCAAGACCTCGGGCGGCTACATCCGTGGCGATCAGAATATCCAACTTGCCGCTCTTAAGGTTTTCTATGGCGCGTTCACGCAGGGCTTGCGACATATCGCCGTTAATTGCCGACGCCGAGAAGCCGCGGGCTTCCAGTTTTTCGGCTACTTCGATAGTAGCGGTTTTGGTTCTAACAAAAATGATCATGCCATCGAAGTTTTCGGCTTCCAGAATACGGGTCAAGGCATCCATTTTATGCAAGCCGCTGACAAACCAGTAACGCTGGCGAATGTTTGCCGCGGTTGTGGTTTTAACTTTGATAGTGACTTGTTCCGGATTACTCAAATATTTTTGGGCAATCTTGCGAATTTCGGTGGGCATGGTGGCTGAAAATAATGCCGTTTGCCGAGTCGATGGCGTTTGTTCCAGGATCCATTCCACGTCGTCGATAAAGCCCATGCGCAACATTTCGTCCGCTTCGTCCAGAACCAGGGTTTTCAATTGATCCAGCTTTAAAGTACCTCGGCGCATATGGTCCATGACCCGACCCGGCGTGCCTACCACGACGTGGGCGCCGCGATTTAATTGACGCAATTGAATGGAGTAATCCTGGCCGCCGTATATCGGCAGTACGTGAAAGCCTTTGATGTGGGCGGCATAGCTTTGAAATGCCTCGGCAACTTGAATGGCCAGCTCCCGGGTAGGCGCTAATACCAGGGCTTGCGGATCTTTTTGTTTAATGTCGATGCGAGTCAGTATCGGCATGGCAAAGGCAGCGGTTTTGCCGGTGCCTGTTTGCGCCTGCCCAAGTACGTCGCGGCCAGCCATGACGAAAGGAATGATTTGCGCCTGAATGGGAGAGGGTGTTTCGTAACCGATGGTTTGCAGCGCTTTCAAAACCGGTTCGGATAGTGCTAAATCTTTGAAGGACGGCGTGGCGGTGGGGGTGTCTGACATTAAATATACCTGTAGAGAATAAAGAGAACTGTCTGCGGACGGCAGGCAATACTGGCATTGTACCGTAAAATTACGGCACAATGCTTAACTTATTGATAATTTGGGTAAAACGAGGATGTTATTGCAAGGCTTTGCCTTTGGCGTAATGTAGGCAAATAAACAGGAAAAACTGTGCGCCGAAAATAAGATTAGCCATTAACAGGTGTATGGGTTGGGCAAAGGCCGGGAAACCCAGACGGTCCAGACTCACCCCGGCCAAAATGGCCGTCACGATCAGACCAGTTAGCGCATAAGCCACTTTAAGCAACAGGCTGTTCTTTTCGACATTTATATGAATCGTCCAGGCCAGCCAGAGGTTGGTGAATAAAATGATGGCGGAAAAAGAACGATGGACGTAGAAAATGATGGGAAAACTGTCTCGCCAGTACTGGCGGTCGATATAGCTGTGTTGGTGCGCTATATAATCGACCGATTCTCTGACTTGGGTACCCATCGCCACCTGTAACAAGGTCATGGCCATGGCAATTTTTAATATTAATGTAAAACGCGGATTTACCCAGTTGGCATCGATAGCCGTTAGCAGTGTTTGCTGCGAACGGCTGATCGCGTAAATTAATAAAGCCACGATGAACAATGCCACCAGCATGTGCAGCGTAATCATGAAAGGTTTTAAGTTGCTGGCGACCACGGCTGATCCCAGCCAGCCTTGAAATCCCACCAATAAAAATGCCGATATCGCCAGATAGAACGTGGTTTTATCGGTTTTTATGTATATGCGCGACGACCAGGCGGTGAGGAAAATCAAAAACCCGATAGTAACCCCCACCAATCGATTGGTGTATTCGGTCCAGGTTTTTATGAGGTTGAACGTGGTATTTTCGTAACCGCGCGCGGCATATATTTCGTGATAATTGCTCGGTAGTTGCGATTCGTCGGTCGGTGGCACCCACTGTCCGAAGCAGGTGGGCCAATCCGGGCAACCCATGCCGGCACCGGAGGCGCGCACAATGCCGCCGACCAGGATGACGAAATAAACCGCGAAAATAGTCAGTGTACCCAGTTTACGGAAACGGGCTGCAGCGTGTGAATCAATCATTATGTTTATAAGAACATGGCTTGGGCGAGTTCGATTTCTTCCGAAACCCCTTCGATTTCCAGGATTTCCGAATCGGTTTGTAAGCCCAGTTTGGCAAAGGCCGGTACCATAGCCCAGTCAACCCGACAGGCGGGATGATCCGTGCCGACAATACTCTGTAAAAATGCAACTTGAACCAAATCGACATAGTCGGCAGGCCCGTCATGGTCGCGTTGGAAATCTACATATTCCGAAGCAACCAGCTTTAATTCCTCGGGGAAATTCCAGGTATCCATGATCAGTTTGCCCACGTGAGGGTGAGCTTTTTCCAGTAGTTTTTCCAGCCGGGAAGGGCTGTCTTTAAACTCCGGGATTTTTTCCACCAAAGTTAGAATCGGGAGTTTGCCGATTTGATGGATCAGGCCGGCCAGCATGGCTTCATCCGGATTCAGTTGGGGTACAAACGCGGCCAACGCTCGGCTGATAGCTGAGACATTAACCCCTTGTTCCCAGATTTTGCGGAAGTAATGTTCCAGCAATGCCGTGGTTGGCTTAAACATTTGCTGCATTACCAGGCTGGTAATCAAGGTACGGATCGTGCTGTTGCCGAGCCGGGTAACGGCCATCTGGATATTTTTAATTTCATTGGCGCCACGGTACAGCGGACTATTAGCAACCTGAATCAAGCGCGCGGACAGGGCCGCGTCGGTGGTGATCATTTCGGCCAATTCTTGCGCTGATGCATCGCCTTTGGATACTGAATCGCGCACTTTTAATGCGATATCAGGCAAGGTGGGTAAAATCAACCGATTTGCTTCCAGTTCGGTTTTTACGTGGACCAGGAAGTCTTGAACGGATTTAAATTGCATACTTAAGCTTTCCGGCTATTGGCAAGGAATTAATTTGATTGGGGTGTGCTGTTGGTTGTCCAGTATAAGGATTTTTGGTTTGTCATCAACTGTTTGTAGCACTACCAATAAACGGGTAATTGCGCCATACGATTCCAATGCCAGAATATCCCCGTATTTCTCCCCGGATTCGGCATCTTTTACGGCAACGTCAGTATCTTGCGCTAGAATTTCGTTGCTTTCGGCTAAATAAAGTTGGCGTTTTGCCTTGCCTAAATAATGGGTGCGGGCGACGATTTCCTGGCCGGTATAACAACCTTTGCTGAAGCTGATTCCACCAAGCTGGTCGATATTCAACATCTGGGGGATGAATTGTTCTGATCGTGAGGCTTCGAACCAGGGAAAGCCGCTGGATATATCTTCAAAACGCCATTCGGCAACGGGTGCGCTTGGTAACCTTGCGAAAGGATGCTGCGCCAATTTGTTGGAAGGGACTATACACAAAAATCGGCCGGCAGACGGCAGCTTGATAAATAGCGTTTCGTGGTTTTCAGTGCAAAAAAAGTCCTGCTTGGGGAGTGAGATATCGACAATGCCGTTCGAACTAGTAAGACCGGTTATGGCTATATTTTTCGGTTCGGTGAGTTTGACTTTAGCGCGTAATACGTACATTTGCAGTTTTTTAAGGACTGTACCCAGTAAGCTGGCCGGCAATATTAAAAAGAAGCCAAGCTGAGTTTTAATGATCAGTAATGTGCTGATCACGCGGCCTTTTGCATTACAAAAGGCGGCAATGCTGGTTTTTTGTTGAGTTAGCTCGTTGATATTGCATGTCAATTGGCCTTGTAAAAACTGGCAGGCGTCTTCGCCATTAACTTCTATAATTGCCAGGTGGTTTAGATGATATAGAAACGTGGTTGGTTGGTTTTGCGCGGTCATTGAATCGCTAAATTACAAAGGTTAAACACAGAGTCGGTATGCCAACTATTCTACACGTTGAGCGGCGATATAAAGACGGGTAAATGGCGCAAAGTTTCCAATCAGCACATTTTTTTGAGGTCAGGCCTTCACCCAGGTCTAGATTGGCAGTTGATCTTTTACATCTGTTGGCCATTTTGGCATGTGTTTTGAATTCGCTGCCTATCCTCTATCAGTCGTTATTGCTTGCCGCGGTTGTCACGCTGTGGTGGACGAGCTGGAAATATTGGAAAACATCCGGCCTGCTGCTGAGATATACTAAAAGTAATGGCTGGGAGATGGCATTTGATGGTGCGGATTTTGTAGCCGGTCAGGTATTAGCAGATACCGTCATTACGAGATGGGTCATATTTTTAAGCTTTAAAACAAATACGCAATCGACAATGTCAGTACTAATAGCGAATGACGCCTTATCCGCGGATGATTTTCGTCTTTTAAGGGTCAGTCTTACTTTATCGGGATGCGAGCGAAATTAATGGATGAGATTACTAAGCTGTCAATTGAGTCCCGGATTAATAAGCTTAAAAATTTGCCGGCTTTGCCCGAGGCAAGTGTCAAAATTTTAGAGGCGGTAAACGATCCGGATGTAGAGATTGAAACACTGGTAAAAGTCATTTCCTTATCGCCGGCCTTGGTTGCGCGGTTGTTGGGGCTGGCAAATTCGGCTTTTTTTGGCCAGTTAAACCAAATTGACGATCTTCATACCGCAATAGTGCGCGTGCTGGGGTTACAGTTGGTCAAGAGCCTTTCGCTAGGTATTTTGTTAAATGTCCAGCTGGATCCAAAGCATTGTAAAGGTTTCGATAGCCAGTCGTTCTGGATGCATTCTTTAATCACGGCTATTACTGCTCAGAAATTGGCAAATCAGCACCGTTGGCAGAACGTTTCTCCCGCAAATGCCTATACTTGCGGATTATTGTTGCATATCGGTATTTTGGTGGCGGCCTATTTGTTCCCGGAAGAGCTTGACGGTATTTTGTGTCAGGATTCAAACAATTATTTTCATATCGAAGCTGAAATAGAGAAGCGATTTGGACAAAGTCATTACCAGATGGGCTATATTCTGCTTAAAAAATGGCGATTACCCGAGTTTTATCAATCTATGCTGAATCAATTTAACACTAATGGTTTAACGGAAAATCAAACAGAGCTTAATCGCTGCTTACATGCCAGCCAGCGGATATGTTATTCGATACTTGATCAAGATGCGGAAGAAAGCGACCTTAATCTGATCGCAGAGCAGGCTCAGCTTCCTTTCGAAGCAGTCATAACGGTGTTTCGCACAATGTTGGACGGTAAGGATAATGTTCAAAAATTGGCGTCGGAGATGGGGGGATGCTAAGAAAGAACACGTTGCTGAATCTGGATAAAGACTGGGATGGTACCAACGTACAGGACTTGATTGTCGATCTGGTCAATGCCCTTTCCGCTGTAAGATCCCTGTCTGAAATTAGCTGCGAGATGGCGGACGAAAAAGCCGTTATCAGGCTTGCCTTGTCCTGTCTGCTGTCTAATCAAGATATTGAAAGATGTTCGTTCTTTATCTTGGATGATGATGATTTGCTGAGCAACGTTACCGGCGTAAGTGTGGCTGAGCAAAGTAGTAGTGACGCCTTATATTCTCAGAGCACGATGAGTTTTCGGATGGGCGAGGGGATAATCGGTACTGCGGCCGCTACGGGCGAGATGCAGCATTGCAGTAATTGCTTTGAAGATGAGCGATTTACCTTAGGGCTGGATAGCGAAAATATGCCCGGTTCCATCATCTGCACTCCGGTATTTACCTTGCATAAAGAATTGATTGGGGTATTAAACGTCTCACATTCGGAACCGGATTTTTTTACGGTTTGGCATATGCGCCTGCTTCAGGTGTTCAGCAATATCCTTGGACAGCTGATTACTAATCGGCGGTTATTTCAGCAAATGGAAATTCAGATTGCGACAAGAACAGCCGAGCTGGAACGATTGGTTGAAGAGCCCCGACGGTTAAAAGATTATTATGTCAGTATGTCAATGCAAGACCAATTGACGGGCTTGCATAATAGGCGCTATTTCTACGACCAAGTCGAATTGGCCTTTGCCCAGCATAATCGGTACGAATACCCATTTTGTTTGTTAATGATGGATATTGATCACTTTAAAAACATTAATGACGAGTATGGGCATGCCTTTGGCGACGAGGTTTTAATTACCGTAGCGGGTGCATTGCAAAAATTGGTTAGAAATACCGACATATTGGTGCGTTTTGGTGGGGAAGAGTTTGTCATTATCTTTGTTAACACCGGCTGCGATAACGGTAAAACCTTCGCAGAGCGGATTAGAGAGAATATTAAAAGTCTGAAGTGGCGCGTCGCCGATAAACAAGTCCAATTGACCATAAGCATCGGTTTGTATTGTATGGTGCCGGAACTGGACAATGATAAGCAATACACCGATATCGACCAGATTATTCATTGTGCGGATACCGCGCTTTATAGAGCAAAGGCAAACGGACGAGATCGGGTGGAAGTATTTGGTGCTTGTCCGTTGACCGAAAAGTCTTAACGTTGATCCTTATAGGCGGGGGTGTTACGACAACTTGGTTTTACAAGTTATTGACCGAACCTGCTGGAAAATGGTTGAGACTAAAAGCACCATGCTTGAATCGCCAATCAAATTAATCCGCAGTCACTTAAAGTGACGTCCAGTTTAATAGTCGGGTTTCTGGTTTCGATTGCGGGGTTGTCCTCGCCATATTAGTCCCGATGCAGTTCACTATTCCATTCCAATAGGGCTAAATTGAACGAGTAGACTTTTTTCGTCGCCCTTGTATAATTCCACCCCATTTTGTACCCGGTTTTATTCGGGCCCGACACTCATTATTTTAAGAATACTATCATGGCACTACACTGCGGAATCGTTGGCTTGCCTAACGTGGGCAAATCGACTTTATTCAACGCTTTGACCAAAGCCACTATCGCGGCGGAAAACTATCCATTTTGCACCATCGATCCCAATGTGGGCGTGGTGCCGGTACCCGATCCCAGAATGGACAAACTGGCGGAAATCGTTAAGCCGGAACGAGTTCTCCCCACCACTATCGAGTTTGTAGATATTGCCGGTTTAGTAGCGGGAGCTTCCAAGGGCGAGGGATTGGGTAATCAATTTCTAGGCAATATACGTGAGACCGATGCCATAGTGCACGTGGTGCGCTGCTTTGAAGACGACAATGTGATACATGTGGCCGGTAAGGTCGATCCAGTCAGCGACATTGAGGTAATCAACACTGAATTAGCACTGGCCGATATGGCATCTGTCGAAAAATCCTTACAAAAAACCCTAAAGGCGGCCAAGTCAGGCAATAAAGACGAGGTGGCTAGAAAACAAGTACTTGAACGCGTGCTTGAACATTTGAATCTTGGCGAGCCGGTTAGAACATTGGGATTGTCCGAGGATGAAGTCAAGCTGATTAAAGAGCTTTGTCTGATCACCTTAAAGCCCACTTTGTATGTGGCGAATGTACAGGATGACGGCTTTGATAATAACCCCATGCTGGACAAGGTCCAGGCATTTGCGGAAAAGGAGGGCTCCAGGGTAGTAGCGGTATGCGCGGCCATTGAAGCTGAAATCGTGCAACTCGATGAAGCTGAAAAAAAGGAGTTTTTGGATGATTTGGGCTTGGATGAACCGGGGTTGAATCGAGTGGTCAGGGCCGGTTACGAATTATTAAATCTGTCGACTTATTTCACTGCTGGTGTCAAGGAAGTGAGGGCTTGGACCATTCCAGTCAACGCCACGGCTCCGCAGTCCGCGGGCGTTATTCATACCGATTTCGAAAAAGGCTTCATTCGAGCGGAAGTCATTTCTTATAACGACTTTGTCGCCTATAAAGGCGAGCAGGGAGCAAAAGACGCCGGAAAATGGCGTTTGGAAGGCAAGGAGTACAAAGTACAAGATGGTGATGTGATGCATTTTAGGTTTAATGTTTGACAAGCTAATGACAGGTTTTTATAATAGCGGCTCTTAAATAGTTTCATGGCGATATAGCTCAATCCGGTTAGAGCGCGGGATTCATAACCCCGAGGTTCCAGGTTCGATCCCCGGTATCGCCACCAAAATTAAAAACCGAACTGATATCAGCTCGGTTTTTTTTTTGCCAGAAAGCCCACGGCTGGCGCTGTGTCCAGGCTTTCCCTCTTGAGCGTTTTTAAATGCCCCTCGAATTACGCGGTCTGCAGTGGCTCGGGTTATCGTCGCGAATTGGCAATTAATCAGGTGGCTGGAAAAAGGGCCAGATATTGTCTAAATGCATATCTAAAGTTCGACTTTTGGGAAGGCCAGAGCTGTTTGGACCAGCAACTATCCATTAAATCCGTTCAATCGGCCATCTATACAATGCAAACCCCCTGCGTTTAAGTCTTGAGCAGCGAGACTCAGGTTGGAAAGACTTTTTAATCATTGGGAAACTGCTGATGTTATTTAACCGTAGTACGAAACAACATCAATCCTGGTTGCGGTGCAAAACGAAAAGCGATCCGGCCGCCCTCGCTGGAAAACCGCGCGGAGATCGAAACGATAGCGCAGAAAATTGCGCTTGAATTCGGCTTGGCCTACGATCAGGAAGAACATAGCCAGACAGGTTTGGACTGGTCTGATCGGCATCGCCGCCAGCGCAAATAATTGCTGTTTGAGCTCGACGAACCGGTAGCACCATGCATTTTATCAAAGCCTGTGTCATCGTTACGGCACTGCTGCTTACAAGCCTGTGGGGTGTCTGTGTCCTGTATTTCGGTGACTCCGCCTCAGGATGGACGCAACGCTTGTCGGCAGTGTTGTTTGGTTTATTGGGACTTTCCGCGTTAATCGGTAATTGGTTTCCACGCTGGCGCAGACAGTTATTGATTGTTTATTGGCTGGTCTTTGTCTCGGTATTGATTTATTGGCTAAACATTAGCCCTTCGAATCAACGGCAATGGCAGGCCGATGCGGCAAAAGTGGCTTATGCCACTTTTGCCGGGGATAGGGTGACGGTACACAATATCCGTAACTTCGATTACCGTAGCGAGTTTGATTATCAGTCCGCGTATTACACCAAGACGTTTGACTTGAATAAATTGCAAGGCATCGACCTGTTTTCGGTGTATTGGATGGGACCGGCAATTGCTCATATCATCCTCAGTTTCGATTTCGGTGCTAACGATCATCTGGCCGTCTCTATCGAGGCGCGTAAGGAGCAGGGAGAAGGCTATTCAACCATCAAGGGGTTTTTTCGTCAGTATGAGCAGATTTATTTCGTGGCCGACGAGCGTGATGTAATCCGACTGCGCACCAATTACCGGCATGATCCGCCCGAACAGGTTTATCTCTACCGATTGCAGGGATCGATCGAAAACGGCAAACGCCTGTTTCTGGAATACATGCATAAAATCAATGCACTCCATCAAAATCCGGCCTTTTACAATACCCTATTCGATAACTGCAGCACAGCGATTTGGCTGCTTGCGCAGGTCAACGAGGAACATCCGCCGTTTTCCTGGAAAATTTTACTGAGCGGTTATTTGCCCGAATATCTTTATGAGTCGCAATGGCTTGACACTCGGGTGCCTTTTATACAATTACAACAGCAGGCCCATATCAACAGTTTAGGGCAGGCCGCCGATCAAGCCGCTGATTTTTCAGCGCGTATTCGACTGAACAACAATACATTAGCGAGCCCGGTAAACTGATTTTCATAAAGAACACCTATTGCCAAATGCCGATTTGGTGGCTCCTGTGGTTCCAGGAAATTCGATGAGATTGTTGGATGGCGGGTGGCGGAGTAAGTGTTTTTAGCTTTATTAGCTTAAAAAAGTTAAACCGTTAGAGCAACGCCCGTTTAGCGCAATGTTTCCAACTTACCTTTCCACTAATCGGATCGGCTTATCGCGCGCCTTGCATTGCAAGCGAACTAAACATGAAACTGTCATGCTGGCTAACCAACAGCTATACATGGTGCGCGGACCGATGAGAAACAAGCGTTGACCAATTCGGTTCTACACAGCTGCGGAAGTAAATCGGTTTATTTCAAAAACTTGAGGCATCGATGGTGCTCGGCAAGGCTGTCGCACGTGCGGCAGACCGTTTAGCCATTTCACATGCTCTGCTGTCTAAAATATTGGGTTTTAGCCCGGCAACAATAGCTTGATCTGATTAAACTTGAACCCGTTGCCCATACCGCTTTTCAGGTTGAATTTGGCGCTAGTGTGGTTGACCTGCGTAATCCGCCGCTCGAGTCAGATGCCTCTGTGTGGACACATCCGACTGACTACGGCCCCACTCAAGCATTTGCGCATTTAGCACGAGCACGAGAAGTCAGCATCGAAGCAATCATATATCAGTCCGTTCGCGACCCGGATTCATCTTGGTGTATATAGCGGTACTGACACCCGATGCCTTTTTAGAATCCAAGCCACACCCCGTCATGCAAACAGGGTGGCTTACAGTGCATCGGAATGAGATTATATGGCGACGTGATAAGGATGAATCCATGACATTCTCATGCTTAGGATAGTAATTACTGAAATCCTCGGCAGGTGAGGTGTCAATGATAAACGACACAATGGGACACATGGCTTAACGCCTGAAGCCGTCGCCCGCTGGAATAACGGACTAGCGGGTAAAATCCGGGAAAATCATCCACACGAGCAGGGTTGTTAAAATTCATTCGAAAAAACCTGCATAGGAAGCTGTTTCAGCTAATTTGTACAGCGCTCATTGGTAAGCGTCGTTCTGGTGGGGATTGCCGGCGTCGTAATCCGCGAAGCGAATCCAGACGTCAGGATGGAGCGAAGCTTGCCAACCACGGTTCCCGGTTCGACAATGGCTCCATGCAGTCAACCCGCATCCCGGCGGGTATGAAGGTCAACTTTATTACAGCCGAAGAATCTTTAATTAATGAGAAAAAATCATATAGACTTTAGCGGCGGCACTTTTCACTAGAAGGTCGTAGCTTCCATCCCTATTGTCGGCACCATTCTAACAGAACAGAATCAATGGATTGTGATTTACTGGTCGGCATTTTCTAATGCCGATCTACCCAGGCCGTAATTACGACGCCAGAGCAATAGGCGAATCTGCTGCTATGCACTCAGCGATCGGCATTGTCGGCTCGAGCATCATATGGATTAACCGAGATTTTCCTCGAACTATGCCCGTTCTATCAACCAAAAGGAAAGCGGAAAAGGCGCGTTTCAATCGAATTAACACAGGGTATGGTATCCTTTCGACGATACCAAACGTTGTTTACAGGGCAAAAAGAAGAAAAAATCGGGATTAAGCGATAACCAAACTGATGCTGCGGTGGAGGTCAGTTGCTTTAACTCTCGCGTTAACTAATGGGAAGCCAACGAAACCGGGGCCTTAAAATTAGCCAGCGAGCAATGAGGAAAGGTTTGTGAAGTTAAGCAAATCGGGTGATCGTGGGAAGACGTCGGCGCTTAATCATTGCGTGAGCGCAGATTGAATTATAAGGTGGGAAAATATGTGCCAACAATCTTAATTTCTGGCATAAACGATAAACGAATCAAATAGCATGTAACAGTGGCTAAGCAGGAGTTTAAGAGCTATTTTTCAGCGATTTTGTCCTTTTGTCATTCACGGTGTGGCGAGAGCAATAAGTAATTGAACCAAACAGAACCGCTAACCATGCGGATTTTTAACGATCTTTAAAATTGGATGCCGGAGTATTTTGAATGGGCGATAGTAACTTTAAATGGTTTACCATCGGAGTGTTAGTTGGGGTTGTAATAATAATTCTCTTAATGTTGGTGCTTATGGCGATTGGTGTATGAACGGCATTGACTTGGTGGGGATGCCAATATCGGCTCAAATTAGCTGGCAATCAAAACGGTTGCCTACTATTTTTGTGTTTACCCCATCTGCCTCAAACTGATCATGGAAATACGCAAACATCTCGTTGTTGTATGGCATAACGACTGTGTTTTTGAATCGTTGCCAGCAGCAAGATGGAACTGGGTTATTGATTTACGGCTGGTAATTTGGGTTATCGGGTGTTCAGTTAGCTAAGCATTTGGGTGGCCGACTCTGTTGTCGCTCGGTAACAATCCGTTGAGCGCAAGTTTGCTTCAAACTAACCCGCATCGTGACCAAGAAACAGACGGTAACCGTCAAAACCAAAAGCTTGCTTGGCCGGCAGCCGATCTATTAAGCAAAAATCACCTGCTGACTCAACTCAAAAAGTTTTCCAAATTCAAGCCGATAATATCCTGCCGAGCCGCTACCAGGGCTTTATCTTCACGGGTGTTATAACCCCATCTGGCGAAGAACAGGTTTACCGAACTCAGGGCCGGGTGCTTTTGCACACCCAACAAGGCAGGCAATCTGTCTTCCAGAAAACGCATGGTTTGCGACGGGTGGTTCGCCAACAAGCCAGTCAATACTTCAGGTTTGCTCATATTGCGATCCAAGCCAAAAATGCGCTGGTCCGCCAGACTGATATCATTGGCCTTCAAAATTTTTCTGACGAAGCGCTCCTGTTTGGTGGTGACGATATACCAGCTATCGGCTTCGAGTGTTTTCAACTTTTCCGCGACCCCGGAAAATAACGGATTCATGGCTATCCATTCGTCGCGATTATCGGCAATCCATTGGTCGCGGGTATCGCCGAACAACTGTTTTAATTCGTCGGTGCTGACCTGGGCCTGCTGCAATAATACCGTCGTTCTGTCGGTATAGCCGTTATAGATATCGCCAATGCTGTCGCCTTGTTGCAGCATGCGCATTGCCAGAATGGCCTCGTAACCGGTTTCTATAATGGGACGAATCCGGCGGAAACTATCGATTAATGCGTCCGGCATGTCGGCTTGCATGTCCGGCCAAATCTGACCGGCGGCTTTCCAGCCGGTAATAGCGGTTTCTACCGCACTGTCGCAAATGACGCCGTCGAAATCGAAGGCATGAATGATGGAATTGCTCATGAATAAAATTAATCGGTCATGGAGAAGGCACAAACGCTCGGCTATTGTAGCTGATGGCGGTCGGCAATTGATGTTAAAGATTGAGAACTTATTTACGGAACCAGAAATTTGCGATCAGAGTCAACAGCAAGCTAATCAAGATCATTGAGGTAATGGGGATGAAAACCCGGCTATTGGCGTTTTCGATATAAATGTCGCCGGGCAATTTGCCGAACCAGTTAACCAACCAGGGTGCATATTTCAGCACCAGTCCCAGTGTGGCCATGGCTAGGCCGGCAGTTATCAGTAACTTTCCCATGTGCATAAAATACTCGCGTTCGGCTAGCTCTTGGAACAATAAATTAATCGAAAAAATCGAAACTCATCTGCCCGCCCGCCTCGGGTTTGCGGAACAAGTGGGTAGCTAAGGGCGGCAAGCCGCTGCTCAGACCCAACTTACGACAAATTAACCGGAAGCGTTGCGCAAGTAGATCGGCATACAGGCCACTACCGCTTTGCCGTTGGTGAAAAGCCGCATCGTTGGTCTTGCCGGCCCGACTGTCGCGGATGCGCTTCATCACGTGTTCAGCTTTAAGCGGGTAGTGGCGCCGTAGCCACTCCTCGAATAAATCCGCCACTTCCAGCGGCAGGCGCAGCAAAATGTATTCGGCACTCAGCGCGCCGGCCGCCTGGGCCGCCGAGACGATAGTCTCGAGATCCGGATCGGTCAATACCGGAATCAGCGGGGCAATCATCACGCCAGCCGGTACACCGGCTTTTCGCAAGCGGGCCAAGGTTTCCAGGCGCCGTTGTGGCGCGGCGGCACGCGGTTCCAGGTTGCGCGTCAATGATCTGTCCAGGGTGGTGATCGATAAATACACCGTGGCCAGACCTTGCTCGGCCATGGGGGCTAATATATCCAGGTCGCGTTCGATCAATGCCGATTTAGTGACGATACTGACCGGATGGTGAGTTTCCGCCAGCACTTCCAGAATTCGGCGCATGAGCCGTTGTTGACGTTCCAGCGGCTGATAAGGATCGGTATTGGTGCCCAGGGCTAGCGGTGCGCAGCGGTAATTGCGTTTGCACAATTCGTCGCGCAGCAACGGGGCCGCGTTCGGCTTGATCAAAATCTTGGTTTCGAAATCCAGCCCGGCGGAATAACCCAGATAGGCGTGGCTGGGCCGGGCGAAACAATATATACAGCCATGTTCGCAGCCGCGATACGGATTGATTGATCGATCGAAAGGAAGGTCGGGTGAATCGTTGTAAGTGATCAGCGAGCGGCTGCTATCCGTGATGACCTCGGTGGCTAAGGGCGGCAATTCCGCATCCAGACTGCCCCAGCCGTCGTCCTCGGTGTGGCTGGATTGCTTTTCAAAGCGGCCGGCGGCATTGCTGAGGCTGCCGCGGCCTTTGTATATCATGGGTTTGGGCATGGCAAGATAAAAGCGGAAAACGTGTGCGGAATTTATCACGGTTGCGAGCCCGGGCGGCAACTATTGCCTGATTTGATAATGTGTCACAAAGGGAGGATATGTCTGGCAAGCGTACGGTTCAGCCGTGCTGTTAGGCAAATGCCGATCCGGTCTATATGATATCGCTATCAATACCAGTAGATAGAGAAGGATGCCACAGCATGACAGAAACCACCATCACCTGCCCGAACTGTAACAGTGCAGTCCCCTTAACGGAGTCGCTGGCCGCACCGTTAATCGCCGCCACCCGCAAACAGTTTGAAGCCCAACTCAAACAAAAGACACCGACATAGCCCGCCGCGAACAAGGCCTGAAAGAACAGGAACAACAACTGCTGGACGCCAAACGCAGCCTGGAAGACCAAGTCAAACAACAAGTCGACAAACAGCTACAGGCCGAACGCCGGCGGGTCGTTGAAGAAGAAACCCGTAAAGCCAAGCAAGCGGCGGCGGCAGAGCTGGAGCATAAAAGCCGGGAATTGACGGAACTGCACGAAGTGTTGAAAGTCCGCGATGCCAAACTGGCCGAAGCGCAAAACGCCCAGGCCGAACTGATCAAAAAACAGCGCGAACTGGACGATGCCAAGCGTGAATTGGAATTAACGGTGGAAAAGCGGGTGCGGGACAATCTGGCTCAAGTACGAGACCAAGCCAAACGTGAAGCCGAGGAAGGCCTGAAACTGCGGGTGATGGAAAAAGACCAGACCATCGCCGCCATGCAGCAAAAAATAGAAGAACTCAAGCAAAAGGCCGAACAAGGCTCGCAGCAACTGCAAGGCGAAGTACAGGAGTTGGAGCTGGAAAACCTGCTGCGGGCTAAATTCCCCTTCGATGGCATAGAACCGGTCGCCAAGGGCGAATTCGGCGTCGACCTGCTGCAACGCGTGGTCAGCGGGGCAGGGCAGGCCGCCGGCAGCATCCTGTGGGAAGCCAAGCGCACCAAAAACTGGAGCGACGGCTGGCTGGTCAATCTGCGCGAAGACCAACGCAACGCCAAAGCCGAACTGGCGGTGCCGGTCGCCACCATTTTGCGCCACACCCTGTTGGAAGTCAGCATGGCCCGCCTGGCCGCCGAAGGCGAGCACGGCAAAACCGAAATGGTCTACCAATACTTGATCGGCCCGCGCTTTAGGCAACGGGTGGAAGCCATCGTCGAAGCCTTCTCCACCATGCAGGAAGATCTGGACAAGGAGCGCAAAGCCATCATGAAACAATGGGCCAAACGCGAAGCCCAAATCGAGCGGGTCATGAACGCCACGGTGGGTATGTACGGCGACTTGCAGGGCATTGCCGGCAAGTCCTTGCAGGAGATTGAGGGCTTGGAAATGCGGGCATTGGGGGTGGATGATGAGTTGGAATGATCGACTGTTCGGTCTGCTCCGACCTGATCGCGCTGGTCCACTCTGGTTCCCAAGCTCCAGCTTGGGGATTATAAAAACTAGCAACGCTGGCGTTTGGCTTTAGCCGCGATCTATATTAGTATCTAATACACCTAATCGGGAGCGAGATTATGCCTAGAAACACTTCCGTCACCTTGGGTGACCACTTTGATAATTTTGTGCAGGAAAAAATACAGCAAGGCCGCTTCCTGTCGGTTAGCGAGGCCGTCCGCGCCGGCTTGCGCAAGCTGGAAGAAGAGGATCTTAAGCTACAAGTATTAAGAGCCAAGCTGCAAGCCGGCGAAGACAGCCCTTTGCAGGAGGATTTCGACGAAGAGCAATTTCTGGTTTCGATGCGAAAAAAACACAGCCAATGAAGCCAAGCTATCGCATCAGGCAACTGGCGGCAGATGACTTGGAACGAATTTGGCGCTATAGCTTTCAACAATGGGGTGCCGAGCAAGCCGACCAATACCTACGCGCCCTGTTTGACCGTTTCGACTGGCTTGCGGAATACCCCAAGCTAGGCAAGGCGCGCGACGATATAAAACCCGGTTATTTTTGCTTCCCCGAAGGCCGGCATTTAGTCTTTTACATCACTAACGACACTGGTATAGAGATAATCGGCATTCCTCATCAAAGCATGGATGTGATTAATCATATTGGGTGAGTTGAATATGGCATCCGAGGATTCTATCTGGTTCCCAAGCTCCGGCTTGGGAACCCCGGCCTTGGAAGCTCCAGCTTCGAATTTGGTTGTAGATGGGGAAGCTAGAGCTTCCGAGATAACATTCCCAAACTGGAGTTTGGGAACTAGGGGCTGTATTATTCCGCTCAAGTCAGCAGTGATTTTTAATAAAATTTTATTTGTATAGGTCTTTAAGTGATAACAGTAAATTACGCCGTGATTCATGAACTCATTAAAACGGCTGGCACAATAACATCATCTGTTAATCCGGCAGACAAGCTTCTGCCTGCTTCCGCCGAGGTAGTAATTAAACTCATAAGCGAATTGGATAAACTTTATGGAACAAAAGAAAATACTGCTATTTACGGTACTTTTTCAAAGAAAGACCCTACAAATCAGTTTTCCAAATATACCGAACTATTTATAGATGATCAAAGTGAGTCAAAATTTCTTGCTTTCAGCAAACAAGGGCTGAATGAGATTGCTCGCGAGTCGAGAGGGCAGCAATCAGCAACTGGTGGATACATTGTATTTTCACATTACCATAATTCAAATGCACAACCATTTTTATTGATTGTAATGATCAAAAACAAAGATGCTTTGAAAATAAATCAGAAGCTCGAACTTGAAGATGTAATTCAAATTGATCTTTCGAAAATTCATCAAGCTGCACGGATTAATTTGGATAAATTCGATAAATCCAAAGAAATCCCGTCTAATCCTTCTGATGAAATTTCAACATTAAACTATCTAAGTTTTGTTAGTCCTCGTTCAAACAAGGATGCTTCAGGTTATTTTATTAAGGGATTAGACTGTATTGATGGTGTACGACCAGCAGTTGCGACTGACAATGTGTTTAAAAGTGCAAAAGCTTATTGCAATACCAAAAACGAATTAAAAGCTTTTAGAAATAAAGTTAAAGATTCGTTAATTGAATACCTTCAACATTGTTTGGATAACGAAAAACCCGCCACATTAGCAGGACTTGAGCATTCGGTTAGACAGGCTGTTCCTGCCGAACATCATGAATTGTTAAATGACTATATTGATTTTGTAAGCAATGAAGAGTGGCAGTTGCCTACTGAATTCAATATAAATTCAAACAGTCTGAAAAAATATACCCGTATTCGGTCTAAAACTGATAGTTGGGAGCTTAATTTTCGAAGAAAGGCTCTCGGGACAACCGATAATAGTGATTTGTACTATGACGATAATGCTAGAAAACTAACAATTCGCTGTTCGGATGACCTTGTTAAGCAAATTGCAGAAGAGTTAGGCTCGAGAAATGCAAGTTAGCCCAGAATTTAAGCTTATTGTAGAGCTTTACCGTCAGCTAAATTGCCCTACATTAAAAGGCGAGCGGTTCGCTGGCAGCCTTATGTGCCTAGAAGAAACTGAAGTACTGTTGAAAAGCCTGTGGGAATGCAAGAAATTTGACATAGAGATAGATGTCGACAATGAAGCGTATGATACTGATTCAGAAGAGGTTTTTCCGAAAGAAATTCTCAACAAAAATATAATCATTACGGTTAGCCTTCCTCAAACCGAAAATGGGAAATTCTATGAAAGTCTTCACCAATGGGTCGCTACTGCTGAACAACTAAATCGAGGTTCATTGACGCCGAATACCTATCTGATTAAAGAAAACTTGCTTGTCGGCGAAGCAAACGAATCTGCAGAGTTAAACAGCGTTATTGCGATTTGCAAATTGACACAAAAACTTGGGGAAATAGCTCACTACCATGATGAAAAAATAATATCAGGCCCGTTTCGTTTAGTATTTGTTGTTCCAAGCAAAGAAGATAAGTCGTTTTATCCCGTAGTATTGGAAACAAAATTGTCAACAAAAATGCTTGAATATCAACCTGATGTCAGTATCATTGAAAATATAATTGAAGAACAAGCCAATAATCGCCTGCATGCGTTAGAGCGTATTGCTACGTTTCGCATAGCACTTGCTGAGATTATTAAAAAATCCTCCAACGATAAAGAAACATTTACTCATTTGGTTTGCCACTGGAACGAAGTATTAGACAATTTCCAGAAATCTTGGGAAAGTTATATAAATGGCTTTTCTTTTCAAAAGCTAAAGGCAGAAATCGCAGAGAAACAAACGTCATTTTCTCAAAAAATGACAGACGTTATTGCTGGCCTAAGCACCAAGCTTTTTAGTTTGCCTGTAGCTATTGCTGGTGTTGCAATACTTGAAAAACAAGATTCAATTATTGCGAATTGGTTTTATGTGGCAGGGAGTTTTTTGACTACTATTTTGATGCTATCCGCTATAAAAATACAAGAAACAAATTTGAATAATATTAAGTCAGGTTGTGATTTGGCCTTTTCAGAATATCACAAGGAAGAAAATAAAGAGTTTTCTGGCATAAAGCAAGAGCTAAAAGTTGTCGTCGACTCCTTAAATGACACGACGTCTGAATTAAAGAAGAAACTAAAATTATATCGTTGGCTGTCTTGGATTCCTTTTTGGGCAGCAATGATCTACATCGGATTAAAGTCCCAAATACACTTCGGATGTGTTATTCATTATCTTTTTAACGCTTTAAAATGAGCTAATTTCTTTTACTCGTTCCCAATCTCTAGCTTCCGTTCCACCTACTTCACCATAACCCATGACCCGCAGCCGCTACCGAGTCCTGCAAAACCCCAGCCCGCACTTCCTGACTGCAACGATAAATCAGTGGCTGCCGCTGTTTACCCGTCCGGCGACGGTGAATATCGTGCTGGATTCCTGGCGGTTTTTACAGCGCGAAAGCGGGTTTCAACTATACGGTTACGTGATCCTGGAAAATCACTTGCACCTGATTGCCGCGTCGCCGGATTTAAGCCGGGACATGCAGCGGTTTAAGGCGTATACCGCCAAGCAAATCATCTGTCATTTGCAGCAAAGCGGTTCGGTGCGGGTGCTGGAATTATTGGCGTTATTCCAGCGCTCGTAATTATGCGGGCTTGGAGGGTTTGATCGAGGTGGTTCGGGACTGGTGATTGAGCCGGGAAGCAGGGGCTTGCGAGGAGTGTGGGTTCCCAAGCTGAAGCTTGGGAGCCAGTACATGATGAACTTCGAGTGGCGGATCACCGTGCGAGCACTCGCTGTAAGTCGGCTAGAGTCACTGCCCGTTCTTACTCGCAGTGCTCCAAAAATATATCCCAATCAACCCCGGACTGACCTGAAACGTCAGCTCCTTGCCGTCGCGTTCGACCGCCAGGGTTCTTTTTTTGAAACCGACCCGGACCATTTGCTGTTCCAGCGTGAAGTGGTTGATAACCTCCTGGCCGTCGTAGCGGGTAATGATATCGCCCACATTCAGCCCCAGCTTTTCGGCTTCGCAGCAAAGGCTGGTCACCGTCACCACGCTATGAGTAGGGTTGCCGTGACTGTCCCAGATCGAGTGGCTGAGTAAGTTGCCGTTGGTGTCGTATTCCAGCGTCCAGCGGCTAATGCCATTGGCCAGATCGATAGGCTGGCCGCTTTCGCCCAGCATGTTGATTTCGGTTATTTTTCCGGCCGGATTGTAGCCAATCGCTATACTGGCGTAGCCCTCGGTATTTTTGATGGGTCGGCGCTGGCTGTCCAAAAAGCTAAAGTCGGTCAGGTTGCCTTTGGCGTTGTAATTAATGACTTCGGCCGCAAAGCCCTTTTCATTCAGAATCGGCTGGCCGTCGGCTGCAAAATAGCCTATTTCGGTTGTCAGGCCGCGCGCATCATGTTGAAACTCGGTGACGGTGTGGCGGAGCCTGTTTACCGGCCGCGGCTGTCCGCTTAAATCGCTAGTTTCGATGCGGGTGACCAACCCTTCGGCGTTATAGTTGATGTGATGCAGTGAGACGATTTGGTTGGCCGTTGCGCCTTGCAGGGCTTGGTCTACATGCAGTTGGGCGATTTCCTCATCATAGCCTGCCGCATTTTTCTTGAATTTGAGAAACGCGCTTCGCATATCCGCCAGCAATAAATAAGCTTGGCCGGGCAGGGTGTATTGCAGGTTCCAGACTTGTTGACCGCTTTTGTTGTAGGCCGTTTCGCCACGCAGGCTGCCGTCGGCGCCGTAACTGTAATCGAACACGCAGGCCCCCGCATCAAAACCCAGGGTTTGGGCCAGGTTCTGGTAATTGGTGGAATCCGGCATCACGCAGAGGTAGGGTAAACCAACTTGCTCCACGCGCAGCACGTGTCCTGCCGGGTCGCGTTTGAACTGGTAGTAGATGTAGGGCATATCCCGGTCGCCGACTAGCGGGCCGATACCTCTGGGACCGCTGGAATCATGCACCATGTCGCGGTAGTTCTCGATGCGCGGATTGCCGTTAGAGCCGGTTTCGGTGATTAAATAAAAAGCGCCTATCAGCAGAAACAGCAGTAAAAAGGCTAATTCCTTAAGCGGAACCCGGAAACCGGCTGTGTGGTTCGCTGCCGAATTCATGGCTAACAGTTGGCGTTGGCGCCGGTTGCCGCGCAGCCACTTTTCGCCGCTGATGTAAAGCAGCGCAGCAAGAATCAGCACGTAGCCCAGGTGATTTTTTAGTTCGGTACCCGGTGTGTTATAGGTGTAAAAACCCAGGTAAAAAAGTAAGCAGTAGAGCGCGGTACAGATGGTCCAGAATAGTTTGCCGACTCGCAGTTCCTTAGTCAGCGGCATGGCCAACCAGCGCATCATTGTTACCCAGGCCACCGGTGCGGCCAATGCCAGGGCAAATGCGATAACGAGGCCGTTGGCGGTGATGATGGTCCACAGCGCGCTGCCCGCGGCGAACTTCAGCGTGCTGATTGTCGAGATGCCCAGCATCACGGTCCAGCAAATCAGCCCGCCCAGCCAGGCATATTTGCCTTGCGAACGCCGGATAAGCGTGGATGTGCGGACGAAGCTTTTCTCGGTTTCGGTCAGCGTCGAGGCGGTTTGTTCGAGCAGGGCTTCGGCGTCGTCCAGCGGTTTGCCTTTTTCCAGTAGCAGGTCCGGGTCGTTATTGGCGTCTTGCCAGTGCTGCGCCATTTCCGTAAGCGTGGTGCGCTGAAACAGCAGGGCAAGATTTTGCTCTATCCATTCCCGAATGCGCGGCCAATGCAGGAGCAGGGCCTCATGGGCAACGCTGACCACGGCGCCGCCATCGTCGGCACGATCGGTTACGAACAGCCGAGCCTGTACAAAGGCGTCGATAAGCGCGGAGGCCTGCGGGTTTTGCGCGAATGAGGCGATCGGCACATAGCGGCGCAGCGGGGTATTCTTGTCGATATGGCCGAACTCGACCACGGCGGACAGCACGGCAGGCAACTGCTCGCGTATCGGGTTGGGCAGGCTGTTGAATACGGTTTCCGCGCGCTTGGCCAGCGAGCCTTCGACACCGCCTAGCGAACGATAGGCCGCGAAGCCAAGCATGCCCTGTGGTCCGCACAGGTTGAACAGTTCCTGCAAGGTAAATTCCAGCAACGGTAAGGCGTTGGCGCTATTGATAACGGCGTTATACAGCGTATCGTCCAGGCGGGCGCCGCTTTCCGCATCTTCTTCGAAACGTAGCCCGGCGATGCGTGCCGGCTGGCGAATCATCTGCAGGATTTCCGCCGCAGACGGCGGTTTCAGGTCATAGGTGCCAGTGCCTGCTTTCAATTCCTGCAAAGTCGGCAGCTCGGCGCAGCGGTGGTAAAAATCGCTGCGTAGTGTGGCGATCACCCAGATTTGTCCGTCGTTAACTAATGCTGCCAACGCGGAAACGAATTGGCTGCGTTCGTCGGGCGCGACTCTTTGCAGGGTAAAGAGCTCTTCAAGCTGATCGATGACCAGCACCAGACGTGTGACCGGTAATGCGGCCAGTTGCTGCTGCTCCTGAAGCTGGTTTGCCGCTTGGGAAAGCGCCAACTTGATCAGTGGAACAGCCGATGCGGGGTTTTGGCGTAGCGTATTGGCCAATTCAGTGGCGGTTAAGGCTGAAGACAGTTTCGGCAAAGCCTGCTCGCGCAACAAAGCGTTCGCAAGACCATCGAACAGGTCGCCGGTGGATTCGGCCGGACGCATGATGGCCTGCCGCCACAAGCCGACACCTTCGATGATGCCGGGTTGGGTCAGGCTGGGCAGGACGCCAGCCCGCACTACGGACGATTTGCCGATACCGCTCATGCCGGTTATCAACACAAACGGATGCCCCTCGGCGGCCCGGCTGCGCAACGCGTTGAGAATATCGCCGACCGCTCGGGTGCGGCCGAAAAAAATCGGTGCGTGATCGAATTCGAATACTTCCAGGCCGCGGAACGGCGAGCCATGCCAGAAGGTTTGCGGAGCTTCGGCGTAGTCTTTCACCTCATTGGCGATGCTCTGCAGGATTAGCTTGCGCAGATGCTCCTCCAGATGCTCTTCAAATTCTGCGCTGCTAGCGTAGGGATGAAACGCGGCGGTAAAGGAGCCTTCGCTGTCGATGAACCAGCGTTCGATAAACGCATCCAGCGCATCTTTTTGCGCAAGACGAGCCAGTACGTCTTCCTTGGTTTTTAGCGGGGTGACTGGGTCGGCGGTTTTGCGGTAAACCAGAATGTTGGGCGATCCGGTTTGGCGAAAAGCGTTAATGGCATCTTCGAATTCGTATTCGGTCCCCGAGTTGTATCGGCTGCCATCCGGTCTGGAAATCAGCTCGGCCGACAACGGCGTTCCCAGTCTAGACCAGAGCACAAATACCGCGATATCCGTCTTGGATGCCGCAGGGACTTGGCTTTGGAAATCCGCGCTGGCCAGCAGGGGCTCCTGCTCCCAGAAAATACTCTCAAGCTCGATTTTATTGCCGAATTCGCCTTGCATGCGTTTGATGATGCGGTGAGTCAGCAAACGTTCCTCGCCGACGTCGCCGGGAGAGGAGATAAAAATCCGCAGTTTTTTTTTCATGTTGAAAACGTCGCTGGTTGTATGGGGTCTCGGTTTCGATGTGCGTTACCGTAATATATACTCATTGCACTGCAAATTTTGGTTTTAAAAACGCCTCACCCTAATCCTCTCCGGCAGAAAAGCGAATTGAGGTGCTGAATTTGTAAATTTGATATGCAAAAGTTATAGCAAGCCCTAGCCGGAATTTTCGATTCGTGTAAGCCGGTCGCGGTAGTCGCTGCTACCGCGGCAGGCCAAGAGTTATAGTGTGCTATTCCGCCAACCGAAATCGTCCGGCCGGTATTTGTCGAGAGTTGAATTTCATTCGCGACTAGGGCTGCCGAGTCATTTGTAAGTGAAGGTGCGCTTGAATTGGATTAGCGAGGATTTAATTTAGCGTAGTCGGTCGGCTAGGCTATCAGGACTATAGGGTTCGATTTTCCTGAAAGCGCCCCTTATAGCAATCCCAAATGTATGGCGATAGCGGCTAATTTAGAGTCGGTAATGGCGACTCCAAAATGGTTGCGCACCAAATCGCCCAAGTGTTCGGCGGTTTCTACGGTCATGCTGGTTTGCATTTCGGCATTGAATTCGGTGAAGGTTCGATTGTACAGATGAATCCTGCCTAGCTCGGTATTGCGGCACAGGAGCAGATTTCGGGACAGCGGCGATTGGTCCCATGTGGAGCAGAGTATGTTTGCGGCATCCACATCGCAACGACGCACAGTCGCTCTGTCAAAGCTATATAACGCAAACCAGCCATCGTCCTGGCGTTTTTCCAACACGCGTTCGCCGCTATGGACTTCGTGCCGGATGCGATAAGTATCGTGGTTTTGCCGTTGTTCGTGTTCATACTCGAGTCGCAGCGGCAAGCGGGCAGAGGGGCCGCCAAAGCCGGTGTCCACTAACCAGGCTTCTCCGTCGGCTTCCACAATAAAGGCCAAATGATGCCGAGGGCCGCCTTCGCTGCGTCCCATGCGCACCCTGGCCATGATGGGTTCATAGTCGAAACCCAACTCGTTCAACGTGAGAGCCAATAGCCCATTTAATTCGAAACAGTAACCCCCGCGGCCTTGCCTCAGGACTTTTTCGACCAAGGCCGGGGTTTCCAGATTGGGTAAAACACCCAGTAACGGATTGATATTTTCAAAAGCGATGGCATTCAGCTGGGCCTGTTGTATTTGGGCCAGGCCATCGGCGGTGGGTTCTGGGCGGCTAATGCCTATTCGTGTTAAATAATCGTTTATCCGGAAAGTCATGCCGCAAATCCAAAGTGTGCTGAAATTATTGTCTCCGCCAAAGGCGCTGTTTGCTCGGCCATTATTGGCATTTTCAGGTAAACCCGCAACTGCGGCCGGTTATTGTGAACTGTTAGACGGGAAAAGCAATCCGAGCCTCGGCTTTGGATGATCACTATCAAACAGTTACTTTCCAGTCGTGGCCCCTCAAACCGGCGATTTAAGCTAGGATTAACCCGTTGCGAATTTTTTGAAGGATGTCGACTTGCTAAACTTTAGACCTAATGTTATCGATTTCGAAGCCTCCGGTTTTGGCGAGGATAGCTATCCTATCGAAGTCGGTGTGGTGCTGGCCAATGGCGAAAAATACTGCGCGATCATCAAACCCGCCAGCAGCTGGCGTTTTTGGGATGAGCAGGCCGAGCAGATCCATGGGTTGAACCGCGAGTTGTTATATACACACGGCAAACCGATAGAGGTGGTGGCAACCGAACTTAATGCATTTCTGGCGAACCGAGTCGTCTACAGCGACGGCTGGGTGGTAGACAAGCCCTGGATGTCTCGTCTGTATTACGCTTCCGGCCTTCAGCCCAGCTTCTATCTGAGTCCCCTGGAAATGATTCTGAAGGAAGCGCAAATGGAAATCTGGAGTCAAATCAAGGCGGAGGTGATCGACCATTTGCTGTTGCGGCGCCATCGGGCCAGTAGCGACGCGTTAATCGTCCAGGAAACCTTTGCGCGAACCAAGCAACTGATTTCTTCCATCGGCTGTTCGGTAGATTAGCGGGCGGACCGGTTATCGGTATGGTTTCAGCTCAGCCTAAATTTTTTGCGACCATTATTTTAGAATAAAGTCTCGTCCTTAAACATTTTTAACAATCTATCGATTTCATCGGGTATATGCGAGGAATCGCTTGCCGGATTGACAAAAAATGCCGAGAAGCCGTCGATGTCCGCAACGGTTTCAGGCTTGATTACGTTAAAGCCCATACTCCAATCCGCAAACGACCGTTTAGCTATGGGTTTTTTATAGATTAACGATACCTTGTGGTGTCTGGGATCTTGTTTTATGGTGCTGAAAAGGTCGTTAACCTTGCTTTCTTCGCCTTCTAAAATTTGAATGAAAAACGGGTCGAGAAAAAGCAGCATGCCGGAAATATCCAGGCTTTGGTTTTTTTGTCTAGATTCTTTAAGCAGTTGTTTCAACTGCTGTTCGGACCATTTTTGCTTTGAAACGCTGGTATAAATAAAACAATAATTGGACATTTTTAGCCTCCGAGGTGCTCAATGTTCTTTTTAGTAGGAGTAAACCACGGTTATACATTGTTGGGCGAGAAATGTATGGCCGGCCTTTTAAAGCCGGATCGATTCAGCAAGGTTCAAAGCGTGTGCTTGTTTTATGATGCCGAATTGGAAGCGAGTAGCTAAGTCAGGATTATGTATTCAATTTTGCCGGGTAAAAATGCAAATTTTATTGAGTGTGCTTCAGGTCGATATTACCGCTTTAAAAGTGGATGCCATTGTCAATGCCGCTAATAATTCATTGCTGGGCGGCGGTGGAGTGGATGGGGCGATTCACCGCGCAGCAGGTCCGCAATTATTGGCCGAATGCCAGTTATTGGGTGGATGCGCGACGGGGGAGGCCAAAATCACCGCCGGTTATCGATTGACGGCCAAATATGTGGTTCATACCGCGGGGCCAGTGTGGCGCGTCGGTCATATTCATGTAGCCGCTTAGCTGGTGGCGTGTTATCAAAACGCCTTGAAGCTGGCCTTGCGTAACGACATCCATAGCATGGCTTTTCCTTGTATTAGCACCGGAAAATTCGGGTTTCCCAAGCCGCAAACGGCGCAGATTGCCGTGACAACGGTAAAGGATTTTTTAACGGCTCAACAAGCGGACATGCAGGTGACTTTTTGCTGTTTCTGCAAAGACGATGTGGATATCTATCACGCTGTGTTAAACCGATACGGTGATGCCGATCAGGCTTGAGCGGTAAAAATGATCACATCCTTGCCGATGATTTCCAGCCGGCTTCGATAGGTTGCCGCCAACCACTGCAATGTGTGTTCCGAAAAGAAGCTGATATGAGTCATGTCGTTTTTGTAGTGCCAGCGGCTGAACGCGTCGGCATCGATCACCAGTTTGGTCATGATACCTAAATGGCCGTTGGGGTTCAGCAAGCCAAATAAGCGTTGAAATTCTTGCCTGGGCTGGCGGAAATGTTCCGCTACTTCGGTGCAGGTGACAAAATCGTATCGACTTTGCAATGTTTGGGGTTGGTTGGCGTAGAACGGGTCGAATGTACACACCGTATGGCCTTGTTCGCGGAGCATTATGGCCAGCAGCGGCCCGGGGCCGCAGCCGTAATCCAGGCCGCGGGCAGGAGTCGGCAATCTGCTTGACAGAGGCTGGGCCAAGCGGGATAAAAACAACCGATACCCAGCATCTTCGACGCGGTTTTGATGGTAATCGTATAGAGTTTTTTCGGCGGCGGCGGAAAGATGTTGCCAGGGCGGCACAAATACCAATCGGCATTGCCGGCAGCGCAAATAGTCTCGCTGTTTATCTTGAAAAAACGCTACGGTGTCGGTGCTCAAGCAAAGCGGGCAGGATGTAATTGGCATGAATTTTGGTGAATTTAATTATTAAGCTTGACGGACATGGGTTTTGCTGTAGAATGCGCGGCTTCCAACTGCGGAGCGGTAGTTCAGTTGGTTAGAATACCGGCCTGTCACGCCGGGGGTCGCGGGTTCGAGTCCCGTCCGCTCCGCCACTTCTGCATTTGATTTTTGCAAGGTTATTTAATTGATGTTGATTATCGTAAATCGGCATTTTTGACCTTGAAATTCACGTTACTATCACCATATTCTTCCTGCGATCAGAAAATTTTTAACAACGCAAAGGAGAAATACCATGGCTAATTTAAGTCCATTTGTCAGTCGCGGTCTGTTTGATGAGTTGTTTCGCGACGTCAACCCCGGTTATTTTATCAAGCCTTTACACGGAGATTCGTTGCCGACCCAAATTAAGGTTGATATCAAGGAAAACCCCGGCGAGTTTATTGTGGAAGCGGAAATTCCCGGTGCCAGCAAAGATAATATCCACGTCAACATAGACGGCAATGTAGTCAGTATTCGCGCGGAAATCAGTCAGGTGGATAGTCAGACCAAAGACGATAAGCTGCTGCGCAGCGAACGTTATTATGGCGAGGTGTCCCGTAGCTTCCAATTGCCTGTCGATATAGACGACAGCAGCAGTAAAGCCCGCTATGAAAACGGCGTGCTGACGCTGAACCTGCTGAAAAAACAAAAACAAGCCGGGCAGCGGATGACCATCGAATAAAGTATGGCGGGGTGGCGGCGAATCGAGCCAGCAGGCTTAAATTGCTCAGCGCGAAGGTCATAGGCAATAAATACCGCCACGCCCCGCGTTACTATCTTAAAAAGCTCGGTAGTGACGCCAAATAATCTTAAAGGTTTTAGTCAGTGTGGCATCGTCTTCATCGACTCGTTGATTCACTTCGTCCCGCGCCGACCAACAGATCTCGTCTATTTCATCAACAGCAAATACAAAAGGTCCATTGTGTCGGCATTCATACACCTGAATAAACTCCATGCCCGAATCCGGGGAGGGCTCCAGTTTGAATAGTGCTGTCAATGCCGCGCTGACGCCCAGTTCTTCCTCTAGTTCTCGGGGCGCGCACGTGGCGTAGTCTTCGCCCTGGTCGACATGGCCCGCCGCCGAGGTATCCCACAGTCCTTTATTAAGATCTTTTTTCAGTGAACGTTTCTGCAATAATAATTGGCCGCCGTCGTTAAAAACCAGAATATGCACAGCCCGGTGTGGTAAAGATAAGGCGTGAATTTCCCCGCGTGGACGGTGGTCGATGATGCGATCGCGCTCGTCAACGACGGCAAGCAGTTCATTTGACATTTTGGGTATCGATTCCGGATCAAAGGTCGTGTATGGTATCTCTTTTTGAATGCGCCTCGCAGAGCAAATATGGCCAGAAGAAGTGAACACACTCAAGAACAAATCCGGGAAATGGTGCTGAGTGCGGCAGAAAACATCGTTATTGAAGAAGGTTTTCATGCCTTGACAGTCAGGAAAGTGGCCATGGAAATCGGCTATACGGTGGGCAGTATCTACATGGTGTTTGCCAACATGGAAGATGTGATCATGCATGTTAAGGGTAGGGCCTTGGATGAATTGGCCGAACAGTTGCGCCGGCTTGAACCTTGCGAAACCGCCGAGCAGCAAATTCTGGCTTTGGCCAATGTCTATTTACAATTTGCCCATCAGCATTTCAACCGCTGGCGGATGATTTTTGAAGCGATTAAAGATGCGCCGGTGCCCGAATGGTATCAACAAAAAACTCGCGCGATGTTTTTGATAGTGGAAGAGCCGTTTCGCAGGCTGTTACCGAATCCATCCGAGGTGGGGCAGGCTCATCAGGCGGCCCAGGCTTTATGGAGCGGCGTGCACGGTGCTTGCGTGTTGTCGTTGAACGGTAGTCTGGGCAGGGTCGGCGCGGAAGATGTCCAAGTGACCGTGGGGTTGCTGGTAAATAACTTTATTGTGGGTTGGAAGCAGTCGCTGCTTCCGGCAAACGCAGTACCACCCAAAAAGTAGCGGCGAACAACAAGCCGCCCAGACCCAGTAGGGCGGCAATCGGGCCGACTTGCAGGGAAGCGGCAAAGGTATAGGAACCTACCGAAACCAGCATCGCTACGTTTTGGAAAAAATTCTGCATGGCGACCGCGCCGCCGCTACCTATACTTTGTTGCCCCAATTCCTGGAGGGCGGCATTGATAGGTACGATGAACATGCCGCCGGCCGTGCCCATTAATAACAGCACCGCGCGCGCCGACCACACCTCGTTGGTAAAACTCAGTCCTATGATCATCAACGCCATCAGATAGGCCGGGATGCGCGCCCGGCGCAGATGTTCCAGCGGAATTAGATGCGGCACCATGGCCGCGCCGACGATAATGCCCACGGCCAAAAACAGGGTCAGGTCAGCGATGTCGCTGGCGTTATGCGACATTAACACCAATGGCGCCCAGGCAATGATAATCACCCGTACACAGGCGGCCGCGGCCCAGAATAATGAGGCGCCCAAAACCGCGAATCGCGACCGTGGAGTGGCTAAAAAGCTTCGCACCTCCCGAAAAAACAATAAGACTTTCGAACCGGCCACCGGCGTGCGGCTGACATTGACCGGCAAGAACAAAGTCGTGGCAGCGGAGATCAAAAACAGCGCCACCGTACCAATCAAAGCCCAGGTAATGGAGTAATCCGCAACTTTGGCCCCCACCACCATGCCTGTCAGAATAGCTAAAATCGTCGAGCCTTCAATCCAGCTATTAGCTTTGACCAAACCATTATGGCCGGCCAGTTCCGGCAAAATGCCGTATTTGGCCGGGCTGTATAGCGCGGCGCCCACGCCGACCAGGCAGTAGGCAATCAGCGGTTCAACGTTTAGCAACAGCAAACCCGCGCCGGCGGCTTTGATTAAGTTGGCGACAATTAATACCCGCGATTTGGCATAATTATCGGCAAACGCGCCCACCCAGGGCGCCAGTAGTACAAAGGCGATCAAAAACACGCTTTGTAGCGCCGGTATATACCAGCTGGGCGGCTGCGCGGTTTGCATGACCAGGGCGATCACGGTAAACAAAATGGCATTGTCGGCAAAGGCAGACAAAAATTGGGCAATCAGGAGAGGGTAGATGTGTTTGCTCATACTGATTTATGCCTCGGCATTGATAAGTGTATCCGCCAACTGAGAAGCGGAAATGTAATCGGTTTTGCCGGTGGGTAATACCGGGATCTTATCCAGCACCAGGACTTTTTTGGGTAGGGTAATGGCCGCGATGCCGGGGGAGGCTTCCGCCAATTGTTTGGGGGTGGCGGCGGGTTGGGTGGTCAATAAAATCACTTGTTCGCCTTTTTTGGCGTCCGGTAGGCTCACCACCGCATGTTGGGCGCTTGGCCAGGCTTGGCTGGCTAGTTGTTCCACCGCAGTCAGGGAAACCATTTCGCCGCTGACTTTAGCAAAACGTTTGCTGCGGCCCTGGATATGAATAAAGCCCTCTTCATCCACGGTTACAATATCGCCGGTGTCGTACCAGCCTTCGCCATACAGAGAGCAGGGCGGAACCAGCACCCCTGGGTTGTCGGCTAATAAGTAGCCTTTCATGATGTTGGGTCCGGCTACGTGCAATTTGCCGCCGTGTTCGATCCCGGGAACCGACTCCAGTTTATACAGCATATCAGGCATGAAGCGGCCCACCGTGCCGGCCTTGTAGTCCATCGGGGTGTTGACGGAGGTCACCGGTGCAGTTTCGGTAGCGCCGTAGCCTTCCAGTACCCGGATGCCGAACTTGTCCAGCCATATTGACCGGGTGCTTTCCTGCAGTTTTTCCGCGCCGGCCACTACGTAACGCATACTGAAAAAATCGTAAGGATGGGCTTTTTTAGCGTAAGCGGCCAGGAAGGTATTGGTGCCGAACATAATGGTAGCGCCGACTTCGTAGGCCATTTCCGGTACCACGGCAAAATGCAGCGGCGAGGGGTAAAAAAAGGCAGTCATGCCGTTCAATATCGGTAACAGTGTGCCGACCGTAAAGCCGAAGGAATGAAACATCGGCAGAAAATTCAATACCACGTCGGTCGGGTTGAAGTCGATGCGTGCCTTGATTTGTTGGTGATTGGCAATTACGTTGGCATGGGACAGTACCACGCCCTTGGGTGCGCCTTCCGAGCCCGAGGTAAACAATACCACGGCGGCATCGTCGGAATCGTAGGCATAACTTTTGTACCAATAATCGGCGGTTTTGGCTTCGATGAACGCCTTGAGTTTGTCGATGCCGGATAGGTTTGCCGCCAAGTCTTCCAAATACACCAGCTTGACATGTTCTGCCAATACCGCTGCGTCTTGCTCCAGGTGGGCCAGTTCGATGAATTTGCGGGAACTCAGCACAACCTTGACTTGACCCGTCGTGCAAGCCGAGACCATGCCCGCCGAACCGATGGAATAATTCAGCATGGCCGGCACCCGTTTAAACAGTTGCAGGCCTAAAATAACATTCAGGGTTTTGGTGGAGTTGGGTAGCAGGATGCCGACATTTTCAGCTTCGCTGGTTAACGGTTTGACCAGTTTGCCAAGGATAATGCTACGAGTGATCAAGGCGTCGTAACTGAGCGGTTGACGCTCCAGATCTTCCGCCACCGTATGCTTGCCGCCATGAATTTTGCGGGCCTCCAATAAGGCGGCGAAAATGGTTTGCTGATAATGGCTGGTGGCAAACATCATTTCCGTCATGATATCCGACAGAATATGGCCGCTGTGTTTGCGTCTGGCTTTGCCGGTGAATTCGCCATGGGTATCGATACGGGTAGGCGGCAGAATATGGATGGTGATGGGGGGAAACCACCGCAAGCGTACTATGTTTTTTAGCTTGGATAACGGGGTGTACTGCGCCCCGTCGATGCGTATCGGTAAAATCGTCGCTCCGGACTTGTCCGCCACCATGCCGGTGCCGTCGTAAATTTTCATCATCGATCCTGTGACGGTGATGCGGCCTTCCGGGAAAATTACGGTCTTGGTGTCGTTTTGCAGGTGATGAATCAGGGCTTTTAGCGATAACGGATGGGTGGGGTCCATCGGGAATACTTTGGACAAACGCAGGAAAGGCCTTAGCCACCAACGTTGGGAAATTTGGGTGTTGATTGCAAAGGTAATGTTGTCCGGTAAAAACACACCTAATAACAACGGGTCCAGAAAAGAGGTGTGATTGGCCACGATCAGTACCCGATCGCCGGCTTGATGGTAATTTTCCAAGCCGATGACCTTGACCCGGTATAACAATGAAAGTAGCCAGTGTAGAAAAATCTTTAACATAGTATGCCTCCTGAGGGCGCATCTTAGCAGACGGATTACAATTTGCTGGAGATACTATAAAGACAAATTAAACTATGTTCAATTATTAATGTGATTTTTTAGTATTAATCGGTGTTTTTTATTATTTCGGGTGGAGGGTTGTTAAAGCGGAATTAGAAGAGAGCCAAAATTTTGCCTCTCTTCTGAAGTAAATATCTAAAGCCTAGTTTTTAACTACGGATTTATTTTTTAGTGATCGGTTTGTGGCGCGAAAAAGCTGTAAATCCCGCTAAAACCGAGCCAAACAGCCATGCGCCGCCAGGTAGAGGCACTTGGGCTGGAAATTCGATCGGGCCGTTTAGATTGGCCGCGACCATTTGTTGGCCAAGCAGTCTGCCTACATAGCGTTCAATATTGGCTGGGTCGGTTTGTAAGTCGTCTTCACAAGAACCTGTTTCGACGCATTTGGCTTCATGTTCGGGATCGTAACTACCCGTAAAAGCGAAAAACTGATACGTTCTCAATACCTGTTCGGCGTTGGCGCCGGCTGCTTGTAAACCGCTATCCAGTTTATTGTTAACGCCGTTAGGGTCATCCAGGCGTCGTTGCAGTAGTTTCCACTCGACTTCCACGCCGTCGTGTTCCGCATCCGCAATTTTATCCGGATTATCCGCCATCAAATCATTCAAATTGGCCATGTGCTCCAGGTCGAGTTCGGTTTTTATGACCTTAACCCAAACAGCGTCGGAAAACTTTTGATTGGCTTCAGGTACTTCCGGGGCCTCCGGTGCTTCCATGACAAACTGCACTTGCGGCGCCGGAGCGGGTAGGCCCGGCGCTGGCGCTACCGGCTGCACCACATTAATGATAGGTGCGCCGATCAGGTTTACCGCCGTGGTACGGTTGCCTGCTTGGTCCAGCCAAAAATAGCGGGATGTGGTCGGGGTGCCGTTTAGTGCCAAACCAAAATGTTCGCAGCCGTCAATAGTGATACAGGAGTGGCCTCCGGTATTGGCTATTGGGGACGTAAAGGGGGAGGTACTATGCAGGCCGCCATCGTAATATCGGACAATGGTGCTGCCATTTGCAGAGCTTATTTGGCCGGACCCGTAATGCCAATTTTGAAAAGTGTAGAAATTGCCGTTGTAGTTGGCAATGGAAGATGAATCGATGCCTTCCAATTCAATTTCAAAACCATAATAGCTATCGGTCGTGGAGTCGTTAAAAACGTCGAAATTGCTTAAGGTGCCGAATGTGGTACTGGCCAAGACACTATTACTGGCCAGTAGCGCGCTAACGCCTAATAACTGGCTGACACGCTTAAGTTTGTTTTTCATGGTCGAATCCTTGGTTAGTATCGGCTGATAAAAAATCATTGAGGCGAATTTTTTTCGGTTAGTTCAGGGTGGTCAAAGTAGGCTTGGCCTTTACGAGTAGCAACATAATTGCCGGTGAGGTTGATTTTTTGTCCCTGAAAGCCGCCGGCTGGTGATAAAGACTATAGAGTGGGGTTTGTACTTTTCCGGAATATTTCATCGGCATGAGCAAAACCGATAGTCAACAATAAGCTGATAAGCCAGATGAGTTGAGGCGACCGATCCATATCATTCTCCAGCAGAGTTTTAGAGTATTCTAATTGTTGGGTATGACGGTGCGGGGGTCAAGTTAATGTTATATTAAAATTATGATTATTATTAACTGTTTGATATGGAAATATTTTTTAATAATTAGAATAATTCGAGGTGGGGTTATAGGTCTATGCGCTCTGGGGCAACGCGGATGACTTCCTCGATAGTGGTCATGCCGGCGGCAACTTTTTCGGCACCGCTTAGCCGTAACGGCCGCATACCTTCCTTGATGGCTTGTTTTTGTAACTGATTTACATCGCACCCTTCTACAATCATTTTCTGCAAAGAGGCGCTATTCTCAAAAATTTCATAAATTCCGATACGGCCGGCAAAACCGGTATTGCGGCATATCTTGCAGCCGACGGCTTGATAGATTTTTGGGGGTGCCGCGACTTTAAACGGGGCTGTCAGCGCTTGCCATTTCAGTTCATCCGGTACAACGGCCGCTTTACAGTGGCATAGCACTCTTATCAGTCGCTGGGCCATAATGCCCAGCACCGTTTGCTGGATCAGATAAGACGGCACGCCGATGTTGAGCAAGCGGGTAACCGCTGCCGGGGCATTGTTGGTATGCAAGGTGGAGAATACCAGATGGCCGGTTAAGGAAGCTTGTACGGCCATTTCGGCTGTTTCCATGTCCCGGATCTCGCCTACCATGATGATATCCGGATCTTGTCGCATCAATGTGCGTATGCCGTTGGCAAAGTCCAGGCCGATATTGGCTTGTACCTGCATTTGGTTGAAGCTGGGCTCGATTTGTTCGATAGGGTCTTCAACGGTACACAAATTGACTTCCGGCGTAGCCAACCTTTTCAATGTGGAATATAAAGTGGTGGTTTTTCCGGAACCTGTGGGTCCGGTCACTAAAATGATGCCATGACTCTGGCTGGTCATGTGATTCCATATCTGCATCTCCTGTTTGTTGAATCCCAACTGCTCGTAATCGCGCAATAGCACGTCCGGATCGAAAATCCGCATCACCAGTTTTTCGCCGAAGGCGGTCGGCATCGTGGACAAACGTAGCTCTATTTCCTTGCCGCCCGAACTTTGAGTTTTGATGCGGCCGTCTTGCGGCAGGCGCTTTTCGGCGATATTCATGCGGCCCAAAATCTTTAGGCGGCTCAAGACCGCATTCATAATGTTTTTCGGAAGCTGATAAACCTGATGCAGTACACCGTCGATACGGAAGCGGACATTGCTTTGCAGGCGACGCGGCTCAATGTGGATGTCGCTGGCGCGTTGATCGAAGGCGTATTGCAGCAGCCAGTTGACCAGATTTACCACATGTTGGTTGTTGGCATCCAGATCGGCATTTTTGCTGAGTTCGATTAACTGTTCGAAGTTTTGCGCCGAGCTGTTATCCGGTTGGCCGGTTTGATGACTGGCGCCTTTTAACGAACGGGAAAAATTATAAAATTCATCCAGATAGCGTTTGATTTCATCCGGGTTGGAAAATACGCAGCGGATTTTTCCAGTATGCATTTTGGCCAAATCCTGTTGCCAGGATTGCACAAACGGTTCGGCAGTGGCGACAACAACTTCGTCATCGCTGATTTTGATGGGCAAGATATTGTAATTGCTTGCGTAGGCTTTACTGAATATGGTCGTTACCTTGGAGACGTCGATACGTAACGGGTCGAAGTAGTAATAGGGCGTATTGAGTTTTTTAGCCAGCCATTGCGTCAAGTCTTCCTGGGTTAGCAATTTGCCCAAGGCCGATTTATCGGCCAATTCGCACTCGGCCAGGATTTTAAGCGGATGTTTATGTTTGTTGATGCCGGCCTGCGCGTATTGACGGCATTTTTTAAAATCCGCCACCGAGAGCATGTCGTCAGCTTCCAACCAAGTGATGATTTGCCGGATATCCAGTTTTTGGTCTTCGGTCGTACTTTCTTCACGCATCAGGCAGAATCAATTTAAAAGAAAGGGTAAAGTGCGGCGTAAATGCAACGGTTAAAGCTTAAAGTCGTCATCAATGTCCGCTTCATTCATGATGATGGAACCGTCCGGCGCCCAATTCACTTTAGTAATACCAGGTTCTTCGGCTTCCAAGGCTTTTAAAATGGCATTCTGTTGGTTAAGCTTGGTTTGTTGTTGTCTGACTTGATCGGCAAGCGCTTTGTTTTCCTGTAATATCCGTTTTAATTCGAGGCCTTTTTCCAAGGCATTGAGGATTTCCAGGTTATTCCAGGGTTTGTTGATAAAACGGAATACCCCGAGAGTGTTGATGGCTTTCTGAGCGGCTTGAAGATCGGCGTAACCGGTGACGATGATCCGAATGGCTTCCGGTTGAATAGCCATGAATTTTTCCAGAAACATTATGCCATCCATTTCAGGCATCCGGTAATCGGAAACGACGATATCAAAAGGTGTGGTGCGAGCATGAGCCAGTCCTTCCTTGCCGCTGTTGGCTGTGGTGATTGAATAGTTTTTCAATACACGCCTGAGTGCTTTGAGTATATTGGGTTCATCATCGACGAGCAAAACGTTGCCGGGTTCATTGTTCATGGTAGTGACGAGTTTGTTTTTCTATAACGTATAGCATAAATTAAAATGATGACTTTGGAACATTCCGACCAATCAAACTGGGTGTTTTTATACAAATTATCGTTTGCGGATGATAACCGCCTGGAATTTTCGATAAATATCGACAAAACTTCTAACAGCTTTATCCCGTCGGAACAAAAACCGCCTCCTGCCTGGGCGGCGCTAGATTACCAGCAGTGTAGCAATTGTCCGCTCTCTAAGAATGAGATGCCCCATTGTCCTGTCGCGGCTAATCTGGTGCCGCTGATCGAATTGTGCGGGTCCATGAAGTCTTATCAAACCTTAACTTTGGAGGTCGCGACTCCCGAGCGCACCATTAGCGGTGAGACTACCGTACGGCGCGCGATCAGTTCGATACTGGGTTTGATCATGGCCACCAGCGCCTGTCCGCACACCGAATTTTTTAAGCCGATGGCGCGGTTTCATTTGCCGCTGGCTAGTGATGAGGAAACCATTTATCGCACCACCTCCATGTTTTTATTGGCGCAATATTTTCTGAATAAGGACGGCAAATCCTTTACCATGGAGTTAGATCAACTCACGCGAATATACAAAGAGTTGCAAATTATCAACCGAGCCCTGGCGCGCAGATTGAGAGCCGCGATTAGCGAGGACGCGGCTGTTAATGGCATCATTCTACTGGATTTATTGACGCAGTCGGTTGCCTGGTCAATCGAGGATGGACTGGAAAGTATCCGTTATTTGTTCAAGCGCTATGGCGTTGAATAGGCCCCAACACCTAAACGCGCACTCGTAAGATCAGATCTTTACTGTGACTACGCATTTCGAGGACTTTCTCGATATGGCTTTGGCTTAATATCTGGTCCTTTAAATACAACATGCCGTTGTGGATGATCTCAACGGCTTCCATGCCGGGCTGTAATTGCGTCCAGGAAATGTCGATTACCGGACGCTCGTCTTCGATGTGTGATTCGGACAGCAAGGTCAGGAATAGATCCACAACTGCAGGATCATACAGACTGCCTTTTTTCAGCAATAAGCGTTTTTGGGCGGTTTCAGTGCTTAATGCGGTACCGGTGATAAAGCCGTCCAGACTGCTGATGTAGTCACGCACCACGGCTAAAATTCGTGATCCTAGAGGGATCTGGCTGCCTGACATGCCGCGCGGTTCACCGGAACCGTCAAAATTTTCGTGTTGGTAGAGGATTAACTCGGCCGCATTTTTGAGTTGATCGATGCCATTTAATAAATTGCAGCCTTCCTGACCATGGTGTAGATAGCGTTTTTTGCCTGCCGCGGTCATGTCGGTTAAAGGCTGTCTGAGTAAATCGTCCGGTAAACTGATTTTGCCTATTTGCAATAGCAGGCCGGCATACAAAATGTCTTTGACATCGTCGGCCGTCATGTTCAGGCGTTGGGCGAGCTCTTTGGCGTTTTCGGCAATGTATTTGGAATGGCCGCTTTTGATGCCGGGGCGCATCTCAATGATGCGGGCAAAGGTTTTAATAGTGTTGGTAAATTGTTTTTTTAACGCGTTATGGGCACCGTCAAGCTTTTGCAGCGAGAGTCTAACTTGCTCTGTGCGGAGTTGGACTTTATTCTCCAGTTGGTCGTTTAATGATTTCAGTTCCAGATTTTGCTGTTCGATGATGCTAAACAACTGCTGCCGTTCGTCCCGTAAGCGCTTTTGGTCCAACGCATTATTGACCAGGATTTTCAGCTCGTTATCTTCCCAAGGCTTACTGCAATAACTGTATATTTTGCCTTTATTGACCGCATTGATGGTGGATTCCATATCCGCATAGCCGGTTAATAAAATTCGGGTAATATTGGGCCAGCTCTCAGCTGCCCGGGATAAGAATTCCGCACCATCCATTTGCGGCATACGCATGTCGGATATGATGAGATCGATAGGATTTTCGGTTAATATTTTTAAGCCTGCCTGCCCATTTTCCGCCAATAAGACATTATATTCCGCGCCTCGAAATAGCCGTTTCAGGGATTTAAGGATATTGGGCTCATCGTCAACAAACAGCAGATTAGCCGGCGGCATTTGAATGGTTTCGGTCATGACGGTCAAGCCCAGGTTCTAATTATAGAATTGGCAAAGATACTCTGAACTTGGTCCCTTTGCCCTCGGTGGATTGCAAATCAACTTTTCCTTGATGATCCTGAATGATTTTATACGAAAGTGACAGACCCAGCCCGGTACCTTTTCCCACCGGTTTTGTGGTAAAAAAAGGGTCGAATATTTTAGACTGAATCGCCGGCGGAATTCCCTTGCCGGTGTCTTCCACTTCAAACCAAACCCAGTTGGGTTGGCAACCGGTCCGGATGTAAATTTTGCCGAATTCTTCAATGGCCTGAGCGGCATTGACCAGTAAATTTAAAATCACCTGATTGACTTGGCTGCCGACACAGACAAACGGTTTGATGCCGGCATATTCTTTTACCACTTCCGCTTTATATTTTATTTCGTTGTTAACTATATTCAAAGTAGCGTCTATGCCGGCTTCCAGATCAAACGGACTCTTATCTTGTTTGTCTATCCGGGAAAAGTCGCGTAAATCCTGGACGATTTTTTTGGCTCGGGTCGCGCCTTCCAAAGCTTCCTGAACTAAGTCGGGGATGTCGTCTTTCATGAAATCCAGATCAACCGACTGTTGCAGCTGCTGAAACTCCACTACGGCCGAATCATCGGCAGGCAGATGATTCGCCAATTGTTGTCCCGACTCTACAATTCTTAATAAATCCTGAATATATTGTTTTAGGGTATTAAGGTTGGAATAGATATAGCCGAGGGGGTTATTGATTTCATGCGCGACTCCAGCGGCCAATTGACCCAAGGAGGCCATTTTCTCGGACTGCACGAGATGGCTTTGCACTTCCTTTAATTGCTGATTCAGCGCAATTTGTTGGTCTTTTTCAGTTTCCAGATGTTGATTGGCTACTTGCAATTGTTGCGTGCGTTGATCGACTAAAATCTCCAGTTGTGCTTCCGCCTGTTTCCGCAGGCTGATATCCATGCCAAAACCCATCAACCCCGCTATCTGCCCGTTTGCCCGGATGCGCGGGACAATTTTTTCCAACATCCAAAACGTGCTTTTCCCTGGCCGATTCAGACGGTATTCAATTTGTTGCTCGCACAGTTCCGTGCTGGCCTTCTGGTAAGCCTGTTTAACCCGTTCAATATCGTCAGGGTCAATGGCGCTATGCCAGTTGTCCATCGTGATCTTTTGTTTGGGAAGACTGAAGGTCTCTACCCAAAACCGGTTGCAAAAGATAGGGATATGCTGGGTGTTGGTAATCCAGATCAGCGCAGGTAGCTGGTCGGCCAGCTCTTTAAAGCGTTTTTCACTCTCCCGTAGAGCTGAATACAAATTGCTATGCATGATATCGGCTTGCTGTTTGCGGAGTTCAACATCATTCACTATCGGGGCGTGATTCAAGGCCAGCGCCATTTGCTTGTCTGAATACAATATATGATCCATCAGCCAGGCGACTAAAAAGTCCAATAAAACATTGGAGACCGCATCCGGGTTGTCGATAGCCATCTGCCGTTCTTGGGTTACTTTTTTGATGAATTCGTCGTGCTCGAGCTTGTGTTTATTGTAGTGGAGCGTATCCAAACTAGCTTCTTGCATCAGCTGTTCCTCATCCCTAAAGTGATATTGAGTGTACTCAACCAACTCATCCACCAGTTGCAGGATTTTTTTGTGTTTGTATCCCAAGGCAACGGCTTCATCCAATTGGTTCAGGATATCGACTAGCTTTTGATGTTGTAGATCTATTTTTGATATCCCAACATTGAGTTGGTCATTCCAGGTGATAATGGTCATGGTGATAGCTTTTAAAGATACTGAGTTAGAGGCAATGCGGCAAGAGCTGTCGTTAAACTTGGATAATACACGTAACCAGAGCAACTTATAAACCAGGATGAATTAATCTGTTTCTTTATAAGGTAATTGACAGCCCTAAATGGCTTGGCAATACTGCCGCAACAGCTTGAGCTGCATACTGACTCAATTAGGAGTGTCATTTCATGAAAGTAGGTCTGATAAAAGAGATCAAGAGCGAGGAATACCGGGTAGGCTTAACACCGGAGGGTGTCGCGGCTTTGGTTGCCCTAGGGCATGATGTTTCAGTAGAAACGTCGGCGGGACTGGGATCCGGGTTTAGCGATCAGGATTATCAACGGGCCGGTGCGGACATAGTCAGCGTTGAGCAGGCTTGGAATCAGGAATTGGTCATAAAGGTGAAGGAACCGATTGCGGCCGAGTATCAGTACCTAAAACAGCAAATCGTATTTACTTATTTTCATTTGGCGGGTGTGCCTAAAGCGCTTACCGAGTCTTTATTGAGTGGAAAAACTACCGCAGTGGCCTACGAGACGCTGGAAGACCAGCAAGGCCGATTACCCTTATTGGCGCCCATGAGTGCAGTGGCCGGTAATATGGCTGTACAGATGGGTTGTCATTATCTCGCCCGCTGCAATGGCGGCAAAGGCGTGATGTTGGGTTCGGTATTGGGTAAACGCCACGGCAATGTCTTGATCATCGGTGACGGTGTAGTCGGCAGTCATGCGGCGCGCACGGCAGTCGGTTTAGGCGCCAATGTGACGGTAGCGGGTTTATTTCCTGAAAATGCGGCTCGGTTGCAACGCGAGATATCCCCGGAAATTGGTTTTATCATTTCCGATCCCGTGACTATTGCCGAATATGTTGAAAATGCGGATTTGTTGGTAGGGGCGGTATTGATACACGGTGCGCGCGCGGCCCACGTGGTCACCGAGAAAATGGTGCAAACCATGCAACCTGGTTCGGTCATCGTAGACGTCAGTATCGATCAGGGCGGTTGTATCGAAACAGCCCATGCGACTACTCATCTTGCACCGGTTTATGAAAAACACGGCGTCATACATTACTGTGTCAGTAATATGCCTGGTGCTTTTCCCCGCACCGCCACCATGGCGCTAACCGACGCAACCTTTCCCTATGTGTTGAAGTTGGCTGAGCAGGGATTGGCAGCCTTGTCTCGAGAACCGGGTTTCGCCAAAGCCTTAAATACCCATCAAGGTTTTATTTGCTGTCAACCCGCGGCGGAAGCGTTATCTTTGGCGGATCAATATAAGCCCTATGCTGAAGTATTGGCGGGTATATGAGGGTTTTCTCGGTTTAATTGAATATGCATAATTCGATATCCGGTATCGCGCGCGCCTCGGCTACTGAGCCGCTACCCTTGAATGGGTCTGACAGCTATAGTGGTTGCTTGAAACAGTATTGCTGGGGATTTATTACCGATGGTGAAACTTGATTCCCGACAGACCCTTCTGTATTTTGCAGTATATGAGGATAATCCACCGCGCTATCTGCCGTGAGTTAATATCCACTGCCCTTGAAATTATCGGATTGCCTAGTAGATGTTTTGTTAATGGAACTACAGTATTACCAGGAGGTTAATACACGCGATGAATCTTAATCAGCTCGAATTATTGCGTATTTTGCAAGAGACAGACTTTAACCTGAGTAAATCGGCAGAAAAAATGCACGTGGTGCAATCGGCCGTCAGTCGTCAATTGCAGTTATTGGAAGCGGAGTTGGGATCTCCGGTATTCGAGCGGCATGGCAAACGTTTGCTGGGGTTGACACCGCTTGGGGAGCGTATCATGCGGGAAGTGGAGCAGATACATCAGGCCAAGAAGAATATTCAAAGCATGGCGGACGACTTTCGGGCAAATCGTAACGGTACCCTGCATATCGCCACGACACATACTCAGGCCAAATATCTGTTACCGGTGCCGGTACAAAAATTTCGCCAACAGTATCCGGGCATTAAAATCTATATGGTGCAATCCTCGCCGGATAATTTGATCGATTTGCTGCATCAGCATCAGGCGGACATTGCCATTTGCACTGAAAAACTGGCCGATGACGATAGATTGATTCTAAGGCCTTGCTATCAATGGCACCATGTTGCCATCGTGCCTAAAAACCATCCGTTGACAAGCGGCGAGTTGACCTTGCGGCGATTGGCCACGGAGCCGATTCTGACCTATAGTCCAGGCTTTACAGGGCGCTCGGCGATTGAAAAAGCCTTTAACGATGCCGAGTTGCAGCCGGATATTATTCTGGCGGCAGCGGATTCGGATGTTATCAAAACCTATGTCAGGTTAGGCTTGGGGGTCGGCATTATCGCGGAAACGTCATATGAACCCATTAAGGACAATGATTTGGTGGCGCTGGATTTAAGTCGGTTAATACAGACATCGGTGACTAAAATCGCCTATTTGAAGCAATTGTATCTGCCATCCTATTGCCGGTATTTCATCGATAAGCTTTTGGAACAAGCGCAATTAAAGACTCACAGCCAGTCACAAGGTATTTAAACAACAGAGAACTGGCATAACAGCTTAAAATAGTCTAAAAACATTGAGTTATTTTGATGAGCTGTTATGACTGTACCTTCCTCAGATTGCATTGATTGCGTTCTTGTATCAGCTTTAGCCGACAATCAGCTGGCCATCTGGTATGACCAACTCGCCCGTTCAAGCAGTCCCGTGTATAACATTGGCGGACGCTTGGCTATATATGGCGAGCTAAATTATGCTTTGCTGAAACAGGCTTTAGAGCTATTGGTCGCGCAAAATGCCGCATTGAGAATTAGCGTCATCCAAAGCGGCGATCAGGTATTGCAGACCATTCGTCCGCATTTGCCGGTTGAGTTACCGTTTATTGATTTCTCACATAAGGCTAACCCGGAAAGCTTGGTTGCCGAATGGTTGAACGATCGGTTTAAGCAAGCTTTTCCAATCGGGGAAAGCAGTATTTATTGGCAATTTGCTTTGCTTAAAATCAGTAATCGCCAATACGCGCTGTTAACAAAATACCATCATCTGATTGCCGATGGCTGGTCAACTAAAATTGTCATCGATAGGCTGGCCGAATTGTATAACGCCCTGCTAAAGGGGGGCGTGCCGCCGCTACCGGAAACCAGCGACTATTTAGATTATGTAGCGCAAGAAGACCGGTATTTGAATTCAAAGACATTTACTAATGATGCCGTATTTTGGCAACATGCATTGCCGGCATTGCCGGAATCCCTGATACGGCGGAAATATGCCGGAAATAGCCGCTTACAAGAGACTCGGGCCAATCTGCATCGGTTTAGTTTGAACCGGTTATTTTATGATCGGCTACAAGAATGGGCCGGCGAACAACATTCCAGCATCTATCACGTTTTGCTGAGCGCACTGAGTGCGTATTTTGCCCGTGCCCACCAACAGCATCGCATCACTGTCGGTTTGCCTGCTTTGAATCGCAGTGGAGCCCGGTTTAAAAAAGTGGTGGGTATGTTCGCCAGTTTGTCTCCCTTGGTGATTGATATCGATACAGAGATAACGGCGCAAGAGTTTTTAAGGCGGATATCGTTAGCGGTACGGCGGGTCCATAAACATCAGCGCTATCCTTTGAGCGCTTTGCACCAACGCCTGCAATTGTTGAAAAATCATCGTGAGAGTTTGTTCGATTTGGTGCTGTCTTTCGAAAAACAAGAGTATGCGGTGCGTTTTGGGGAAGCCACTGTGCATGCCCGGCAATTATTTAGCGGTTTTGCACTTTATCCGCTGGCAGTGACTGTCTGCGAGTTTAATGCGGCAGACGATATCGAAGTGATTTTTGAGGGCGCGGAAACCTGTTTCAATAAAGTTGAACTTGAGCTTTTAGCGCAACGATTTCAATGGATTTTGCAGCAGTTTATGGATTCGTCCGCTTTGCTTTTAAGAGACCTTGATTTGATACCGGCGGCAGAAAAACAGTTTATCTTTCAACGTTTCAACTCACCAACCCGCTCGTCCCATTTCATCAGTGTTATCAGTCAGTTTTCGGCTTGGGTCGACAAAACGCCCGAAGCCATTGCTGTCAGTCAGCAAGGGCGAAGTGTCACATATCGGATGCTGGATAGGCTCAGCGATCAACTGGGCAGACAGTTACAACAATTGCGATTATCGACCGGTGCCCTGGTCGCAGTCTGCATGCCGCGTTGCATTGAGGCTATGGTGAGTTTTCTGGCAATTTTAAAAATCCGCGCGGTTTATTTGCCCATCGACGTTGATAGCCCCCATGATCGTATTGAAGCGATTTTGCAACAAAGCGGCACTGCGGTCGTATTGACCGTTTGCTCTGAAGTGCGGGTTAGCAAAATGCATCGAAGTTGTATATTCGTTGATCAGCTTGATACTGCAAAGTTGCCCGGCAAATTGGTATGGGTTGAACCTGAAGCGGAAGAATCGGCATATGTGATTTATACATCCGGCAGCACCGGACAGCCCAAGGGTGTCAAAATCCATCATCGCGCACTCTCTCTGCGATTACGCTGGCTACAAAATGCCTTTGCGATTCAAAACCACGAAAGAGTAGGGCAGACTATTCAAACCCATTTCGACCCGTCTTTAATCGAAATGGGTTTGGCTTTAACTCAAGGAGCGGAACTGGTTTTGGCGCCCCATCAGCGATTAATGGCGGATGAGTTGGCCGATTTCGTGTTGTCTGAAAAAATTAACGCACTTGCATTGGTGCCAAGTAGTTTGCGATTGCTCATGCAAGGTTTGCCCGCATCTGGCGATATCCCGCTAAGAGTGGCCTGTTGCGGCGGTGAAACGCTACCGCCCGGTCTGGCAAAGGCTTTTATCGCGCGCACCGGGGCGCAATTGTTTAATGTGTACGGGCCTACGGAAACTACGATTTTAGCCACTGCCTGGCCTTGCAGCATTAACGACCCGGCAGTGTTGCCCATCGGACAACCGTTGGACGATACCCGCATTTTGATCGTCGATAGACAGCTGAAACTATTGCCGTTGGCAGTGCCCGGCGAAATCGTCATCGGTGGTGCCGGCGTGGGCAAAGGCTATTTAAGGCAAGAGGAGGTAAGCCGGCAGGTTTTTGTGGACGACGCTTACGGTGAAGGGGCAAATGAATACTTATATAGAACCGGTGACCAAGGTTATATTGGTACCGATGGGCAATTATATTTTGCCGAGCGCCTGGATCGGCAGGTAAAAATAAGTGGATACAGAAGCGGGCCGGCCGAAATTGAGTGTCTGTTGTTACAGCACCCCATCGTAGCGGGTGCCGCGGTGGTTGCGGTGGAGATACACGGCCAGAAACGCTTGGTCGCATACGTTGCAGCTATAACGAATCAGCCAGACAGTTTGCGGGCTGAATTATCCACTTTCCTGCGGGGACGCGCGCCGGACTATATGCAACCTCGGAGAATCAGCGTGCTGAACAGCTTGCCGGTCACTAGCAACGGCAAGGTTGCCTATGACCGTTTGCCAAAACTGGAACAGGTAACGCGTTGCGACTCTCAACGCGGGCCGATATCCGAACTGGAATCGCAATTGCTGGCCATTTGGCGGGAAACGCTGAAAAATCCAAGTTTAGGGGTGGAAGACAATTTTTTCGAGCAGGATACCGATTCAATCACCGCCATCGGTTTAATCGCCGCTATCGAAAAAATGACCGGTTTTCGGCAATCGATAGCATTTTTAATGGCTTACCCAACGGTCGCGGAGCAAGTTGAGCAATTAAACCAAGTTGCCGTGCATAAGCCGCCTTGTTGCGCGACACTCAGTACTAAAAAACCGCAGGTTAACTTTTACTTGGCGGCGTCGGGATATGGGGACCAAATGCGTTTTCAAGCCTTGGCCGATGTCTTGTCAGAACATTGCACGTTACATGTTCTTTATCCGCCCTCTCTAGCCGCAGAGTTGGTCAGTATAGAAACCATCGCTAGTCATTATGCACAGGTAATCAGGGTAAATGCGCCGCAATTATTTTATTTGGGCGGTTTTTCAATTGGTGGCGTGACAGCGCTTGAAACGGCCCGCCAGCTTGAGCAGCAAGGCTTTCCTCCTATGAAGCTGATTTTACTGGATACTATTTATCCGCGCTGGCCATTAAAATCGGCTTGGCTTTTCAAAACATTGCAAGGCTTGTCCGGCCTATGGGGTTTAAACGAAATATCGCTGAACGGACGGAAGTTGCGGGCCATGCTGACCGATACCGGTATTATTCAACAACTGACTGGTTTGAGTCAGCATTCGATTAGGCCTTATTCAGGACGAACATTGTTGGTCATGTCCAAGCGGATGGGAGGCGCGAAGCGCTGGCTATTTTCCGGATGGGATGGTTTGTTTGGCAGCCAGTTAACCATCGACTACGTGCCGGGTTTACATGGCGCTATGTTTAGTAGCCGTTACTTGCCCATCCTCAGTCAAGTGATCAAGCGCGGTTTGCAGATGACGTAATGTATGTATCGAGTTATTGCTTGGCTGTGGTTGCCATTTTTGCAATTGCTCGCGAGCATATTCATAGCCGGCGTCGGAAATAGCTTGAGCCTGGTGGTAGCCGGTTAGTGGAAAACTGTTGACTGGCGGTCGCAGATATAAGTCCGCCAAACCTTCGCGCATTTTTTTCTGCTGCGCCAAACCGCCTATCATGCTGGCGCGAGTCAATATTTGTACCATGCCCGGCATGTTGATGCGCGGCGCCAAAGGATTTAAGCGGTTCCATAATAGTTGCCAACCGCTAATGCCGCCCAGGCTGTCCGTGTTGTTGAGTAAGTCTTCGCGTTCGTTAACATCCACGGCAATGATGCCCCCGCCTGGATTGAGTTCCCGCATTATATCGACCGGCAGGTTGTTTAATAACGCACCATCGACTAATAGATCGCCATCACTGACTTGGGGGGGGAACAAGCCGGGCGGTGCGTTACTGCTGAGTAAGGCTGCCAGTAGGGTGCCTTGGCGGTGGGTCATGAGTGTGGCACGGCTGATATTGCAGGATACGCAAAAAAATGGAATCCATAAATCTTCTATGTAGATATCGCCGAATAATTTTTCCAACGCAGTCGTCATGGTCTTACCGGAAAACAGTGAGACTAACGGTAATGTCATGCGATCGCCTTGTATACAGAGTTGGCGGGTTTTCTCCAACATGCGTTTTTCATGCCACTGCAGCGCAAATTCGGCGGCCAATACCGCACCCATGCTGTTTCCACCCACTATATCCACGGAAATGCCGCGTTCTTTTAGGGCTTTGAGCACGCCGACATGAGCGAAACCACGGGCTGCGCCACCACCTAAAACCAAGCCCAGCGCATTGCCGGTCAGAAATCGCGCCAGACGATCAAAGTCACTTCGTTGATCTCGTCTGACATGGTAGTGGGAATCCAACTGCCTAAGCTTTAACCAGCGAGATGTGCCGATAGGGGTTGGCGCGCTTTTCGGGTGTTGAAGCACTAGAGTTTTCTTGACTGAGTTATCGTTTAATTCTGCCAGCAATTGCGTTTCAAGAATCCTGATTTCGGGCGGATCATCGGCGGCAACCAAAAAAACCACATGGTCGGCTTGACGCAGACAGCGTCGCGTCCATGGATTTAGCTGAGCGTCGGCTAAATAAACGATGTATTCATGCACCAGTTCCTGTTCGGAAAGCCACTGCACTAGGCTGGCATTATCTTGGTTGCTGAATTTGCATTGGGCAGCACCTTGGCGCATAAAAGCCTGGTCGATAATAGCGCTGGTCAATACTCTGGCAAGCCCATGGTTTTGTAAGCCGTTGAGTAAATACTGACTAAACTCGAATGCATCCAGTTGTGGAGATAAATTAATTAAGGCAAAGGTATTGGCGGTATTGGTTTTAACGTGTGATTTTTTTTCTAGGTGATTAATTAGACTTCGGACAAAGGTTTGGTTAATTTCTAACGGGTGTTGTTTTAGCAGGTGCTCGAAAGCATTTCGGTTCAAGAAAGCCACTGTCGAATCACGCAGGGCAATCACTGTCGCGGTGCGCTTGCTGCCTGATAACAAGCCCATTTCACCCACTGTTTCGCCGCGGCCAATCACGTTGATAATTTCGGCTTGATGATTTTCGCCTTCTTTGCTGATCTGAAATTGCCCGTTAATGACAATACACATATATTCGGCCGGGTCGTATTGCTTTAATAACAAGGTATTGGCGGGGATAGGCTTAATGGTTAATTGATTGATTAAATCGCGGACTATCTGTTCATTGAGGCCGATAAACAAACTAGATAATCGTAACGCCAGCATGGTCTGATTCCAGCCCAACCGTCGCACCAAACGGGTGGTAATGGGAGTGAAATCTTCAGGTTGTTGAAGCAGCAAAGTGCTGAAGGTTTCGATAGGCCAGAATAACAAATTGCAACCGGTCAGGGCCAATGCGCTAGTCGAGCGCATGCTGTTGCCGCACAACAGAAACTCACCGAATAAGTGGCCTTTGCTGGAATGGGACATGATTACCCGGTGGCTGTCATGCTCGCTAAAGATCTGCACCGTGCCTTGCATGACCAGATATAAGCCGTTGGCTTCCTCGCCCTGCCTGAAAATCAAGGTGCTTTGATCCACGCTTATAAATTGCAGGCAATCCGCAATGGTAGCTAATAAATCCGGGCGCGCACCTGCCACCAGAATATTTTGCCCTATTAATTCAATCAATTGACCGCGAGAAGGTGGAGTCGCACGCATGGTCAACATTTTCAATAACCCAGGCTGGATTTAAGGTATAAAACAGCCAGTGTTAAATAGACTAGAAAACTGATGCCCAACAACCAAGGTCGGTGCTTGGGACGCGCCCATGCAGGTAAGTGTGGTGGCAAGAGTTTATGATTTAGCTGATAAAGTGCCACTGGGAAAATAATAGTGCCGATAAAGCCGATCAAGGCGCTGGTTAAAATTAAAGGTCCCGGCGCATCCAGTTGCATGGTAAATGAAGTGATTACAGTCAGAAGAGCCAGGAAAATGTAATACCAGTTTCGGGCGGGCAAGCAGCGGCTTTTGGGGAATAAGGTCATGACAATGTCAGCCTGGATACGGCTGACGGCATCGGCGGTAGCCAGCCAAGTGTCGGTCAAAAAGGCGGCGGCAATCACCAAAAATAACAGTCGGCCGATTTCCCCCCAACTCACGGCAAAAAATTGGCTTTGTACCACGGCCAGTTCATACTCCTGCGGCAGCAAGCCTTTTGGAAACAATAATGCATAAGCCAACAGACAAGTCATCAAGGTGGTGAACAAATTGCCGATAATGCCAACCAGGATGTCGGTGCTCAAAAATCGCCGCCAAACCAGCCAGTTATTGGCGCTTTGACTATCGTCGCTAGGTAAGAAACCGTCGCTGAGAACCGCTTCTTCGGAACCGCCCAAGCCGGTAATGCGTCCGATCAGGCCCGCCATGCCGGCTCCCTTGTCACGCAACCAGTAGGAATAAAATAAAATCCAGAAACCGCCCAGGCCGGCAAAGGTGATGGCGGTTAGCAGCTTGCTGGCATCAGCCGGCTCCCAAGGCCGAGGTATCGCATCGGTGGGCCCAAGCAGGCCTCGCAGAAACTGGGGTAAGCTGGCCAACACTTCGGTTTGCATGCAGGCTGATAACAGTCCGACGACCGTTACCAGTGCCACCAGTTTCATGAAACGCTCGATTAGGGTATAAACCACGCCGCTGGCTAAAATAGCACTTACGAACACCACGATTGATGCGTAGCCCCAGAATAGGCTTTGACCACGCTGGCTCCAACCGTCAGGCCAATGGGTAAGTTCCGCCATGGCGGTACCGCCCGCCGAAGCAAAGGCACCAAACCATAAAAAAGATACACTCATCAGTAACCACAAAAATATCCCGAAGCCGCGGTGCAGGCGAATGAAACCATGAAAAATACTTTCGCCGGTCAGTAAGGTATAACGGCCGATTTCCAGATTCAACGGGTACTGCAGTAAGCAAGCAGGGGCTAACAACCAGATAAAGGTCAAACCATATTTAGCAACCATGTAAGGCCACCAGATCAGCTCGCCACTACCCTGCGCCAGCGCCATCCATACCACGCCCGGCCCCAGTGCAGCCCACCATCCGGGAAAGGCCGGCACGGGACGTCGGTTGAGTTGACTTAAATCACTGATGTTCATAAATTGTATATTTTTGAGCGGCTGGTTGCGATGATTGAAACGAGAAAGGGGCGTTAACATTAACCCGTGTGGCTTTCATTGGCTTTTTGCAACTTTTTCAAAATACTTTTGCTGATGGCCGCAACAAATTCTTCAGGATTATCGTAATTTTGAGACTGAATAAACGCTACTGCGGATTTCACAATGTGTTTGGTACCGGCAATTTCCTCATGCGAACGTCCGCAGCCTTCGCAGTGCGTACCTTCTTTGGTGCATTGATCGATACAGGGATTGAATTTCATGCGGTTTCCTCAACGGTCGAAGTATAAAAGATAAATTGCTATTGTATGTCGGCAAGCTGGGGTTCAGCAAAACACTAGAATTATTCGTGAATGAACAAATACAGCAGTCTCCAGCGAATCAACACCTGGGCGGATAATGACATACCAACTTTCCGGCAGATATTCGGCTTTCCCGCCGCTATTATGTGGGAGCGTAACCAATGTTATGACGTTGATCCGCATAAGCCTGAACTATCATTTGGACCTAGACTAAACAGACATCAACTTGCAAAGTTAATATGACAACCATCAAAAGTATCTGTGTTTATTGCGGTTCCAGTCCCGGTCGACGAGACGTATATTTAGCTTCGGCGAAAGCGCTCGCTGAGTCGCTGGTTAATCGAAAATTACGTTTGGTTTATGGTGGGGCTGGTATCGGTATTATGGGGGCGCTGGCTGATCATGTGCTGCAGCTTGGCGGCGAGGTTGTCGGCGTCATCCCCAAGGCCCTGTCGCATAAGGAAGTTGCTCATCCGCGGCTGACTGAACTGCATATTACCGCTTCCATGCATGAGCGCAAGATGAAGATGGCCGAGCTGGCCGATGGATTTATTGCGCTTCCGGGCGGAATAGGCACGTTTGAGGAACTGTTTGAGATTTGGACTTGGGCTCAGCTGGGAATTCATTCCAAGCCCTGCGGTTTATTGAATGTAGATGGCTATTACGATGCGTTACTCAGTTTTTTAGAACATGCACGAACAGAACAATTTGTTAAACCGCTGCATCACAGTCTGTTGATGGTGGAAACCGACTGTGATGTATTATTAAGCCGCTATGAAGATTATCAATCGCCCGTTTCTAAGCATAGTACCGGGCTGGCAAGGATCAAATCCGATAATATGGATTTACCCAGTTGGCTTTAAAGGCCATAAAATGTATTCATAAACGCTTTCAAGCTGGTTTGTTACCAGCAATTGGTAGCTGTCCCATCGACCGCCCTTGCTCCCGTCTGAGTAAGTGTAAATGTGCCGCAATCATCGCCGCTTTGCGGACCGGTAGGTGCCGCGCTTAATGTATAACTACTGAGGGTGGCGTCACTGATCGTTATCGTGTAATACGTTTGGGTTTCCGGCGTAACGGTGTAGATTGCAGGTGTGCCGGTGTCTTCAACGTTTGTACCGCAACCGGTGTCGGTTCCGGAAGCATCTGCCGCATCGCAATAGCTGTTTCGCTCGGTAAAGCGTCGCTCCATGGCATTAGCTAATCCCAATAACGCCGCTTTGGCATCCGCTCGGCGCGATTTGCGTACACTGTCTTGATAACTGGGCAGCGCAATGCTAGCTAGAATTCCAATAATAGCAACGGTAACCATTAACTCGATAAGCGTAAAAGCTTTTTGTTTTTGCATAATGCCGGGGGATAAAATTTAACTGGGAGGAAAGTTCGACTTATCGACAGGTTGTGTCTCTGGGATGGTACCGCCCGGTTCGGGGTATTCATCCTTGGAGTTCCTATCAAAGTTGTGATTGTCAGTTCCACTTTCGTGATTTTTGGGTTGGAAAGGGTAAAGGGCAATCGGTTTAGTATTTTCAGGCTGCGCGGTATTAGCTCCCCTATCGGTTGCCGTTACCAATATGGGTGCGAACGCCAAGGTCAAAATGACTGACAATAATAATATACTTTTCATGTGTAGACCCCTTAACTTAATGATGCATTTCTTGCCATGAGTTTCTTTTCATGTTCGATAAAGGCGTAGCAGGAGGAGGCTCCGGTGGAGCGGTTGGTGGCCTGACTCTGCGTTTCTCTATGGTTGAACCGCCGCTTGTTCCTGGTGTGTATTGGTAATCCGTTAAGAAACTTGACGAAGCAGGTAATCCGCGCGTAAAGCGTTGTCCGGTTGCAGCGTAAGTTGAGCCACCTGAGTACAGTAAGTCAGCGCTATCGATCGTGTTGTCGCCATTTATGTCGAATATTGCAGTTGCCGGACGGCCTCCTGTTGAAAGATCGACAGACATTAACACCCCTGAACCGCCCGCGCTACAAACTGTATTTTCCGGAATCCAGGTATTGAAAAACAAAAAATCTCCGAAAATGTCGGGATCGACTATCACGCGTTCACCAGTATTTTGCGTTAATTGGATAAACCAGCCCTGTTTAGTAGCGTAGTCGACCGTATTGTTGGTTAATACGCTGAATCGATTGGTAACATCAACGTCATTAAGGGTAAAAGCATTTGGTAGAAAAGTTTGTTCGACCAACTGCGCCGACGTGATAGAGGCGGTTCCATGATCCCAAACGCCATAAAAAGCTTGAACGTCGGTGTTCGTTACATCCGTGTCGACCAAATATTGGCCCGTACCGAAAAATACCAGTACGTTAGGTGCCGCACCGCCGGGTTGCGAAGGATGAGCTACCAATGCGGGCTTGCTAGTTATTGGTTTGCCGGCGATGAACAATGGTTGCCCGGAATAAGCTACGTTCCAATCAGAGGCAGTCGCACTTGATACGTCGAACGCCCACATATTGCCTTTTAAATCGCCCGCATAAATCCGGTCAATAACGTGGTCACCGGATATGTCGGCGGCGAGCGGGGTGGACAAGCCGTTGCAATCGCTGGTGGGATCGATGCAATCGCTGTTGGCAATACTGCCTATGCCTGTACTAATTTCGATATAGTCCGTGCCTGGGGTCCAAACGCCGTCTAAGCCGCCGTCCAGAAACAGCACGAATAATTTAGCTTGTCCGTCTCCGGTATTGTTATAGCCGTTACCTATAATGGCTGCCCAGCGGCCATTTGGCATCAGGCCTATGCTGGGTTTACTGAAGGTAAAGCCCAAGTCGGCGTCATTGTTGTTGGTGAACTCCCATAACGCAATTTGACTGGCATTAGCCTCGGAAAACGTTGTTGGGTCGGTGATATCCAGAGCAAATATCCCCCTGCCGCCGGCTCGTTCTCCGCCTACTAAAACCGTATGCCAAGATGTGCCTGTACCGGTATTAATGTACACATCTTCAACGGCAGAAGCCAAGTCAACGTAGAAACGATGCGTGAAAGCAGTGTCGGTGTAATAATGCAAACCGTTTAGGGGGTCACCTGAACTGAATAAATTGCCTGGTATGTACCCAAGGGCTTCGCTGCCGTCGGCGGCCGAAAACCCGTGCAGCATGCCGTCGTTGGCGCCTAGATAAACCATTTCGGCTCGGTTTACATTGTTGGCTGCAAAATCGCTATATTGGGCACCGGATGCGGTTGGGAATGGAGCGCTATCCGGCCATGCGGAACGCGGTGAGCCCACAAAAACCGGATCGGAATTGACAATATCGCCGAGTAATTTACTACGATCCCTAAAGCTATAAGTACCGTTTCGGCTTTGTTCGTTGCTTCGGTCGCCACGTAGGTAATTGAGGCGCGCCTGTCCCTTGGCATTGTCGGCGCCAATGGTTCCGTTTGGATCGGTCAATAAATCGTCCTTTTGAGCGGTTGTCAGATTAGCCCATTGAAAAGGAATACCTCCGCTGCCGTCGCGGGTCAGAATAATACGTGTCGTTACCGGATTGGCGCGGTTGTCCAAAATATCCGCGGCCCCCGCAGGGTTGCCGCTGACGGACCAGCTTGGGGTAAGAGCCACATCCCCAGTCATGGTGTTGAGCGCAAAAGCCAGTAGGTCGCCACTCCATTTATTATTCAGATTGTTGAATTGGGCCAGAAAAACCGCACTGGAGCCGGTTAAGGTGGTGGTGTTAAAAGAAACCGATGCGGCACTTCCCGAACGGTCGCCGATACTGGCTAGCGCCGTGGTCAGAGCCGCATTAACCGCTTCCGGCGACGAAGCCGATACGAAAGCGCCGCGGCCGTTATAAGCGGCGTGCCAGAGATCGTCGATTTTTTCAGGATCGCTATTAAATGGGTTACCCCAGCTACCGCTTTCAGCCAAACCGGGTGCCGTGCCCGGCCAGCCGTCGCCATCGGCGTCGGTTAATAATCCGCTTAATCCGAAGGCAACCCCAAAGGTCACCATATGTTGGTGATTAACGGTATCGAACACGCTGTTGGGTACGTTATCGGCCAAAGGGCTTAAATCGCGGGTGTAATAGTATCTTGCCACGTCCGCTAACGTTCGGCTGTGGCCATCGCCATCAGCATCACTAATGGTGTCGGAAGGATTATTACCATTCCAATACCCATCGGTTAGCAACAGGGCGAAATTTTGCTGGCATTCCTGGACAATGGGGTCGGTCTTGCTATCGGTGTTGTCGTAATATTTACCGACGCGCTCCAGACCGCGACGAAGCGGGGTACCCGACTCAGGCCAATTGAAACGGAATAAATCGCTAATAAGGGTTGAGTTATGAGATGCAAAATTGGCCGCTAAATCCGGTACTTCAGTAAAAAAAGTACTACTGTTGATCGTGTTCAAGCCATAGCGAAAACTGGGTTTTTCCGATATGACTTTGGCGATGGAGCCTTTAGCAACGAAAGAACGGCGGCGGGAATATTGATACCAGTTGGCAATGTTTTGTTTTTCTTGGGCCAAGCTGCGGCCATTCAGTCCTGTTAACAGGGTGGTAGTGGCCTTGGACTCATTTAGTTGGCCTTTATTGTTGCCGTTGGCTGTAGGGGAATAAGTGATGACATCCTTGGTGATGGAATTGGCATTGACAGTATACCGGGTGTGTTCGTCCCAATAATCCATTAAACCGTTTGCGCCGACGGTTCTATCGATTTTGGAACCGCGATTGGGGCGGGTGCCATTGTAGCCGTGGCTGTCCGTCCAAACTTCAAATACAAATCCGGTCAGGTTTTTGATGTCGTTGTAGCCGGATTCGCCGCTTTTGGGATTGCTTCTCGCCGCAGTGAAGCTGGCATTCGGCATGGCTGTGCCGTCGCCGTTCTGCCAAGGTAAATAAGTGGTATTCGGGTTGTAATAAAGGACATTTAGGTCGGAAGAACGAACCCGCCACTCATAACCACGCACAGCGGAATCGCAACTTTCCAGTTTTGGATAGTCACTGGCATTGCAGCCACTGTTATAGAGATTGTCGCCATTGTTAAACACGTATGCATAGGTGCGAAACGCGCTACCGGAATAAATTCTTATTAGACCGTCGTTTAATAAACCTCCGCAATCATCGGGACTATTGTTGTTGCCGGGGCTATCCTTGTCGTACGCACAAGAATGCCAGTAGTTTTTGGTGAGAATTTCCCAGTCCATCGAGCCCGAATCGTCTAGTTCGAAGAATACATTAGGCGGTACGTTGCTCATGGTGAATAGCGGAGAATCGGCCAGTAAACCTGGTGCCGCTCGCGCCGGTATCGTTACCATAACGGCTAATATCAAACCGATAGACCAGAAAATTAATTTGGATAGGTTAGTAGTCATGTTTAACTCCGGGCCAATTGGCCTGAGCGGATCATTGAGTGATTCATAATTTAAGGCAGAAATGCCGAGTCGCCGCCAAAATGGCTCTGTAAAATTACTTCTGTTGTATCCTGGCCGCCGGTGCCTCTGGCTGTCACGGTAAAACTGATCGGCGTGGCCGGGGGGCCTGGGTTGTAAGCGGTCACATAGGTTATGAAATAGCGCGGTTGCGTGCCGACCATGCTACTGCCGGTATCATGGGTAATGGATTTGGTGTTGTCTGTCCAGGTTGCCGCGGCTTTCGGGTCCGGCGGGGCGTTGTTGCAACCTGGGACCGTGGAAAATTGGCCGGCGGTGCCTGTGCAAAAAGCCTGAATCGAGCCGTTCCCGCCATTCCACAAGGTTTCTATTCTCGCCTCGCCAGCCCTTAAGGCTGCTTCCGCCGATTGGAAAGCCAAATTCCTGTCCCGGTTGTTGCCCGCCATTTTTTCTTCCAGTGAAGTGCTCTGCACCCCTGCCACACCGATGATGGTCAGCAGCAGTAGCATGATTAAACCGACGACTAAAACCACACCGGATTGAGCGCTTGAGTTGATTCGCATACTGGTCTCCTCGTTTAGCGCAGGCGATTACGCAAGGCAATTGTAGTGGTAAAAACCCTACGCAAGCGGCGGTCCGCGGGCATTATATTATTGGCTTCATTGTAGTCATAGGGTACTGGGTTAGCGGATAGATTGTTCTCAATAGTTCTGGCCAACAAACTAATTCGGACACTGACTACCTGAGGCCAGTTAGCGGCGATTATGTTGTTTGCAGGTAGAAAGGAATTTGGGGTGCCGTTCGCATCGGTATCCACCCCGTAAGTAATCTGCATGTCTTCAATGCCTTCGATCAACTCCTGCGCCGACACGGCATTGGTATCGTTGCCGGTTGTGGTTAATTCCGAACGATATAAAGAAGGTTGATTGCCTGGGTTGAGTCTGATGTAGTAGGCGTACGTTTGCAGTCTGGCAATTTGAGACCCCGGGCCGTAACTTTTGTTAAAAGTTGCAGGAGGCGAATTGCCGGGCGTAAAGGTATTGTTTGCTGAGTGAACCACGTTAACGCCACTGCCACCGCCTATGTCCGTCGTGTTGGTGGCCTGAAAAATAGTGCCTTGAGAGCAGTCGGTCACCATCAGAATTTCGCCTATGTGACAGGTGGTTGCGCTGCCTGCCGGGCAATCGGCATTGAACGTGGGGTCAACGAACATCTGCGCCGCGTCGGAATAGGGCGCTATCAAAGGGATGCCATCGCCGGATAAGCCGCGTACAGCGATGACGTCCGTGCCGACTACGACATTGGAAATTACCGCGAAGGTATTGTCCACGTCATTGTAACCCATCAGGGGATTAGCTATATCCCAGGCAAAATCAGATTGGTCATTAAGTTCGTTTTCGACATTGGCCATACTGAAATTATTACTCAAACAGCCGAAAAATCCGGCCATCCGCACATCCTGACTGATAAACTCCATAGCAAAGCGACCGTTTTCCTGCAATCTGGATAAGCCTTCCTGCATGCGATAGGTTTGTTTGGAATTGATAAAAATTTGTAAAACGCCCGCCAACAAAAATACCCCTAATAGCATGGCGATTAAAATTTCGATCAACGTCATACCTAGCTGTTTAGGACGAACCATACTTTTACTTAAGCATTCTTTGTTGCAAATGCTGTTGTTGATCTGTGCGAATCTGTCAATGCTCATAACCGGAAACTGGTTTGGAAACTGGGATTGTTGGAATTATCGCCGTCATGGTCATCGTCCCAGGTAATCGTGATAGTAAAGACGTTTCCGGCGACCACAATTGTGCCTGAACCGCCCGGCAGAACATCCGTCAACGTAGCGTTCCAGGCAAACAAGTCGCTTTCCGCCATTTCAGCGGGTGTACAACCAGTGGCGTTAAAGCAGTTATTAGTGCTTGCCGCGTCGGGAGGATTAATTGCGGTGTAAGTGGCGGCGCCGGCGACATTGGCTCGCATTCTGTCGGCAATATCATAAGCTAACTGAGTCGCTTGACTTCGGGTGTAAGCGCTTTGATTATTTTTTAGGCCGACAGTCTGAATGCCCGCCAAACCTAAGAGGCCGATTGCTAATATGATGACGGCAACCAAAACTTCGATCAGTGTAAAGCCGTTGTTAGTTTTCATGGATCAAAAACCTGCTATGCAAGAATTAATTTCATTGCCATCTTCCTTTTCCGGGATTCCGTCATCGTCCGCATCCGACGCCATGCGTATCCGGCCGACCGAGTTGACAATTATTAGCTTGGCTCCTGTCGTAGATCCGTTATTACACATTGCAAAACTACCCGGCTGACTACTGGTGCCATTGGGCTGATATCGGATGAAATTCACGAAGTTTCCGTTACCTCGCAGGGTGAAATTGGCCGGTAACGCGGAATAAACTCTCAACTCAATATCCGTGCCGACATCAAGGACGTTTTGTTTGGGCCCTGTCGAGCGGTCTATGTCAACGAATACTTGCCAGCCATTTTCCCAATTAGCGCCGGTTTTCCTCACCACCACCTGCTGACCTCGCTTGATGGCTTCGCTTCTGGCTAAATTCAGAGACGTTATGAATTCGTTGGTGTTGGCAGTCAAACGGCTTCGGACGATGGCCGAACTGAAATTGGGTACGGCAACGCCCAGCAAAATAGCCGCAATCGCTACCGTCACCATAAGTTCGATCAAGGTAAAACCTAAACTTCCGACATGTGTACTACGCATGGTTGCCTCTGTTTAAGTTGCTGTGACGGTATTGTCTTTTGAAAGAAAGGCTAACACATAGCAAGGTTTTGTCTGTTAAACGAATCACAATAATGGGTTTGTTAAGGTTTGAGCCGGGTATATGTATCGAGGAGGATTGCCCCCCGCGCCATGCTTTTATCCTACTAATAGTAGATCAAGAATTAATTTTTGGTTGCTTATCAGACATATATAGGCATCTAAAAGTTACACATTCGCTGTTTTTTTGAGGGTTGCCAATCGAATGCATCTGTTTGTTGTGTATGTTAAGTGGTTCGCATAAATAGGCTCGTCCATTGTTTCGATTCTAATCTTCAATAGAATGCTCACAAATACATCGCTGGTTTCAGTTTTATGACACGATGATTGTTTATTAGGTTTTTTTGGGGTTAGATAGGCTTACTTTTCAACGGTTCTAGGAGTTAAACAGTGGCGACAATACTTGCAGTCGATGATTCTGCATCCATGAGACAAATGGTTTCCTTTACCCTAAAAGGGGCTGGGTACACGGTTGTGGAAGCGGTTGATGGTCTGGATGCTTTGAATAAAGCCAAATCACAAGCTTTTGATTGCGTGGTGACCGATGTCAACATGCCCAATAAAGATGGCATTAGTTTGATTAAAGAGTTAAGGGCTTTACCGAATTATAAGTTCATCCCTATGCTGATGCTGACCACCGAATCCGGCATGGATAAGAAGCAGCAAGGCAAAGAGGCGGGAGCGACCGGTTGGATTGTGAAACCGTTTAATCCCGATCAGTTGCTTAAAACCATCAAAAAAGTTTTGGGTTAAACACCTGACTATCTCAGAACAGGTAAGATTATGTCTATCGATATGGCGCAATTTCATCAGGTCTTCTTCGAGGAAAGTTTCGAAGGCCTGGATGCCATGGAATCAGGATTACTGAATCTTGACATGGGTGACGTGAATGTCGATGAAATTAACACTATCTTCCGTGCCGCTCATTCGATCAAGGGCGGCAGCGGCACCTTCGGTTTTACGTCAGTGTCCGATTTTACCCACCTCATGGAAACCTTGCTGGATGAGATGCGGGATGGCCGCAGACGGGTAACTCAGCCGGCGGTTGACGTGTTATTGGGTTCGGTGGATTGTTTGCGCGAGATGTTGCAAGCTATTCAAGATGGCGCGGAGATTGATGGGGAAAGTGTTAGCACGCATAAACGGTCATTGGATAATGAGTTAAACAATCATTCCCCTGCGGGTGCCGTTCCCATAAATCATCCGCAAAAAGTCCCGGAATCAGCCGCTAAGGAAGATCAAGTGTCGGGTTGGTTGATTGCATTTAGTCCGCATTTGCATTTGCTGAAAACAGGTAACGAACCCATCCGGTTGTTTAGGGAGTTGTCGAGCTTGGGCGATTTGCGTGTAACAGCTGATTTACAAGGCATGCCCGATCTTTATGGATTGGATCCGGAAGAATGTCATCTTTCCTGGAAACTGGAGTTAGATGGAAACGTGCCGGTAAGCGAAATCGATGAGATATTTGACTGGGTTGAAGAGGATTGTGATTTGGCCAAGCAGGCTCGCTTTGCCTCTCTACCCGCTTTCGATGAACAGTTGGGTGCTGGAGCAACCGATAACCGAGTTGCCGAAACCATCGATACCGATCCGGCCAGGTCGGAACCCGCTACAAAATCAAAACAACTGAAAAGCGAGGAGCCGAAAGCGGCGGCAAAGGGTTCCAGCTCTATTCGGGTGGATACCAGCAAGATCGACACGTTGATCAATATGGTGGGCGAGTTGGTAATAACACAATCCATGCTCAGTTTAGTGGGTGAGCATTTCGAGCTCGGCAAGCTGGATCAGCTCAAAAACGGCTTGTCGCAGCTTGAACGGCATACGCGTGAGCTGCAAGAAAGCGTAATGAATATTCGCATGTTGCCTATCAGCTTTGTGTTCAGCCGATTTCCCAGACTGGCCCACGACATTAGCAGCAAATTGGGTAAAAAAATCGACTTAAAACTGCTGGGCGAGCATACCGAGGTCGATAAAACCGTGGTGGAATTGCTTAGTGATCCGCTGGTGCATCTGGTCAGAAACAGCCTGGATCACGGGATTGAAATGCCGGATGTGCGGCTGGCTGCCGGGAAACCGGAAACCGGCACCGTGACCCTGGAAGCGTATCATCGCGGCGGCAATATCGTCATTGAGGTCAGCGATGATGGTAAAGGTTTGGATAAAGAAAAACTGCGGGCTAAAGCCATCGAAAAAGGCTTGATCGACCCGGACGTCATTTTGACCGACAAACAAAGCTACGAATTGATTTTTATGCCGGGCTTTTCCACGGCCGAAAAACTCACCGATATCTCCGGACGCGGTGTCGGCATGGATGTGGTGCGGCGGAATATTCAGGCCCTGGGCGGCAATATTGAAATTATTTCCTCGCTGGGTAAAGGATCTACTATTTCTATCCATTTGCCGTTGACGCTGGCGATTCTGGATGGGCAGTCGATTGCGGTAGGCGATGAGACCTACATCGTGCCCTTGGGCAGCATTATAGAATCCCTAAACATCAAAGAAGACAGGCTCAACCGGGTGGTGGGTAAGGGAGAAACGTTTTTATTGCGAGACCAATATCTGCCGATTATCCGCATGCATGAAATTTTTAACGTGGCATCCGCTAGGCACACTAAACTGACTGAAGGGTTGTTGGTGGTTGTGGAAGGCCAGGGCGTCAGATGCGGCTTATTTGTCGATGACCTGCTAGGCCAACAGCAAGTAGTCATCAAATCGTTGGAAGCCAATTACCGCCGAGTAGAGGGTGTTTCTGGGGCAACTATCTTGGGAGACGGGTCGGTGGCATTAATTCTTGATATTCCAGGCCTAGTCCGCCTGGCCAACCAGTAGATGAATAACATGTCCCGGACGGATACAAGCAAACAAGCGGAACAACAGGATAAAAGATCTCAAGAGGAGCACGCCCAATTTCTGAGCTTTACTTTGGGCAATGAAGAATACGCTGTGGATATTCTACGCGTTCAGGAAATTCGTAGTTGGGAGCCGGTATCTCGCATACCGAATGCACCCGCTTACGAAAAAGGCGTGGTTAATTTGCGCGGCGCTATTGTGCCAATTATTGATTTGAGAGAGCGTTTCGACTTGGGACATAGTCAATATACGCCACTTACCGTAGTGGTGGTGCTGCAAGCTAGAAGCAGCGAAAAAACCCGCGTTATGGGGGTTGTGGTGGATGCGGTGTCCGATGTGATTGACGTGGATAAAAAGAGCGTCCAGAGTTCGCCCAATTTTGGTGCCAAAGTCAGTACCGAATTTATTAATGGCTTGATTTCGGTCAATCAGCGCATGGTGATGTTATTGGATGTCGACAAATTATTGAAATTAGATGACGTGGATAACCTCAGGGGCATAAATAATGACGAAGAAAGTTAAAAAAATTGAACTGTTTAGCTGGGGATTAGCGGAGAATTTACAATGAAAATCAATCACCCCGTGACTGATCATGAAGTGATAATGAAACCGGGCACTATCCTGGTCACGCGTACCAATTTAAAAGGCGTTATTACCTATGCCAATGATGCTTTTATTGAAATCAGCGGGTTTAGTAAGGATGAGTTAATTGGCGCCAATCATAATGTTGTTCGCCACCCCGACATGCCGCCGGCTGCCTTTGCGGATTTGTGGCAGTGCCTGAAACAGGGTAAGCCTTGGACGGCGCAAGTAAAGAACAGGACTAAATCCGGGGATTATTATTGGGTAGAAGCCAATGTCACCCCGGTTTTTAGAAATGGGAAATTGCACGAGTATTTGTCGGTGCGTTACGCGCCGTCGCGGGAACAAGTCCAACAGGCCGAAGCGTTATATGAAAAGCTGAATGCCAACAAAGCCACCATGCGGCCGACCGGTTTGGCAGCAGTCTGGCAAACTATTAAAGGCATGAATTCATGGAAAAAAGCCGGGCTTGTATATGCTTTATTTCTGCTGCCGATTTTAGGGGCGCTTTTTTCGTATTACCAGCAGCAGCAATGGCTGGAGTTATCTATCTATTCCGCATGTTTACTGCTAGGGACTGTGCTGGGCTTTAGTCTGATCAACAGCATCCTCCGCAGCGTGGGAGATTCAGCAAAAATCTGTTACCGCTTAGCCGATGAACAGTTTCGGAATAAAATCGATCTTGATCGCGGCGATGAAATAGGGGACTTCAATCGGTCGTTGTACGGCATGCAAGTGAAGTTGAATGCCGATATGGCCTATACCAAACAGGTGGCCGCCGAAGCAACCCGGATAAAACAGGCTCTGGACAATGTGCAGTCTTGCGTAATGGTAGCGAATAATGATCTCGACATCATTTATATGAATAACACTGTTTTAGGGATGTTCCAAAACGCGGAAGCCGATATTCGAACCCAGCTGCCTAATTTCGACGCCAATAAGTTAATGGGGGCTAATATCGATCAATTTCATAAAAACCCAGCCCATCAGCGCGGTTTATTGGCGAGTTTAAGTAAAACCTTTAGTTCGACACTGGAGATTGGTGGCCGGCACATGAATATCGTCGCCAACCCAGTCAGAAATGACGAAGGCGAACGGATTGGTATCGTGGTGGAATGGCTGGATAGGACGGGGGAAGTCAAAGTCGAGCGCGAAATTGAGGAAATAGTTGAAAGCGTCAAAATCGGTCGCTTGGATAAACGCTTATCCTTGGTCGACAAACAAGGCTTTTTTGCCAAGTTGAGCGAGGGTATCAATGAATTGACCGATGTGATTGAGCACGTATTCAAAGATGTGGGCAGTACTATGGAAAGTATGTCTGAAGGGGATCTGACCAACCGGATTACCAGCGATTATCAGGGCGTTTATCTCACCTGTAAAAATGATATCAATGCCACTATCGATAAACTGAGTGAGATTTTCGGCCAAGTCAATGAGTCGGCCATCTTCATTAATAATTCTTCGCAAGAAATTGCCAGCGGTAATAATAACCTGTCGCAACGCGCCGAGCAGCAGGCAGCCAATCTGGAACAGACCGCCGCTAGTATGGAGGAGTTGACCGGCACGGTTAAAAATAACGCCGATAATGCCCAGCAGGCCAATTTGGTGGCGAGTAACGCAAGGGAATTGGCTGAAAAAGGCGGTGGTGTTGTAGCTGCGGCCGTTGCAGCGATGCAGGAAATCAATGATAGCAGCAATAAAATTGCCGACATTATTGGTGTGATCGATGAGATCGCATTCCAGACCAATCTATTGGCCTTGAATGCTTCGGTGGAGGCCGCAAGAGCCGGCGAACAAGGGCGAGGCTTTTCCGTAGTGGCGACCGAGGTCAGGAATCTGGCGCAACGCAGTGCCACTGCAGCCAAGGAAAGCAAGGAATTGATTCAAAGCAGCGTGCAGAAAGTGCGGGCAGGCAGCGAGTTTGTGAATCAAACCGGGGCTTCGTTAACTGAAATTGTCGCTGGAGTGAAAAAAGTCGGTGATATTGTTGCGGCGATTGCAAATGCTAGCGTTGAGCAATCGGCCGGGATTGCTCAAGTCAATCAGGCAGTATCGCAAATGGACGAAATTACCCAGCAAAATGCCGCCTTGGCCGAGCAAGCATCCGCCGCCAGCGTATCAATGAGTGACTTGTCCACCAGTATGGTCGAATTACTGTCGTTTTTTAAATTGGACGGTGGTAACGAGCGAACGGTTGTCGACAGGTCTAACCAAACCCGTGCAGCTGCATCTGCTGCTGCGGTGACCAAGCCGAATGTGATGCCGGCAACCGCAACCAGGCAATCATCTTACAAAAGCGCTGCTACTGACGAGGAATGGCAGGATTTTTGATGATGCTTCATTTACTACACCTCCCTATGGGTACGCCACAATGACTGACGAAGCGACGTCTGATGCACATGCTGAACAATTCCTGACGTTCGAATTGGCGGGTGAAGCATATGGGATTGAAATTTTGAAGGTGCAAGAGATCCGCGGATGGGAGCCGATCAGAAAAATTCCGAATACACCCGCATATTTGAAAGGTGCTTTGAATTTACGAGGCTCTATTGTGCCTATCGTCGATTTACGCGAGCGGTTTAATATGGAAAAAATCGAATATACGCCGACCACCGTGGTTATCGTTATGTGTATACATACCGAAAATAACGGCTCGACCGTCATGGGTATCGTGGCCGATGCGGTATCCGATGTATTGGATATCCACTTAAACGAGATTAAAGCCTCGCCAAATCTAGGAGCTAAAATTGATACCCGTTATATCAGAGGGATGTATGTGGGTAAAAAGAACATGATCATGCTTTTGGATGTGGATAAGTTATTGAATCCGGATGAATTCATGGATATTGCTGTTTTGCCTCTTGAACCAGAGCATAAATGACAAGCAGAATTATCGCTGTACTCAATCAAAAAGGTGGGGTGGGGAAGACCACAACAACCGTCAATCTCGCTCATGCTTTGGCCAGAATGGGCAAAAAAATCACTGTGATCGATTTTGATCCGCAAAGTCATCTTGCCGTTGCTTTGGGAGTGGTGTCGAAGCAACGGACAGGAATCGATGAAATTATATTGGGGCATGCCACGTTTGCTCAACAGCAAATTCCCGTCAGGGAGAATTTGAATTTAATTGTGGCGGGGCCGCGGTTGCAGGAAATTGAGCAGTTAAGCCAGGGCGGTTCTCACAGGGGCGATTTATTGCGTAACGCCTTGATGTCTGGAACGGATCAAAGAGATTTGGTATTTATCGACTGTCCGCCTTCTTCCGGTATTTTGGTGGCGAATGCGTTGTTTGCGGCCGAAGAGCTTTTGGTGCCGATGACCAGTGATTATTTAGCCTTGCAAGGTTTGTCCCATTTAATGGGTACGATCAAAAAGTTTGAGACGGTCTTAAATAAAAAATACCGGTTGCAGCTTGTGATGTCGCGCTACATACCCACTCGTAGACTGTCTAAGGATGTAGTGAGTACTTTGAAAAAATATTTTCCGACGCAAATTTTGGCAACACCAATTCGAGAGACGGCTTCGTTAGCGGAATGCCCAAGTTTTGGTAAGACGGTCTTTGAATATCGTCCGGGATGGCGCTCGGCGAAGGACTTCGAAGCGTTGGCTGGAGACTTTTTAGAGGGCAGGGTAATGTAATGGCGGAACAAGACGAGAGCAGTATGATTGGCTATGATCCTTTAGCCTGGATGCATGAGGCCGAGGATGTTGAGTTGCCATGTCGGTCAGCGCCGGACACTCCCCCCCCTTTGACGGATGACTTAACCGTAATAGTTGCCTCCAATCCCCATTTAAATGAAGCAGGGGATAGTCAGTCAGTTGATGCGATAACGCAATGCCAAATAATATTGGAACCGGTGCAAACTATTCAGACTGTCGCTCAATTGCATCAACAGTTGCAGCGTATGCTGGATGACTATAACAAAATCGATATCGATGCGTCCGCGGTGATACAGATTGATACCGCGTCGATGCAATTATTGTTGGTTTTAAAGTTGACCGCGGTTAAGTTGCAGAAAGAAGTGAGCATTGATTTTCCTTCGGAAAAATTCATGGAGGCCGCTAATTTGTTAGGGTTATCGGAAATGCTAAGTGTGGATCAAGCCGCCTCCGGGTTTTTCTGATTCGGATCGGTATTCGATAATCGTTTGCAAAGGGTATTGATAGAGTGGCTGTCAAAGAAAAAGCGCGAGAATTTGAATATACCCTGGACGATTTCAATTTTTTAAGAAAGCTATCGAACCAGCATTCAGGCATTTTGGTGCCGGATGACAAATTTGACATGTTTTACTCAAGATTGTCGAAACGGGTAAGGATATTCGGTTTTAACCGTTTTAAACAGTATTGCGAGTATTTGCACGAGCATCCGGACCAGGAATTCACCGAATTCATAAATGCAGTTACCACGAATCTAACCTCGTTTTTTAGAGAAAACCATCATTTTGAGTTTGTTGCTAAAACCCTGCTAGCGGAATTACTAAAAAAAAATCAGGGCCAAAAACAAATCAGGGTCTGGTCCGCGGGTTGTTCCACGGGTGAAGAGCCGTATTCTTTAGCCATCACGTTGATAGAAAACCTTCCCAGGGACTGGGATATTAAAATTCTGGCCACGGACCTGGATACCAATGTGTTGTCTGCCGCGGCCGACGGCGTGTATCCGGTCGACCGTGTTGCTGCAATCAGTGAAGAGTGCTTGCACCGCTGGTTTCAGAAAGGCTCGGGCGCGCAAGCCCATAAAGTTAGAGTTAAGCCTCAATTGCGCGACATCGTTTATTTTAAGCAATTGAATCTGATGCAAGACTGGCCGATGAAAAGCCATTTCGATTTCATTTTTTGCCGTAATGTATTGATTTATTTTGACAGAATAACCAAGGAACGCCTGGCAAACCGCTACGCTGGTTTGTTAGCAGAGGGAGGCTATTTATTCATTGGTCATTCCGAGTCATTACATCAACTCGATGCGCCTTTTTCCCTGATAGGGAACACCATCTATAAAAAAACGCACGTATGAAAATCCAGAACTTGGTAAGCCCGGCTTCCATTCCCGGGTTTGAAAATATCAATCGGTATTGGGATAAAGAAAATCAGATAGTTACTGCCAAGTTATTGCCGGGCGATTATTATGTAACCAAGGATGGTGAGATGATAACCACCGTATTGGGTTCTTGCGTGTCAGCCTGTATTCGGGATAGGGTGTTGGGCATCGGCGGCATGAATCACTTTATGTTGCCGGAAACCAGCTCGTCGCGTTTAAATTCCAGAGAAGAATCGGTGGTAGGGACGGCAATGCGTTATGGCAATTTCGCAATGGAACACCTGATCAATACTATTTTGCACTTTGGGGGCAAACGAAAAAATTTAGAAGTCAAATTATTTGGCGGGGGTAAAGTGATTGCGACTTTAGGTGATGTGGGTTCCCGAAATATTGCATTTGTATTGGATTATGTGGATACCGAAGCGCTAACTTTGGTTTCGCAAGATCTTGGGGATATTTATCCGCGAAAAGTAAACTTTTATCCGCAATCCGGACGAGTCAGAATGAAAAAAATCAGGGATTTGCATAATGAAACGATCGTGTTGCGCGAAAAACGATACGGATCGCAAATCAAAAATATTGCGGTCGAAAGCAGCATAGAACTTTTTTAGGATGCATATGGAAAAGGTAAAGCTGTTGATAGTGGATGACTCGGCCTTAATCAGACAAATGCTAACGCGGATATTTAGCGAAACCGAGGATATTGAAGTGGTCGGAACCGCTAGCGATCCGCTTATTGCCAGAGATAAAATTAAAGCGTTAAACCCGGATGTGTTGACCTTGGATGTCGAAATGCCGCGTATGGACGGGTTGACGTTTTTACGGAATTTAATGCGGCTAAGGCCTATGCCGGTGGTAATGATTTCTACCTTGACCGCCAAGGGTGCTGAAGTAACGCTTGAAGCATTGGCGTTGGGGGCGGTGGATTTCGTTGCTAAACCCAAAGCGGATGTGCCAAAAGCTTTGGAAGAATATGCTGATGAAATTATAAATAAAGTACGCATGGCCGCTAAAGCTAAAGTTAAAGCCTTGGAAGTAGCAGTGCTTGGTTTATCTGCTGTGCAGGTTCAGTCGAAACCCAGCAGGCACTTTAAAACGACCGATAAAATTGTCGCGGTAGGGTCTTCAACGGGTGGGACCGAGGCCATTAAGCAAGTCGCAAAAATGTTGCCCGCCGATGCTCCGGCCATGGTAGTTACACAGCATTTACCGGTTGCGTTTAGTTTATCGTTTGCCAAGCATATCGATGAGGCGGGGCCGATGTATGCCTGTATCGCCACCGATGGTCAATTGATCTTGCCGGGTAATATTTATATTGCCCCTGGCGATAAACATTTGCGGGTGGCTCGGGACGGTGCCCGCTACATTTGTCGTCTGGACGACGGGCCTCCAGTCAATAGACATAAGCCTTCCGTGGAAGTTTTGTTTGAATCCGTGGCTGAAAATGTTGGTAAGAACGCCATCGGCGTTATGCTGACCGGCATGGGAGCCGACGGCGCTAAAGCCATGTTGCAAATGCGCGATGCCGGGGCTTACAACATCGTTCAGGATGAATCTTCATCTGTTGTTTGGGGGATGCCGGGAGAGGCATTTAAGCAAGGGGCGGCGCATCAGGTTTTACCCTTGGATAATATCGCTGCGCGCATAATGTCGTTAATCAATTGATACCAATATGACTAAATTTATAATAATTAACCGCGGCTTGCTGATATTCACACTGTTGCTGGTATTGTCACCACTTGTATTGCCAGCCGGGTTCGAGGTTTGGTTACTCGTTCTGCTGATTGCCTTGCTATGGATAAGAAAGGCCTTTGTTTTACATTTAGAGCTGCAAAAGGTTGCTGAGCTTAAATTAAGCAAGCCGGACGAAGAGAATTTGAATCGTTGTATCGATCGCTATGTGGCAGGTTTAAACCAATGTTTGGGCGAAGAAACACGCCATTTCAATAATGACCTGCAACAGCTCAAGTCCATGGTGGCGGATGCGGTAAAAACGATGTCCAATAGTTTCAATAGTTTGCACCACTTGACGTCTGATCAGTCCAGTATTGTTCATACCCTGGTCAACGATTTGGATAGTTCGACTGTCAAGAAAGAAGGGTCTATGAGTTTTCAGCAGTTTGCCGAGGAAACCGATACGGTTCTGCGATTTTTCATTGATCACGTATTGCAAATTAGCAAGCAAAGTATGGAAATGGTCGGTGTCATTAATGACGTAGGTTCCAACATGGCACGTGTGGAAAAATTGTTGGTAGATGTGCAAAAAATTGCCGACCAAACCAATTTATTGGCGCTGAATGCGGCAATTGAGGCCGCCCGTGCCGGTGAAGCGGGCAGAGGCTTTGCAGTGGTTGCGGATGAGGTGCGGAATTTATCCAAAAACTCCGATAAATTTAGTGAAGAAATTAAGACCGTGGTAAATGCATCCAAAAATAATATTCATCAGGCTCAATCCATAATTGAAATGATGGCGTCCAAGGATATGAATATTGCCATCAGCTCTAAAGATAAAATCGACGGCATGATGACCGCTATTACCTTAATCAATCAAAGAGTATCAAAAAGCATTGCGACGGTATCCCAACTCACCGATAACGTTGGAATAACGGTCAATGATGCGGTTAGAGGTCTGCAATTTGAAGACATGTGTCGGCAATTGATAGAGTTTTTACAGACGAACACTCAACATTTTCAAGCCATGGCTGATGAAGTGGCTATCGGCATGGGGGTGTTTAAAACCACGGATAGTTCCAATTGGGAGCATCAATTGAATGAAGGCATCAAGCGCTTGCAGGCAATGCAGGGGCAGTGGCGGGCGCAGGGTGCTAAAGTTGTATCGCAGTCTACAGTAGAAGAAGGCGATGTTGAGTTATTCTAAATGGATAATTTAATCGCGCGTCATCAAGTCCACGGGAGTAATAAATGAGTTTCGAGACAAAAATCGAGTCGGATATTCTGCATATTCAGATCGCCGGTCGGTTTGACTTTAGTTTACACCAGGAGTTTAGGGGGGCTTTGAATCAGTTCAACTCGGATATTAAAAAGATAGAGGTCGATTTGTCCAAGACGAATTATTTAGATAGTTCCGCATTGGGCATGTTGCTGATTTTGCGTGATAAGGTGGCCGGTAGCAAAGATGCGGTTGTTATTAAAGGGGCGGCAGCCGAGGTAAAAAAAGTCCTCCAAATTGCTAATTTTGATAAGCTTTTCACCTTTATATAATTTGCACTCTTTTTTAGCCCGTCAACAAATCATAAATCAGCCTGTTTTCAGGCCATAAAGTATAAATGAGTAAACAAACCAATTTTTCTAATCTTGATTTTGTCAGGGACTTTTTTCATCGATTTTTACCCAATTCGCAAGTTGTCTCGTTAGCCATTAGTCTCATGGTCGGCTCAGTATTGATATACTGTTTGTCCGGCCTATTAATGCCGGTATTTGCTTCAATTATTCTCGCCTACCTGCTTGAAGGCCTGGTAGGAAAAGCTGAACGCAGGTTAGTGCCTAGAATTATTGCCGTGCATGTGGTGTTTTTTGCATTTTTAACCATATTGGGTTTTGTGTTATTCGTGCTGGTCCCCATGGTGTCGGAACAAACCGTACAATTGGTACAGCGCATTCCCGAAATGGTGTCCAGCGCCCAAAGCCAGATCATGCGCTTACCGGAAATATATCCGGAATTTATTACTCAAGCGCGCATCAGGGAAATCATGTTTTCCATTCAGCAGGACTTGTTGAAATATGGACAAGATGTCATTTCGGGGTCGGCGCAATCGTTTGCGGGTTTGTTGGCGGCGGTTATTTATTTGTTCCTGGTGCCGATGATGGTGTTTTTCTGCCTGAAAGACAAAGATTTATTAATAGGTTGGTTCGCCCAGTTTTTCCCTCGGGATATGTCGCTGACCATGCGAGTCTGGCAGGAAGTGGACTCACAAATCGCTAATTATGTCAGAGGTAAATTTGTCGAGGTTTTTATTCTGTGGGCTGCCAGTTACCTGACTTTCTCAATGCTGCATTTAAACTATGCCATGCTGTTGGCCGTATTGATGGGCTTGTCGGTGGTTATTCCCTACGTGGGGGCGACGTTGGTAACTTTTCCGGTATTGGGGGTTGCCTATGTGCAATGGGGGGTCAGCGGGGGCGACGAATTCATGTATGTGTTGATTGCTTATTCCGTGATCCAGGCAATCGATGGGGTAGTCCTGGTTCCCTTGCTGTTCTCGGAAGCTGTCAATCTACATCCCATTGCGATTATCGTGGCAATTTTATTTTTTGGCGGCTTGTGGGGATTTTGGGGGGTGTTCTTCGCCATTCCGCTGGCCACGCTGGTTAAAGCCGTAATAACCGCATGGCCGCAGGCGGGCGAGGTCTCAGCGGATTTATAACGGCTTATAAGTTATCCGACGCATAATCGGCCAGGCGCGAGCGCTCGCCCCGTTTCAAGGTAATGTGAGCGCTGTTTTCCCAGCCTTTGAAACGATCCACCACATAAGTCAAGCCTGAGCTGGTGGCGGTGAGATAAGGCGTATCAATTTGCGACAGGTTGCCGATACAGATGATTTTAGTGCCCGGACCGGCTCGGGTAATCAGGGTTTTCATTTGTTTAGGCGTCAGGTTTTGCGCTTCGTCAATGATCAAATACCGGTTTAAAAAGGTGCGTCCGCGCATGAAGTTCAGCGAGCGGATCTTGACCCGGTTCATCATCATATTTTGCGACGCTCCTTGTTCCCAGTCGGTAGTACCGGAACGGCTGCCAAGTAATTCCAGGTTGTCCATCAAAGCACCCATCCAAGGTGCCATTTTCTCCTCTTCGGAACCGGGCAAGAAGCCGATATCTTCCCCTACCGGCATGGTTTCCCGGGTCATGATGATTTCCAGAAAGGCTTTGTGTTCCATCGTTAAGGATAAGCCGGCCGCCAAGGCCAATAAGGTCTTTCCGGTGCCGGCAGCGCCTAACAGGGTAACAAAATCAATGTCGGGATCAAGCAGCGCGTTTAAGGCGAAATTTTGTTCGCGGTTTTTGGCCGTGACCCCCCAAACGCTATGATGTTTGGTGCGAAAGTCCCGGGCCAGTTGCAAGACGGCTGTTTCCCCGTCGCAGGTTTTGACGACCGCTTCGAAGCCGGACACATCGTCAATATACAGAAATTGATTAGGGTACCAGTCGGCGACGTGCGGGCCGTGGATGCGGTAGTAAGTTTGATTGTTTTCCTGCCAGGACTCCATCTTGCTGCCGTGTTCTTCCCAAAAGTCAGCTTCCAAGGCAGTGGAACCGCTATACAGCAAATCGATGTCTTCTATGGTCTGATCATTGTGATAATCCTCGGCATTGATCTGCAGCGCAGCGGCTTTGATACGCATGTTGATGTCTTTGGAAACCAGAATGACATTCACCTCCGGGTATTCTTTGCTGAGTGCCAGCACGATGCTCAAAATCGAATTGTCGGCAATCTGGCCGGGTAAATCGTCGGGTAGCAGGTGTTTTAATTGCCGGGTCTGAAAATATAGGCGGCCGGGAGATTCGTTGTTACTTCCGCTGGGACCGTGTTCGATGCGCGATAGCGGCAGTCCTTCATTAATAGTGCGCTGGTCGGCATCGCGTATCAGTTCGTCCATAAACCGGCTGACTTGGCGTACGTTGCGCGATACGTCCGAAATTCCTTTTTTGGCGTGATCCAGTTCCTCCAATACCACCATTGGAATAAACAGGTTGTGTTCCTGAAAGCGGAAAATAGAAGCGGGATCATGCATTAATACATTGGTATCCAGCACGAACAGTTTTTTGGTAGTGGAATGAATATTCATGGCGTCCTTGGGAAACTAGGTCAAAGTGTTGCTATTAAGCGTAAGCCTTTAAGTATTTCTACTCCATATGCCGAGTTGGCGTCAACCCGGGCGGATACTCGATTGAGATTGGTCCGCACTAATGTGGATGTGGTTTGTATTGGTGTGGTAATTACAATAGAATGCCGCGTTGGCAAATGGTGCAGTATGTCTTTTTTAAATCAGTTTTTGGTATCCAGTAATGATTAGTTCAGGTTCGGTCGGATTCGGATTGGAGCCAAATCCGGGAAACCGTCAAACTGTTGGTTGTTTCCGCGGTCCAGGTTGAAGGGAGCATGAGAATCGGCGATCAGTCCGTGAATGTGTTGCTGCCATCTTTATGAAATGGCGGCTGATATGAACGCTATTCAAAGCCTTTTGGCCAGATTAGAACCCAGTGAGCAGCGGGATGCGGCATTAGGTCATTGCTCGGCAACCCGGGAAAAAATCCGCTCGTCCATTGCGGCGTTTCAATTCCATGATCGCTTTCAGCAGCGTTTACAGTACGTGTCGGTTGGGCAAAATGGCATATCCGCCAGCATAGAAAATCCTTATCGGTTATATAATCCGGCTGAATGGCACGGGTTTCAGCAAGACATACCTGGGCGCCACACCATGGCAACCCAAATAATCATGTTCGATGCGATCCCTCAGGGTAAAAGCATTGAAGAGGCGTTGGCATCGGCAACAAATTTCGATGGCAAATCGGCTGAAGACGATATCGAACTCTTTTAATAGTTATAAGCATCTTAAGTTTTAAATGAACAATAAAGTCCTGTTATACCTTTTTCCTGCTGTGCTTTTGGCTACGGGTTGTAGCACCGTTTACGAACAACCGCCCAAGCCGGTAGCTAAAATCGTTAGGCCCAAGCCGTTACCTCCTCGTGCGCCCGCCCAAAGACCGCAAGCTTATTCGACTAAAAAACAGCTGCCGGGTACGGCGACTTACCCAATAGATGACGGTAAGAACAATTTCAAAGTCGAGCCCAGTCTACCTGCAATTCAAGCGGAACCGCTGATTCCGCAGATAGACGGGGCCCCCGTGCCGGGCGCTATTGCAACAATGCCGGCACTGCCAGCCTTTGCCGTCGAAGAGGCCCGTATACCCACAGGCACGCCACCCGCGGTATTGGCGTTATTGACCGAGGCCGATCGCAATCGTGCATCGGGTAATTTGGATGCGGCGGTGGTTTCCACGGAACGAGCTCTGCGGATTGATTCACGCAACCCCACGCTTACCTACAAATTGGCTCAACTCAGGATCAAGCAAAATAAACCGCAACTGGCGGAAGAATTGGCAGGTAAGGCCGCGCTATTGGCTGGTAGCGATCTTGATCTAAAACGCAAAAGTTGGTTGTTGATTGCCGAAGCCCGGCGGATGCAACAAAACTATCAAGGCGCCAAAGACGCTAAAGCCAAGTCGGAAAGTTTTTTCGGTCGTTGATGGCGCAAATTTTCCGTGATTGAGCTTAGCGAGATATTCGGCAGTGACGGTGCGCTGGCAAGTGTCATATCGGCCTATTCGCCGCGCGCCGGACAGATTGAAATGGCGCAATCAATCGCTGATGCCATTGAAAGTCAGCAGCATTTGATTGCCGAAGCCGGCACGGGCACCGGTAAAACCTTTGCGTATCTGATTCCGGCGATTTTGTCCCGTAAAAAGGTCATCGTTTCCACCGGCACCAAAAATTTGCAGGATCAATTGTTCAATAAAGACCTGCCGTTGATCCGTAAAGCGCTGCCGCGCGTCCCGTTCAAAGCCAGCTTGTTGAAAGGCCGTGCCAATTATTTATGTACTTACCGGTTGGAACAAGCCTTGACTGCGGCGTTTGGCTACAGCAAGGAAGATGCTGCTGCCCTGGCGCAAATTAAAGCCTGGTCCAAACGCACTAAAGCCGGCGATGTTTCCGAGGTAGTGGATGTGCATGAAGGCGACCCGGTGTGGTTTCATGCCACCTCTACCGCCGATAATTGTCTGGGGCAGAACTGCCCGGATTATGCCGATTGCTTTTTAACCAAGGCCCGTAAACAGGCGCAGGAAGCCGAAATCGTTGTGGTTAATCATCATCTGTTATGCGCCGACTGGTCTATACGCGAAATCGGTTTCGGTGAATTACTGCCCGATGCCGAAGTGGTTATCATCGACGAGGCACACCAGCTGGCCGACACGGCTTCCAATTTTTTGGGTGTTACGCTCAGCGGCAAGCAATTGACCGATCTAGCCGACGATACACTGGCCGAATATTTTGCCGATGCGAAGGATATGCCGGATTTGCGGACCGCCTGCGAAGATCTGCAATTGGAAGTCAAGGATATGCGTTTGGCGTTTGGCCTGGAATTGCGCCGCGGCGACTGGCGGGACATTGAAGCCAATCCCAAGCTTGCCGGAGCTTTGGAGTCTTTACAGAAACAACTGGCCCGGCTGACTAACCAACTGGAACGTGCTTCGGTGCGCAGCAAAGGCCTGGAGTCTTGTTTCGATAGGGCGGAAACGCTGGATATGCAGCTGGAAACCCTGATCAAGGATAAGGACGGACAGTGGATCAAATGGTACGAAACCTACAGCAAGTCGTTTACCCTCAGCCGCACGCCGTTGGATATCGCCAAAGAGTTTCGCGGCTTTATGGCCCGGCATAAAGCCAGCTGGATTTTTACTTCGGCAACCTTGAGTGTTGCAAACAATTTCGTGCATTTTTCTAAAAGCTTGGGTTTAAGCAGTGAATTAGGCCGTAGCTGGGAGAGTCCATTCGACTATCCCAATCAGGCCTTGTTTTATCACCCCAAGGGGCTGCCGCAACCCAGTGATCCGGACTTTACCGACAAAATAGTTGAGTTCGCCTTGCCGGTTTTGGAGGCCAGTCGCGGCAGAGCGTTTTTCCTGTTTACCAGTCACCGTGCCTTACAGCGTGCGGCACAGCTGCTGGAGGGCAAAATTGATCACCCATTGCTGGTGCAAGGCAGTCGTTCCAAAGGCGTCTTGTTGGATCAGTTTAAAGAATTGGGCAATGCGGTACTGCTGGCAACCGCCAGCTTCTGGGAAGGCGTGGATGTGCGCGGGGACGCCTTGTCTTGCGTGATTATCGATAAGCTGCCGTTCGCCTCCCCGGGCGATCCGGTCTTGAAAGCCAGGATGAATGCCCTGGAGAAGCAAGGCCGCAATCCGTTTTTCGAGCATCAATTGCCCACCGCCATCATCATGCTGCGGCAAGGCGTGGGGCGATTGATTCGTGATGTCAACGATAGAGGGGTGTTGATGGTGTGTGATCCGCGGCTGTTGAAAAAGTCCTATGGACAACTGTTTTTGGATAGTGTGCCGGCCATGAAACGCAGTCGGGATATTGAGGATGTGCGGCGTTTTTTCGCCAGCGAGGAACAGCATTGAAATTATTGGCAGTAGAAACCTCCACCGATGCCTGTTCGGCGGCTTTGTTTATCGATGGCGAGATCAGGGAAAAATTCGAACTGGCGCCGCGCGAGCACACCAAGCTGATATTGCCGATGATAGACAGTCTGATGGCCGATGCGCAGTTAAGGCCCCAGCAACTGGATGCCGTGGCGTTGAGTCGCGGTCCGGGCTCATTTACCGGTGTGCGCATTGCTACGGGCGTGGCGCATGGCATCGCCTTTGGCGCCGATATTCCGGTGGTACTGGTATCCACGCTGGCGGCCATCGCCCAGGATTTTTTCAATCGGCGGCCGGAGGATGTGGCGTTTACCGCCATGGACGCCCGCATGAATGAAATTTTTTGGGGCGTTTATCAACGCAATGCGCTGGGTTTGGCGGTTTTGCGGGGCGACGAGGCGGTCACGCCAGCCGGCGAAGCGCTTTATCCGGAGTTGAAGGGGGCGGGGGTGGGTTCCGGCTGGGCCGTGCATGGCGAAATTTTGACAGCCCGTTTGGGTACACGCCTGCAAAGTATCGATAGCGAGGTCTGGCCGCGCGCCACCTGTATTGCGCAATTGGGCGCTTATGATTTTGCCAACGGTCTGGCTGTGCCGGTCGAACAGGCCATGCCGGTCTATTTGCGCGACAAAGTCGCTAAAAAGCAGTCGGAAAGATAAGGTACAATGCTTTTTATTTATGCCTTATAACCGCACATGGCCGAATTTCTGGAAATCCACCCGCAAAATCCACAACCACGATTAATTCAACAAGCGGTTAATATCATTCGTAATGGTGGGGTTATCGTTTACCCAACCGATGCGTCCTATGCGCTGGGTGCGCAAATCGGCGATAAACAGGCCATGGATACGATACGGCGTATTCGCCGTTTGGACGATAATCATAATTTCACCTTGCTGTGTAACGATCTGTCGCAAGTGTCGACCTTTACCAAAATGGGTAATGATGCTCACCGGTTGATCAAGACCCTGACCCCGGGCCCGTTTACCTTTTTATTGGATGCAACCCGCGAAGTACCCCGCAGATTGCAACACCCCAAAAAGAAAACCATCGGTGTGCGGATTACCGATAACAATATCGCCCGGGCTTTACTGGAACAATTGGGCGAACCCTTGCTGACCACGACCATGATTTTGCCGGGGCAAGATGAAGCCATGGCCGATCCGTATGATATTCGTCAAAAACTGGACCGCGAACTCGATTTAATCATCGATGGCGGCATTATCGACTACAAGCCGACCACCGTGATCGCCTGCACGGATAATGTGATCGAGATTGTCAGGCAGGGTATTGGCCTAGCCCCCATGCTGGAGAACTGAATATGATGGACGAACTAACGCTGATGCAACGCATTGCAGTTTGGATTTTGCCGGTAATTTTTGCCATTACCGTGCATGAAGTAGCGCACGGCTGGATGGCTAAACAGTACGGCGATAAAACCGCCGATCAGCAAGGTCGGCTGACCTTAAATCCGCTGAAACATATCGATCCGGTTGGTACTATTATCGTGCCCGGTTTATTGTTGATTACCTTTACCGGCTTTATTTTTGGTTGGGCCAAACCCGTGCCGGTGGACGCACGTAATTTCAAAAATCCTAAAAAAGCCATGATGATAGTGGCATTGGCCGGGCCTTTGTCGAATCTGCTGATGGCCATCGCCTGGGCCTTGCTGATACGTATTGGGGTTGCCATTGATATGGAATTTGTTTCCATGCCGTTGATTTATAGCGGGGTGGCGGGTATCACCATAAATTTGGTGCTGGCGCTGATTAACATGCTGCCCATCCCGCCATTGGATGGTAGTCGGATTCTGTCCGGCTTGTTACCCGACTATTGGGCCTGGCGCTATAATAAATTGGAACGTTGGGGTTTTTTGATTCTGCTGGTGCTGTTAGCGACCAATATGTTGAGTATGATTTTGGGCTATCCCTTGTATTATGCTCAGCAAATGTTTTTTAGTTTGGCTGGATTATGAGTGGGTTTAACCATCGTGGGAAGCTACCGCGCTGTCTGTTGTGAATATTGACGTATTGGAATCCCAGGTGGAAAGTCCGATTCCGCGCTTGGCAATGGTGCAAGGACAGCCCTATCAGGATTTGCCGGATGATTTATATATCCCGCCCGATGCGCTGGAAGTGTTTCTGGATGCCTTTGAAGGACCGCTGGATTTGCTGTTGTATTTGATTAGGCGCCAGAATCTGGATATTCTGAATATTCCCATTGCCCAGATTACCCGGCAATATATAGCCTACATCGACATGATGGACAACTTGCGCCTGGAATTGGCTGCGGAGTATCTGGTGATGGCGGCCTTACTGGCGGAAATCAAATCCCGTATGCTGTTGCCGCGGCAGCCGGAAAGCGAAGAGGAAGAAGAAGATCCGCGAGCATTTTTGATTCGCAAACTGCAGGAATACGAAGCCATCAAGAAAGTTGCCGAAGAAATCGATTTGTTGCCGAGAAATGAACGCGATACTTTCGAAGCGATGGTCGATGTCTCCGCCGTGACTGTTCAACAAGCGTTGCCCGATATACAGCTCAAGGAATTGCTACTGGCATTTCAGGATGTGTTAAAACGTGTCGAGCAACTCAGTCATCATCAAATAACCAAAGAGCCCTTATCAGTCCGTGAACGAATGGCAGCCATTTTGGAAAAACTTAACGGAGCAAATCAGCTCCCTTTCCCAGCGTGTTTTACCGGAAGTGAAGGAAAAAACGGGGTGGTTGTCGCGTTTCTTGCCATCCTTGAACTCTCCAAGGAGCGAATCGTCGATATCATCCAGCCCGAGCCCTATGCCGGCATTTACATCAGAATCCGCGCTAACGGCAGTAGCGGCGATTGACGAAGTTCGCCCTGAAGTCCTATTAGAATTAGAAAATGTTGTTCCGGACCATAAACCCAAGCCCCGTAAGCCCAGAACCAAACCCGTACCGGTTATTACCGTGGTGCAAGCCAGAAAAGCCGCAGTCCGATTCCCGGAAATCTGGACAATTGAATTACGGGACAGACCTCACCGCTCAAAGTCCGTGCCGATGCGGCGACCGGTTACCCGCCTACCCGCAATCTGGGCGGATAAACTGCGCGCTAACCTGGCTACGCCCCTGATTACTGAGCACCAACCAACGTTATCCGAGTCATCGATAGAGTTCGACGTGAATATCAAACGCATCGTAGAAGCCATTTTGTTTGCCGCCAATAAACCGATGACGATCAAACAAATTCAAGAAACCTTTCCTGAATTGGAGCAACCGGACACCCTGGAAATCCAAACGGCGCTAGAGACGATTGCCCAAGATTATCTAACCCGGCCCATTGGTTTAAAAAAATTAGCCAGCGGTTACCGTTTCCAGGTTAGAGAGGGTCTGGCGCCTTGGCTGACGCGTTTGTTCGAAGAAAAGCCGCCCCGGTATTCCCGTGCGCTACTGGAAACCTTATCCATCATTGCTTACCGCCAGCCCGTGACGCGCGGCGAGATTGAAGATATTCGAGGTGTCGGTGTCAGTTCCAGTATTATTCATACCTTATTGGAGCGCGAATGGATACGTGTTATTGCACATAAGGAAGTGCCCGGTCGCCCGGCTTTATACGGCACCACCAAACAATTTCTGGATTATTTCAATTTATCGTCGCTGAATGAATTGCCGACCTTGGAAGAAATTAGCCATCTGGATTTCAGTAACGAAACACCGCAGCAGGAACCCCGTGAAAGATCGCAAACCGACCTCGCCGAAACCCAAATCCTCCGTCAAGCCGCAGAGCCGGAAGCCGACTCCGTCCAGCAGGCCGCAATCGAAGCCGGTAACAGCGACATTAGAACACTCCACTAAACCGGCCGATGGTGGCGAACGGATTCAGAAATTATTGGCGCGAGCGGGCCTGGGTTCGAGACGAGAAATCGAACGCTGGATAGAAGAGGGTAAACTCACCGTTAACAACCAGCCTGTGCAACCCGGATATCACCTAAAGCCCGGCGATTATTTGCAAATCAACGGACGGGTGGTGAAATGGGAAAAATACGCCGAGCAGCCGACCCGGGTATTGGTGTATCACAAACCGGTTGGCGAATTAGTGACTCGTCGGGATCCCGAGGGGCGGCCGGTAATATTTACCCAATTGCCGCGGTTGGCCGTGGGGCGATGGATTGCGGTTGGCCGCTTGGATATTAATACTTCCGGCTTGATATTGGTAACCAATAACGGCGAACTGGCCAATCGATTAATGCATCCTTCCCGGCAAGTCGAACGCGAATACGCCGTGCGCATTTTGGGTGAAGTGGATGAAGCTATGATGGAAAGGCTACGCAGCGGCGTGGAGTTGGAGGATGGACCCGCTCATTTCGATGAAGTGCGTTTTTACGCCGGCGAAGGCGCTAATAAATGGTTTTATGTTACGGTCAAGCAAGGCCGCAATCGGCTGGTTAGACGTTTATGGGAATCGCAAGGGGTAAAAGTCAGCCGTCTGATACGCGTGAGGTATGGTGATGTGGCTTTGCCGGAAAAAATCAGGTCGCATTCGTTCTATGAGTTGGAGGCAACGGAACTTCAGCTACTGATGACGTTCGTTGGGCTTTAATTATCCCTTCGGCTATCATTGCGACGATAGTCTGTCAACAAACTTAATAGTGCCATAACAGAATCTTAATTGTTTTGTCATGTTTTTTAGGCAATAATGCGCTTGAAACAATCCGTGACTAATCAGTCGCGTTTTATTTCGCTACGAGATTTCTCTATAAGTTAAAGGAATACCTAATATGAACAGATTTTTCATGAAAAATACGGTTGCAAAGTGTTTGTTATTGGTAACAGGAGCGTTGATAGCTGGGCCGGCCGCATATGCTAGCAACTGGGTTGGTACGGCGGACTACTCGGTTGCACCCGGTGCTACGGGTGACGAAGCTAGTGTGGGGCCGTTCGACACATACGATTTCGGCCCCGGTATCGGCTTAGTAAAACCCGATACTACCGTAGCCGCAGGCAATACTTTTTCCGGTTTTTTTCAAACCGTAGTGACTAGTCATATTTTAGATGGCACCGCACTCAACGTAGGGCAGCTTGATGTGTCGGGCGGCACTAATTTTAACGGTACAGGTAACGGGTTCGAACTTACAGTGCGCTCTTCTTTTACCGGTCAATTCACCAATGTTTCCGCGAGTTCGCTAGATATAATTATCACAGGCGGTACAGCTAATCTCTATTTTGACAGCAATCCTAATTACAGTTTCGCCAACGATTTAGGTTTTGCTGACGGCGCATCCATTCTTACCGGCAGCATCACCGGAGGGGTAGGTTCGATTTTTGCGCCAGCGGTAATCGGTGTCGGCTTCGAGCAAATTGATTTGGATTTTTCCGGGGTTTTCGGTAACTTTAATGCAAATGTCTACGAGCCCGATACTATCAATGGCGGGTCGGCGTTGTTTTCGGTAAAAGTAAAAACGCCATTAAACAACACCCCAATCATTAATCAGGTCGCAACTGGGGATAATACTGTAGGCGGTATTAGTGCCACGGGGGGGCAGCTTTTCGAGCTGGATGGACAAATGCAATTAACAGCCGTTCCACTTCCTGGTGCCGCATGGTTGTTCTTAAGCGCAATGATGGGCTTTTTGGCTGTCGGCAGAAAGAACCGGAGTGTCTCTATTTTTGCCTAAAGATTTTTTCGAGCATATTGCTAGAAAAATCGGCAAGAATGACGCGACCGCTTATACTTTTTGAGGGAAGGTTTGAAACCTTCCCTTTTTTATGTTGTCGGTTCCGCGTGGCTTCATAAGGGCATAATTTTATAAACTATTGGGTTATCTAATCCGCCTCGAATACCCGAAATAACATTTCCTTGACGGTCTGTGGATCGAACGGCTTATCGCAAATCCCGGAAACTCCCGCTTTGTAAACGTTACTCAAGCGGGTTTCATTGTCTTCGCTGGTTACCATCAGGATCGGAATAATAGCATTGTCCAAATCCTTGCGAATATATTGGATCATGGCCTGACCATCCATAATCGGCATATTCAAATCGGTGACAATCAAGTCAAAGGCATCCTGATCCCGGGCGAATAACTCGGCGCCTTTTTGACCATCTACAGCTTGGGTAATCTGTTGAATACCCATATTGTTCAATACCCGGCAAATATGCTTTCTGGCTAAATTACTGTCGTCGACCACCAATACCCGTACATTTCTAATGTCGTAATGTTCCAGATCGATTTCCTGAGGGTCGATGTATTCAATGGTCGCCCGCAAGGCGTTTTTTAAATCCTGATGGGCAAACGGCTTGGGCAGAATGGCGACAACACCGGCCTGGCGAATGGCATCCAAAATCTGAAAGCTGGATTCGCTGGAGATCAGCATGAACGGAATTTGGCTCAAGGATTCATCGTGTTTAATTTGCCCGATCAATTCAATAGCGGTCATGTCGGGCAAGTAAAGACTGCTGATAATTAAATCAGGGCGGTGGTGTTGTAGACTATTGATAGCATCCTTACCGCTGACTACCCCCTCTATATTAGCGACGCCCTCGTTAAGCAAATGCTGCAGAATGACCTTGAGCTGGGTATTTGAAGGTTCGATAAGCAAAATAGCCAAATCGCAGATGTTGACGGAGTGCATGTAGTGGTATTCTGATAGTTTGTGATTAAAGAAATATTTTCGAGTTTACCGTTTTTAGATGATACAAGAAACCATAGTAACCAGCATAAGCGCATTAGGTACAGTACATATTGCACCCATGGGTGTTCATGTGGAGGCGGATAACTTCGTTATTCTGCCATTCAAACCTTCCGTTACCTTAAATAATATCTTGGCAACGGGCCATGCGGTCCTGAATCATTGTGATGATGTGCGAATATTTGCCGGTTGTCTTACCGGGCGGCGGGATTGGGGGTTAAAACCCTGCAAAAGCATTTCAGGGTATTATCTTGCCGATACGCTGACCCATATCGAATTATCCATGCGCCAATTGGAAGACGACCCCATTCGTCCCAGACTGGTTTGTACTGCTGACTATATGCACGCACATAGACCCTTTCAAGGTTTCAATCGAGCCCAGTTCGCGGTTCTGGAAGCGGCGATTTTGCTCAGTCGCCTCGATAGGCTGCCGTGGCGGAAAATTCAAACCGAACTGGCCTATCTACGGATAGCAGTGGATAAATGTGCCGGCGACCGTGAACTCGAAGCCTGGGGCTGGTTAATGCAGGCCATGGAGGAGCATAAACAAGGAACGGTGGCGTCATGAATGGCATGTTGGCCAGCGTCAGCAATCTGGACGAGGCGTTGCTGATGCAGACGTTTAGTGTCGATATAGTCGATTTGAAACAACCCACCCAAGGGGCATTAGGAGCATTGCCTGTGTCCGAGGTCGCGGCAATCGTCTCCCGCTTGAGCGGTCGAAATGTTATCAGTGCCACGGTGGGTGATTTACCTATGCAGGCCGATTTGTTGGTTGCTGCAGTGCAAGCGATGGCTGGCACGGGCGTCGACTATGTCAAAATCGGCTTTTTCCCTGGCGGCGACTGGCAAGCTTGCATGGATGGACTTGTCACTTTGGCGCAAAAGCATCGCTTGATTGCGGTGTTATTTGCCGATACTCGGCCCGATATGGCCACGATTCATGCGTTACGGTCAGCGGGTTTCGCCGGCGTTATGCTGGATACCATGGATAAAAACCTGGGTTCATTGACGCAGTTGATGACGTTATCCGAATTGGCCCAGTTTGTGGGGTTTGGTAAAGCGGCGGGTTTATTGACGGGGCTGGCAGGGTCGCTGACTCAAGCCGATATACCCGGACTGCTCCCCTTGCAGGCGGATTATCTGGGTTTTAGAGGCGCTCTTTGTCGTCAACATTGTCGAACGGCCCAACTGGATGCGGGTAGGATCATGCAAGTCAGGCTATTGCTGTCGGATGCGGGTAGGCTAAGTAGGTCAGAGAATTTACAGTCTCGGCGCGCCGAGCTGAACGTAATAGTCGGTTAAGCGTAATCTTATGCCCGATAGCCATTTGAATAATCCGTTAGGATTGACATCGGTACTGCGGCTGCTGGTTATATTACTGCTCGTTCAAATAGCGAGCGTGTTTTCGCCGCCGCTTTATGCGCTACAGGGTTTGGCAAATTACGTACCGCTACATACCGCTCTCGAAGTATTGGCTATTGTGATTTCGGCCTTGGTATTTTTTACCGGGTGGGTCGTCTATCAGAAAGAAGATTCCGCTAATTTGATGCTGCTGGCCTGCTGTTTTTTAGGCGTGGCCATGCTTGATTTGATGCACACCTTATCCTATGCGGGAATGCCGGATTTGATCACCATGAACAGTCCCGAAAAAGCCATCAATTTCTGGTTGATGGCCAGGGGATTCGCTGCCGTTGCAATGTCGAGCGTGGCGTTTTTGCCTAACCGGTCATTAACTCATGCCTGGAATCGTTGGTTGATTCTTGGGGTGATTTTGCTGATGGTCGGTTTATTCGGCTGGATTGTGTTGTGGCATCAGGCATGGATGCCTCGCACCTTTATTGCCGGACTGGGGCTAACGGAATTCAAAAAGAACTGCGAATACGTATTAGCGTTAGTGTATTTACTGCTGGCATTTCGTTTTTATCGGAAAGCCGATACACAGCATGTGTACGATGTTGCCGGCTTGTTCGGGGCCGCGGCAATCATGGCCATGAGCGAAGTATTTTTTACTTTGTATGCCGATGTCGCCGATGTATTCAATTTTTTAGGACACATTTATAAAATCGTTGCATACGGTTTAGTTTATAAAGCGGTGTTTATGAACAGCGTCGCGTTGCCCTATCAGCGCGTGTATCAGAGTAATCAGGCCTTAAAAGCCAGTGAAGCTAAATTTCATGCCATTATCAACGAATCGCCAGTCGGCTATCTTCTTTATGATGAACAGCGACGCATCCGGTATTTGAATAGAGCCTTTATAGCTACATTCGGATACACCGAAGCCGACTTAATTTACCTTCAAGATTGGTGGGAAAGTGCCTTTCCTGACCACGAGTACCGGCAGCGTTGCATCGATTATTGGCAACGCCATATCGAGCAGGCCTTTTCCAGCAAGGACTCTTTATTGCCCATGGAGCTTGATGTGATTTGCAAGGATGGCGGTAAACGGACTATTTTGATGAATGTCGCGCTTTTGGGCGATAAATTGGTCGGCCATCAGGTAATGATTTTGCAGGACATTACCGACCAGGTTGAAACCATGCAGGTAATTTGGAAACAAGCCCACCTCGATCCCTTAACCGAGCTGCCCAATCGCACCCTGTTTTTAGATACGCTGGCACAGGAAATGGCCAAAGCACGTAAAAACGATCAACGTATGGCATTGATGTTTATCGACCTTGATCGGTTTAAGGATGTCAACGACACCTTGGGTCACTTTATGGGCGATATTTTATTGCGGGAAGCCGGCCGGCGTTTACGGGGGGTGGTGAGTGAACGTTTTACCTTGTCCCGGTTGGGAGGAGATGAATTTACCGTTATCGTGGGGGCGATGGATAACAATGATTGCATCGAACCGCTGGCGCAAAGCATTCTAGCCTGTCTGTCCAATCCGTTTAATCTGGCCAATGACACGGTATATCTTTCGGCCAGCATCGGCATTGCGATTTATCCCGACGATGCCAAAAAAAGCGAAGAATTATTGAAAAACGCCGATCAGGCCATGTACGTGGCAAAAAAAATGGGGCGCGATTGTTTCAGTTTTTTTACCAAAGACATGCAGCACCGCGCGCAAAATCGCATGCGGTTGCTGAATGAACTGCACGGTGCACTCGATAAACAACAGTTGACGGTTTATTACCAGCCTATTGTTGATCTGGTTTCGCAAAAAATCTGCAAAGCTGAGGCATTGTTACGTTGGGATCATCCCGCATTGGGTTCGGTGAGTCCCTCGCAGTTTATTCCTTTGGCGGAGGAAACCGGGATGATCGTTGAGATCGGTGACTGGGTATTTCGCACTGCCGCCCGGCAAGTCGACGTTTGGCGCAAGCAATTCGACCCCTTGTTTCAAATCAGTGTCAATAAATCACCTGTGCAATTCAGTAAGACGAATTATGATCGGAAACACTGGTTACAGTATTTACAGCAGCTTGGTTTACCCGGGCAAAGTATTGTGGTGGAAATAACCGAAGGTTTACTGCTGGACGCCACTCATCAGGTCAGTGAGCACCTGCAAACGTTTCAGGATGGCGGCATACAAGTGGCGTTGGATGACTTTGGGACCGGTTATTCTTCGTTGGCTTACCTGAAAAAATTCCATATCGATTATCTGAAAATCGATCAATCGTTTGTCAGTCACTTGCAAGCCGAATCAAGCGATATGGCGCTATGTGAAGCGATCATTATTATGGCGCATAAGTTAGGCATCAAAGTGATAGCCGAGGGCATTGAAACTGGCGAACAGTACGAGTTGTTAGTCAGAGCCGGCTGCGATTATGGTCAAGGATTTTTGTTTTCCAGGCCGGTTGCTTCTGTTGAGTTTTCTGGTTTGCTAAATCGGCAAAATGGATTGTAATCCGGCGATCAGTTGGATGCAGCTTCTTTGTTATAGAATAATCCATGTGTTGCTACGCGCCATATGAAGGAGGAAAGTGTGTCGGATTTGAATCAAACGCCGCTGTATAGCTTGCACCGGGAGCTCGGCGCCAAAATGACCGCCTTTGCCGGTTATACCATGCCGGTGCAATATAGCAACGGCATCATACGTGAACATTTGCATTGTCGCAGTCGGGCCGGTTTATTCGATATTTCCCACATGGGCCAATGCCGGATTTTGGGTGACAAGGCCGCGGACGCCTTGGAAAACCTCACGCCCGGCGGTATTGTGGATCTGGCCATGGGAGCGCAAAAGTATACGGTCTTGACCCATCCGGCAGGCGGGGTAATAGATGACATCATGGTGGCCCGTATCGATCGGGGCCTGAGCCTGATAGTGAATGCCGGCTGTAAAGACAAGGATTATGCTTATCTCAACCAGCAACTACCCAAAGACTGCATCTTGCAGACTTGTCCTGAATTGGCTCTATTAGCCTTGCAAGGCCCTGATGCCGCAGTTGTAATGGGTCGGTTTTGCGCCGAAGCAGTCGCTTTAGGATTTATGCAAACATGCCGGGCCCGTATCAATGGCATTGAATGTTGGGTGAGCCGCAGCGGTTATACGGGCGAAGACGGGTTTGAAATTTCCGTCCATCAATCACATGCCGAGGCTATTGCCCGGCTGCTGTTGGCCGAACCGGGTGTAGCGCCTATCGGTTTAGGCGCTCGGGATACCTTGCGTCTGGAAGCGGGGTTGTGTCTATACGGGCATGAATTAAGTGAAACTATTTCGCCCTTGCAAGCAGGTTTGAAATGGCTGTTTAAAAAAAGCCATGCGGACTTTCCCGGCGCGGAATATATCCTCAATGAATTAGCAAATGGCTTGCAACGGTTGCGGGTTGGTTTGCGGGTAGAGGCTAAAATTCCAGTTAGAGAAGGCTGTGTAATTACGGACGATCAAGATCATCCGGTGGGAATCGTCACCAGCGGCAGTTTTTCACCATCGTTACAAAGACCCGTAGCAATGGCCTTAATCCAAACCGACCGTGCCGCTATTGGTACTCATTTATTCGCGGCAGTGCGAGGAAAACCAATAGCCGTCACTGTCAGCCGTTTACCCTTTGTTCCCCACCGCTATCACCGGTAATTGCCATGTCATCTAAAGCCCCCCGTCTTGAACAACTGGAAATGCGCGGCAGTTTTATTCCGCGCCACATCGGCCCCGATCAACAGCAAATTGAAACTATGTTGGCCGCATTGGGTTTAACCGAGCTCGATGATTTGGTGGAAAAAATTATTCCGGCCAATATCTTGAATCATGAACCGCTGAAACTGACCGAAACCATCAGCGAGCGGGCCGTGATCAAGTACCTGCGTAACATGCGCGAACGCAATAAAGTCTTGGTGTCGATGATAGGCATGGGCTATTACGACACCATTATGCCGGCGGTGATTAAACGCAATGTGCTGGAAAATCCGGGTTGGTATACGGCATACACGCCGTATCAGGCCGAAGTCAGTCAAGGCAGGTTGGAAGCCCTGTTGAATTTCCAGCAGATGATCATCGATTTGACCGGCATGGAGTTGGCCAATGCCTCCTTGTTGGATGAAGCGACCGCGGTTGCGGAAGCCATGACGTTATCACGCCGGGTCGCCAAAGGCACGTCCAATACTGTGCTGATCGATAGGGACTGCCATCCGCAAACCATTGCCGTCGTGCAAACCCGGGCGGGCTCGTTGGGTTACACGGTGCAAGTGGTCGATCCATATGCCGATTTGGATCGGTACGATTTTTTCGCCTTGATTCTGCAATATCCGGGCACTAGCGGTGAAATTCGCGATCTCGGTAGCGCCGTTGCCGCCGCGCATCGTAAACAGGCGTTGGTAACGGTGGCCGCGGATTTGTTGAGTCTGGTGCTATTGAAGTCGCCGGCAAGCTTTGGTGCTGATATCGTGGTGGGTAGTGCGCAACGCTTCGGTGTGCCTATGGGCTACGGTGGACCGCATGCGGCGTTTTTTGCTACCCGAGACGAATTCAAGCGCTCCATGCCGGGCCGTATCATCGGCGTATCCAAAGACAGCCACGGCCAAATCGCCTTGCGGATGGCCTTGCAAACCCGCGAACAACATATTCGCCGCGACAAAGCCACTAGCAATATCTGTACTTCACAAGTATTGCTGGCGGTGATTGCCGGCTTTTATGCGGTGTACCACGGTGCCGACGGCTTGCGCATGATCGCCGGGCGGGTGCATCGTTATGCGCAAATTTTGGCGGCCGGTATCACTCAATACGGCCACCAGGTCGTCAGTCAATGTTATTTCGATACCTTGTTGGTCGGAACCCCAAATCGTGCCAAACGTATCGCGGCGCGAGCGGTAGAGGCGGGTATCAACTTACGAGTTATCGACGCCGACCACATCGGCATTTCGCTAGACGAAACCACCACCCGTAACGATATCCGGGCAGTATGGCAGGTGTTTTCAGCACCCGGTTATGAAATGCCGGATATCAACGCGCTGGATAAAGTGGTTGCCGAATGTATCCCGGACGACTGGCTGCGCGACGATGAAATTCTGCAAAACCCGGTGTTTAGTCGATATCATTCCGAAACCGAGATAATGCGTTACATGCGCAAACTGGCTCGGCGCGATATTGCGCTGGACAGGTCCATGATTCCATTGGGTTCCTGTACCATGAAACTGAATGCGGCCACCGAGATGCAGGCCATTTCGTTTTACGAATTCAATGCCATGCACCCCTTTGTGCCCTTATACCAAGCTCAGGGTTACCAGCAGTTGTTTGCCGAGCTGGAAGACATGTTGTGCGACTTAACCGGTTTCGATGCCTTTTCGCTGCAACCCAATGCCGGTTCGCAAGGCGAATACACCGGATTGCTGGTGATTCGGAAATATCATCAAGTCAATGGACAGAGCCAGCGGGATGTCTGTTTAATTCCTGCCTCGGCACATGGTACCAATCCGGCCAGCGCGGTATTGGCGGGCTTGAAAGTGGTGGTGGTGGCTTGCGATGCCAACGGCAATGTCAGTGTCGATGACTTGCGCGCCAAAGTCAGCTTATATCGGGAAACGCTAGCGGCCTTAATGATTACCTATCCATCCACGCATGGCGTGTATGAACAAGCATTCCGGGAGATTTGCGATATCGTCCATCAACACGGTGGCCAGGTCTATCTGGACGGAGCTAACTTTAACGCTTTGGTCGGGCTGAGCAGGCCGGGCCGCATTGGTGCCGACGTCGCGCACCTGAATCTACATAAAACTTTTTGCATTCCGCATGGTGGTGGTGGACCCGGCGTCGGCCCGATTGGGGTACGCTCGCATCTGGCGCCTTATCTGCCTGATCATCCGGTAGTGGAAGGCGTCAATCCAGCTAAGAGCGTACACGGTACGGTAGGTACCGTCTCAGCCGCGCCGTGGGGTTCGGCCAGCATATTGACCATTTCCTGGGCCTATATCGCCATGATGGGCGCGGCGGGATTGAAGCGAGCCACACTGGCCGCCATCCTAAATGCCAATTACGTCGCCCGGAAGCTGGCGCCGCATTATCCAATTCTCTACACGGATGCCAACGGCTGGATAGCTCACGAATGCATCATCGACTGCCATGATTTTAAGAAAACTGCCAATATCACCGTGGAAGATATCGCCAAGCGCTTGGTCGATTACGGTTTTCATGCACCGACCGTATCGTTCCCAGTACCGGATACGTTGATGATAGAGCCGACCGAAAGCGAAAATAAAACCGAAATTGACCGTTTTTGTGGCGCCATGATCCAGATACGCCAGGAAATTAGCGAGATTGAAAACGCTTTGTCCGAACGGGAAAACAATGTGCTGCGCAATGCTCCACATACCCATCGTTTATTACTGGATGAATGGTTGCTGCCTTATTCCAAGCAAAAAGCCTTTTTTCCCGACAATGAACAGCATGACGACAAATATTGGCCGCCCGTGGGTCGCATCGATAATGTCTTTGGTGACAGACATGTGATGTGCAGTTGTCCGCTGGATTGGGGCGAGACACATCCATGAATGCTTGTCGCTTTTGATATGACGCTGTAAAGCTTATAGCTGGCGAGGGCGATTAAACGACTATTGGAAGATGAGCTGTGATTTTCAGGCAATGGGCGGCAAGATCCGGCTTTTTGCAGGCCGAAATTAGGTCAAGCAGGCGGATACTATGTCAGGGTAGATTTCGCTATTCAATACCACCCGTCTCCATGAATTAGCTTTTTTGGTTTTTAATGCTGCTGGTGTAGGTGGTAATGGCAAATAACGCCGATGAAATAATAAATTCGCCGTTCACAACGCCGTATATGCCCGCGGCAAATAACAAGCCTGTTAATAAGTGTTTAGATAGACTGTTCATTTGTACAATACTCGCGAAATGAAGAGGTTTACAATATAGACTTGTTTTATTGCGGTAACAATGCCCGGTAAATGACATTGTTTGTTAAGTATAAGGAAACAAAAAGCGTCAAACCTATGGTTTGGATGCCATAACCAGTAAAAGACTGTCAGGGTTCTCAACCAAGAGTTCTGGTTGTATAAAAATTTAATCGAGAGAGGGAAGAGTATGGATGTATTGTTTGATTTAGTGATAGGGCTCGGGGTTATCGGCGGCGGGTATTTTTGGGTAAAAACAAAATTGTTAAATCCGGACATTCCCCAGGATATTGAAATATTTCCCAGTCGTGGTGTGCCATTGGTCAAAAGAAGCCACGACCAGCAAGCAACTGCGGAAACCGGCTCCGCGAAAATCGCTGTAGTTGAACAGGTTGATTCCGCGCCGGAGGCAAGCGAGGCGGTTCTGGCGCTTTCGGAGTCGACAGTGGCATCTGTCGGGGTTGAGTCAGTCTCATCCTTACGAGCCAGTACTAATCAAGCTCCTGAAGATTCCGTGCTTAAACGCCACTATTTGGCGCAACGAGTTGCCGAGCGGCAAGCTATTACCCATCCTTATCCGACCGATTCGGTATTGCGCCGGCACGTTGAAAGCGCCTTAGTCGCTACGTTCGCGCCAACTAAGCGGGTCAAGAAAACGACAGAGGTCGAACCGGTTGAAGCGACTGCCTCAGATGCCGCGATTTTAGCGTCACCGAAAATTGAACTTCCGCAAGACTCTGTTCTAAAACGCCATTATCAGCAATTACTTGAGAGCAAGTTGGCGGAAAATTTGGCTTGACCGGTTTTCGTCAATTTTGGAATAACACGGCCATCTATTTCAACAAGCGTTAACCGGTTTATTGTTAATGTCTAAAATTGCAAATTATGCATAAACCTATGGCAGGCTATACGTTCGGATAGGAGCCGTGCTTCACCGCTAACATTTAAATCGGCTTTGTGTGCCGGTTTATCGTTCGGCGTTTACCTTTAGGTAGTTGTCAAGGCAGTTTTTGACACGGCTTTGCTATGTCCGGAAACGACGGTTTTGCATGATTGGAGGGTGGCCGGACTACAATGTGATGCCGTAATCTGAATTACGATGAAGACTATGAATCGGCATCCGTTGGGTGAAAGGTTTCAAACTACCGATATAATTAGTCAAAATGTGACGGCCATCAGCTAGCGTACTTAATAAAATGGCGAGTATTGAATTCCAAATCACAGAAAACTTTTTCTAAAAGTAGACAATGCTGCTTAGTCTAATTACAAGGAGAAAAATCATGTTAGAAGATCAAGCAGTCAGTCAAAGAATCAATTTCTTTGAACAAATACATCATGAGTTTTTATATTTGAAAGGATATGGCGCATACGCCTACCTGACGCCGCACGATGTCGACCTGTTATATGAAACATATAAGGCGCAACATACCACAGTGGCCGCATCGATAAACCCTCAAATTTCAGAAGTCAGTTTTATTCGCTCGTTTATTAAGTCGCTATGATGCACTCTTGCGGGCAATTTTTATTGCAGCGGAATTTTTTTCCGGGCTCGGTAAGATCAATATATGCCGAAAATAAAAAAAGCCGAAGCATTTGCTTCGGCTTTTAGATGCGTTTACCGGTCTTTTAAATACTAAAACAAACCGCTTATCACGCCCTCATCGCTAATGTCGATGCGTTCCGCGGCCGGAATTTTCGGCAGGCCCGGCATGGTCATCATATCGCCGGCAATGGCGACGATAAAGCCGGCACCATTAGCCAGTCGCACTTCGCTGATTTCCACATTGTGTCCCGACGGTGCGCCTTTAGCGTTGGGGTTGGTCGTAAACGACATTTGGGTCTTGGCCATGCAGATCGGGAAGTTGCCGTAGTTTGACTGTAAGGCTTTGATTTCAGACATAACCTTGGGGCTGGCGCTAACACTGCCGGCACCGTACAGTTTGGTGGCGATGGCTTCGATTTTATTCCACAGCGGCAATTCCGCGTCGTAGACAAAGCTAAACGCTGGCTCGCGCCGGTCGACGATATTTAATACCTCGCGGGCCAAATCCTCGGCACCGGCACCGCCGTGGGCCCAGTGTTTTGCGACCACGCATTTAGCGCCCAGCGCTTCGCATTTTTGTTTCAATAAATTAATTTCGGCGTCGGTATCGAAACTGAAATGGTTGATGCCGACCACGCAAGGCAGACCAAAGTGGTTCTGGATATTACTCAAATGCCGTTCTAGATTAGCAAATCCATTTTCCACTGCCGCCAGGTTTTCCTGATTCAAGTCGTCCTTGGCTACGCCGCCATGGAATTTCACTGCCCGTACCGTGGCAACCAAAACTACCGCCGATGGTTTCAGACCGGACATACGGCACTTGATATCGATGAATTTTTCCGCGCCCAAATCCGCACCGAAACCGGCTTCCGTAACAGCATAATCGGCCAACTTCAGCGCCGTCTTGGTGGCGGTGACGGTATTGCAACCGTGGGCGATATTGGCGAACGGGCCGCCGTGAATGATGGCGAGATTGTTCTCCAGGGTCTGCACCAGGTTTGGTTTAATGGCGTCTTTCAAAATTGCCGCCATGGCGCCGTGGGCTTTTAAATCGCGGGCGTAAACCGGCGTGACTTTATCGGACTTGTAGCCGATTACGATGCGGCCCAAGCGTTCCTTTAAATCCGCGCGGCTGGTGGCCAGACACAGAATCGCCATTACTTCCGACGCCACCACGATGTCGAAACCGTCTTCTCGCAAATAACCGTTGGCCGGACCGCCCATGCCGACGGTGATTTTCCGCAAGGCCCGGTCGTTCATATCGATCACGCGTTTCCACTGGATGCGGCGGGGATCGATGTCCAGCTTGTTACCATGGGTGATGTGATTATCGATCAAAGCCGATAATAAATTGTGAGCAACGCCAATCGCGTGAAAGTCGCCGGTGAAATGCAGATTGATGTCTTCCATCGGTACCACTTGCGCATAACCGCCGCCGGCTGCTCCGCCTTTGACGCCGAAGCAAGGGCCCAAGGACGGTTCTCGCAGGCAAATGATGGTTTTTTTGCCTATCCGGTTAAGGGCATCGCCTAAGCCTACCGTGGTGGTGGTTTTACCTTCGCCGGCAGGGGTGGGGCTGATAGCGGTGACCAAAATCAGCTTACCGTCGGTTTTGTCCTTCAGACTGTTGACATACTCCAGAGAAATCTTGGCTTTGTAATGGCCGTAAGGATCAAGCTGCTCCGCAGGTATGCCGAATGTTTCCCCGGCCAAATCGATAATGGGCCGCATCTTGGCCTGTTGAGCAATTTCAATGTCTGACATGCACGTCTCCAACGAGAATTAGTGAAAAGGAATAAGTGGTTGCTGCCTAGCGGCCTTGGCTGGTAGGGGCCAAACGACGCGGGCTGGGGAATAATGGGTGCTATTTTAACGGTTTAGGTGGTGAATTGCTGCGATTTGACTCAGCGCGGCCAAACAGCTGCTGTGGAGAATCGGCGGTCCAGGGTTGATAATGTTGCATGCTGCCGGCAAACAGTGTCGAATCGAGAAAAACCCGTAGCCAATGCCGCAGGGCATGGTATTCAGAGTGAGCAAACCAGTCTTGCTCGACAGCAGCGAATTGGCGGATAAAAGGCGCAATCGCCGCATCCGCAATACTGAAACCAGGGCCGCACAAGTAAGTGCTTTGTTGTAGCCGTTGTTCCAGGTCGCCTAAAAAGCATTCTCCCTGTTGCCGGTAATATTCCATTGACTGATCCGGATAACGGTCGGCATATTTGTAACGGTCCAGATAATATTTGAATTCGCCGTCATTGCGTTGGATAAGGGTTTGGCAACCGGCGGACTCCCAGCAGGACGCCCAATCGTCCGGGTCGTTAATCTGAATCGCCCATTGGATGATGTCCAGGCTTTCGTCGACGACTTGACCGGATGGCAAAACTAATACCGGTACGGTGCCTTTCGAAGATGCGGTCAACAGGGCGCCTGGCTTGTTACGTAATTGTACTTCCCTCAATTCCACCGGGGTATTGGCATAGGTTATGGCCAAACGGGCCCGCATGGCATAAGGGCAGCGGCGGAAGCTGTAAAGAATGGGAAGTTGTCTTTCAAAGCTGGTCATCGGGTTGAAAATAGCAAAGTGGATTTTGAATTATAAAGCGCGTAACGTAATCTATAAAACATGAGCAACATTACCGGCATACTGTTGGCCGCCGGTTCCAGTCGGCGGTTCGGAAAAGATAAATTGACGCAAACTTTGCCAAATGGCGATCTGGTGGCGGCACGCGCTTGCCGTAATTTGGCGGCTGGCGTGGATAAAGTGCTGGCCGTAGTGCGTCCCGAAAATGAAGCGCTGATGGCTTGCTTGCAAGCAGAAGGCGCGGAGGTGCATATTTTTGCCGACGCCCGGCAAGGCATGGGCAGTAGTCTGGCCTTTGCGATACAAGCCAGCCCGGCAAGCGGCGGCTGGCTAATCGCTTTGGCGGACATGCCCTGGGTAATGCCCGCGACTATTTGCCAAGTGGCGGATTGTTTACGGGGCGGTGCAGCTATTGTTGTGCCATGTTATCAAGGTCGGCGCGGACATCCTGTGGGATTTTCGGAGCGATTTGCCGACCAATTGGCCGCGCTGAGCGGCGATAGCGGCGCCAAAGCGTTGATTCAGACGCACCCGGAACTGCTGCATATCATCGATGGCGACGATGCCGGTGTGCTTAGAGACATAGACCAACCAGCCGATTTACTTAACCTTACCTTTTAGAAGACCGTGGTGACTTTGAATATCTTGGAGCTGCAACTGGAGTTGCAGCAGACCCGCCAGCCATACGTATTGGCGACGGTCGTGGAAATACTCGGGTCGTCTTCCGCCAAACCGGCGGCCAAGGCGCTGATCGATCAGTCCGGGCAGGTGGTTACCGGTTGGATCGGCGGCGGCTGTGCGCAATCCATGGTGTCGCAAACAGCCTTGAAATGCCTGAAAAGCGGAGAGCCCAGTGTGATTGATATCGATTTGACCGATGAAATTTTCGGGGCCGGCATGCCGTGCGGTGGCAGCATGCGGGTTTATGTCGAACCTTTTTTACCCAAGCCGCAGCTATGGTTGATGGGGCATGGCCGCATCGTGGAAAATTTATGCGAATTCGCGCAGCGCTTGGGATTTGCGGTAATTGTGAATGATCCGCAAGCCGAGACGGCGCATTTTCCCGCCGCCAGCGTTGTGATTGTTAACGACAGTCGTTATCAACAACTACAACCGCAGGCCGGCGATTATGTGGTGATCGCCACGCATCATAAAGGCGATTATGACGCCTTGACGCAAGCGTTGAATTCCCAGGCCGGCTATATCGCCATGGTTTCCAGCCACAAACGCGCGCAATTGGTATTGAAGCGATTGCGGCAAGAGGGCTTTGACGAGAGCATGCTTGCCAGAGTGCGGGCGCCGGCTGGCCTTGACTTAGGTGCAAAACTGCCGGAGGAGATTGCCTTGTCCATCGTCTCGGAAATGATTTTGGTTCGGCGTGGCGGACATGGCGGTTGTTTGAGTGCAAACCAACCGGCAGCCGAGACTAGCATCCCTAGTTTGGCCTGAATGCTTTACGGCAAAATATGGCCCGTGTACCATTCAAATTAAAGCTACGCTAGAGCCGAAATATGGACGTCTGGCATACCCAATAACTGGAAGGAGCATATCCGATGATTACGCTGACGATTAACGGCATTCGCCATAGCATCGATTTACCGCCCGACACCCCATTGCTTTGGGCTCTGCGTGACGGCCTGGGTTTGACCGGTACCAAGTTCGGCTGCGGCATGGCATTGTGCGGAGCCTGTACCGTGCACATTGATGGTCAGGTCGCGCTGGCTTGCGTCACACCGCTTTCGGAGCTGGCCAATAAAAATATCCAGACCATTGAAGCCATGGCCGAGGATGCCACCGGGCAAAAAGTTCAGGAATCCTGGCTCAATCTGGACGTGCCGCAATGCGGCTACTGTCAACCCGGGCAGGTAATGGCGGCCACGGCACTACTGAAACACAATCCCCATCCCTCCGATACCGACATCGACAAGGCCATGAGCCGTAACATTTGCCGTTGCGGCACCTATCCGCGCATTCGCGCCGCGATCAAACAAGTGGCTGCCAGCATGGAGAATCCGTCATGAATCAACCTGTTGCGTTTTCCGATTTATCCGGCGAAGAAGCCGATAGCCTGAGTATCGTCAATATCAGCCGGCGTACTTTTTTAAAAGACATGGCGCTGAGCGGTTTTGTGCTGGCGGCGGGATTCCCAATATTGACGCTGGCGGAAGAAGAACCGAAAAAATACGGCGCCGACGCCATGCCGCACGGCTGGGTAGACAATCCGCTGGTGTTCGTGGCCATTGCCGAAGACGGCACGGTGACGATCGTCTGCCATCGTTCCGAAATGGGGCAGGGCGTACGCACCAGTTTACCGATGGTGGTGGCCGACGAGCTGGACGCTAACTGGCTGCATGTAAAAGTAGTGCAAGCACCCGGCGACGAAGCACGTTTCGGCAATCAGGACACCGACGGCTCGCGCAGCATGCGGCATTTCTTCATGCCCATGCGCCGGGTAGGTGCCGCAGCCCGGCAGATGCTCGAGACTGCGGCGGCTGCGCAATGGCAAGTACCGGTTACGGAAGTGCGCGCCGAATTGCACCGGGTTCTGCATCCTGCCAGCGGCAAATCGTTGAGCTATGGCGAGTTGGCCAAGGCGGCGGCTAAACTGCCGGTGCCGGCCAGAGACAGTTTGCGACTCAAAAAGTCCGAGAATTTTCGTTACGTCGGCAAGGGCCGGCAACGCATCGTTGACGGTCACGATATCGTCACCGGCCAAGCCCAATACGGTATCGACACCCGCCTGGCGGATATGCTGTATGCCGTGGTGGCCAGGCCAATGGTGTTGGGCGGTAAAGTGTCCAATTACGATGCCGGAGAAGCCTTGAAAGTGCCGGGCGTGGTCAAGGTGGTCGAGCTCAAAAGCAGTCCATTACCGGCGGATTTTAATCCGCTGGGCGGGGTGGCGGTGATTGCCCGTAATACCTGGGCGGCAATACAGGGCCGTAAGGCGCTGAAGATCGAATGGGAAAATGGTCCGCATGCCGGTTACGATTCGGTAGCATACAAAGCCGAAATGGAAGCAGCGGCGCGCCAGCCGGGTAAAGTGGTACGTAATGACGGCGATATCGATGCGGCATTCAAAACCGCCGCTAAAACATTGGCGGCCGAATATTACGCACCACATTTGGCTCAGGCGCCCATGGAACCGCCGGCGGCCACGGCGCGCATCGTCAAAGGCCATTGCGAAGTCTGGGCCTGCACCCAAGCGCCGCAAGTATCGCGCGAGCGGGTGGCGAAATGGCTGAAATTGCCGGAGGATAACGTCACCATCAACGTCACACTGTTGGGCGGCGGGTTTGGTCGCAAATCCAAACCGGATTACGTCATCGAAGCAGCCTTGTTGTCGCAAGCCATGCACGGCCAAGCCGTCAAAGTGACCTGGACTCGCGAAGACGATTTGCACCATTCCTACTTTCATACCGTATCCGTGGAACGCCTGGAAGCCGGCTTGGATAGCCAAGCTAAAACAGTCGCGTGGCTGCATAGAACGGTGGCGCCCAGCATTTCGGCCACCTTCGGTCCGGACAGCAAACACCAAATGCCTGTGGAGCTGGGCATGGGTGTGGTTAGCGTGCCGTACGCCATTCCCAATGTACGCATCGAAAACCCGGAAGCGGAAGCGCATACCCGTATCGGCTGGTTTCGCTCGGTGTCAAACATTCCGCACGCATTCGCCATCCAGTCTTTTGTAGCGGAACTGGCAGCCGCCGCCGGCCGCGACCATAAGGCGTTTCTACTCGAATTAATCGGCCCGGCCCGGCGCATCGATCCGCGGGCTTTGAGCGATAGCTGGAATCAAGGCGAATCGCCGGACATCTACCCTGTAGATACCGGGCGGTTGCGGCGGGTGATTGAAGCGGTAACCGGCAATGCCGGTTGGGGGCGGGAAATGCCCAAAGGCCACGGCCTTGGTTTGGCGGCGCATTACAGTTTCGTCACTTATGTTGCCGTGGTGGCGGAAGTCGCCGTCGACGAAGAAGGTAAACTCAGCATACCTCGTATCGATATCGCCGTGGATTGCGGCCCGCAAGTCAATCCGGAGCGGATACGTTCACAGTTAGAGGGCGCCTGTATCATGGGTGTCAGCTTGGCCGTGTTGGGCGAAATCAGCTTCAAGAATGGTGCCGTGCAACAGGATAATTTTCATAACTATCAATTGACCCGCATCGACGATGCGCCGCGCGAAATCAGGGTGCATCTATTGCCTAGCAGCGAATACGACATGCCGCTGGGTGGCGTCGGCGAGCCGGGCGTACCGCCGATCGCGCCGGCACTTTGCAACGCGATTTTCGCCGCTACCGGCCAGCGGATTCGGCAATTACCGATTCGGGATCAGTTGCTTAAGGATTGAGGTCCGAAAATATTCGCTTCGAATCTCCGTATTGAAGTGGTGGGGTGGGCACATGCTGTTTGTGCCCACCCGGATTTGGAGCCATTGAGCCAGAAAAACCCATTAAGCTGTCACCGTGCCGCGACAGAGGTTTGTGACAATCAACTACATGCGCAACCCAAACAATTATTGGACTAAGCTCGGGAAGGGTGCATTCGTGAAATGCGTAATGCGCCGAGAGTTATACGGCGCATTACGGTTAACATCTTTCCGCGCTATGTATGGCGCCTTGTCGCGTTAATTAAGCTTCCGAATACACTGGAAACCGCGAACACAATAATTTCACTTTATCGCGCACGGCGCTAATGACATTTTCGTCTTCGATATTGTCCATCACGTCGCACATCATGCCGGCGATTTCCCGCATTTGATCTTCCTTGAATCCGCGGGTGGTCGGGGCGGGGGTACCGACCCGGATGCCGCTGGTGACAAATGGCGATTGCGGGTCGTTGGGCACGGCGTTTTTATTGACGGTGATATTGGCGCGGCCTAAAGCGGCATCGGCGGCTTTACCGGTGATGCCTTTGGCGACTAGGGAAACCAGCATCAAATGGTTGTCGGTACCGCCGGATACCACGTCGAAACCGCGCTTCATGAACACTTCAGCCATGGCCCGGGCATTCTTGATTACTTGTTGCTGGTAGGTTTTAAATTCCGGGCTCATGGCTTCCTTAAACGCTACCGCTTTAGCGGCGATCACATGCATTAACGGTCCGCCCTGGATGCCTGGGAAAATGTTGGAATTGATTTTTTTCTCCAATTCCGGATTGCTTTTAGCCAAAATCAAACCGCCGCGTGGGCCGCGCAGGGATTTATGGGTGGTGCTGGTCACCACGTCGGCGATCGGCACCGGATTGGGATAGACGCCCGCTGCTACCAGGCCGGCGACGTGCGCCATGTCCACCACCAGATAAGCACCGACTTTATCGGCAATGTCGCGGAAACGCTGCCAGTCCCAGATGCGGGAATAGGCCGAGAAGCCGGCGATAATCATTTTGGGTTTGTGTTCCAGGGCCAGGGCTTCGACTTGTTCGTAATCGATTTCGCCGGTCTGCGAATTTAATCCGTATTGGATGGCGTTATAGAGTTTGCCGGAAAAGTTGGGTTTGGCGCCGTGGGTCAAATGGCCGCCGTCGGCCAGACTCAAGCCTAAAATGGTGTCGCCGGGCTGAATCAACGACATGAAGACCGCCATGTTGGCTTGCGAACCGGAATGTGCCTGCACATTGGCGTAATCGGCGCCGAACAATTCCTTGGCGCGGTCTATGGCCAGTTGCTCGACGATATCCACATATTCGCAGCCGCCGTAATAGCGTTTTTCCGGATAACCTTCCGCATATTTATTGGTCAACAAAGTGCCTTGCGCTTCCAAGACCCGCGGGCTGGCGTAGTTTTCGGACGCTATCAGTTCGATGTGCTCCTCCTGGCGGCGACGCTCTTGTTCGATTGCCTTGGCTAATTCGTTGTCAAAACCAGCTATGGTCATGGAAGGGTTAAACATAGTCTCTCCTGGTGAGGGTTTATTCGCTAAAAGGATACAGTAAAAGTATTTGCAGGTCGGCAACATTCGTGCCGGTGGCGCCGGTAAGGGCCAGCGCATCGGCGGCATTAAGCGCGGGGTAGGAGTCGTTGCGGTTCAATGCGGCTTGAGGATCGATGCCGGCGCGGCGGATGCGATGCAAGGTGTCGCTATCGACGATACCGCCGGCGGCATCGGTCGGCCCATCGCGGCCATCGGTGCCGGCGCTCAAAAATGTCCAGCGGCAGGGCAGGCCGTGTTGCTCCACCGCCAGGGCAAATGCCAGTGCCATTTCCTGGTTACGGCCGCCTTTACCGTTACCGGTCAAGGTTACCGTGGTTTCGCCGCCGGCTATCATTGCGGTGGCATCGGCAAGGCCTCGGCTTAGCAGGCTGTTAGCGTCTAAAACCCATTGTTCGGCTACCTCTCGGGCTTCGCCGCATAGGTTTTGACTGTAAATCAGGGTTTGATAGCCTTGTTGCCTAGACGCGTGCGCTGCGGCGGTAACGCTGATGGCGTTGCTGCCGACCAGCGTATGCGAGGTCGTATTTAACAGCGGATCGGCCGATTTGAGCGTTTCGGGTCTTAATCCCGCCGCGCCTTGTGTCAGATAGTCTTTAACCGAGGCCGGTACTTTATCCCAAACCTGTTTACTTTTAAAAACCGTTATAGCATCGGCGAATGAGCTATCGTCGGCTACGGTTGGGCCGCTGGCGATGCTGCTTAAGTCGTCGCCCAGCACGTCGGACAGAATCAGCGCATGTAAGTCGGCCGGTGCCGTCAAACGGGCCAAGCCGCCGCCCTTGAGGCGGGACAAATGTTTGCGCACGCAATTGATTTGATTAATGGTAGCACCGCAAGCCAGCAACAATTGAGTGGCGGCGATTTTATCGGCCAGGCTAACGCCATCAACCGGATAGGGCAGCAATGCCGAACCGCCGCCGGATATCAGCACCAAAACCAACTCTCCCGCCGGGATGGACTGGATTCTGCCGACGATGGTTTGCGCAGCATTCAGGCCGTTCCGGTCGGGTAAAGGATGGCCCGCCGCCAAGACTTCAAACCCCGTCACCGCCTCGAGGTTCTCGTATGTCGTCACTACAATGCCGGGTTCGGCTAATTTATGCTTGGGAATTACTTGGCGAGCGGCGCTTGCCATCGCGCAAGCTGCTTTACCAAAGCCGATAATATGAATTTTTTGCCAGTGAGCGTCGCGGAATTGGCAGGAATCGGGTGCTAAAGGTATCCTTAATTGGTCGTCATCGACCAGCAGGCATTGTCGAACCGCGGCATGCGGGTCCGCGGCGGCAACCCCAGCCTGAAAAAGCGCTAGACAGTGTTCATGCAAAATAGCCGCCTTGTGAGTCATTTGAGATTCGGTTTTGAGTTAAGCCATTTGCTTGGCGAGCTGGAAAATAATTTCAGCGTCCAATACCAGTTTATTATCGGTAAACAGCTGGGCGATACAAGCTCTGTGCAGCGCTAGTTTCAAGGAGCCGAAACCGATGGCGCCCCAGATAATTTTGCCGTGACGGCGTTCGCCTTTGTCCATGACGTTGGTGCCGCCGATGCCGACAGGGGGGATGGCGTTAGCGTCGGCCAATACTTCCAGATCAGGATTGTCTTGCCAGTGTTCCGGTTTAAGCAGTTCGACGCCCGCGGCACCGGTGGCTAAAACGATATTGGCATCTTGAATGGCCGCGGCCCTGGCATCCAAGTCCGCCGCCTCGACCGGGGTTAAATCCACGTTAAAACGTTCTTTCATGGCAAAACAGGCTTTTTCGGCATTAAAAATATGCCGGGAAGTAACGCTGACCTGGGCGCCTTCCAGTGCCATCATGGCGGCGGCACGTTGGCCGACAGGGCCGGTGCCGGCCAAAATCACGGCTTTTTTGCCGGCCAAGCTGCAACTGGTGGCGATTCTGGCTACCGCGGCCGCGGCAGTGGTATTGCTGCCGTTACTGTCCAGCATTACCGATACCTGAAAACCCGGAAAGAAATGCTTTTGTACGGCCGCCAGCAGATTCTGGCCGGCTTTCATATTGCTGCCGCCGATAAAAATAGCGGTATTTTTTTTGTCTTTGGGCGCACGGGTAAAAATACAGCCGTCGACTAAACCGCCGACGTTGTCCGGGGTTAAACCGCCATGGCCGATGACATGATCGGCACCGCCGTCGTAAGCTACCACTGTGTCAAAAACTGAAGGATGAGTGTCAGTGTCGAATTGAAATAGTAGTTTTTTCATTAACTTACCAGATGAATTAAGGCGTTCAATTTAAGGCGCGCCATTATACAGGCATATTAATTCAATCGCTTTATAATCCAATGCAGTTCGATTAAACCCGGAATGTGGTATTGTTCGCTTAACTTTAAAGAGTGTGCAATAGCGGCCGTTGTGTCGTTCACGAGAACACACTCCCAGACTCTAAGGAAGCTATGAAAACACCCGTCGATATTGCTGTAACAGGTGCCGCAGGCCAGATTAGTTATTCATTGTTATTTCGGTTGGCGGCAGGTGATTTATTAGGCTCTGATCAACCCATTATATTGCGGTTGCTGGAAATTACGCCCGCTTTGGAGGTGTTGAAAGGTGTAGTGATGGAATTGCACGATTGCGCATTCCCGCTATTGCATAAAGTCATTATCACCGACGAACCGAAGGTGGCGTTCGATAACGTCGATTATGCATTTCTGGTGGGCGCGAAACCTCGTAAACAAGGCATGCTCAGAAGCGATTTGCTATCCCAGAACGCGGAAATCTTTTTGGTGCAAGGCCAAGCGCTTAACGAAGTCGCCAATCGTAATGTCAAAGTTTTGGTTACCGGTAATCCGGCCAACACCAATGCTTATTTGGCGATTAACCATGCCCCGGATTTGGCTTCTGAATGTTTTGCCGCCATGACGATGCTGGATCACACCCGTGCGGTCGGTCAGTTGGCGCAAAAGTGCGGTGTGCCTACCCGGGAGATTCGAAATATGACGGTATGGGGCAATCATTCCTGCATGCAATATCCAGACTTGCACAACGCTTTGGTTAAAGGGCGCCCGGCATTGGATTTGGTTGAACGGGATTGGTTTGTCAACGAGTTTATGCCGACTTTGCAGCACCGCGGAGCGGAAGTAATTAAAGCCCGCGGCCAATCCAGCGCGGCCTCCGCCGCCAATGCCGCCATCATGCAGATGTCTACCTGGATACGCGGTACGGATGAGGGCGATTGGGTAAGCATGGCCGTGCCTTCGGATGGCAGTTATGGTATCGAATCCGGTTTGGTATTTTCTTTCCCCGTCACGATTGCGAACGGTCAATATCATATCGTCAAGGGGCTGGATATGAATGCATTCAGTCTGGAACGATTGCGCGAAAACGAGGCGGAATTAATCGAAGAAAAGCAGGCTGTGAAGCATTTGCTTTGAACCGCATTTGACCCGATGGAATGCAAACCTAGGTTGGTCCAGTGTGAAAATTGCCTTATTGCCCGTTGGGTTTTTATGTTAATGAGCCGCCTTGTCGGCCTTTAATATCCGTCCAAATATGCGGCAGCCCCAAATCTTTTAGCCAGGCCGGTCCCTGTTCTGCCTTGAGCATGGCAATAGTGGAGGCGCTGCCGGCAATCACACAGTGGTCGCTGACCACGGTGACCGAAGTCAAGTAGCCGACCGGCCAGCCGGTTTTCGGATTCAGTACGTGGCTGTAGCGTTTACCGTCCATGATAATGCAGCGTTCATAATCCCCACTGCTGGCCACCGCCCCTTGATGTAGCGCCAAGCTTGCCAATAAAGCATGTTTGTCGCGCGGGTGGGCGATGCCGATCCGCCAGGGTTGGCCGTCCATGCGCGGACCTACGATCTTTACGTCTCCGCCCAGGTTAATCAAACCCTGCCGGCAACCGGCCTGCTGGCACAGCGTGACCACCCGGTCGGCCGCGTACTCCTTAACGATGCCGCCAAAGTCCAGCTCCATGTTGGGTACTAAAAATGTCAATTCAGGCGGCGACCATTTGACTTTCTCCCAGCCCACCCGTTCCAATAGCGATGAGATCAAGCTTTGTGCCGGCAATTCGCCTTTGTCAAAACGCCAGGCTTTGCGTAACAGGCCGGAGCTAATGTCAAACAGGTCGCCGCTTTGTTGATAACAGGCGTCGGCGTAATTAAGCAAACCGGCGGTTTCGTCGTCAACTATAATGCTTCCGCCTAGGTCGGCAACCCGATTGATTTCCGATAACAGGCTATCGTCGCGGTAACGGGAATATTTCATTTCCAGGCGCTGAATATCCTGAATGGCAATATCGGCGACTTTTTGGGCGGCACTACTGTTCCGCGCAAATAGCTGCAAGTCGCACGGGGTGCCCATGGCTTTGAAATTGAATTGAAAATGTTGAAGGATTTTAGTGTTCAAAGACAATAAACGCAGTGCGAAAAAATAGATACAATTCGGAAAAACAGGTCCGTAAGGGCTTTTTAAAGGCTAAGTTAATTTAATGCGCATATCAAGCTGCGTTGTTGCGGAAGGTTTGATAGCGCATAAAAGCCGTGAAAGAAATAGTGGTATTAATGCGATGGGGCATATTTAGTGCGCAACAGGCGATATTGAGCCCTGCATTTAGTTAGTTAATTAATCTATGTTATATAACTTATTCTAACTATGTTATATGCCGATAAATTAATTTTTCGATGGCTAATTAGAGTATTAACAAGTAGATATATAAGCCCGATCCCCTCCGGTAGCCAAGCTATATAGAAATAGCAGAGGGAAGATAAGGGGCTAAATTAAAGTTGGCTTGGTTGTTGCTTGGTTCAAAGCGTCAACTTTAGACAGGGTTAGTTTTAGTTTTTTTTATTTTATGGAGATTGTATGAAAATTAAACAATTTGCGGCAATAGCTTTGTTGGGTATGTCAATCGGTTCCGCGCAAGCGGCGCAGCTGGAATTTGACGACACGTTTTTCGGCGACTTCGATATGCAGGAATTTCGTTTTGATGTGTTAAGCAATAGCTCGGTGAGCATGTGGACCGATACTTTGACGGATGGTTTGAATAACAAACTTACCTTGTTCAAACTAAACGAGGTCAGCGGGGAGTACGAATGGAATACGGCTTATTTTATAGCAGATGCATTTGAAAGCGGTTTTAACCCGGTATTGGGCTACAACCCCACCGGCGTCAACGATTTCGGCGTCGCACTTAAAAACGGCTTTGTGCTTAATGATCCAACCCAAGTTGGCATTTCGGATGCTGGCGGCACTTTAAACCTCACTCAAGGCAGTTATTTGTTGGTGAATTCGTTCGATAGTTATTGGGCTAAAGCGGAATTCGATTTCGTGGATGGCGAAACCTATTCCGCCGGCTATGTGGATACCACGGATCCGGTAAACGGCTTTGGATTCGGCGATACCTGGAGCAGTTATCCGTACGGCGATAACAGCCAACCGCACGCCTATAAATTGTTTATCAGCGGTGATGTCGCTATGCCGGCTGCTGTTCCTGTGCCGGGTGCTATTTGGTTATTTGGCTCAGCTATAGCCGGTTTGGTTACGGTGTCGCGCCGCAAACAACGCATTGCTGCGTGACGGCAAATTTGTCGGCTATCCGGAATTTGAGCTAAATATTAGCTTTATGCGTTTCGCTGGTTCAATGGTGTTGTTGGTTGGAATCGTCTTTCAGGTGGTGCATGCGGAAGACAAACCAAGCATTATGGTGCGGCTGGACCGGGAAGCACGGGTTTGGCAATTGCAGGCTAAAAGTGTATCTCTGCCGGCGATTTTGGGCGAGTTGCAGCGCGTCAGCGGCATGGCCATCCATTACAGCGTGTTGCCGCCGGCCTCGGTGACGGCAACCTGCGCCGCTGAAAAGCTGCCGGCTTTGCTGAAGTGTCTGTTGGGGGAATCCTCCGGTTTGGTGTTCGGCCAGGCCGATGCAGCCGAACCCAAGGAAGTCTGGATCTTGGGCAGTACGGCGGCCGGACAGGCCTCCGATTGTCCAGCCGTGGCGGCCGCCGTGCCGCAAACGCCGTCAACCCGGCAGGATAATGCGGAGCTATATGCGGGCGTGCAAAGCGCCGACCCGCGCCGCCGTGCCGAAGCCTTGTATGCATTGGCCGCCAATGACGACAAGGAAGCCGAAGCCATGTTGCGTGATGCTATGAGCGATGCTTCCGCTCTGGTGCGCGGGCAGGCTATCGGCGGCTGGGTGCGGAGGCATGGCGCCGAAGCCGCCGAAGGCGAATTGCAGCAGGCAATGTCCGATGTAGATGCTGCCGTGCGCATGCAGGCGATTGAGTTGACGGACAGCCCGGATTTGCTCAGTCAGGGTTTACACGATAGCGACGCCATGGTCAGGCAGCTGGCGAAGGCCAAGCTGGACGAACTTGTGCATTGAGATATGCAAACCGGGGTTTTATATTTTACGGGGTCGGTTGTTCGGTTTTTAACTCGATTGGCGGGTAGGGACTGGAAATGCCGGCCGTTGATCACATTCAATTAAACGAGAAAAGACATGAATTTAAAGCATTTATTAAAAACAGCGCTGGCACTGGCCGTGGCGGGATTTGTTTTGCCGGTTTCCGCGCATACGCTGAGCAATAAAACTCTGCGGGTCGGGTTCGGCGCGCAGGCAACCGACGTTTGGCAAGTGACGTGCAGTAACGATGCGGTGCTGGGCAACAGCCACAATCTTGCCGCGCAAATTTTGGATAAAAGTCCCGGCACGAATTTACTGTCGTTGATTATCGTCAAAGGCACGGCGGCGGCCACGACTGTCGATTCCAAAGGCGGTGATACGACCCCCAGTCCTTTCGTCGAGGTCGCCGGCGGCAACGGCGTTTACACCATGCTGGTCAACCATACCCAGTCAGGCAATAAAGTCTATAACATCGAATTCCACTGCGAGAATGCCGGTGGCGACCACACCCCAACCACTACGCCTACGTTGCCGGTACAAGATAACTAAGCTTGTCCGGCGCTTTGTTGAGGTCGGGCGGTTTGTTCGTTGTGACAGTCATGGCGGCAGCAACGCTTCGTCGCGACAAAAAATAGGTTAGGTTAACGGCGTGTAAGCCGGCATTGAAAAGCGGTATCTTCTAATGGTTCCCGCGCTCTGCTGGTAACCCAGTGACGGATGCTACAGCGTCCAGAACTGCGGAGCGGTTAAGGCTGCATTCCTACGCGGAGCGTCGGAACGATAATTGAAAGGCGATATTTGTCGGGTTACGCATTGTTAACCCTGCCCACAGTCGAGATCGGCAGGCTTGCCTAGCATGATAAGCTCACCCGTCGTTGTAACGATTACAGCCAATTATATGCCGTGTTGTGTTTCCGATAAAAATCGATCCCCGTATAATGGCAGCCGTCAGCGGGAAGAACGATAGCGTCGCCATGATAGTCGTCGCTCTTGTCCAGGCCTAATAGCCTTGTGCGTCCTTCCAAGATAAGTGGGGGGGTAAGTCATTAAAAACACTAAAATTTTGCCATGCCCATGAGTTTGTTCAAACTGCGTTTCGCAATATTGCTTATCGTACTAGGCTTGACGGATACCGCTGCCGTCGACGTCGGCCAAGCCGCGCCGGCCTGCGCCATAGCTTCGTCCGATAATAATGAAAAAGCGGATTTCCAGGCCGCGCGCGGGCAGGTGGTTTATGTGGATTTTTGGGCGTCGTGGTGCGGGCCCTGCGCAAAATCCTTTCCTTTCATGAACCGCCTGCATGCGGGTTTGGCCGATAAAGGCCTGCAAATTGTCGCGGTTAACGTGGACGAAAATCTGGCCGACGCCGAAAGCTTTTTAAACAAGCAGCCGGCGGGGTTTAAAGTGGCATGGGATAGCGAAAGCGAGTGCGCTAAACTTTTCAACGTCCAGGCCATGCCGTCAACCTATTTGATCGACCGCAAAGGCGTGGTGCGTTACGTGCATTTGGGTTTCCGCGAAAGCGAAGCGGTTGAACTGGAAGAACAAGTCAAACAATTACTCAACGAAAGTCCATGATTATGTTCAAACGAGCCGTAAGCGTCGTCTCGATGGCGCTGGCGATGCAATTACTCGGCGGCTGCGCGGTGGCGCCGTGGGAGCGGGGTACCTTGGCCAAGCCGCAAATGGCCTTGGAGTCGAATCCCTTGCAGACCGAGTTGCGCGGCCATGCGTATGGCGCGCGGGAAGCGGCGACAGGCAGCAGTTCCGGCAGCGGGGGCGGTTGTGGTTGTTATTAACAGGACGCGCCTGAGTTTGGCCATCGAAACGCTGTTGCGCAATATAAAAATGCCGTCCGCGGATCCGGTGCCGTTACGGAGCCGAACCATGCCGGCCAATACGGCATCCGTTTATATGAAAGGCGCCGGGGCTGCCGAGGTTAACAGGCCGGCCGCTGCCCGGATCAGTCCGGCCTTGCAGGCTTTGACCGCGGCGGCCTTGCTGCTGCCCGGACTGACGGAACCCGCGCGGGCGGCCGACGACGAAGCCAGTATTCAATACGGGCATTACGAGGAAAGCCCCCGTGATGTTTATTCCCGCGTACCTACCAGCGAATTTGGTTTTGATCTGAAAAAAATACCGAATAACTTCGCGCCGATTACGGTTGACAGCATTCATGTGCAAGGCAAGACCTTGCTGCGCGACCGTTGGAGATTTACCGCCAACTACAGCGAAGACACCTGGTCCGGCGCCACGCCGGTGGCTACCGCGCCGGCCGGATTCGGCGGCAATAAGGCTTATGGGGGAGGCGGTAGCGTTAAACATACCGATCCTAGTTTGGGCGATACCATAACCGGCGCCACCCCCTATATACAGTCTCTGACTCCGGTATTCGATCAAAATTTTAACCCGGTTTTAGATAAAGGTTTGGATGCGGACTTTAACCAAGCGTACGGCTTCGGCCCGCAGCCATTGACGCATACCATGACCATGGCTTCGCCGGAAACCCGTAAACAGGGCGACTTTAAACTCGGTTATGAATGGGACGAGGCGGCGGTGGACGTCGGCGGCGGTCTGTCGCTGGAAAACGATTACGAATCCCGCTTCGTCAATTGGGGCGGGCGGCTGGATTTCAATAGCAAACTGACGACCCTGAATTTTAGCCAGAGTTATACCAACAGTACGGTGTCGGCCTTGTTGGACCACGATTCGCTGCCCTATCTTGGCTTTATCGGTTACCAATTAAATGGCAAAGATGATAACGGTTATTATGACGGGAGCGTAAATGAAGGGACATTGCACGGCAAACGCGAGGATATCGCCACCAATCTGAGTGTGACGCAAGTGCTGAGCAAAAGTGCGCTCGCCGAGGCCGGGGTGGGTTATACCCATAGCAGTGGTTTCATGGAAAACCCCTACAAAGCCACTTACGCGTTTTTCGTCGATCCGAACTCGTTCGACGCGGGTAGCGGTGTGTACCTTGGTGCAAATACCGCGGCCTATACGGAGCAGCGGCCCAACAAGCGCAATCAAGTCAATCTGAATCTTCGCTATGTGCAGCATATAGCGCAGCTGGATGCGGCGATGAACCTGAAATACAACTATTTCTTCGATGACTGGGGTATCAATGCCCACACCTTCGAAGGTAAATGGGTGCAGCCGCTGCCTTGGGGATTGACGGTTACCCCCACTATTCGCTATTACAGCCAGAGCGCGGCGGATTTTTACCATCCTTATCTGGTGCTGAAAACCGCCGGTTCGGGCGATGTGAATAATGTAGCGGCTTACCGGGCTTTAATTCAACAATACCCTAACTTTTCCAGCGATCACCGCTTATCCGCTTATGGCGCCTTAAGCGGCGGCGTGATTGTAAACAAGCAATTCGCCCGCGGTTTGAATCTGGAAATGGGCTTTGAGTATTACACCCATCAAGGCGGCTTGAGACTGGGCAGCGGCGGCGAGGGCGGTTACGCCGATTTTTCCGCCTATTCCGCCAATGCGGCGTTGAAGGTCGATTTGGACACTCTCGGCCGCAGTCTGGCTGAAAGCGGCGGCGGACACCACCATCATCACCATCATCAACACGGTCCGGCGCAGCCGGCCGGCCTGATGTTCGGGCATATGCTGAATATGGCGGACGACTGGATGATCGGTTACCAATACATGTACGGTAAACAAGCCGGTAATTTATTGCAGGGTACCCAGCCGATTTCAGATGCTGCCATTACCCAAAATAATGCGCTGCATAACCCTAATTGCGCGGATGCACAGTGTTTTGTCGCGCCCACCGATATGACCATGCATATGCATATGTTTATGGTCATGTACGCGCCGACCGATTGGCTGAATCTGATGCTGATGCCGACCTTCATGGATATGAGCATGAATATGCGGGAGCTTGGCGGTACCAACGCCCCCCAACCAACTGATGCTGATCCAGCCAAGGCTCTTGTAGGTTCTGCTGTCAATCATGCCGGCCACGAACACCAGACCGGCGGTATCGGCGATACCAATATTTCCGCTTTGGTCAAGCTGTATGACGACAAACTGCATCATCTGCATCTGGGTTTGGGCGTATCCGCGCCGACAGGCGATGTCGACATTCATTTACGGCCTAATCATGCTTTCGAGTTAGGGTTCATTCATTACGGCATGCAATTGGGTAGCGGTACCTGGGATTTCACCCCCAGTTTAACCTATACCGGGCATCACGATGATTGGGGCTGGGGCGCGCAAATACAAGGCATTAAAAGGCTGCAAAATCACAACGAATCCGGCTATAGGCTGGGTGATATGCTGCAGGCCACCGCCTGGGGCAGTTATCAGTTTCTGGATTGGCTGGGCGGTACGGTGCGCGGCATTTACACCACACAAGACTCGCTGCACGGCGAATACGATGGCTTACATGTGCCCATCGGTACCATGGATACGCCGGCCAACCACGGTGGTAAATATTGGGACATCGGCATGGGGTTGAATGCCACCATTCCGGGCGGCAGCATGGCCGGCAATACTTTTAGCGTGGAGTGGATACAGCCGCTGCAAGACAATGTCAACGGCGTGCAGTTGGAGCGTGAGGGGGCTTTGTCGGCTAAATGGAGTTATATGTTTTAGCTGCGATTTTAAGTTTTTGAGTTCCGGCAATCCCTGCCGGAACGACGATGTTTTGAATGGGGATGTCAATTCAGGAAGTTATTCCAACCCCAGTCCTTAGCTATTGACGGGATAGTATTGCAACATGCCTTCCGCTAGCCATTAGCGTAATCTATTCAGGAGAATCCTCTCTTAGCGTATGGATACAGTCAAAAAACCTTCAACAATTCCCAACTTATCCCCCTATTTAAAAAACGGCCAGGCGGCTGTCAACGCGCGGAATATGACGGAGGCGGTCGTTTGGTTTGAAAAAGCCGTGCGGGAAAATCCAAAAGACGCTCAAGCCTTGGCTTGTTACGGGCAGGCGCTTTGTTGGGTCAAACAGCACAGCCAGGGCATTGAACATTTACGCAAGGCAGGGGCCTTGTTGGCGAAGGCCGGCCGGAAACAGCGAGATACCCGGCAGTTGCTTCTGCTGGTGGAGCAATTGCAATTCTGGAACGATTACCCAGGCTCGCTGGAACTGATCAAACAAGCCGTGCAGATTAAAAAGGATGTCAGAGGGTTTCAATTATTGGCGCACACTTACTCGCGACTCAATCAAAATCAGCTGGCGCTTGCCGCCAGCCTGCAGGCTTTGCGGCAAGCGCCGGACGACGCGGTATTAAATCTTCAGCACGCCATGCTGGAGGCCGGAAAGGGGTGCTACGACGACGCCGTTGCGCGGTTATTGCGTATTCTGCGGATGCAGGCGGGCGAGGAGCTAGCGTTTCGCGCGCATAAGGAGCTGGCCAGAATTTACGACAAGCAAGGCGAATACGCGCGGGTCTTCGCACATTTGCATGCGGCGGCGGCGCTCTCGGCCGGTTTGCCTGAGCTACAAAAGCAGGAGCCGAGGTTCGTGTTTGATTTGTTGGCCGAATATACCGCCGGGTTCGATGCCGAATTGTTGCGGCGTTGGTCCGGCGTAAAGTGGCGGGAGGAGAAACGCGCACCGGCGTTTCTGATAGGCTTTTTTCGTTCCGGTACCACGCTGACCCAGGAAATTCTGTCCACCAACCCCACTGTATTCGTATCGGACGAAACCGATTTGGTCGTGGCGATGAAGGACGAGCTGAATCGGATATCCGCTATCAAGGGTAATTTGGTAGAGCAGTTGCGTCTGGCCGACCTGGATACCATTAAACATTTACGTGATTTCTACTGGCGTTTGGCCGCGCAGCGATATGGGGAGCATGCGATACAAGGCTTGTTTGTCGATAAAACCACCATGAATACCTTTGATGTTGGCCTGATCAATGCGGTGTTCCCGGACGCCAAAGTGATTTTTATGGTAAGAGATCCGCGTGATGTTTGCCTAAGTTGCTATATGCAAGTCATGATTCCGTCCGCGGCGACCGTGCACTTGTTCAATTGGCGCACTACCGCCGAGCTGTATGCCAAAACCATGCAATGGTGGCTGCATATCAAACCGTTGCTAAGTGTGGAAGTTATGACGTTCCGTTACGAAGACGGTATCGCGGACTTTCAGGGCACATTCAGCCAACTGTTTGAATTTTTAGATTTGGCATGGCATCAACAAGCGGACCAGTTTTATAAGCAAGCCGGGCAAAAATTTATCGCCAGTCCCAGCTTCAGCCAAGTTTCACAACCTTTATACGCCACTTCGGTAGGGCGTTGGCGATATTACGCATCGGAGTTCGATGCCGTCGACGATCTGTTGCAGCCTTATATAAAGGCATTGGGTTATTGCGCCGAAACTCCCGGCCATACCCGGTTGCCTAACTGATCGCGTCTTTAAATTCCCCTGTTAGTCCCCGAAAAACGCTTATTTAACCGCACGTTTTTGTTTTTCCCACTGATTATACAAAGCAAGGCATATGCAGTATTTTTTTATAAAAGTGCGGCATATCCCGCACAAAAATAGCTAAATCAATTTCCCATACTTTCTAAGTTGTTGTTTCTAGGCGAACTAAGGAGTGGCCTGTATTTTGCTGAACAAGGGTTCGGTTATATGCTGAATCTCTTCTGTAGGCGCATGGCTTGATCGATGTAAGTCGTCAGATACCAACAGAATCGTATTAAGGGGCTATGGGGCTTGTAATGATTCCGCGGCGGTTTCAATGGAATAGGAATCGCCGAGGTTGAGCAACCGGAGCAGAAATATTTTTACCAGGGTTAAATTATGAAATTATCCGTCTTTTTATTGTCGGCCTGTTGTGCCTTTGTTTGTCAGGTTGGATTTGCTCACGGGCCGTTGCCGGTGCCGTTAATTGGTGTACCTACTCCACCGGTACCGGGCTTGACAGATGGCCAGGACCCGATTGTGGTGAATAAGGACATGGCCATTGCTTTAGGTAAGGCGTTGTTCTGGGATGTCAATGTCGGCAGCGACGGCATGGCTTGCGCATCTTGCCATTTTCATGCCGGCGCCGATAACCGGGTCAAAAATCAAATTAATCCCGGCACACTCAATCCGCATCCCGATAATCTTTTCGACACATTACCTTCAGGTAACGGGGGGCCGAATCACGCTTTGAATACGGATGACTTTCCTTTGGTGCGATACGCCAATCCTCTGGATAAGGCCAGCGGTAGAATATTTGCCACGGACGACGCGGTTGCGTCATCGGGGACTTTTAGCGGCGAATTTACCGGTGTTTCGTCTTTTACCGGCAGTAATGACAACTGCCAGCGTAGCGCGGACCCGGTCTTTAACGTCAATGGCGTCGGCACGCGGCGAGTTGAGCCTAGAAACGCTCCCAGCGTAATTAACGCTGTTTTTAACCACCGTGGTTTCTGGGATGGTCGGGCCAACAACGTCTTCAACGGTACTAATAACTGGGGCGACCGCGATCCCAATGCAGGGGTCTGGGTGCAGGTGAATCGGCGCACGGTTCAAAAGCAGGCATTGCACCTGGAGAACTCGGCGTTGGCTTCTCAAGCCGTGGCAACTGCCATGAGCCAGCTGGAAATGACATGCGCCAACCGCGGCATAGCTGATATCGGCCGAAAATTACTGCTGCGCCAACCCTTGCAGCATCAAAAAGTACATTACATGGACAGTGTATTCGGTACCTTGAACCTGACAAACAGCACGGAAGGTAATCTGCAACCCGGTTTAAAGGCCACATACAAAGATATGGTGCGCGCCGCATTCGCCTCGAAATTCTGGTCGAATACCACAAGAGGCAGTTTTGGTTCGCCGGCTAGCGGAGGATTGGCTTATACGCAGATGGAAGCCAATTTCCCGATGTTCTTTGGTTTGGCGATCCAGATGTACGAATCCACCCTGGTATCCGATCAGGCACCCATCGATACCGCCGTGCGCGACCCGGATACCTACAAGCCGGTTAGCCTGACGGATTCCGAAAGACGCGGCTTGGAAGTGTTCACCGAAAGCCATTGCAACCTTTGCCATGCGGGGCCGGTAATGACAACCAATGCAATCGTTTCCAATTCGCTGTTGGTAACGCCAACGGCCAATGCCTTTTTTGGCCCCGAGCATAGTTTACGCGCCTTCGGACCGGAAGCCATGGGCAAAAATCTGGTCGATATGGCCAAGGACGCAGGTATTACCGATACACCTAATGTGGTGATGCGTGATGTGACTCGAAACCCCACGGGCCAAAAGCTGATCGATTTCGGCTTTTTTAATACCGGAGTTGGTGATCCGGAAGCCGATCCCGGTTTGGGCGGCCAGGATGAATTCGGCAAACCGTTGTCGTACAGTGCGCAATACGTGCAGTACTTAATGGGTAACGACAGCGAGGTTAAAGACCAGGCCGTCAGGCACGTGCATAGCTGCCAGTTCTTGTCGCCGCTGGGCTGGGACTTGGGATTCGATATCAACTTCCCAGCCTTTTTCACTTTGTCCGCGGACCGACAAGTGGATGGTAGCCGGGAAGGACCGGCGGAAGTATCCTTGCGCGGGCAGAATTGCCAAGACCCTGGCTACGCTTTCATACCCACCATCGATGCTGCTATTGCCGCGTTTAATAACCCGAATGATCAGAAATTGCTAATCGGCGCCAAAGCGGCCTTTAAGATTCCGACTTTGCGCAATATCGAGTTGACAGGCCCCTATATGCATAACGGCAGCATGGCGACGCTGGAACAAGTCATCGAATTTTATGCGCGGGGCGGTAACTTTGATAACAGCAACCAAAGCGACTTTTTAACGCGTACGCCCATGAGTAGCGATGCGCAGAAACGCGCCGATCTACTGGCGTTCTTAAAAACCTTGACCGACGACAGAGTGCGCTACGAGCAGGCGCCGTTCGATCATCCCGAGTTAATCGTGCCGAACGGACATGAAGGCGACGACCAGTTCGTGCAGTCCGGTCACCCGCTGTCTGCTGCATTGGCAAAAGAGGCAGTAGTGGTTGTGCCGGCCGTAGGCGCAAGTGGTAGGGCTGCCCCAATCGAGCCGTTTTTGGCGCCTTGATCGGTCGCTGACAACTCAGCCGGTCATGGCCCGCTATTTAAGCGGACCATGACCTTTCGCTCAATATTTTTGAATATCAGGAAACACAATGAATAGCTTGAATCGAAAATCAACGCTTTTAACGGCAGCTATTTTTTTACTGCCGGCGTTAACGTCATCCGCGCAAGCGTCCAGTCATTACAGCGGGAATGTTGATTTCTCGTACACGGTTACGGCAAGCAACCGCAATGCCAATGGCGATATGCAGTCTTTATCGATCATGGATTTTTTCAATTCCGGTGCATACGCGGAAAGTGCCGCCAGTAGCTACGCGCCGAATTACCAAGCGTTTAGCGGACTGGGTATATCGCACAACCTTTCCTTGCAAGCGCAAGACACTATCCAACTGGGTACGGCGGTCAGCGATTACTTTTCCAATTTGTTGATTTCTTTTGAAAACATTTCGTTGGATGTAAACGATATTTTCGACATCAACATCGATTTTAGCTATTCGCTAACGACCCAAGCTTCCGGCGAAAATGCCGATGTGGACGCTACATTTGCTTATTCGAATGAAAATTTCGACTTGGATAACTTCGATATTTCGCATGCTTCCATTTACGACGGTTTTGCACAAGCTTTTGGCGTCGATTCCTTCGGCTTTGTGCTGTCGGCCGGCCAAACTGAGAATCTTTATTTCGACAGCACGGTAACGGGCCAGCTAGAGGCAACCGTGGTGCCGGTTCCGGCCGCGATTTGGCTGTTCGGCAGCGGAATGGCAGGCTTGTTGGGGATGCAACGTAAACGATCTTCTAAGGCTTAGTTTTTGCCGGCAGCTCTTTTTTATCCGCATCGCAAATCAAGCAACAGGCTAAAAAGCTGGGCCATATAACATAGTCAGCTAGAGGAATTTAGGGGGTTGCCGTTTTTCGGCGTTTAACGCCGGACGGTTAAGAGTATTTGCTACGAGTAGTAGTTTTTGTAGCGATATGAAATTAAAGAAAAAATACCTAATGAAGCTAAGGAGTGGCCGACTGGTATGAGAACTGCTTTATAGATTGTGAAGACTGGTGGGATTTAGAGAGGAAATAGATCTACCGCTTCGTTGAATTTTTAATTTTTGAAAACAAGGAGTATTCATGCAACAAAAAAAATTGGTTAAGGCTATTGCGTTGGCCGCGGCGGGTACCGCAATGACATTGGGCGCGGCCGGTTCGGCATCCGCGGAGGTTATGTATAACACCGCCAGCTGGGGTGCTACCGATGGTTGGGTGTTGACGGGCGGTTCGGACGGCGGCGGGGCTCCAATTCCTTGGTTAGGCACGCCGGGCGGCGCACTACCCATGGGTTTTACCTCGGAAAAACACGCCTTAAACTGGGCGGCCATGATCGACAATGCCGGCCAAACCCTGGAAGTATCAGCGGCTGATGCCGCCAGTAGATTCAATGGTGCCGTCGTTGATCTGGACACCGCCAATGGCGCCTGGGGTTCCTGGCAGGCCGATCCGCAGAACCCTAGCTTTACCCGAGGCTGGGCGCATAATACCGACTTCGGGTTAATCAAATCCGCCGTGGATACCACGGTCAGAATTGAAGTGTCCAAGGTGAACGCGGCAGATAATATTTTCAATTACGGTATTACCGTTTTTGAAGGTATGCACACCGGTGAAATCAATCACCATTCCATTTGGAATGCCGGTTATATTTCCGGATTGAACGAGGCGCCGGCCATGGTCGATAACCCTTTTGGCGGTAGCGGTTTAAGCTATTTAACTCATGGCGACAGCAGCTATGTCGAATTTTTTGCCCAAGCCAACCAGGCATACACGGTTTATTTGGGAGGTAATGACATAGGCGGCGATATCTTCGGTACGCCATACGCTTATAAAGTCAATATCAGTGCAGTGCCTGTGCCTGCGGCGGCATGGTTATTCGCTAGCGGGTTGCTTGGTTTGATCGGTGTTAATCGAAGGAAGACTAAAGCGGCCTAAAGGCTGGTCACTATTCAGCGCAGAGTTCAATCGGTGTTTAATTGATGCCAGCCGATTAAATGCCCTGTGATACTTTGCGCTGAATTATTTCTCAATAATGAGTTCAAATGACGGCAGTCATTGAATTCGCTTTATACCACTCTATCGGGCAACACTTGTCCGGCAAAATAAGCGGCCAAATTGGCCAACACCTTTTCGCCCATTGCCGTTCGGGTGGCGATAGTCGCGCTGCCCAAGTGCGGCAATAACGATACGTTGTCCAACGCCAGAAAGCCCGGGTCGATGTAGGGTTCGTTTTCGTATACGTCCAGTCCGGCGCCGGCAATGCGCTTTTCTTGCAACGCTTTGATCAGAGCTTTACTATCCACCACATCGCCGCGGGCGGTATTGATTAAATGCGCGCTGGGTTTCATCAGGTTTAGCGTATTTTCATTGATTAAATGCCGGGTTTGGTTACCGCCAGGGCAGTGCAAAGATACGTAATCGCACTGCGGCAATAATGCTTCTATGGTTTCGCAGCGTATGGCTTGTAACGCATCGACGATCGTTGAGTCGGCGGGCGAAGGTTTTACGTACAATATTTTCATGCCGAAACCATGGTGCGCCTTGCCTGCCATGGCTTGGGCGATACGGCCGAAACCGATCAAGCCCAGGGTGGCGCCGGTGACATCACTGCTCATCATATGCGTGGGGCACCAACCTGTCCATCGCCCCGCACGCACTATTCTGTCGCCTTCCGCCCCGCGTCTGGCGGACATTAACAATAAGGTCATGGCGATATCGGCGGTGCTCTCGGTTAAAACCCCTGGCGTGTTGGTGATAATCAGTCCTTGCTGCTTGGCGGCAGCGATGTCGATATGGTTGTAGCCCACCCCAAAATTACCCAAAATTTTACAGCGTTTATTCGGCACATTGAGCACGTCGGCCGGCAGGCTGTCGCAAACGGTGGGACACACCGCATCGTAATTTTGCAAAGCCTGTTTGTATTCGTCGACGGTGAAGGGGTGATCATCGCGATTTAAAGTCACATCGTACTGTTGTTGTAACGTGGCTTCCACCGAGGCAGGCCAGCGGCGAGTGATCAAAACTTTGGGTTTGCTCATGACAATTCCTTTCCTGATTAGCAAGCTGTTTCAGCTAAATTGTATTACACGCATTGGCGACCGTCGCTCCGGCCGGGTTTGCCGGCGCAGCAGACCGCGAAGCGAATCCATCCCGGCACCTGGATCCGGCAATTGCTCCATGCCTTGCCCTATCGCCTGCAACTATGCGGTGCCCCCCGGCGGTATGACAGACTTAGGTTTGGCGATTAGTATAAATCAGCTTGATTGAAATCAATACCTTACCTAAGGTGAGCTTTCCTACCGAGCTTGTAGTTTTGCATTGAATGAAATCGCCGCTAGCCTTGGAGAAATTCTATCGGACTTTGTTGTCAATCGCGAATTGCAGCGGAGTGTAGATTTTTAACGAAAGCGTTCCCTGACCAATTCAAAGACCAAGGCTTGCAGATGCCAGGTAACCACTGTCGTGGCAACCTGACCTAAAAGACCGGGCTGGTCGTTGTTAGAATTCATCAAACAAGGGTGGGCACGGTTATTGCTTACTAAGCGGAAATTTAACCGTGCAAAATTGATGATTCGCTACTGCGATGCTTGAGCGAATGCCGGTCCGCGGACCGGCAACCGTAATGCCGGCCTGTAACATGCTTTGCACTCGACCCAACCTTTTGCGGCGTTCTCAAGCGTGAGTAAATGCGTGGTTTGGCATAATCTAAATCACCGGGTTTATTAACGACCACATCCTAATTGCAATGCTAACGCCGCGCCGCCGAGCTATTCCAAGTAATCTTCAAAGGGTAGATTGGGTTGCGGTTTGCCTTCCGCACCCACGGCGTCGAGGATTAAAAATTCGTCCAGGGCGAGTTGGTTCGATAATTGGTGACCGCCGAATGCTGTCATATGGTCGCCGACGTGGCCGTGTGGAATTTTGATTTCCGGATGGTCGAAGGGCGCTTTTTCATAACGCACCCGATCGTCCGTCAATGTCTTCAAGAATGCGGCCAAGTCGGCGCGTGCTTGCGCCGAAGTGATCAACTCGCCCGAGCCGCCCACAAAGCCGAAATCCTTGCCCGGCGTATCGAAATTGCCGCCCCTGGCATAGAAAGTTACCACTTGCTCAAGATTGGCCATGCCGCCGTTATGCATATACGGCCCGGTCAATTCGATATTTCTCAATCCCGGAATTTTGAACGCGCCTTCCATTACCGCCAGGGCTTTGCCGGCGTCGGCCTTGCTGAGCTCGGTCAGAATTGCGGCAGGCGTCGGTTGGTACGCCCAGTTTGGCTGAATGCAGTCATCGGTTGCTTGGGCTTGCGGCATAACGCCGTCGACAGCGGTAAACATTTTGCGACTGGTTTTGTTGGTATCTGCGGCCAGTTGCTGTTGAAAATCGCAAGGTCTGACGTTTCTTACTTCGCCGTCGTAAATGCCGTTATCGTTGGCGGCCAAGAATTGCAGGTATTGCAGGCTGAAAGATAACGGTTTACCGAAAGTATCGACGCCGCCCAAGCCTATGTCGCCGTCCAGCGGCGTGACGCCGGTGGAGGTAAACCCGGTGTCGCTCAGGGTTCTGCCAGCTAGGCTTAGACTACGTCCTACCACGTTGTTCGAAGTCGCCAAGCTGATGATTTCATTGCCGAAGGCCTCGGGATGGGTTTTTACCAGCAGGGCGTTGGTCGCCACGGTTGCCGAGGTAAATGTCGGTCCGACATGGCACATGGCGCAGTGGCCGTTGCGGAACTGCTCCAGCCCACGCCGTTCCGCTTCGGTCAAATCGACCGGTACCCCCTGGGCATCGCGAGCGCTGCGGTCGAATGGCGAATCGTCCGAAACCAAGGTCGATTCGTATAATTGAATCGCCAGACCGAAAAACAGCGGAAAATTGGCCTCAATCTGGCTGTAGGCCGGCTGGTTCGGATCTGCGGGACGGCCGAAGTTGTCGCGTTTGGCATAAGACCAGTATTTACGGTTGAAGGCCTCCATAATCATCATCCGATAGCTGGTTTCCAAGCCAGACAGTAAATTGCCGGGGGTACTGAAAGTCAAGCCGGTTAGTACGCTGTCGTTGTAATGCACTTTTTGGTTTTCCAGTGGCTTACGGTCCAATAGTTTGCGCGCCAGGCTCTTGAATGTGCGTTGGCGGCAACTCATTTCGCTGTCGTTTAACGGTGGGGCGGTCGCCACAGAGGCCAGCGAAGAATTGATCAGGTGCAAACGTTGTTTTTTTACAGTGGTTCTGTTGGTGCTGATCCAGACGCCGGCATCCGGATCGCGGTCGCCCCAGGGGTTGTTGCCGTTGAAGACGTTATTGGCGCGACCATCCCAAAAATTGCGGTAATTAAATACGGCGTTGATTACGCTTGGTGCGTTGCGCGGTGGAACTTTGCGGGTTCCGATAGCGCCGACATGAAACACGGCATCCGCGTTACGGTCGCAAATGTCGTCGCCGCTGCCGTAGGGCGCCTCGCCGATGTAATCACCGCTGAATGTGCCTGACGACGATACTACATCGTCGGTTTGAAATGTAATGGGCGACGTGGTATCGAAGTCGTTGCTGCGTTGCAGAAACGGAAAATCGTCTTTCTTCAGCGTGTAATTGGGTCCGCCTGAATTGTCTGTTCCGGTCGCTTCAAAGGTGGAGGCGGTTTCGCTTAGCGACACGCCGCCGGGGGCCAGCTGGTTTTTCACACGGGAGTCGGCGCCGGCATGAAAGTGGCAGCTGGCGCAGGCCATGCCGTCGCTGCCGACATTGCTATCCCAGAACAGCGCTTTGCCCAGCTGTATGGCGACTTTTTTATCGACCACGATAGGTTCCGGTCCGTCAAGCAGCCCGGGTACTTCCGGAATGGGAACGTTTTTCAGGCTGATCGGCATTGGGCCGAAGCCGTCCGAACGGGCTGGCGTGGACATGCCGGTAACCGCAATGATTGACAGCACCAGCATGGATGTCGGGTAAGGCTTGAGGGACATGGAGCGCTCCGGGAATTTTTGATCTGAATAAGCTAAAAACGAAAATGCCTCTACCGTTCGCTTGAAAGGCAGAGGCACACGCTATCGATTCCTTGTTTGAACTGTCATGCGACGATGTTCTATCGCATGCGGGCGACTCATTCGCTCGCGAGTATTATTGAGCAGGCTCTTAGGCTAGAGCTGCCCTTTAAGCTGCCTTGAATTTACGACGGCCGCTAACCGCTAAACCCGCCAGGGCGGAGCCAAACAGATAAACGGCGCCGGGTAGCGGTACTGCGTTAACGGAAACGGAAAGTTCCGAAGAAGCCAAGCCTGTCAAAGAGTTGTTGGCACCGCCGAACGCAACGGTGTACCAGCCTTGAGCCAGATTATCGAAGACCAATTGTGCAAAATTTTCGCCGAAGCTGCCGGAAACCGCCGAAAAATAAGTGTTGTCGCCAACTTGGTTGACGCCGCTGTTAATTGTTTCGCCCCAATCGGTTTCGCTGCCGTTATGAGCTGCGCCGCCGTTTACATAAGCCAGGGTCTGCAGCATGTTACCGTTGGAACCGTTCAGCCAGGTCGTGCCATCGTCGCCAAGCGCACCAACTGCATTGTAGCTATGCGGTGTACCGTCTCCTGCGCCCGTGCCGCCATCGAACGCGCCGTTGGAGGCATATGCGGTGATACCGAAATCCCGGTTGCCCGACAATGTGCTACTGGTAATGCTTACACTCTGATTAGGGGCTGTGACTTCAAAGGCCAGCCATTTGACGGCATGTCCCCAGCCGGAATAATTGAGCGATGGGTTTCCGGTCCAGCCCGCGCGTCCGCCGGCAGAGTCCGCCATGTTGAATACGCTGGAGGTAATGGTTTCACCCGCGCCCACGCTGTTGTCGCCATCCGTCCAGGTATGAATGCTAACCGCGCCGGCAGCGCTGGCGCTGGCGCTGGCCAGCGATAATATTGCGCCAATTAATGTGGTGCGGACTGTGAATTTAAACTTGTCGTTCATGCGTTGATTCTCCTAAAGATTTGGTTTGGGTACTGGGGCGAATTGACAGTTACTGTTTTCGCTATTCGAAAATTTCCAAACCGAATGTTGCGGCGCTATCCCTGTTGGTGCTTTAACATGCGGCTTTTACGAAAACTTCGATGCAACCCGGCCATCTGTGGCAGATCCGTGGCTTTCCGGCCCCGCCTTGCGGCGAGTGTGGCAATGTTGATGCGGACAAGGTACGGCGCTGCCCTCCTGGCGAGCCGGTGCTTATCAGCAAACGCCTTTGTCTACGCATTATGCGTGCCAATGAAATGTAAAGGTGGCCGTATAATTGGGTGCGCATTGGCTGGATCGGCGTCAGTGAAGCGTAAAAGCTTGTAATAACAACTGATTGCAGATTGTCAGTGATGGCTTACGGAGCGATTTTTCAAGTCGGTGGTTGCTGTTTTGGCAATGCGTTCTAGGACGGAGGAATCGGAAATGCTTGAAAAATAAGGGATATGCCTCAGTGTTGCGTGAAATCACACACTTTGGTTTCATGATTTTCCCTGATAACCTATTCATAGGGCTTTGTTGTGGATTTTAAGGGGGTTTGTTATGCCTTCGAACCTGTTCAATCGGCAAAGACGTTACAACCTTAGGGAGTTTTTATGTCTGACTTTTTCTGCAAGTCGCGAATTACAGCGAGTGCCGACTTTAACCGCTGGCTGGTGCCGCCGGCTGCCTTATCGGTACATTTATGCATCGGCCAGGCTTACGCATTTAGTGTCTTTAACGATCCCTTAACCCGGGTGATCGGTGTGTCCGCATCGGCGGGCGAAGACTGGAAGCTGACTACGCTAGGCTGGATATTCAGCCTGGCGATTGTATTTTTGGGCTTGTCCGCGGCCTTTGGCGGTAAATGGCTGGAAAAGGTTGGGCCGCGTTTGACCATGTTCGTGGCTGCGTGTTGTTTCGGCGGCGGATTTTGGGTGGCGGCTCTGGGTGTCTATCTACATCAAATCGGCTTGATTTATTTGGGTTACGGCGTGATAGGCGGTATCGGCTTGGGGCTGGGTTATGTGTCGCCGGTGTCGACCCTAATCAAATGGTTTCCCGACCGGCGCGGCATGGCCACCGGCATGGCAATCATGGGCTTCGGCGGCGGGGCCATGATAGGTGCGCCACTTTCGGTGTTGTTGATGGATGCATTTAAATCCACCAGTTCGGTGGGGGTAATGGAGGCATTTCTGGTGATGGGCGGCCTGTATTTTGTCTCCATGCTGATAGGCGCCTTGACTATCCGCATACCGCCCGCCCATTGGCAACCGGAAGGTTGGACGCCGCCGCAGGTGGAAAACAAGATGATTACCCAAAATCATGTGCATATCGACCAAGCCCTGAAAACCCCGCAGTTCTATTTGTTGTGGCTAGTGTTGTGTTTGAATGTCACGGCCGGCATCGGTGTACTGGGGCAGGCATCGGTAATGATACAGGAGATGTTTAAAGGCACAGTAACCCCGGCGGCAGCGGCCGGCTTCGTCGGCTTGTTGAGTTTATTCAACATGGGCGGGCGGTTTTTATGGTCGTCGGCGTCGGATTACCTGGGGCGCAAGAATACTTATTTCGTGTTCTTTGTGGTGGGCGCCTGTTTATACGCTTTGGTGCCGAGCATGGGCATGATCGGTAATATGGCCATGTTCGTATTGCTGTATGCCTTGATCATGAGTATGTACGGCGGCGGTTTCTCCACCATACCGGCTTATCTGGCGGATATTTTCGGTACCCGGTATGTCGGTGGCATCCATGGACGCTTATTAACCGCTTGGGCGACGGCGGGGGTGCTGGGGCCGGTGCTGGTGAATTACATCAGGGAATACCAGATAAACCAAGGTGTGGCAAAAGCGGATGCCTACAATGTAACCATGTACATTATGGCCGGGATTTTGGTGTTGGGATTTGTGTGCAATTTATTGATCAAACCCGTACATGAAAAACATCACATGAAGCACGATGAATTTGATGAGTTGGATGGGATTTATCCTGGTAGTGAACAGGAGGAGGCGTGATGAAAAACGACAAACAAAAGCCCGGCTCAAGAGTGTGGTTGGTGTTGTTCTGGCTATACGTGGCCTTGCCGTTATTATGGGGCGTGGCGTCTACCCTAAAAAAAGCCTTGGCCTTGTTTAATTAGTTTGCCAAAAAAAAGGCGCCGATAGGCGCCTTTTTAGTAGCTTAAGGAAATTAATTATTTCGCGGTTGCACGATAATACTCAATCGCTGCCGCCACGCCGCTACCGGGTTTAATGTCGAAACCGTTGTCCAGCATGGCCATTTCCACGCCGGCGATGGCGCCTAGCAGGGATACATCGTTCATATCGCCGATATGACCGATACGGAACACTTTGCCGGCCACTTCGGTTAAACCGGCGCCCAGTGAAATGTTGTATTTGTTATAGGCGGTGCCGATAACGTGGCGGGCATCCTTGTCCGCAGGTACCACGATGGCGGTAACGGTATCCGATTCGAAGCCGGGCTGGGCACAGATTGTTAAACCCCAAGCCGCAACCGCACGGCGTACGCCTTCGCCCAGGCGATGATGGCGGGCGTAAACATTATCCATGCCTTCTGCCAGCAACAGATCCAGCGCTTTACGCAGGCCATGCAGCATAGGCGTTGATGGGGTGTAAGGCGTGTAGCCGTCTTTATTGGCATTCATCTGGTCTTTCAGCGAGAAAAATGAGCGCGGAAAGGTGCTGGTTTCAACCGCTGCCAGGGCTTTTTGGCTGAAGGCCAGGATGGCGGCGCCGGCCGGCAGCATGAAACCTTTTTGCGAGCCGCTGATCGCGCCGTCCACGCCCCAGTCGTCCATGCGGAATTCCAGGCTGGCAATGGAACTGACGCCGTCGACGAATAGCAGTGCGGGGTGGCCGGCCGCATTCATGGCTTTACGCACACCGGCGATGTCGCTGGTGACGCCGGTCGATGTTTCGTTGTGGGTAGCCAACACGGCTTTGATTTCGTGATGGGTGTCTTGTTTCAGACGGGCTTGCAGCGCATCCAGCGGAATGCCCTTGCCCCATTCCACTTCGTGCGCTTCGACATCGAAGCCCAATTTTCTGGCGGCGTCCATCCATAAATGGGCAAATTGGCCGAAGCGGTAAATCAATACTTTATCGCCGGGATTCAGGCAGTTGGTTAATGCCACTTCCCAGCCGGCGGTACCGGTGGCGGGGAATACGAAACATTGTCCCGCATCGGTGCGGAATACTTTTTTTAGATCTTCCAGCAGCGGCTTAAACAGATTAGGAAAGATCGGCGAACGGTGATCTTCCATCGGTACATGCATCGCGCTCAGAACTTCGTGGGGGGAGTTGGTTGGACCCGGTATAAATAAGTGATTGCGACCCGCCATCAGGTTTCTCCTTTGAATAAATTTAGTCTGCTAAAAATCGCCGGATAGTGTCATATTTGCCGGCGTTCGGCAAGTCGTTTGCAAGCAAGGATTGTTAAAAACCGCCGAATTCATGGGCCTACGGCAATTGACATTGCCTGCCCTGAAAGTAAAATGACGGGTTCTTTATTTATAGCCTGGGCTGGAAATGTTCCAGTCGATATCAACCCAGTAGGAATACATACATGAGCCACACACTATACGAAGCCAATGCCCAACGCGTTCAACGCTGCGAATTGGCGGTACCGGGTTCCAGCCCTGAAATGTTCGAAAAAGCCTTAACAAGCGGTGTGGATTTTGTGTTTCTCGACCTGGAAGACGCTGTTGCGCCCGACGACAAGCTGCAAGCCCGCAAAAATATTATTCAAGCCATCAACGACCTGGACTGGGAAGGGCATGGCGTGACCTTGTCCGTACGCATCAACGGCTTGGATACCCAATACATGGTGCGCGACGTGGTCGACCTGGTCGAACAGGCCGGTAGCAAAATCAAAACCCTGTTGATACCCAAGGTCGGCGTTTACGGCGATGTGTACATGGTGGAAGCCATGCTGAATCAACTAGAAATGCAGCAAGGTTTGACTAAAAAAATAGGTATCGAAGCCCTGATCGAAACCGCGTTGGGCATGGCCAATGTGGAAGATATTGCCAAACAGGGCGCCATCGGTGGTCGTTTGGAAGCCCTGCATTTCGGCGTGGCCGATTATGCCGCCAGCAACCGGGCCCGTACCGTCAATATCGGCGGTTTGAATCCCGATTATCCCGGCGACCAATGGCATGCCGCCATCAGCCGGATGACCGTGGCGTGCCGTGCTTATGGTTTGCGTCCTATCGACGGCCCTTTCGGTGATATCAAAGATCCCGAAGGCTATAAAGCCGGTGCCCGCCGCGCAGCTGCTTTAGGTTGCGAAGGCAAATGGGCCATTCATCCTTCCCAAATCGCTTTGGCTAACGAAGTCTTCACGCCGCCCGCAGCTGAAGTGGAAAAAGCCAAACGGATTCTGGTCGCATTGCGGGAAGCTGCCGCGCAAGGCAAAGGTGCTGCTGCGCTGGACGGTCGTTTAATCGATGCTGCTTCCGAGCGTATGGCCAATAACATTGTGCGTGCCGCCGAAGCGATTGCAAAAAAACAAGGCTAAAGGCTAAAGGCTAAAGGCGAGGGTGTTTTCGTCTTTGATCTTTCGCCATGTTCACATGAATTCAAAAATAGATGAGAGAGATGCATGGACATACATGAGTACCAAGCAAAACAATTGCTGTCCGAATATGGCGTAAAGATCGCTGCCGGCGGACTGGCCTACAGTCCGGAAGACGCAGTGCAACGGGCGCGCGAAATTGGCGGCCATGTTTGGGTGGTTAAAGCACAAATTCACTCCGGGGCCCGCGGCAAAGCCGGCGGCATCAAAGTGTGCAAAACCCATGACGAAGTCAGCGAAGCCGCGGAGGCCTTATTGGGCAAACGCTTGGTCACCCATCAAACCGGTCCGGCCGGCAAGCAGTGCTTACGCTTGTATGTGGAAGCCGGCACCGATATCGCCAAAGAGCTTTATTTCAGTTTGTTGATCGACCGTACCCATGAACGCATCGTCATGGTCGGTTCCGCACAAGGCGGTATGGAAATCGAGGAACTGGCGGAAAACAACCCGGATGCGATCAAGAAAATCTACATCGAACCGGCTGTGGGCCTGCAGGATTTTCAAGCCCGGAAAATGGCGTTTGCCCTGGGCTTAAACGCTGATTTGGTACCGCAAGCCGTCAAGTTGATTCAAGGCTGCTATCGCGCCATGCGTGAGCTGGATGCGAATATGGTGGAAATCAATCCGCTGGTGATCACGGGGCACGACGAATTGGTCGCTTTGGACGCCAAAATGGGCTTCGACGACAACGCGCTGTTCCGTCGGCAAAAAATCTCCGAATTGCGGGACAAGACCCAGGAAGACCCGCGCGAAATGGCGGCGGCCGATCGCGGTTTGAGTTATGTGGGTCTGGATGGCGATATTGGCTGCATGATCAACGGCGCCGGTTTAGCCATGGCGACCATGGACATGATCAAACTGGCGGGCGGCGAGCCGGCCAACTTTTTGGACGTCGGCGGCGGCGCCTCGGCGGAACGTACCGAAAAAGCCTTTCGCATGGTGTTACAGGATAAAAACGTCAAAGCCATGTTGGTGAATATTTTCGCCGGTATCAACCGCTGCGACTGGATCGCCGAAGGCGTGGTGCATGCGGTAAAAAAAATCGACATGCAAGTGCCGTTGATCGTGCGTTTGTCCGGCACCAATGTCGAAGAAGGCCGCAAGATCATTAAAGATAGCGGTTTACCCATCATCATGGCCGAAACACTGGCGGAAGCCGCCGAGAAAGCGGTGCAGGCGCGTAACGAAGTAGTCGCTGGTCGCTACCAGCCTCCTGCTTCCCGCGACACTATTACTTCCCTGTAAGGCGCAAGGATAAGGAAACAATATGGCAATTTTTATCGATAAAGACACTCGCATCATCGTCCAAGGGTTCACCGGCAAAATCGGCTCCTTCCATGCGCAGGAAATGATAGCCTACGGCTCCAACGTGGTGGGCGGTATCACGCCGGGCAAAGGCGGCCAAACCCATTTGGGCCGGCCGGTATTCAATACCGTCAAGGAAGCGGTACAGCAGGCCGGCGCCGAAGCCAGCATCGTGTTTGTGCCGCCTGCGTATGCGGCCGATTCGATCATGGAAGCCGCCGAGGCCGGTATCAAATTCTGCGTCTCCATCACCGACGGTATTCCGACCCAGGACATGATGAAAGTCAAAATCTTCCTGAGCAAATTCCCCAAGGAAAAACGCATGGTATTGACTGGTCCGAACTGCGCCGGCACCATCAGCCCGGGTAAATCCATGCTGGGCATCATGCCGGGTCATATTTATATGCCGGGCAACGTCGGTATCGTCGGCCGTTCAGGTACCTTGGGCTATGAAGCGGCCGATCAGATGAAGGCTCTGGGCATTGGCGTATCCACTTCGGTCGGTATCGGCGGCGACCCGATCAACGGCAGCTCGCATCGCGACATTCTGGAAAAATTCGAGCAGGATCCTGACACCAAAGTGGTGATGATGATAGGCGAAATCGGCGGCCCGCAAGAAGTGGAAGCCGGAATGTTCGCTAAGGCGCACATGAGCAAACCGGTGGTGGCTTACATTGCCGGCTTGACCGCTCCGAAAGGTCGCCGCATGGGCCATGCCGGAGCGATTATTTCCTCGACCGGCGAATCGGCGGCGGAAAAAGTCGAAATGCTTAAGGAATTGGGTGTAACCATTGCGCCAACCCCCGCCGCGATGGGCGAAACCATTGCCAAGGTGTTGGCCAAGCTGTAAGCTGGCTGCGGTCTCGCCAAAAAGCCCGCGGTTGCGGGCTTTTTTATTGATTTGATTACGTCACTCTTTTTAGGTACATGCACGCATCCAACCAAGCCAAGCTTTTAGATGCCTATCGCGCGCTGCCGGGGGACCTGCAGATGCTGGTCAACTTGCTGGCGGTATATTACGGCTATTGCTCATTGACCAATATCGCCAAGTGTCTGGCCGGTCTGGGCATCAAGGAAGGCAATAGGGTACTCAAGGCGGAGACCGTCAAGGCCCGCTTGCGGCCATTGATAGCCGAAGGATTGTTGGAGGAAAACGTCCGTCCCGGCGGTACCCGTTGCGCCCGTAACCTGGTAGAAAGCCTAACCCGGCAATTAGTCGCCGATAACGAGTTTGAAAAATATGCGGCGCAGGTATTCGCGCTCAGCTCGCCCAGCCAGGGCTATTACCGTTACAACACCGCCGAGGATTGCATCCGCGAAGCGCGGATCCATTTTCACCGGGGCGATTACCAAAAGATGCAAGAATGCCTGAATATCGGCCGCCGTTATCCGGGGAATTTGCCTAGCCATATTGATTTGTTTTTATCGTGGTTTTTAAGTCCGTTGGATATGGCCTGGTTTCAAACGCACCGTAGCCAGGTATTGCAGGAAATGGCCGGATACGCTTGTTTGCACCAGTTGATTTACTTGTACCAACATCCGCGGCTGGAGGGGTTTTTTCAGCAGCAACTGCATAGCGACGAAGGGCGAGCCGATCCCGCTTTTATCCGTTTGTATCTGGAGTTGAATTTATTGCGCGGCGAATGGGAACAGGTTACCGGGTTACTGACTGGTGCCGATGATCCGGAATTATTGGCGATTGCCGCGATGCTGGAATTTCTACACGGCGACTATACCAGTGCAGTAAAACGATATGAATCAGCCTTGTCGCAACTTAGAAAACTCAGCGGCCAGCGCAGTGTTTATTTTTACGGTTTGGCCGGGATATTTTATCCACTGGCCATCTTAAAAAGTAACGACGGCAAGCTGCGTAATAAAGTGACTACACTGCTGAACCAGGCCATTAAATCGGGTGGCTACTGGAGCGGCGTTTATCAATACCTGTTGATGTTTCAGCAGTACTTGCAAGGCGATTTACAGGTTCGCGACCAACTGTTGTACATTCCTGCTACGTATCGGGTTAGTAGTGGCTTTCGGGAAAGCGGAACCCCGGAAACAGTGGTGCACATGCCAATTCTACAGCCCATGCTACTGCAGTTGATCAAGTTCTGGGTTAAGGCCGATTTCACCAATAAGGTCGAGGCGGTCGATCAACAACTCTATAGTCATCTGATTGCTAACGGTTATGTCTGGCCGGCGGCTGAGCTGGCGAAAATTTTCAGTAGTTTAGAGCAGGCCAAATCGCCGCAGTGGGACACAGGCTTTTTTACAGAGGGACGTGCTGCGTTGGCCGATTTGTTTGTCAGCCGCGCCGATTGGGAAGTGGCGCTGGACGCTTTGCTGAATTTACCGGTCGGCGACAAGAAAAGCGAAGCTGCAACTCAAGCGGAAAAACCCACCCGTCTGGTTTGGCTGTTGAGTTATGACGAACACGACAAGCATATCGATATCGAACCCCGCGAACAAAAGCAGCAAGCCAAGGGCGGCTGGAGCAAGGGCAGGGCGGTTGCTTTAAAGCGCCTGGCGCATGAACGGCAAAATTTCGATTATCTGTCGGAGCAGGATCACAAAATCTGCGCCCATATCAAGGAATACCGCGATACCGGCTGGTACGGCAGCGGAATTTCTTTTGAATTCGATAACAGCACCCCGCAAGCGCTCATCGGCCATCCTTTACTGTTTTGGGCCGATGCGCACGAAGTGCGGGTCGACGTGGTGAAAGGCGAAGCCGAATTACGGGTTAAAAAGTTGCCTAAAACCGACAAGATCAAAATCAGTTTGGAGCCGGCCCCCCTTCACGAACAAAAATTTCATATCAGTAAAGAAACCCCGACCCGTTTGCGGGTAGTTGAATTTGGTGTAGATCATCACAAAGTCTACGGCGTACTCGGCCCCAAAGGGCTGGAAGTGCCGGCCTCCGCGCAAGAAAAAGTGCTGCGGACCTTGACCAGCATATCCGGACTATTGACCGTGCATTCCGATATAGGCGGCAGCTCAAGCACAGCCGAGCAAGTCGATGCCGACGCCACGCCGCGCATTCATTTGCTGCCGCACGGCGAAGGCCTGCGGGCGGCCGTGTTGGTGCGGCCGTTCGCCAACGGCGGCGCCTATTTTCAACCCGGGCAGGGCGGCGAAAGCGTATTGGCGGAAATCGACGGCAAACGCCTACAGACCCAGCGCGATTTAAAATGGGAACAAAGCCTGGCCGCCGCCGTGATTAACGCCTGTCCGGTTTTGCAGGATGCCGAGCGCGACTCGGCCGGCGACTGGTTGCTGGAACACCCGGAAGCTTGCCTGGAATTTTTGTTGCAGGCCCAGGCCTTGCCTGAGACGCAGGCCTTGCTGGAATGGCCCGAGGGCGTGCGTTTCAAGGTGCTGGGACAAAGCGGCGGCAGTGGCTTTAGCGTACAAGTCAAGCGCGACAATAACTGGTTTGCCTTGCAGGGCGAATTAAAAGTCAATGACGATACGGTTCTGGATATGCAGCAGTTACTGGGTTTGCTGGATAATCGCCAAGGCCGGTTTCTGCAGTTGAAAGACGGCCAGTTTATTGCGTTGACGGACGAATTTCGTCGCCGTCTGGAAGATTTAAAAGCCTACGCGGAGATTAGCGGAAAAAATGTGCGCTTGAATCCGTTGGCGGCTTTGACACTGGAAGATTGGCAGGACGAAGCCGGTTTTAAGGCCGACAAACACTGGCAAAAGCATATCCAACGCCTGCAACAGGCCCGCGATTACCGGCCGCAACTGCCATCCACCTTTCAGGCCGAATTGCGCGATTACCAAATCGACGGTTATCGCTGGCTGGCTAGACTGGCGCAATGGGGGGTCGGCGCTTGTCTGGCCGACGATATGGGTTTGGGGAAAACCGTGCAGGGCCTGGCTTTGCTGGTCGAGCGGGCACCGGCCGGCCCCTGCCTGATCGTGGCGCCGACTTCGGTGTGCGCCAATTGGGAAAACGAGGCCCGCCGTTTTGCGCCCACTTTGAATCCCATGGTGTTAGGTAGCGGCGACCGCCAGCGCTTGCTGGATAATCTGCAGCCGTTCGATCTGCTGATCTGCAGCTACGGTTTGCTGCAGCAGGAACAAGTCGCCGAGATGCTGGCAAACATCCATTTCCAGACCGCGATACTCGACGAAGCCCAATGGATCAAGAATATCGCCACCCGCCGTTCGCAAGGGGCGATGAATCTGAGCGCCGAGTTTAAAATCATTATGACCGGTACGCCGCTGGAAAATCATTTGGGCGAACTATGGAATCTGTTTCGTTTCATCAATCCCGGATTGCTGGGTTCCATGGAACAATTCAATCAGCGTTTTGCCGGCCCGATCGAACGGGACCGCAACACGCAGGCCAAACAGCAGCTGAAAAAACTGATCCAGCCTTTTATCCTGCGTCGCACCAAAACCCAGGTATTGCAGGAACTGCCGCCGCGTACCGAAATTCCGATCTATATCGAGCTTAGCCCGGAAGAAAACGTGTTTTACGAAGCCTTGCGCCGCGACAGCGTGGCCATGCTGAGCAATGCCGACAGTCCGGCCGGGCATAAGCATCTGCAAATCCTGGCCGCCATTACCAAATTGCGCCGCAGCTGCTGCAATACCCGTTTGGTGAATGCCGCACTTGAACTGCCCAGCAGCAAACTGGCGGCATTTGGTGAAATCGTCGACGAATTGCTGGAAAACAAACACAAAGCCTTGGTGTTCAGTCAGTTCGTCGATCATCTGCAACTGATCAAAGACTATATCGAACAGCGCGGCATCGCATATCAATACCTGGACGGCAGCACGCCGGTCAAGGAACGTCAAAAGCAGGTGGAGGCCTTTCAGCGCGGCGAGGGCGAGTTGTTTTTGATCAGTCTGAAAGCCGGCGGCGTCGGTTTGAATCTGACCGCGGCCGACTACGTGATACACATGGACCCCTGGTGGAATCCGGCCGTGGAGGATCAGGCTTCCGACCGTGCCCACCGCATGGGCCAACAGCGGCCGGTGACTATATACCGCATGATCGCCAAAAATACCATTGAGGAAAAAATCGTCGCCTTGCACAGCCATAAACGCGATTTGGCCGACAGCTTGCTGGATGGCGCCGACATCAGCGGCAAAATGTCGGCGGACGATTTGTTGAGCTTGATGAAAGGCGACTAGCCTGATTGGCGGCCCACCGAAGTCTCGAGTTAGTTTTTTTGTTAGCAAAATATTAATACTCGGCGCTAAGCCTTTGAACTATAAAAGCTTAGCCCGAGTCAAGCCCCGAGTAGTAAAAAATCCCCTCGACAACACAATATATTGTGCTAATATTTTTACACAGGCACTATATGCAGTATTTTAGGCTGTTGTGGTGTCTTTCGCTTTAAACCAATTGCACATCAAGATGTTAGGCCGTTCTTGTAAACAGTTGCTGCAATTGAACCGTAAAACACATCAGACAAAGGGAACCCATACATGACAGCAAAACTTCAAGTTGTGACGCCAATCAATGCCGAAATTCCACTACAAAGCGCTTCGCTGGACATCTGGGATAGCAAATATCGCTTAAAGACCAAGGACGGTACCGCTATCGACGCCACGATAGACGATACCTATAAACGGGTGGCCAAGGCCTTGTCCGAAGTCGAAAAAACCAAGGCCTTGCAGGAAAAGCATTACAAGGAATTTTTGTGGGCGCTGCGCAAGGGTGTGATTCCGGCCGGCCGGATTACCTCCAATGCCGGCGCGTTGGATCATAAGCCCGCCACGTCCACCATCAATTGCACGGTGTCCGGTATCATCGAAGATTCCATGGACGACATCCTGGCCAAAGTGCATGAAGCCGGTCTGACCCTAAAAGCCGGTTGCGGTATCGGTTACGAATTTTCCACCCTGCGCCCCAAGGATGCCTATGTGTCCGGTGCTGGTGCCTATACTTCCGGCCCGCTGTCGTTCATGGATATTTACGACAAGATGTGTTTTACCGTGTCTTCGGCGGGTGGTCGGCGTGGCGCGCAAATGGCCACTTTCGACGTGGCACATCCGGACGTGGTGGATTTTATCCGCGCCAAACGCGAAAACGGTCGCTTGCGCCAGTTCAACCTGTCTTTACTGATCACCAGCGAATTCGTCGAAGCGGTGAAAAACGACAGCCCCTGGCCGCTGTCGTTTCCAATTACCGAACGCGAATGCAGCACCGATCAAATCGATCTGACCGACACTAGCAAAGTGGTGTGGCGCGATTTGCCTAACAAAAAAGGCTATGTGGTCAACGAAGCCGGCCTGGTGGCTTGCCGAATCAGCAAAACGATGCCGGCCCGCCGCTTGTGGGACATCATCATGTCTTCCACTTACGATTACGCCGAACCCGGTTTCATCCTGATCGACAAAGTTAACGAGATGAATAATAACTGGTTTTGCGAACACATCCGCGCCACCAATCCTTGCGGTGAACAACCCTTGCCGCCCTACGGCAGCTGCCTGCTGGGTTCGATCAATCTGACTCGCTTCGTGGAAAAACCGTTCGGCAAGGACGCCCGTTTCGATTGGGAAAACTACCGTAAAACCATCCGTATCTTTACCCGCATGCTGGACAACGTGGTGGAAATCAACGGCTTGCCGCTGGAGAAACAGCGCCAGGAAATCACCGGCAAACGTCGCCACGGCATGGGTTACCTGGGTTTGGGCTCCACCATCACCATGTTGGGTTTGAAATACGGCAACGACGAATCGCTGCAATTTACCGAGCAAGTCACCAAGGAACTGGCGCTGGAAGGCTGGAAAGCCGGCCTGGAACTGGCCAAGGAAAAAGGCCCCGCGCCCATCATGGAGCAATTGTTTACCGTCAGCGGCGAAATGCTGTACAAACGCCCGGAAATGAAAGCCGACGGCTACAAACTGGGTGATCAGCTGCCAGGCAAGGTGCTGCACGCCAAATACAGCCGCTATATGCAAAAAATCGCCCAGGAACTGCCGGAATTGGTGGAGGAGCTGGCCGAAGTGGGCTGCCGGTTTACCCACCACAGTTCCATCGCCCCCACCGGTACGATTTCCTTGTCCTTGGCCAACAATGCCAGTAACGGCATCGAACCCAGCTTTGCCCACCACTATTCGCGCAACGTGATCCGCGAAGGCAAAAAATCCAAGGAAAAAATCGATGTGTTTTCCTTCGAGCTGCTGGCCTACCGCGAGTTGGTTAATCCGCAAGCCATGCCGTACAGCGAAGACCCCAGCCAACACTTGCCCGATTACTTTATAGCCGCCGACGATGTTACTCCCAAGCAGCACGTCGATATTCAGGCCGCCGCGCAACGCTGGATCGATTCATCGATCTCCAAAACCGCCAACGTGCCGACCGATTATCCCTATGAAGACTTCAAGTCCATCTACGAATACGCCTACGACCAAGGCCTGAAAGGCTGCACCACCTTCCGCTTTAATCCGGAAGTATTCCAAGGTGTGTTGGTGAAAGAATCCGACCTGGAAAACACCACCTATCAGTTCACCCTGGAAGACGGCCATGTGGTGGAACTGAAAGGTAACGAAGACGTGGAATACGACGGCGAAGTCCACAGCGCCGCCAACTTGTTCGACGCCCTGAAAGAAGGCTATTACGGCAAGTTTTGATAAAAAAAATGTAGGTTGGGTTAGCCGATAGGCGTAACCCAACACGAAGGCCATCAATGTTGGGATACGCTTCGCTAGCCCAACTTACAGATTACGGAATACCCATGACCCTACACAAAATCAGCAAAAAAATCGTCGGCTACAAAGTGCTGACCAACGACAACACCGAAACGGCGCCCGCGGTAGCGGAAAAACCCTCGTTGGAGGAAATGCACGAAAACGTCGAGCGGCCGGAAGTGCTGCTGGGTTCTACCTATAAAATCAAAACCCCGCAATCCGAACACGCCTTGTACATCACCATCAACGACATGGTGTTAAACCTGGGCACCGCCCACGAAGAGCGCCGGCCCTACGAAATCTTCATCAACTCCAAAAACATGGAGCATTTTCAGTGGGTGTTGGCCCTGACCCGAGTTATCTCGGCGGTGTTCCGTAAAGGTGGCGACGCCACCTTCCTGGTGGAAGAAATGAAAGCGGTATTCGACCCGCGCGGCGGCTACTTCAAAAAAGGCGGGGTGTTCATGCCGTCGCTGGTAGCGGAAATCGGCTCCGCCATCGAAACCCACATGAAACACATCGGCATGATTAAACCGGAGAAACTCAGCGACCATCACCAACAGTTTTTGGCCGAAAAACGCGCCGAATTCGAAGCCCAGCACGGCGAATCGGACAGTTCGGCATTTCCGGAGCAGGCGGTGTTGTGCAACAAGTGTTCCACCAAGGCGATGGTGTTGATGGATGGGTGCATGACTTGTTTGAATTGTGGCGAGTCGAAATGTGGGTGATGGTAGGGCGGAAAAGTGTGCGCCTTCCGCCGGTTGACATTTAAAAAATTGGCGCATGACGCTATCGCTTATGCGCCCTACAGTTCTTCTTTTCCTCGTTCCCACGCGCTGCGTGGGAACGTCTGAACGCGGCTTAGTCCGGTAGGTCAGGTTGCGCGATAGCGTTACCTGACATTTTTGTGTTAATTGCCATATAACCGCTATCGCGGCAATTTTGCCTACGATTCATGCAGCAGCCGGATAGGGTGGGCACGTTTTTTTGCCCACGCGGATTGAAAAGCTTGCATGAATATTGTTTCGCTATTGCGACACCACCATAGCGATAAAGCTTATGCACTCAGGCCATAAATCCGCCTAACTGTCATGTAAAACCACATCGGCCTGCTCAATATGATGATGAAGGCGAGTGCCGGTGTGATCGGCACGGGTATAATGTCGATAACGAACAGCGTCAATAAGCCGATAAAGCTTTTGATTCGGGTTTTCCGCGTTTGCGCCGAGGTGATAAAGTCGGCGTTTTTGGGATGGTTATAGAGGCGGCCGACCAGCACGCTAAACCATTCCGGTCGCCTCCATACCAGGTACATGCCGATCAGACAGCCTGGAGAAATCGGGCCGAAACCGATCAGTGCAAAAATCGAAAAGACGGACAGGCATTTGAGTTGGGCGGTGTTGATCATAATTTGATGGCCGGCGGTGTTGACGGTTGGTAAAGACTAGCAGGAATCGCTGATTGTATGTGCTTGGGGTGTTGTTGAAGCGGCATTATTCTCAATCAAAACGCTGCTCGACAGCTTGTTTCAATCCGTTTCGCCGCGAGCTTCAATTGCGAAACTGTGCGACTGACACTATCTGACCGTCACCGGCATATATAGCTGAGCAGGTTAAAATGCCACACCACCGAAAAAACGGCTTTTTACTTGAGGTATCCATGATCAGAATCAGTATTCTTTACCCGAATAAGCCGGGCGGCAGGTTCGATTTTGCTTATTATGTCGACACGCATATGCCGAGGTCTATCGAATGCTTGGCCGCTCATCAGGGCTTTAAAGGGGTTTCGGTGGAACAAGGCGTCGGTGGTGCCGAGCCGGGAAGCGAAGCCGCTTTTATAGCCATGTGCCATTTTCTGTTTGAGTCGGTTGAAGACTTTATGGCTGCATTTTTGCCGCATGCCGGCGAACTGCAAAGCGATATGCCGAACTACACTGATATAGAGCCCGTGATTCAAATCAACCAGGTGCTTATTTGTCGGTAGCCGGGTGGCCAAAGCTTCATGCTCACCCGGCTACAAACTTGGCATCGAAATAAAAAAACCAACATTTCCGTAATTGAATATTCATCCGCATGGCAAAGGCGAAAAAATCAAAGGTTAAGGAATCAGGCAAGGGCATGCCGATTGATGCATTTTGCGCCTGGGATGGCGACATCTTGGTACTGAATATTCTCGGTACGCCGAGTGCAAAGCAGGATGTGATAGGCAAGCCTAAAGGTAATCAACTCAAGATCAGCGTCACCGCCGCGCCGGAAAACGGCAAAGCCACCGATCACATGGTGCGTTTTCTGGCCAAACAGTTTCGAGTGGCGGTTAACGATATCGAAGTGGTGTTCGGTCGCTTTAATATCAATAAACAACTACGCATTAAGGCGCCCAAACAACTGCCGACGGTGATCAGCAAGCAACTAGCCGCAGAAGATTGACCCTTGTAAGGCGATCGGACAATCAGAGACATGCGGGATATTTGTATCATTTTTGATTTGGACGGTACGCTGGTCGATAGCGAGAGTTTATGTAATCAAGCCTTTCTCGATCTGTTGCCGCAACTGGATGACAGGCTGGTCACGTTGGTTCAACGTTATCGCGGCCATAAATTGGCAACAATACTGGCCGATCTTGAGCAACGCCTTGGGTTTAAACTGCCGGGCGGTTTTGAACGGGATTACCGCCAGCGGGTCGCGGAGCTGTTTTCTAAACACTTACAACCCATGCCGGGCGTGCCGGAGATGCTGGAAATACTTCAGGGCGCGAAATGCGTGGCATCCAGCGGGCCGACGGCCAAAATTCAACTGGCCTTGCAAGTCAGCGGTTTGGATGCCTACTTTAACGGTTGTATCTTCAGTTCGTATGAGGTCGGCAGCTGGAAGCCGGAACCCGGCCTATTCCGGTTTGCGGCCCGAAGCATGGGTTTCCGGCCCGCGCAATGCGCGGTAGTGGAAGACAGCGAAGTGGGTGTCCAGGCCGCGCTTGCTGCCGGAATGGCCGCATTTCACTATCAAGCGGGCGATACGCCGGTTTGCCGTAAGGGAAACAGCAGAGTATTTGAACATATGTCACAGCTTCCGCCGTTATTGCTTGAATTTGCCGCGGGTGATCGCTAGGTCCCCGCACATTGACATATAATCTGCAGCGCATTACGCCAACATCTCTTTCGAGGGGTGTTTAACGGTTCACCTACCCCATTTCATACAAATTTTTTTCATGTCAGGCTGGCAATTCTGGATCGATAGAGGCGGTACGTTTACCGATATTGTGGCTTATACGCCGGAAGGCCGCATCGTCACCCGTAAGTTGCTGTCGGAAAATCCCGAACACTATCAAGACGCGGCCCTACAAGGTATACGGGAGATTCTGCAGACCGGGCCCGAAGGCTTATCCGCCTGTATAGACAGTGTCAAGATGGGCACCACGGTCGGTACCAATGCTTTGTTGGAAGGTAAGGGCGAGGCGGTGGCGCTGCTGATCAATCGCGGTTTCAAGGATTGTTTACGGATCGGCTATCAGAACCGGCCGGATATTTTTGCGCTGAATATCCAGCGCCCGCAGCCGCTGTATCAACGCGTGCTTGAAATCGATGTGCGGGTCAGCGCGCAGGGTGAGGTATTACAAGCGCTGGATGCGGAATATGTGCGACAGCAGTTGCAGGCCGTTTACCGGCAAGGCATACGTGCAATTGCAATCGTGCTGATGCACGCCTGGCGTTATCCACAGCACGAACTGGTCGTGGCCGACGTGGCCAGGGAGATCGGTTTCCGGCAAATTTCCCTGTCCCATCAGGCCAGCCCGCTGCCGAAAATCGTCGGCAGGGGCGATACCACGGTGCTGGACGCTTATCTATCGCCTTTATTGCGACGTTATATCCGCCAATTGCAGCAGGGGTTGGCGACGATCTGTCCGGCCAGTCGTTTGCTGTTCATGCAATCCAACGGCGGGCTGGTGCGGGCCGCCGATTTTCAAGGCAAGGACAGCATATTGTCCGGCCCGGCCGGTGGCATGATAGGCGCGGTGGCAGTGGCCAAACGGGCCGGGTTGCAAAAAATCATCGCCTTCGACATGGGCGGCACCTCCACCGATGTGGCCCATTATGCCGGCGAACTGGAGCGCACGCTGGATACCGAAGTGGCCGGGGTGCGTATCCGCACGCCGATGATGGCCATACATACCGTCGCCGCCGGCGGCGGCTCGATTCTGTGTTTCGACGGTTTTCGCTACCGGGTCGGCCCCGAATCGGCGGGCGCTAATCCGGGGCCGGCCTGTTATCGGCGCGGTGGCCCGTTGACGGTGACCGATGCCAATTTGCTGCTTGGCAAGTTGCCGCATTTCCCGGCCGTATTCGGTGCGGACGGCCATTTACCGCCCGACGCGGAACGGGTGCGGCAACTGTTCGGCGATCTGGCCGCGCGGATTAACGGCGTCAGCGGCGATGGCCGCAGCGCGGAGCAAGTCGCGGAAGGTTTTTTGAGCATAGCTATCGAAAACATGGCCGAAGCGATCAAGAAAATCTCGGTGCAAAAAGGCTATCACTTGGCCGAATACGCCTTGTGTTGTTACGGCGCCGCCGGTGGCCAGCACGCGTGTTTATTGGCGGATAGATTGGGCATGAATACCATATTGCTGCATCCGCTGGCGGGAGTGCTGTCCGCTTACGGCATGGGGTTGGCGGATTTTCGGGTGGTCAAACAGCAGGCGCTTGAACAGTCCTGGGAGGAAAGCGATTTTGTCGCGCTGAAACAGCAGTGGTCGGTATTGGAGCGGCAAGGCCGGGCGGCCTTACGCGAACAAGGCTTGGCGGATGAACAGATCGGCAGCCGGTGGCGGCTGGATTTGCGCTACCAGGGTACCGACACCGCGCTAACGCTGGATTTTGCCGAACCGGAGCTGATACGCAGCCAGTTCGAAGCCCGGTATCGCCGGCAATTCGGCTTTTGCTTTGCCCGCCGACCGTTGTTATTAGCGGCCTTGGAAGTCGAGTGCATCGGACGGGAAACACCGGTTGCGGATGTGTCCGCCATCGCCAGCGAGCAGCCAAGCCTGCAAGCCGAAAGCATCACAGGCATCTTTAGTCAAAATGCCTGGCACCAATCGCCGGTGTATCGCCGGGAAAATTTATCCACGCAAGCGCCGTTGGCGGGCCCGGCCATTGTGCTTGAAGCCACTTCGACCATCGTCATCGAACCCGGCTGGCAGGCACAATTGCAAATTGGCGGCGAGTTGCTGTTGACGCGCCGTATTGGCTTACCCGGCTGGCAAACCGTCGGTAGCCAACGCGATCCGGTGTTGCTGGAAATCTTTAACAGGCGCTTTATGTCGGTAGCCGAACAAATGGGTTTTGTGCTGCAAAACACCGCGCACTCGGTAAATATCAAGGAGCGGCTGGATTTTTCCTGCGCGGTATTCGATGCGGGCGGGCAGCTGATCGCCAACGCCCCGCATATTCCGGTGCATTTAGGCTCCATGGGCGAAAGCGTCAAGGCCTTGCTAGCGCTGAAAGGCCGCGATTTTCAGACCGGCGAGGCTTATTTGTCGAATTCGCCTTACGCCGGCGGCACCCATTTACCCGACATTACCGTGGTGACGCCGGTGTTTGACGCTGACGGCGGGCAATTGCTATTTTTTGTGGCTTCACGCGGTCACCATGCCGACATCGGCGGCATTTCGCCGGGCTCCATGCCGGCCAACAGCCGGCATATCGACGACGAAGGGGTGATCAGCGCCGGCTTGCGGATATTGGAACAAGGCCAATTCCAGGAACAGGCGGTCAGACAATGGCTGACCAGCAACCCGAATCCGGCCCGCAATCCGGGGCAGAATCTGGCTGATCTGCAAGCACAAATCGCCGCCAACCAAAAAGGCCTGCAGGAGTTATCGGCCATGGTCGCGACGTATTCCTTGCCGGTGGTAAAGGCCTATATGCAACATGTGCAGGATCATGCCGAAGCTTGCGTACGGGCATTATTGATCCGGCTGGAAGCAGGGCGCTTCGAATACCCGATGGATCAGGGCGCGAACATCGTGGTGGCGGTCAGCATAGACCGCGAGCAGTGCTGCGCCCGCATCGATTTCAGCGGTACCTCGCCGCAAATGCCCGGCAATTTTAACGCCCCGGCGGCAGTGTGCCGGGCGGCGGTGTTGTATGTGTTTAGAAGCTTGCTGGACGACGATATTCCATTGAATGCCGGCTGTTTAAAGCCGTTGGAGATCGTCATTCCGCCCGGATGCCTGCTCAATCCGGATTATCCGGCGGCAGTGGTGGCCGGCAACGTGGAGACCTCGCAATACATCGTCGACGCCTTGTACGGGGCCTTGGGCGTGCTGGCCGCTTCGCAGGGCAGCATGAACAACTTTACCTTCGGCAATGCGCGCTTCCAATATTACGAGACCATTTGCGGCGGGGCAGGGGCCGGCCTTGGTTTTAACGGTGCCGATGCCATCCACACCCACATGACCAATTCGCGCATCACCGACCCGGAAATACTGGAAGCCCGTTTTCCGGTGCTGTTGCGGGAATTTTCGATACGTACCGGCAGTGGCGGCGCAGGGCAGTATAAAGGCGGCGACGGGGTTATCAGACGCATCGAGTTTCGCGAAGCCATGCGGGCCGGCATCCTGTCCAGCCATCGATTACTGCCGCCCTTCGGTTTAAAAGGCGCAGCCGCCGGCGGATTAGGCGCGAATCGGCTGATTCGCCAAGACGGCCGCTGCGAACAACTGGCCGGCTGCGCCGAAATTCAGGTGGAAGCCGGCGACACTATCGTGATCGAAACGCCGGGCGGCGGCGGTTACGGCCAGTGCCAAAACGGCGACGTATTCTGAAACTGACACAGCCATTTCAATAAGCAAATATGAATACGCAATTCACCATTCAGCGTGCAAGCGAGACGGATGCCGGAGAAATTGCAGTCATGGTCGGTGAACTGCTTACAGAAATCATGCGGCGGATCGACGTGCGGGCCTTCAACTTTGATCTGCCGGCAACCGTCGCCCGGCTGCGGGATTTTCTGGCAAAACAGCACTACGTGGTGTTTGTCGCTTACGACGGCTTGCACAATGCAGTGGGCTTCGTGGCCTTGTATGAAAGTTATGCGCTGTATGCGGAAGGCGCTTTCGGCACCATACCGGAGCTGTATGTGCGTCCGGCTTATCGGTCCAGGCAGGTCGGCTTCAAGCTGATTTCGCGGGCCAAGGCATTTGGTGCGACTAAAGGTTGGAAGCGGTTGGAGGTGACTACGCCGCCGCTGCCGCAATTCGACAGGACCTTGGGGTTTTATCGGCGCGAGGGCTTTAGCATTAGCGGCGGCCGTAAGTTAAAACTGGATTTATAGGTTAGGCCTTTTTGGGAGTGTGCCATAAACGAATTCAGCGCCTATGGCCGAACGGAAATCGCGGGCAGCAGGTAAACTCATCGCGCCGGTAAAAGCATCAAAACAGACGTAGGGTGGGCAACGCTTTTCTGCCCACCGGTTATAAGCTGTTGTTGCTATTCGGTGTGGACACATAAATCGTGCCCAACGGGCTGATACATGAATCAGCGCTAAGTTTTTGAAGGATTTCCGTATATCATCTCTAACCTCGGATGGCTAGGCAATAAGCTGATCGGACACCGGTCAAGCGCCCTCCAAGGTCCTCGTTCGGCTATATCTCTATGAAAATGCAGTGTTTTACATTTGGCGGATTGCTGGATATCCTTACGCTATGGTTTACAGAACGGGGTGATGAATGGGCTGCGCGGGCATGATTTATTTTTCCTCTATCGACAAGCTTAAAATCGAGGCCCTGCTGCTGAATTGGCGGACGGAGTTCCCGAATATGGGGGTTCTCGCCATGGTTCCGGAAGCCGAAAAAAGCCAAGTACTCAAATTGCAAGCCCTGTGCCGCCGTCATCAAATCCCACTCTGCGGAGCGATTTTTCCACAATTGATTTACGGCAACGAATTTCACTGTAGCGGTATTTGCCTGTTACGTTTCGACATCATGCCCTACGTGGCACTGCACACCGGGGTGCTCGACGATACGCTTGCATCCGCGCAGGCCATTGCTTTGGGCGTTAGTCCCGAATTGATCGATGACATTCCTGCCACGCTGTTTTTGCTGCTGGACGGACTGCTACCTCATATTAGTACGCTGCTGGACGAACTATACCTGCGGCTGGCCAACCGGGTGCATTACGCCGGCGTAAATGCGGGCAGCGAGAGCTTTCAAGCGATGCCGTGCCTGTTCGATAGCTACCGCCTGGTGGGAAACGCCGTGTTGGTGATCTTGCTCAAGCCGCATCGGGGCGCGGTTCTGGAGCATGGTTACCAAACCCAGGCTCAGTCCTTGCACGCCACTTCGACGGATGGTAACCGCATTATTCATATCGATTGGCGGCCGGCGTTCGAGGTGTATCAGGAATTGGTGCGTGCGGAGTTCGGGGTGGATATCACCCGGGAAAATTTTTATAGCTACGCAGTGCATTTCCCGTTCGGCATACTGCGGGCCAACCATTGCACCCTGGTGCGTATTCCGGTGATGTTGGATGAGGACAACGCACTATTTTGCATAGGCGAAGTACCGGCCCATTCCATGTTGACTTTACTGGCGGCACCTCGGGTCGATTCAGTGAACACCGTGGAGACTTTGCAACAGGGTTTGACTGAGTTGCGGGGTAATCCGGAGGCCAATGGCGTGCTGTTGTTTTATTGCGCCGGTCGCCGGCAGCATATGGGCCAGGCAGCCGCTGTCGAAGAACTGCGTCTGTTCAGCGAAGTGACCCGGCCCGCCGCCGTGGCCGGCGCACTCGCCTTGGGTGAGATCGGCAAGTCGACGCTATGGGGTTATCCTTTATTTCAAAATGCCACCTTGGTGACGGCCGACTGGGAAATTGGCCAATGAATCGCGACGAAATCATCCCGATACTTTATGAAATGGCGTTGGCGATAGGCGGCGAAGTCAGTGTGGCATCGCTGTTGAGCCGCACCTTGCAACGATTGCTGTATTACACGTCTTTTCCCGCCGGGTTTATTTGCCTGGATCTGCCGGTTGCCGAAGTTGGCGGCGAGGATTTTGTCACTACGACGCTGGACGCAGCGGTCGGCGATTATCGATTAATCAAGCATGTCGGCGAACAATTTACCTTACCCAAGCAATTACTTTTGGGGCCGGCGGTAAAACTGGATGGCCAAGCCGAGCTGCTGTCCTGCATGCCGGCGACCCGAGGTCGTTACCAGGCTTTTCTGCGGTTGCCGATAGGGAAATTGGGCGTGATTATTTTGATCGCGCCCCGAATGCCCGAAACCGGCTTGCCGCTGACGCTGATGTTTGAACCGATCATGTCGCACCTGGAACGGGCCATTGTGCTGTGCCGTAACAACGATCAATACACCTCGCGGTTGATTGCGGACAGGCAGCAGGCGGATACGCGGGCCGAATATCTTGCGCTTCATGACGGGTTGACGGGTTTACCCAATCGTGGGTTATTGCTGGACCGTATCCAACAAGCCATGGCGATGGGCACCCACACCGGCCAATACGGCGCCTTAATGACGCTGAATGTCGATCATTTTAAGCAACTCAATGATTATTACGGCTACCAGGCCTGCGACCGATTTCTGATCGATACGGCAAGAAGACTGGAAGCCTGTATTCGCGAGGGCGATACCGTGGCACGTTACGACGGGGACGAATTCATGCTGTTGATTTGGCCGTTGCCGTCCATCCGGGACGAGGCGGCCATTCAGGCCGAACAGATCGCTCAAAAACTACAGCAAGCGCTGACGCCGCCGTATCGGTTAAATGGACGCGAGCGTTCGGCCTCATTCAGTATTGGGATCAGCTTATTCCTGGCACACTTGGATACCCTGGAAACCTTGTTAAGACATGCCGAAACCTCGGTGTATCAGGCCAAGATCGCCGGGCGAAATACCATTCGTTTTTTCGATCCGGCGCTACAGTCCGTCATCATGACCCGGCTGGAGTTGGAGGCCGATTTGCTGCGCGCCATGCCATTAAAGGAATTTCAGCTGTATTACCAATTGCAAGCCGACGACCTGGGTCACATTACCGGTGCCGAGGTCTTACTCCGCTGGCAGCATCCCAAGCGTGGGCAAGTATCGCCCGGCGTCTTCATACCTTTGGCTGAGGAAACAGGAGCGATTATCGAAATCGGCGATTGGGTGATGCAAATGGCCTGCGAGCAACTGCGCAGCTGGCAAACCCATCCGCATATGCGCCAATTGCAATTGGCCGTGAATGTCAGTGCGGTACAATTCCACCAACAGGACTTTACCGCCAAGGTTTGCCGCTTAATGGCCAGGTATGACGATATCGCCTCGTTGTTGAAATTGGAACTCACTGAAAGCGTCATGCTGGTTGGCGCGGAAGACGTCATTGAAAAAATTCAGATATTGAAGAACTTGGGCCTACGCTTCTCGATGGACGATTTCGGCACAGGCTACTCGTCATTAGCGTACCTAAAACGTTTGCCACTGGATCAACTTAAAATCGACCAAAGTTTTGTGCGCGATATTACCAGCGATCCCAGCGCAGCGGTGATCATTCAAACCATCATCGGTATGGCGCAAAATCTTGGATTGGAAGTGATCGCCGAAGGTCTGGAAACCAAGGAGCAACTGGCTTTGCTGTTGCAGTACGGTTGTCGCCATTATCAAGGTTACTTACTGAGCCGACCGGTGCCGGTCGATCAGTTCGAGGCCGTATTCGAGCAAGGCCCTCTGCCTTTATCCATTAAACAGGCACTGACGTAAAATTGCATTACAACAAAGCCCTGCGCCTCCCTTGGTTGCCTCGTTGGCGGAATGATTTTGTGCCGATGATCCCGCAGCCGTGTCGATTCTGCGTAGCCATAGGCGATTATTCTTCGCAATTATCCTTATCACTGCGAGTAGCCAACAATAATTTCGCGGCGGGTCTATTTCGTTGACCACCGTTTGATTATTGTTCCAAACACCTTAAAACGCTTTGCAATAAACAGGAAGATTCTTATACAGGAGACCCAAAATAAAACTATTCGACTTGCCAGGGTTGACCTTTTCAGCGCATCGTCGATGTACCCAAACAGCTGATTTGGCGCGCCTGGACGGAACCGCTGCATGACCCTGTTTCCTGTATCAACGCGATTAATTTCCGCGCCACGAAGGGAAGGGTGACGAACAACGTCGCCCGGATAATACCCGGCACCGCGAAGATGATTTTGATGTCATGCTCGGCAAGCCAGGGCCCTAGTCAGCCATGTGCGCCGAAAATCAACACATAAATCAGACCGGCAATTATCGGCGATACCGAAAACGGCAAATCAAGCAACGTGACAAACGGGCTTTTGCCGCGAAACTCAAACCGGCGGCAAACGCCGATCCGCCCTTGGCAAGGCTTCGATCGGCAGCAGCGTCAGCGGTAAAAGTAAAAACAAGGTCATGACCAACACACTGATAGTCACCAGCCCAATACGCACCCAGGCCGGATCGTTGAGAGCAGCCTGCGGTTGTTGGTGATTATTTAGCGATACTGCTTTGTCAGGTCAGCGCGCCCAGGCGTGGCGTTATCTTGGTTTATTGATATTTCGGCTTGCCACCACCAAAGGCGTTCAACGAGACTTCAACGTAAAAGAAGTTACCGGGTTCGCTGCTAAACGGACCGTTGGCGGTGTTACCTTTGTCGAAAGACTTTGTGTAAGCACCGGGCGTAAAGCGGGCATAGCTCAGGCTCCAATCCACATAAGGGTTGAGCTGATGCCGCAAACGGATATCGAATTCATGCCCCAGAAAACTACCGCTCTGACCGGTTCTGTCACGCAGGTTGGCCCGACTCCAGCCGCCGGTTTCGCTTTGCAGCCAATAGGCGTTGTAACCCATGTCGATACGTAGCTCTTTGTACGGGGTAAACTCCAGGCGTGCCTTAGGCGCATGAATGTTGTCCCAGGAGAAATAATCGTTACGCGACCAGGGTTGATTGAAACCATAAAAGGTATCCAGACGCTGATTGATGTTGTCGCCGGGGTTTTTGTCGCCGCTGCCATAGCCGTAATACAAACTGGCGCGCGGTTTCCAGTCCTGATTGAAGCTGTAGCCGGTTTCCAGCGAGTAGGCCAGGGCATCATGCTGTTCCATGACCTGCACCGATTTGCCGGCAACGATTTTCGTGGCGCCTTTGCGGCCGAATTGCTTGTTGATATTAGCGTCGAAATCAAAATCGCTGTTGCCGAAGACGCCGTACACCCGCAAACCCGGCGCGTAGATAGCCTGGTCATTGACCCGATTCAGCGCCACCGGATTGTAAGGGTCGCCAGCGACCTTGCGGCCCAGAAAGTAGGGCTGGATGGTGATGAAGTCAGACCATTGTTTCAAACTTAAAATGCCGCCGTAAAACCAGGTGTTTTCATCCGGACGGTCGAAAGCGTATTTCAACCGCTCAACGGGTTGCAGGGCAAAGGTATCCAAATCCCAGTTATTCTGCTTTTTGCCGAAACGGACCCTGAAGCCTTCGAAGTTATTGGTGGTGTTGCGAAATTGGTTGTTGCCAATGAAACGCCGGTCCAATTGTTCGAAAGCCATCCTGCCGGCCCGAATGCTGAGCGGCCGGTTATGCCCCAAAGCCTGATTGAAATACCATTCGGCATAGCCTTGGATCAGTTCAAACTCATTGATATCGGCATCGGTTTTTTCGTAAATCCCGCTATAACTGCGAGCATCTTCGAATTCCAGCGCAAACCGCAACGGGTCCAGAATATCTTTGACACCCAAGTAAGCGCGGGTGCGCAGCAACCAGAGATTATCCGGATCATTACGATAGCTATTCAAGGTCGCCCCGCTGGTTGGATCATTACGCCGGCGCAGATCGTTTTCCCGGTACTCATAACGGGTACGAAAATCCAGACCTACATCCAGCCATTCCACATCGCGGAATTGTTCAAACTGGGTGTTGCTGAGGTTACGCACATAAGCCGGCGGATCGGAATCCGGCTCGACACGATAGCCTTTGGTTTTGCGGTAATAGTCTTCGGCAGCGGCAAGCTGCGGTAATATTAGCAATGCGCTTGCCAACCGGGTTTTGCTATTAAAGCTAAAAACATGCCGTTTCATGGCTGATTTCTCCCGTGAAAATTAAAGTAATTAAGTGCTTCTAATCACCCTAACTTCCGGCGGTCCGGTCAGCTTAGGCTTAAGTTTGCAAGGCTTGACGCCTAGTGATTCAGTCTAAATTTTTCGTGTTTCTCGATTTGCACCACACGACCGTCATGCACGACCAGTTCGATCGAGCCAAAGCGAATATCCCTCAGCAACGATTCGATAAGCTGCGCGATATTCTGACTCTGCGCTAATTTAAATAAATCGCCCCCCTCCGCATCTGTCATATTGGGCTCCGTGAAAATTGAAAATGGTTTTAACCGTGTTGCGTTTGGGGGGGCATGGTAACGAAAACATCCGTACAGATAAAATGTTAAGTTTCGATGAGTTTATCGAATTAATAAATATGTCTATAGGCGATAACGGCCTCTATTAATTTGATAAAGCGGATCATTGAAACCTTATCGAAATGAACCCGAACTCAAATAATGGCAATATCACCACGGGTATGGCTGCTATAGCCGGGATTTTCAGCATAATGCATTCCGAATGTTAACCGCGGACAGCAGACTTGAGCGCTCATTTCAGTGTAGCGGACAAGATTGTTCGTTATGGCTCATAAAACCGATATAAGCAGATGTTTTGTAAGCTTGGCATCAATACTTTGACCATGCTCATGCACTGTACGGCTCACTCCGGGTGTGTTTGGCTCAGCGAGTAATTTTAAAATACCAGTGAATTCAAACAGTAATACGCAATACGTTGGTGGATTACACCGGTGCTGCCTTAATGACCTACCGGCTAAGGTATTGGAATAGGTATTGCTTGTCTTAGTTGGGGTTTAATAAAGAGATTACTATGACATTGCATATTTCATCGATGATTCCGGATCGCGCTCTTGACGAGAGTACGCTATTCAAAGCCATTACAAAAGTCGCTATCGATTGGGCCGGGTTTATGAATCAACCGATTCAAAACAAACTGCCTATTTTGAATATCGTTTTTTTGTTACCCAGCCGGCTGGAAAAAGCCGATTTTGAAGGATTACGGTTACATTCTTTCGAAAAAGATACTCAGACGCTGAGAATAGAAGCGGCGGTGCCCGCAAAAATGCTGGAATCGGCGCATGCCGAGCGTTACGTAATAGCCATCTTATTGGATGCCATTGATGCAGCCGGCGAGTTTTTTACCGAACAGCGCATATTGTTCGATGCGCCGGCCCATTTGGCTTTAGTGGCAGCGATGCAACCCCAGCAGCAAAACGCCATACATTAATCGGCAGCGTTTCGTTCTGTTAGATTTTCACCTATCGAATCGATAAAATGCGCTGAACAAACTCTCCTTGGTCTTGTCGTATGGGCGGCATTGATTTGGGAGGATTTATAATGAAAAACAATACCTTTGCAGTAATAGCAACTGTGTTAGTCGTCATTCTAGGTATTCAAGCTTATATGCTGTACCACTTAAATGCGCGGGTCGATCAACTCGCATCGCAAAATCAATCAATTAAAGCTTCTCCAGGCACCCGGCCGAATATACCTAAGCCGCTGACACCAAAGCCATTGCCCCAAGAGGATTTCTTAAATAGCCAGCCATGGAATCCTTATGAAGAGATGCAGCGTATGCAGGATGAAGTGGAAAAAATGTTCGGTGAGTCGTTTTCGCGCTTCCATTTAAACGCACCGCTAGGAAGCTTAAGCAAAACACCCGAGGTCGATCTGCAGGATAAGGCCGACCATTATCGGGTGACCGTGAACGCGCCGGGCGCCGATGAAGCGTCGATAGTTGTAAAACTCGACGGGCAATTATTGAATATCACGATTAAAACCGAGCAGGGCAAGCAACAGGATGATGACAAAAACGACAGCTACCGATATCGGGAACGCTTTGTAGGCGAGTTTCATCGGCTGTTGACATTGCCGGGGCCGGTTGATTCGGAGCGGATGCAAACGGAATACCGTAACGGTGTGTTAACCGTTACCATCCCCAAAAAGTAACTACTGTCGTCGATTTCGTGGCAGGGTAGAGAAGGCGACGACAGTACAGCCGGGTGCAGCGTTGGAGAATAGGCGGCCCGTGGCATTGAATCACATACCACGGATTTAAGTGACTTGCGGTGCGAGAACGATGGCAGCTTAGGTTTTGTTTTCCCGTTTGTCTTTTAAGTCATAAGAAGTGGCTAATTTGATCACCACCACGCCGCCATAGGTCACAGCAATAAACAGCAAGGTAGCCAATACGAATTCTGCTGGTAGGAAGCTGAGCAGACCGAGAATAAATAAAAAACCCAAGGCGAGTTTTCTATACAGCTTGTTTGGTTTCTTCATTTTACCGCCTAGACTGATTTCAGTCGCTTGAGTGAGTGCGGCTCAACTATAAACTGTTATATTTTATTTACAATATGTTGTTATATTGATTATTTATGTCGATTTAAGAAACAATAAATAGCAACACTTGCCCATATTTTGCATATGAGCTTATTGCTCAATAGTCGCAAGTAATGTTCACAGCGCTTACGGCAATATTGCACCTCCGGTTACCCTTGAGGTTAACCGGTTTTAAGTTCGGCAAACATGCCAAATAATTACCCATATCCACAAAAAGACGCTGTTGCGTTGAACGCACCCCCTCATTCATTACCACTTAGCTGGCGTATTCCAAAAGTCAGGTCAACTTCAGTAGGGAAGAAAAGCTGAAATATTCCGGATCAGCAGGGAGATCCAGCTAAACCAGTCGATTTTCTATTTATTGTCTTCAACGGCGCTATAGTACAATTCTCACTCTGGCCGCGGCTGAAAATTACTAATTACACCCTCACACAAGATACACAGGTTCAAATGATGAAAACGATGGATGACAGAGACGGTTGGATATGGTTAGACGGGCAGTGGGTTGAATGGCGCGAAGCCAAAGTCCACGTGCTAACCCATACCCTGCATTATGGCTGTGGCGTGTTTGAGGGTTTACGGGCCTATAAAACCGACAATGGCACTGCCATTTTCAAGCTGGCCGAACATACCGATCGATTGTATCGTTCCGCGCATATCATGAACATGAAAATGCCGTTTTCCAAGGAGGAGTTAAATCAGGCGCATAGGGATGCGGTGGCCAAAAACAACCTGGATAGCGCGTATATCCGCAGCATGGTGTTCTTCGGCTCCGAAGGCATGGGCTTGCGAGCCGATAATTTGAAAGTACATGTCATGGTGGCTGCCTGGACATGGGGCGCCTATCTGGGGGCCGAGAATATGGAAAAAGGTATCCGTATTCGTACCTCGTCCTATACCCGTAATCACGTCAACAGCACCATGTGTAAAGCCAAGGCCAACGGCAATTACATCAACTCTATTCTGGCCCTGCAGGAAGCCTTATCGACCGGTTACGACGAAGCGTTACTGCTGGATCATGAAGGCTATTGCGCCGAAGGCAGTGGCGAGAATTTATTTATCGTTCGCAACGGCAAGTTATATACACCGGAAACCACTTCGGCGCTGGAAGGCATTACTCGCGATACCTTGATCACCATCGCTCGTGAACAAGGCTATGAAGTGATTGAAAAACGTATTACCCGTGACGAAGTCTACGTGGCCGACGAAGCCTTCTTTACCGGCTCCGCGGCTGAAGTCACGCCTATTCGTCAGTACGACAATCGCGATATCGGTACCGGTAGTCGCGGTCCAATCACCGAAAAACTGCAAACCCTGTATTTCGATTATGTGCACGGTCGCCTCGCCGACCACAAAGACTGGCTGACACTCGTTTCATAAGTGGCAAAGCCGTTTAACATCCTGGTCATCGGCCCATCCTGGGTCGGTGACATGGTCATGGCGCAAAGCCTTTTCAGCGTACTCAAACAACAACATCCCGGCTGTCGGATCGACGTGTTGGCGCCGGCTTGGTCGTTGCAGTTGTTGCAACGGATGCCGCAAGTCCATCAAGCTATCGCCATGCCTTTCGGACACGGCCAATTCGATCTGCCGGGGCGTGTTCGTATCGGCCGCGGCCTTCGGAACCATCAATATGATCAGGCGCTGGTGTTACCCAATTCCTGGAAGTCGGCGCTGATCCCTTTTTTTGCCGGCATTCCTAAACGAACCGGCTACATAGGCGAAATGCGCTGGGGCTTATTGAATGATGCCCGCAAGCTCGATAAAAGCCGTCTGACCATGACCGTGCAGCGTTTCGTGGCGCTGGCAGACCCTGGTATATTGGAATATCCCTTTCCCCGTTTGGCGATCAGCCCGGCACAGCAACAAGCGGTTGCCGCAAAATTCGCCGTCAATAACGATGCGAAAATTCTGGCGCTGTGTCCCGGAGCGGAATACGGCCCCGCCAAACGCTGGCCCAGCGAGCATTTTGCCGCGGTTGCCAGCCACATGCATCAACACGGCTGGCAAGTCTGGTTGTTGGGTTCGGATAAAGATAAACCGGTCGCTGAACAAATCGATTCATTGTCCGGGCAGGTTTGCCGGAATTTTTCCGGCTCGACCAATCTAGCCGAAGCCGTGGATTTGATGTCGCTGGCCGATGTGGTGGTTAGTAACGATTCGGGCTTAATGCATGTGGCGGCGGCGCTGGATAAAAAACTCATTGCGCTGTACGGTTCCTCGGACCCTGGGTTTACGCCGCCGTTACACCAGGATGCCGAAATTATCACCCTGAAGCTGGCATGCTCGCCCTGTTTCAAGCGCGAATGCCCATTAGGCCACACCCGCTGTTTAACCGACATCGCACCGGAACGCGTGATTGCGGCCATTCCTACCTAAGCCATGAATATCGCCATCGTCAAATTGTCCGCGATGGGCGACATCGTGCATGCCATGGTGGCCTTGCAGTTTATCAACGAAGCGTTGCCCGACGCACGGATCGATTGGGTGGTGGAGCAAGGCTTTGCCGGGGTGCTGGCCGATAATCCGCATATCGAGCGTGTGCTGCCGGTCAATTTAAAAGCCTTAAAGACCGACAAAACCTTGTTGTTTCGCGAGTTTGCCAACATCAGACGCTACGCGCAACAGCATTACGATCTGGTGATCGACGCCCAGGGTTTGATCAAGTCGGCCATCGTCGCGCGCCTGCTGTCAGCGCACACAGTCGGTTTCGATAAACATTCCATCCGCGAAAAATGGGCCGCCAGTCTTTATGCAAAAGCGATAGCCTGTCCCTACGATGCCAATACCATAGACAGAAACGTTACCGTATTGACCCGTCCGTTGGGCATAAAGGTGACGCCGCAACAGATTTTGGCTAAAAAGCCTTTTCTGTATTACAAGCCCGCCGAAGCCGGCCTGGATACTTTGTTTGCTGCGGACAAACCCAATATTCTGTTGGTGATAGGTTCGACCTGGTCCAGCCGTAATTACCCCGCCGAGAATATTTTACAGGTCATGCAAGGTTTGCCGGCCAATTATCTGATCTGCTGGGGTGACAAACAGGAATTGCAGCGTGCCCGATGGCTGGCCGAGCACAGCGACGCAACGGTATTGCCCAGGCTAAGTTTGAACGATTTAAAAGCCGTCATCGCCCGGGTGGATTTATTGATAGGCAATGACACCGGGCCCACTCACATGGCTTGGGGTTTGAATCGGCCGTCGATTACTTTGTTTGGCCCGACCCCGGTAAGCCGGGTTTATCAGACCAATATCAACCGCGTGTTGAAATCACCCTCCGTGGTAAACCCGTTCAAGCTGAATAAAAACGATTTTTCCATCGCCGAGATTCCACCCCGGGCTGTCATCGATGTGGCGAATTCCTTGCTTATGCATGGTTAAGCCTTACGCGGAATGCTAAAATCACCGCTTCAAAAACTTTGCTAATTTAACGACATGAGCCAAATTAAAATTGAACATAACCCCAGCGAAGCGCGCTTGCAGGAACTGGGCGTTTCAGGTTGGGAGATTTGGGAAAAAGAAGTCTCCAAATTTCCCCTCGATTTCGATGAAACCGAATGCGCCTATGTACTGGACGGTGAAATTCTGGTCACACCCGCCGGTGGTGAGCCGGTTCGGATTTTGCCGGGTGATTTGGTCGTGTTTCCGGCCGGTCTGGATAGCCAATGGGAAGTGGTTAAACCGCTACGCAAGCATTACAGCTACGATTTTCCGGACGGTATTTAATTACCCAACACGTACTAAAAAGGCAACCTAGGTTGCCTTTTTTTCTATTGAGACTGAGTCGATTGAGATCGAGCCGCAGGCATTCTTTGAATCATTTCTCGAAGTCATTCTTCTGACTCTATATCTACATCTATATTTCCAGTTTATGTAACTACCACGAAATTGAACTACATGGAAAAGTACATTCCATTACAGCGACAATTCTCTCCCATATCTGGGAATCAAGAAGACTCGGAATCGAATGAGTTTCTTTCTTTTTGGGGAAATACCAACTCAAAATCCTGGGATGATCTTGACCAAGAATATCGAAGTGTCATCCTGGCGGCGGCAGGAGCAGGAAAGACAGAAGAATTACGGCACAGGGCAAATGAACTTTTAGATCAGGGAAAGTTATCTTTCTTCATCCGAATCGAAGATATTGAAAACAGCTTCTGGCAAGCGTTTGAAATCGGCGAAGAAACGCAATTCGAAGCGTGGTTGCAATCGACTGCGGAAGCTTGGTTTTTTCTCGATTCGGTTGACGAAGCGCGGCTGGATAATTCAAGAACCTTTGAAAGAGCATTACGCCATTTTGCCCGAACCATAAAGCAAGGCGCACACCGAGCACATATCTATTTTTCCAGTCGGCCCTATGCCTGGCGATTTTCTGAGGATTGCAGAATTCTGGATGAAATTTTGTTTGTGCCCAAGCTAATGGATAAGGCTAATGAGGGTAAACAACACCCCGAATCCGAAAGTGCGTTGACCGTATACAGCATGCTTCCTTTGAATCATGAAAAGATTCGGCGCTTTTGTCTGGCTCGCGGTACGCATGACATTGATCAACTCATGCAGGAAATTGATCGATGCAATCTTGGCAGTTTGGCGGAACGTCCGTTCGATCTCGAAAGCATTCTGTCTAAATGGGCTAAAGACAAGGCACTTGGTGGCCGCCTGGAATTGCTGCGCCACAACATCGATCAGAGACTACGCGACACCCATAACACGGACCGGGCGCAACGCCAGCCATTGAATCTGGAACAGGCCAAGGAAGGTGCGCGTCGATTGGCAGCTGCAGTGGTGTTGAGTGGTCAGGTTGGGTTAAATGTGCCTGATTCATCTTCTGATAAACCGGGCATTGAGGCTGGCGCCATACTTGGGGAATGGGACCTAAAAGATGTTCGTGCACTTTTGGAACGCGGCATATTCAACGACATCCTTTATGGTGCCGTACGATTTCGTCATCGGGAAGTGCGTGAGCTTTTGGCCGCCGAGTGGTTCGATAGCCTGTTAAAAAAGGGCAACAGCCGACAGGCAATCGAATCGTTATTTTTCCGCGAACAATACGGGGAAAAAATTATTGCTCCCAGACTAAGGCCGGTTTTGCCCTGGCTGATATTGTTTGACGATGGGATTCGCCTCAAAGCACTGCAAATAATCCCTGAAATCCCTGTCGAAGGTGGCGATCCATCCAAGCTGCCATTGCCGGAACGGCAAAACATTTTGCGCGATATTGTCCACAGAATTGCTGCTAATCAGGATGATCGTTCAGCGCGAGATAACAGTGCCATTGCGCGAATAGCAAAGGCTGATCTCTCGGACAACGCCTTGCGGCTTATCAATGAATATCAAAATAATGACGAGGCCATTTTCTTTCTGGGCAGATTCGTGTGGCAGGGCAATCTGGTCGGATGCCTGGAGCCGCTGAGGACAATAGCACTTGATATAACACGGGAAAAATACGCGCGCATTGCGTCTGTTCGCGCTGTTATGACTTGCGGCACTGAAGAGCAAAAGCAAAATTTATGGCGCCAGCTTAACGGAATTGATGCGTTTATACCGCGCGAATTACTCGCTGAAATTGTTGATGGGGCGGAACCGAATAGCAACAGCATCGAACAATTGCTGATTTCAATCGGCAAACTTGAGCGGTACGATGAATTTAATCCGACAGGCCTTGAGGATGTTCTACACGAATTTGTTGCGAAATTGCCTGCCGATGGCGGCGCGGCAGTTATTGTCCAGCTTATCGATGGACTACACCGGCTACTAGTTATACCCCCTTTTGTCGAGTGCGGGAATTGCCATGTTTCCGAGGCATATGCGTGGTTATTGAGTATTGCTACTCATGCTGTCGAGCGATTGGTTGAGAGGCGTAACGCTGCCGCATTAGAGGCAACGATAATCTCCGTACTGTTAATGGTACCGGCACTGCGTTATTGGGGGCATAGTCAAATCAGAGAACACCAAGGCGATCTACGGACGCTCGTTCCCGATTGGCCTGAACTCAACGACGCGCTGTATTGGGCAAGTATTGAGCAAGCAAGGCTCAATAAAGCGGCGAAATCCACCGAGCCGTTAACCGACGAGTTGTCAGTGTTATGGCGTGATCACTATTTTATGTTCGACGCCACAAGCTTTCCAAGGTTGCTGGGCTATATGGAGTCTCGCAAACTTCAGGACGACCGGCTAATCGCACTTAATGCGGCGTTTAGGATTTTTGTCCAGGCTGGGAGGCCTAAGCACATGTTAACTGGCCTGAAAAAATCCGCAGCTGCAAATCCGGTTTTGCAAAATAGATTGGATATGTTGCTCGACCCACCCGTTAGCGAGCAATCGAAGCAACTGGAACTGGAAGTTGCAAAAAGCCAACGAGAACGTGAAGAGCGGGATGAGCAACAAAAACGAAATCGTGATCGCTGGATAACTGAACTACGTGCCAATCCGGATCGAATCATCACGTCAGCAAACTTAAAACCGGGAGAACTGACCGGAGATCAGTATTGGTTACTCAGAGAACTGCGTGGCGAAGGCTTGATGATTAGCCACTCGGAAGCGGCCGATTGGCGAACATTGATACCGGATTTCGGTGAAGCCGTTGCCCATGCCTACCGCGAAGCGGCTATCAATTATTGGCGGAGTTTCGTACCAACCATGCAATCCGAAGGCGCTATCAGAGATAACTCCGTACCTTGCGGGTTGATATTCGCAATGGCTGGACTAGAGATTGAAGCAAACGAAACAACCGATTTCCCATACCATCTAAGTAACGCAGAGGTGCGCCATGCCTTACGCTATATCACCTGGGAGCTGAACGGATTTCCCCGCTGGTTTGAGAAGATGCACCACGCTTTTCCGGAATCGACTATAGAGGCGGTTACTAAAGAAATTCTCTGGGAACTTGAGAATACAGATTCCGAACAACCCATGCACTACATCTTGGACAGGGTCGCCTATAATGCCCCGTGGCTTTATTCGTCGATCGCCCCCGCCATATTAAGCTGGGTGCTAGCGAATCCCGGCCGGATAAACGCAAATCAACATTATTGTCTGCAGATACTGGCAAAAGGCGGTGCTTCACCAGAACGATTAGAGGGGCTGGCAAACCAAGAGTTGGCAAACACCAGGCAACTGGAGCATATGGCCCGTTGGCATGCGCTTCGCGTCGATTGCGCCCCAGACAACGGTATACCTGAAGTCGAACGATGGCTTGCGAGTCTTTTAACGGCAGACGCGAAACACGCCGCCCAAATTTTCATTACTGCACTGATGGGCGGAAGTTGGGCGAGGGACCGAGGCCCCTACGTTGGTAGCTTCCGTACAGCGGAACACTTGAAATCGCTTTACGTTTTAATGCACCGCCACATTCAGGTAAAAGAGGATATCGAACGTGCCAATAAAGGTACTTATTCTCGCGGACTTCGTGATGATGCCCAGGATGCACGCAACAGGCTGTTCAACCTGATAACGGAAATACCCGGCAAAGCCAGTTACATCGCTATTAAACAACTGATTGATGACCATCCCGCTGCCGATTATCGACCATGGATGGCGAAACGGGCCTATCAACGCGCAGAAGCCGATGGCGATTTAGAGTCTTGGACAGCTTCCCAGGTCTTCGACTTTGCCCAGTCACAAACTAATACCCCAACCACACACCGGCAATTATTCAATTTGGCCGTGCAGCACCTGACGGAGTTAAAAAATTGGCTGGAACGTGGCAATGATAGCGCCTGGAAAACTTGGCGGCGTGCAGAACAAGAAACCGAAATGCGCACATTGATTGCTGGCTGGCTTAATCAGCGTTGCCAAAGCCATTACGTGACAGCTCAGGAGCCGGAGTTGGCCAATAGCCAACGAATGGATATTTGGCTGCATAGCACCTATGTAAAATCTCCCGTACCGATAGAACTCAAGTTGCTCGACAAAGACTGGAGCGGCAATGATCTTTGCGAACGGCTGCGCAATCAATTGGCAGGGGATTATTTACGCGAAGAAACCGCCGGATGCGGCGTATTGTTATTGGTTGCTCAAAATATTGGCCAGAAAAAATATTGGATAGTCAACGGCAAAAACGTTGTATTGACTGGCCTTGCCGACGCGCTAAAAAATTATTGGCAAGGCATTTCCGATCAATATCCTGGCGTTTTGGCAATAGATGTAATCGTTATAGATTTAGCTGAAAGAGGGAGAGTCAGTGATTCCTGAGCCGACGGTGCTCTAAATTGGGATAAGAAACAAACCAATTCACTGACTGGATACAGCCGGTTTGCAGTCATAGGTCGGCTCATACTCTATGGCTGAAATTGGTTGGTTTGCCCGTCAATCCATGTTCAACTTGAAGCTGTCCTGTTGCGAGCTCAAGCCAATATTTCAGACACTTCACCGTCTTGTGCGCAAAATACCGCACTGGTTAGATCGGCAAAAATACCGTGTTCGACGATGCCGGGAATGGCATTCAGTTGAGTGTTCAGGGTTTTACCATCTACTCCGGGATCGAATCCGGTATCCAACACCAGACTGCCGTAGGATGTAACGAATAAGCCGTCGCCATTGGCGCGCAGCTTGGCCGCGCCTCCGATGCCGTCCAGACTGCGTTGCACCAATTGCCAGGCAAATGGCATCACTTCAATCGGAATCGGGAAGTTTTGTCCGATACGCTTGACGTGTTTGCTCGGGTCGATCAACACCCAAAAGACCTGACTGGCTTTAGCCAGCAATTTTTCCCGCACCAAGTCGGAGCCGCGGCCTTTCAACAAGGTCAAGTCGGGTGCGACTTCATCGGCGCCGTCAACGTATACATCAAGTCCGCTGATATGTTCCATACTACGCAACTTCAAGCCCAGCTGGCGGGCTTTTAAAGTGCTGACTACCGAGCTGGCAACAACTTCGATCCGTAAATGATCGTCCTGCTGACGGCGGGCTAACGCCTCGATAAAAAAATTAGCGGTGGAGCCGGTGCCCAAACCAACCAGCATGCCGGATTCAATGCGTTGTGCGGCGTGTTCCGCGACGAGTTGTTTGTCGTTCATGATGGGCTCCCGATCGTTGCCGTTTTATTTTTCCAGTTTACTCAGACGGCTTTCGAATTGCTTGATTTTTTGCATCAGTTCCGGCAATTTCGCCAACGCTGCCAATTCGCGCCAAGCCACTTTTCTATCTTTAGCCGGGCTGCCCCAGACTTGGGTTCCGGGCTCCACGTCCTGTGAAATACCGCTGCGGGCCATCACGACGGCGCGGGTGCCGATTTTAATATGGTCGGCTACCCCGACGCTGCCCGCCAGAATGGCGCCGTCCTCTATGGTGCAAGAGCCGGATATGCCGCACTGTCCGCAAATAATGACGTTGCGGCCCACCACATTGTTATGGCCCAGTTGCACTAAATTATCGATTTTACTGCCCAGGCCGATACGGGTTGAACCCAATGCGCCGCGGTCGATACAGGTATTGGCGCCGATTTCAACATTGTCATCTATCACTACATTGCCGACATGCGGTACTTTGACATGTTGATTGTCGCGATATTTGTAGCCAAAGCCATCCGCGCCGATGATGGCGCCGGAATGAATGATGACATTGTCTCCAATCAGGGTGTTGTCATAAATCACCGCATTGGGATGAATGCGGCAATTGCTGCCTATCTTGACTCCATTACCGATGCGTACGCCGGCATCGATTGTACTGCCGTCCCCGATATTACAGTGTTGACCTATGCTGGCAAACGCGCCCACGTGTATGTTGTTGCCTAGCCTGGCGGTCTCGGCGATAGCTGCATGTTGGGAAATCTGTCTGTCCAATGCCGCTTCGGGATGCAAGGCTTTGACTGCGGTAAGAAAGCTCATCTCGGGGTCTTTGCAAACCAATAAAGTCAAGCCAGTCGGTACGTCGTCGTCTATTAACGATTCGGCAATAAAACAGGCGGACGCTTGGCAGCCCTTTAAATATTTTTTGTATTTGCCATCGCTCAATACCGTGACTTGATGCGCCTGGGCGGACATGATGTCGGCCGCGGACTGCAGTGGGACAGAGGCGTCGCCGCCTTGTGGGCTGGCGTCGCAAAGTTGGGCAAGTTCCGTAATCAGCATGAGTTTTCCTATTTCCAGATTCCTATGATGTTAGTGAAGTCATCGGTCCACGGTTGTAGATCAAAGGTGAGCGGCAATTTTTGCCAATGGCCGAGACGACTTTGACGCAAGCGGTCCAGCCGTTGTGGTTGCTTGGCGATCACCACCCAGTCTGTGGCAACCACCAATGGAGCCGGGCTTTCCGGGCTGAATTCCTGTAACAGGCCGGATAGGTGTAAGTTTTCGGCGTGGTCGGCTAAGACTTTTTTCAAAGCCAAATGCCGGTTAGTAATGTGGAACGCCAGCATGCCATCATCTTTCAGTTTGCTAAAGTATAGCTGCATCGCTTCGCGGGTCAGCAAATGGGTAGGCACCGCGTCCGAACTGAAGGCATCCATGATCAGTAAATCAAAGCTGTTATCCGGCTCTTTGGTTAAGGATAAACGGGCGTCGCCGACAATCATGTCTGCTTGCGGATTGCAGCGCTCCAGGTAATGAAACCATTTTGGATTCTTGGCGACATCGACGATTAATGGGTCGATTTCGTAAAAGCGCCAATGCTGTTGCTCCTTACTGTAGCAGGCCAAAGCACCGGCACCTAGACCGACCGCACCGATGTTCCAATGTTGGTTGTCGGCGTCGAATTCGGTAAATAACTGGCCGATTGGTCCGGGGCGGCTGTAGTAGGTGAGAGGGGTAGTGATGTTGGCGGCAGTCAGGCGCTCGGCCCCGTGCTTGGTGGTGCCGTGATAAAGCTCATGAACTTTCTCCGGATGCTGGTTCTCGTCGGCAATGACGGTTTCCCTTACCGATAACACCCCAAAAAAGGTGCGTGCCTGATACAGGGTGCTGGATGCCAAACTATGTAAGCCCAAGGTGAAAATCAAGATCACCGCCGTCAATAAACCCAACCCTAATGGACTGTGGCGGACGGAATAGGTCAGACCGGCCAACAAGATCAACGCGCCACCGATGACATCCAGGTATTCGAATAGTTGGTCCGAGCTGAAATAAATCAAAAATCCTAGTATCAGCAACAGCCCTGGAAAGATCGGTTGCAGAACCCAGCGGCCATTAAAAAAGCCGGGCCGCAACAGTAAGGCGGCCACAATCATGATCGGATATTCGTACACTGCATTGAAGATGAACGGCGCCACGAATGTGTTAAATAAGCCGCCCAGCATGCCCGCGAAGGACATAACCAGATAAAACCGGGTTAAATGCTGGGTGTTTGGGCGATGCTTGGCCAATTCGCCATGGCAAACCATGATGGCCAGGAAGAAAGCCAGGCAGTGCAATATCAAGTCCAGCCAATACGGCAATACGGCCGGATTGATGAAGGAATAGGCGATAAATACTAATAAAACAGCCGGTTGCAGCGCGATCATGCCGGGATGTATGCGGTCGGCCCACTTGGAAAATACAAAGATGAACGACAGTAAATACAAGGTCAGCGGCAATATCCATAACAGCGGTACCGCAGCTATGTCGGTGCTGATGTATTGGGTCAGGCCCAACAACAAGCTGGATGGGACGAAAGCCAGCGCCAGCCAGTGCAACTGTTGGCGCATGGGCGGCGCGGCAATCTGTTCGGGTTCGGTTTCCGATAGCTCTTCGGCATCGGTCTCCGGCAGGTTACGCCATAATGCGACGGCGCAGACGATAATCAAGATACACAGCAATCCGTAACCGATACTCCAGAACAGGCGTTGATTGACTAGGCCGATATTCGGTTCAATCAAAAACGGATAGCTGAGTAAGGCCAACAAGCTGCCGGCGTTGCTGGCGGCATACAGGTAATAAGGGTCTTCGGAACTATGATGGCCTAAATGCGAGAACCATTTTTGCAGTAACGGAGCTGTCGTGGAGACCACAAAAAAAGGTAAGCCGATGGCTAAAAATAAAGTCCAGATCAACCAGAAACTAGGGTTGCCATCCGTGGGCGGGTTGGCATTGGCGGGTAAGGCGACCGGCAAGGCAAACAGGCTGAATATCAGCAGGGCCGTGTGCATTTGAATTTGCCGCTGTTGGCCCGAGCGGGTGGTTAGCCAATGCGCATATAAATAGCCGCCGAATAAAACAGTCTGATAAAACACCATGCAGGTATTCCAAACTGCCGGGGTGCCGCCCAATAAAGGCAGTAAAAGTTTACCGAACATGGGTTGTAGCGCGAACATCAACATGGCGCTAATGAATAAGGTGCCGGCAAATAATAAGACCGGTGAAATCAAAGGTTTGGCGGTGGTTTGTGAAGTAGTGTTCATTATTATTGATGTTATGCTACTGAATCCCGATTAATTCATTTTGAGGTTTTTCCAACGCCCTGCCACGTATTCCAGTGCTTCCTGTATATTTAAATCGCGGGTACCGCCGCCGGTACGGACGAAAAATTTGGGCGTGTTACCTTGGCTAAAAAATACCGGCCTAAGGGCAGGGGAGATAATAACCCGGCAGACGTCCTTTTGATCGATGACATGAAACAAAATATGTACGTTGGAACAGAGGTCAGCGCCCAAATTCGTGGATATGGCCGTCATCAGAGTTTGTTCAAAACCATCCTGATTGGTTTTTTTCAGGGTTTGGTAATCCTTCTCCAGACCAACGAGTTCGCCGTCATCGCTCACGCCTATTAACAAGGTGCCACCAATATGGCTATTGAGAAAGCCGGCCATTGTTTTCATTACCACGGCTTCCAGGTTGCGGTTGATGCGTTGTTCCTGCATATCCCAGCGTAGCGAGGACTTGAATTCCAATAACGGCCCCTCTCCCTGGCGGATGATGGACGGTAAGTCCTTATCCAGCTCGGATTTTAAGGATTCCAGACGCGTCAGTCGGCCGTGCACCAGCTTGTAAAATCCCAGGGACAGCAAGCCCAACATGGCGCCGATCTCGGCATAAAATACCAGCAGATTGTTCTGGTTGATCTTGCCGGTCCAAATCTCTTTGATTTGAATAAATACGTATTCGAGAGACGACAGAGGGGAGGCGTGGTGTTCGCGGGAATTGATGTAATCGTAGCTGGGAGCCAGCAGGAAGATGCCTATCAGCGCACCGATCAGAGCAGCCATCAAATAGATTTTAAATTGCTGTTTCCAGATTGAAATGATTAATAGAAAAAATCGCCTCATCGGATTGCGTTGCCCGCTGGCAATATGACATGAATATTGATGTTTGCCGGGATGCGGCTCAAGAACTTAAAGTGGCATCCCGAAGCGTTCATTTCTCGAAGCGGCGGGCGATTTCGTGTTCGCCCACCTGTAGGGTCAATGCTTGATGTCGTTTCAATGGTTTCACCATGCGCGCATCCAGCGTCGCCCACTTAGTGACCTTCGAGCTGGGCCAAGTCCCTTACCGCGCCCTTGTCGGCGGAAGTGGCAAATTTGGCATACGCTTTCAGCGCCACCGAAACCTTGCGCGGACGCGCCTTGACCGGTTTCCAGCCCAGTTTGTCCTGCTCAGTGCGGCGTTGGGCCAGCTCCTGATCACTGACCAATACATTAATTGAGCGGTTAGGAATGTCGATATGGATACGGTCGCCGTTCCGCACTAGGCCGATGGCGCCACCCGCCGCCGCTTCCGGAGAGCAGTGGCCGATCGACAGGCCGGATGTGCCGCCGGAAAAGCGGCCGTCGGTCAGTAAGGCGCAGGCTTTGCCCAAGCCCTTGGATTTGATATAGCTGGTCGGATACAACATTTCCTGCATGCCCGGCCCGCCTTTAGGGCCTTCGTAGCGCACCACCACCACGTCGCCCGCCTTGACTTTATCGTTCAGGATATTTTCCACCGCTTCGTCCTGCGACTCGACCACATGAGCATTGCCTTCGAACACCAGCAGGCTGTCATCGACGCCAGCGGTTTTTATCACGCAGCCGTCCAGCGCGATATTGCCGTACAGCACCGCTAGACCGCCTTCCTTGCTGAAGGCATGATCGAAGGAGCGAATACAACCTTCGGCTCTATCCAGGTCCAGGCTGGGCCAGCGGGTGTTCTGACTAAAGGCAACTTGGGATGGAATGCCGGCTGGCCCAGCCAGATAAAAGCTTTTAACCGCATCGCTGGGGTTAGCCATGATGTCCCATTGCGCCAACGCTTCGCCCAGGGTTTTGGCATGCACGGTGGGCACGTCGGTATGCAAGCGGCCGGCCCGGTTAAGCTCGGCCAGAATCGCCATGATGCCGCCGGCCCGGTGTACGTCCTCGATGTGATATTTGTTGGTGTTGGGCGCTACTTTGCACAACTGCGGCACCACTTTGGACATGCGGTCGATGTCAGCCAGCGTGAAATCGATGTTGGCCTCTTGGGCGATGGCCAACAGGTGCAGAATGGTGTTGGTCGAGCCGCCCATGGCAATATCCAAGGTGATGGCGTTTTCGAAGGCTTTAAATCCGACGGAACGCGGCAGTACTGATTCATCGCCTTGTTCGTAATATTGTTTGGCCAGTGCGACGATACGCCATCCGGCTTGTTTGAACAGTTGTTCGCGGTCGGCATGGGTGGCGACTACCGTACCGTTACCCGGCAACGACAGCCCCAATGCCTCGGTCAAACAGTTCATGGAATTGGCGGTGAACATCCCTGAGCACGAACCGCAAGTCGGGCAGGCGGAACGTTCCACTTCCGCCAAATCGCTATCTGAAACGTTACTGTCCGCCGCCATCACCATGGCGTCGATCAAATCCAGTTTTTTGATATCGAAGCTTTGGCCGTCAGGATTGGCCAAACGGACTTTACCGGCTTCCATCGGCCCGCCGGATACAAAGATCACCGGAATATTGATGCGCATCGCTGCCATCAGCATGCCGGGGGTGATTTTGTCGCAATTGGAAATACAGACCAGCGCATCGGCGCAGTGCGCATTGACCATGTACTCGACGCTGTCGGCGATCAAATCGCGGCTGGGCAGGCTGTACAACATGCCGTCATGGCCCATCGCAATGCCGTCATCCACCGCAATGGTATTGAATTCCTTGGCTACGCCGCCCGCTTTTTCGATCTCGCGCGCCACCAACTGTCCCATATCTTTCAAATGCACATGGCCCGGCACAAACTGGGTGAAGGAGTTGGCAATCGCAATGATCGGCTTATCGAAGTCGCCTTCTTTCATGCCGGTGGCGCGCCACAATGCGCGCGCACCCGCCATATTGCGACCTTGAGTGGTGGTATGAGAACGATATGCAGGCATGATAATTCCACGAAAATCAAAAACCGGCAGTTTTAAACTGCCGAAGTGAAAAGGGTGTCTTTAACCGCAGGGTAAGCCCACGCTTAAAACCGTAAAAAATTAAAACGTATCCCAACCGCTGGAACGGCGCCGCCAGCTGAGTTTAGGCAGAATGAAGCCTAACAATACACCGAACAAGGATAAACCGCCGCCATACAAAAACCAATCTTGATTGGTATTATCGGTTAAGGCTTGGTTTTCGCGCTTAAGTTGTTGTAATTCCCGTTCGACGGTAACAACACGTTCCTGTAATTGATCGCGTTGTTGTTTCAGTTGAATGGCGTTGGCCGCGGTTTGTTGCAGTTCGGTCAGTTCGGCACTGAGCTGGTCGCGTTCCTTGCTGATGTCCTGACCACTGGCTTGAGCGGCTTTGAGCGCTTTGTTTTCTTCCTGAAGCTCTTGCAGTTTTTTGTTGGCATCCTCAAGTTGAGTCCGGCTGATGGGTTGACGGCTGATATAACGCGTCAGGATATAGCCCTCAGCGCCATTGGCGGCTTGCACATAGGTATAGCCATTTTCGGTATTGTCGCCCAATAAATTAAGCGACATGCCATTCGGCAGCATTTTGACGATACGGCTGCGCTCGCTCTCCCCACTGCGCAACGGTATGTCGATGTTGTCCGTTACGTAACCTGTTTTGGCCTGTGCCAAGCTACTGGTTGCAAGTAAAACAAGAAAACTGGCGATGGCTCTTTTCACGTTGGTACTCTTCATCTACTAACTAAAAACCGCTAATTCTAGCGAAATTATCGGCAGATGAGAAATTCCAGCAGGGCTTTTTGTGCATGCAGGCGGTTTTCAGCCTCGTCGAAAACCACGCTTTGCGGGCCGTCTATGACTTCCGCGGCCACTTCCTCGCCACGGTGGGCGGGCAAGCAATGCATAAACAGTGCGTCCGGATTGGCGGCCTGCATAACCTCTTGGGAGACTTGGAAATCCCGGAAAGCATATTCGCGTTTTTTTTGCTCGCTTTCCTGGCCCATGCTGGCCCAAACATCGGTTACCACCAAATCGGCACCTTGTGCCGCTAAAACCGGCGAATTAAAAATGGCCACTTTATCGGCGGCGGCATCGACGATGCTTTGCACTGGGCCATAATCGGCCGGGCTGGCAATATGCAATTTAAAATCGAATTGACGGGCGGCGTTAATGTAGGAATGGCACATATTGTTACCATCGCCTATCCAGGCAACGGTTTTGCCGGCAATGTCGCCACGGTGTTCGAAATAAGCTTGCATGTCGGCCAGTAATTGGCAAGGGTGCAACAAATCGGTCAGCCCGTTGATCACCGGTACCCGCGAGTATTTCGCAAAGGTGGTGACGGTGTCGTGCTCGTTGGTGCGCAGCATGATGCAATCCACCATGCTGGATATGACCCTGGCACTGTCTTCCAGCGGTTCGCCCCGGCCCAGTTGGGTATCGCGCGGCGATAAAAATATGGCGCTTCCGCCGAACTGCGTCATCCCCGCTTCAAAGGAAATACGGGTACGGGTGGATGACTTTTCAAACACCATGGCCAGCACTTTGCCTTTGAGCGGTTGAAAATCCGGGTCGCGGTGATTTTTTAACTGGATGGCGCGATGAATTAATGTCCGTAATTCGGTGCTGCTCAAATCCAGCAAGCTGGTGAAATGTCTGGGTTGCATAAGGATACTAATGGGTATGTTCTTTTATAAGTGCAGACAATGTCTCGGTGAGTAAATCGATCTGCGCGTCGTCAATCAGCAGCGGCGGTAGTAAGCGTATGGTGCTATCGGCGGTAACGTTGATCAGCAAACCTTTTTCCAATGCTTTGCCGACCAGTTCTCCGCACGCGGCGTCCAGCTCGATGCCAATCATCAGGCCTTGGTGGCGGATAGAGACGATATGGTGATTGCCTTCGAGTTGCTGGGTTATGGCACTGCAAATACGCTTACCCTTCATATCCGCATCGGTAATCAGGTTGGAGTTGCTTAACGTATCGAGAACAGCCAGCGCCGCGCTGCAAGCCAGCGGGTTGCCGCCGAAAGTGGAACCGTGATTGCCGGCCGTTAAAATAGCGGCCGCTTTACCATGCGCCATGCAGGCGCCGATAGGTACGCCATTTCCCAGCGCTTTGGCCAGCGTGCAGACATCCGGCAGAATCCGGTTATGTTGATACGCCAAAAATTGCCCGGTACGGCCGATACCGGTTTGGATTTCATCCAGCATCATCAACAATTGATGTTCATCGCAGATGGCACGTATTTGATTCAAGTAATCCGGCTTGGGAATATTGACGCCGCCTTCGCCCTGGATGGGTTCCACCAATATGGCCACTATATTTTTATCGGCCCGGAGAGCGGAACGGATGGCGTCTATGTCGTTATACGGCACATGAACAAAGCCCGGCAGCAGCGGAGCAAAGCCTTGCTTGACCTTGCTGTTGCCGGTTGCGCTTAACGATCCCATGGTACGGCCGTGAAAGCTTTTGTCCATAGTCATGATCACAGGCGCATCGATACCTTGTGCATGACCGTATTTGCGGGCAATTTTTATTGCGGCTTCGTTAGCCTCCGTGCCGGAGTTGCAAAAAAATACGTTATCCATACCGCTGAGCCGGCACAGCTGGTCAGCCAGTTCAGTCTGTAACTTCACGCCATATAGATTGGATGTGTGGATCAAAGTTTGGCTTTGCTTGCATAAAGCCCGATGTACGGCAGGGTGAGCGTGGCCGAGATTGCAAACGGCTATACCCGCTAATGCATCCAGATAGCGTTTGCCATTACTGTCCCACAGCCACGCGCCTTCGCCGCGATCAAAAGTAACTGCCTGCCGAGCATAGGTAGACATAATATGGGTTGTCATTTTGTTAAGGCTTTGTAGGTTAGTTAAAAAAAGTGATCTGGATTAAAAAAAAGCCGCGATTATATTTTTTTGGGGTGAGGGAAGCAATACATAGTTTATCGAGGGTGTGTCAAAAAGCCGCGCTTTACTGAACCGGGAAGATTTTTGGGGCACACTTGTGATATCTTAACTTTGCGCTAAAAAGAATGTTTTTTGTAAATTTGTGGGCTATTTTGCTGCGAATTTCCGTCAACTCAATTTAAGTCGAAATATAAAGTTACACTATGTTGCAACGAATCTTAGAAAATCGAACCAGCGACGATAGCGATATTGTGCTGTCAAGACGTCGTTTTATTCGCCATTTAGCCTGCGGGTCTTTATTGACCTTGGGCTCCCCTGTCATTGCCCAAGCCGCAAAAGCCCACTTCCCTAGTCATAAATCACTGGCGTTCGAAATCCTCAATACCGGCGACAAACTGAAATTAACCTATTTTGAAAAAGGCCGCTATATCAGTTCGGCCTTAAGCGAGATCGATTATTTGTTGCGCGATTATCGTAGCGGAGACGTGCATCGTATCGACCCGCATCTGTTGGACCAATTACACGACTTGAAATTAATGCTGGGCGCTCACCGCCCCTTTGAAATTATCTGCGGTTACCGGTCGCCATTCACCAACGCTAATTTGCGCAAGCATAAGTCGGGTGTGGCCAATAACAGCTTACATATGCAGGGTAGGGCGATTGATATCCGTTTGGACGGCTATGACACAAAGCATTTACGAAATGCCGCTATTTCACTACATCGCGGCGGGGTTGGTTATTACCCCAAATCTGATTTCGTGCATCTTGATACCGGGAAATTCAGAACCTGGTAGCGTCTTTGGACGCTACATCGACCGACTTAACTGGGGGTTGTTGTTTTAGCCGTTAATAAACTACTGTCTCCGGAGCCGGGGATTTTTCCCAGAGCTTTTTCTAAAGCGGCATCCTGTTCGTAAATGTCCCGGTAAAAATGAATTTGGTTATTGTGGTCCACAAAAGTGGTGCTGTAGAAAAACAAAACCGGAATCGGCTTTTTCAAGGTGACCCTCCGGGTCTTGGAACCCGACATCGCTTCTTGAATGGCAGCCACATCCCAACTTGATTCCGGTTGGTTGTTCAGCACGAATTCCGCCAGTTTTTCCGCTTCCGCCACTCTGACGCAGCCGTGGCTAAAATCGCGACGGCTGCGGCTGAACAGGCTGTGGGCCGAAGTGTCGTGCAGATAGACGTCTTCCTTGTTGGGGAAAATAAATTTTACCTTGCCTAGCGGATTCTTTTTGCCGGGTCTTTGTCTGGCCCGCACTCGCCCGCGGCGGATATCATCGAAAACGGTGTCCCACGAGCCGGCGTTGTCGGACGCGTAACGCTGCACCAACTCGATATCCTGGCTTTGCAGATAACCAAAGTCGTTATACAGCTTAGGCAGAATTTCCTTATCCATAATACTTCTGGGAATATTCCAATAAGGCATAAATTCCAGATATTTCATTTCTTCAAATAAAACCGGGGTCTGGTTTTTTAAGGCCTTGCCTACGATGACTTTCATATTCAATATGTCTGTATCGTCGGGCGAATTGAAGGCCCATAGCTGAAAAGCGGGGATATTGACGATAATCATTGGCCCTGCGATGTTATCGGGCAACCAGCGCAGCCTCTCCATGGCCAGTTCGATCTGCAGGATTTTTTGGGCCAGGGATTGATTGAGTCTGGCGGCGGTTTCCGGTCCGATAATAGCATCCGCTTTAAGGCCGTTTTCACGTTGAAAGTTTATTACCCCTTCCTGCAGCTCATGGTCATAGCGTTTTTTCGGTGAATTTGCCGGATCGTATTCAGGCAAAGCACCAAGCGCTATTAAGCGTCGATGCAGTTCAGCCAATTGGGGGTAGGTCTCGCCTGGGCGCAATGATTTTTGAAAAATCAGCGGCTGATAATTTGCATCCGCGGGCGCTTTGCGATAAGCCGCCAATATCTGCTTTAGCTGCCCGTATTGTTTTAATTTGGGTTGTAATTGTTGCGGCAGTTTCTCTAATCCTTGATTATCAATGGCTTGCTTGATTAAGCTCGCTACATCAATTGCGGTTTTGCTGCCGAAAGGGGTGGGGTAACTAAGCTTTTGGGGGTTGACGCGGCCATGATGCAAATCGTTTGCAAATCGCAGTAAGGAAATGGATAGCGCGGTATCGAACTCGGCAAGCTCATGGACGGCGGTTTGCGGAATCGATAAGGCCATTTGCAAATTGACCTTCAAAACCTCCGCATCGTAGTCTTTAGGATCCAGGCCGTCCGAGCCAGCGTTGCCGAGTATGGTCAGAGCCTGATCGATATTCGATTCTGAACGGTTTTCACCTAGCCATAACAATTGATTTTCGTTTGATTGATAAAGAGTGCTCAGTAGCGCCGCGTGATTGGAGAAATCAGGCTTGGTCAGCAAAGCATTCTGTTTGCCGGCAATTAGGCTGGTGATGGCGGGCGCGGGGCCGGCATCGATGGACAGGCTGGTTTCCTCGGCAGAGGTCGTGGGTTGGGTCGAAAAGAATAAAATCAAAACAACCGGCAGCATGAGGCCAACATTGATTGACAGTTTTTTTAAACCAGTAGTATTCATATAGTTCGATCGAATAGACACGGTGCACTCTGATACTTAAAGGTGAATCGCAAGATTAATCGGTTGTAGCCAGAATAACCTAGTCTTTATACAACAATTTTTAGCTGATTGAGTAAAAACAGCAAAATGTCTGTGAATATTGCTTGTTTATTGTATCGACTAATGGCTGCATTGCTTTAGCGTTGTTATTGTCAGATCAAGTATAGCTGTTGAGGTTCAATGATGGGACGGCAAATCGGCAAGATTATGGCCGCAATATTTACAATAGCTGGCATCTATATCGTGGCCGATGCGTCCGCAATCCGGACACGCTTCATTCGAGAGATTCGCTTGATTGACGGTTTTGATCAATTCCGCACCGTAAATTCCGGTCGGCACGGCGATGATGCCGTAGCCCATGATCATGATAAACGAGGCTGCGATCTGCCCTAGGGTGGAATTGGGGGCAATGTCTCCGTAACCCACTGTCGTCAGTGTAACTATGGCCCAATACATGCTTCTAGGAATCGAGGTGAACCCGGCCTCTTTGCCTTCTATGACGTACATCAACGTCCCGCAAATAACCACCAATGTTAAGACCGTATAGAGGAACACCATGATTTTCCAGCGCGAATTGTATAGCGCGGTTTTGAGCAAATTGGCTTCATTGAGATAAACCGACAGCTTCAGTATCCGGAAAATACGTAGCAAACGTAATATGCGCACCACGGCAGCGTAGTGCACACCGGGCATAAACAAGCTGATATAGCTGGGCAAGATAGACAGTAAATCCACTATCCCGTAAAAACTGCGCATATAAAGCCAGGGGTGACGGACGCACAGTAAGCGTAAAAAGTACTCCAGACTGAATAGGAGCGTAAACACCCATTCCAGAATGTTCAATAATTCGGCGTACTGGTTATGAAGGCTTTCGACGCTATCAATGATAGCGACCAGCGTGCTTAGTATGATGAACACAATAAGCAATACATCGAAATTGCGCCCTGCCGGGGTTTCAGAGCCAAAAATCACTTCATTCAGCTGTTCACGCCAAGGCGCCAGGCTTCGACCTTCATTGATGACGGATTTTCTGTAAATAGTTTTCATGATGCTAGTTAGTTCAAGTGCTGGCCTGCCAGCGTCGATACAACATACCCATTACCCATCCGCTCTGTGCCAAGGCGCAGAGCAGGGCGCCGCCGGCCGAATCCGCCCACAGCGGAAAGAAAAGCGCCGCCAGTCCGTTTTGGCCCATGGCGTTAAAAATACCCGGTAAGATGCCGTATAGTAAAACACCGGATAGTAAGGTCAGGCTTAAAGCGCGTTGCGGATTTTTGCCGTAGCAAAAATAAATATAAATGCCGCAATCTCGCAATAAAATCAGAACAATAGCCAGCGGATAAAAATGAAAGCGCAAACTGAATTCGCGCAGCGGGTGTACGGACACACTCAACACCAGCGCGGCCGGTAGCAATAAAAGGAAAGACAGCCACCAGATCGGCAACTCTTCACTGCCGCGCCGCCAGTTGCGCTGAACAAAATAAGTCAATAAACGTTTGATGCGCATGGCGTCGTTGGATTCGACCACCACGCCCACATAGGTCAATGCACTGCACACCGCGAAAGCAGCCAGCCAAAACGAATACGCCGAACTGGGCATAAAGCCGCCGACATAGATCATTAAAAATACACTAAATCCCAGCCAGACCGAGGGTGTCGTGCGCATACCCAGCTCCAGCGTCATTAACCGATAATTGCCTACCGCACACCAAAATAGAGCCAATAATAAGCTGATTTGATGAAAAGCACTGCTGCTGAAGCGTATTTCGTACCAAGCTGTCGTCGAATCCGGCAAAGCGTAGGCGGTCAGGCTCGATACCTCCGATAACCATGGGGCGATGGATAAGAAGCCGATAACGGCAAGCAGGAAAATCGAGCCGCTTTTGGTTTGCCCCCGCCGCACCGCAAGCAGACCCAGTAACAGGCTACCGCTTTGTACCAGCAACGCGGCGCAAACGCCGTAAAAAATCAGCATCGGCAGGGCGGCGTAATCATCGATTGCCGAGCCGTATACCAACAGGCACAGCAAGCCGGCATACCAGGCCATCAAGGTACTGCCGAACAACTTAGCCCAGACCATTTCCCAGGGCCCTAACGCCGACAGGCGTTGGGTGTCCCAGGTGCGATCGCGATATTCCTCGACAATACTGTCGACAGCCTGCCGTGCGCCCCATAACAGGGTGATCAGCAGGAACAATATCAAGGCAGCCTTTGCCGTGGCGCCGCCTAGCCGATAGCCGTCGATAAAATAACTGAACGTAAAGATAACGCCCAATACCAATGGGATGCCGATTAAACGAGCTTGCGAACATTCCAGATAAAGCTGGCGTTGAAATTCCGGATTCAAATTCATGGGCGTTGCCTGATGGTCTGTAGATAGGCGTCTTGCAAGTTGCTGGCGGCCGGGGCGAACTCGCACACCGGTAAATTCAGCGCCAATAAGGCCTTTAATACAGCGTGTTGTTGTTGAGTATCGGCGGTTAGCTGGATCAATGCCAGCTGATCGTGTTCGGTTTTTAACAATTCGATATCCGGTATTTGTTTCAATATCTCCGCCAAATTTTGCACCGGTTGGGCCAGTAACAATTTGAACGGTTTATGCTGCCGGGCTTTTTTTACGGTGATCTGTTCGACCAAACGGCCATTTCGCAGTACCAGCATATCTGTGCAGTAGGCTTCCAGTTCCGCCAGAATATGGGATGAGACCAGCAGCGTCATGCCTTGACGTTGCAGATCCAGAAAAAGTTCGGCCAATTCATGACGGGCCTCCGGATCCAGACCCGAGGCCGGTTCGTCCAGTAACACCAAGCTGGGTTTATGAATAATGGCTTGGGCTATGGCCACTCGTTGCCGTAAACCGCGTGAAAGCTCGCCTGGCCGCATCTCCAACCGGTCTTCGATATTTAGGCGGCGGCATACGGCTGCAATTGCCGCCGGGCAATCGCTATCGTCAATGCCTTGGGCGCGCGCCACGAAATGTAGACATTGTCGTACGGTCAAACGCTGGTAAAGTCCAAAAAAGTCAGACAGATAGCCGATAATCCGGTGGCAATCCCGAGGTTGTTCCAAAACATCGATTTCCTCGATCGTAATAGTGCCGCTGACCGGCCGTTCCAAGGCCGCCATACAGCGCAGCAAGGTGGTTTTTCCGGCGCCGTTGGGGCCAACCAAGGCCGTGATACTACCTTGATCCATGCGAAAGGACACATTGTCCAGCGCCCTGAGTCCCGGATATTCAAAAATCAGTTTATCGACTGTAATCATTTAGGCTTGCCTTGTGGGGTTTGCCGGGCATTGTAGCTAACTCTGTTTGATAACGACTAACTACGCACCATTAAAGATCTTTAACAAGCTAGCTTGGTGCAAAATTTCAGCTGATGCCGAATATAATCGGCTAATCGCCGCTGATAATAGGGTTTTTTATGGTATTAAAATTGCTTTAATAAACCTTGGTTGATAACGATTTTTTTGTTGGCTTAACAGCAGCCTAACCACTCGGCTGCCCGCCGGCCAGGAAACTGTTATCATTTAGTTTTTAAAAAACCCTCAGGAGAGAGTGAATGCACAACGTCACGTTGATTAAAGGTGATGGTATTGGTCCTTCGATTATGGATGCCGCCGTAGCGGTTATCAATGCATCCGGCGCGAAAATTAACTGGCTGGAAGCCGAAGCCGGCATGTCTGCGTATGAAAAAAACGGCACCCCTTTGCCGGATGCCACCATGCAATCAATCGATGAAACCCGGGTCGCTTTCAAAGGGCCGCTGACTACCATGGTGGGCGAGGGTTTCAGAAGTATCAACGTCGAATTGCGCAAAAAATACGATCTTTACGCCAATGTACGTCCGGCCAAAAGTTGGCCCGGCGTAAAAACCCGTTATGAGGATGTCGACATCGTCGTGGTGCGCGAAAACACCCAGGGTTTGTATGTGGGCTTGGAGCATTATCTGACCCCGCAAAAAGATATTGCCGAAAGTTTGGCCGTGGTCACCAAGGACAGTTCCGAGCGCATCGTCGAATATGCCTTTAAATACGCGCTGGATAACGACCGCCAAAAAGTCACGGTTTGTCACAAAGCCAATATTCTAAAATTTACCCAAGGATTATTTTTAAATACCGCCCGGGAAGTGGCCAAAAAATATCCGCAAATTGAATTCGACGAAAAAATCATCGATGCCGCCTGCATGCACATGGTGATGAAACCCGAGCAATTCGATGTAGTGGTGACCACCAATATGTTCGGCGATATCTTGTCGGACTTGACCGCCGGTCTGGTCGGCGGCTTGGGCCTGATTCCTGGCGCCAATATCGGCATTGATGCGGCGCTGTTCGAAGCGGTGCACGGCAGTGCGCCGGATATTGCCGGCAAAAATATCGCTAACCCGACTGCCGTGATGATGGCCGGGGTGATGATGCTGACTCATTTGGGCGAACATGATGCTGGCATGCGCATGCTGCATGCCATCGAAAAAGTTGTTAACGAAGGCAAGTACGTCACGCCCGACCTCAACCCGAACAGTACTTGCGGTACTAGGGAAATGGGCCAGGCTATCGTAGACGCTATGGAATAACCGAGGCCATATCCGAGTTTGGGCGGCGTTATTTAATCCGCCCATTGCATTATTTTCCAACATTCTCCGGGTCACTCTCATGCTAGAAGAATATCGTAAACATGTTGCCGAACGGGCCGCCGAAGGCATCGTTCCCAAACCGCTGGATGCCGAGCAGGTTGCCGGTTTAGTGGACTTATTGAAACAGCCTCCGCCGGGCGAAGACGCCTTTATGCTGGATTTATTAACCAATCGGGTGCCTGCCGGGGTTGATGAAGCGGCTTATGTCAAGGCCGCTTTTCTGGCCGATGTAGCCAAAGGCGTGGCGGTATCGCCTATCGTTTCAGCCGAAAAAGCCACCGAATTGTTGGGCACCATGCTGGGCGGTTACAACATTGCCCCTTTGATCGAATTACTGGATCACCCGGCGCTTGCCACTATAGCAGCACAGGCCTTATCACATATCCTGCTGATTTTCGATGCTTTTCACGACGTGCAGGAAAAGGCCGAAGCCGGTAATGCATTTGCCAAACAAGTGCTGCAATCCTGGGCGGACGCCGAATGGTTTACCGCCAAACCGGAAGTGCCGGAAAAACTCACCGTGACGGTGTTCAAGGTCAGCGGTGAAACCAATACCGATGACTTATCGCCTGCGCCGGACGCCTGGTCGCGGCCGGATATTCCGTTACATGCCAAAGCCATGTTGAAAATGCCGCGTGAAGGCATCACCAACGCCGAACAGCAAATCGACGACCTGAAAAACAAAGGTTTTCCGGTGGCTTATGTCGGCGATGTGGTCGGTACCGGTTCGTCGCGTAAATCCGCCACCAACTCGGTGCTGTGGTTCATGGGCGACGATATTCCCTATATCCCCAACAAACGCGCCGGTGGCGTCTGCATCGGCAGCAAGATCGCCCCGATATTTTTTAACACCATGGAAGATTCCGGCGCCTTGCCGATCGAATGCGATGTCAGTGCCATGCACATGGGCGACGTGATCGACATTTATCCTTATCAAGGCGTGGTCAAGCGTCACGACAGTGATGAAGTGGTGTGCGAGTTTAGTTTAAAAACCGAGGTGATATTGGACGAAGTCCGTGCCGGCGGCCGGATTCCATTGATCATCGGTCGTGGTTTGACGGACAGAGCGCGTAAAGCCTTGGGCTTGCCGGCGTCGACCGTATTTCGCATCCTGGCGGCGGTGGCCGATACCGGCAAAGGTTACACGCTGGCGCAAAAAATGGTCGGCAAAGCCTGCGGTGTACCGGGCGTGCGGCCGGGCAGTTATTGCGAACCGCGCATGACGACGGTCGGCTCGCAAGACACCACCGGCCCCATGACCCGCGATGAACTAAAAGACTTGGCCTGTCTGGGTTTTTCCGCCGATTTGGTGATGCAGTCTTTTTGCCACACTGCTGCGTATCCGAAACCGGTGGACGTCAAAATGCAGCACAGCTTGCCGGATTTCATCATGACCCGCGGCGGCGTGTCGTTGCGCCCCGGCGACGGCATTATTCATTCCTGGTTGAACCGCATGCTGTTGCCGGACACCGTCGGCACCGGCGGCGACTCGCATACCCGCTTTCCAATCGGAATTTCCTTTCCGGCCGGTTCCGGTTTGGTGGCCTTTGCGGCTGCCACCGGCGTGATGCCGCTGGATATGCCGGAATCGGTTTTAGTGCGTTTTACCGGCAAAATGCAGCCCGGCATCACCCTACGCGATCTGGTCAATGCAATTCCCTATGCGGCCATCCAACGCGGCTTGCTGACTGTCGCCAAGCAGGGCAAGAAAAATGTATTTTCCGGGCGGATTTTGGAAATCGAAGGCTTGCCGGATCTGAAAGTCGAACAGGCTTTCGAATTGTCCGATGCCTCGGCGGAACGTTCCGCCGGCGGTTGTACCATCAAATTGAACCAAGCACCTATCGCCGAATATCTGAATTCCAATATTACCCTGTTGAAATGGATGATCAGCGAGGGCTACGGCGATGTGCGCACCCTGCAGCGCCGCATCAAAGCCATGCGGGATTGGCTGGAAAATCCAGTGCTGATGGAAGCGGATGCCGATGCCGAATACGCGGAAATCATCGAAATCGACATGGATCAGATCACCGAACCGCTGATGGCCTGTCCGAACGATCCGGACGACATCAAGCCACTGTCCGAGCTGGCCAATACCAAAATAGACGAAGTGTTTATCGGTTCCTGCATGACCAACGTCGGCCATTTTAGGGCGGCCGGCAAGCTGCTGGAAAAAGCCGGTTCCTTGCCGACCCGTTTATGGGTGGCGCCGCCGACCAAGATGGATCAAAGCCAGCTGGTGGAAGAGGGCTATTACGCTACCTTCGGCAAAGTCGGTGCCCGTACCGAAATGCCGGGCTGCTCGTTGTGCATGGGTAACCAAGCCCGGGTGGCGGAAGGTTCGACCGTGGTATCCACATCGACCCGTAACTTCCCGAACCGTCTGGGCAATGGCGCCAATGTCTATCTGGCCTCAGCGGAATTGGCCGCGGTGTGTTCGTTATTGGGCAAAATTCCGACGGTTGAGGAATACATGCAGTATGCGGCGACGATTGATGAAACCAGTGCCGATACCTATCGGTATCTGAATTTTAATCAAATCCCCAGTTTTCAGGAAAAGGCTGATCTAGTAGTGTAACCGTTCAACGTTTGGTCCCGGCGCAAAGTCGGGACCGGGCAGATTTTCAGATTGCTGCTAACCTTATTACATCAGTAATTTCTGTCGAGACTGAACATTGGACGAAGATATCACAGCTGACTTGCGGGTCTTGCAAAGCCATTTAGATGGCATGCTGAATCGTGTACAGCATAACAGCTTAACCTTAAAACGCCTGCAAGCCTTCGAAATGCGTCTGCTGGGGCTCAGCTCGCTAACCGAAATGATCGATTACATATTGGATGAAAGTAAATCTTTATTCGATCTGGAAATCGTCAGCCTGTTTTTGTTCGATCCCACCCAGGAAATAGCCGCTTATCTGACCAACGATCAGTATCCCTATCAATCCCGTAAAGGCTTTATGCTGGTCAACGATGATGGCCTGTTCAAAAGGTTTTTCGACTATACCCACCGGCCATTGCTGGGCATCTACCATCCTGAAAATTACGCGCAGTTTTTCCCGGAAGATGCCGGCAAACCGTCGTCGGTGATTCTGGCGCCTTTGGTGCGACGCGGTAAATATCTGGGTTCGTTAAATCTGGGTAGTTTTCGTCAGGATCGTTTCATACGCACCATGGCTACCGACTTTATCGAGCACTTGGCTTCGGTTCTGAGTATTTGCCTGGAAAATACCCTGAATTTCGAAACCATGCGCCGCACCAGCCTGATCGATCCGTTAACCGGCGTGAATAATCGGCGTTTTTTAGAGCAACGTATCGACGAAGAAGTCGACCGCTGTGTGCGCAACCGGCAGCCTTTATCCTGTCTGTTTCTGGACATCGATTACTTCAAACGTATTAACGATAATTTCGGACACCAAGCCGGCGACCACGTTTTGGCTTTAGTGGCCGCGGCGATTAAAAAACAACTGCGTAGCAATGATGTATTGTCGCGCTTCGGCGGCGAAGAATTTGTGGCCTTGTTGTCAGGCAGCGGTGAAGCTATTTCCGGGGAAATTGCCGAGCGGATCCGTAGCAGTATCGCCGGATTGAGCATTGAATTCGGCGGTCAGAGCATTCCGGTCAGCATTTCCATCGGTGTGGCGACTTTCGATGCCAAGTTAAGCAAAATAAACAGCGCCACAGAAACCGCCAGTCAATTAATACATGCCGCAGACGGGGCGTTATACAAAGCCAAAAACAACGGCCGCAACCGGGTGGAAAACAGCGGGGTTATCTCGGAAAAATTACAGCTGCAGCAGGCTTGAGTTTCAACACTCGATCAGATTAACCGCCAAGCCGCCACGGGACGTTTCCTTGTATTTGGTTTTCATGTCGGCACCGGTTTCGCGCATGGTTTTAATCACCTTGTCCAGCGAAACAAAATGAGAGCCGTCGCCGCGCAATGCAATGCGGGCCGCATTGATGGCCTTGACCGAACCCATGGCGTTGCGTTCTATGCACGGCACTTGTACCAAGCCACCGACCGGATCGCAAGTCAGGCCCAGGTTATGTTCCATGCCGATTTCCGCCGCGTTTTCGACCTGTTCCGGCGTACCGCCCAATACTTCAGCCAGCGCGCCGGCCGCCATCGAGCAGGCCACCCCGACTTCGCCCTGGCAACCGACTTCCGCCCCGGACAACGAGGCATTTTCTTTATATAAAATCGCAATAGCCGCCGCCGTCAATAAAAAGCGGATCACGCCGTCTTCATCCGCGCCTTCGCAAAACCGCCAGTAATAATGCAGCACAGCCGGAATGATACCGGCCGCGCCGTTGGTCGGTGCCGTCACCACCCGGCCGCCGGACGCATTTTCTTCGCTGACCGCCAGAGCGAACAAATTCACCCAGTCCAGCGTGCCGACCGGTAAGTTGGGGGTAATTCTGGGTATTTCGCCGTTCAACTGCCGATGCAGGTTGGCGGCTCGGCGTTTTATCTTCATGCCGCCCGGCATAATGCCTTCCTGGTGCATGCCTCGTTCGACGCAGGCCTGCATGACCTCCCAGATATGCAGTAGATTCCGGCGAATTTGCGTTTCGCTCTGCCAGGCCTTTTCATTGCTCATCATCAAAGTACTGATGGGTTTATGGTGCAAAGCGCATAATTTCAACAAAGCGGCGCCGGTTTTAAATGGATAGGGCAGGCGAGTATCGTCGTGCGTTAACCGGTCGGCAGCCGCGTCGGTACTGGTTACCACGAAACCGCCGCCCACCGAATAATATTCGGCTTGCACCAACTCGGCGCCGCTTGCATCGAAAACGGTGAAACGCATGCCGTTGGCGTGATAAGGCAAGGACTTGCGTTGAAACAGCAAATCGGTTTTTTCATTGAAAGGGATAGGATAGCGTTGCAGCAATCGCAACCTACCGGTTTCCCGTATGGCGACCAACCGCTGCGGAATGATGGCGGGGTCGATCAAATCGGGCGCTTCGCCTTCCAGCCCCAGCAATACGGCTTTATCCGAGCCGTGACCTTTGCCGGTTGCACCCAATGAGCCGAACAGCTCTACCCTCAAACGATTGACGTCCCGGATCAGGCCTTGCTGCTCTAATTTGTGGGCGAAGGTCATGGCTGCCCGCATTGGGCCGACGGTATGTGAGCTGGAAGGACCTATACCGATTTTAAAAATATCGAACACGCTGATAGCCATTACCGCCACCTGAATAGTGCAAAAAAGTGCAGATCAAAAAATCCAAGCCAAAGTTTCGGATAGATTTGCAGCAATGATCGTGCCGCTTCGGAGAATATTTCCGGGCGGGTGGGCATGGTAGATCCGTGCAGGCGGATTATTTAAGCATCCAGCATGCCCTGGTTGATGATAAAACTGGCGATTTCATTGACGCCCAGGCCAGTTTTGATATTGCTGAACACGAACGGCCGGGCGCCGCGCATTTTTTTGGCGTCGCGGTTCATCACCTCCAGTGAGGCGCCGACATGGGGCGCCAGATCGATTTTGTTGATTACCAATAAATCCGAACGGGTGATGCCGGGGCCGCCCTTGCGGGGAATTTTGTCGCCGGCCGACACGTCGATCACGTAAATGGTTAGATCGGCCAATTCCGGACTGAAGGTGGCGCTGAGATTGTCGCCGCCGCTCTCCACCAACACGAAATCCAGTTCCGGCCAGCGTTCGCATAGCTCGTCGACCGCCGCCAGATTCATCGAAGCGTCCTCGCGAATGGCGGTATGCGGGCAGCCGCCGGTTTCCACCCCCAAAATCCGTTCCTCGGGCAGCGCCTGACTGCGGATCAAAAACTGTTGATCCTCGCGGGTATAGATATCGTTGGTGACCACGCCGATTTGGAACTGATCGCGCATTTTTTTGCACAAGGCATCCACCAGCGCCGTTTTGCCGGACCCGACCGGGCCGCCTATGCCGACTCGTAAAACTTGTTTTGCGTTCATATTTTCATCCAAAGTAGCCCGGATGCAATCCGGGGGGGGGATTTGCCAAACCTCAATTCCACTAGCGGCGAATCGAGGTTAACTTATTTTAAGTAGCTCAGGGTGCGCGCAGCGTTCCTTGACATTATCTCGAATGTCACGTAACCGCCAATGCGGCAACGTGAGCTACTTTTATTCACGATTTTACGAACGGAACAAACGCGAATATTGCATTTCGTGCCGACTGCTGGCCAGGGCCAAACCGAAGCAACTGCCGCCGATATCGTCGTCCGCCATACTTAAGGCTTGCTTTACCAAACCCGGTATATCGCCGGCCAAGTCTTTCAATAAACGCTGCCCGGCGACTTGACCCAACGGCACCAGCTTGACCGCGCACAACACCTGATTTTCCAGCCAGCCCCACAGGTAACCGGCCATGGCGTCGGCTTTATCGATTTGCCAGCGTGACGCGGCCAATGAAAATAAAGTCGCCAGTGTGGCGTCGGGCCGGCGTAACCAGTCTTGCGCTTCCGGCAATTCCAGATTCACCAGCAAACGGGCCAGCGCCTGACCGGTTTGCCTATCCTCGGCGCGCAGTTCGGCGGTCTCCCGGCAGGCGGCCAGCGTCCGGCTCCAGCTTTCTACCGCAACCATGTCGATTGCCGTCCAGGCATCGTAAAGCCGCGCCATAATCGGCGCATCGACCCGGGCCAAGGCATTCGTCAACACACCGCGCAACCAATCGGCGCTTTGATCCGCATTCGTAATCCAGCCGTCTTCGACCGCTCGTTCCAGACCTTGCGAATAGCTGTACATGCCGATAGGCAGACTGGGGCTGACCAGCTGCAACAGCCGCAGCAATGCCAAATCAGTGGCCATGGCCATGGTAAGCACCGGCTTCAGGTTCGAACGGCAATATTTGGTGCTCAACGTTTAAGCCCAACCCGACCAGCATTTGATCCAGCACGTGGTCGGTCAAATAGCGCAGTTCGCCGGGTAGAATTTGCAGAGGGACATGGCGATTGCCGAGGTGGTAGCAGGCCCGGGCGAATAATAACGGTTCATCGCATTTGACGGTAGACAAGGCTTCCGGGGCTGCTTCGATTTTGACTTTGAATCCCTGGCTGTTAGTCAACACTGCGCCGTGCCTTAGAGTATGCCCCCTCGGTAAAAACACGCCGACCTGGATGCCGCCTTGGGTGATGGCCGGGTGGCGGGATTTTTGCCTGGCCTCAAAAGGGAGGGTTAGGGTGTCGTCCGGGGTTTCTTTGGTGTTTGTGGTTTCGGTGAGTTTTAGCATTTTGCTTATCGTTTGGTTTTTGGTTTTTGGTTTTGTGTCGCTGTCGCGACGGTTTTTTTAAAGTCGGGTCTCGGCCCGACAGCCGAGGTACTTTCTTTTGCTTGCCCAAAAGAAAGTACCCAAAGAAAACGGCACCCGGATTCCGCCTTAATCCTGCGCTTCTCGCTTTTAGCGAGGGTTTTCGAAGTGCCATCCATGGCCCTACGAAAACGAGCGGCTTCCTGCCGCTCCCCTATCGGGCCTGATTCGCCAAAAGCTGCGATGCTCGGGGCGGAATAACGGGAGCAAAACCATCCCCAAACTCAACGGAAAATCCAAAAACGTAGGCTGGGCACAGGCTTTTCGTGCCCACGCGAATAAACCGTAGGTCCGATTAGCAAAGCGTAATCGGACGCATGTCAATCATCCCCAGCAATCACTATCTTCAAATCGCCACCCCAATTTTCCGGATAGACACCTCTTTCAACATACCGATGAAAACTGGAATACGGCCAGTCAGCGGTCCGCGCGACCAAACCATGTTTAACCGGATTAACATGTACATAATCGACATGCCGTTCGAAATCTGTTTCGTCTCGTATGCAATGCTCCCAAAAATGCCGCTGCCACTTGTGCCCTTTGGGTAAATACCGCGTTCGCCCGCCATCTTTCGAACATTCGTTCGATACTCGGTTTTAGGTAAAGCCCTCGAAAATCCGCTCTTAATCAAACGCCAGCGTTTACTAAAATCGGCGTCGCCCGGCGGCAACGTCCAAACCGCATGCAGGTGTTCCGGCAACACCACCCAAGCATCGATTTGAAACGGATGGCGTTTTCTTACCGCCCGCACGGTATCACGTAACAAATCGATTTCCCGAATCAGTAAATCGTTGTTTTTACGCTCCAGCAAATTCATCGTAAAAAACCATGTCCCGCCTGGAATAAGTGCACGTCGGTAATTGGGCATGGTTTATTACGTTTTTAATATCGACTTTGGTTAGGTTTTAAACATGCGTCCGATTACGCTCCGCTAATCGGACCTACGCGGGCTTACAAAATCATCCGCCAATTTTTCCTCTGACGACGCGGGTAATCCCCTGATGCCGCGCCGAGCACCGGAGGGTTTGAACGGATTTGCCCGCAGGGGCGATGCAGGGAAGCATCGCGTTTTTCGCGGGGGCTAGGAAGCCCCATCGAAAAACCCCGTTCAAAGCCTTCGGAGCGCAGGATCAAAGCGGCATGGGGTGCCGTTTTCTTTGGGTACTTTCTTTTGGGCAAGCAAAAGAAAGTACCTCGGTTGTCGGGCCGAGACCCGACTTCAAAATAAAAGCCGTCGCATTAGCGACACTTTTTATTCTCCTCACCCTAACCCTCTCCAGCAGGAGAGGGAATAATGCCGCTACGTAGCCCGTAGGATGTGCTGAACAAAGCGAAGCGCATCGATCGCGACAGATGCGCCTCCTTTCGTCGGCAGCATCCTATAACAGAACCACAAACCAAACTTACAAAATCTCCCGACAATTTTTACTCTCGAAACGTATAAATCCCCTGATGCCGCGCCGAGTACCGTAGGGTTTGCAAGGATCAACCCGCAGGGCGTAACACATGGATGTGTTTCGTGAAACCGATATCTAAAAAGCCGTCACGCCAGCGACACAAAATAAACAATCAAAACCCTTGAAACAAAAAATCCAGAGCCGCTCCAATTTCAAACCGCTCCGATTCCAGCGTGCCAATTCGAGTCTTCAAAATCCGCACTGGAACGGCGGCCAGTTTGGGTGTTTCAATAATGCACTCAATACCTTCCACCAAGACTGTCGGCATCAAATTGGCTGGTAGCGAAACTGAAGGAAAACGGTCTTTTCGCCTTAGAGGCACCACGACCCTACTGTCCAAGTCATCTAACACATCACTTTGCACATCCAGTAGATACGGCACATCGGCTGATTTTGCACCGCTATTACGGTAAACGTCGAAGCGGGCCATGTTAGAAAGACCGCCATTCGTCCAACGGTAAGCCGTCTTGTTCCAAGGTCTGGTTATAGACCGAAATAAAGTCGGCATGTTCTTGCCGCCAGCGGCGTTCGTGTTCGCTGCGCACAAGTTCGCGCAAATAGCGGTCGCAGGCTTGTGAAATATTGATATTCAACGCCTTGGCCTCAGCCAAGACATCGGCAGACAAGGTTATGTTGGTGGCTTTTTTCGCCGTGTTATTTGTTGCCATCGCTGTATCCTAAAAACTGCTAATTCATGCGCATCATACTGCAACATTGTGGATGTTGCCTTTCTTGATAAACTTAACTCCCTTGATGCCGAGCAGGGAATAGGCGGCATGGGGCGGTCTTTCTTTTGCATGCGGAGCACCCACCGGGCGAAACACATAGTGTGTTTCGTGAAACCGACTTCAAAAGCAAGCCGTCGCGATAGTGGTACAACACATTAAATAATCTAAAAGCCGACGTGTTGGGTTACGGCTAGCGCCTAACCCAACCTACGAAAACTGTTGGGTTCCCAAGCAGGAGCTTGGGAACCAGCCCGTAGGATATGCTAAACAAAGTGAAGCGCATCGATCGCGACAGATGCGCCTCCTTTCGTCGGCAGCATCCTACAACAGAACTTCAAACCAAACTTACAAAATCTCCCGACAATTTTTACTCTCGAAACGTATAAATCCCCTGATGCCGCGCCGAGCACCGAAGGGTTTGAACGGACAAATCGGCAGGATTGCCGATTTGCATGCGTAGCACCCGCAGGGCGAGGCACATGGAAGTGCCGAGTGACTTGCCCGCAGGGGCGATGCAGGGATGCATCGCGTTTTTCGCAGGGGCTTGGAGGCCCCTTCGGAAAACCCCGTTCAAAGCCTTCGGAGCGCAGGATCAAAGCGGCATGGGGTGGCTTTTTCTTTGGATACTTTCTTTTGGCCACGCAAAAGAAAGTATCTCGGCTGTCGCGCCGAAACCCGACTTCAAAATAAAAGCCGTCGCATTAGCGACACTTTCTATTCTCCTCACCCTAACCCTCTCCAGCAGGAGAGGGAATAATGCCGCTACGTAGCGAAGAAAATCAAAACAAAAAATACCGCTGTGCCATCGGCAACACCACCGCCGGCTCACAAACCAACAACTCACCATCTGCCCGCACCTGATAGGTCTGCGGACAAACCTCCATCACCGGCTGGTAATCGTTCAACTTCAAATCCGCCTTGCCAATAGTCCGGGTATTCATCACCGTGCCAACCCGCTTTTGCAGTCCCAACTGGCCGGCAACTCCGGCAGACACAGCCGCTTGCGGCAAAAAGATCATCGAATTGGCGGCGGCAGTGCTGCCGAAACTACCGAACATCGGCCGGTAATGCACAGGCTGCGGGGTTGGTATCGAGGCATTCGGGTCGCCCATCGGTGCGGAGGCGATCAGGCCGCCTTTGATAATCAAGCTGGGTTTTACGCCGAAGAAGGCCGGTTGCCACAGCACCAGATCGGCCAGCTTGCCGGCTTCGATGGAACCCACTTCATGGCTTATGCCGTGGCTGATGGCCGGATTAATCGTGTATTTGGCGATGTAGCGTTTAATGCGGAAGTTGTCGTTTTGCCTATTTCCCTCACCCCCGACCCCACTCCCATCCAGGGCGAGGGGAGAAAGATGGCCGCGTTGCACTTTCATTTTATGCGCGGTCTGCCAAGTGCGGATGATCACTTCGCCGACCCGGCCCATGGCTTGCGAATCCGAGGCGATCATCGAGAATGCCCCCAGGTCGTGCAGAATATCTTCGGCGGCGATGGTTTCGCGGCGGATGCGCGATTCGGCGAAGGCCACGTCTTCCGGAATGCTGGGGTCCAGATGGTGGCAGACCATCAGCATGTCCAGATGTTCGTCGACGGTATTGATTGTATAAGGCCGGGTCGGATTGGTCGACGACGGCAATACGTTACTCAAACCACAGGCTTTGATGATGTCCGGTGCATGGCCGCCGCCGGCGCCTTCGGTATGGTAGGTGTGGATGGTACGGCCCTTGAAGGCTGCAATCGTATCTTCCACAAAGCCGGATTCGTTCAGGGTGTCGGTATGGATCGCCACCTGCACGTCGTATTGTTCGGCGACGCTCAGGCAGCAGTCGATCGCCGCCGGTGTGGTGCCCCAGTCTTCATGCAGTTTCAGGCCCATCGCGCCGGCCAGTACTTGTTCTTGCAAGGCACCGGGCAGGCTGGCGTTACCTTTGCCGAGCAGGCCGATATTCATTGGCAGACCATCCACGGCTTTGAGCATTTGCTGGATATGCCAAGGCCCCGGCGTACAGGTGGTGGCGTTGGTGCCGGTGGCCGGACCGCTGCCACCGCCCAGCATGGTGGTGATGCCGGAGGTCAGGGCTTCTTCGATTTGCTGTGGGCAGATGAAGTGTATATGGGCGTCGATGCCGCCGGCGGTCAAAATCTGGCCTTCGCCGGCGATGACTTCGGTGCCGGGGCCGATGATGATGTCCACACCGGGTTGAATGTCGGGATTGCCGGCCTTGCCGACCTTGACAATCCGGCCCTGTTTGATACCGACGTCGGCCTTGACGATGCCCCAGTAATCGACGATCAAAGCATTGGTTATCACCAAGTCCACCGCGTGCTCCGAGCTCAGCTGGCTTTGACCCATGCCGTCGCGAATCACCTTGCCGCCGCCGAATTTCACTTCGTCGCCGTAGACGGTGTAATCGGCTTCCACTTGCAGAATCAAGTCGGTGTCGGCCAGACGTACCCGGTCGCCGGTGGTAGGGCCGAACATGTCGGCATAGGCTTGACGGCTGATTTTGCTCATGCCGGTCTCCCCAACACACCCATGACCTTGCCTCTAAAACCGTAGACCTTGCGTTCGCCGGCAAACTCTACCAATTGCACTTCGCGTTGCTGACCGGGTTCGAACCGTACTGCGGTGCCGGCAGCGATATCCAGTCGGTAACCCAGTGTTGAATTGCGATCGAAATGCAGGGCCGGGTTGGTTTCGTAGAAATGGTAATGCGAGCCGACTTGTATCGGCCGGTCGCCGCTGTTGGCGACCAGCACAGTGACGGTTGAACGGCCTACATTCAATTCGATCTCGCCGTCGGCGGGGAGGATTTCGCCTGGGATCATGCTTGGCTCCTTGGAAATGTGTTGATTTTTTCCGCGTGGGCACGAGAAATCGTACCCACCCTACGTTATTTGTGTTTAGAGATTCCCCTTATGCCGCGCAATGGATTATCGCGGCATGGGGTGGCCTTTTCTTTGGATACTTTCTTTCGGGTGCGAGAACCCGATTCAATAAATCCGTCGCATTAGCGACACAAGAATTAAACGATGGGTTCGTGAACGGTGACCAACTTGGTGCCATCCGGAAACGTCGCCTCCACCTGCACGTCGTGCAATATGTCGGCGATACCCTCCATCACATCATCCTGCGTCAGCAGCGTACGACCATAAGCCATCAACTCGGCAACGGTTTTTCCGTCGCGGGCGCCTTCCATAATCGCCGCCGAAATATAGGCCACGGCTTCCGGGTAGTTGAGTTTGACGCCTCGGGCTTTACGGCGCTCGGCGAGCAGTGCGGCGGTAAACAGCAGCAGTTTGTCTTTTTCGCGGGGCGTTAATTGCATCCTGTATTCCTTAGTGTCTGTGGTAACTTTGTTTTAGCACGGTAGCCGGAACATATGTCAACGGTGGGCACTCATCGTACCCACCTTACGACACCGTAAATTCAAGCAGCATTTCGTCATGTCGCCCATATCCTCGGCGGGCAACTATTTTGCCCGACAATATCCGTACGTAGCAATGCCCAAACCTGCATGTAGAACTGCCGCAAGCGATCGGCACGGTCGTCTAGCGCCCGGCAGATCAACATATCTTCGATCTGGGTAACGCCGCGGCTTGGATCGTCGCCGATCAGGGCCTGTACCGCTTGTAAGTGGTGGGGGCGGGTTGAGCAGGCGAATAAGGTGCCGCAGGCGGAATGGCTGTGCAATCCCCAGCGGGATTTAAATGCAGCGGTGTCCAGGCGCTGTTTTTCCAGATAAAACAAACGGCCGCCGCGTTTTATGCGCCAGTTCAATACGGCCTGTCCGGCATCGAATCCTTCGCCGGCGGCCGGTCGGCCCAGGGCCAGCACCTCCCAACCGATGAAGCCGGCCCCGTCGGCCAGCTCGATTTCCATGCCGGTATGCAGGCTGGCGCCTTCGTAGACAATGCTTTCTTGCGGCAGCCATTCCAGACTGGCATTTTCGGCCACGCGCAGCTGCACGGTTTGTTGAGCCCGGCCGCCGCCGCTACGATAAAACTTACCGGCGGCAGGAGTGGTGATCAAGGCTTGGCCTGCGTTATCGACGCTGATATCGAAATGCAGGCGGTCGCCCGCCACCACGCCGCCGGGCGGATGCAATAAATACACATGGCAGACCGGGCCTTCGGGATAAAACGGCCGTTGTACGGTCAGTGGACCGCGATGTGCCCGTCTTGCCAGTACGGTTTTGTCGCCGCGGCGGGCAAACCCCAGGTTTAATTCGGCTTGCCAGGCTGAATCGCCAATGTCGCTCGGATCGGCAAGGCCGGCGGCAGGTGAATCGGGGCGCATCCCTTTAAACCAGTCTAGTCTTGTTTAAGCTTTGCTGGCTTAAGCGGCGTATTTTAGCCTGTCTATGGCGGTGGGCCATCATCAGCAACGACAACAGGGTAAGTAAGCCCAGCGCCGGTAAATAGTCGCTTTCCAATAACGGATGTAATAGTCCGGCGGTTAATTTGAGCAAGCTGCCGCCGTTTTGCATGGCTTCCAGGCTGCCGTGGGCATCGCCGCGCAATGACCAGATCAATAACAAAGCACCGGTGAATAAGGTGAGCGGTTTGGATTTCATTAACAGTCCTCGTGGGAATTAAACGGTTAGATAGCGTTTTACCATATCAGCGCCCAAATCGGGCATAGCGCCGGTTGCTACGTGCCGGCCTCTGTCCATGATGCAAAAGCTGTCGGCCACTTTACGGGCGAAGGGTAATTTTTGTTCGACCAGTAACACGGTGACGCCCAAATCCTTATGGATGCGGTCAATGGCCTGATGAATTTCGCCGTCCGCCGCTGGTGGGGTTGGGGTGGGAATGCCGCGAGAACGGTTTAGACGGATGATAACGTCGCCAATTTCGCTGACGATATTCGGCTGTATGCCTTCGGTCGGTTCATCCAGAATCAACAAGCGGGGTTGTAGCACCAGCGCCCGGCCGATCGCCAGTTGTTGTTGCTGACCGCCGGATAAATCGCCGCCACGCCGTTTCAGCATTTGTTTCAATACCGGAAAAATTTCGAAGATGGCCTCGGGGACTTTCTTGATGCCGTGTTTGTTGGCGGCGCGCAAGCCGGTTTTTAGATTTTCTTCCACGGTCAGTAGCGGAAAAATCTCCCGACCTTGCGGTACGTAGCCTATGCCCAGTTCGGCGCGGGATTCGGCCTTGGCTTTGGCCAATTCGACCCCTTCGTACAAAATACTGCCATCCTGTACCGGAATCAGGCCCATGATGGCTTTCAATAATGTGGTTTTACCCACGCCGTTTCGACCCATCAGACAGACGCAGGCACCGGCCGGCACTTGCAGCTCCAGATCCCATAAGGTGTGGCTGGCACCGTAAAATTGTTGTAGTGCGCTTATATTTAACATCATCCCCCCAAATAAACCTGAATCACGCGAGTATCGTTTTGCACTTCGTCCATCGTCCCTTCCGTGAGCACCGAACCCTCGTGCAATACCGTCACCTTGCGGGCGATGCTGCGCACGAATTCCATGTCGTGTTCGACTACGACAATCGAATGTTTGCCTTGTAGGGACAGCAATAATTCGGCGGTGCGTTCCACTTCCTGATGGGTCATGCCGGCGATGGGCTCGTCGACCAGCATCACCTTGGGTTCCTGCATCAACAGCATGCCGATTTCCAGCCATTGCTTCTGGCCGTGCGACAGAATCCCGGCCAACTGATTCTTCAGACCGACCAAACCGATTAACAACATCACCTCCTGAATCCGGTCGCGTTGTGCGCCGTTTAGTTTGCTAAACAAGGTCGGCCAGGTACGTTTATCGGTTTTCAGGGCCAGTTCCAGGTTTTCGAATACCGTCAAGGCATCGAATACGCTGGGCTTTTGAAACTTGCGGCAGATGCCGGCCTGGGCGATGGCGGGCTCGTCCATTTTTAACAAATCGATGGTTTGACCGAAAAACACCTCACCGGTATCCGGACGGGTTTTGCCGGTAATCACATCCATTAAAGTGGTTTTACCGGCGCCGTTGGGGCCGATCAGGCAACGTAATTCGCCGGCGTCTATATACAGCGACAAATGATTCAACGCTTTGAAACCGTCGAAACTGACGCTGACATCCTCCATGTACAGAATCGGGCCGTGCTTGGTATCGACATAATCGCGAAATTGCGGGCTAGCCGCGCCTTTGGGTGCTGTCATTTCATCCATCATGTTGGCTCTCCTTCCAGGGACAGGTCTAAAGATTTCGATTTAATCCGACGGCGCAACAAGCCGACGATGCCATCCGGCAAAAGCAATGTCACCAGGATAAAAGCGCCGCCCAGACAGAACAGCCAGGCGTCGGGCATCAAGCCGGTCAATACGGATTTGGCGTAGTTCACCAACACCGCGCCAATAATGGCGCCGTACAAGGTGCCACGTCCACCGACCGCTACCCAGATGACGATTTCCAGCGAATTCAGTGGCGAAAACTCGCTGGGGTTGATGATGCCCACCTGCGGCACATACAAGGCACCGGCCAGACCTGCCAGCATCGCCGCGAACACGAACACCCATAATTTGAATAATTCCACCCGGTAACCTAAAAAGCGTACCCGCGACTCCTGATCCCGAATAGCAGTCACCACCCGGCCCAGTTTGCTGTTGACGATCCAGCGACACAGCAACAGTGCGCCGATCAAACTCAAGCCGCTCAGCAGCAGCAACATGGAACGCACGGCTTCGGATTGAATATTGAACCCCAGAATTTCCTTAAAATCGGTCAGGCCGTTGTTACCGCCAAACCCCATTTCGTTACGGAAAAACGCCAGCAGCAGCGCATAGGTCAAGGCCTGGGTAATGATGGACAAGTAAACCCCGGTGACGCGGGAGCGAAAGGCCAGCCAGCCGAATACAAAAGCCAGTATCCCCGGTGCTAAAAACACCATTAGCATGGCAAAACCGAAGTTTTCGAAGCCTAACCAGTACCAGGGCAGTTCGCTCCAATTCAAAAATACCATGAAATCCGGCAATTCGGGGTTGCCGTAAACCCCACGAGTGCCGATCTGCCGCATCAGATACATGCCCATTGCGTAGCCGCCCAAGGCGAAGAAGGCGCCTTGACCGAGTACCAGAATCCCGGCATAGCCCCAGACCATATCCAACGACAAGCCCAGCAGCGCAAAACACAGGTATTTGCCGATCAGCGATACGCTATAGGCGGAAAAATGCAGCGGCGAATCCACGGAAGAAATCAGATTGCAGAAGGGGATGATTAGCGTCACCGCCGCCAGCGCAATCAGCACCGAGGCGTAGGTTTTGTCTTGCTTTAATAAGTTCTTCATATCGGTTCCGTCGGGTTGTAGGGTGGAGGTTGCCCACCGTTAACATCTGTTCCGCGTGGGAATTCAGAAACGCCGCGTTTGCGGTGCGAAATACATGGTTAACCATCCGCCGCCCGGCCTTTTTGAGGAAACAGGCCTCTGGGTTTCTTCTGGATAAACAGAATAATGAACACCAGTACCAGAATTTTGGCCAATACCGCGCCGGCGTAGGGTTCCAGGAATTTATTGGCGATACCCAGTGAGAAACCCGCTACCAGCGTGCCGAACAGATTGCCGACCCCGCCGAATACCACCACCATGAAGGAATCCACGATATAGGCCTGACCCAGATTCGGACCGACGTTGGTGATTTGGCTCAAGGCCACCCCGGCTACGCCGGCGATGCCGGAACCCAAACCAAAGGTCATGGCATCGACGCGGGCGGTTGGGATGCCCATGGCGCGGGCCATGCCGCGATTCTGCGCCACCGCCCGCACTTCCAGACCCAGCTTGGTACGTTTGAGGATTTGCAACAGGGCGGTAAACACCAGCAGGCAGAAAATCAAGATATAAAATCGGTTCCAGGTCAGCGATAAAAAGTCATTGATTTGCCAGGAACCGCTCATCCAGTCCGGGGTCGACACGCTACGGTTCAGCGGCGAAAAGATGGAACGCACGCTTTGTTGCAGAAAGAGACTGACGCCGAAGGTCGCCAACAGGGTTTCCAGCGGTCTGCCGTATAAAAAACGGATGATGCCGCGCTCGATGATGACACCCACCAACGCCGCCACCAAAAAGGCCATCGGGATTGAAATAATCAACGCCGTACCCAGATATTCCGGCAGTAATTGTTGCATCACATACGTGGTGTAAGCGCCCAGCATCATCAGTTCGCCATGCGCCATATTGATAACCCCCATCACCCCGAAGGTGATGGCTAAACCGATCGAGGCCAGTACCAACACCGCGCCCAGGCTGAGGCCGAAAAATACCGTCTCGATGGCGGCATAATTTTGCAAACGGCTTTCAATTTTTTTTACCGCCGACCGGGCTTGTTCGGCTACCTCCGGATCGGCCTCCGCGTCGGGCTCGGCCAGTTCCCGCAAACGGTTATAGGCATCCTGATTGTTGATGTTTTTTAGGGCCGTGATGGCGGCCAAGCGGGCCGGTTTATCATCACCATTCAGGTCTTGTAACCATAACGCTTCCTGAATCGCCGCCAAAACCGCGGCATCGCGTTCTTTTTCCAGGCGTTTGCGTAACAATTGCAAGGCTTTGTCGTCGGCATCCTTGGCAATGGCCTTGACTGCCTCGAGCCGCATATCGGCGGAATCGGCATTCAATTGCAAGCCGCCGATAGCCTTGCGCAGCACGCTACGCAGTTTGTTGGTGAGGTTGAGTTTGCCGACAGCGTCACGTTCTACATCGGCCAATACGGCCTTGCCGTCAAAAGGGTCGCGCAGGTTGTACCCCTTGGCACTTTCGCTGGCTATTACCAGGCGGGACTCGGCTTTCCAGTCCATCAATTGCCCATCCTGCAGGGCCTGCAACAGTTTTAAGTTACGGCTGTCTTCCGCCAGTTGCTCGATGGCTTGTTCGCGCTCGGCCATGCTGCCCAGTCGCAGTTGCTCTAACGGTTGCGGCAAATCATCGCCGGTTTGCGCCGCGAGATTGGCGCTGAAGGTTAACAAAAACAGCGCCCATATCGCGGCCCGAGCAAGGGATAAAAGCGATTTGAAAACGCCGCCGTTTCGCCGTACCGGACCTGCGGTGTGTTCGGGTAAGGGCAGTGTTTTAAAATCGTTTTTGGCGTGGTTTGTGGTCATCGTCATGTCCTGGTGAAATGGTCGTTCGGCTTGCCAGTCGGGCCGGCCTGAGTCCAATCTTTATCCGTATCCTATATCCGGGTGTATTTACAGCCGGGGTAGGGTGGGCACGCTAAGTGCCCACCTTGGCTTTAACGCCCGGTGGGCACGGTATGCGTGCCCACCCTACAAGTTGCTTAGTAGTTTTGACCTGAACATTTTTTGGTTTTGGTGTTGTAGTTGCCGCAGCTGATCGGTGCGGTCCAGTCGGCGATGATGGGTTTGCTTTCCGGCAGATAGTCGGACCAGGCATCGCCATCGACGACTTTGTTGGTTTGCCAGACGGTGACGAATTGGCCATCATCCTGAATTTCGCCTATCAACACCGGTTTGCTGATGTGATGATTGGGCAACATTTTAGCGATACCGCCGGTCAGATTAGGAAATTCGACGCCGATCAGGGCTTTTTGCACGGCTTCCGGGTCGGTGGTGCCGGCTTTTTCCACAGCTTTCACCCACATATTGAAGCCGATGTAATGCGCTTCCATCGGGTCGTTGGTGACGCGTTTGGGGTTTTTGATGTAATCCTGCCATTGTTTGATGAAGGCGGCGTTTTTGGTGGTGTCGACGCTCATGAAGTAGTTCCAGGCCGCCAAATGGCCGACCAGCGGTTTGGTGTCCATACCGGACAATTCTTCTTCACCGACCGAGAAAGCGACTACCGGAATGTCTTCCGCCGATACACCCTGGTTACCTAATTCTTTGTAAAAAGGAATGTTGGCGTCGCCGTTGATGGTGGACACCACGGCAGTTTTCTTGCCGGCCGAGCCGAATTTTTTGATGTCGGCGACAATGCTTTGCCAATCGGAATGGCCGAATGGGGTGTAGTTGATCATGATGTCTTTTTCTTTGACACCTTTGGCTTTCAGATAGGCTTCCAGAATTTTATTGGTGGTACGCGGATAAACGTAATCGGTACCGGCCAGAATCCAGCGCTCCACTTTCAGGTCGTTCATTAAATAATCGACAGCCGGAATCGCTTGTTGATTCGGCGCGGCACCGGTATAGAACACATTTTTGGAAGATTCTTCTCCCTCGTACTGCACCGGGTAAAACAGGATGCCGTTTAATTCTTCGATGACAGGCAATACCGATTTACGCGACACCGAAGTCCAGCAGCCGAAGATCGAGGCCACTTTATCCTTGGTCAGTAGTTCTCGGGCTTTTTCGGCAAATAACGGCCAGTCCGAGGCAGGGTCGACCACCACGGCTTCCAGTTTTTTGCCCAACAAACCGCCTTTTTTGTTTTGTTCGTCGATCAGCATCAGCATGGTGTCTTTCAGAGTGGTTTCACTGATCGCCATGGTGCCGGACAGGGAGTGCAACACGCCCACTTTGATGGTGCCGTCCTCTGCCCGCGCCGGCGTGACACTGGCTAGTAATAAGGACGATAGAGCGGCGGTGAGCGCCAGTTTTCGTAGGGGATTAAATGCTATTTTCATCGTGTCATTCCTGTGTGAGAGGTAAATTAAATTTGCCATTGGAAACCGAGCATCATTTGACTGACGCTTTCGCCGGCGGCGGTGGATTTATAATTGAGACCTTTGGTCAGCAGATCGCCGTATTGATAGCTCAGGGAGATTCTGGCGTTATGACCGTCTATGATGTAGTTGACGCCGCCTTCGTAGACTTCGCGGCTGGCGCTGGCATGGGGTTCCACGTTGACGTAACGCACGTAGGGCTGGAACTGGCCGATACCGACTTTTTGCGGGAATAGATACATGGCGCTGGCATCGAAGGCATTGCCTTCAAACATGTCGAAGCCGCCGCCGGCATCGCGAGAAGCCTGGCTGTAACCGTTGGAGATACCGTAGTTTTTGAATTCGCCGTTCACGGTCACCACGCCGCCGCCAGCCAGAACTTTTTCCATCAATAAATCAACCGTGGTGCCGCGGAAGTTACCGGAATCGCTGGTAATGCCGGCACCGTCTTCCTGGTATTGGTTGGAGACGGCAACGGTCAAAATATCGCCGCCCTTGCCGTAATAAGTGCCCGAGGTGTAATAACCGGGGTTTTTCTCCACTTCCCAGAAGTTGTAGGCAAAGCGTTGCGCGTAGAGGATGTTGTCGTTGACATTGGCGCCGCCGCGCAGGCCGCGAAAGAAACCCACTGCGTATTGGAAACGGCCATTGAAGACTGACCCCCAGAAAGTAGCACCGTCGTCACGTCCGAAGGAACCCGCCGAGGTACCGTCGGATTTGATGACCAGATTGTAATCGGCCGGTTCGAATGGGGTGCCGGCGGAGAAAATGTTGTAAGTTGCGCTATAGAAAGGACCGTTCATCTCCCGGCGTTCGGCGGGCACCAGCATACGGCCTACCCACAAATTGGCGTAAGGGGTGACTTCGAATTTGCCAATCGCATCCAGGACCCGCACTTCGCCGCCATTGCCGCAAGTCTGGCAATCGGTGTTGAATTCCACTTTCAGGTATTTATGAATCTGACCGTTGATGTACAAACGGATATTATCCAGATTGAAGTCGTTGCTCCATTTATTGCCGGTGGCCCCGGCTGCACTGTCCTGGGCCCGAAAGCTGGTACGCAAACCCGCGCCGACGCTGACCCATTTGGTGTCGTCGATTTTGAAAGTCGCGCCCGCCTGCGCATCGGCGCCATAACCCAACGTTAGCGCGGTTACCGCCAATCCGCTCAGTAGCCGTTTTTGCCGGCTACCTGCTGTCTGTTGCTTAAACCCATTCATCATGCATCCCCTATCTGGATTGAAACCTGCCATGACCGGATGGCCTTGGCGTTTAAAAACTTCGGGGTAGATTTTTGAATTTGTTCAGGCTTTCCACAATCGGGCGAATGACTGATCAGTCATTTAACGTATGGCTGTAAAATCGCGGGTTTCGTACAGTGCAATCCAAAATCGGGAGAATGCATATGAAGATTTTCGGTATAAGGCGCCTGGCTCTGCTAGGGTTGTTCAGCGGGTTGTTGGCTTCTGGCATCGCCGTGGCCGAAGCACCTGTCGCTAGCGACAGCATCAACGCCATTCAATTCGAACTGGCAGCGGAGCATCTGCAGCAATTCGGCTTTACGTTGTCCGCGGCAGACATTGCCGCCCGGGTACGCAATAATCTGGCGGAGTGGGAGTATCCCTTTCCGGACAGCGGTCCCTACAGTCATCGCCTACGGGCTCGGATTGGTGAAATTACCCATAGCGATACGCCGGTAGGATTTTCGTTTTCCAGCGGTAATTCCGATCCGCGTTCCATGGATTTTCAAAAGGCCGACGTATTACCGGTCGAGTGCCTATTCAGTAAAGCCGATGACGATAAAGTTATCGCCGAAGCCAAATCCACCTTTAGCGCCCATTCACTTAATTCCGAGCATGGCCAGGCGCACGTCACCGACAAACTGGTCGATCAAATCAGCACGGCTTGTTTAAATTTATTGGAAGATTTGCCTCGCCCGCAAAGCCAACAGCGCACCAACACCAGCTCGTTTAAACCCAAATGGATGCCGGACGTCAGAGTGGAAGTGAAGGAAGTGCCGGTCGTGCCGGCCGGCGATGCGGCTGTTACGGCGGTTAAGCCGAATAATGTCGAGGTAAAGAAGGAGATTATTATTCATAATCAGGGCACGCCGGTGATATTTACCTTTGGGCATGAACGTAGGTAGGTTTTGTGTCGCTGGGGCGACGGCTTTTGAAGTCGGGTTTCGGCCCGACAGCCGAGGTACTTTTCTTTGCTCCGCCAAAGAAAAGTACCCAAAAGAAAGGCGGCCCGGATTCCGCCTGATTCCTGCGCTTCTCGCTTTTGCCGAGGGTTTTCGAAGGACCATCCCTGGCCCTACGAAAACGAGCGGCTTCCTGCCGCTCCCCTATCGGGCCTTGTTCGCCAAAAGCTGCGATGCTCGGGGCGGAATAACGGGAGAAATCTCATTTAAGGATTCAATATAATAAATAAACTTGTCGAGACAATGGCTAAACAATGCAAACATTAGAAGAGACATTGTTCACGATTATTAATGCTTAATAATATTTGGCGTACTCTACAGTCTATGTGGAAAAAAATGAAACGAAAGCAATACTGGGTCATACAAGGATGGGACAGTTGTACTTTATTGTTCGAGCACAAAATATATGTCGGTCAAATCAGTGAAAAACGGTTAAGAGAGTTACTCAAGGTTTTAACATCAAAAGTTTCGTTATCTGAAGATGAAATTATTTCTAGTTATGCCAATAGACGGGCAAAAGTACATTTCAATTATTTGGAAGTGAGACTTGAAAATGGAGATAAATATGGTTATTCATGTGGAACAAATCCGTTTGTAATAGCAACAATTGAAAATGAATAGTGACGTAGGGTGGGCACATGCTGTTCGTGCCCACGCGGAATAAACCATAACGCTTGAATTAACCGTCACGACATAACCGCCGAAAACAATGTCCCGTTACCGCCGCTCGCAAACACCCGGTGCAACGTATTTCTTTACGGTGGTGATGTATCGGCGGCAAGCGATTTTGTGCGATGCGCCGATACGGGAGGCCTTGCGTGATGCGATTGCGGCGGTGCGCGCCAAACGGCCGTTTACTATCGATGCCTGGGTGTTGTTGCCGGATCATTTGCATGCTATCTGGACGTTGCCGCCCGGCGATGCGGATTTTGCCACACGTTGGGCGGTGATCAAACGGCAGGTGAGCGTGGCATGTGCAAATAACTATCGGCGGGCCGATTGGATTGGTTCTTCGAAACAAAAACATCGGGAATCGACGCTATGGCAACGCAGGTATTGGGAACACCAAATCCGGGACGAAAACGATTTCGAGCGGCATATGGATTACATGCATTTCAACCCGGTCAAGCATGGATATTGTAAACCGGTCGGCGAATGGCCTTATTCGACTTTTCATCGTTATGTTGAACAAGGCGTTTATCTATCTATTGGATTGGGAAAGCGGCAACGTAGATGATAATTTGGTTGCGGGGGAATGAGGTGGTCGCGTGGGCACGAAAAAGCCGTGCCCACCCTACGTTATTTGGATTGGTGCAGCAAAAAAGCATCGCGGCCACCGATCCGCGAACCGACTTCTAACCAATCCGTCGTAATAGCGACACAACAAAATGAAAACAATCCGCCAAAGCATCACAAAAGTCCGCCGCGACTACAACGCCCTGGTCGCCAACGAAACCATGGAAGACTACGCACTGCGCTATGCGCCGCGCAGTTTTCGTAAGTGGTCTGAGTTTGAGGTTGCCAATACCGCATTCGGCTCTACCTCGTTTTTGGTGCTGGAAGCCATCGGCGGATTTTTATCGATTAATTATGGGTTTACTAACGCGTTTTGGGCGATTTTGATTGTAGGTGTGGTGATTTTTATTACCAGTTTTCCGATCAGTTATTATGCCGCCACTTATCACATAGACATGGATTTGCTGACTCGCAGCGCCGGATTTGGCTATATCGGCTCCACGGTGACTTCGCTGATTTACGCTTCGTTTACTTTCACGTTGTTTGCGCTGGAAGCTTCAATTATGTCGCTGGCGCTGGAGTTGTATTTTCAGATTCCGTTGTGGCTAGCCCATATTGCCAGTGCGGCGATTGTTATTCCATTGGTGACTTTTGGTATCACTACGATCAGCCGCATGCAGCTATGGACCCAGCCGATCTGGTTAGTGTTATTAATCGCGCCTTATGTGGCGGTGGCGGTGCATGAGCCGGAAGCAATGCAGACACTGGAAAGCTATTTCTGGATTGCCGGCAGCGGGCAAGGTTTCGAATGGTTGCTGTTTGGCAGCGCCGCGACGGTGGCGTTTTCCATGGTGGCGCAAATCGGCGAACAGGTGGATTTTCTGCGTTTTTTGCCGGATAAAACCCAAGATAACAAAATTCGTTGGTGGGTGGCGATGCTGACTGCCGGACCGGGGTGGGTCGTGTTCGGCGTTATGCGTCAATTGGGAGGGGCCTTGCTGGCGCACTTGGCGATCCGGCACGGCATTAGTCCCGAGCATGCCCATGAACCTACCCAGATGTATTTGGTGGCTTATAACGAGCTGTTCGAGAATCCGCAATGGGCCTTGGCCGCTACCACGCTTTTCGTGGTGCTTAGCCAGATCAAAATCAATGTCACCAATGCCTATGCCGGCTCGCTGGCCTGGTCCAACTTTTTTTCGCGGCTGACGCATAGTCATCCGGGCCGGGTGGTGTGGTTGGTGTTTAACGTGTTGATCGCCTTGTTACTGATGGAATTCGGGGTGTTTGGGGCCTTGGAGAAAGTGCTGGGGCTGTTTTCCAATATGTCGATCGCCTGGATCAGCACCGTGGCGGCGGAATTGATGATCAATAAACCGCTTGGACTCAGCCCCAAGATCATTGAATTCAAACGCGCTTATCTGACCGACCTTAACCCGGTCGGCATTATATCGACATCGCTTGCCTCCATGATTTCCATCCTGGCCTATGTGGGTTTGTTCGGCGAATATCCCAAGGCTTTTTCAGCCTTTCTGGCCCTGGGCTTGGCGTTTATTTTGACGCCGGGGATTGCCTGGCTGACCCGTAGCCGGCATTATCTGGCCCGCGACCGGGATGAGAATAATCCGCGCAGTCAGACTAAATGTTCGATCTGCGAAAATCAGTTTGAGCATGAGGATATGGCCTATTGTCCAGCATATGCGGGCAGTATTTGTTCCTTATGTTGCACGCTGGATGCGCGCTGTCTGGATGTCTGCAAGACGGGGTTTCGTTTCGACGATTATCTGGAACGGGTCGCGCTGCGTTTTCTGCCGAATACCATGAGTCTGAATGCGCGGCTCAGATTGCTGCGTTTTGCGCTGATGTTTTCTTTTTTGTCGGTGCTGACCGGCATTTTTATCAGCATTATCTATTATCAGGATTTGCTGAGCGTGCAGCAGGATTTAGCGGCATTTAACCTGCTGCTGTATAACTTTTTTAAAATTTTTGCCGCGCTGATGGTGTTTATCGGTTTGTGTACCTGGTTGTTGATACTCAGTGCGGAAAGCCGCCGTGTTGCCCATGAGGAAACCGCCAAACAAACCCAATTGCTGTTGCAGGAAATTGAAAACCACAAAAAGACCGATAGCAAACTGCAACAGGCCATGAAAATGGCGGATAGCGCCAATCAGGCCAAAAGCCGATTTTTATCCAGCATGAGCCATGAGATTCGTTCGCCGCTCAACAGTATTCTCGGCTATGCGCATATTTTGCACAACGATCCCGCTATACCGGAAAATCGCAGACGGGCCGTGGAAACTCTCAAGCGTAGCGGTGAGCATTTATGTTCGCTGGTGGAAGATATTCTGGATATCGCCCGTATTGAAGCCCGCAAGTTTGATTTAAAGTACCACCCGATCAACTTTCCGGATTTCATCGTCCATTTACAGGACAGTTTTCAGGCCCAAGCGGAACAGAAAGGCCTGAATTTCAGCTGTCAGTTTGTCAATACATTACCGCAACGGGTGCGCGGCGACGAAAAAAGGGTAGGGCAGATTCTGATGAATTTGCTCGGTAATGCCGTCAAATTTACCGCCAATGGCGAAGTGATATTCCGTATCGGTTACAGTGGCGGGGTAGCCAATTTTAAAGTGATCGACACCGGCAGCGGCATCGACGAACAACAATTGCAGAATATTTTTCAGCCGTTTACCCGGGTCAATAATTCCACCGGCAACGCGGAAGCCGGCAGCGGCCTGGGCTTGACCATCAGCAAGATCATCACGGAGTTAATGGGCGGGGAATTGACGGTAAAAAGCCAGCCCGGAGAGGGCTCCACTTTTACAGTACGGCTATTGCTGCCCAGTTTAGGTGCCGATACCGAATCGGATGCGGATACCAAAATAGTCGGCTATTTGGGGCCGCGCCGCAAGATTTTGTTGGTGGACGATCAGCGTGAACACAGGGAATTGTTATTGGCCATGCTGGAACCTTTGGGTTTTTATTTAACCGAAGCCTGTTCCGGCGAAGAATGTTTGCTTAAAGTCGCCGAAAATCCCCCCGATCTGATTTTGTTGGATATATCCATGACAGGCATTAACGGTATCGAAACCGCTGTTCAATTACGCTACCAGGAATGGAGTATGCCTATCGGGGTATTGAGTGCGAATGCATATCCCAGCGATAGGCTGGCGGCTTTGAATGTCGGTTGCAGCGACTTTTTGTCCAAACCCATCAACGTGGCCGAATTGATGGATAAACTGAAATTGTATTTGGGGCTGGATTGGCTGTATCAGGAAAAACAGCCGCAAATTCGGCAGCCCGGAACCACTGTTATCGAGGTGCCGCCGCCGACCCTATTGGAACCCTGCATTGCATTGGTGCGCATCGGCGACCTGCAAGGCTTGAAGCAAACCCTTGAACAGCTTACTAAAACCGAACCGCACTACGCGGCATTTTTTGCCAAGTTAAAAGCATTGGCCAACGCCTTTCGGATCGCTGAAATCAGAAAATTATTGGATATGCCAGCAATACAGGAGACGCGACGATGATGGAATCTACCGTTAACAACGGCACGGTGTTGATAGTCGACGATACGCCGGGCAATCTGGCGCTGCTATCCGACACACTGTCCGAGGCTCATTACCGGGTATTGGTAGCCATAGACGGCAGTGCGGCGCTGGAGCAGATTCAATACATCAAACCCGACATCATCTTACTGGATGTGATGATGCCGGGTATCGATGGTTTCGAAACCTGCAACCGTTTGAAAGCCGATCCTGCTACCGCCGCCATTCCGGTATTGTTCATGACCGGCCTGAGCGAATTGGACGATTTGTTGCGTGGATTTGGCGAAGGGGCGTTGGATTATATCGTCAAGCCTATCAGGCCGGCCGAAGTGCTGGCGCGCATCGAAGTACATTTGAGCCAAACCCGCAACTTGCGGCGTGCCGAGCAATTGTTGTCCAGTGGCGAGTTTGCCGCCATGACGGTGGACGGCACCGGTCGAATTGTTTGGATGACGCCGACCGCCGAAGCTTGGTTGGCCGACTTCAATGTTCAGCAACGTTTGCAAATAGCATGCGGTGTTATGGACTTTTTACCCGGCAAGTTGCTGACGCGGTTTCAAGCCTGGCGGCAGCGCCTGGACCAGGCAAACGCCGAGTCGGGTGAAGAATGTCTTGCGCCGGGTTTTATCGCCAGTATCTGCGCCTGCGAGCATCCGGATGAATACATGCTGTTGCTGCAGCGGGACGGAAATAATGCCGAGTGGGATTTACAGGCTTTACGAGGCAAGCTGAAACTGACGTTTCGCGAGGCGGAAATCCTGATGTGGATAGCCCGCGGCAAAACCAATAAAGAGATCGGTATCATCCTGAATACCAGCCCCCGCACCGTCAACAAGCATCTGGAACACATCTTCGAAAAACTGGGCGTGTCGACCCGCGCGGCGGCGGTGGCGATGGTGTTGGAGCGGGGTTAAAGTCTCCGACAGTCTCCGCACGCCCGCAGCGCTTCATACAGTTGCGTCGGCCCAAGCAGAATATCCCGCAAGTCGCTGCGTACCTGTTCCGAATTCAGTGCCTGTTTGCTTATGGTGCTGTGTGCGGCGAAGGCGTCGATGATCGCATTCATCAGTTTGCTGGATAGGTATAGTGTCCCAGAATCTCCAGCCAGCTATCCCGTGCCCAAATCTGTTCCCATAGATAGGTGGTGCGATGCCCGTGTTCATTGGCCGGATTACCCGCCGCGCCGTTATTGCCTTTATTAAACGGCAAAAATCGGGTGGCCGCCCCTGCCAGCTGCGTGCTCATATAAACTTCGCTATTGCTGACCGCGAAATGCACCAAAGCGCCATTGGGGAAACACAGCAAGGGTTCGGGGCTGCCTTGAGCTTTCGGACCCGGCTCGCGGTCGAAGCGGTATTGATCGATCGCATCTTCCACCGCTTAAGTAAAATCGGTTTTCAGCTCCGCCGTGGCCACCGGAATGCCGTTCAAAAACAGCCCCAAATCGATGGCGTTTTCGTTATGCAAGGAGTAACGCAGTTGCCGCACCACCCGCAGCCGGTTAGCCGCGTAGTGGGTCAGAATATCCGGATTGATGGCCAGCGCCGATTTGAACTGGGCTAGGGTCAAGGGTTGCCGCAAGCCGATTAATTCGATGCCGTGGCGCAATACAGCCAGTGTGCCGCGTTGATTGATGGAATCCCGCAACCTGCCCAGCAACACCTCACCGGCCTGTGCGCCGTGGTTCTTCTCCAGCGTTTCCCATGCCTGCGGCTGGGTGTGTTTTACCCAGTCCAGCAGCATCCAGCTCGCATTCACGCAGATAGTGGTAGTGGGCAATATCCATGAACACTCCCTCTACAATCGATGCAATCAAATTTCTTGGTATTTAATCCGCTCGGTATGCCCCAAGCGGATAGACGCGGCAATGATCGCCCGTGCCAGTTTCGCGCCGTTGGCCGGGTCCAGGAAATGCCCGCTAAAGTTGTCTTCATCGACGCGTCCCAAGGCATCGACGACTTCGTCGTTTTAATTAAGAATGATTCCTATCTGCGGCTACCTTCATCGACGCGTCCCAAGGCATCGACGACTTCGTCGGCTTGCAATATGGCTTTATTCAACGGCAGCAGCGCTCCGGACTGAATCATAAAATCGCCGAGGTCGATGATATGGCTGGCGATGACCAGGCCGGCTGTCGCGGTTTTGGCCAGCTGATGGTCAACCAGGGTAAAGCGGGTCTTTAAAAATACGTCGGTTACCGTAACGCTGTCGATGTGATTGCCGGCTTCTACCTGATAAACCGCATAGCGGGCCAGGCACATGTGCTCCAGCAGGGCCCGGTCGTAGTCGCACAAGCTGTGTCGGTGTACGCGCAAATATTTTTCGGCCATATTGAAGCCGTGCGGTCGAAATGCATACACCCGATAATCCATCAGCAAATCGACTTCGCTGTCGTTATCGAATTTGAGGTTTTTCTTGTGCCACAAGCCCAAATGCTTGGCGCAGGTTTTGATCTCGTCCAGATTGGGGTTTTTCAAAATGCGCCTGTTCAGCTCGAACTGCGCGCGGCGAATTTCGGGATAATCGGCGGCTTGGAAAATAATTTCGGTCATACGGTGTCAGGTTGGGTTGGAATCAGGGAGTGAATCGACAAAGCCGCGCACATCGATCTTGCCGGTAACGGCGGCGGAAATCAGCACGCTGCGGCGTTCTTTGAGTAGGGCTATCGCGCGTTGGGTTTCGGTGGTTAACGTGTCGAGTTTGGTGATTTCGCGTCTAAGGAAATCAGATATAGCGGTCTGTTCACTCATGGGCGGTAACACAATCGGCGTTCGTCTGAGAGCGTCTAAAGTTTTTCCTTGAAGGTTGCACTTTTAGCCATGTGGTCAAAATACGCTTGTGTCGGTGAAGCGTTGATAGCCGCGAGCATATACTCATTGCTGATATTGAGTCCGGGAGAAATTTTTGCAGTGCCTTGGGTAAGATTTGCACCATCCAACTCATCAGGAACGGGCAGACATTTACCAAAAGTCGCTCGAATTGCAATAACCAAATCTCCTTTTGCCACTTTGGATCTTTCGTAAGCTTGATCAATTTCAGGTGAAGACAGCGAATAACCTTCAAACGGTAACGAATCGTCTGACATATCACTTGTTTTAATGTAGGGGATATCCCCTTCGTGATGTTGGCCAGCTTGGACGATGCCATAGGTGATCGAAGTTGCAGGATTAACTAAGTGCTTTAATTGTTTAAACTCTCAGTGCTCCAGAACCTCGCCCAACCATTTGACGCCGCTATCCTTATAACTTTGGTAACGCAGAAAACTTCTAATCCGTCACCCCCTCTCCCCCGGCCCCTCTCCCGCTAGGGGAGAGGGGTGTCGTGCCTACGGTCGCCATTGCCAAATGCTGCCGGAGTCCTTTCGCCAACTATTCCAGACGTCGCTCTACCTCCTGCATCCATGCAGTCATTTTGCAAGGGGCAAGGGAAGTTAGCTCTGTGTTTATGGGACGATTGTTGAAACCGACGCTATGCGCTGCCGGCATCAAATCGGTCAACGCCGAATCCGCGCCATGAGCTTGAATAACACCAGCGCCCTTGACCCCTCTCCCTTTACGGGAGAGGGGTTGGGGAGAGGGTGCGTCCACATACTGATTACAAGCATCAAGAATGATAGCCAATACACTCTCTGTATTGGTTAAAATGTCATTATTCCAAAATCGCAATACGGTAAAACCTTGGCGCCTTAGCCAATCATCACGGTGTGTGTCATATTCGATCTGTTCGTTATGTTGGCCGCCATCGGCTTCCACGATCAATCGCGTTTGAAAGCAAACGAAATCGACGATGTAATTGCCAAGCAGTTGCTGACGTTTAAATTTGTATCCTTGCAATCGCCCGGCCCGCAAGTGCAGCCACAACAGACGTTCGCAGTCGGTGGCGTTTTTGCGCAGCTCGCGAGCATATTTAATGTTCATTTCTTCCGTAAACTGGTATTCAACGCGCATTGCGTAACTTTGACATTATCTGCGCATGCGACAGCGGCGTTACCGCGCCATTCTGCATTTCGCTATCGCGGGCTTTTGCCAATAGGATAGCCTCGTCATATGATAAATCCGCCGCCTGATAAGGGGAATCAAGACTTTCCCAAATCGTTTGGGCAAGCATCGCTCTGTCGTGTTAGTTAAGTTTTAATCCTCATTAGCCAGTTGGTCGATATTCATAAAAACCTCTACTAAAAAGTCGTTCAGGCATTGTGCGCTAGGTTAACGTTATGCGCTCAATCCGGCAATCATGGTTAGTATCTCATCGGTGCACTTTTTCAGGTCTGCGTCGATCTCGGCCAGCGGGCGCGGCGGTTCGAACACATAGAAATGCCTATTAAAGTGAATTTCGTAGCCGACCCTGGTTTTGTCGTAGTCTATCCAGGCGTCGGGGGCACGCGGCAACACCTCGCGTTTGAAGTAGGCGTCCACATCGTCCGACAGCGGCACGTTTTCGCTGTCGCGCAAGCTGGAATCGGGTTGCGGCTTGCCTTTTAGCTTGCCTTTGGTGCCGAGCAGGATGTTGCCGTTTTTGTCGCGCAGCGGCCGGTCGACGATGATGCTGCGATAGCCGAAATCGCTATTCTTGAAGATTTTTGAAATCGGCTTCTTGTCGTCGCTGGCTTCGATGAACTACCCGAATAAGCGGGTGATTTCGGCGATATGCTCATCCGACAATGCCTTGCGTTTGGAGCCCAGGCTTTTGCGCATCTTTTGCCAGAAGCTGCTGGCATCGATCAGTTGCAGCAAGCCTTGGCGGTTTGCGGTTGGAGAGTATCCAGACATAGGTGGAAATGCCGGTGTTGTAGAACATGTCGGTCGGTAAGCCGATGATAGCTTCCACCAAATCGTTTTCCAGCACATAGCGATGGATTTCGCTTTCGCCGGAACCGGCGCCGCCGGTGAACAACGGCGAGCCGTTCAGAACAATGCCGAAGCGACTGCCGCCGTCATGGGTGGGGCGCATTTTGCTGATCAGATGCAGCAGCAGGTCGGCAACCGACCAAATGAAGGCTGAGAGGGATTGATTGTTCATGCGGGCATCCTGTGCGTGTCGCGGCAAGTCGGGGGCATAAAAAAACCCGCAAGCCTTGCGGCGGTGCGGGTTTTTTGAATATGGCGGAGAGCTAGTCCGCCTAACAAGAGTCCGATATCGTTTTTTATTGTCCTAAATTCTTGTTAAAAAACGATAAGTTATAAATTTATTGTCCAGCTTGGTTCGATAAAATATACTCCAATCCGATGCCGAAAGTAGGGTAGGAAGTAGGGTAGGATTTATGAGTCGGATTTTGAATAAGCTGAACGCACGCAAGGTTGTGACAATCAAAACTCCTGGTTATCACAGTGATGGTGGTGGTCTTTACCTACAGGTTAGTCCGACACTTTCAAAAAGCTGGATTTTCAAATTTGTCAGGAATAAAAAGGCTACCGAGATAGGTCTGGGTAGTTTTGTCGATATTTCGCTGGAAGTAGCCAGGGAGCAAGCATCTGAATACCGAAAGCT
>NZ_JALOBS010000048.1 GCF_023228165.1 Methylomonas sp. | reverse complement strand
TGACGTTGCCGGCTTCATCGTAGGCGAAGGTTTGAGTTTTGTCAGTCGGGGTTTCGACCAAGGGGTCGACGATTTCAATCACGCGGCCCAGGTCGTCGTACTTAAAGGTAGTGATACGGCCTTCGGCGTCGGTGATCGTCAGCCGGTTGCCGAACAGGTCGTAGCTGTAGGCGGTGAGGTGGTTTTGGGCGTCCTTGCTTTGCGTCAGGCGGTTCAATTCGTCGTAGATACGGCTTTCGGTGCAGCCGTCGGCATTGAGTGGCTGGTAGCCCGGCACCTGAGTGTCGGCGTGTTCGTTGGCGTCGATGCGGCAGGTTTGGTTGCCGTTGGCGTCGTATTGGTATTGGGTTGTAAAGCCAAAAGCATCGATGACTTTGGTCAAACGGCCGATGGCATCATACTCGCTTTTTGTGGTTTCGCCGTTGGCGTTGGTAACCGCAATCGCTTCGCTGCGTAGGTTGTATCGGGTTTCCGTGCGATGGCCGTTGCCGTCGACAGTCGCGGTTTTCCGGTTCATGGCGTCGTATTCGTATTGCGCGACATGGCCGTTGGCGTCGGTGACTTTAGTTAAATTGCCGGCTGGGTCGTAGGCGAATTGGCTGGTATGACCCAATACGTCGGTGGTGGCAATACGGCGGTCGGCGGCGTCGTATTGGTGGCTGGCGTCGGTGCGGACGATATAGGTGTTGTCGGCTTGCTTATGCCAGACTTTCTCTTGGTAAATCTGACCGTTGGCGTCGTAGACCGTTTCATAAATCCGCCCTTCCGGATCGGAGGTCTTAATCAATCGATCTAAGACATCGTATTGGTAGCTCGTCGTCTGAAAAACCAAACTGGGATCGTTGGGGTCGGGCCGGTAAAGATTTTCGGCACGCAACCGGCCTAAGGTGTCGTATGTGTAAAGCACATAGAGAAACGGTTTGTTGTTATCGTCCGATTGGTTGACGATTTTGAACGCAGGATAAAGGTTATTTGGGTCAAATGCCCATAGCGTTTCCCGAAACCGGTTGGGGTTGCCGGCTTCGATATACTCTTTAGTCACGCAAGGATTGCCGAAGGTGTCGTAGGTGTAACTGGCCAGCAACACGTCAGTTTGGCCATTGAGATCGGCGCGGGTTTCCTTGCGCTTGCCTTGGATATCGCCGCAAAGCGCTTCGGCGGCGGTGGTCGTGACGGCGTAAACGGCACGCTGGTTGTGACCGTTTTTGTCCTTGATGGCTGTGACTTGGTCGTAGATTCCGTAGTCGGTGTCGATATCGTGGTTTAGGGCGTCGCGTTCGCGGCTGACGTTGCCACCGGTGTCTGACGCGCTGCCGAAACCATGATCCGAACGGTAACTGTAGATTGTGGCATACCCCAAGGCGTCGTACTTCTTGTTACGGATGCCGTCGCCATTTTGGTTTTCGAATATCAATACGCCGCCGTCCGGCTCGGTCAGTTTGGTCATCCGTCCATTGATATCGTAGTTATATTCGCGCACACCACCGCGAGGATCGGTGACACGGGTGGATTTACGGTATAAATCGTAACTCAAGGTTTCGGTATGGCCCAGTGTATTGTGGTAGTTAAACACCCGGCCATTTTGATAATAGTTAAACGTCGTTTTAACCGTTTGGCCGTTGCGTTGCAGAGGTTGAATAATCTCGTGCAACAAGTGGCCGGGTTGATAGGTGTAATTTATCGCTTGGTTGAGCGGGTCCACCTTTATCGTCAAGTCGCTGCCGGTATAACCAAACAGCCAATACCGGCCTGTCCAGTCGTTGATGCTTTGGATGCGGTTGGTACTGTAGTAACTGAACACCAGTCCGGTGCGTCCGGCAATCCCCAGGTTATCGGTGACGGTGGCTAAGCGGTTTTGCGCGTCATAAGTGAGTATCAGCCGGTCGCCCCAGGGATTGTCGATATATTTCAAGCGGGCCTTGAGGCCGGGCACGGTTTTGATGTCGCCACTGGGCACTTCGAAAATATATTTGACGCCGTTTCTGAAGCTCAGGGTGTGCTGGCCGGTAACCGGACTATCCAGTGTCAGCGTATCAAAAACGCCTTTGGGATTGGTGATGGTAAAGGTGGTTTCATTAACCAAAAAATTCTGCTCGCCGCCACGTTCGTCAGTGTAGGTGATCGACGAAGTAAGGTTATTGGCGTTTTCAGGTTTCTGCGTGCTGTCGCAATTGGGGCAAATGCCGAAATCGTTAGACTTTAGGCGCATGCCGTAGGAATGCGTCCAACCGGAACCCAAGCCGCGGTCCAAACCCGTGGCCGTAGGTGAGCTGTTATAGGTGCGGGTAAACACATAATCGAGGCCGTTGCGGCCTTTGATCCGAATGTCGGTTTCGTCGTGGTAGTTGTTGCCCGTGACCGTGGATACCGGATCCACGGTAGACGGGGTGCGGATTGGATCGTTGTTGACAGCACTGACCAGCAGTTGGTCGTTGAACTGGTCGTTATTGAAGGTGGGTGCAACCGATACCGCGCCGGTATTAATGGCGGTGGCCGGTTCCAGCGTGACGCTGCTGTCGACATAGCCGCCGGCATGGAGCGGTTGCGCTGTAACCAGCAAAAACGTGGTAGCGAGGCGAAAAATCGAGCTAACACGAACATCGGAGCGACAAAATGGATTGATGTAGGGTTGCATGCTCAATTACCGTGATTGACGATTTTGAAATTTATCGAAGTTAATTCGTCATTCGGCAGCAAATAACCTTTGCGAATATAAACCTCGAAGCGATTGTTGGGGCCGGGAACGAGCGTTGACGGTATGACGTACTCGACCCAACTTTGATTGAGATCACGGAGATAAAGATCGTTTCGAACGCCGGCAAGGCTTTTGCTGGGATAAGCAGTGGAATTTGCGGTGTTATTACGATAGACGAGCGTCGAAGGCGAGAAACCTTGTTGAGTGTCGAAAAAATTGAAGAAGTCTTGGCCGATAATGTTCGGAACGATGTTATTCGCCCAGTTACTGTACAGCGTGTTCAAGGCATCGTCATGCAGAAAATACGACATATTCGTCCCGTCGCAGGTGGTGTAGCCTATCGGTACGCGCCAGGGGTATAACGTATTAATCTCATTGATTTTGTTGGCAGTACAACTAGACCAGCCATAAAGACCGTTCGTTGGACTGTAAACATAACTCCAGGTATATAAATGCGGTACATCGGTGGCGGTATTTACCGTCTTCAGAAAGGCATCAAAATTGGCGCCGGCGGTGGCATGCGTCCATGCGGCTGGCGTGGTGTTGTTGATTGTGAATGTGGTATAGCCGAATCCGGCGGGCACTGTCGTGCTAAAGCCCTGAAATTGGTCATATAGCGCCGGGAGGGTATCCTGTAGATTGTTTTTGAGAGGATTAAGCAAACTCGCTCCGCTGGCCAGCGCCATCTGAATGCCGCGCACGGTCGATACGGCGTCGTAGCCGGTCAATTCCTGCCAGACTTCATGTTCCAACGATGAGCCGATATGACCCATAAATTCGAATTGGCGGTTGGAATACGTCAAGGGGGCGTCCTGTGTGCGGTAAGCGCCGCTGACCGTAATGCCTTTCATGTCGATCAACAGGCCGCCCGGCAACACCGCAAACGCAGTGTCGCCGATATACTCGACGTCGTATACGGAACTGACGACACCGAGAAAGCCGACAATCGGCGTTTTGGTTTTCATCAGCTGGTCGGCCCGTTCGACTTGTTCGCGCAGTTTGGCGTAATACTGGGTAGCGGCAACGTAAAGCAAGCCGCCGGTTAAATCGTCCAGCGCCGGTTTATATTGCAACAAAGGCGGATCGGAGCTGTCCCAGCCGTTACCGGTGATGTCGACATAGGGCGTGCAGTTCAAGCCGTTGGTAACATCGCAGGCTTGCCCGTTGCTGCCGGGATCCGAGGGGTCGAACACAATTTTATAATGGCTGTTATCTGCTAACAATTGATCGGCGGCCCGATCTACCAGCGACCAATTGGAATATTCGCCGCCGGTGCCCAGCAAATAATAGCCGCCAACGATGCCAGCATACTCGGCTGTAATCGTAAAATCATCGCCGCCACTGCTGGGATCGGGCCTACCGTCCATGGAAAGGGTGATAGTAAATGGGTCGCCAACCGTCGGTATATAGCCGGGTATGCTGCCATTGCCTGAAATTGGCCGGGCGATTTCTGTACCGCCCAGCCGAAACACCATATTCGGTGTATTACCGGGCGCTGGAAATTCTGTGGTCAACGTCAATCGCTTCGTATTAAGCTGGGCTAATAATAGTGAGACGCTACCCATTTGAGTGACAGGGGTCGATGACGAGGGGGTGAGGATAGTGATGTCAATCGCTAGTGATTTTGCCCATGTCTTCGGTTCGTCGGCCGGTACCACAGCATCGTGCAGTGCCACCGAGTCGTAGCGCCGAATGGTGCTAATTACCGGGTAAGGCAACGAAGCGGGTAACAAGCCGTCGCGGGTTTCGATGATTCGTCCGGCATCGGCTACGTCTTCCAGGGTTTTGCCGGGATGGTTGGCACGCAACCACGTGGCAATCTGTTCTTCCAGAATGGTCAGCGGGTTTTTGTCTTTGCGTAAAAGCGGGTCGGTCTCCGCGTCTTTAATGGCGTTGTAGTAGCCTGTGTAGTCGAAACTCAGGGCGTTATAGGGGTCAATATTCAAGTCATTGTAGGCTTTTTGTTTGAAACTGCCGTCCAAGGGTATCCAGTTACACTGCGAGCTATTCGCCGCCAGGGTACAGTCCACCGAGGTCCCGGTAGGCAGGCCCCGGTATTGGCTGAACGGCACCAACGCTTCGGTCCAGACATGTTCCAAGTCGACCGTGCTGCGGTCGGCCGCCAGTACGACACCCTGTATGCCTTGGTCTTTCAGAATTTGTACGGCGACATCCGGATTGCCGACGCCCAGCCAATTGGTCATTTGCGCCGAAGGAATCCTTACTGTGCCGACCGCATAGCGGGCCGGTATGTTTTGTGAGCGCAGCATGGCAATCAGCGTCGTTGCAATATCGACATCGCTGCCGCGTTGACCCAGAAAGGTATTGATCGATCCGGAACGCGAGCCGTGATACGCTGCATAGTCGAAATGGTTGCGCACGTACTCGTAGATGGCCACGGCATTACCTAACTGCGCCGCTGTGTCGGCCAGGGGTTGGGCGTCGCTGGTGGAAAAGATGATTTCAGGCGTCTCCGGTTGTTGGGCCAACGCGTCGGTCACGGATAAGGCGGCTACTACACTCAAGGCGGTAACGATTAGCTGACGTATTTTCGGCAAACACTGGCGTGGCGACATGGCGATTCCCTGTTAATGACCGGCTGGCGTTTTGCGGCGTGTGTTAGGCGGGGGTTTAGGTGCTTCGGTCTCTCTCCACGGCATGGCTTGCAGGGTTGGTGTGTCGTGCATCAATGCCGTGTCTGTGATAAGCCGTTTTTCGGGCTTGAGCTGATCGCGCAATGCACGTAATTTTCTGAGACGATCAGCATTATCATTACTCAGGATGGTTTCCAGTTTGTCCGCCCACTCATCGTATAGCCGGCCCTGTTGTTCGCCGATAGGTAATCCGGCGGCATAGACTTCGGTCTTGGCAGGCTTGTTGTTCCGACTTCGCAACTGACCGGCCTGTTGACGCAGGTTACCGACTTCGTCCCACGCTTGATTTTTGCGGAGGGTGATGGCGGGTGAAGCGGTTAGGGAGGGCTGACTACTGGGTGTATTCAGCGCTTGTCGGGATAAGTGGGAGGCAGAGGGTGATGGAGACGCTTCGGCGGCAATCAAGTTATCTAATGAGGTACGCAATTGATTCAAGGGGCCTTTATCGATAGGCGCTTGCGTATCGCGGTTTTTTGCCTGCAATACATGCCGCCCTATCAGACGGATGGCGTCGAGTTTTTCCGGAGACAGTGGATGATTTGAGATGTTGTCTTCGGCGTCGACGGCAGCGCGCGGGTCGGCGTGCGCCGTAACGGCCACCAAAAGTAAACATAACAACACATGCATAATTATGCTCCCTTAACGATTGGCGAACGGCAAAAATGCCGCATAGTGATAAACAACCCCAGCGCCATCAGCAGTTGGCCGGGTAACGGTACCGCCGGCACCTGTACCGGTACGCCGGGATTACCCGGATTACCGGTCCAATCCAACGACGCCAAATGGGTCAGATTATCCAGCGGCGCGATACTGGTAAGGTTGTTGTCGTTGAGGTCGGCGCTGGCCAGATTGACGGCCCATTCCAGCCCGGTCAGATCGGCGATACCCTGATTGACGGCGGTCAGGCTGGTTAATTGCGCCAGTTCGCCTCGGTTCAGATAATCCATGGAGTTACGCCCAAGAGCCTGATTGATGGCTCGCCGCAACGCTTGGTCGGGTATCGCCACCGGTGTGGACTGCACTGAGGCGGCGGTGGCGGTGGCGGTGGCCACGGCCCGCGTCGCCAGGGCTGTGGTATAAAGGTCGGCATTCCAACTGCCGTCCGTAGCCGATTGGCTGGAGACCAAGCGCGATAGAAAGGTGTTGGCGAGACCGCTGTCGCCGGCTTCTTGCGCGGCTTGTGCCGCCAGCGCTTGAACAACCGTCGGCGCAGCTGAGTCGACTAAGGTGTTGAGCGTGTTCAGACCGTTGTTGATGACTGGCGTCAAGCTGGCATCCTGCGGGGTATAGCGAGCCAGGGCTTGCACCACCAGCGCTGTTGTGGCCGGATCGCTACTGTCGGCATTGCCGATAGCCCAACCTCGGTCGTTGGTACCGGCACGTTGGCTGCTCTTTAAAAAGTTCAGTGCCGCTTGCACTTGTACGTTGCTACCGAGCTCGCTGTAAGCCACCAACGCCAAGGCAGTGTCAATAGCGGAACTGGTGTAGTTTGAGGACAGCCCCCAACCCGCGTACATGCCGCCATTAAGAGACTGGGCATTTTGCAGATAGGTCAGCGCATAACCCAGATTGTCGCCATGACCGGTCAAAGCCCCAGCCCGCCGGGAAATCAGATCGACATTACCGGCCTCATGACTTTCCAGCCAGGTCAAGCCGGCAAAGAAGGCGGTTTGCCGTTTGTAGGCGGTACCGAGCGCGCGAACCGCCGCACTGGTGTAAACCGCTTGAACCCCAGGACTGTTTCCCCAGCTGCCGTCGCTGTTTTGTTGCGATGCCAACCATTGCGCGCCGTTTGCCGCGGGTTGATCGTAGGTGCCGGCGTTAGCGGCTATACTGAGGACCAACAAGCAGGGCGTAAACAAGCTACGAAATTTCATGGAATAACATCCTTTTCATTCGGATCGTTGAAACCGGTCGGGGTTTAAAGAATACTCATTGCTTAGCACTGGCTAACGCGCTACTTCATGAGCATAGGGTAAAAACTACATGTAAAATATGACGAGAGCATGACGAAGGACGATTTGCCATTTAGGATTCAATCCCCATCAAGTGGCCAAAGTTTGTTATGCAGAATTCAAATACCGGACTAATCAGCATCGTCCGGATGGATAAAGGAAAAAACTATTGACCAAAAATATCCGTTGAAATTAAAGGAAATTTTGGAAATTCACATCGGATTAAAGAACGTGCACTGCTCAATCTGGCGACAGAGGACAAGCAATAGAGGTTGAGAACTAGTCAAATTAAAGGTTGGTAATGTGCTTCTTCGAAGCCTTATTTTAGTAAGCATGAACGTCCGCTTTCGAGCAGCACCCATGGGCCGACTAAAATTTCTTTAGGTTGGCGATTGACTGCTAATGGCCGAACTTGCTCTGTCAGGCGACGTGAAGCGTTTACCTTGTGAGTGTCAGCTATTGTAATATGCCCCATCGAAGCTATTGAGTTAACGCAACTTGTTACTTGCGATTTTCAATAAGGCGGTTTCGCTGCTCCGCCCATAAAACGCTGGCGGTCTGTTCCGTAATGCTGCCGTCTTGTACCAATCGGCATAAGCCTAAATACTGCGCGTACAAGTTGATAATTCCTTCGTCCTCGGGGTACCTTTTGAACAGGTCCCGCTGCTTTTGATCGCTCTCAGGATTGCAGAATTCGCCTGGGATGGGCAGAAAATCAAACTAGTCACCATCTCCTATGGCTGCAAAGCCCTTTGTTGCGAACAGCAATAAAGTCGTGAATAACCATTTTGTGGCCATCAATTACTCCGGTGGCATGATGCTGTTGTGATGAATAACGTCATTGGATTATTGTCCTGTAGCATTGAACTTAGAAACCTTTGTAGTAACGGTTTTATTCCGCCAACAGCGCAGTCATCGTTGACTTGGCATTACACTGCGCTATGGTTTCGGTTAGTTGTCGTTCGTCCGATTGATGTTTAATAGCTTCCGTGCCATTAAACTCAAATGCCTAATAATCCTTTTTAGCAAAGGTCACGATTTGGCTTTTTTTGAAGGGTGAGTTTTCAAATGGCATTTTTGTACAACTCGGACTTAAGGGTTGCATCCCTTCCGAACTCGGCGCATAAATCAAAAATCCACCTTTCATTGCCAGTACCGCACGATATTGATGGGCTATCGTGAAATATAAAAAACCTACTTCAACCTGTTTTTCTTTTAACCTCATAGTGTGCTAGGGCTGGGTAAAAAATAAATAAGGCGTTATAACCGACTTACATTGAGTGTAAACCAATCATATTGCCTTTGGTATCCATCACCAACCAGATGTAGCCGTAAATTGCCAATCGACATTTTTTTCGATGAACTGAGCCGTCAGACATAGATTTCAAACCAGGCAAAGGATTGATGGGCATAGCGCAACTCCGACGCTGTCAAGCGGAAAATTAGGCACGAAAAGGCTAGTAACAATATTGCAATATCCAACAAGGCCAACATCAAACAGGCGCAGAGTCTTGCTGCTGAGGCTTACGCTTATCCGCGAAGCTGGCTTCTTCTTTGGAAACGAATCCCGCTGCATGGCCGTGTAAATTGACTCTGGCAGCACCCGCAACCATGCATTCGTTGTAGCGTTTACCCTGACACCATTTTTTCAACGCCGCGCGAATCTCGATGGCTGAAAGCTCAAGCTGTTCGGCATGCGCCACTAGGTCTTTATGGATGCCGATTTTTAACGGCATTTTAGCCGCCGGTTTTTTCGGAAACGCCAGCGGGAAATATTTTTGCAGCAGACCAATATGTTTCACGACAGGATCAACCGGCGGCCTGTTGGGATTTTCAGCTTCTTGCTGAATAGCTTCTTTTTCAGCAGCCTGCCTGGTTAATTGTTCTTTTAAAGCAGCGAGTTGTTCAAATGCCATGGTCAATGTTTAAAAATTGGGAAGTTGATCGTTAGCTTACCGAGGCCACTGGCAATAGGCAAAGTATCTGTTGCGCAGCAAGGGTGAGACTACTGTGATGATTTTACCGGGCTGATGAAACCATCGATTATCTGAATATTTTGGCTAATCAAAAATAATTGTTTAGCAAACCGCCATATTGACCTCCCATTTTAAGCTCCTGATCCATCATGACATTACAAAATCACGCCACGGACGTCGCTTAAAAACCACTTGTAACGTGGGTTTCAACGTAGCCAGTACGTTTGCGCGTTTGGTTGGCTTATGTGCAAAAGGCTTATGCCAGGACAAATCGATTGCAACCAGGGAAAATGATCAACGGGTAAAGAAAAACGCTAACGGAAAAAGGCTAAAAAGGCCGGAAGGGAAGGGGGGATTAACGGGAAAGGGCTTATCCTGAAAAGGCGTAACGACTTTATCAAATTGGCTGGCAGCGCAATAATTGGCTAAAACCGTCGCCAGGCTAATCAGGGTTTTAGCTTCAAATTCCAGCGCCAACTCGGCAGACTTTCTCGCAAAAATCACGGATAGCGAACGCCTAGCAAGAGCGTTCCCGACCATTTTGAGCGAGTCATCATGAATCCAAACGCCCTCCAGCCTGCTGTGTTGATTGTACTGCCAATCCTTTTAGTGACGTTAGCTGGCTGCACGCCGATAAAATCTGAGCAAAACAGTCTTATTGCCTCTGAAGACAGCAAGGGCAGCCGAATTGATCCAAACCACAATCCTCAAGCCGCTGCAGAGGCTAAGTTGCTACCCATTTACCAGAAAAGTACTGCCAACCGAGCAGCACTGATTGTTCAAGCCGGCCGCTACAGTGCCGTTACAGCAACACCGCTACAGGCTCAACGGTATCCTTTGGATGTGATCATCGATGTGACAATACCGGAGGCCTGCATCAGCATCGAACAAGCCATACGCTTTCTATTGCGGCGCAGCGGTTATGAATTAGACGCCCCCGTGCAAGCCGAAGTGGTTGAATTATTAACCAAGCCGCTGCCGGCAGTGCATCGAAAACTTGGTCCCATGCCATTAAAAGACGCACTGACGCTACTGGTCACCCCGTGCTTTGTGCTGCAGGACGAGCCGATCAAGCGGTTGATACGTTTCAGCCCTATCACTGAAAACCGGGGAGGGCTGTGATGAATCTCGAACCAGAAACAGAGGCTTCAAATAATGTCGAGCTGGACACAGTGCACCGCGAATGGCGTTCCGCGCCGCACTGGCTAAAACTTGCTGGCGGGGGATTAGCTGCATTATTGGTGATGCTATTGTTCTGGGTCGGCATGACCCATATTGATCCTCCCAAGCCAAAATCCATGTTGGATGTTGAGACACAGGTCGACGATCAAGTTAAGCCGGGCAACGATTTAGAGACAGCATCAACAATTCCAGTGGTGATACTTCCTACTGAAGCCCCTGAAGATCCAGATAGTCCTGCCGCAGTTGACATACAAACTGTAATGGTCAACAAAAACCGTCCATTTGCAGCAGCAAATCAACAAATAGCTGCACTGACTCAGGCCATCACTCTGTTGAAAACAGCGTTGGCAGATCAGATCAGTCAATACGAAGCCTGGCAAAGCCAACAAACTGATTTAATGCGTACAGTACAGCAGCAACTGACCGCACAGACTACGAAACTGGAACACCTGGAAGCGCTGTTAAAGCAAAACACCGTCGCCAAAACCAAGCCAGTCAAGCGGCCAAAATCTAAGTCAGCTAAACATCAAAAACGCCGGGTCAAACTAAAAGTACCCTTTGATCTGGTGAGTATCGATCAATGGGGCGATCAGGCGTATGCCGTATTGCGGCATAACGGCCAGTGGTTCGAAAAAACCACCGGGCAAACCCTGCTGGACTGGCACATCGATTCCATTAACCGCGATAGCCAGACGCTGACGGTTAAAAACCCGCAGGGTCACTCGCAAACCTTGTCGATCACCTCTAACGTCAACCGCCAGCATGGCCGACCAGATGGCGACTAAACGTTTGCTATTGATTATCAGCGTTGTAGTGCCGCTCATCAGACTTCAACAGCCGGCGCAGGCAACCGAATCTCAGACCAAGCCAGTCAACTATACCGAATCGCAAGCCCAGCCCGTTGCCGAAGACACACTACGCCGACAAAACTGGTCGTTGTCAGTGGATGAATGGAGCCGTTATAAAAGCCTGATGCAAGGCATCCGCGGTAGCATCAGTCCGGCCAGTATTTCACCGATCGAAGTGTTGGGCACCCATGCCCGAACCAATCAGGAACGCCGGCGTTATGCCGAAATCTGGGCCAGAATGCGTCATGACGACGCCGAACGGATCCTGGCCTTTCAACAAGCCTATGCGGAAGCCTTTCAAACCTTATATCCCAACGAACCGCTAATCGATCTGGCCCGCTTAAAATCCAATACACCGGCCAAACCAACCTTAGCCTCTGGCGAACGGTTATTGGTGTTCTTACAAATCAAACACTGCCCGGCCTGTGAAACGCTGGTGCAGCGCCTGCTACAGCAGCCGGCATTCAAAACCCAACAGATCGATCTGTACTTTGTTGATACCCAACCGCAACGGGATGATGGCTTGATCCAGCAGTGGGCGAAACAACAGCCACTCGACAGCGCCCGCTTAAAGCAGGGCTTGATTACCTTGAACCATGATCAGGGCAACTTTTTTAAAGTGACTCAGCAGCTGGTCGGAACTATGCCGCAAGTCTTTAAACTCTCAGGTCAAACGCTAGAAGATCTGAGGTTATAAGCGGCTGCCGAAAATTCTCGATCAGCGCAAATCAAAGCAAAGAAAATCAGATTAACGATCATGAAAACACTGCATCACCCCGGCAAATGAAAGCCGCTTGGCCATGACTTTCAGAGTAAGACATAGGAAAACGCAACAAATCACCGAGAGCTAGGTTATGCCGATGACGACGATAGTTTCTAAAACTCCATCCTTATACCCGAGCCTAAGTCCATGTCTAAACCTAAACCCTTTTAACGCAGTGATGGTGGTCTTACTTTGTGGATGGATGCCACCCAGTGTGGCCAAGAGCGCGGTCAAGGAAACCATACCGGTCACTTATCAACACATCGCCGCTGAACATAAGCTGCCACCCTCCGTGCTGTATAGCATCGCCATCACCGAAAGTGGGCAAAAACTGCGCAGCGGCAAGCTGCGGCCCTGGCCCTGGACGCTGAATGTGGCCGGCAAACCGATACGCTATCGGACCCGGTGGGCCGCTTGGCAAGGTCTGACGACGTATCTACAACAAGGCATCGATTTAATCGATGTCGGCATCATGCAAGTCAATTGGCGTTATCACCGGCAACAATTGGGCTCTCCCTGGCAAGCACTGGAGCCATTCCACAATACACGCACCGGCGCCCGGATACTTAAACGCGAATATCAAAAAACCGGCACCTGGAAAACCGCCATTGGACGTTATCATTCACCCGGCACAAAACCTAAGCAGCAGCAACGTGCCCAAAGGTATGCGCAACGCGTATTCAAACGCATGACGCACTTACAAAGCCGGTAATCATGCCTATCGCCCTGCGGTAGTTTTGAACAATACCTGTGCTTTACAGGCCACGGGCTATCTCAGCCAGCATGTTCTGATGATCGACATAATCAATATTAATGCTGATCTGTTTACCACCCTGCACTAAACGCAAGGTGGGATACGCAGAAACGCCCATAGCGCGTGCCGATTGAATCTCCTGCGCTAACTCAACCGCTATTGCCGGACTGAGTAGATCTTGGTTAAAGGCAACGCAATCCAAACCGATTTCAGCCGCACAGGCTTGCAGGGTAGGGATCAGCGATGGATTTCTGGCCTGCTGGTAATAAGCCAACTGAATGGCGCGTAGCAGCCGAGTCTCATAGTCAGCACCTTGCCGCCTGGCCGCTAATAGCGCCCGGCAAGCCGGATAGGTTGATCGCACCGGCGTGTTCAAACGCCAGAAATCAAAATTAAACATAACACCTGGCACCCTAGTTTCGATACGCCGCCAAGTCTGTTGAATTGCCTGCTGCATTTCAATCGGCATCGGTGTGCTGGTATCCGGCGCCAAACCGCCCAGCAAATACACAAACTCGATAGAGGCAGGCAAGTCTTGTTGTAAAGCCTGTAAGCTAGCACTGAAGGCATAGCACCAGCTACACATCGGGTCATGGATATAAAACAAACGCGGTGCCGGCATCAGTGTATTCATGAATTTAGCGCAAGATAGAAAACCGAAGACGGTCATTGTAGGCACGGCATTGACGCCAGCGCTAGCATCATGATCAGATGCAGGCTGATCAAACACCGATAGCTTCAACGATTTGCTGTCATCCATCAGGCAAAACTCGGCTACTATTCAGCTAACTGAATGGAGAGCCTCCATGACTGACGTGTTACTAGTCCTTTTTATCCTTACACTGGTTTATCTCATGACAAAAACGCCCAAAATCACCCCTGAAAAGCCGACATCTACTCCAGCCAAAGCAGAACAACCTGCAACGGCAGTAGCCAGTAAAACCACCGTTAAAAAAACCACTACCGCACAGAAAACCCCGAAAAAATCCCCAGAGGTCGCGACCAAAGCCCAGACTGAACAAACTCCAGTGGTCGAAGCGACTAAACCCCAAGCTGAAACGTTCGCAGCGACCATCACTTCCACCCCCAAAGCCGAACAGCCGCAAGTTAGCAAAGTCACCCCTAAAAAACTCAGCCCCGCTAAAAAAGCCCCGAAAAAGCCTGAAACCGTTGTGCCAGAACCTGTCGCAGCAACGCCGGAAATATCCGCACAAGAACGCACCGGTTTAACCGCTGGCAGCATTTGGCATTATCTAGCGGCAAACGGCGCTACCTCGGTGGCAAAATTAATTAAGGAACTACCGGAAGAAGAAAAAATCATCCAACGCAGTATCGGCTGGTTGGCCCAGGAAGATAAAATCACACTGAGTATTGTTGACCGAGCTGAGACGATAGCCTTGAAAGAATAGCTTGGCTTGCAGGTGGGCGAAACATGACCCAATAGTTCGTCATTGTTACCTAGAACAGGATGGCACTTATGATCGGGCGTTAGCGGTGTCGCCAGAAACAACTAAATCAGATTACAGGCGTTTTGTGCTATGGATTTGATGGGGGGAATGGGCTAAAACTGATTGGCTTGCAGAAATTAGCCAATTTATTGTTTCGGTCATTTAGAGACAGTCACGACCGGCCGCTGAGGATGCTGGCGAAATTTTCCATCCCTAAGTTCAGCGAATGGCAGCTTTTCGGCAAGCAACCTTGAGTCCTCTTTGGCTCGATCCGGCCACAACCGGACCATCAAGGTTTTTCTACCGGATGTCTGCTTCATAAGCTTATTCTGACACTCAGTATCAACATATTGCCTATTTTTTGCCGTTCCTCGAAACGGTAAGGATTAGTAATGACGAACGCTCTTGCGCTTATTTCAAGCTAAACCACCGATCAATTCAAAATTTGATAGCCTCCCAAAGATAATCAATGCAAAGAGCTGGCGTTTATAAGTTCATCTGAAACCAGTCCAATTGTTGATGGAGTGTAACTACAGAACCGACAATAATCAGCGTCGGCGGCGTCATCTCGGCCTGTTCCACACGACTGGGCATATCCACTAGCGTTCCGGTTAAAACCCGCTGGTTTCGAGTCGTACCTTGTTGAATGACGGCAATGGGATGATCGGCCGGACAACCGTGTGCCATCAGCGATCGGCAGATGGTTGCCAATCCGGCCAGCCCCATATAAATCACAACGGTTTGATTGGGACGAGATAATTGCTGCCAGTCGAGATTGATGCTGCCGTCTTTTAAGTGGCCGGTGACAAATGTACAGGATTGAGCATGGTCTCGATGGGTCAGCGGAATGCCCGCATAACTGGCACAACCTGCCGCCGCCGTAATGCCGGGCACGACCTGAAAGCGGATCCCGAGTTGTATCAAGGACTCAATTTCTTCACCCCCACGACCAAAAATAAAAGGGTCGCCACCCTTTAATCGGGCGACCCGTTTGCCGGCCAAGGCTAAATCAATTAACAGTTGATTGATCGACTCCTGCGGTAGGCTATGGTTATCTCGCTGTTTACCGACATAGATTTTCTCGGCGTCTCGTCGAGCCATGTCGAGAACGTCTATAGAAACCAGCCGGTCATAAACAATAACATCGGCCTGTTGCAGCAAACGCAAGGCTTTAAACGTTAATAAATCCGGGTCGCCAGGACCGGCACCTATTAAATACACTTCACCCTGATTTGCTGTAGGGTCAACCTGCCGCAGTTGCGACTGAAACAGTTCTTCCGCTTCGCTCTGCTTACCTACAAAAACTAATTCAGCCACAGGGCCTTGTAAAATCTTTTCCCAGAAAACCCTGCGTTGAGTCGGTTGTGGAATGCGTTGTTTGACCAATAATTTGAATTTCTCAGCAAGCTTCACCAACAGGCCAAACGATGCCGGAATTGCACTTTCTACCCTAGCGCGTAAAAGTCGCGTTAATACGGGAGATACACCACTTGAGGATATAGCGATAAGTAGGGGCGAACGGTCAATAATGGCTGGGAAAATAAAGGAACATAACGCCGGATCATCAACCACGTTAACGGGGATTTTCCGCTGATTCGCCAACTTGGAGACCTCGATATTAGTGACGCGGCAATTGGTAGCGGAAACCACGAGTCCCATACCGTCGATATCCTCATCCGTAAATGCTTTTTGGCGGATAACGATTGGATTCGAACGTTGCAACGCGGATACCGCGTTACCAATTTCTGTAGCAACGACGACAATGTTGGCTCCAGCCCGGATCAATAATTCAATTTTTCGCGCCGCGATTTCACCAGCGCCTACCACCAAGCACGTTTGGTCTTTAACTTTTAAGAAAAGGGGGAAATATTCCATAACGGTTTTGTTTTACTGCTATGGAGCGACGCAAGCACTTCCATGATAAATCAGCTCTTCGACAGGTCGGCCGCCCACCAGATGCTCTTCGATAATGCGCTGCAAATTAGCCTCGTTAACGTTGTAATACCAGATGCCATCAGGTTGTACGCACATAATAGGTCCGGATTTGCAAGTGGCGAAACAGTGGGTGCGGGTACGCTTGACCCGCAGTTCGCCTTTGTCGATACCGGCTGCTTTGAACTTCTCCCCCAGGGTTTCAAACAAGACTTGTGCTTCGCCATTTTCGGTGCAGCGTGGGCCGGTACACACCAGCAAGTGGCGTTTGTAGTCGCCCATTTTGGGTTTTTCAGGCATGGGAGTGTTGTTATCGGTCATGGTGAATTGGTTCCAGAGCGGTTGAGGCGCTAAATTGCGCTTGGTCTTCGCGGTAATGCTGTAGAGCTGCGCTGTCGAAGCCTGTTTCGTCAGCAACTAACCATAAATTGAATAAGACGTCGCCTTGCTGATCGAGCACTTGAATGCCATGCGCTTTATTCTCTCGGCTGACAAACCAGATTTGCCGGGCCTTACGCCAGTCGATGTGTAAATGAAAGGCGTCGTTGACGATGCTCAGCCAGCCGTTTTTTTCCTGCAAATCAGTGCCGTTGATCAATAACTCCGCCACCGCGCCACCTTCGCTACGTACCACAGCGCGCAGTTTGCCCCAACTCTGGAATGCGGCTAGTAAACGATCATGACTATCCTGGGCTGCGCGTTGCGCGCAGAAAATGCCCGCCTGATCGTCAAGCGTGGCCTTGCCGACAGCATCGAGAATTTCCGCTAACGGTTGCGCGAAGTATTCCGCCGCCTGTTGTAAGGTCACCTTGGGCGTATCGCGCAAGTACTGGCGGACACAGCCTTTCCAGCCCTCCAAGCCCATGCTCAGCGAACGCCCGGCCTGTTCGCCATCCCGCGTCTCGCCCGTCATCGCATCGTATTTGTTGGCATAACCTCGCGGCGTCACCATCAACCCTGCACGGACAAAGGTGCTGCTGTTGCCGACCAAGACCGTGGTCAACATGCCAATGTCGCAATCAGCCATCTCCGCCAAATGGACAATCTGGATATGTTGCCGAGCGCGATAACCGGATTTGACGATGGCGACCGGCGTATCCGGACTACGATGACGCAGCAATATATTTTGCGCTTCAACGATATGCTGAGTGCGACGGCCGCTTTTCGGGTTGTACAAGGCCACCACGAAATCACCGCGCGCCGCGCTTTCCAGGCGGCGGGCGATCACCGGCCAAGGCGTCAGTAAGTCGGACAGCGAGATCGAGCAAAAATCATGCGTCAGCGGTGCCCCGACCAGCGAGGCGCAACTCGACAACGCGGTGCTACCGGGCACCACTTCCACTTGAATTGGATCGTCCGGTGTCCAGCCACTTTCCAACAGCAATTCGTAGGTTGGGCCGGCCATGCCGTAAACACCGATATCGCCGGACGACACCATGGCGACGATCTTGCCCTGCTTGGCATGTTCGTAGGCTTCGATACTACGATCCAGTTCTTCGGTCATACCTTTTTTGATGACTTCCTTGCCATCGAGCAAGTCTTGCACCAGTTTGATGTAGGTGCTGTAACCAATCACCACGTCCGCTTCCGCAATTGCTTGGCGAGCGCGAGCAGTCATGTGCTCATGCGCGCCGGGGCCGATGCCCACCAGTAAAATTTTTCCTGCTGTTGTCATTTGATTCTCGCTATCGAAACGGTGGCATTCTTGCCGTCCGCACCGCAATATTTATGTTTCTCGACCAGTAAATCCGACAACTCGGCATTGGCCGCTTTCAAAGCGGCCGCTTCAGCGACGGCCGGAGTACCCATGTATTTCATGACGACCTCGGATGGATTCGGTACCGGGATGGTGGCCAGTGTCTCAGCCGGGTAAAAATACAACGGCCAATCGTATATTTGGGCCAGTTGTAACAAGGCTGCTTCGTCGTTTTTTTTATCAATGCTGGCCAAGCCCACAACGGCGGTCTCGTCCAGTCCACATTGTTGCAAAGCCAAGGTCAGCGCCTGTTGCAAGGTGGTCAGACTGGCGTTACGGTCACAGCCGATGCCAACCATCACTTTCATTGTTCTAAAGGTGGCCGATACACCACCAGTCTTTCCTCAAACTGTTGCCAAATAGCGGGGCCGATCTCCCGATGAGTCACCCACAAAATCGAGTTGTATTTTTTGGTATCGACATCTTCAAAGCATTCGAACACATGAATATTGCTCGGCAGCGGCGTCGGTCGCATCCACCAGTTTTTCGCCCCCGCTTCCTGCACAAAAGCAATCGGCAATTGATTAACCACGTCCGCCGATACGCGGGTAATGTTGATTTTGGGTGCTTCCACTTGCCAGCCCAACTCACGGCCCAAAATATCGACAGGAATGGTTTTGCCCACATCCGATGCGGTGGTCAGCACCGGCGTGGCGCCCAGCAATGCCGCGACCTTTTCCGCATAAGCATTGGCGCCGCCGACATGACCGGACAGTACCGGGATTACAAATTCGGCAGCATCGTCGATCACCAATACACCGGGGTCTTCATCTTTAGATTTAAGATGCGGCGCAATCAGCCGTACCACCGCGCCCAGTGACACCAAAAAAATCAGCTGATCGTAAGCCGCGAACAGCTCGCCGATTTGTGCGCTCAATGCCCCCTGATACACGCGGCGGCGGTTAGTAAAATCACCCAAATGCTCGGCTTGTTTCTCCGACACCACCACCTCCGCGTCGGGGAGTTGTGGTGCTAGCCGAGAGGCAATACCGGCGCCATGTTTGGTAATCGCCACCAGGGCGACACGTACTTCAGTCATCGGAAATGTCCTTTTTTTTGCGACAGCCGCGTTGTATTTCTGAACGCTGACGGCCTGGATTTTTGATAATCAGTAAAGATAAGTAATTGACCTTTTGCCCATACAGGCTGGCGAGGTCATGCACCATGCGCTCTTCGGGAGAACCGGCTTTTTCGATAAACCAGCCTTGGTCGAGCAAGTCACGACGACGCAGCAAATCGATGACATCGTCCAGCAAGGGTTTGACCTTGAGCAACACCAAGGTATCGAAATCTTCGAGCAGGCGTTCAATTTGATCAATGCCATATCCGGCGGGGATAATGGCGATAGTATCGTCAACATCGGCCAAGGGTTCACCCGCCCGCGCGGCGGCGGCATGAAACGACGACACCCCCGGCACTACTTCCACGGCGACTTCCGCTTGCAAGGCGCGGACGCTACGTTGCAAATGACCGAAGGTGGAATAGGTCGAGGCGTCGCCTTCCACCAAAAACAGCACATCCTTGCCGCTCTGCAATATCGCCAATACGGTTTGTGCCGCTTCCAGCCAGTAACGAGCCAGAATCTCGGCATCGTGAGTCATCGGAAAATGCAGCGCAGTATGTTCTTGTGGCAGCTCAAGACCGGCGCGCAAGGCGATGTCCAGCGCATAACTGTCGCTGTTTTTCTTGCGCACCGGATAAGTCCAATGGCCATTGCCTGCGAGTAATTCCCAGGCGCGGCGGGTAATCAGGCCAGGGTCGCCGGGGCCGAGCGAGACGCCGTAGAGCGTGCCGAGTTTAGTGTTCATCGTGACCGCTTGATATGGGTTGTAAAGAATGGCTGGCCGACACGATCCAGACCGGGTTTTCGGCCTGTAAGCGATGCATGTGCAAAATCGGGCTACTGCGCGAGGCTTGAATCTGACAGACGTCCCAGTCTGCGCCGAGTTGTTTCAGGGTGTCGACGGCGGTTGATAAATTTTCCAGTGTGACGAAGTTCATCACCAGCCAACCCGCCGGGCGCAAACGCCCTAAACATAAGGCGATCAGTTCCACCAATTCCCCGCCGGAACCACCGATGAATACCGCATCTGGATCGGGCCAGGTGTCGAGAAATTGCGGCGCCTTGCCTTGCACGACGCTGTAATTGCTGATACCCCAGGCAGCCTGATTCTGTTCGACATTGGCAATATCCTCGGCGTTTTTTTCGATGGCAAATACATGACCCTCCGGACACAGCCGCGCCGCCTCCAGTCCGACCGAACCTGAGCCGGCGCCGATGTCCCAGACAATGCTGCGGCGCGTCAATTGCATCCTCGCCAACGATACCGCGCGCACTTCGCGTTTGGTGATCAGGCCTTTTTCCGGCTTGCGCTGCTGAAACCGGTCGTCGCTGACGCCAAACAGTACCGGTGCGGGCACAGCGGTTTTACGTTTCAGAATAACGACGTTGGGATCGAGATAACTGCTTTGAGCCACCTCAACGATGTTCAGCCAGGCGCTGACCCGCTGTTCCGGTTGTTTTAGGGCTTCGGCAATCGCCATCTCGAACGCATCGGCCATGCCTTCGATTTGCAATAAACGGGCGATGCGCGCCGGCGTGTTGTCCGGGCTGGTCAAAATTGCCAGTAAATCGTGTTGGCGACAGCGCTGAGCCAATTCGTACAAGCCGTGATTGGGCGTAGCCCCACGTATCCATTCGCCGACATCCTTGCTGTGCACGGAAACGATGTCAGCGGTTTGCCAAGACAATTTCAACGCGGCAAAAGCTAATTGTAGGGTGCTCAGATTGGGCAGAATGCGCACGCGCGTTGGCTCCAGCTTGCCAGCCAAAAACCCGGCGATACCGTGACACAAGGGATCGCCGGTCGCCAGTACGGCTACGGCTTCATTTTGTGCCAATGCGGCATTGATCCAGTCCGGCACTTGTTTGAGTTGCCCGGTTAAGTTGTACTGTTGGGCCTGTGCAATATCGTCAGACATGATTTCCAGCAGACGGCTACCGGCGATGACATGTTTGGCTTCGCGTAATACCTGCAAGGCCTCCTGACTCAGGCTGGCGGCGCCGTTATCGAGTACGCCGATAAAACTGCACATCGCTTGCATGATCAATTCCTTCCGGCTTCGGCCAGTTTGTTGCCATCGAAATCGCACACCAACACACTGATGTGAAAACGGCCGGGATAACGACTTTCCAGCGTGGCGATCACCCGCCTGGCCAGTTCGACGTGAAATGCGTGTTCAAGCCCCAGTTCAGCCATGCATTCGGATGCGTAACGGGCTGTTTCCTGCGCGGCGATGGCGTCACACACATCAGCCGGTGCGCCGATGCTGCGGGCAATGTCGGCCACCAGTTCTACATCGACCGGTGCGCGACCGGCGTGCGTAATGGTTTCACCTTGGGCCATTTTGGTCAGCTTGCCGACCATGCCACCGATGATGATGTTTTGAATGCCGCAACGGTCGGCGGCGTCCAGCGCCGGGGTCAGAAAGTCACCCATTTGCACGAAACAGCTTTCATCCAGCTCGGGCAATTCGCGCATCACGAATTTCTCGGTGCGGCCACCGGTGGTCAGTACCACGCTAGCCTGCCCCTGATTGGCCGCCACTTCCACACCTTGCACCACGCTAGCCCGAAATGCCGCCGTGGAATACGGATGGACAATGCCGGTGGTACCTAAAATGGAAATGCCGCCGATAATACCCAAACGATAGTTCAGGGTTTTTTTTGCCATCTCTTCGCCACCCGGCACGGAGATTGTGACTTGCAAGCCTCTGGTTTTTAGGGCTTCGGCGGCGATCAAGCGGATGTTATCTTCGATGTTTTTACGCGGAACCGGATTGATAGCCGGGCCGCCAACGGCAAGCCCTAAACCAGGGCGAGTGATTTGGCCGATACCTGTGCCGCCTTGTAATACTATAGTGTCCGGTAGTTCTATCCAAATGACATCCGCTGTCAGTCGGGCGTGATTGGTGCAGTCCGGATCATCGCCGGCGTCTTTTTCTATCACCGCCCGGGCGGTGCCGTTTTGTACGATGCCGTCCAAAACCTTAAACACCACGTTTTGGCCGTTGGGCAACAAGCAGTCGATGCTGTTCGGCACTACACCGTCCAGCAAGCCGCGAACAGCCGCCCGCACGGCCGCCGCCGAACAGGCGCCAGTGGTGTAGCCTTTGCGGGTGCCTTTGGGTTTGCGATCAGGAATATTCATGGCATCTAACTGAGACGATAACCTTCATCGTAGTTTCCGGCTTGAAGATGGGAATAGCACATATTAATCGTTACCCCAAACAGGAGAGCTTGGACCAGAGTAAGGCTCTAAATTTAGACAATACTTCACGGCAAGCCCTCCTGAATTTGGAAATACAAGATGTTTTATTGAATGCACGGTATAACGCTTCGGCTTTTCTATCGAATAGAGAATGCCGACATCATCCAGCCGCTCCCAACCGACATCGTCAAAACGATCTCCAATATTCACAGCCATAAATGGCGTTTGGGACTCAAGACGAACGATGGGCTTATGTTCTCCAGATGTGTCGCACAATTCAAGTATGTATTTCGTAGTCATATCTCACTTAATGCTGGAAGGCTGGAATACTGCATTCAACCATTTTTTGTCTGCTCTCTGCCAAACTCAACAACGCATGTATCGCCGCCACCACCAGCGTCGAGCCCCCTTTACGACCACGGCTAATAATCCAGGGCACACCGGCTAATTCGGCGAGTAAATCCTTGGATTCCGCTGCCGAGACAAAGCCGACCGGCATGCCGACGATTAGCGCCGGTTTGATGCCGTCTTCTTTAATCATCCGCAATACGTCCAACAACGCGGTCGGTGCATTGCCGACCGCGACGATGCCGCCATCGATTAAACCCAGGCGGTGCGCTTTACGCATGGCTTGCACCGCGCGGGTGCTGTTGACTTGTTTGGCAGCGGCTATGACATCGGCATCGGCGATGAACTGGCGGGCACTAATACCAAAGTGCGCCAGACGCGGCTGGGATAAGCCGACGCAAATCATTTCCACGTCGGCGACTATCGGCGCACCGTTTAAAATCGCTTGAATTCCACCTTCAATGGCCTGAGCGGAAAACTCGGTCAGGCCGTTGAATTCAAAATCCGCGGTGGCATGGATCATCCTGCGCACCACTTGCCATTGCCCATCTGAATAAGGGTGCTCGCCCACTTCGCGGTCGACGATGGCAAAAGAATCGTGCTCGATCTGTTGTCCGGCCTGGGTGAGTTGTTCGGTTTGAATGTTTTGGCTCATAGCGGATCAATGATGGTGGTGATGATGTTCGGCTTGCTCGCGGTATTGGCAGCCGTCGCATTCCAGCATTTTCGGCGCGACCGGGTCGCTAGCTTCGCTAACCCGTTGATCGAGCAATTTAAAAATCGCCGGATCAAAACCAAAATAACTGCCGGCACCGAACGCAATCTGCGGATATTGGCTTTGCAAGCGTTCAAGCTGTTTGCCGATGCGCTCGATCAGCAAGCCAGTGAACAGATAATAAGGCAATATCGCAATCTGCGTCATGCCCAGTCGCACTTGACGTTGCACGGCGGTTTCCAGGCGCGGATGGGTAATGCCGGTAAAGGCGATGTCGACTAGTTCATGCTCGGTAGTTTCAAACAGCCAACGGGCTAATTTTGCCAATTCACCGTTGGCGACTTTGTCCGATGAACCACGTCCCAAAATGATCACGCCGGTGGTTTTTGGGTCCGGCATGGCCAGGGTTTTCAGCGCGCTTTTCAGTTGATTTTGCAGCACGGCCAGCAGAGTTTCATTGCTGCCCAGATGCGGGGCGTAGATGAATTCGACGCTTGGAAATTTTTCGCGGGCTTCCTCGATATGTTCGGGAATCTCCATTTTCACATGCCCGGCGGCACTGATGATCAGCGGAACCACAATCACGCGGCTGGAGCCTTGCGCGGCGCGTTGAAGACCTTCAGGCAACAGTACATCGGCCAATTCGATATAGCACAAATCAATGCGCCAGTCGGGGTGTTGCGCCTGCCATTGCTGCTGGAAGGTTTGAATTTCTTGATTGCCTGCCTGATTGCGCGAACCGTGGCCGACCAAGAGAACGGTGGTTGTCATGCTTATTCCTTAGACTGAGGCCGCTCGGCACGGCGAAAACGATGGGTAAAACCGGCATCATAAAGTTTGGATTTTTTTAACTCGGGCCAATGCCGCGCCCCCAAGGTGGGGCTGATCACGATCATGGCCTGACTGTTGATTTTGGCGACCCGGCAGCGTTCGCGAATATCGACCAGGGTGCCGCGGATAATCTGTTGTTCGTTCGGCCAGCTGGCTTTGTGGACCACCAAAACCGGGGCATCATCCGCCCAACCGGCGGCTTTTAATTCACGTTCGATCGTGGGCAACAAGGTAATCGATAAAAACAGACACAGGGTGGTGTGATGGCTGGCCAATTCTTGCAAGGATTCACCGTCCGGCATCGGCGTGCGGCCTTCGACGCGGGTTAAAATCACGGTTTGCGTGACTTCCGGCAAGGTCAGGCTTTCCACTGCGCAAGCCATCGCGGCAAACGCCGACGAGACGCCCGGCACCACTTCGACGGCGATATTGGCCGCATCCAGCGGTTGCACCATTTCAATCAACGCGCCATACAACCCAGGGTCGCCGGTTTGCAGGCGAATCACAGTTTTGCCCGGACCGGCTTGGGCGATCAGCCAGTCGGTAATCTGCTCCAGGGTCATGTCTTTGGAATCTTTGATCTCGCAAGTGCTGGGTGCCCATTGCGTTGCGGCGGCCTGTACTAACGAGCCTGCGAACAAAATGGCGTCAGCTTTGCCGATTAAGTCACGGCCTTTGACGGTGATTAAATCCGGATCGCCGGGGCCTGCGCCGACAAACCAGACCTTCGGCTGAATAGAGTGAGCGCTCATAGAAAAAATCCAGCTGTGACCCGCGGGTTGAACGGAAAATAGGTGTGTAGATAAGACGCCTGCAATGAACCCACCCGGTAAAAGTGTTCGCTACGGCTGCGATTACGTTGTGGCTTGGATTCAGTGAACGGCTGCAGTGTGGTTGCCAGTTGCGAATGATGAAAGCTGTGGCCGCGAATTTCGCCTTGTTCCAACTGCAAGCTGTGCATGCCCAGATTCACCAGTCGTTTTTGCATTTGTGCACTGCCGGGTAGTAATCCGGCCATCGCTGCAGAATGGCCGTCTTTATCGGTCAAACTCTCCAGCAAATATAAAAAGCCGCCGCATTCGGCGTAAATCGGTTTACCGGCTCGATAATGTGCATGCAAGGCTTGTTTCATGGCGACATTGTCTGCCAATGTTTGCAGATGCAATTCAGGGTAGCCGCCGGGCAGGTAGATGCTGTCGGCCTCGGGCAAGACCGGATCGGCCAGTGGCGAAAAAAACCTCAGCTCAGCGCCCATGGCTTGCGAACAGTCCAGATTGGCTTGATAGATAAACGAAAAGGCGGCGTCACGGGCTATGGCAATCCGTTTACCGGCCAGCAATTGTGACGGCGTTGTGGCGGTGATCGGCGCGAATGCGACGGGCTCCGGCAATCGGCATGGCGCAAGGCTACTGAGTAATTCGGCTGCGCGCGTCAAACGAAGATCGAGGTCGCCGATTTCATTGGCCTGCAATAAACCTAAGTGCCGCGACGGCAAGCCGACCGCGTCGTCTTTCGCCATCGCCGCCAGCAAAGGCATGTTTTCGGGCAAGGCTTCTGCCAGCAGTTTGGCATGACCAAGGCTACCGACTTTATTGGCGATGACGCCAGCAAACGGCAAGTTAGCCCGGTAATGGGCCAATCCATACCCCACGGCTGCAAAGGTTTGCGCCATGCCGCCAGTATCGATGACCACGGCGACCGGCACATCCAGTGTTTCTGCTAAATCGGCGCTGCTGCTGTCGCCATCGAACAGCCCCATCACACCTTCAATCAAGATGATGTCCGCATCGGCGGCTGCGTGATACAGCATCTCGCGGCAATGCGCTTCGCCCATCATCCATAAATCCAGCTGATAGACCGGCTGTCCGCAAGCAAAGCTCAAGATTTGCGGATCGATAAAATCCGGGCCGGTTTTGAACACGCGCACCTTGCGATGTTGCTGGCGATGGTAATAGGCCAAAGCCGCGGTAATGGTGGTTTTGCCTTGCCCTGAGGCGGGGGCGCTAATCAACATCGCCGGGCAATGTCGAATTGTAGTGGCAGTCATCATTAAAACGTCACTTTGCGCAGCAATTGGCCCGATATGGCGCCCAAGGTCAGCCAGAAAATGGCGTTGTTGATGGACGTTAGTACGACAAAATGCTGTTGTAATGCTTCAGGGGCTAAGGCGTGGGCAATTTCAGGATGCGGTGCGCCGATCAGATGCGGTAAGGCCAGTAAGCTAGCACCACCGATTTGCAGCCAGCGTTGTTTGGTCAAAAACAGGCCAAACAAACCCATGGCGGTAGCGGCGGTCGTAAAAAGCCACCACGCTTGGCGACTGTGCAATTCGGCGCTGTCGGTACCGGGCAATTCCGGGGGCAATCCCAACGAAGGCGCGACAAAAAACACCAGAAAACCTGCCAAACCCCAGCCGAGTCCATACAGATAACCGCGTTGATCCCGCCAGTACATCGAAGCACTGATTAACAAGGCAAAACCAAAGCCGGTCAGGCCATTGAATAGCAGGGTAAAACCATTACGTTGCCAGCCATCCATTGGCTGCCAGTCATGCACATGTTCTTCAGTCGATGGCGTTTCGAACTGTTCGGCGGCCAAAATCAACGGCAGGGTTTGATAGTGTTGCAGCAGGCTGAGTAACAAGCCGCCCAATAATCCCGCCAGTAGCGAGACGGCGACCAGCTTACGAAAATCAGCCATGTTAATGGCAAGGAAAGGCAGCGCTGTGCCGTCCGTCGTGGGCGGCATTATGTAGGTAATTGTTGGCATCCTGCAAAAAGCCCAAACCTAAAATGACGGTTAGACCCAATACGATGGCACTGAAGCCGGGCAGGAATTTTGAAGTTGATATAGCGGTGGATGCAGCGATTGTTTTCATGGTTAACGTTCCCGGATCTGATAAACGGAATAACAGCACGGGATGACAAACCAAAAAAACCGATTTGACAGATCGCCCTCCGCAATGCTGTTGACTACAGTTTTAGGCCTGTCTCCGGGCTCGTGACAAATCACCTACCGTTGCGGGGGCAGCGTCGGCATTTAACCGACTTCCAGTTTCACCCGCTATGGCGGGAACCTTAAAACAAGCGGCAATTGTATGCCGCAGCTAGTAATTGGGCAAATGAAATGTATTGAAGATGGGGGAGCAGGCTTGCAGTCCTAATAGCCCCAAGACTCTACCCTCACTCAGCAAACACACTGCAATGCGGGTAAAAAATGACTAAATTGAGAATAAACCAGCTTCGGTGATTGCTGGATAAACCGGTGAATGAACATCAATGATTAATTGGTGCATTAAATCTCAAGTCTACTATATGTCTTCTTCTCTTTATATAGCGGACCTTCTGCACGAGGATTTCTCTGCTTCATGAGCGTCCCCTTGGGGTCGATTGCGACAATTCATCTCGTCCAAAAGCCGTCATTCACTACTGGTACAAAAATTTTGCGGTTCCGGTTTACACGCCTTCCAGACTGATTTGCTTGAAGGAACATGTTGAAACTGCGATCATCAACGCCTATTTTTTACATCCCACCTTTTGAGGAAACCATGTATAAATCCGAACTTATTGACGCCATTGCCAGTCATGCGAATCTCAGTAAAGCCGATGCCGGGCGAGGCCTGGATGGTATCCTCAGTGCCATTCAAAACGCTTTGAAAAACGGCGATTCAGTATCGTTAGTAGGGTTTGGCGCTTTTGAAGTCAAGGACCGTGCCGAGCGTCAGGGTCGCAACCCGCAAACCGGCGCTGAACTGACCATTGCTGCGGCAAAACTACCGGGCTTTAAAGCTGGGAAGGCTCTAAAAGACGCCGTTAACGGTTAAATCCTCTTGAAGGTAGAGGGCGTTGAGTGGCTCGAAGTCCTCTTGAAACTGCGCTATGATTCGACGATTAACTCACTGTCGAGCCTTCGACATTTCAGATGACAAAATCGGAATTGATGAGTGCGCTGGCCGCCAAGCAAGCGCACCTGCTGCAAAAAGACGTCGAGCTCGCTGTCAACACTATCAGGGGTAAAACAAGCAGTCGTGTCACCAGCCGCCATTTTGATTACGGTAAGTCAAGCCGGGTGTTCATATCAAGGTCAAATCGCCCATAGGGGTTAATATGCTCCCAAATCAGTGGAGTTAACGCGGCGTAGTCTCGTGTTGTCATCTTGCCCTGCCAGTGTGGCTGCGCTAACACCTTTTGGATCATCAACGTGTTGATGTAAACCATGCAGTTTTGAATGAGATGCAGAGCTAGCATGCTAATCTCGTGGTCTTCCCTTCGATTGCTCGACATTTCACCGCGACGAGCAAAAAACACAAAATCAGTTGCACCATTCCATTGTTCAACCACATTCAGGCCTTCATGGATTTCTCGGCGTAAAGATTCGTCATGCAAGTAGCGGCAAAGAAATATAGTCTTAATCGCCCTACCGAGTTCTGCAAATGCTTTGTAAGTCGGATGCTGAACGTTCTTTCGAGTAAAACGCCTTAAGATGGCTTCGGTTTCCGCTGTACGAAGGCGTAGAGCCGTTGTGTATTTAACCATTTGATCGTATTGCTGCCGCACGCAATCCCAATCAATAGGTTTCGTTAAAATTTCTTGCAGATTAGGATAGGCATCAGCCATGCCGACATCTGGCCGACTTAGTTTTTGTGCGTGAATGGCTTTCAGTCTGGGTAATAACTGGAACCCCAATAATCGGCAGAAGGCAAACGCAACCGTGCTTTGTCCGTGGGAATCGACATATTGACGGTCAACTTCCATCTCGGTGCAATGATGGATAACGCCTTCGATCATTGATGCCACTTCCGAAGAGGACGGCGATTTGAGTTGCGAATGGATGCACAATGAATTACGTTCGACATGCCAGTAAATCATGATGCCTCGTCCACCGTAGCGAACATGCCATTGTGTAGTCAGGTTTTGATCCCATGCGCCGAAATGCTTGGAATCGGATGCACAGGCGGTGGTACCGCTACCCCATATAGCCGGATTACGCGCATGTAACGTACCATCGGCGACAATGGCAATTGCGCGCCGCGTAGCGTCAACGCCAATGTAACGGCGACGTACATAAGCCAAGTCTCTTGCCGTTGTACCGGAATCGAGTCCGGCCATGCGTTGTAGACCCGCATTGGTGCCAAGACCGTGCAAACATAATAATAAGCGTGGTTGCAACACCGAGCGATCCATCGTTTCATAAGAGGTTGGCGTTTTCAATACATCTGTAAAACCCAGCCGCAGATCGGTTTCCTTAACCACATCAAGCAAACTTGTCATAGGCCACAAGGCATTCAGTTCAGCTTTGAGCGTTGCCAGATTTGGCGGTTCGGGCTGCGCGTCCAGCGGGGTTAATATTATCCAGCCGTTGTTCTTGCTGCTTAATCGGACGAAGGGGTTATTTTTCAGGCCAGTGTCGAAGGCGTTTAATGCTTCGCGCATTTCGGCCTGCAAGTTGGCGATGAACTGCTCCGCGTCGAGCGGCAGATTTAACGCCTGATAGTAGTTTTCACGGTTCGCATTAAAATCTGTGGGTAGGTCTTCATCGGGGTTGCGGTAACGGTTTGCGCCGACTACCCAAATTTCCTTACAGCGCAGTCGTTCGCGTAACGCTTCCAGCGCCGCAATTTCATAAGTGATGCGATTAATGCGATCCCGTCCGGCTGCGTCCTTATCCATCACGGCTTCACGCCATAATCCGCGCACAACGCCATCGAGCGGCACATTTTCATCCACCGGAAAGGTATGAGCTTTGGTGTCCGCAAAATGTTTTACCAATTCAAGCGCGTCCATCACCGGACGGTGAAGGTCATTGTTACACCGAAATTCCAGCGCGGCCAGCAAAGTAGGCACCATGCGGCGATAGTGTCCCTTGTACGAATTACGGATCACGGTTCGGAGTGTGATTCGGTAAGTTGGTCCGGTCGCTTTCCACTCTTTTACCAAATCACGCAACGTCTGTTCTCCGACCACGGGAAATACTACGTCACGCACGACACCATCTGGCTGGGCCAACGTGGCGTCAGCCAGTTCGAACAATAGGTTTTGTTTGCCGGAAACACGCTTAAGGTCCTCCAACAATTCCCGTTCGACTTTGCGCTCAGCGCGTGCGCCGATCTGGTGGATAGTTTCGATCAGCAAGTCCACAAGATCATCGGTCAAACTGCGGGCACGCAAGTAAACGAATGCGGCCAACCAAGTAATGCGTACGGCATCGGGATGCCTACGCAGGTCGCGGGGCACTTCGACAGAAACGCGCTTGCGGCAACGCTCCAAATCAAGCGGTGAAACCTTATCAAATAAATCAGCTGGCAATCCGATTTTCCGGATGAGCGCTAATTTCGCTAGTTCATCCTGCATGCTGGCAAGGCTGGGGCGGCCAGGATTGCTACGCAGCATTAGTAACAGGGCTGCCGCGCTGCCGGTAATGTCATCTTGCTCACTATTCTCGCTACCGAATTTCTCAGACCGTAACAAGGCATCCAAATTCTTGCGGTGTTCGGGCGAAAGACGTTCATAGACATAATTGTGGAACAGGTCTTCATGCGCCCGCAAGGAACTACGTGCAATACGATCCATTCGATCAGGTGTAGGCGGTTCAATCGAGAGCTCTTTGCAACGCGCTTCCAATCGTGCGACCATCGAGTCGATATCGCCGCCGACTTCACCGGCAACATGATCACGCAGCCAAGTTGTCAGCATTTCCGCATCGGCAACCGTGACTTCCCGGAAACCGAAACGGGCTCGAATTTCAGCGCGTAGCCTCTCGGCAGTTCGACCAGTAAGAATGGCTTCGCCATCTATTGGCACCGGCACTTCCAGTTGCTGACTGAGTAAGGCTATGCCTTGAGTTTCGATTTCGGATTCATCGCGCGGGAACTTGCCGCGTTCGCGGAAGAAAGTCAGCAGAATAGCAAAGCCTAACCGGTTTGCTCGGCTTTTGGACATGACCAGCGAGCGTTCGGCGGGTGTTAGTACCCATTGATCTTTCTCGCCACTATTGTCCATCGCGCCGTTATGGATTTGGATTTGAAGCAGGCCAGCCGATGCGAGCCAACGTTTCGATCAGTGTGGTTCGCTTGACGCCAAAGTTACGGCAGACCGCAGCTTTAGACATGCCGCTATTTAATGCGGCAATAATCGCTTCTAATTTTTCACCCGTAATGGCGGGCGGGCGTCCGCCGATTCGTCCGCGTTTTCTGGCAGCAGTCAGACCCGCTAAAACGCGTTCTTTAATCAAAGCCCGTTCATATTGGGCAAGAGCGCCAAAGACGTGGAACAACAGTTCGCCTGATGGCGTAGTGGTATCCATGCCCTCAGTGAGTGAACGGAATGCAACCTGTTTTTCTTTAAGCGTGTTGATAATTGAAAGCAGGTGGGACAAAGAGCGGCCCAGCCTAT
>NZ_JALOBS010000047.1:14870-32056 GCF_023228165.1 Methylomonas sp. | reverse complement strand
AATGAACGGATAAGCCTCGGATAGTTCTTCTTTTCAAGAAATATCAAGTTTGATGTAACGGACTCCCGCACACGACCCTCGGCTACGCCTCGGGTCGAGAGGGCTTCGTCCCCCTTCGACCCGCTAAATAGCAATTTTAGAAGATATTTTTCAGTTAATCCAAAGGAAAAAATTATATTCTCTGCTTCGTATAATCGCGATTATCTTTTTTTGTCGCGCGAGAATCGCCGAGAGTTCCGCCGGAGGCGTCGAGGCTTCGCCGAGAGTTTGCAGCGTTTTAAAATATTTCCTTCAAAAATAATGAAGAGCGTAGCAAATAGCAGGTAAATAACGAACTTTGCGAATTAATATGCGCAATTCACCTCAACAATTTGCTTTTCTCTTATTTTTTTCGAGAAGAAATTACGCAAAAAAAGGACAAACACTCGGCGATTATCGCGCACGCGATTGATGAAAAAAATATTTTTTTCTTTGATTTTCTTCTGTTTTTCTTTTTGTTTTATTTTCTTTTTTTGTTCTTTTCTTATCACTTTTTCACTCGTCTTCCATCCTATGGGATATGACTTTTCCCGAATTGTTTCTTTGGAGTCTCCCTTTAAGTCGTGTAACGCAGAATTGCGGAACCATCAGCAATGAGCAGGAAGTTAATCGCCACTGCATAGACAATGAGATCGCAAGGATGAACCGCGTCACAATAAGAGCTGACGAAATCAATGTAGAATTCACGTGCGCGAGAAATGTTAATGTGTCCGGATGGCTGATAACTGCCAGGATAGAAGTTAAAGTTCAGCATTAGCGCGCCGGTATCTTCTGGCGATACAATGTTTTGACCACCATAAGTCCAAGTGAGATAATCGCGATAGAAATCAGATGCGAGAATATCGTAGACCTTATTGCCGTGAACCACAACTTGCAGAGTATCGATTGTTTCTGCATAGACTGGGACAACAGTGCGTTCGCCTGCGTAAACTGAGGTCAATGACTTAGTCAACCCAGCTACATCATTCCAGGCGGATGCCACGCCAGTAGTAAGCCGCGACGATATCTGCTGGGTTGGGCGCAATTCTTCATCAACAACACTCGTGAATTGGCACCAATCGCGATGCATGTTGGTATTCACAGTGCTCGTATTAACCACTGGACGCATTCCGACAAACAATGTTTCAGTTGGCCACTTTAGCTGATTCATCAGCTCGCTTCCACTTGCAACAGATTCGCGGATAGTTTGCATGCGATGTACACGAATTAGTGAAAATCCGATACGCTTCATGTAGATATCGTGAATTTCGGGATTCATGAATAAATTATTGATGTACAAATCACAAATAGAGATGCGCTGAGTTGTATCAATAACGGAACCAGCTGCCAGATATGGAGTTCTCGTGACAGTTGTTTCGGTGTTAATTGTATTAACTTGCGCCGCAGTACCAGCTGTCACGGCATCATCAGCAGTCGCGCGCTCAACAGTAAGTTGCAAATAGAGATCGCCAGGTGCAACAGAGAGTAGTAGATTCTGTGCTGCAAGGTCAATATTGATGAAACGCTGTCCATAAGGAATTGCAACGGAAGGAATTGCAAGATGAACATCGCGATTGAACCAGAAGAAAAGAGGAATCCACAATGATAGCGCCGGCTGCAATGCCTTGGGCGTCTGAGGACCAGAAACGATCTGAGAAACTTTCCTCGAAGTAACGGCAGAAACGTCCGGAGCACCGGCAGGAAGTGCGCCTCCAGCGGTTACTAATCCAGCGGCATATGCTGGGAATCCGAATGTGGAACCAGCAACAGAAGTCAAATCAGTATAAGAATCAACTGGAACTTCCTGACCCATGAGGCGTTTCCAGCTCACGACCTTATTCGGCGGGATTTTGAATTTGCTGTAGAAAAGTACAGTATCCGAAGTGTAATCATCGAGAGGATTGCCATTGACATTGAACGCGACCTTAGCGAAAAGACGAATACCAGGATAATCGCAATAGCGAACGAAATTTGACGCAGCTGCGCCAACTGCGAGAATAGTTCCAGCGGAATTAACATAGCGATAAGTATTTATCGTCCATGTTCCAGTTGTGGCTGGACCAACCGGTACAACGCCGATGGCATTCGTTCGCCCAACAGTTAGACCGCCAACCACGATATCAGCCTCACCGGCGCCAGTTGGCATTGCCGGGAATGCGGGAATAGTTCCAACAGTTGCTGCGGTTGCCGCGAGAATTACATTTACAACCATATCCGAGAAGAAATCTCCATATTGAGGAATGCTGAATGAAATCGAAGTTCCGTACTGCGGAGTTCCAGAACTCGTGCGAACCTTCGTGTATTCATGACTGATTGCGGCGAACGGCTTGAAATGCGCATTCACGAAAAGAATGTGAGATTGTTCGATATCGACCAGCGTAGGCGTCACATCGACTTCCTTCCTCTGTGCACGCGCGCACATGAGTTGCTTAATGCGCTCATTGAGCAAATCCGTTGCCATGAGCATTTTGTCTGCCTTGCCATCATTGGCGATAAGCTGAAATACACCTCCAGTTGCCATTACTCTTTGCTTCTACCGACTTGAAACGCCGAAGTCCAAATTGTATATATACTGCACAAAAAATAATTCTTGGCGAAAATTAATTCGGCGGTTCGTCAATCATAAGCGCGGCAGCATTTTCAAGGCGATTTATAGCGGCAATCACAGCTTTCGCGATAGGGAGATTAATCGATTAAATTGAATTTCTTCTCTTGAAATATAAAATCAATGGCGAACATTTTACCAACGCAAGGCGACGAAGAGATATTCGGCGATTTTCCACTGCGGCACACTTATATTTCGCAATCCGAGATTCGCGCGAAATTCGAGGCTCTTCGGCGTGTTTCGCCGCAATTCGATATTCTGCCAACGCCGTATTATATTAAAGCAATTCCCGATTTGGATGTGCGTTTCTTCGATCCAGTCACAGGAAAAAGCAATTTTGTTATTCTCGTCGTCGGCGCAAATGATTTCTTAGATTATGGAGTTATTGTTGATTGGTTTACAGAACCGCAGCGAATTCGCGCGCGTATGAGCGGCGAAAAGCAAACTCCGCTGGAATCGTATCTTTCGCGCGACGATTATTTCAAGAGAAAAGCGACTTCAGCCGCGATGCACGACCCAGCGATGCGCGGGCAAAAATTCGTCTTCGTGTTGCGCGAAATTATTTACCGCGACGCCGCGCGCGAAGTATCGACTTTTCGCGTAAATGTTATGGCGGCAATGATTCGCCGCTTTTCCGCGAGGCGTATTTTAGATCCGTGTGCCGGATGGGGTTCGCGGCTTCTCGGCGCGATAGCAGAAGATGTCGATTATTATTGCGGGGTCGACCCTAATGCAGAACTTCATCCCGCGTATCGCGAAATGATAGACTTTTTCTCGCGCGATTCGCTGCGCGGGCATTATGATATGATTTGCGCGCCATTTGAAACCGCGCAATTGCCAGATGCGTGCAAGGATGTTGATTTAGTTATTACATCGCCTCCTTATTTTGATTATGAAATTTATTCCAGCGACCCGCAACAAAGCATAATCGCGCATTCCGGCTTTGAAGCATGGTATAATGATTTTCTTATTCCGCTATTCCGCAAATCTGTCACTTGCGCAAAAATAGGCGGCATTATTGCGATTATCATAAGCGATCCACTGCCCAATCCAAATTCGCGCGGGTGCCGCGAACCATTCGTACAGCGCATGATCGCAGATTTCAATCGGCAATACAACGCGCGCTATTTGGGCGTAATCGCGTATGCGGAGAAATCAATCAAAAATCGACAATCTATTTATCGTTCACCACAGCCGATATTCATTTGGCAAAAGAAAGAATGAGAATACTCTTGCAAAAAAATAATAGCACACTCTCTATTTACGCGATAACGGCTACTGAAATGATGAGCGCGATAATCGCGATTATTGTCCCAATCGCGCCGAAAAGATTCTGCAATTGTCCGCTTCCCATCATTTCCCATATTTTTCGTTGTCGCTGCTTTCTATTAACCATATTTTTTACGTAATGCAAATCGCATTGCGAAATTTTTACTTTTTTTTTGATTTGGTCTTGCCCATGGCTTGAACGACTCTTACCTTGAACGCTTCAGACAACTCGCGCGATTCATCGTCCTTCATTTGCCTAAAAGCGAGAAGAATGCCAAGTTCCTCAGCGTTTTTAACAACTAAATCGCTGGGAGTTGAATGGTCAATCGCGTCAATCGCCTGATAAAGCGTATCGATTGCTGCATTGAGTTGCGAATCGGCTTCATCATATTCTTCTTGCGGTGCGTCATTGCTACTTATCGAAGAAATAATCGATTTTATTGCCGCTTCGATATTAGCCTGAATGTTGCGGACCAAATCAGCGAGTTCGCGAATCGGCGCTGTGAGCGCATCTGTTATCGCGCCATTAGGAGTTTGCACCGCGCATTGAACATCCAAAGGAACAGATGATTTTCCCAATTGAGTAATTGTCGCAGTTTGCGATGAATGAATTTGTGGCGCCGGGGGCAGCGATTTGGCGATTTGCGAAGACTGATCGCGCTGTGGATTTTGGAGTGCCGGCAAAATGCCTTCAACAGTTGACGCAACTTGGCGATTCAATTCCTCCAACTGCTTCTGCATCACTTGAAGCTGAAGAATTGTTGCATCTCGCGGGGTCTGTGCGGCGCAAACTGGTGTAATTGCTGCAGCGTGGCGAATTTTATGCCCGCTTCCGGATTTGAGGTGATATATTTTCGGCTGAGTTGTACTCATAGTTAACACGCGTTACAAAAAGGTGAAAACACTTCGTATATATTAAAATTATACAAAAAAATATCTCGATTTTATACAATTAATTCCATCGCGATGCGCAATATGATTTATGCCGATGCCGTGGCAGTGCCTTCCTGCGCCGTATAAATAAGCGTGCCAGTGCGCGATGCGGCATCGAGATTTTCAATAACGACGCTGAAACCAGTTGCGGTACGCGCGCAAATGTGATAATTTATTCCGAAGCGTTCATCATCGACACTCAGGCTGCACAGAACATGCGGCGGCAAATGCACGAATGAAACGCCGCTAAATGCGATTTCCATCTTGATACTCGAATTTTGAGCAACTGTAAATGTGCTTTCGCCACGGACGATAATTTCCTTGTGGTCGTTCAGGACATTCAAGTCCGACTTAAATGGGACAATACTTTGTCTTGGAACTGCTGCCATTACTTACGCCGTATATTTATTTGAGCAAAAAAATAAATCGAAATAATCACCACCGCCAGTTTATTAGAAAAATGAAGAGTGTTACGGGCTGTTTTGCACTTGATATGTGATTGATATGAAGAAGCCAGCATTTCCACTCGCTGTGAATGCCGTCGTAGCAAGCACTCCTGCGCCAATTTTGATTTCTCCTGTTGAGAGAATGCTTACCGAGCCAAGAATATCGACAGAATTATCAATAACGGGGACAAGCTGCGTTATAGCATAATCCGTTGGACGATAAGCAGATGGCAATAAATAATCCGTTGTGCCATCCGATTGTTTACAAATAAAAGCAGCATTATTGGCTGCTGGAGCCGTTATCAGTGTAAATAGCAGTGATACAGTATGCCCGATGCGTTCCATGTAAATGTTGCCATTGTCCGGCGTCGCGAACGGTCCTGCCCATTTAATAGAAGCAACAGCAGGGCGCATATGATATTTCAGCTGGTCCCCACTATTTATTGTGATATATGGCGTTGTCATGCCCACAGAAGCCGCGACTATTCCTGTGACATTCAGCGTGGTTCCATTCGGCTGGATTGTCAAATTTGAACTCGTATCACATGTAATATCACAATAGTGAGTATGATCGGAATTGAGGATACGCACAACATCACCCAACATTGACTTTTTCGCGACTGCCAATCCACCGCCGGATACTAATGCGGCGTCGCTGTAAGTCGTTGCGTCCAGTGTATTTCCAATAATAACGCGATCATTTGCTGCGACATTAGCAGTGATTGTTAAATCTCCGGACCCGTTACCGACGGCAAATGAGACAGATTTAGTATGGTCTGCTGAAGTTACTATAAGATTACCGCCCAAGTATGATTTCCCACTGACGCCCAATCCGCCACTCAAGACGACCGATGCTGCATTGTATGCAGTTGCTTCTGTTGTATTCGAGAACGAAATTGTACTTGTCGTTAGGTCAGTTGTAGTGATTGTCAAGTTGGAACTTCCATCGCAGCTGATTTCTCCGTATTTCGCACGATCGCCAGAATTAAGGATGCGTACTGTATTGCCGAGGAACGATTTCATCGCAACAACTAAACCACCGTTCAAAATAACACCCGCGGATGATATGCTCGTCGCATCTGTAACATTGTCTATTGTTAGTATTCCGGCTGTTGCGTCCACGGCTATTATCGCATTTCCGCCATTGAACGATTCGAGCATTAAACTTTTCGTGCCATTTATAACTTTGAATACGGACGCAGTAGCAGAACTCGTTGTAAATGATGCTACCGCCGTTGAATTATCAATACTAAATGTACCATTCTTTGTGTTGTCAGCGGAATAGATAGTTACATCTCCGCCCAAACGTGATTTCGCGGCAACAGAAAGCCCTCCATTTACGACAAACGCGGCGGCTCCGATGGCAGAAGCATCAGTTGTATTTCCAATAATTACCATATCACTTGCGGCGGTTCCAGATGTAATTGTCAAATCGCCGTTCGCATCACTAACAGAAAATGTTGCTTTATTTGCATGCGTTGAGCCGGACCATAGAGTGATATCGTCGCCAAACTGACTTTTAAGTTTTACGCCCAATCCGCCGCTTACCAATAGAGCTGCAGACATTACCGAGTGCGTAGCGCCGGACGCATCTAATGTGTTCGAGAGATGGATGCGATTTAACGCCGAATCGCCAGTCGCGATGGTTAAATCGCCCCCACGTCCAGTAGGAGGGGCAACAGCTGATGCAACAACCATTGTAGCAGAATATGCATGCGCAGTATTTGAATAGAGCGTAATATCTCCGCCAAGATATGATTTTTTTGCAACAGAAAGCCCTCCACTCGTAACCAATGATGCTACTGTTAACGAAGATGCGTCTGTTGTATTACTGAATGTTATGACGCCACTTCCAAGGGAATACGCGGATATCGCTAAATTCCCATCTATGTCGACAGTGAATGTTGACTCGCGGTGAAACAAATCTGGATCGACATTATAATGAATAGCCAACTTATTTCCAACTCGGCAAATCTTTTTTACAATCATTCCTCCATTAGATAATATTGAAGGAATATCAGCCCATGATGTAGCTGTATCTGCCGCTGAACGCACTTGGAGCTTGCTGTATAAAATTGTATATCCCGTCAATAGCGTAGTGGATCCAGGATAATGTGGACAAATAACGAAATATCCATTTGAGTCCGTCTCCATATAACATTTGTACGTATGTGCCGGAGCCGTAGAATACACCGTTAAAGATCCTCCAACAACCAGTCGTTTATCGATACTCATTCCGCCATCTAATTGAACACCTGCGGGTCCAAGAATCGGTTCATTTGGCGCAACAGGATTTAAACTAACGTCCAGTGTATTCTTGAAGTGTGTGAGATTTGTCGCGAGAGTTCCCGCGGTTATTTCCAAATCACCACCGCGCCCAACAGGAGGCGGATCCACCGCGGCATTGATAATCAATGATGCGGAATATGTATGCGCGGTATTCGAATAAAGCGTGATATCGCCGCCGAGATAAGATTTTTTTGCGACGCCCAAACCGCCAGAAGAAATCATTGCTGCGGTTCCAATCGCGGATGCATCCGTTGTATTTCCAATAATCACCATATCGCTCGCGGCAGTCCCAGATGTAATTGTCAAATCGCCATTCGCATCACTAACAGAAAATGTCGCTTTATTAGCATGCGTTGAGCCGGACCACAGAGTAATATCGTCGCCAAACTGACTTTTAAGTTTTACGCCCAATCCGCCGCTTACCAATAGAGCCGCGGACATATCAGCATACGCCGCGCCAGAGGCATCGAGAGTATTCGTGAAATTAACGCGATTTGTAGCTGTGACGCCAGTCGAAATGCTTAAATCGCCCCCGCGTCCAACTGGCGGGGCATCAACCGAAGCATTAACGACGAATGCCGATGAATATGTGTGCGCTGTATTCGAATAAAGCGTGATATCTCCACCGAGATACGATTTTTTTGCAACACTCAAGCCGCCAGATGAAATCAGTGCGGCAGTTCCAAGGGCGGATGCTTCTAAAGTATTTCCAATAATGACCATATCATCCGCCGCAGTTCCAGATGTAATTGTCAAATCCGCCGTACCATTTACACTAAATAGAGCAAATGCTCCATCTGTGTGACCGTTGTCGTATAATTTCAAATTTCCGCCAATTTGGCATTGTTTCATTACACCTAAACCGCCGCTCAGCAATACGGCAGCGTTCATATCAGCAAATGCAGCGCCAGTCGCATCAAGAGTATTCGTGAAATTAACGCGATTTGTAGCTGTGACGCCAGTCGAAATGCTTAAATCGCCCCCGCGTCCAACTGGCGGGGCATCAGCCGAAGCATCAACAATAAATGTCGATGAATACGTATGTGCAGTATTCGAATAAAGTGTGATATCGCCGCCGAGGAAAGACTTTTTTGCAACACTCAAGCCGCCAGATGAAATCAGTGCGGCAGTTCCAATGGCGGATGCATCTAAAGTATTTCCAATGGCGACCATATCACTCGCAGCGGTTCCGGATGTAATTGTTAAATCGCCGAAAGCATCCTCAGAGAAAATCGCGATACTCGTACCATTTGCGTTATATAACGAAATTTGCCCGCCAACGGATGGTCTAAGTTCTAATATACTACTCGTATCCACTCGAATTTTGGCATAATGTGTTGCATCTGCATTGTAAAGTGAAATCGCGCCTTCCGATGTGCCAGATGCCGATGGAATAAGAGAGATTGTCGCATTCGCGTCGACTTTCGCCTTCATCCAGACCGCTGGAGTATTCGGCTGACAAATCAAAAGACTTCCCTTCGTGCCATCGTCCGCAGTGTCATATGGAACAATGGAAAGATTACTTAAATCATCAAGACTGAAATCGTAATAATATGAAGAAGTAAAACAATTCGTACTATATGACGTAGCGATACCGGATGTGTTATAGAAACGAATGACTGAAGTTGTGGTCCCTGAATATGGGGCAATATAGAATCTTCCTGATACTGAATCCATTGCTGCAAAAGTAAGAGTTGACGAAATCATTTCTGATTCCCAAATGACAATCTTTCCACCAGCCCATATTTGCTTGTTGACAAGTATGCCTCCTCGCGCTATAAAACCCGCGGTTCCAACACCATTCACTAATGAAGCCTCAGTGGTATGCATCACAATAACACGCCCGGCTGCCTGATTCGGAGTAAATGTAATATCATTACTGCTATCGATCTTAATTTTTTCGTACGCAGTCGCGCCTCTGAGGGTGGCTAACACGAAAGTTGGACCCGCAGTGGCGGCAACTGGCGATATATCTAATGCTCCTTCATTTCCAGCGTCTCTCCGAACATACATACGAAACGTATAAAATGCATTATCTGATCTTAACGCGAAGCCGCCAGAAGATGATGATGGCGGTAAAATTGCGAAATCACTATTAACATCGTTGACAGATAAAACCGTGTATTTCGCGTGAGTGCCGGTCGAATACATCGTGATATCATCGCCAATTTGGCTTTTCTTTTTTACGCATAAGCCGCCGTCAATTTTCATTGCAGCAGTCATATTTGCGTAAAGTACGCCGGACGCGTCCAGTGTATTTGCAACTATCACTCTGTGTGTTGCTAAGGTTCCTGCTGTTATTGTCAATTCGCCAGTTGTTGCGACATCGAATTTTGAACAAGCCGCCGCAGTTGTACCAGCCCAGAATTTATAACTCGATGCGAGCGGCGTTAAATCGCATGCGAAATCAGTTATTCCAATGCCAGATGAGCTCAATGTCTGATAACGCGTTGCATCTGAGAATAATTTCACAATACTCTGATTTGTTCCGAGAATAGTCCACCCGGAAGCGTAGACTATTTCCGTTGGATATCCCGGGAATCCGCTTCCATGCGTGTAGAGTGATAATCCCTCATATGGTACGGTTTCAACCCAAATCACGCCATTTGATTCATAAATATAATTTGCCGCCCAGCCACCATTGGATACCTTTGCAATCCACCTATCGCCCAAGTGTCCTACTGGGTCTGGCAGTGGGTCTGTATCATTTGGAAAAGTTCCAAGAACAGGTTGCGCGAATGGCGCGGAATCGGCATATTGTTTCGTGGCAACTTCAAGCGCGGAAATTGGGTCGCGCGATACTTCCATTGTGCCAGTAAGCGTAATATCGATGAATTGCGGCGATGCGGTGGTTTTCAAATCTTGCCCAAAATGAGCAGTTGTCGAATTTCCAGTATGATTCGTGAAATCTATTTGATTTGCCTTTGCAGAAAGAGCGGTATTCATTGCGAGGAGATTTGGAATATCATTATCCACTAATGCAACGTAAGGACTTTGTAGTTGTGCGGCGACAACTAATCCGCCGAAATTCGATGCAGCACCTACCAAAATGCCTCCTGTGACTTGTAGCGCACCGGTTCCAGCGATTGAATATGCCTCGGCATTTGTGATTTTCAGCCGAGATGCGGATGAAATATCGCCTCCCAGAGTCAAAGGCGAAAGAGTGTTAAATTTACCTTCTGTTGATGAAACAGCTGCCAAATCAATAACTGTTGTTGAACCGACCCCAATTGCCGTAAGAGAATTTGCAAGAGAAATAGTTGTGAGTACTTGCGCGGAAATTGTATCAGTAAGTATTCCATTAGGGAAAGACACGGTTGCTGTTGCGCCGCCAATTTCAATATCACTTCCATCGAATATGATTGTCGAGCTTATTAGTCCGCCAGATTCCGTCAGTGTGATTGTGGGTGAAGCGACAGCAGAAATTTCAAGCCCCGCGAATTGCGGCGAACCCGAGTCTTTCAAATCTTGCCCAAAATGAGCCGTAGTTGAATTACCCGTGTGATTCGTGAAATCTATTTGATTTGCCTTTGCGGAAAGAGCGGTGTTCATTGCGAGGAGATTTGGAATATCATTATCAACTAAAGCAACATATGCACTTTGCAAATGGTTGACAGTTACTAATCCGCCAAAATCTGATGCAGCGCCGACAGAAATTCCGCCCGTAACCTGCAAAGCTCCAGTCCCTGCGATTGAATACGCTTCTACATTTGTGATTTTCAGCCGATTCGCTGTTGTTATATCGCCGCCGGCGAGCGATGAAAGAGTGTCGAATTTGCCTTCCGTTGACGAGACTACGGCTAAATCAATAACTGTCGTCGAACCAACGCCAATCGCAGTAAGGGAATTTGCAAGAGAAATAGTCGCAAGCGCGTGTGCCGAAATTGTATCAGTAAGTATTCCACTCGAAAAAGACGCCGTTGCGCCACTAAATTGGACATCGCTACCATCAAATATTATCGTTGCGTTTGCTGCTCCTTGTGTCATTGTTATTGTCGGATTTGCAACTGCTAAAATTGTGAGCCCCGCAAATTGCGGTGCTCCGGAAGTTTTCAAATCTTGACCAAAATGAGCCGTAGTTGAGTTATTCGCATGTGCTGCAATAAGAGAAGTTACCTGTGAAAGTCGCGGAAGATGATTATTTGTCGTTGCGTCAATTTGCGAAGAAACGTTCTGCGATGCCACAATTTGCCCAGTTACGCGGAATATAAATGCAGCTTCCACAGTAACCGCGGAAGACAAGCCTAATTCGCCAGCGACTTGCCCAGAGAATTTCGCATCAGTGGCATCTGTATAAACTGGCGCAGCGGCAGAATAAAATTCAACTTCGCGAGCACGCGTATTCGCCGTTAAATATTGGATTCCTGTTGCGTAAACTGCATTCGTGCGTAAATTCGTTATTCTTGCGCCGACAGCGCCTAAATATTGCACGTGGAGCCCGCTTAAACCAAATGAATCTCCATCTTTGATATATCCCTGCGCAATCCAATTCGCGCCATTCCAGCTGAAAATGCCATTTTTTTCGAGCCCATTCAGCTGAATAGCACCATTTACATCCTCAAAAATAGCATAATTTGAATTAACGGCGTATTCGCCAATAATATTTCCAGCTGGCAGCACGGCATCAGGGTCGAGAAGTTGAATATTTTGCTCAACAATATGTGTATCAATTTGCGCGTGAGTATGAACACCAATATTAGTTAACAATGTATGGTCTTGGTTTGCTATCGCCGCGTTCCACGTCGCTCCATCGAATATTTCAAAGTTGGAAATCGCGATATCGTAAACATGCCATCCGATTACTGGAATACCATCATCATCCCATGTTGTCGTTCCGTCATTCCAAGTATAAATGTGATTAATCGTCCAAGCATCGACTGTTGCTGTCGCAATATAACGGTCACCATTCGCTGGACCAAGGGGGATAACTGCTCTTTTATCGAGTACAGGCGTTCCGCGCAAACCAAGCGCGAAAATAGAATCATCAACGTACACTTTTGGTGCTGCATCAGAATCGCCCGTTGGAGTTGGCACATGCGGAGATTGAATAAAAGAGACAAATGTTCCGGCATCTTCTGTATCGATTTGATGCGCGGATGCAGCATACGCGATTTTCAAATGCTGAACAACTCCAGTATCTTCTCCATCTCGAAGGAAAAATGCCGCGGCTGTTGTAGCGCCAGAATACCAGCCGGAATATACGCCAGCAAAAGTTGGCGTTCCAGTTGCGCGCAAATCTTGACCAAAATGAGCAGTCGTCACATTATTAATATGCGAATCGATTTGCGTGTGCGAATAAGTCGCTGCGCCACCATTAATATCTGCGTGTGTAATTAATGTTTCGAACAATTGCCAATGCCCAGCCACAGTGTACTGCATCAATCTCCCCGCATAAGTAATGTCTTCTGTGCAGTACGCAATTGTGCCATCAATCGGCACTGTAATAAGCCAATCAGTCGCGGGGAAATTGACATATTCATAGATGGTATATGGCGCCTCGAATAAAATCCATCTATCGCCAACAACTGGCAAAAGTGGCGGAATAACATCGCCGCCGCGCAGGAAACTCTTAAATGGAAATTGCGCAATTTTCGAATACAAACGCGCATTATCTACTGCAGCATCAAGAGAAGCGGCATCGCCAGTTACTGTGGGATACGGCACATTTGGCGATTGTGTGAAAATAACGCCGCCTGATGTGCCCCCCTGAATTCGCGCGCGCCCTCCTGCACCTCCACGGTCGATTATGAAATCGTCTGCTGCATCAACACCGGCAACAATTAAACTCGTCGTGACGCGTGCTGTGCCGCGAAATTCAGTAATCGCGCTTAACACTGGGTCAATATAAAGAACATTATCTGCGGCACGAATCAGGAAATTCGCTAATCCGCCGGCTGCAATTGAAAGCCGCAAATTCGCAGTTGTTCCTCCTTGCACTTCGAGACCAACTGTTCCTGGTGATGGCTCCGCAGCAACGCCAATTGACACTCCAGTCGCTGGAATCGATAATCCTTCTGCCGGAATTGTAAAAATCGCCCAAGAATGGTCCCCGCTAATGGATAATGACGCCGTTCCAGCGAGCGCGCCAGTTGCGCTGCCGAATTCAACAGTGCCGAAACGCCCTAAACCGCCAGAATGAATTTCTGAGACTATTCCTAGATTTAAATTCCCTGTTACTACAATTTCGCCTGCGAGCGTCAATTCCGATAATGCCGCAAGAGAAAGTCCATTCACGTTCGTAAGAGAGATTTTATCATTTGCTGCAACTTCGAACGTCGCCACTGCTGCGCCGCCGCCAACATCTGTGCACATTCTGATTTGCGATGCCGGGGCTGCAGCGCCATCGCCGTCAATGAGAAGCCCGCGAAATGTTGGAATCGCTGATATTGCCAAATTTTGCCATCCATGCGCTGTTGTCGTATCGCCAATATGCGAATCGATTTGCGCATGCGTATTCACGCCAATATTCAGTAAGTCATTATGGTCAAGTGTTATTCCCATCGGCGACCACGTGCCCGTGCTTGTGAAAATTATTGCCTTGTGCGAATATTTGACTCCGCCTTCGACATAAAGCGCGGTTCCCGCTGTAGGAACGATTTCATGCCAATTTCCGGCAATGGCATCCCACTGGTAAATCGAATTTACATTCCACACTACTGAGCCGACATCCGCAATATAGCGATCGCCATCCGCAGGAACGCCGCCTGGAGGGTCGACATTAAATTGTATAACAGAAGGTTGCCAATCTGCGCCATGAATTAGCGCATCAACGTATTCTTTTGTGACAACTTCAAGAGGATTAACTGGAGCGGTGCCATCAAGCAAACGAAGCGTGCCGTTACTAATATCAACCGCCGCGGAAATATTAAATGGGCGAATAACGCCGGTTCCCGTGGCAACGCTCGCCAATTCGTAGCCAGTGCCATTCCAATGAATAGTGAGATATTCTCTATCGACATCTCCTGGCTTTCCAACGACATCGAGGATAAAAGCTGCATTAGCGTCTGAATATGTTGTAGCATGTATTGCGCCCAGCGCATCGCGTTTTACTATTGAATCAGCACTGGACGCTGCTCCAACACCCGTGACAACATATTCTTTGACTTCTTCGCCAATTGAACCGACTCCAGACGCAATTTTGACCACGCGCGGAATCGCATCACCGCCAGACATATCTGCGCCTAATCCGCCTCTTGAAGCAGCTAATTGCGCTTCAGAAGAAAGTGCACCGCCAACTGGATTATTAATTATAACGTGTGCTGGCGTTCCTGCGCTAATACCGGCGCGAGGAACATCTGTTAGCCCAATACCAGCGCCATAAAACTTATTTGCGCGCGATTCATCGAGTTGTTGAGTTCCGTCTCTATCCATCGCGCAAATCTACCACTTCTTGCGCTGACGTATATATTTAGATAAGCAACTTTCTGCGGTCGGCTTTATCTTGAAACAAAAAAAGAATCCGCAATAGCACCATCGCGATCGCGTAGTGTTTCATTTGAAATAGCTCAATGCTGCGGCTTCTTCGTCGAGCGGCACTTCTTGCAAATAATGCCGAATGAATCGCACAATCATTGTGTGCGGCTCATCATAAGTTGCCCAATAGAGAATCCGCGGATAATCGAATTGGCAAATTGTACCGCCGCGTTGTCCTTCAATTATTTTTTTAATATTCGCCAATTTGCCGCGATACGCAAGTGCGCATAGGACCGCATTTGCAAACCAAGCCGCGTTTTCTCCGCATCTCGCGCATGCGTCGACAATATCATCCAGTGAAGTCGATTTTTTATCTCGATGGCTAAATTCGCGAATGATGGTAAGTTTTTCCGACGCATCTTTATCGCAAAAATGATAAAGCGCTTTTAATTTCGGCGTCCCACCGCGCGCAATAATGCAAAATACCAAATGCCAAAGAGAAATACTTCCCTCTCGTATAATTTCGTTCGTTGATGCCGCAGTTGTATTCCAGCCGAAACATTCAATGAGAATTGGAATACTTTTTTTATGCACACTTAACGCAAGTGCCACGAGGCGTTCCATATCGAATTGCGCATTCCCACCGCCAATGCCACGAAGTATTCGCTTCAATAATAGCTGGTCCTTGTACAATATCGCGACGTATGCTGATTCCGAGCAAAGCGCGAAAAATGGAAGGGATGGTCTAAATTTGATATAGCGGAGCGGTATTCCAATCAGACGTCCGCGCGATGCGCCAATCGTATTATTATCTGCCGTAGGATATGCCTCTAAAAATTCAAGGATATGCATTGCACGATAAAGAAATATTGGAATACGCAATCGCATGTATAACGCAAGATATATCGCAAATACGCTGCGATGACATTCTCCATTGGAATCGATGTCTATTTGTTCAAACGCTTCATCGCAAAGACAAACGCGCTTGACAAAATTCATCCCGTGAATTTGAGTACTGGCAATATTTGACATATAATAATCCTTATCGAGTACGCCGAGATTCGCAAGTTCTTCTTTAATCATTTCTTTTCGCGTCTCACATTCGCATTTATAATGTACGGGAAAAATCCCAGCGTGGTGCGGATTACTCGAATCATAACGGGAATAGAATAAACGCTCGGTGTAATCGAGAAACCCTTCACCATCGAGAATTGCCGGTGCCGTTTTTCTTTTTTTGTACAATTGAAAAGCGAGTGCAATGAGCGCGCGCGATTGGCAATCGACGGCATCTCTTGCGATCGCGTCAAATGCTTGACAAGAAAATAATCCAATCTTATGCGCGATTACAACGAAATTGCCGCGGAAAATCGCATGCATGCGTTTATTCACTTGCGAGAACATCCAACACTCTCCTGGCGTTAATTGGCAAAATAAATCAAGAAGAAGGTCGTCATTAAGTTGGTCGAATAGATTTTCGCTACCCCTTTCCGCGCGAGATACCGTTCGCTGCGCGCGATTACGCGTGATTTTTCTCGAAGTCGCTGCCATGCGCACGACTTGCGCCTTCCTTATATAATCAGAAATGGTGCATTTCAATTTCGGTGATTTATTCAAAAAAAGCGAAACGCCATTCTATAATAAGCAATTCGCCGCAATCGCGCGACAAACAGAAGAATCTGTCGCGCATAATTGCAACGCGCAGTTTTCCGAGATATCCGCGAGAATCAATATTTCCACAATGCCGCGCAGAAACGCCGAGCGAACGTGCTTGGCAAAATCTCGGTATCGAAAATTATCTTTGCGTGGTTCTGCTGTGGCTCCATCGAATGTGTCGATGCTTTGGCGAGCTGGATTTACTTCCTCAGTTACCATCATGCGAACCAATGCCAAACGTTTTCTACTTTGCGAACAATCCATGCATTCCCATGCGAGCTGCAATAGTTGCCCGCTTTTCGCGACTTGTCGCAGAAATGAATCAAGATAAAGAACAAGTAAAATCATTTCTTCTTCGTATTGATTAAATGCCGGCAATGGCTCGTCCGCGCATCGCCGAGCGATAAACTGGTCGCCTATGATTTGCGCATGAATACTCACAAATTTCGCCATTTGATTTTCAATTTCATCTTTTCTGAGAAGAAATTTAACGTCAATACCGTTACATCGAACTTGATATTTCTTGTAAAGAAGAACTATCCGAGGCTTATCCGTTCATT
>NZ_JALOBS010000047.1:0-14860 GCF_023228165.1 Methylomonas sp. | reverse complement strand
ACCTTTCAGCCTATAAAGGCTAATTAGCAAACTCCCGTGAATAAGCAAGTTTTTAACGACTTGTAACAAGCCGAACGTATAGCGTTATTTTTTATGCCATACATCGAAGTAAAATATTGCGAGCACCATTAACATCCCTGCCGATACTCGAATGGCAGATGGCGCAATTGTAAACCTCATCCCCCCCGAGATTACTTTTGCAATCACCACAATGGCTACACAATTTTGAAGTGAAATGTTCGTCAACAACAGTGAAATTCCTGCCATATTGTTGACATTTGAATGCCAATCTTTCACGAAATTTAAAGAATGAAAGAGCATAAGCAATGCGTTTAGACTTATCGGAAATACCTCCCTGAATACCATTACTTGAAATCCCTTTGGCACTTAAATCGCCAATCAGAATCGTTTCATAGTTTTCAGTAAGATATTTAGCAGTCTTCCAATGCAGCTCGGTAATCATTCCTTCAATCTTTCTATGACATGCACTCCCTATTTTTTGTTGTTTCTTTTTTGATTTGCAGACTTTTTTGGCATTATCGATCCTCTTGAGTTGTTTGCCGATTTTATCGTACGCCAGTTTTTTACCACAAATCGCTACAGAGCCTTTTTCCGACACACCGGTCATAAAAGTCCGCAATCCTGGATCGAGTGCAATAATGCTGCAATCAGCCTTTGTTTTTTCTGCCGTGATTGACTCAGGAACAAGAAGCGTAAAATTATTATAGACCCTGTTGAATAAAACCTTGCATTCTGACGTTATTCGGCTGGTTTCAAACGGCAGATTATTGTAAGTTAGTTGTATTTTGCCAAATATTTTCGGGCAAAGAGTGTTATTCCTAAAATAAGATTGTTCAATATCGATCAATAAGTGTTTTTTGCTTACACGCCACTTTCTGATCCGAAAATGAGAGATATTCTTTGCGCGAATATTGGATAATCCAGATTTATAATTGGCACAGGCTAATTTGATTGCTCCATCAAGAGAGTGTGCAATTATCTTCGTGTTTTTCACGAAACGCGGATGTTGGGATTTTAGCCGGATTTCTTCTTTTATAGTTTTTAGACGGTTTGTTCGAATATGAGTCCATGAAATGGTTTTCGGCTTCGCAGACTTAATAAAATCGATTGTTGCGTTGTACATCTGAACATAAGCATACATCCATTGTAACATTATTTCCCGTTGTTCATCGTTCAGTGTCAAATTGACTTGTTTACAGCGGATCAGTTCGTCTTTTTTCGCCTCAAATTGTGAGCTGACATTAATACGATTTTTCTGTCTTGTGGCAAAATTCGTCTCTAAAATATTAAACCACGTCTTCTGACTTTCTACATTTTGCGGGGGAAGAGTCTTTCGTATTTTGCCAAATGTTTTGACAGATTGTTTCTTGATTATATCCTGCAGGACTTGCATACTGGCTCATCTGTATATAAAAAAGATACCCATCTGCATTTAGATGGAGAAGGAAAAAAGCCATGTGGATAGATTTTATTGTCAATTCTTTTCAAGAAATATTAACCTTTTTGCTACAAGTTGCATCCCATTCGCTATGCTCCATGAATTCGATATATTCGGACAATTTCATTTCCGGATCTTCGGTCGCATCTCGAATTGAGTGATTTTCTGGATGATCAACATTGAACCAAATATATTTAATAAGTACGCTCACGATATGCCAATAATTCTGGCTGTTGACCCATTTCAAGAACACTAATTTATTTGTCTCTGGATCCGTGATATTCCAAAGATAACTTAGATTTGGCTTGAAACAATCCCTTATTTTTTGACTCGCGCCTTGCGGCAATATTGGCGCAGATAAAACACTCAATTGAGTCTCATCCTCATTACTGTCGCCACTGGATGCTGCTGCGTCACAAGATTCTTCTTTTGGAATCGTTTCGCTATCGTCATTTATTTTTTGCTCGGATGCGCTACATTCATCATCTTGTGAACATTTTTCTCCTTGCTGCATATCTTTATCGTGTGTTTCTTTTAGACTTGCCATTTCGCCGGCAACACTTTGCGAAGCGTTTCGCTGAGTAATAACGTCCATTCGGCGCAAATTATCAATCAATTCGCGTTGACATGCGTCGATAAACGATTGCGCCACGGACATCTTATCTTTAAGCTCTTTATTTTTAACAGCGAGTATTTCGATTTCGGATCTCCGCATGCCACATTTATGTTGATGCGCAAGTAAATATCCTTTTGTTGAAAAGACATTAAAACAGTGAATACATCGGAGTGGGTTTCGTAATTCGGTATCCTTAAGGTTACGCACAATACATGGTTTTTTCTTGCGCAAATGGCGATTAAGAAAATACGGCGCCGTAAATACTTTTTCGCAATTTTCACATCGATATACTGGTGGACTTGGATCGCCAATCTTTATTGTTTGCGTGCCACTAAAAGTTGTGAGTTTGTCACAAAAAATAAACCATATATAATATCTAATGAAGACTTTTTATTTTTTGTGACAAACTCACAACTTTTATCTCGGTCAATTTATAGAGCCGCTTCACAGAATTTGTTTTATAATTCCGGGGAAATAATCCCCCAATTTTATTCTAAGGGATTAGCTCACCAAAATTTCACAAATATAATCATAAAAAATATTCGTGCGAAATTCGTACTTGTAGATTAACGCACGCTTTCGATTCACGGCACACGAAAGTGCGAAATTCAATGCGATTCGCGCATGCGCGCAATAATGCCATCGATTTCGCTGAAAAGATGCTGTAGGCTTTTATCGTTGACGATTTCATAATCCGCGTGAATTTGCGCGTGAAGCTGCTCAGAAATGTGCTCGCCGAAGGCTCGCCTGCTGCGCAGATGCGAATCCGCCGCGGATTCAACGTCGGGGCGCGTTACGCGAATCAATATTCCGCCCAATTTCCGAATCACTTCCGCTTCATTTGGAAAACGAATATCATCAACGACAACTTTATCTTTATTTTGCAAATATTGCTGAATCCGCCGTTCTGCGGACATCGCCCAAATATCGGCGCCGATATGTGGCGCGTATTTACTCAATCCATCGCGAAAAAGCTCGGTTCCAATGAATTGAAGCGCGTATCTCGGCGTTATTTGCCAAAATTCATCCGCGACTTCTTTTTTGCTGTCGTATAATTGCTCATCAGTAAATCCAAAAATATCTTTTAGCGCGAGTTTAAGTGGTTCTGCAATAGAAGTCGTGGTATACCCGTATTTTTCGTGTAGATAAGCAGCTATCGTCGTTTTGCCAGCTTGTTTGCCGGCAACGATTCCAATCAATTCTGCCATTTCTTATTGAGTAGTGTTATCAAATTCAAAAGAAGAAATACGATATTAATCGCATCCACGCGTATTAATGCTCACTGAAGAGGATAAAAACCTTTTTTTGAAATGCGGTGAATTGGAAAATAAAATGGATATAATTCGGAAAAAATGCGCCGAAGGCGAGCTTGATAATAAAGTTAACAATTTAATAAGAGTGATTATAAGTGGTTCGGATGCCGAATTCGAGAGTCTTTTTGGTGCATTAGAAAAAGACATCCGGATGACTCCAGACTCTTTTGATTGCGCAATCAGCGAACATATTTCTGAATTTGCCGCGGGAAAACATTCGGCTTCGAGAATTATGCGTGTCATGAGTGTTCCATGTCGCTGTAATTACACAATAATGAGTATCATTTTCGGAAATCCGCACACACCGCCGAAATTACGCGAAGAAATGGCGCCACTAATCATCGCGCGAGAAATCGCAGAAAACCCAGAATTCGTATTGAATAATATCATTTTCTTCGCATTGAGGCTGCCCGATAATATGTGTAACAGAACAATTCGCATTTGCATCGCCGCTTATGCTGCGCATCAAGGAGAATCTGTTGTCTCTATTTCGAGAAAAATACTTTCGCAAATACTGAATATCGAGCGGAATTCTGGTATATTATCGCCAACATTCGATTTATTTCTCAAGGATGCGAAATTTGCGAATCTTCGCGAATTGAGTGATTTTGTCCGTGATTCATTTCTCGTACCATTACTCTCGTTGAATAGTGTGCATGTATTTGAGGAACAATTAGTCGTTTTTGCTACGAAATTTGCTAAACTTGGCGCGATTGAATTACGGATAGACTATTTAATAAAATTAGTCAGAATCAATCCTCAATTCTTGAGGGCGTTTTGGGATTTGCCAGGATTTTGGGACGAAATTGCGAAATTGACGGATGATGGACGCGGAATATTAACAGCGTTATGGGATTCGTCAAAATATCACATGAGAAGTGATTTTATTTCGCGATTTACGGTGTCATTATTTCTGCATTGTGGTGATATGTCAATTTTTCGCGAAAAAGCGCCGAGTGGTGGGAATATTCTTGACTATCTTTGGATAGATTATTATAATTCGCCATGGGATTTCGCGCCGGATTGCAGCGAAACACATCAGATTATTATCGTGCATGCCATGGAGCAACTAAAAGAAACTTTTATCCAAATGGGGCATCCTCGCGTCAATAGCGAGAGTGCATTCGCGCTTATCGCGGATAATCAGTATTTGTTTCGAGAAATAGCGGAGTGTGCGCTCGAATTATTTAAATTTTATAGATGATGCGCGATTTGCATTAGTTGCGCATTGTTCGCAAAGTGGTTGCATTATTCGTGTGTGATTCTTTTCTTTCTTTTTGCGCCGAACATGCGAAGAATTATTACTGATAAAGTTAATTGTTATTCTCGGTTCATCTATCGCGCAAGAAAAGCTGCGAATCATATACGAATATGGCAACTCATGCGCGAATATTGTGCGCAAATTGCATCATTCGCGCGCGATGTGCATTCGCATTATTGGGGTTGGAGGAGGCTTTCGCCATCGCATTATTTAGGCTTCGCACCCCTTCTTTTGAAATTTTGTGTGTTGAAAATACTGATGGACGCAGTTTGGCAAGATTTCGCAGAAGAAAAGTACCACACAATTCGTAATTTGGTAAACGCGCTCAAATCGGGCGTTTCAGATGCTGATTTTGGAGCTAAATTCGCCGCTGCAGAATCAGGACTTCGAAATACGCCTTATCGATTTACGCGAGCAATAAAAGGGATTATCTCTGAAATTCCCGAAACATCCGCAACAAGAATTATGCGAATTATGGATATTTCATATAATGATGATGCATCGCGATTCGCAATGGACATCGTTTTCGGGAATATGTGGGCGTTGCTGAGTTTGCGCGAGAAAATCGCATCGTTAATTGTTATGCAAGAAATGGCAAAGTGCCCAAAATTCGCAATTGACAAGATTATTTATCTCTCGTTAACAGTTCCGCCTAAAAGTATGCGCGACGAAACAATTCACATTTATATTGCAGCGTATGCAGAATATCAAAATAAATCGACGACTATTGTCGCGAGAGAATATCTCTCTCGGCTCTTAAATTGTGAAAACAATTGCAACTCCACTGGGGAAACATTTGATGTCTTTCTTGAAGAAGCAAAATTCGCTAATTTTCGCGAATTAAGCACGTTCGTACATGAATTCTATCTCGCACCATTATTCTCGCGAGATGCAAAACTCGGAGTTAGTGAATATTTGGTTAAATTCGCCGCAAAATTTGCCAAGATGGAAGTACTCGAATTGCGGATTGATTATTTGATAACATTAATCCGTTTGCATCCTCATTTCTTGAAAGCATTTTGGAAATTGCCGAACTTTTGGGACGAAATTACGAAATTGACAACTGACGGACATGGAATTTTAACAGCGATATGGGACGCGTCAATACACTACGGGGAACGCCAATTCTTGGCGCTCTTCTTAGGGTCGCTGTTCCGCAATTGCGACTTATCGATTATGCGCGAAAAAATAGTTGGTGGCAAAAATATCCAAGATTATATTCTTGATAGAGGGGAAGATTCCGCACTCTACAATCAGGTGCAAGAACTTATCCTTGAACATACTCAAGAGCAAATAAAAGAGATGTTAGTCCAAATCGGGCATCCGCGCGTGAATGAGGGGAGTGCATTTGCGCTTGTCGTAGCGAATCCATATTTGTATCAAGAATTGGCGGGATACATAATGGAGCCTTTTAAGTGTGCGTAATAATTTTATGATGACTATTCATTTTATTCTTTTTTGCGATTTTGCGGATTATTATTGTGCGATAGTCGTGGCAGGATTTGTCGCCGATAGTTTGCACGATTTGCGTATTTTTCTTTGAGAAATCTATCAAACCATCGCAAAATGGACAAAGTGGATGGAATTCGAGTCAAAATTAATCAGTTGAAAGTTCACGGCTGTTTGCTGCTGTTTGCCGTATTTTGCGCTTTTTCTTTGAAAAAAATATGCAAATTGTGGCAAATCATTGGCGAAAATGGCAAGGAAAGAGCGCTATTAATTTGAATTCACGGTACGCTTTACAATATAGCAAGAGAATGGCAGATACGCATTATTGCCGGAGTATTTTAACGTATGGAATGCGCGAAGGCGAGAAATGTGGTGTTCGCGCGAAATATCCGGTGGATAATCCCACATTCTGCGGAAAACATTATCGAGGGAACGTAAATCCTACGGTTTGCGCCGCACCGCAACAAGTTGTTAAAAAAGAGACAATCCAGCGTATTGGGACCGTAGAACAATTATTGGCAGAAAATCCTTCCAGATCAGTTTGGTCGGTTATCATCGAGCAAAATACATATGATAAGATATTATTCCAGAAAGTCATGAATCGCCAAATCGCGAAAAAAGAATTCAAAACGCTCGCGTCCGAGAGATTTTTGGGGCAATGGAACTGGAGCATGGATTCATTCAATATCAGAGCGCCTGCGTATCTTTGTAAGCATGCATGTTTTTATTGTTACATCGGGGTGATGTTTAGGCGATTTGGGCGTGTATGTAAGACGCCAAGCATTGAAGAACCAATGCCGGTTAATCAAAAAAGCATCGACACGGTTTGGAGTAAAGCGGCAAATTCCAAGCGGAAAATGATGTTCTTCCCATCGAGTAGTGATATCTTTGCAGAAAATATGCGGGATTATGTTAGTGTCTGCCGTAAGATTATAGATGCCGGGCATGAAATTCTCTTTATAACAAAAGCATCAATGGCATCAATTACAGCATTCGTTAGAGAATTTGAGCAACAAATGCAGCCGATCGACAATTATAAACCAAAGATAGTGATTTTTATTACTGTGACGACGAATGTTGATGCAATTTTGAGGAAATTCGAACCATATGCGCCGTTATATCAGGAACGCATTGGCGCGATTATTCACCTCATTGAACATAGATTTAATGTCAATGTAATAATCGAGCCATATTTATCCGACCCAATTGCGATTATTCAAGAAGTAGAACCAATTTTGCATAATCACGGCGGAATTATTACAGTCGGGCAAATGAATTACACAGCGGCAATGATGCTGAATCGCGATCCAGCCAAAGATAAAGAACTGAAAGATTATTTAGCCGAGTTGTATTCGCCGGCAAATATTATACGCTTGTGGAAATTTGCCGAGGATAAGCCGAATATTTTCCTCAAAAAAGATAGTGTTGGTGCGCTGCTCAAAACGATAAGTCCGCAGAATGAAGCGCCGCAGGCATAAATTTTCATTTACAAAGAGATTCAGTTCGGCGAAGCCTCGACCCCTCCGGGGGAGTTCGCCGAAGGCTCGACCGCTTCGCGGGAGTTCAAAAAAGAACGAATCACGTATTTTTTTCTTTGATGCATTCATACAATATGAATTACGCCCAATTGTGTATTCTTAGCGAGCCAATGTGAAATTCACACGCGCGTCTCCTTATTAAATTTCATGTCTGCGTCAAATATAAAAAGCAATCATACAATAATGGCAGCCGTAATAGATACACATCCAAAAATACGCGAAACGGAATCCTCGAAATTTACCTGCGAGAAATGTGGCAGAAGTTATCAAACGAAAAAACGATTTTTAATTCATAGTTTGCGAAGTATAAGCTGCGGAACGAAACGGGATGTTGACTTTCGTACCATTATTCCACCGAACACATTCGGAGTAGATTTTGTGAATAAATTCGGCGAACATCTCTTCGACCCTTCAAAGGAAGATCCAAAAAAAACAGCAATCACGCAGATTGTAATTCAACATCCTCTCGATTTTTACGAAGAAATAAAGCGATATCTTTGGAGTTTTGCGCCAAATCAGCCAACGCCAGATCCGCCTCAGGAATTTACGGAAATTATGAATGGCGAAACAATTACCGAATATTTCGATAGTCTTATCACGAATTTTATCCACGAATGGTACCATGAAATAAATCGCGCCATTAGCAAGCATTCGCGATTTCAATTAGCGAATCTTCGTGTGGGTACTGGATATGTTATTGTCATACCGATTGCTGATTGGTGAATCATTGCGTCTGTATTGCCTGCGATGCGATTTCGAGTTCGCCGAAGGCTCGACCGCTTCGCGGGAGTTCTGTAGTGGCGTTTGTGAAAAATCGCGAAACCAAAAGTATTATTTAGCGTGCTTATCACTTCGAAATCATGCCAATTGCGTTGTATTTTTTCCTCGAATAACGCGTGATAATCAATTTGCTTACTGTTAGATGCTCCCCTGAAGGAGACGCTGCTTCGCAGTGCTCAAGCAAATAATTAATCTTCTTTTGATGCTTAATTTTTTGTTATTCGCTGGAGACTCACAGCGATTTACGGATGTGCAAAAAAAAGAAATATTCATGCAAATTTCACACACTTTCTTATTAAATTTCACCACCGCGTTGAATATAAAAAGCAAACGCGCGATAATGGCAACCATAGTGCACCCAGAAATACGCGAAAACCCAGCGCGCCCGATATATATGTGCGATAAATGTAAAAACGAATTTCCATCAGGAAGATGTCTCATACTCCATCGATTACGAAATAGAGTCTGCGGAACAAAACGAGATGCGGATATAAACACAATTGTCCCATCGCGTGTATTTAATACTGATTTCGTAAATATATTTGGTGAACATCTGTTCGATATGTCGGAAATTGATCCAAGAAAAGCAGTAATAGTGCAGATTGTTATGCAATATCCTCTTGATTTGTATGGGCAAATAAAGAAATACTTATGGTCGATTGCGCCAAATCCGCCAACTCCGGAGCCATTCACGGAATTTGAAGAGACTATTGACGGGGTAGCTTTTTCTGTATCGTTTGATGATTTAATTACGGATTTTATCCATCGTTTTTCGGATGACATAAATATTCTTATTAGTAAGCATTCTATTTGCCGTCTCACGCGGATTCATACGTGCGATAAATATGAAATAATTATTCCGATTTCGGCACGGTAAAAGATGCTGTTATTTCTTGCTCAGAGTAAGTGCGATTACGGCGAACCATGAAATTAATTGCGCTATCCAATACATATACAGTATTAAATTCACTCCACTGAGCCATAATTTTTTCTTTGAATAGTTGGCTGTAATTAATCTGCGGATCTGTATTGACGGAATTTAATCTTTCAAAACATTTGTGAACAATATCGAGAGAGCATTCTCTGAGTTTTTTCGCGGCGGCAGTAAATGAATATAGCATCCATTGCCCGTTTTCCATGAGATCCGCCTCGTCGGAAAATGCGCTGGTCTGGTCCGGTGTATTATCGCGAATTGACTGGTTTTCCGGATGATCCTTATTGAACCAAATATATTTGATGATTGCCATTACAACATTCAGATAATGCTTTTCATCAATCCATTTTGCGAATACAGATTTATTAGTCTCAAGATCGCGTATGATCCAAAGATAAGAAATATTTGGGCGCGTATAATCGTTTATTTGATGTCGCGTGCTGGAATCGGCTGGCGCGAATAATGCAGTGTCTTTTCTTTTGAACTTATTGACACGATGCACAAGTTCATCCCGTTTTGCCTCGCGATTGATGCATTGCTGGGCTTTTTGTTGCGCAATTGCGTCTATTCTGCGCAGATTGTGATCTATTTTGCTTTGATTCTCCGTAATAACGGATCGCGCTGCGAGAATTTTAGCTTCGAGTTCTTTATTTTGTTCCAGTAGTATATCGGATTCAGATTTTCGCTTACTGCATTGGCGTTGATGCGCTGATAAGTTCCCTTTTGTCGAAAATAAATTGCGGCAATATTCGCACCGAAGTGGGTCCAGAATTTCTACAGATGTAAGATTCCTTACAATGCATGGTCTTTTTTTATTTTGATGCCGAGCAAGAAAATATTGAGATTTGAATCGTTTCCCACAATCGCCACATTGACATAACAGGAGCTCGTCCATCTTTTTTTGTTTTGATAATAATCTGAAAATTGTCAAAGTGTTCCACAAAACTAAAAAGTCGGCTGTATATTTAATAATAATATTTTTTTGGAATTGTGAAAAATATTCACAACAATCATTTTTATGAATTTTGGGCTGAGAGCATTACAGAATACATTTATGAAAATTGTGCCAAAAAGTGAAATATTGCAGTTTTCAGATTTGTGGAACATTTCACAAAACGCATAACTTCTGAGGAAGAAAATAATTAATTCAAACTGCAATAGATCCGCAAAATGAAGCTCCACCGCAAGCATAATTTTTACAACAATTCGCGCATCATTCGGCTGCGGCTTCGCAGTCGCCCACGATTACTTAATTTTCTTTTTTTGCACAATCCAAGCAATCAGCAGGCTTAATCAAGAAGAATAGATTACTTACTTATTGTTAATCATTCTCTCAGTTATTCCTTAGCAAAACAAAGAAAAAAGAGTAATTCTCAGCGACAATGCGCGATTGGCGCGACATTTGCGCACTTTGCGATGAAAGCGCGCATTAATCCATTTATTTTCGTAATTCCATCGTGAAATCCGCGCGGACATCTCGAAAAAAAGTTTTATAGCAACGCGGATACTAATCGCCAACTTTTCCACAGAATAATCGCGCTTTCTTCTTGATTTACTTTCATTCGCGCAAATCGCGCGCATTCGTCGCCGGCGATTACTTAATTTTCTTTTTCGCACAATCCAAGCAATCAGCCGGCTTAATCAAAGAAAAATAGATTACTTACTTATCGCCACTCATTTTCTCAGTCATTCCTTAGAAAAACAAGAATAAATTTTCAGCGACAGAACGCGTGAATTTTGCATCAATTTGCGTCATCGCGCGACAATTTTGCGCATTAATCGCCAAATGTTATTCTCATTTTCTATTTTTGTAATTTTCTCAGCACCCAGTAATCATTAAGCAAGAAGAAATATTAGTTATCTTAGTATCAGTTATCATCTCAGTCATTCCTCATACAAAATAAAAAAACAAAGAATAAATTTCGGCGACAATGCGCACATTTCGCGGATTCGCGCGCAAATTGTGCAATTATTGGCGAAATTCGTATTAATCCATTTATTTTTCGCGCCAACTTTCCTGCGGATATAATCGAGCATTCTTTTTCGTGCCAATTATTCGCCAGCGATTACTTCATTTTGTAATTTTCCCAGCAATCAGCCAGTATCAAATCAAGAAGAATAACTATTTACTATAATCAATTACCATCTCAGTCATTCCTTAGCAAAACAAAGAAAAAAGAGTAATTCTCGGCGACAATGCGCGCGAAGTGCGCAAATATCGATGAAATTCGTATTAATCCATTCTTTTTTCGCGTCAACTTTCCCGCAGAGAATATTCGCGCTTTTCTTCTCGATTCGTTTTTTTATCCAATCGCGCGAATATTCTCCCGCACGCACAATTTTGCCAATAATTACTCCATTTTCTTTTTTGTAATTTTTTCAGACAATAGGCGAGCGTTAATCAAGAAGAAATATCTGCTTATTATTCACTATCTCAGTCCTTTCCTTAACAAAATAGAAAAATATATGTAATCCAGTGCGATTGATGCAGCCACTTTGCAAACAATTCGTTAAAATCATTCAAAATTTCGCCTCTTTTCAGGCTTTTGGCAGCATCATATCCGCCTCCCAGCAGTTTTTATTCTCTTTTCATAGCCAAAAATCCTAAAATTTTCAGGCTGGGTCGCAACTTTACGCGTAAACTTTTCATAATATTCGTGCATTTCTTTTCGCGCAGATATTTGCCAATTTGCTTCGGCGCGCGCCAATCACGCGCATAATCGCCAGCGATTACACGCGTTTTCTATTTTTTCTTTTTTGCTCTTTTACTCAGCAATCAGCCAGTATCAAATCAAGAAGAAATATTACTTACTTATTATCAATTACCATCTCAGTCTATCCTTAGCAAAACAAAGAAAATATATGTAATTCTACGGCGACATTGCGCGGATTTGCGCGCATTAATCCATTTATTTTTCGCGCCAATTCCTTTCATCTTGTGCGAATCAGCGAAAAAGTATTCCATTTTGCTTTTCCTTGCAATCCAGTGCATTTCTTGTTTTTCATGTTTTTCCTCCGCGACAAATTCTCGCGGTTAATGAGGATTTCACAGCGTTTCAGGGGCAAATCTCTCATTTTTAGTATCTTCATTCGCGCGAGGTTCATCAATTTTCACAGATTCGCAGCTTTTTCCCCTTCTGCATCATGCAGTAGCGTTTTCGCCTCTTTTCCGGCTTTTGGCGGCATCCATTTTCCCCATCCCCAGCAGATTTTATTCTCTTTTCATAGCCAAAAATCCTAAAAATTTCAGACTCATCCGCCGATTTTTTCACGGATTCGCGCACACTTTCTGCCCGCCGATGCGCGCCATCAAACGCACGAGCCTCCATCTGCGCGCCAACGCATCCATATGCGCCTCATTTTCCGCCTGAGGACGCGCATTCATCTTGATTTTAATAATCTGGCAGTGTGTGGAAGGCTAAATGAGATTCATTTTCGGATTATTTATTGAAATGTTGATGGAGCGTAAACGTGACTATTTGGAAGATGTCTGGTGATTCATCTTTGAATAATCTTATCGAATGTTGATAAATCGTATTACCGACTATCTGGTGAGTGGCGAATCATTTTATTTTCGAATAATTTAAGACACTATGTTCAGATTTATATTTTTTTAGGAATTGTGAATGGATTATTCTCGTACCGATTTTTTTATTTTGGTCTTTTTCGCACGAAAAAATCAAATTGAGGCAAATGTCAAAATAAATATCCAGATAATCATCCGGCGCAAATATGGTTTGCAATAAGCACGACAACGAAATACAAACTAATAACAGATTAATATTATTTCATCATTAGTCGGTAACAAACGGCGCGAGAAAACGATTTATAAAAAGTGGCATGCGAAAAAGTGGAAAAAAATATTTTATGGAAATTAATTGCCAAAATATTCACGAGGATGACGATTTTCAAAAACATACCCTGCTCAAAAATGCCATAAAAAATTATCAAAAATAAATAATTGCCAAAATAAATTAATGCCGGCGCGCGTAAAAAGCCTAAAATATGGACCAATGGCACGTCAACAGCCAAATACATACTAAAATGATTATCTAATTACAGAGTGAGCCCCAACTCAAAAATAATCAAAGTCAAAATACTCATAACAATCCCAAATTAATGCCAAAATGCGGATATTCTCACAAAAAGTCGCAAATCATGTTCAGGACACGTTCATCAAAGCAAGTGGAAGCCGCGGTAAGCCTTTCTCAGTGACACACAAGTTCTAAATAAAATTCAAATGTAAATAAACTGTAAATCGATAGCATTTTAATATGCAAACAGCGGTTATCAGCGATAAACGCTTGAATTTTATACGGCATTCGCCAGCGCATTATTTCGGCAATCCGTCATCAAAATCGATATTCCCGATTAAGAGAGCGCGAAATAGCAATCTCTGGGCAAAATCATCGCGATTCCAGCATTTTCCATCCATAATCACACGAAATCTCAATAACGAGGGTTTCGAGGGCTTTTAAGCCATTCCGGAAACCGATTTACTTAATTTGCCAGTTTTACGCCACGAGCGTTTTGCGCGAATCCAAATGCGGAAAATGAATCATCAAACATTAAGAAAGTAATCATTATTATCACGTTAACCATCTTAATAATTTTTTAACAAAGTGAAAATTGTTAAATTCAATCAAAATCGTTTTATATTTTCCAGCGACTATCTATGCCTACGCGATTTTCAAGAAATTCCATTCAGCGGAAATCAATCGCCAGCGATTTTGCCGATATTCAAGTCTCAAAAATGTTTTCACGCAATTCATAAGCATCATGCAAATCAATAATCATTAACTAAATTATCAAAAGTATTTCATTCACCAATCCGAAAAGAAAAAGACACCATTCACTGCGATGAGTCTCAAAAATCTGCCATGCTATAATGATGCCCACGCGATTTTCAGGCGAATTCGCGCGCCGCCTGCAAATTGTCTGCAAAATTTCAAAGCCACAATCCTGAAATGATTTTCAATAACTTTGGCGATTTTCAAATACTATAATTTATAAAAAAATCTGCATCACATGCCTGATTTAATTTCAAAAACCGAATTTAACGCGTTCTGGCATTTCCGCTCAGCAGCGATTGCCTGATGGTTTTCTGAGATATCCTGATGCGGATTTTAAATGTCATCGGTATTTCCACACTTCCAAGCACCACAGTGTTTTCACGCGGTTTCTTAATGCCCACGCGAATCACTCGGCAAAAAATCCATCCAATTTTTAGCATCGGCGGAAGTCCAAATTATTTTCAGCACCATAATTCCAGTTTTCTCTCTCCGGCGATCATCAATTTCCCGATGCCTGAACGACATTCTCTCAGCGCCTCGGCTATCTTCAGCCCCATTTTCATCAGCCAAGCGCCAAATGATTTTCACGCCAATCCTAAATTGCCAAATGAATCATCGGCATAATTCCAAATCTTAAAATTTCCCATTTTCAATTCTTAAAATATTTTCAGATTTATGCATGCGCGAAATTTTAGCATTATTTAAAGGGCGATGACT
>NZ_JALOBS010000046.1 GCF_023228165.1 Methylomonas sp. | reverse complement strand
ACCGGTTTCGCTGTAAAAATAACTGCATTCGAGTAGTTCAAGCGATTTTTCTCGAGCGAATTCGACGATGGCTTTACCCAAAAAATGCTCGGAGCCATACTCGGCGGAGGCCGCCAGCGTGGCCAGCCTGAGATCATCAAACTCGGGCAGATTGAATATTTCACTGACTTTAGGCTTACCTTCGGTAATGGTGCCGGTTTTATCAAAAACGATGGCGCTGAGCTTGCTGGCCACTTCCAGACTCTCGCCGTTGCGGATATACACGCCTTTTTTGGCCGCCTGACCGGTGCCGACCATGATGGCGGCGGGAGTCGCCAATCCCAGCGCACAGGGGCAAGCAATCAACAACACGGTAATAGCATTGCCAAAGGCAACCGAGAACGGTGCCCCGACCAACAGCCATCCGGCCAATGTCGCGACGGATACCCCCATTACCGAGGGCACAAACACAGCCGAAATTTTATCAACCTGTTTTTGAATCGGCAGCTTGGCGGCTTGGGCTTGATCGACCATATGGACGATACCGGCCAATACAGTATCCATACCCACTGCCGTAGTCTCCACGTGCAATACCCCATTGCCGTTGACGCAGCCGCCGATTACGGCATTAGCAACTGTTTTAACCACGGGCATGCTTTCGCCGGTCACCATCGATTCATCCACCGTCGACAGGCCGAATATGACTTTACCATCGGTCGGAATACGTTCGCCTGGACGCACCAGCACAATATCACCGACCACTACCTCGTCGACGTCCACAAGCCTTTCCAATCCGTCTCTCAACAGGGTAGCCGTTTGCGGCTGTAGGTCCACCAACCTGCGGATGGCTTCGCCGGCTTTACCTTTGGCGCGTTCTTCCAGAAAACGGCCTAATAAGACGAAAGTAATGATTGCCGCCGCCGCTTCGAAATAGACATGGCCGCTACGGCGTAATAATGAAGTCACACTATAGCCATAAGCCGATCCCACACCCAGAGCTATCAAGGTATCCATATTGGCTGCGCGTTGCTTGGCCAACCGATAGGCCTTGCCGAAAAACTGGTTGCCGGTGCCGAATACTACCGGGGTTGTTAACAAAAACTGAAACCAGTGCATCCAGCGCGACACTTTCATCGTCATCGCCACACCGACCACGGGTACGGTCAAAAGCCCTGCCCATACAAATCGACGCCGGGCTGAGTCAATTCGCTGCTGCTCCTTTTCGATTAGCTGCCTTCTTTGCGATAAGGTATCCACCAATAAAGCGCCGTAGCCGAGCTTTTCTATTTGTTCCACCACATCGTTTTTACTGAGCTGTCCCTGCACATTAACGGTTTGAGTGGCGAAATTGACACTAGCTGTTTTGACACGCGCATCCCTGTTTAGCACCATTTCGATCAACAACGCGCAGGATGCGCAACTCATGCCCTCCACGGCCAAATCTATATCCTGCACCGGTCCGTCGAAATGCTTTTTGCGGTCTTTTTTGAGGGTTGGCTGCTTTTGGGCAATATTTCCCAACACGGCATCCAACAAAATCAACAGATTCTTTTTGGGCAAGCGGCGGCTGTCAAACTCGATGGCTACCGAACCGATCTGGAATACCGATCGGACACTGGTGATTTCCGAGCGCTTTTTCAACAATATTTCAAAAATATAACCGCGTTCCGGGTCCTTTTTCAGTACCGCCGTAAGAATGCGAATACGGTTTTTTAATTGATGCTGAAGTTGAAAATGCTTGAAGGTGGGCGTATCGGAATCCATGATTTTCTCTGAACAGTGACTAAACAGACTGGCCGCGCAAAATGGCGCCGCCAGCCCGAAAAACTATTTAGGTTTGCGTGAGCGCACAAGCAGGAAGAACAAATAAAACGTCGCCATCCACTCGTAACGATGCACCAAAGGTTTTACCAGCCATTGGGTGGTAATGCGATTCCAATGTACTTTGATCAAATACAAAATCAAAATATCGTTTAAAAAATCGATGACGGCTTTTTCCGGATTTTTGAATAAGGCGCCGGGACCTTTACTACTCAACTTGCCAATCACTTTGGCGGCTTGAGCGGTTTCCTTGGCGGCGGTTATTTTTTCGTCCAGCCAACGGTTAATTTTGCTGGTTTTAAGTTTCTGTTTCAGGCCAAACCGCGATTTTTTGGCACCGTCCACAATGGCCTGAGGCTTAAACCATCCCTGCTGTTCCAACTCAGCCAGTTCGGCAAATAATTGCTTCGCTAATTCGATAAAACGGCAAACGCTTTCATCATAACGAATCGATAATTTGCCGGAGCGACGAAACAACCTGACGGATGATACGCCCTTGATCGCTGCAATTTTATCGGTAAGCAATTTTACGACTTCCGCCTGCGTGGCACGTGCCGGGACCTGAAAGCGAACATGGCCTTCGCTGCGATAACGCACTAAAAATTCTTTTTGAATAGCCATAATTAATAGTATGCAAAAACAAAACGGGCGAACCCGGCAAGCAGGTACGCCCGTTTCAGATTAAACGTCAACCAGTTTTAACTTCAACCAGTTCAATTATTTCATTACTCAGGCGTGAACTATTTATCCTCTTTTGCCTCGGCAACAATATCTTCCAGGTTTTCTTTTTGATTTAGAATAAAGTCTTTGCCGGCATCTATGGTTTTGTTGGCACTGGCAATGATATCTTTTCTATATTTATAAACAAAAAAACCGGCAACCATGCCTAGGCCGAAAACCAATACTGGATGTTTAGCCGCTTTACTCATAAGTTTTCCCCCGGTGCTGACCGTTGCAGTCGCCAATGTGCCAGCCATCACTTGCTTGCCCATGGACATACTTTTAGAATCGTGATTGTGTGCCATCGCTTAAATACCTTTTAGTGCTTGATCAATGGTTGTTGGTGTTTTCAGGTGTTTCCGATACCACTTGCTCTTCATGCAACATATGATAAATACCTTTACAGCCTTCGCAGCAGAATTTTTTATCGCCATCCGTGGTTTTAAGTTCAAATCCTTCCACTTCGACGTCCAAGCCGCAAAGATCGCACTGAATTTGTTTATCACTCATTGTCAATATAAGCCCAACTTCTCAAGAAAACCCTAGGTAATGCGGTAAGTATTATAGCTTTCCGCCCATCCAAAACAACCATAAGCTGCAAATAAACGCTGCCGGCTACAAAAACAGCCAAGCAATTCTATGTTTTGGGACTTTATAATCAGCGCAACAAACGCTGCTGCGCATCAATAGCCGGCTTAACTGCAGTAGCCCGATTGGAAGCTTTCATCAAAGCAATTCTTAAAGCCCCTGTCAGGCTGGCGCTCAACCCCAGGCGCATGGCAAGTGCCGGTACTAAAATCATAGAAGTTAATGCCAACCCCGCTCCCAACACCAAGGCACCGGTATTGATTTGTTCAGCTGTTACCGCATAGTTTGAAGCAATTAATTCTTGAGCCATTTTTTAAACCTCGAGGAGAGTGCAAAACATTTACAGACTCAAGCAGGATAAATGCCAAAATACAAGCCATTGAATTTATTAGAATATTTAATTTAACCGCTATCAAAAACCCATAAAACCAAGGGATATAACCGAGTTTTTTAAGCTAAATAACACAGTTTATTTTAAGGCCGCTACATTACCTAACGCTGTGGGCCGCGCTGAATATGCCTTTTCGAAGCCGAGCCAATCGCTGCATGCGCTAGGTCGGAGCAACGCGGCCATCGTCAATCAGGCGCATCCCAGTCCGCCACCGCCACGCCCCGCTGTTGCTGTTGTAAATACAGCCGGGTCAATCCGGAAAAATCGCCGGGATTCGCTTTAATAAAACGCCGTTGCCAGTCGCTGCCGGTCTGTTGGTTCGACAGACGTTGGCGGATAACATCCAGATAGGCGCGGGCATCGTCGGTATCGATGCCCAGGGACAACAAACCCGCTTGCGCGCGCGGCAGCAACTCATCTTGAATTAACGTCGCCAAACGCTGTTTATGTTCGCCAAACCAGACCACATGACTGTCCAGACCGTGGCGGGCGGCTTGGTAAAAATTATCCTTGGCCTGCGCAAATGGCAAATCGGCCTGCCCATCGGCGCGCTGCTCCGCCAGGTTTTTCACCAAACCATAAAAAAAGGCGGCATTGGCAATCGCATCCAGTACGGTCGGGCCGGCGGCGGGCACCCGGTGTTCGATACGAATATGCGGGGTACCGTCATCATCAAACCCCACCAAAGGCCGGTTCCAGCGCCATATAGTGCCGTTATGCAGCCTGAGATGAGAAAATGCCGCCGCCTCGTCATCAAATGCTTCGGGCAGCAAGATCGGAAAATGCTGTAGATTTTCCACAAAACACTCCAGAATCGACTGCCGGGCATAATCGGAGCCGAAACTGACCCGGTGCAACGGCCCTTCCGCCGCCCCCCGATAACCGCCCAGGGCGATCGCCTGCTCAAACATCGGGATACGAGTCTCGGCCCATAAGTCCTTACCGAACAAATACGGCGCATTGGCGCATAAGGCCACCATCGCCGCGGATGCTTGCATCGAGGCGTTGTAGACATGATGCGCCATGCTTAAAGGGCATTGTATGTGCAATTGAAACGAGGTCGTCGCCGCTTCCAGCATCACATCGTGATGCTCGACCCTCAAGTGCTCGTGGCCGCATATATCCAGCACAATCGGTTTGCCGCGATTTTCCAATACCTGCCGGTTCAACACCCGGTAACGATTCATATTGGACATATTGCCGAGATTAAGCTGATGTTGCAGCAGGGTCGGCAAGGTACCTATCATCAACAGATGCAAATCCATCCGCCGGGCATGCTGTTCGGCCTGCCGCCAGGTAACACCGAGATTTTGATGCATAAGCCCCAACGCATTCGCCGTTAAGGTCTGTGGCGGTGTGTTTAGCTCCACATTGAATTTAGCCAGCTCGGGGCCGGCCATGGGGTTATTAAAGGTTTGCAGATAGGCCTCGTTAAGCGAAGCCGGCTGCATGTCATCGTGCAGCAGCCAGGCTTCGATTTCGAATCCAGCTACCGGCGGGGCCTCGGAAATGGCCTGTTGGTGTATCATTTTGGCCAGCAACGCGGTTTCCGCGCTTAGGTGTTGTTGAAAATGCCGATAGTCGACATCCCGATATGCCGTGGTTTGAATTTCTTGACCCATATTGGCCGCTACTCACTATCCGCCGATAAAAGTCAGATAGTAGGTGGGATAAACGGCAGGGTCAATCTTACCGTTCAGTCGACCGTCAATCAGGCAAACAAGCTCAATAAACCATTAGCGGCAATCGCCCTGCCCGCTTCTATCTCGTCAACGATATTCTGAGATTCATTTACAGCACCATCCAGCGGCTCGCCGTCGACTCCCCGGCGTTGAGTCCGCTCGCCGGCCATCTGGAAGAAGTTTTGGCCACTCTGTCTTTGATCCGATTGTTGCTGGGAAACATTCACGTCCGCCAGATTCAGCTGTTGTCCACTCAACATTTCCCGCAATTTGGGAATGGCCGCTTCTATGGCTTCTTTAACCGCCAAATGCTGAGCGGTAAACGCCACGGAAGCTTGATCATGGTTGACATCGATTTTGACCAAAATCGGCCCCAGGTGTTCGGGGTTTAAGCGCAATTGTACGGACGGCATATCTTGCTTGTGCATCCAAATCAATTTATCGCCCAACTCCTGTTGCCAAGCCGAATCGCCGAACGGCTTTTGCATGGCGGGTTGATTGGTGGGCAATGGGGTAGCCGATTCGCTACGCACCGCGCTGTTCATCCTGGCGAGATCGCGGCAATGCCGGATGACGACGCTTTAACGTCTTGGCTATCTGCCACCCCTAAATTGGGATCGGGTTTTAAATCCAACCCGGGTTTGTCCTGCTGAGTCTGTCCGTCTGTTCCCTGTTTCGCCATCATGGCGGATATACTGCGATCAAATCCTACCCCCAACTCATCCGGTTTTCCGGCCGCATCGGCAGCAACCTCTTGCGCTTTAGCGCCCTGAACGAGCAAGGGCGCCGGCTTTTTGGCATCCGCTAACATCCCGGCGATGTCCGAGCCATCGCTACCCGACTCCGCGGCGTCATTTCCATCCACCGGCACACTAATCGGCATGGGCGGCGGATTATTGGCAAGCGCGGCCTCATCCAACGCCTCTTGCTGTAAATCCGTCGACGACATGCCTTGCTGATCCGTACCGATCAACGGCGATTGTAGTGCGTTTTGGTCGGCCTCCAACTGTTGAAGCTGTTGCATGACATCCGCCAAGGTTTTCAGAGTTTCTTCCAGATCGATGTCCTGAGCAGACTTGTTTGCCGCTGCCGGCAGATTTTTTCCGAATAAAGCGGCAAAGTCTTGCAACCCGCCATTGGCGGAAGCGTCATCCATCAGGGACTGAATGGCGGACATATCGGGGCTGCCGCCGCTCTGTAACAGGCCTAGTTGCTCCATCAAAGCCGAGGCAAACCCGCCTTTATCGCCGGCTCCGCCCAATAAACCCTGCTGGATATTGCCGAGGCCTTCCGAACCGGACAACATGGACAATAGATTCGCAGCTTGAATATTCATGACATTTCTCCCACACTTTTTACTTTATCAAGCACTATTCGCGCCATCCTTTCTGGCCGAGCGGGCCGCGCGTGCATCTTGTTCGTTTTGCTCGCGCTTGTTCTCTAGCTTCAATTCGTCCGCCACCGCTATTTCGTTAAGTTTTTCCAAACTTTTGGTCCGCTGATGACGTTCTTCCCATTTACTTTGGGCACGTTGAAACTCCCTTTCCTGTACCAGCACCGCCTGCCGCTGACCTTCTATGGCTTTATCCAATTTTTCGGCGAAGGCACGAAACTCCAGCAACTGACTAACATTCATACCGAGCTGCTGGCGATCGGCCAGCTTGGCCAGATATTCCTGCCGATAGACCTTTAAATGCTCCAGTTGTTTTTGCTGCTCTTGCAAGTGTTGCTGACAGCGACCCATCACCTGCAAGGCATCCTTTTCCTGCAATACATGCAGCTCGACTATGCTTTGCAACCGCTGCGATCGTTTCATCCGGTGGCCAATAATTGCGCTAATTCATTCAGGCTACGGCTCATATCCACTGCCTCATCCATATTTTGCTGTAAAAATTCCAGTATGGCCGGATGCTTGGCGATAGCCTTATCGATACGCGGATCGGAGCCGCTTCGATACGCCCCCACACTGATCAAATCTTTATTTTGCTGGTAAGTCGAATACAAACGGCGTAATTCACGGGCCATCTGTAAATGTTCGGCTTCGACAATATCCGGCATGACCCGGCTGATAGACGCTTCAATGTCGATGGCGGGATAATGGCCCGCTTCCCCCAAGGTTCTGGATAGCACCACGTGTCCGTCCAACACCCCGCGGGCTGCGTCGGCAATCGGGTCGTTGGTATCGTCTCCTTCGGCCAGTACGGTATAAAAAGCCGTAATCGAGCCGCCGCCGACATCGCCGTTGCCGGCCCGCTCGACCAACTGGGGCAATTTGGCAAATACCGACGGTGGGTAGCCCTTGGTGGCGGGCGGCTCGTCGATAGCCAGGGCGATTTCCCGGTAAGCCTGCGCGTAACGAGTCAGGGAATCCATCAGTAGCAGCACATCCAAACCCTGATCGCGAAAATATTCGGCGATACAGGTAGCGCGCAAGGCTCCATGCACTCGCATCAGCGGCGAGTCATCCGCCGGACAAGCCACCACCACTGCCCGTTTCAGCCCTTCTTCACCTAAAATCTTCAGCACAAACTCGTTGACCTCCCGGCCCCGCTCGCCTATCAAGCCCACCACGACCACATCGGCATTGGTAAATTTAGTCATCATCCCCAGCAATACGCTCTTACCCACCCCGGTGCCGGCAAACAAACCCATCCGCTGCCCGCGACCGACACTCAGTACGGAATTGATAGCTCTAACCCCCACATCCAGCGCTTCGCGAATCGGTTTTCTGGATAAAGGATTAATGGTAGTGCCCGCCAGAGAAATTTTGGCGTCGGTCTCTAGCCGACCTTTGCTATCCAAAGGTTTACCGGCGCCATCGATGACCCGGCCCAATAAACCGAACCCGACGTTGGCCAGACTATTTTTCCCCAAGGGCACCACTCTGCAACCCGGATCCAACCCTTGCGTATCGCCGGTGGGCATTAAAAACAAGCGCCCGCCGGAAAAGCCCACCACTTCGGCACCAATACTTTTACCGCTTTTCGTGATGACTTGACATAAAGAGCCTATGGCCGCTCGGCAACCTTCCGCCTCTAACGTCAATCCCACCATGCGGGATAATTTACCTTCCACCACCAACTCCGGCGGCTCGCCTAAGCGTTCCCGATACGGTTTTAAACGTTCCAGCCAGATGGCATTACGGTTGGCCGTCGGAATCATCGAGTCGCATCCTGTTGCCGGTCTCCGCCCAGTACGGTGGCAATCACGGCCGCCAGGCGTTTTTCCAAAGTGGCATCAACATTGGAAACATCGGTTTCAAGCGTACAACCGCCACGGGTGATCAAGGGGTTATCCTGCAGGCGCCAGGGCGGGGGATTTTCATCCAGTTTCAACACCGAGCGCACTAAATCGGCATCTTCCGGATGCAGGTTCAAAGTGATTTTTTGGGTGGCGAGAGGCAGCACACTGACCGCCTCGCGGATTACCCCAACTATTTGGCCGGGGTCGAGTTTTATTTCCCGGCGGATGATCTGGCTGGCAATCGCAATCACCAGCTTGACCAGTTCATTTTCGACTTCCTCATCCAGGTATTTGAAAGGTTCCGCCAATGATTCGAGTAACAGATTCAATTCCGCCAATTGCTTTTGTAACAAATGCTGACTCTCTTCATAGCCTTTTTTGTGCCCGGCTTCGAAACCCTGTTTTTCACCTTGTTCAAACCCCTGCTTGGAGCCTTGTTCAAACCCCTGTTGCCGGCCTTGCTCAAATGCCTCGTCGTAAGCCTGTTTCTGCATGGCCTCGATTTCATCGACCGTCAAAACCTGAGTAGCTTGCTCTACTTCGACGTTCTCAGAACGCGGAGCGCCAAAAACCTCCAGATCTTTCCAGGTGTCCAGCGCGTCCAGTTCGGCCGAGGAAAATTTGGAGCCTTTATTAGACGAACTCATCGCCACCGCCACCGCCTAGCGCTAACTCGCCGGCATCGGACAAACGTTTGGCAATAGACAGGATATCTTTTTGGGCCGTCTCGACTTCACTGAGCCGTGCAGGCGGCGCCGCTTCCAGATCGTCCCGCAACATTTCCGCGGCGCGCCGGGACATGTTGGCGAAGATTTTGTCGCGTAATCCGCCGTCCACGCCACGTAAGGCCAACAACAGTTGATCGGTCGACACTTCCCGCAACAGGGTTTGGATGCCGCGGTCGTCGACATTGACCAAATCGCCGAACACGAACATTTTGTCTTGTATGCGTTGCGCCAAATCGGCATTGTTTTCGTTGATGTCCTGCATCATCGGTTCGCTGATGGCGCTTTCGATAAAGTTCAGAATATTGGCCGCTGCATCGACACCACCGATTTGCGAGGATTTGACGCCATCGCTGCCGGTCAATTGTTTTTCCATAATATCGTCGAGTTCGCGTAAAGCCGCCGGCTGCACCCCTTCCAGTGTGGCAATACGCATCAAAATGTCCGAGCGCATGTTTTGCGGCAGCAGCGTCAACACATCGGCGGCCTGATCGGGATCCAACAAGGTCAAAATGATGGAGATAATTTGCGGATGCTCCAAGCGGATCAGGTCGGCAATTGAACGGGTGTCCATCCACTTCAGTTGTTCGATACCTTTACTGTTGGCACCCAGCAAAATCCGGTCGATGATGCTACCGGCCTTATCCGCACCCAGCGCATTGGTCAGCATGTCGCGGATATATTCGTCAGAATCCAGCCCCAGACCGGTTTCTTCCTTGATTTCTGTAATGAATTCTTCCAGCACCTGATCAACCATTACCGAGGAAATCGGTCCCAATTGCGCCATGGTGGAACCCACCACCTGCACTTCTTTCGGCCCCATGTGCTTGAGCACTCTGGCCGCCCTATCCTGTCCGACCGCCAATAGCAAAAGCGATGCCCGTTGAGAATGCGAAAAGTCAATATTTTTCTCAGCCATCTTCTTTTAACCAGGTTTTAATTACTTGGGCGACCAGTTTAGGATCTTCGTCTATCAATTTCTGCACGTATTCCAAGCGTTTTTCATAACTTTGCGGCGCTTCCAGCAACAGCAAGTCTTCAGCACCGCCGGAAATACCCAACACTTCGCCGGTTTCCTCATTTACTTTGACCGCGACAGGTTTGCCGTTTTCATCGAAACGCACCACACCACCCATTTTTTCGGCGGCCAACCGGGCTTCCTCCAACAATCTGAGCTGCTCTTCTTTATCATCCTTACCAATCAAAGTGGCAAATACCGGGCGTAATACCTTGAAGATCAAAAGTAGCAGTACCGCCGCCGCAATCAACATTTTCATAACATCCATGAACCAGGGTTTTTCCCAGAAAGGTTCGGAAATATCTTCCAGGGCCTCGGGCGCTCTAAAGGCTACATTGGTTACGGTGACCTGGTCGCCACGACTGCTATCGTAGCCTACCGCTTGCTTAACCAAGTCGCGCAATTGATTTAAATCTTCCAGCGAATAAGGCTGCCGGGTAAAGTTGCCGTCGACAGTAACATGTTTATCGTCCACCACCACGGCCACGGACAAGCGCCGCAAAGCACCGGCCGCCAACCGGGTGTGGGTGATGGTTTTATCCAGCTCGTAGTTGCGGGTAGCGCTTTTGCTGCTGGACCCCACTTCGGTATTGGCCGGTTTTTCCTGACCGCTGGCCACCTCGGGCGCCACACCGGTAGGCGGCGGTTGATTGGATAGCGCACCCGGTACGCCTTGCACCTTGGACTGGGAGTTTACATCTTCCTGGGTTTGCTCGCTACGCAAAGCGGGCAAATCGGGGTTGAACATTTCCTGGGTTTTTTCGGTGACGGTAAAATCGACATCCGCCGATATTTGCGCCCGCATGCCATCGTTACCAACCAGCGGAGTCAATATGTTTTCGATGCGTCCGCGTAAATGTTCCTCGATATTCTTTTTATACTCGAACTGTTTCGAGGTCAACGAAATGTCTTCGGGGCTATCCTTGCTATTCAGTAATCGGCCTTTTTGATCGACCACGGTAACCTGTCCGGCTTCCATCAAAGGTACGCTGGAAGCTACCAAATGCACGATGGATTCGACTTGCTCCTTTTCCAGTGCACGGCCTTGATATAACTCCACCACTACCGAGGCACTGGGTTTTTTACGTTCCCGCACGAAGACCGATTGCACCGGCAAGGCCAGTAGCACTTTAGCTGATCTGATGTTTTGTATGGTTTGGATGGTCAACGCAATCTCACCTTCCAAGGCCCGCTGAAAACGCATCATTTCGACGTTTTTGCTGGAACCGAAACCATTGTCTTTATCCAGCATTTCGTAGCCGAGGCTGGTGCTGCGCGGCAGACCTTGCGCTGCCAGTTTGAGTTTGAGCTCTCTTGAGTTACCCGCGGGCACCATCACGGCACCGGTGGTGGGTTCAACCTTGTATTCCACGCCCATTTTATCCAGCGCTTCAACGATTTCCGCGGCATCTTTTTCGGCGATACCGGAAAATAACAAATCGTAATTGGGCGCCTGCGCCCACATCACTACGGCCAGACCGATGGCTACGCTAACAGCCAACGCCAGCATCATGCCGATCTGCCGACCGGGCGACAGCTTCATCAAGCCTTTTAAAGCAGGATGTATGTTATTGTCGTTCGGCTTGGCACCTTGCGGCTGGGCTTCGACTGGAAAATTATTGTTTGCTTCGCTCATGGCTCAAAAGTATAGCGCTCTACATCGGCATGCTCATAACATCCTTGTAGGCATCGACCAGTTTATTGCGTACTTGTAGCATCGCCTGGAAGGACACACTGGCTTTTTGCGAAGCAATCATGACTTCGGCCAGACTGACATCGGATTGGCCGGTTTCAAAAGCAGTGGACAACTTACCGGCTGTTTTTTGAGTTTGATTAACGGCATCGATGGAATCTTTCAGCATTGCGGCGAATTCACCGGTGCCGTTGCCAGCGGCGGGCTTGCTGCCCGCTTCGATAGACATGGTCCGCATTTGGGCCAGTACTTGATTGACGTTGATATCTGACATAATCGTGACTCTTGCTAGTGATTTTCTAGTAACCAAGCATTTTTCAAGCCAGATTTAACAAGGTACGAATACCCCGGCTTCTTTCATGCGGGCAATTTTATACCTCAAGGTGCGCGGACTGATGCCCAGCTTTTCGGCGGTGGCCTTGCGGTTGCCTCTAGCCTCACCAAGGATCTGTAAAATGATTTTTTCCTCTGCTGAACGCACACCATCGCCCAGACTCTGCAATTCGAGATCATCGGCATAGTCCTGCGGCTCCGGCATTTCCGTAACCGGAACAATAGCTTGCCGAGCGGCTGGCAAACTCGCCAGCGTATCTAGCTCTTCGTCGTCGAACAACAATTCATCGGCGGTAATGCAATGGCCGCTCTGTAAAATCAGAGCGCGCTGCATGACATTCTCCAATTCCCTGACGTTACCGGGCCAATGATAAGCCTGTAGCTTTTGCATTGCTGCCGCCTCAAAACGATAATTAGTCTTGCCATGCGGACTGTGTTTGATCAACAACTCTGCCGCCAACGGCAAAATATCGCCGATACGTTCGCGTAAGGGCGGAATCCGGATCGGAAACACACTTAATCTAAAATATAAATCTTCCCGAAACCGACCCTGCAGCACATAGTCTTTTAATTTGCGATTAGTGGTCGCCAAAATTCTGACGCTCAATGCTATTTTTCGCTGACTACCCAAGCGCTCGACCACTTTTTCCTGCAACACCCTTAATAATTTGGCCTGCAAACCCAAATCCATTTCGGAAATTTCGTCCAGTAACAATGTGCCGCCCTGAGCCTGTTCAAATTTGCCGGGCATGGATTGTGTCGCACCGGTAAAAGCGCCTTTTTCATAACCGAACAACATGGCTTCCAGCATATTTTCCGGAATGGCTGCGCAATTGATGGCCTCGAACGGACCGGCGTGGTAATGCGAATTGCGGTGAATGTAACGCGCCAGCACTTCTTTACCAGTGCCGCTTTCACCTTCCAGCAACATGGTGACATTGGTTTTGGCGACTTTATTCACCAGCCCGTATAGCTTTTTCATATGCTCGTCGGCCACCACGCGTTCCCGCTCCGGCGATGGCTCGCCGACGATTAATTGCGCCACTTTCGCCACCAGGGCTTTTGCTTCAAAAGGCTTGATCAGATAGTCGCAAGCTCCGGCCTGCATGGCTTCCACGGCACTAGGTATGGTGCCGTAAGCCGTCATCAGCAATACCGGCAAGGCTTCGAATTTTTGCCTAAGATTTTGTAGCAGTTGAAAACCGTCCATGACCGGCATTTGCACATCGCTAACCACCAGCCTCACGGTACACTTTTGTAGTTGACTGAGAGCTTCTATACCGTTTTTGGCCGAAATTACGCTATAGGCTTCCAGCTCCAAGGTATCGCAGAGCGCTTCGCACAATGCCACGTCATCTTCTACGATAAGCACATCATACTGCTTCATAATGATTCTCCTGACCGACTAACTCAATTCCCGCCGACGACAAACCCAAATCCTGTCGTAAAATCGGCAATGACAACACAAATACGCTGCCCCGCCCCAATACGGACCGGCAATAAATAGACCCTTTATGCGCTTTGACGACGCTGTCCACCACGGCCAAACCCAACCCGGTACCATGGGTCTTGGTGGTATAAAACGGCTCGAACAACTGCGATTGCTTGCTGGTATCGATACCCGGCCCGTCGTCCTGAATGCGGATTTCGATCGCTTGCCCGGCTTGCACCGCCTTCAGACTGATCACCCCGGCCCCGGACTCGATTGCATTATTCAGCAAATTCAGTAAGGCGCCGCGTAAAGCATCCTGATTGCCCTCGATATTATCTCCGCCGACCCGGTTATCCAGGAAAAAGCGACCGTCGAATTCTTCCATCCGTTCCGCAAGGTGTTGCAGCATGCCCCGCAAGGAAAATCCCTGCATGGCCAAACGGCCCTGCTTGGCATAAATCAACATGTCATTGACTTGGCGCTCCAGGTACTGCAGGCGCTCTAGAATTTTTTCGGAAAACTGCAGCCGTTTGGTTTCGCTTAACAGCGGTCTACTCATTTGCGAGGCATATAAAATGGCGGTTGCCAGCGGAGTACGGACTTGATGGGCCAAACTGGCGACCATTTCGCCCATGGCGGATAAATGCTTTTGCTGCGCCAACCGATCTTGCAAAGTGCGCAATTCGCTGACATCCGATAATAAAATGATCTGCTCGGCATCGTTGCTGAGATGATTGCGGGTCAGACTGACGATACGGCCATCCAACAATTGACGTTCGTGCGGCGAATCGGGAACCGGCAACAAACTGCGCGTCATAATGTCTTGCCATTGCTGGCCCAACAAGGGCTCGCCCAAAAAATCAATAGCGTTATCGTTACAATCGATAATGCGATTTTTCGCATCAAGCAGGATAACGGCGGCCGGCAACGCTGCCAAAATTTGCTGTAGGCGGCTGGCCAGTTTCTCTTTTTCAGTCAAGGTAGTCAGACGCTCGCTACGCGCCGCGGCCAGCTGGCTATTGAGATGGGCAACTTGCTCCTGTAACCCTTGATAGGACAACGCCAAATTTTCCGAAAGTTCGTTAAACATGCGAAATGCATCGGTCAGGCGTTCGGTTTTTTGTTGGTATTGAAGATTGCTTGAATTCATGGCTATTCAGACTTTTAACTGTATTCAGTCAAAAGCAAAATTCACGCCATGTTTTTATTTGTTATTTATTAAAGAGTTAGCTTCGACCTAGCCATTGTTTTGACGCGCGTCAGGCTACATCCACTTTTCGCAGCTTTTCCACCAGGGTAGTACGACGCATGTTGAGTAATTTAGCCGCATGCGCCACCACCCCGTTGCATTCCTCCAGTGCCTGCCGAATCAATTCGTTTTCCAAATCGGTCAGATACTCTTTTAAATCGATACCCTGCTCGGGCAAATGCACAGCTGCGCCCGGTGCGGGCAGGGTGGCTTGCTCAGCCCCAAGCGCCGCTCGGCCAGGCGTCTCATTAGTGACCACCTCAAGTTCTTGCCAGTCCAGCTTTGATTCCGGCGGCACTTCATAGCCTTGGAATTTTTCCGGCAAATCGCTGGCATCCACCAGGCGATCCGGGAAAATAATGGCCAAACGCTCGATAAGGTTGGAAAGTTCACGCACATTACCCGGCCAATGATGCTGCATCAACACGGCAATGGCATTGCGCGATAGCTTCAGCGTACCTCTGTTGGCTGCTTCCATGCGTCCGATCAAATCGCCGACCAAATACGGTATGTCTTCCGCTCTTTCCCGTAGCGCAGGCACTTCAATAGGAAACACGTTCAAGCGGTAGAACAAGTCCTCGCGAAAACGTTTTTCGCTGATTTCCTGCTCCAGTTTTCGATGGGTGGCCGCGACAATGCGCACATCGCATTGAATGGTTTTATTGCTGCCGACCCGTTCGAAGGTACGCTCCTGTATAACCCGTAGCAATTTAACCTGCATCGGCATCGGCATGTCGCCGATTTCATCCAGAAATAACGTACCACCCTCGGCCAATTCAAATCGTCCCTGCCGCGAAGTTAGCGCACCGGTAAACGCGCCTTTTTCATGGCCGAACAATTCACTTTCCAATAATTCGCCGGGTATCGCACCGCAATTTACCGGTACAAACGGTTTGTCTTTACGCATAGAAGCACGATGCAAGGCCTGGGCCACGACTTCCTTACCAGTACCTGACTCCCCCAAAATCAATACGGTAGCATCCGACTTGGCTACCTGATCAATCAGTTCCCGGGTGTTTTGTATCGCCTTACTACTTCCGGCCAAGCCTTTGTTGGATTGGGTTGTCTTCACCACACGCCGGGGTTGAATCAGGTTATTCAGTTCTTCCGTCAATACTGAGTAGCTTGTGGGCCATTCCAACAGCCGCGACACCATTTGCTGAATCGAACTGGATACCGGCTGGGCATCTTTTTCCACCAATAAAAAAACCGGTATATTGCCGGCATTTTCAGTAACGGTTCTGAGTAATATTGCCTGTTTCTCTGCCGCGGCCCCGACAAAAACCGCATCGAATCCGCACAGGTCCGGCAAAATAGACTGAGATTCGCTGCTACCAACCGCCGTGAACTCATACTCCAAGAACCTCAGCACGGTCTCAACTTGCTGAGCTCTGATTACATTGTCATCAATTAGCAAAATGTTGGGCAAAACCATGCGGGCATACTCAATGGAAGGATGTTTCTGGTCAATGGGTGATTTCAAGCTTTTCAAGTTAAGCATTGAATCCCGTTATTGTCAAAAACCCACAGCTTTCAAATTGTTGAACGACAAACCTCAGCGGCCTCTCAATAATCGCCGTCGATATCGCCAACTTAAAAAAACCTTAACGACTTGACAAATATTCACCAGCATAGAAACTAGCAGCATGTTTTGTAACCCTGAGCCACTTCGTTGAATGATATTCCTTTAAGTATACTGATTAGTATATTGGCCCTTTTGCTGCTTTTATCCGCTTTTTTCTCTGGTTCCGAAACCGCCTTGATGACGCTAAACCGTTATAGGCTTAAACATTTGGTTAAACAGAAACACCGTGGCGCCATCAAGGCCCACCAGCTGCTTAAAAGGCCCGACCGCCTAATCGGCTTGATATTATTAGGAAACAATTTCGTCAATATACTGGCCTCGTCAATTGCCACCGTGATTGCGATACGCGTGGGCGGCGATGAAGCCATCCCCGCCGCCACCGCCATTTTGACCATCCTGGTTTTGATATTTGCCGAAGTCACTCCCAAAACTCTGGCCGCACTTAGGCCGGAAAAACTGGCATTCATATCCTCCTGGGTTTATGCACCGCTGTTGAAAGTGCTTTACCCCATTGTCTGGATCGTTAATGCAATATCCAATGTGCTGCTGCGCATCATAGGCGTCAACCCCAAAAAAGCTAAAAAAGACACCTTGGACAAAGACGAATTAAAGAGTATCGTTTCGGACACCGACCATCTGCTGCCGACCCGTTATCAAAACATGTTGCTGAGCATTCTTGACCTGGAATCGGCCAGCGTTGAAGATATCATGACGCAACGTAAGGAAATAATCGGCATCGACCTGGAAGACTGCATCGAAGACATTATCGAGCAGCTGCGCAATAGCCCGCACACCCGCTTGCCGGTGTATAAAAAGAATATCGACCGGGTAATCGGCTTTCTGCACATTCGCAGCGTTTTGTCGCAGATCAATCACACCGAATTTGATAAACAGACCATTACCGACAGCTTGACCAAGCCTTTCTTTATCCCGGCCAGCACCTCGATTCATAAACAAATGCAAATTTTCAAAACCGAAAGATTGCGCATTGGTTTGGTGGTCGACGAATACGGCGACGTCCAAGGACTGGTGACCTTGGACGATTTGCTGCAGGAAATCGTCGGCGAATTGGTAGCGGACGAACCCGACATCAAAATGCAAAAAGACGGCAGTTATCTGGTCGATGCCAGCGTTACCGTTAGGGAACTCAACCGCGTCACTCACTGGGACTTACCTACCGAAGGCCCTAAAACCCTGAACGGCCTGATTATAGAATACATGGAAACCATCCCCGAGCCCGGCACCAGCATCAAGCTGCATGGACAAATATTGGAAATTATCCAGCGCGATGAAAATACCGTAAAGTTTGTACGATTTCATCCCGAAGCTGAAACCTCATAAGCAGCTGTTTGAGCATCCGCCGAGCCATTTTCGACCCAATATCCGTTGAATTCGTTCTCAATAAATTGATATCGCGTAACTTTTTGCAAAATACTTTTGAAACGGCTAAGTCTGCTTCAAAAGTTCAAGCATGACGAATAACCTAGTAATACAGTAAACTATAGCCTTTAAAAACACTCCAATGCCATGACAGCGACCGACAACGTACATCCTCACGAAATCCATAAATTCGGCTCTCAGGCCGAGCGCTGGTGGGATCCCAATGGCGAATTTAAAACCCTGCATGATGTTAATCCGCTCAGATTGCATTACCTACAGCAATTTGCCGAGTTATCGGGCAAGCGCGTGGTGGATGTGGGCTGCGGCGGCGGGATTTTGACCGAAGGCCTGGCTAAGGCCGGCGCGGATGCCTTTGGCATCGATCTAAGCGAAGAACTTATCGACATCGCCGATCTGCATGGCCTGGAAACCGGTATTAATGCCCATTACCAAAAAATCAGCGCGGAAAACTTAGCTGAACAACAACCGGCCGGATTTGATCATGTCACCTGCATGGAAATGCTGGAACATGTACCCGATCCCGCCTCTATCATTCGTGCTTGCGCCACGCTGGTCAAACCGGGCGGCATGGTGTTTTTTTCCACCCTGAACCGGGTGCCCAAAGCCTATCTGCTCGCCATCCTTGCCGCCGAGCACATTCTGAACATGCTACCCCAAGGTACGCACGACTATAAAACCTTTATCAAGCCGTCCGAATTATGCCAGTCGGCCCGCAATGCCGGACTGGAATTGCAAGGGATGACGGGGATTGAGTACAGTCCGTTCAGCAAACAATTCCGTCTGGGCAAGGATATTGATGTCAATTACATCGCCGCTTTTAAACGGCCCGAGTGATCATTGATGAGCGGTTTTAAATTAGACTGCGTCCTGTTCGACCTGGATGGCACGCTGGTCGATACCGCGCCGGATTTGGTGGCCTGTTTGAATCAGGCCTTGCTCGCGCATGACTTCCCCGCCATCCTGGATAACGATGTCAAACCCTGTATTTCCATGGGTGCCTTGGCCATGATCAAATACGCCACCGCGGATTTAGACCCAGGCAAACAAAATCAATTACTGGCATACATGCTGGATTGTTATCAAAACAATATTGCCGCGCACAGCCGTTTTTTCGACGGTATTGGCGAAACGCTCGCAACCATTGAATCACTAGGTCTGAAGTGGGGCGTGGTCACCAACAAGCGTGAGCGCTTCACCTTGCCGCTGATGAATGCCTTAAACCTCAGTCATAGAGCTGCTTGCGTCATTAGCGGCGATACAACAGCCAATAGCAAGCCGCATCCCGAACCTATGCTGGCCGCATGCAGGCAAGCCGGGGTCAGTCCCGAGCACTGTGTGTATATCGGCGATGCCTCGCATGATATCGCTGCCGGTAAAAACGCCAACATGAAAACGTTAGCCGCCCTGTACGGCTATATCAAAGAAAACGACCAGCCTGAACACTGGGGCGCGGATGCCTTAATCGAACATCCCCAACAATTACAGCAATGGATACAGGCTACGCTATGTCATTGAGCAATCAAGTCGTACTCATCACGGGCGCTGGCGGCGGACTTGGCGGTACGGCTGCCCTGGCCCTGGCCAAACAAGGTGCTCAAGTCATTCTGCTGGATAAAAGCATCCCCAATCTGGAACGCGTTTATGACGCCATCGTCAATCAGGGCGGATTGGAACCGGTGATGTACCCTTTCGATCTGGCCGGCGCAACCGAACAGCAATACCTGCAGATGGCCGACGCCATCGACCAACGCTATGGTGCCTTGCAGGGTCTATTGCATTCCGCTGCCGAATTGAGCGCCTACACCCCAATAGCCATCCATAAAACCCAGGATTGGGGCCACACCCTAAATGTAAATCTAAACGCGCCGTTTTTATTGTGCCGGGTGCTGTTACCTTTATTGCAAAAAAGCCTACATGCTTCAATCGTATTTACTTCCGACTCCGCAGCTCGAAAATCACAAGCCTATAGTGGCGCTTTCGGGGTCTCGAAGATGGCACTGGAAGGCTTCGCCAAGATTTTGGCCGAAGAATTGGAGGCCGGTGAAAAAATTCGGGTTAACACCTTGGTTCCTGGACCGGTTAACTCGCCTTTACGTAAAAAAGCCTATCCAGGAGAAGACAAAAGCAAATTGCCCGAAATGGATAGCCTGGCCCCAATTTACTGTTATTTATTTGACGCTGCCAGCATAGGCGTAACCGGTCAAATAATTGACGCGCAACACTTTACACTTTGAATATCACTATGACAGAAAGAGAAGTTGTTACCTTAACCCGTGACGTTAACATGGTCACCATACCCGATGGATATCACGGCACCTTGAACAAGGGCCAGGAGGTAACCATTCATCAGTCGCTGGGCAGCAATTACACGGTGATTACCGATTACGGCCACATGGTGCGGATTGCCGGTATTGATGCCGACGCCTTGGGCAAGGAAGCACACGAATTACACACATTGGTTTCCGAAACCGATACCAAGGCCGTGGAGAAAAATTGCTGGGAAGTCATGAAAACCGTGTACGACCCGGAAATTCCGGTCAACATTGTCGACTTGGGCTTGGTCTACGCCTGCGAAGTCACCACCACCCCCGAAGGCGGCAACTCAGTACATATCCGCATGACGCTGACAGCGCCGGGCTGCGGCATGGGTCCGGTCATTCAAAGCGACGTGGAGAAATGCGTCCGCGCCCTGCCCGGCGTGACTTCGGTCAATGTCGAAGTGGTACTCGACCCGCCCTGGTCGCGTGAAATGATGTCCGAAGTGGCGCAGGTACAACTGGGTTTATTTTAAGCAGACAGGTGGCAAAAAATTGCCACCTGTCTCATAAAAATAATATAAGAACTTGAAATAATTGATTTAAATTTATTTGGCACGTCTATCGCTTTTATAACGGTAAACCGTTAATTCAAGACCTGAGGAAGTGTCATGAAAGAAAAAGCAGCCGAATTAGCCATTGTCAGCAATAAAAGTTTTGAAGCATCGACCGCTGTCAATCTTCATCATTACGACATCAGCAGCGCCCTGCAAACCACGCTGGAATTTATTGAGCTGATCACCATCTTCTGCAATAAAATCCAAGCTACCATTCCGCATAACAGTGCCGAATACACTAACGGCGAATTCGATTTGACTTTTGCTCGCGGCGTGATTGGCCGACACTCCTGCACCTATGCCTTGAAAGTGGAAGACCAACAGCTCGGCGAGTTAAAACTGACCCGTAGCCAACGTTTCAGCAAAGAAGAACTCAGAATGCTGGAAAGCCTGTTGTGCTGCCTGATCTATCCGCTCAAAAATGCCACCTTGTTTCAACAAGCCTTGAAAATGGCGTATACCGACCCTTTAACCAAAGCGCATAACCGCACCGCGTTCAACGATACCTTGATGCGCGAGATGAAACGAGCCAATCGTTGCCAGCAGCATCTGTCCATCATTTTCGTGGACGTCGACCATTTTAAATCGATTAACGATCAATACGGACATAATTGCGGCGATCTGGCGCTGACTTCGGTAGCCAGTTGGATCAAAGACAGCGTACGCGCCAGCGATATCGTATTTCGCTTTGGCGGCGAAGAGTTTGTGGTGCTATTGGTCGATACCCATATGGATGACGCCAATATCATAGCCGAACGGATTAGAGCCGGAATAGAATCGCACACCCTGGCTTATGGCATGGATGTGCTCAATATGACCGCCAGCCTGGGTGTCAGCACGCTGCAGGACAATGATACGATTGACGGCATCGTCAACCGCGCCGACACAGCCATGTATAAAGCTAAAACATTGGGTCGCAACCAGGTTTGCCTGGCCTAATTCCGTAACTAGACGTTCGTGCCGATGCGGCTCGCACGAACGTCACAGCCGTTAATTTTCAAATACATCCACCCCTTTAGGCGGCTTAAAATCAAACAAGCTATCTTGCAATAGCGGATTCAGTTTGATGTTGGAAAAATAAATCCGCGTCAATTGGCCAAAGTTATCGCTCAACTCCATACCGCCAAGCTGGCCGTGATTCAAGCCGATCAAAATATATTTAAAGCCACTTTCTTCATTTTTTGGCGAAAGCCTAACCCAGTTTAAATCATCGTCGCTACCCTGCTCTTCCAGCACGAACTTTTGATCGATATCCACTTGGCCGGTCAACAGCAAGGCCGGCGTGGACCCCAAGGAATCATCGAGTTGCTTGATAGTCACTTGTTCAAGATCCGCATCGTAAAACCAAACTTTACCGGCATTAGAAACAATCTCCTGGGCAAACGGTTTTTGATAATTCCAACGGAATTTACCTGGGCGACTCAGATAAAACTCCCCGAAACTGGCTTGGGCGGCCTGCCCGGCTTTGTTATAGCTGACCTGCTTAAAATCCGCGGACAGGGAAGCATTGGATTTTAAAAACGTTTTAAGCTGCTTGATCGGCGCCTCTTCAGCCCAAGCATTGCTTAGTAAACCCGCGGTCAAAATCAGTGAACTTACGATTTTTTTTATCATATTCAAAAAGGATTCAAGTATTTAAGCCAGGATTCGGCGGCATCCAATGCCGAACCGCAATTAGAGTACTCGGTAGGGCCCGAGCCATCCACAAACGGATACGCCTTAGCACCGGGGCAATTTTCATCGGCCAACCAGCCTGTCTGCGTATCTATCCATTTCATCTGGACATTATCGGGTGCAACCAGGTTCACTGATTGTTGGGCAATCTGACGCATCAACTCGGACCAGATTTGCAAGGCACCGGTTGCGCCGGTCAGCCCGGTCGGTTTGTTGTCATCACGCCCGACCCATACCACCGACAGGTAGTCACCGCTAAATCCGGCAAACCAGCTATCGCGCAGCTCATTGGTAGTGCCGGTTTTACCGACCAGATTCATGGTTTCAGAAACATATTTATACGCTGAGCGCCCGGTACCCACGCGCATGACATCCTGCAAAATCGTGTTGGTAATATAGGTAGCCGCCGGATCGATCACTTGCCGCACGGTAAAGGGATAACTCTGCAGGGCCTTGCCGTCGGCGGCATTCACGGCACGAATCGAACGTAACGGCGTGGCATAACCATCGCCCGCCAGGGTTTGGTATATTTGCGTCACTTCCAGTGGCGACAATGGCGAAGCGCCCAATAGCATGGAAGGGTATAAATCCACCTTCCGGCTTACCCCCATGTTTTTCAAATTGTTGGCGATTCTGTTTAAACCGACGTCCATACCGATCCTAACCGTGGCCATGTTATAAGAATGCGTCAATGCGGAATGTAACGGCACCACGCCATGCTCGCGATTATCGTAATTATCCGGCGACCAGGTTTTGCCTCGTTCCGCCGGAATATGCAGACGTGTATCGCTAACCGGGGTTGTGATGGTATAGCGGTCGGGATATTCCAGGGCGGTCAGATACACCACGGGCTTGATTAAGGAACCGATAGGCCTCACGGCATCCAAGGCACGATTAAAGCCTATGTCGCTGGCATCGCGGGCACCGGCAAGTGCCACAATTTCACCGCTATCGCGACGGGTAACAATGGCTGCCGTTTCCAAATCGTTGCTCCTCGGGCTTCTTTCCAGCTGCTTGAGCTTGCCGGCTATCGATTTTTCCAGAGCATTCTGCACGCGCGTATCCAGTGTGGTGACGATACGCAATCCTTCCGAGGTTAAATCTTCTTCTTTATATTCCTGTTTCAGCTGCCGTCTTACCAAATCGATAAAATCAGGATAGCGGTTGGCGGATCGATGGGTGACCGCCGCCACCCCCAAAGTCTGCTTTTTAGCCTCGGCCGCTTGTTGGGCATCGATATAACCTTCCGCCAACATCGAATCCAATACTAGGTTTCGGCGGTCCAGGGTATGTTGCGGTTTCCGGCGCGGGTCGTATTCCGATGGACCGCGCACCAATGCCACCAATGTTGCCACTTGCGGTAAATTCAGGGTTTTCAAGGATTGACCGAAATAAAACTCGCTGGCCAGTCCGAATCCGTGTATTGCGCTGGCCCCATCCTGGCCTAGAAAAATTTCATTCAGGTAGGCTTCCAGAATTTCGTCTTTACTATAGCGATACTCCAAAATCAACGACATCAAAACTTCCTTGAGCTTTCGTCGCAAAGTGCGCTTGGGGTGCAGGAAAAAATTCTTCACCAACTGCTGAGTAATGGTACTGCCGCCCTGCACCATACCACCGGCCTTCAGATTCGACCACATGGCGCGGGCAATGCCTTTCGGCGAAATGCCAAAATGATGATAAAAATCGTGGTCTTCGGTGGACAGCAACCCTTGAATCAGGGTTTGCGGCGCGTCCTCCAGTTTGATCAGAATCCTGTCTTCTTTACGAGTAGGATAAAAACTACCGATTTGAATAGGCTCCATTCGGACGATGGCTAAATCGCTACCGGTAGTGGCATCGACTAAACTGGCGAGCGTACCGCCGGCAAAGCCAATACTGATTTTGCGGCTTTCTTGTAATTTATCGCCAAAATTAAATGCCCGGGTTTTGACATTGATCTGCCCGCCGTTCATCACATAAGAGCCTTCGCCTGCTAACTGAGGATCCAGGCGATAATGCAATTGCAATAGAATGTCTTCAAATTGTTGGCTGTTATATTCCAGCCCCACATACAGCTCCAACGGGCTGGCATAAACACGGGCAGGAATGGACCAACGCTTACCTTCAAATTGTTCGCGAACAGTGTAATCGAGATAGCCGACGTAGGATGCCAGCAAAAACCCACCCACCAACACCAGCGAAAACAGCGTTTTCAACAGCCATGATGATTTTGATTTGTTTTTTCTGCGCCGGGCGGAAGAAGAGTTGGATCGAGTTCGAGGTCTAGGTCGTCGTGCCATTGAAATAGGAAGGTGTATGCTTTAAAAGCCGATAGAAAATAGTTGTCAATTAGCTGAGACTCTTTAGCGTCGCTAATTATCTACCAAATGTCATATTATCGCGGATTACCTGATTGATTATATAGAGCGAATCGAAAATGCGAATTAGCTAGGTTTGACAAACACTGTTTTTTTCATACTATACAGACAATCGTTTTACTACGCGCAACCTAATTTTACTCTGCCCAGGCACTCGGCTTGGCAAGCATAAACCAAAGGCGACCGGCATTCGGGTTGCTAATTAAATTTTAATCTTTATCCAAGTGAATAATTTGAATAAATCGGACCATCGTCGTTATCCGCGGCTTAAGCACCGCGCCAAAATCAGGGTAATCCCACCCCATCCCTCCGGATTTTTTCTTGCCAATATGCGCGATTTTTCCGATGGTGGGCTTTTTTTACTCTGTGCGGATGAATTGATTCCCGAACTGAATACCGTGGTGGAAGTACAAACCACGGAATTCGAAGACGCTCCGATTCGACAAACCAAAGTCGTGCGTATCGACCCGGGCGTTGGTTTCGGCGTTGTATTTATTTAGCCTATCAGGCGACAACATCCAACAGTGAGCCATTCGAATTTGAATCCTGTGCGCTTTTAAGCAGCAGCTCGGCACTGGCTTTGTTTGCCATGGCCGCCGCCTTACTCGCCACGCTGACATCCTGGCCGGACGGTTGCGCGGGCGCCAAGGCCGCCCGGCGGATGGTTTCCGCTTTCAGTAAGGTGGCCTGCGGATCATTGGCGACCGGAGACACGTCGATACCGACTTCTCCACCGCTTGCGTAGCGCTGACCGTCAGGGCCGGTCACATATTGGAAACTAGCACCGCTGGTGGCGAGGCCGCCGGCCGCGGCCAGATGGGCCTGCTCATGAGCGCGGACTTCGCTGTCCCGGGCTTTTAACGCCTGAATTTCGCGCTGCTGCTGTTCGTCAAGGTCGTTTGAAGTTTTGCCAGGCGCACTTGTGCCTCGCTGTTGGTCCGGAACAGAATGATTCCGACTTTGAAAGCGCTGGCCGTAAGCGGTATTGGCAATGGAAGTACTGGTTATCTGCATATTGAATCCGGATTTTTTACTGCAAAAACCTGATTGGACTATAACGCTAATCGATAGCTTTGTACAATAGCCTATCCACACTCCACAGGTAAAACCGATGTCGGGCAAAAGGCGCATGGAAATCAGTCAGTCAGCGATTACAGGCATAATAGCCGACCCCATTGCCGCGCCAAGCACCTCCCAACCCATGCAAAAACCTTTCAAAATTCAAAGCCGTTATCAACCGGCCGGCGACCAACCCACCGCCATCCAGAAATTGGTCGACGGCATCAATGACGGTGAACTGCATCAAACCCTGCTCGGCGTTACCGGTTCCGGCAAAACCTTTACCATCGCCAACGTCATCCAGCACACCCAGCGTCCGGCCATGATACTGGCGCCAAACAAGACCCTGGCCGCACAATTGTACGGTGAGATGAAAGAGTTTTTTCCGGAGAACAGCGTCGAATACTTCGTCTCTTATTACGATTATTACCAGCCGGAAGCCTATATTCCAGCATCCGACACCTTCATCGACAAAGACGCCTCGCTAAACGAACATATCGAACAGATGCGCTTATCCGCCACCAAAGCCTTGCTGGAACGCCGCGATACCATCGTGGTGGCGACCGTATCGGCGATTTATGGCCTGGGCGAGCCGGAATCCTACTTCCAGATGGTGCTGCATCTGGTGCGCGGCGATATGATCAAGCAGCGCGACATCCTGCGCCGGCTGGCTGAAATGCAATACACCCGCAATGATACCGAATTGCGCCGAGCCACCTACCGAGTACGCGGCGAAGTCATCGACGTATTTCCGGCCGAATCCGAAGAACAAGCCTTACGGATAGAATTATTCGACGATGAAATCGAACGCCTTTCCATGTTCGACCCGTTAACCGGCGAAGTGCTGCACCGCATGGCGCGCTTTACCCTATACCCCAAAAGCCATTACGTGACCCCGCGCGACCAGTTGCTGACGGCGGTGGAAAAAATCAAAATCGAGCTGGCCGAACGTCTGCAACAACTGCGCGACGCCCACAAATTAGTGGAAGCCCAACGTCTGGAGCAACGCACGCTGTTCGATATCGAAATGATCATGGAAGTCGGCTATTGCTCCGGCATCGAAAACTACTCCCGTCATTTATCAAACCGCACCGACGGCGAATCGCCACCCACCATGTTCGATTATCTGCCCAAGGATGCCTTGGTCGTCATCGACGAAAGTCACGTCACGGTACCGCAGATCGGCGCCATGTATAAAGGCGACCGCTCACGTAAGGAAACCCTGGTCGAATACGGTTTTCGCCTGCCGTCGGCCTTGGATAACAGGCCGCTGAAATTCGACGAATTCGAAGCCATCTGCGGCCAACGCATTTACGTGTCCGCCACCCCGGGGCCTTACGAGAAGGAACATTCCGGCGCGGTGGTGGAACAAGTGGTGCGACCGACCGGCTTGGTCGATCCATTGGTTGAGGTTCGCCCCGCCACTACTCAGGTCGACGATCTGCTGTCGGAACTGAACAAACGCATAGCCATCAAGGAACGGGTGCTGGTCACCACCCTAACCAAACGCATGTCGGAAGATTTGACCGATTATCTACAGGAACACGATATCAGAGTGCGCTATCTGCATTCGGATATCCAAACCGTGGAAAGGGTGGAAATCATCCGCGACTTACGCTTGGGGGTCTTCGACGTCCTGGTAGGTATCAACCTGTTACGGGAGGGCCTGGATATCCCGGAAGTCTCCTTGGTAGCCATTCTGGATGCCGACAAGGAAGGCTTCCTGCGTTCGGTGGTCTCTTTGGTGCAAACCATAGGCCGGGCCGCCCGCAACGTCAACGGCAAGGCCATCCTTTACGGCGACAAAATCACCCGATCCATGCAGCAGGCCATGGACGAGACCGAACGCCGCCGCAACAAACAAATCGCTTTCAACAAGGAACACCATATTCAGCCAAAAACGATTTTCAAGTCCATCACCGACATTCTGGAAATCGCCATCCCCGGTTCCGGCGGCTCCATCAGCAGCGCCCGCGCCAAAGTTGCCGAACCCGCCAGCGAATATAAAGCCATGACGCCGAAACAAGCTGCCAAGACTTTAAAACAGCTGGAAGAAAAAATGTACAAGCACGCCAAAAACCTGGAATTTGAAGAAGCGGCTCAAGTAAGGGATCAGATTAAGTTACTGCAGGCCGAAATGGTTATTTGATTGGCGCTGGGTAATCGAAACTCAGGATTCGCTTCTAGATAACCGTCTGCCAAGCAGGTCATGCCGGCATGGATTGCCGCAATGATGACGTTTTGAATGGGGATTCCAATTCCGGACGTTATTCCAAATAAAATCCCAAACATATCAACCTAAACCACGGCTCCCCAAGCATCGCAGCCCCTGAAATGTCCTTGTTGGACGGACTAACAATTAGCACTTTGAAGTTCCCTTCGGCTGCAAAAACCGTAACAAATTGAGGTCGGTTCGGTGCGATTTTGCCGAAATGATAGCCATGACGGCCAACCTCACCCCTCCCGAAACACCCGTTTTGTCGCCGCCATCCGTTACGGGCGCCGAGACTTTCACAATATCTCGGTAAAGGCTCTCATAAACAGCAGCGGTTCGCTGATGAGCCACGACAAACACAGTTAAATCGCTATGCCGCGGCTGATATTAACCACTCGGTTAGCGTAATCAAACCGATGGATTCGGACTGTCTGGCGAAATATCGTCAAATTAGTACTTGCCTTTATAGTTTCGATTCGATACTATTTTTTCCGCCGACAACATTCCTCTGCTTATTTATCGAGCGTTGCTTTAATTCACAGACTTAGAAGGCGGAACCATGAAAACACAAGTTCAATATTATCTGGGCCATTTACGGCACGACTTTTCAGCCAGCATCGTGGTGTTTTTGGTGGCTTTACCGCTTTGCCTTGGCATAGCCCTGGCATCTGGCGCCCCTTTGTTTTCCGGCATCATCTCGGGCATGGTGGGCGGCGTGATCGTATCCTGGTTCAGCCGCTCTCAATTAAGTGTGTCGGGCCCTGCCGCCGGTTTGACGGTTATCGTATTCACCGCCATCGAAACTCTGGGCGATTTCAATATATTTTTATTGAGCTTGACGATTGCGGGCGTTCTGCAATTTTTCATGGGTGTATTCCGGGCCGGGTCGATTGCAGCCTTTTTCCCGGCTGCTGTTATCAAGGGAATGCTGGCGGCTATCGGTATGATTTTGATCATCAAACAGATTCCGCATGCCACCGGTTACGACGCCAGCTATGTGGGTGACGAAAGTTACATGCAGGAAACCGCCCGCTCCAGTTTCTTTGAACTGTCGCAATCGCTGCACGGCGTGTCCCAGGGCGCAACCTTGATCAGCATTGTTTCAATAATAATTCTGATCATCTGGGACAGCGGCTGGATCAGGCGAAACGCTTGGTTACGCGTGATTCCAGGCCCTCTACTCGCGGTGATTTGGGGGGTAGGTTTTAACCAATGGGCGCTATTGCATGCGCCGGAGTGGAGCCTGAATATCCGGCACTTAGTCTCATTACCTGAGCTGGGCAGTACCCGTAATTTTCTCCATCAGCTGCAATTGCCCGACTTTACCGCGATAACCAATCCCAAGATTTACAGTATCGCGTTGACCTTGGCGATCGTTGCCAGCTTGGAAACATTATTGAGTGTGGAAGCCGTCGATAAACTCGACCCCCATAAACGAGTCAGTCCGACCAACCACGAGTTGAGGGCGCAAGGGCTGGGCAACATCATTTGCGGAATGTTGGGCGGCTTGCCGCTTACAGCGGTTATCGTACGCAGTGCCGCCAACGTCAATGCCGGCGGCCAGACCCGCATATCCAGCTTTTTTCACGGGGTTCTGCTGGCGGTCAGCGTCGTGTTCTTCGCTCATTATCTCAACCTGATTCCCTTGGCCTGTCTGGCCGCCATTCTGCTGCAAACCGGTTACAAGCTGGCCAAACCCATGATGTTTTTCGAGTTTTACCGCAAAGGTATCAGCCAATTCGTACCATTCACCATTACGGTATTCGCTATTCTGTTCACCGATCTATTAGAGGGCATCGCAATTGGCATGGCCTGCGGCATATTTTTTGTGCTGTGGTCGGATTTCCATTCAGCCATGACGCTGACTCAACACGGCTCTCATTATTTACTCCGATTGCACAAGGATGTGTCTTTTTTAAACAAAGCCCTGTTACGTAAACACTTGGCCCATATTAAAGACGATAGTGTCATGATCATCGACGGCAGTCGCGCCTTGTTTATCGATCAGGACATTATGGAAACCATCGCCGATTTCCTGGTCGCGGCCCGCGACCGTAATATCGAAGTCGATCTGCAAGGCTTTGCCACTGATTCGCCGCTATTGCGGATATCGTCATCGCCAACCGATCTAGCATTGGCAACCGGACACTAACGGCTAGTAGGCTCGAATAACACCGGAACGAGCATGATCCATCCTAAAGATATTGATTAATGGGCGGGATAACGACATGGGGTTTCAGTGCGGAACGATCAAACTGCCGTGGCTGTTGTTGAGCGGGCTGATCTTGACCAGCTCAACGGTAAGGGCCGATGTCGGTGAAAATGGTGGATTGCTTTCCCGGGCAGGCGCTTGGAACCCCAATCAATCCGACTCTTTTCGTGACTGGGATTTACATCTAGGCGGCTGGTTGAACGCCGGTTTCAGTATTAACCCCGACCAGCCCGCCGACAATTTCAATGGCGCGGTCAGTTTCTCCGATCGCGCCAACGAACTGCAAATAAATCAACTGTATTTATATCTGCAACGAGCCGCAGACACCCGTTCCGACAGCTGGGGCTGGGGTGGCCGGTTGGACTTCATTTTCGGCAGCGATGCATTTTACACTCGCTCCATGGGCGACATCGGCGATCACTGGGACTCTCATTTACTGCATCAACGCATTTACGGCATTGCCTTTCCGCAGGCGTATCTTGATATTTTCGCCCCCATAGGCGCGGGGCTGCATGTGAAGTTGGGGGAATTTTATACACTGGTGGGCAATGAATCGGTCATCGCCCCGGATAATTTCTTTTACTCGCGTTCTTACGCCATGCAATTCGGAGAGCCATTTTCGCATACCGGACTAGTGGCTAGCTATGCGCTGAACCATCAGATCGAACTGAGCGCCGGTGCGGTGACAGGCAGTCCTTTCGCCGGCTGGGACGGCAGCTTCGAGCATCATCTGGAAAACTGGGGCTTTGTCGGCGGACTCAACTTTGCATTCGCGCAAACCGGCACCAAACTTGCCGTTACCGGTACACATGGCCGGTCAAGTTCCGCCTCGCCCCAAGATGTCAATCTTTACAGCATCGTTGTAAAGCAGAATTTAAGCGGGCATTGGCAGTTTACCTTGCAACATGACTACGGCTGGATGACTGCGAATACGGCACAAACCGGGGCGGAATGGTATGCCGTCGTTGCTTATCTGAATCTCGATCTTAACCCTGAATGGTCGCTGGGCCTGCGGCTGGAGTGGTTTCGGGACGATGACGGGGTCAGAGTCGGTAGCCCGGCTCGGCTCCCAACCCACCCGGGCCACGCAGCCAATTATTATGCCGCCACTTGGGGCGCCAATTGGCGTCCCACACCCTGGTTAACGGTACGCCCCAGCGTGCGTTACGACGCCAGCGATGGCTGGCAGGCATTCAATAGCAATGCCAGCGATCGTCAATTGCTGATTTCAAGCGATATCGTCCTCAACTTTTAATAACACAGACTGGGGTTTACTATGAAATCGATAAAGAAAAGCCTGTTTAGTGTGCTGGCAATATTCATCTTAGTGGCACCCGACTTAGCTTGGGAACACGCCAGCCATCTGCTGCACATTGTCTACGAAGGGTTTTCGTTTTTTTTGGAAGAAGTGTTGATGCATGGCATAGGCTTTACCAAACATCATGCGCAAATGCTGGTATTTTATTTCCTGCTGTTTTTGATTTGCGGATTGATTTGGTTTTTATGGCGGCGCGGGCCTTTTTTGGTGGAAACCATGAAAGCCTATATGCTTTCATGGCTATTTCAGGTACGAGACCACGTTATAGAAATTTGGTTTGCCATGAGCGCAATACAAAAAGTCAAATTACTAGCGGCAAACTTAGTCAGTTTATGGTTGGTGGTCGCCTTGCTGCTTATGTAATTGGCCGGGCTTTTCGTCGCCGAACCCCCTCTACGGCGGCGAACCGATTGCGGAAGCACGCCGAACTGCCATAACCTACCAACGTTGCCTACCCGGTCAAACCCGGCCGAAAAAGTCGCACATTGAATTTCAGCCGGCCACACAAGCAAGCGGTTTTCGCTAGAATCGTAACCCGCCAAATTCAGC
>NZ_JALOBS010000045.1 GCF_023228165.1 Methylomonas sp. | reverse complement strand
ATACGGTGCACTTAAATCCAGATCAGGCTGAAACTAAAATCAAATCGACCCAGGAGATTGCTAACCAGGAGCAAATAGCTGCATAAGAGTTTCACACTGAGGCGACAACTAGCTTGAAATTTTCCGCGGGGAACGCTACACCCAACAAGCCACCCCGTACCCCATGACCGGTTCATCCCCGCGGGTGCGGGGAACGCGAAGAATGGCCTTACTGGGCTACTGATGGATCCGGTTCATCCCCGCGGGTGCGGGGAACGCGGAATTTTAAGATCGGACAAACTTAAGCGATCCGGTTCATCCCCGCGGGTGCGGGGAACGCGCCATATTCGGCAAGAGGAGTAGACGTATAAACGGTTCATCCCCGCGGGTGCGGGGAACGCAAAAAATTTGTTTATTCAATTTTGGCAATGTTCGGTTCATCCCCGCGGGTGCGGGGAACGCAAAACGACAATCCGCCGCCGATCAACGCAGGGCGGTTCATCCCCGCGGGTGCGGGGAACGCTTTCGTGGCGTTATCAGCTTGAATAGCATCGACGGTTCATCCCCGCGGGTGCGGGGAACGCTTTCGTGGCGTTATCAGCTTGAATAGCATCGACGGTTCATCCCCGCGGGTGCGGGGAACGCATCATCAAAAAATCCGAATTTCATTATGATTCCGGTTCATCCCCGCGGGTGCGGGGAACGCGTCAGCACCAGCAGCGCTAAGCCGGCATATACCGGTTCATCCCCGCGGGTGCGGGGAACGCTTTGGCTAAAAACGGCTTGGCTTCCAGCAGGGCGGTTCATCCCCGCGGGTGCGGGGAACGCATGTCTCTTAACAGCCCGTTCAGCGACGACGCCGGTTCATCCCCGCGGGTGCGGGGAACGCCGTAACCGGAGAAGCCGCTCGATTGACGGGCACGGTTCATCCCCGCGGGTGCGGGGAACGCCCGTCATCAAATCCCAACGATACTACAGCCCGCGGTTCATCCCCGCGGGTGCGGGGAACGCCCGGCGATAGCTAGCGAATTGACACAGTATATCGGTTCATCCCCGCGGGTGCGGGGAACGCCTGTCTATGAATTTTCAACCGTTGGAAGCCGCCGGTTCATCCCCGCGGGTGCGGGGAACGCCCAGTAACCGGACGACCACGACCACGACCAGGCGGTTCATCCCCGCGGGTGCGGGGAACGCGTTTTAACGCCGTCTTCGACCAATTGCGCCACCGGTTCATCCCCGCGGGTGCGGGGAACGCGCCCATGGTGGCCACCGTTAACGGCACCAATGCGGTTCATCCCCGCGGGTGCGGGGAACGCATTGATCGGCGACGAGGCCAAGAAGTGGGCCACGGTTCATCCCCGCGGGTGCGGGGAACGCCGTGATCGTGACGATACGGTATTGCCGGCCCGCGGTTCATCCCCGCGGGTGCGGGGAACGCTAGCCCCCCAGGGCGTTTTTCCGTGACGATAACGGTTCATCCCCGCGGGTGCGGGGAACGCACGACGCGTGCGCCGGTGATTCAGCCGGATTCCGGTTCATCCCCGCGGGTGCGGGGAACGCCCGACCAGGAACAGCGGGGCGTTTAGGGAGTGCGGTTCATCCCCGCGGGTGCGGGGAACGCATGGTCAGCGTGGCCGCGTCCATGGCGGTGCGCGGTTCATCCCCGCGGGTGCGGGGAACGCGATCAACGTCAAATACTACTAACTCTCTAGTCCGGTTCATCCCCGCGGGTGCGGGGAACGCCTTGATCAAGGCGTCCAGGTTGGCCGGATTGCCGGTTCATCCCCGCGGGTGCGGGGAACGCGTCAAGCGTGTTTTCGAATTTGCGATTGATGACGGTTCATCCCCGCGGGTGCGGGGAACGCTTGGTACGATTTTCGCCTTTTGGTGCATATTGCGGTTCATCCCCGCGGGTGCGGGGAACGCACATATTAAAAACCTATAAATTTCATCACAAACGGTTCATCCCCGCGGGTGCGGGGAACGCGCAGTTTGAGCACTTGCCGTAGCTTCAGCTTTCGGTTCATCCCCGCGGGTGCGGGGAACGCCCGGATCCTCGACCTAGGCGGCGGCTTGCGGTCGGTTCATCCCCGCGGGTGCGGGGAACGCGGGTCTGGCATCCTCGCGCTTGGCTTTGCCGGCGGTTCATCCCCGCGGGTGCGGGGAACGCCCAGATGTGTTTACCGAACTGATGGCGGGTGACGGTTCATCCCCGCGGGTGCGGGGAACGCGAACAGTGCCAGGAACATATTCAAAACCTGCACGGTTCATCCCCGCGGGTGCGGGGAACGCTCCCCCGTATCACGGTTAACCGAATCATTAGCCGGTTCATCCCCGCGGGTGCGGGGAACGCGGCGCTAGTTATGGCTGTATGTGTTTCTGTGGCGGTTCATCCCCGCGGGTGCGGGGAACGCGGCGCTGGTCAACGTAAAAATTGTTTTTATATCGGTTCATCCCCGCGGGTGCGGGGAACGCTTTATGGCCATTACCGGCGCTGCCTGGATTACCGGTTCATCCCCGCGGGTGCGGGGAACGCTTCCGCGGTTAAGTTTTTCAGAAGTTCTGCATACGGTTCATCCCCGCGGGTGCGGGGAACGCAGATGGTTGTCCTGGCTTTTGATCGGCGTTACCGGTTCATCCCCGCGGGTGCGGGGAACGCGACTCATCCGTGAAGTTTTCACCGGCTATCACCGGTTCATCCCCGCGGGTGCGGGGAACGCGAAGCCCATATCCTCAAAATAGGGATAGGCGTCGGTTCATCCCCGCGGGTGCGGGGAACGCGAAGTCCTGGCACGGAGGCCCACCGATAACCCCGGTTCATCCCCGCGGGTGCGGGGAACGCAACAGCCTCCAGCCGATCGGCGGCCTTCTTGGCGGTTCATCCCCGCGGGTGCGGGGAACGCGTGATGCGCTTCATCGATAACCAGCATGACCTTGGTTCATCCCCGCGGGTGCGGGGAACGCTTTAGAGATAGAAAGGCATAAATTAACGGATTCGGTTCATCCCCGCGGGTGCGGGGAACGCTGTATGTCCGTATCAAAGAGCTTGAGGAAAAGCGGTTCATCCCCGCGGGTGCGGGGAACGCTTTACAGCGTAATAAGTTTTTCCACTACGCGGCGGTTCATCCCCGCGGGTGCGGGGAACGCTGCGCGCCTCCCTGCCGGCGCGCCGGTCTTAACGGTTCATCCCCGCGGGTGCGGGGAACGCCGGCTCCAATTTCTTAATCAATATACGATTGACGGTTCATCCCCGCGGGTGCGGGGAACGCAGATACTAGGATAAATTTCCCGTGCATTACCCCGGTTCATCCCCGCGGGTGCGGGGAACGCCCCTACTCTCGCGGGTTCCGCTTCTTCAAAGGCGGTTCATCCCCGCAGGTGCGGGGAACGCACCACGACGAATCGGAATCATGAGAATGTTTCCGGTTCATCCCCGCGGGTGCGGGGAACGCCTATTTTGCGAAGGCGGGCGCGGTGAGTTTGAACGGTTCATCCCCGCGGGTGCGGGGAACGCTAAAAATGCCGAAGCAAAGAATGGCGTTAATCCGGTTCATCCCCGCGGGTGCGGGGAACGCCGCGCATCGGTAATGATGCGTTGTCGCCAGCTCGGTTCATCCCCGCGGGTGCGGGGAACGCGTCATTTAACAGCGATTCATATATCAAAAATACGGTTCATCCCCGCGGGTGCGGGGAACGCTTTATTTTGGTAACGTTACTTTTTTTAGATAACGGTTCATCCCCGCGGGTGCGGGGAACGCTGCGATAAGTTTGAATTACTTGTTTTGGGGATCGGTTCATCCCCGCGGGTGCGGGGAACGCGCGGATACGGCCTTCGACATAGCACTGGCTACCGGTTCATCCCCGCGGGTGCGGGGAACGCGACCACCCAGCCGGCTAGGTTGTAGCCGATGGCGGTTCATCCCCGCGGGTGCGGGGAACGCCGCGCCGGAAGCCGCCAAACTAGCCGGCCTGCCGGTTCATCCCCGCGGGTGCGGGGAACGCTCGAAGGCAACCCGCTAGCTGAGCGGGTTTTGCGGTTCATCCCCGCGGGTGCGGGGAACGCGCGTAAAGTCACGCCGCTTTGGTTGGCCCGTTCGGTTCATCCCCGCGGGTGCGGGGAACGCCGTGGATCTACAACATTGGTCAGGCGGCGATACGGTTCATCCCCGCGGGTGCGGGGAACGCGGTAAATTGCCTCTGTTTCCATAGTAAAACTCCGGTTCATCCCCGCGGGTGCGGGGAACGCACCGCCTCCTGAATCGCCCGGCTGGATAGCGCCGGTTCATCCCCGCGGGTGCGGGGAACGCGAACCGAACGTATTGGTCGACGTGGAAGACCCCGGTTCATCCCCGCGGGTGCGGGGAACGCGGCGATCAATACCGTCAAAGCATCTATTAAAGCGGTTCATCCCCGCGGGTGCGGGGAACGCGTCGTTCACCCGCAGCCGGTTGGCATCTTCCACGGTTCATCCCCGCGGGTGCGGGGAACGCATCAGTTTTTATATGTTGATCCGAAAAACAAGCGGTTCATCCCCGCGGGTGCGGGGAACGCTCGGCTCCTTTTTTGGATTTAGCGGCGGCGGGCGGTTCATCCCCGCGGGTGCGGGGAACGCCGAAATGAATGCCGAATATTTCAATATCCATGCGGTTCATCCCCGCGGGTGCGGGGAACGCCGGGATTTTTGATTGCCGCTTTTGGTTTTGACCGGTTCATCCCCGCGGGTGCGGGGAACGCTTTGTCGGCTGGGGTGCTCATGCCGCCTCCCGCGGTTCATCCCCGCGGGTGCGGGGAACGCACGATATTCCGTTTTAGACCGACATAAGAAAGCGGTTCATCCCCGCGGGTGCGGGGAACGCTTTGGTCAGAACCCCGCTAAAGCGATTGAAGCCGGTTCATCCCCGCGGGTGCGGGGAACGCTCCTTGTTAAACACCACGTTGTCATCGTCCACCGGTTCATCCCCGCGGGTGCGGGGAACGCACAAACCCGCGCCACTCGCCATAGAGATTTTTCGGTTCATCCCCGCGGGTGCGGGGAACGCATGCGCCACATCGGCGGCCGGGCGTTTACCGCCGGTTCATCCCCGCGGGTGCGGGGAACGCGATTTTGACGGCACGAAATACGACTACGTTACTGGTTCATCCCCGCGGGTGCGGGGAACGCTTTCAAAGGTTACTGTCCGGATACCATTTTTCCGGTTCATCCCCGCGGGTGCGGGGAACGCAATATTAGGTTGTTGGTGGGGCGGCATATACACGGTTCATCCCCGCGGGTGCGGGGAACGCCGGACGGTTGACCACCAGTTTCATCATTTCCGCGGTTCATCCCCGCGGGTGCGGGGAACGCAAAGCGCGTTCTGTGCAGCGGCGGATGTAGGCCGGTTCATCCCCGCGGGTGCGGGGAACGCCGCGACGATGCCGCCGCCCTGGTACAGGCCGCCGGTTCATCCCCGCGGGTGCGGGGAACGCTGGGCTACCAACTGTTACGACGACCAGTTTTTCGGTTCATCCCCGCGGGTGCGGGGAACGCTTTCAAGGTGCTGGCCGCCGAGCGCGACCAAGCGGTTCATCCCCGCGGGTGCGGGGAACGCTTGAGGTCGATATGTCTAAACCAGTCGTCAAGCGGTTCATCCCCGCGGGTGCGGGGAACGCACCGACGGCCAGGTGTACATGATGAGCCAAGCCGGTTCATCCCCGCGGGTGCGGGGAACGCTCGTGGTTTTGTTAAGCGTGCCGTCGGTGTGACGGTTCATCCCCGCGGGTGCGGGGAACGCCCACGTATCACCGCCCCAGCGCAAACAACGCCACGGTTCATCCCCGCGGGTGCGGGGAACGCATGAAATAGAGATTGACGGGTCTTTGTGGCGTCGGTTCATCCCCGCGGGTGCGGGGAACGCATACAAACAATTCCTTAACGGATAACTACCTACGGTTCATCCCCGCGGGTGCGGGGAACGCACGGCACTGTTCTTTTTAGTGGTTTATAGTCGCGGTTCATCCCCGCGGGTGCGGGGAACGCAACAACCAATTCGGCCAGGACGTGGAGCAACCCGGTTCATCCCCGCGGGTGCGGGGAACGCATAGGCGTAGCGTTAGGGTAAAAATCCAGTACCGGTTCATCCCCGCGGGTGCGGGGAACGCTAGGAATATCTGGTTTTTGCCGGTAACGATGGCGGTTCATCCCCGCGGGTGCGGGGAACGCTCAGCACATCGCCTTATTGACCAGCCTGAATCACGGTTCATCCCCGCGGGTGCGGGGAACGCGCACGTTCCCCAGCGAAGCCATCAAGCCCTACCGGTTCATCCCCGCGGGTGCGGGGAACGCTTTTTTTTGTCGCTGTGGGGCGGCATTTCTGGCGGTTCATCCCCGCGGGTGCGGGGAACGCAACCCGTTTATAAATTTAGGTGTTTATGAATACGGTTCATCCCCGCGGGTGCGGGGAACGCACTAATCCTAACTCATTGTTAGATAAACGGAAATAGCCCGTCTATTTTTCCACCGATTTTTTCGGTCTTTTCCACGTTGTTAAAGAGCGTCGGTTTCATCGTCTTCTATCGGGAAAAACGACACCAATTTCAAGCCGTCCAGCTCGACCGGCAGCCGCCGATTCTTGCCTAAGGTCATGAAGTCGAAACCGGATTCGGTGTTGGTAGACCAGGCCATCACCGCATTGCCCTCTTCCAATCCGTCTTCGATTTGCGACCAGATCATGTCGCGGACTTTGGCCGATAAGTCGCCGACATACACGCCGGCCCGAATTTCGATCAGCCATACCGCCAAGCGCCCGCGTAATCGCGGTGGGACGTTTTCAGTTACGATGACCAACATCGCCGATACTCTCTGGGTTGGGGATGGCGGGTGCTATATTTTCCTCGGCGGGTTTGGGGATTTCCAATTCGCCGGCGGCCAGTACCTCTTCGATGGTGGGGATGATCTTTCTGAGGATTTTGCTTTGCCGGAAGATGTCACGGCACATCAGGCGTACTTCGCGTTCCGGATTGGGATAGTTCTTGGCGGCGATCTTGAAAGCGTGTGGGATGATGTCGTCGAATTTGAACAGGTCGGCAATGTCGTAGACAAACGACAGTGGCTTGCCGGTGTGGATAAAGCCGATGGCCGGGGCGTAGCCCGCGGCCAATACTGCTGCTTCGCAAATGCCGTACAGACACGCCGTGGCGGAACTGATGCAGCGATTGGCCGTGTCGCTGTTGTCCCATTGGGTGTGGTCGTAGTTGCGGCCTTTCCATTCCACGCCGGCCTGCTTGGCCAGCAATTGGTACAACTTGCGCACTCTGGCGCCTTCGATGCCGCGCAGTTGTTCGACACTGCGGCGTTCGGGCGGTTTTTCGCCGAAGCGGATTTCGTACATTTTGCGCACCACTTTCAAGCGAGCATCGTCGTCCAATGCCAGTTTGGCCTGATACAGCAAGCGGTCCGAGCGCGCCCCGCCGGGTTGGCCGGCGGCATATAGCCTTACGCCGGCTTCGCCGACCCAAACCAGCAAGGTGCCGGCTCTGGCCGCCAGCGCGGCTGCGTGGTGCGAGACGCGGGTGCCGGGCTCCAGCATGATGCAGGCAATCGATCCAACCGGAATGTGGGTGCGGATGCCGGTTTCGTCGATGACGACAAAGGCGCCGTCCTTGACATCGATCTGGCCTTTTTCGATAAAGACCATGGATACGCGTTCTTTCATGGCAATGGGTTTTAGGGGTGGGAGCATGGGAAAAGAACGTAAAAGCCCTAACTTAATAGGCCATAATCAGTTTGTACAGACCAAGTCGCTTCGCATCGAAGCCCGTATTGGTCGATTGTTCGGCAAATTTCCTGTACCCCAAAATTTAATGTGTGCATTTTTGTTGACTTAAATTAAGGCATACTTTGGGAATGATTGGTCAACCACTCTTTCAGTGCTTCATCGACGCGCGTTTGCCATCCCGCCCCCGTGGCGCGAAATGCCGCCAATACATCCGGCGATAGGCGAATCGTGATCCGCTCTTTGGTTTGCTCGGCAAATGGACGTCCTAATTTAACCGGACGCATTTTGGCAAATTGTGTGTCGCTGATCTCCAACGTGTCGGGATCACTGGCAATTCCGGCATTGATTTTCCGGTCTTCATCATCATCGGGCGTATAAAAATTACGGGTTGAAGTAGGCTGCATAACGTTTTACCTCTCGCTGGTTGGCTTTGCGTAGACTGATAATTCTGCGTTGGTGACCGTGATCAACGAACACCACACAGTAAACGCGATCGACAATGGGTGCAAAGCCGATCATTCTGGTTTCAGCATAATCTTTCCGATCATCAATCATCGCCAGCAACCAATCCCATTCAAGTTGATTAGCTAACCCTAAACTGACACCATGTTTTTCCCGATTAATCAGGTCTTTTTGCAAATCAAAAACTATTTGCATGAATTATTGTATGCACATTAATAAGAATCAACAAGCGGTAATTGGCCACTTAAAATCTGTCTGCATCACAAGCGCTTGACCATCAACAAACCACAGCCAAACGCCTTGGCCCGGCCTAAGCCGTTGAACAGGGTTTGGCGGAATTTTTCGGAGTCGGGGATTTGCATATCACCGGTGAAATCGATGGTGCTGAAGCCGGATTTTTGACCTTTGTTAATCAATTTTTCCAACATCGTCTCCAGGTAATACAACAGTCAAACGACCCATCGATATCCCCGACAAAGTTCGTTATCACCCCATCTAGGGTTTCGCCATTAGTCACCTAACCCGGTATTGCGCGCATTTCGGCCCAATAGCCAGGTTCTTCGACGTGATCAATGACGAGTTTGAATATCTTAGCGTTAGCTGTGATTTTCAGCTTCATGAATCACTACTCGGCGTTGGCCTCTAACACGTCTATCGATTGCGAAATCGAGCGGGACATCCATTAATGTGTCCACACCATCGGAAAAAAACAAAACCTCTTTCTGATAGGTGAAGCATTTAAGATCCTTCTCGCCGAGCAATTTTTCGCATGCCTTTTCGACCGTTTCGTACTTCCCGGCAAAAACCGGAGCACTGGGAATACAGGATTTGCGACCCAACCACATTCCCCATTCGGGATCAGCAAGCTTGTCTTCCAGTTGATCCGCGATGGGACTTTCAATATCTGCAAGCAACACAACAAAATCAGCATCGCAAAGATATTGTCGGTAGGTCATAACGGCGTTTTTGCTAATAGTTCCTGACGCTGTTTTCGTGTTCTCAACAGTGTGAAAATCTTCAATTCGGCGAACATTAATCATCCATGATTTTTCACCGGAAAAACGTTTGCGCGGCAAGGCAATCGCCATCATCAGGATGCCGGATAAGTTGCCTAAAAATTGTTTTTCCTGCTCCGAGCCTCTAGGCAATCCCATTGCTGCACAACAGATTCCTAAGACAGCGCATTTAGTTGGGAACAAGCCGGAGTTTCGATAGGTATATTCGCTGTTGTAGCCCCATGACTGTATGGGGCCGCTAAGGCGCAATGCGATGACTTTTTTACTCGACATACTGCACCAGCTCGGCAATGAATTCATCGATATTTGATTCCGGCATCACCGCTCTAGCAATTTGGTGTCGATCCAGTTTCCAAGTCTTGTTTAACTGTTCTTCTTCCTCTTTTAGCTTCGAAATTGATGCCGACATAATGCCTTTTCCGGAAGCATTCCAAATCGGTTGCTCAAAGGCGTTGACCAATTGCACAGGATGGCCTTTAACGCGAACAAGCCCTAAAACATAGGCCGGACGGGTGTAACCATTCATCGAATTTTTGCGACCGGAATTTGATTCCGTCATCCCCGGCACGGCTTCCAATGTTGCTTGAATGAATGCCTCTACGACATTTTTCCTTTTGTCAACGGTCATAGCAGCAAGATGCTCTTTATCGGCCAACATACCCAAATTGACCGCAGCAAAACGATAGTAAACCGAGGAATTGAACTCCAATGTGCCTGTCATCCCGGCACCAGATTCACCTTCTTTTTGCCAATCGTCCACTGCAGCAAAAAAATCCAACTCATTATCGACCTTATGTGTAGATATGGGATGATTAAACATCGCCGCACCTTCGATAGTTAATGAATGATCATTGGCGACCATACGACCAAAAAGCGAAATATCGGCTGCGTCTTTTAAAGCACCGACACCCACTTTTTTAACTGCTTTAGCTGCGTCGCTCAGTCCTACATATTGTTCCGCCAATGCTTTCAGTTCGGCATCACTGGTGTAATGAAGCGTTTTTACTCGCTGAACGCCAGACTTTTTCTCGGCATCGGCGTCTAATTTTCCGATCTCGGTAGCTATAGATTTAGCGCCCTCTAAAGCCTCACTTTCTGATTTACCCAGTTGTTCCAAATGCTTCGCCAATGGCTCGATAATCAAGCGAGTCCTTTTCCCTTCAAAATAAGGACTGATTTCATGCGCATATTCTCGAATAGCACGTTTCCAACTCTGACTGGATACTCTGGCTCGCTGGACGCCACCAAAAAAAGCGGTTTTAGGTGATCCTAAGTCGTCGCGATTCAAACAAGTCACCGGTACGGATTGCAAAATATGTAGCTCTAAATGTTTCATGGAATTTCCTTGTATGTTTAAAAATTAAATTTGCAACGGTTTAATCAACAGTAAGCCAAAACCGAATCCTTTAGCCGAGCCAATACCTTCGCGAAAAGCTCGCTTAAATTTTTCATGATCGGTAACTTCCAATATTCCCTGAAAACGCACACCGATATGCAAACCTTTTTCGCCCTTTTTGTTAAATCTATGATCAACCGGTTTATCAAGCTTTAGTGGAATATCGTCTCTCAAAATAAAGCCGTGCCTAGCCGCCTTGCGTATTAACCACTCAGTTTGAGAAAACTCATCCATCAAAGTTAATCTCTGCCTGTTTTTAGCAAATCCTCCTTGACCATTCGGCTTTTTGATGGCTTTTGTCGGATTCGCATATAAATCAAATTGATAAGTTGGCTGAGATAAAAACTCGTTACTAATAGTTACAACTCGCCAAGTTTGTTCTGTACACCAATTCGGCATTTGTGGCTCATAATCGGATACCAACAATAATTCGACATGCTGACTCTTGGTCGTATATCGGCTTAGAAATGGTGTAGGGCCTTTTTCGCTTTCCGGCCTGTTATTTCGCAGTTGCAACTCAGGATGATGTTGAAATAGCTCCCATGCCTTTTTATGCCACGCGTAGTTATCAGTAATTTTTTCTTTCGCTATTCGTTCGTATGTCAACGACAATTTGACCAAATTAGTCATTATTGACAACCTCCGCAGCCTCATCCGAATCAATATCGGCATAAACCTTCCAGAATTCTTTTCCCCAAGCTAACTTTATTTTTTCTTTTTTAAAACTGTTGTTCCACGCCAACAAGTCTGCTGTCAGTTGAACATAGTTGACACCAATTACTTTCTCATTTGCTTTTGCTCGAAATATTAGCTTTCTTACTCTTAGTAAAATTTCATCGTTATTTGCCGCCAAAGCATATTGAAAATTTCTAGAAATCGTGCCCGATTCCCCAGATGCTAATTTTTGCTTTTCGTCGCTATCCAATAATTGAAAACATAAACTGCCAATGTTCCCATGATCTGCAGTTTTCGAGTGATGAGCAAATAACCCTGCAACGGTTTGAATAGTCTTTATTTGATATGGCCTATCAAAATCAACAAATCGACTGAGTAATGCCCAAGTCGCCTGCGCCTGGCTCTCTATTAATCCTTTACGCAGTGTTGCCATTTTCCCTCGATCAGTCTGTAAATTTTGCAAATACTGAATAAAACGCTCCTCAAATACATGACTCATGCCGCCTCCTGATGTTCTGATTTACTCGGGTGCAATATCTGCCAACCGGTTACATAAGCGCGCAGTTGACGAGGGCTATCTTGGTTACATAAGGTTCTATAAGTCTCATCTACCGCACTATTAATGGCATTTAACCAAGCTTTCTTGGATTCTTCACGCGCCTGATCCGATTCCGTCCCTAGCAATGAAATATATTGCATTAATAAATGGCGTTGTTTTTCAATTAACGTCCAATAATAGTGGGTTGCTTTTTTTCTAAAAATATCACGTGCTTTTCTGTCGGACGGTCTTGTTTCTCTCTCTGAAAAGCGCTTGAGAATTTTTTTCCAATCATCATCGACAGAAGCTCTATATTTTTCTATTGCCTTGAAAAGCTGATAAGATTTTTGATCACATAATTTAATATTGGCTTCATAAACTTGCCGATTTCTGCTATCAAGCATGAAAGCAGGAATATGAACCTTAGATTCAACCAAATCTAAAACCTTTGCCACATTTTCTGGGTCTCTAATTTGGCCTAGAACAATGATGTCAAGGCTTTCACCGCGACTCAAAAATTTTAATGGTAATGCTCCTCCTTCTGTGCCCTTACTTCTTTTTGCAGTTAATGCCGAAATTTCACGCCAAGGAACATTATTACCAGCCTTCAGTACTGAATAGTCGTTTTCAGAGCTCAAAATAATTGTAGTCGATGGCTCAGGCAAAAAATCACGATAAACCTTTTTACTATCGGTTTTTTTCTTAGGCTTTGTGGAATATTCAAATCCCTTACAATAAACAAAATACTTACTTTCTTTTTTAAGTTTACAAAACCTACTCAATGGCACCAGTCGTCCAAGATAAGTTACTACTGCATTCTGTTTGGCCTGTTCATCATCTATGCTCTTTGGCTCAGCAATCTCCCAAACAGGCTTTCCCCAAGAGTTTTTCCCAAAGAAGTCCTCACAGGTTTCTTTGTCAATTAAATTGGCATGTATTGTTCGAACAAGGGAGCGCTTGACAACAAATGTATGCAGCATATTTTGATTGACACAAGGAGAATCTGTTGCTCCACTATTATGCTTTATCAACACACCTCCTAACTTTGCAGAAGATTGAGTTCCTGAAGGTGAATAATTCAAAAATGTAATGAGCGATATAATTATCTGACTATCAGTCATTTCTCTGTCAATTGAATAACCCGTAATTTCACATGCCGCACCATGGTCAAATAATGTTGAAGCATTCTCACCTACAGCTAGGGAGCTATCTAACTTTGTAATTGACGGGCCAGAAGTTGTATCATTTCCTGGCTTAAGACTTCTGATCTGTAAAAATGGAGATATATTTTCTTCACTCTCAGGTATATCATCCTCAAAAATATAAAAGTTTTTTCTCCAATGTTTTAGATATTCTAATGTGTATTCTGGTATTATTTCTATAGCATCATCCCAGTCATTTTCCTCCTCAGGACCATCTAATGCAGCCTGAACCAGACAAATCAAAAAGCGCATGACACTTACTCGTTCATGCGGTCGCAACACCAAATCCAGCCATTCATCAGGTTGCTCAAATAATTGATTCAAGCTGATATAGCACAATTGATTCTTGCTATTAGTCACTGGTAACCACGGATCAGTCACAAGATTCATCAAACCCTCCTTTGTTATAAGTTTGTATTACGCCTTTTATTTTGCACCATGAAAGTTTTATTTCAGGCTTTAATTCATCTATTTTAAGACGACTGTCGTTATCCAGTTGAGCCAAACAATGTTTACCCTTTAGATAAAAAGACAGTTCCGACTCTTTTTTAACTTGCTCGAATGGCCAAGCATGCACTCTGACAATGTTTTGATGTATTGCCCTTGCATCCAGTATTTTGAATTCGTTAATAGGCAAGAAAATCTTATAGCCATCCAACAAAGTTATTTGATTTTCACTACTTTCTGAAACAATCAAAAGCGGAATTGTTTCAATATCAATTAGCCGTGTTTGTTTGCCGTCCTCGTCAGCTAAAGCCATTTTGGAAAATAACCTTGTATTTCCTTCGGCTAATTTTGTTTCAGCAAACTCTGTCCCTTTTACTTCCGAGTACAAGGCTTGCCATGAATCAGGGTCTGATTCTGTATTTTCATAAGTATTTTTCAGTAATTCTCGAATCTGTGAATCCCCGAATTTATTCGATAGTTCGATAAATTCATACCCATGCAATGTCTGATAGGTTTTAAGTAACGGATACGCTTGATAGACTTTTGCTTTTCTACCGAAAGCTTTCTTAATGCTTTCGCTACCTTCCTGTTTCAATTCGGCGAGTGTTTTTTCTTCCTCGACAATCCATACTTGCGGTTCAGAGACAGGCCTAGTTTGTGCAGGTCTAACATCCATATGCCTCCATAAGCGTCCAATCCTTTGCAACAGCATATCCATTGGCGCGAGTTCCGAGATAAGAATATCCGCATCAATATCGACGCTTTGTTCGACAATTTGTGTCGAAACCAAAATACAACCGCCTTGTTGCTCACCAGTCTTACCCAATCTTTTCATCCAATACGCTTCCCGCTCTTGCCGGACAAAATGCGGGTAGCGCGAATGCAATAGTCCGGATTCAAAACCACTATCGTTTGGTAATTGCTCAAATATTTGCTGCGCGAGATTAACCGTATTGCAAACCCATAAAATTCTGGCACCCTTTTGAGCGGCCTTGACAGCATCTTCGATTAAGTGATTAGAGTTTTTAAAAATTTTACGAACCGCTTGCCTTTCCGGTGCTACTGCAAACTGCGGCTTTATAACATCGCCAGTTGTCGTTTTTCCGGTAATTAAAGGATAGACATCTACATTTACTAAATTATCATCAATACCGATTAATTTATTTCTAACTTTTGGCAATAACGTTGCGGACAAAATTATGATCGTACAGCCGAGCTTTAATAACTCATCGCATAAGCATTTAACCAAAGTTCCAGTGAAATAATCGTAACTGTGAACTTCATCAATGATGATGACTTTGCCGGACAATGCAAAACGCCTGACGAAAAAATGTTTCACTGCAACAATCGACATTAACGCCTGATCGATCGTACCCACGCCAAAATTAGCCAATAATGCCCTTTTAGCGGAGGCAAACCAGTCACGGCTAGCTGTTGCATCGCCATCCGATTTTTTTAATATGGTTTGTACTGCCCTTGGCTGGTAATAATCCGGCTCCAGCCAAGCATTAGCATGAGCCAGTCTTGCATTTTCGGGTGTTTCAGAAATTGCGTTAATGAAATCATTAACCCGCAAATGAATCCGGTTGGATGTTAATTGCGTAGGCAAAGCAAAATACAATCCCGACGCTTTTCCGGTTTTTAAAAGCTCGTAAGTGCACGCCAATGCCGCTTCAGTTTTCCCCAACCCCATCGGCGCTTCTATGACGTAAATACCGGGTTCCTTAATGGCAAGTAATGCTTTTTCTTGTAGTTCGTTTGGAATGAAGCCGAAAATATCTTTAAACTTCAGGCCCTTTCGTACGCGTGGATTGGCTAAACCTATACTTTCGACAGCAAGCTTTGCCGCTATTTTGCCGTTGCCAGTATTCAGGCCTTTATTTACCGGAAAATATGTTTCATCTGATCCAATCCAATCAGCAACAGAGGTTAATCCCATTAACCACGGAACAAGCGAATCACGCTTACTTACTTCATAAGTGGGTATCTCGCAACCAAACTCAGCTTCTAATTCGGAAATAATTTGTTGCCGTTGGAAATGCCAGTCATCTATGAAAAAAGTAACATCACCATTGCCATATTTTTCAGGAACATGCATTTTTCCGTGATGAGCGCCTGCAATCATTGCCCACGCTTGTGCTACCGATTGCTTTACTCCACGATTTTGAAGCATCAGCTGAATTGAATCCTGACTGTGTGCCTCATGCCGCTTCTCTTGTTGCGCTTCCCAAGCATGATCGGCAGCAAATAAAACTAAATTTTCTCGAATTAACCACGGAGGACATTTTACGAGAAACCCCGGCGACCATTTTCCAATATCATGAATGGCGGCAAGAACCGCTGCCCCAATTGGCGTTAGGTCGGCATCGGGAATTTTTTGCCTTTGCTTTACCAGCTCCAACGCAACCCAACCTACATGACAACAATGCTCAAAAATCGGTAAGCCAGGAGATCCATCTTCGTTAGTTTTGGCCCAACCACTTTCTTTTGGATTGAATTTAATCATAAGTTAGCCACATCCAAACAATGGGGCAGCAAATGGTAAGCTGGGCCTTCGCCATCCTCCGGCTTGGCCTTGCCCCAATAGTAATACAGCCTTGTATCTGACATTTATCGCCTCGCTTATTGCTCCATGTTGCTTATCGGTTGAATCAAGTCGTACAGAAATTCCGGCGCCAAATCAGCACCGTTTGACCAGCTAACGGTTCCCAACTCCGGATCTAGCCGAATTTGGCTGAATAAAAACGGGTCTGATAATGGCTCGAACATTTCTCCCCACAATGCATTGCTTAAATCGACAACACCAGTAACACCATTGTTAAACACCAGTTTAAGTTCGTAGTTTTGGAGATATTCAACATCGGTAACATGCAAAGCCATGCCCTGACTCCTACTGTAAAACGGTTTTCATCGTGTCATCAGCCGAGCAAATTCTTCGTACACAATTTCGCGTTTGGCAATCAACACGATGTAAAGCATGGCATCATCAAAACGATAGATAATCCGGTATTTACCAACCCGAACCCGTAAATAGACAGGGTTGCCAACCATTTTTAGCGACTCCTGCGGCTGCGGCTCTTGCAGTAAAGCCAGCAACTTGATTTTGATTTGCTTAGCAATGCGCTGATCCGATTCGGCCAGTTTTCGCAGGCTTTTTTCTGCCGATTTAGTGAAATCGATCTGACGCATCAAATGCTATCCAATAAATTCTTACTGGCTTCCGTACCGATAAAGCCTTCCTGTTCGGCCATCACGGCCAGGTTGTGCAGACAGGTATCTTCGAATGCCAACAACTCCTGGTAACGGGCTGACGACACTAAAATGGCGAAATCCTTCTGGTGTTTCTGGATGACAACCGGTTCCTGCTGTGCGTTGTTCAATAATTCTCCGAAAGCTTGCTTGGCTTGGGTGGCATTGATAATTTTCATAAAATCCTCCGCTTAAAGAATGACTATTTTGTCCATTTTAATCATTTTTTTACCCGCAATCCTAGTGCGTTGCTGTAAACGATTTTCTGCCTGCCTATTACCGTTTGCCTGTGATCGCCGTTTTCCGACAAAACCAGAAAATAGACGCCTTCTTCCTCGCCTCATGCAAACGTTAGTCTTTCACCCAGAGTCCGCCGACCTGCTTTGTCATTTATCTAAAAGTTGTTGGCCGGTTCGGTGTAGACTTTAACTCATAACTTTATTCTCATGCAACCTTTTTTAGCATATTTTTATGAGCAACGGCGAAACGATATTATCGGCTCTGAAATGGGATGTCCGCCAGCGTTTGACACTGCTGGAAGCAACCGTGTTCTGGACCGGCGAACTGGCGACGAATTTTCTGACCGATACCTTTGCCATCAGCCGAGTGCAGGCGACCAAAGATATTGGCCGGTATTTGTCGTTGCGGCCGGACAATTTGCTTTATGACCGGTCTTTAAAGCGCTATTTGATCACCGAGCATTTTCAGCCCTTGTTAATCAGCGGTCAGCCGCAGGAATGCATGCAGGTGCTGCAAGCCTCGCAGTCTGCCGCGTCTTCCGTGTTGACTTTGATGAGCAATATGCCGGCAGTAGAGGTACTGACCACGCCGAGCCGCCATCTGGATATCAATATATTGCGGCCGGTATTGCAGGCGGTGCGGTTTAAACGCTTACTTGAAATAGAGTATCAGTCCATGTCGACTGCTGAACCGGCTACACGGCGGGTTTTAGCGCATACTTTGGTGTTTGACGGCTGGCGCTGGCATATGCGGGCATATAGTTATACGCATAGCGACTTTCGCGACTTTGTGTTGGCGCGGGTGCATGCTGCTCATACGCTGTCTGAAGCACCCGAGCCGTGTCCAGCCGATGCATTATGGGATAAACAGTTAATGCTTGAGGTTGGTCCGCATCCCGGTTTGAGCATGACGCAAAAAATGGCTATTGAGCGTGATTTCGGTATGTCGGACGGCAGATTACTGGTTCCTGTTCGTGCCGCGCTATTGCCGTACTTGCTGATCGCTATGCGTCTCGGCAAGGATGATATGCAGCGCGAAGCGATGGCGCAGCAGATTGTGTTGTTAAATCGGGATGAATTGCAGCCTTTTATCGGTTTTTAAGCCTCAAGCGCAGTGACCAGCATTAAGTGGCGCAAGCTAAATTTGCAATTTCTGTTCGCCAGTGCGGCGCGAGCGGATGGGTCTATCGATAATTCGGTGATTTTCCAATCAGTCGCCAAACCGTATTCGGCTGGAATGGCCCGCAGCTGGCCGTCTGACTGTAAATCGACTTCGCATTGTTCCAATCCCAGCCCGATGCCGCGCCCCACGGCTTTGACAAAGGCTTCTTTTTTGGTCCACAAGCTATAAAATGCTACGGACCTGTGCTCGGGTGGCAATTGTTGCCAATCGTGCAATTCACGCATGGAGAAACAGCGCGCGGCCAAACTGTCCAGACTGCCGCGCGGTTTGATCACTTCGACGTCGATTCCGATATCCGCAAAGTTGGCCACCGCTATCATTAATATGTCGGCGGTATGGGAAATATTGAAATGCAGCGAGCCGCACGCCAAAAACGGTTTTCCGTAACTATCGACTTGAAATTGCAACGCTCGCGGCTTGGTTTGCAAATAATTCGCCAGGGTATTTCGCAGCAGAAAACGCACGGTAATGTAGCGTTGGCGCATCACGGGCAGCTTGAAGGCAGCGGCTTTTTGCTGCTCTGTTTCGCTGAGGCTGCCCAACATTCCGGCCATTATTTCCGGCTCAACACTTAAACTCCCCTGCCAAACGTCAACAAATTTGCCTTCCACACCTATTCCCCTGCATCAAATGGGTGCTTTCGCCAAGATTAAAACCTAAGCAAAACGCTTGGTTTTCCTTGACGAAAGCGTCTAAAGACAGTAGTTTACACAACCTTTTTTTGTAAAAAGCATTTTCAGGTTTGATTAGTATTTTGAGGACATAAAATTGGAACTCAGCGGCGGACATATCCTTGTCCAGTGTCTTAAAGACGAAGGTGTCGAATTTATTTTTGGCTATCCAGGTGGCTCGGTTTTGCACATCTATGATGCCATTTTTCATCAAGACGACGTAAAACATATTCTGGTGCGCCACGAACAGGGCGCCACCCACTCGGCCGACGCCTATGCGCGCGCCACCGGCAAGCCCGGCGTGGTGCTAGTGACTTCCGGCCCTGGCGCAACCAATGCCGTCACGGGCATTGCCACCGCGTATATGGATTCGATTCCGATGGTGATTATTTCCGGCCAGGTGCCCTCGCCGGTGATCGGCAGCGACGCGTTTCAGGAAGTGGATACCGTCGGCATTACCCGCCCCTGCGTGAAACACAATTTTCTGGTCAAGGATGTCAACGATATCGCCGAAACCATTAAAAAGGCTTTTTATCTGGCCACCACCGGCCGGCCCGGCCCTGTATTGGTCGATATTCCTAAGGATATTACCGACCCGAATATCAAGGTACCGTATAAGTACCCTAAAAAAATCAGCATGCGCTCTTACAACCCGGTAGTGATCGGCCACAAGGGCCAGATCAAACGCGCGGTTGAGGTATTGCTAGCCGCGCAACGGCCGATGATTTATTCCGGCGGCGGAGTAATTCTGGGCGAAGGTCATAAAGAATTGACCGAGCTGACCCAAATGTTGGGTTACCCCATCACCAACACCTTGATGGGGTTGGGCGGTTATCCGGCTACCGACAAGCAATTCCTCGGCATGCTGGGCATGCACGGCACTTACGAAGCCAATATGGCGATGCACGAAAGCGATGTGATTCTGGCAGTAGGCGCGCGTTTTGACGACCGCGTCACCGGCAAGCTGACCGAGTTTTGCCCCTATGCCAAGATCATTCATATCGATGTCGATCCGTCGTCGATTTCCAAAACCGTGCGGGTCGACATTCCGATAGTCGGCGAGGTTAAACCGGTGTTGGAACAAATGATAGAACTGGTCAAGGAGAGCAAGCTGAAGCCGTCTAAACCGGCCTTGGAAGCCTGGTGGCAATTGATCGAAAGCTGGCGCTCAATCAACTGTCTGGATTATGACCGCGGCAGCCTGTTCATCAAACCGCAATTCGTCATCGAGCAATTGTACGAAGTGACCAACGGCGATGCCTACATCACTTCCGACGTAGGCCAGCATCAGATGTATGCGGCGCAGTATTATCATTTCGATAAACCGCGCCGCTGGATCAATTCCGGCGGCTTGGGCACCATGGGCTTCGGCTTGCCGGCCGCTATCGGCGTTAAGCTGGCCTTTCCGGATGCCGATGTGGCCTGCGTGACAGGTGAAGCCAGTATCCAGATGTGCATACAGGAGCTGTCCACCGCGCTGCAATACCACACCCCGGTCAAGATCATTAATTTGAACAACCGCTATATGGGCATGGTTAGGCAGTGGCAGGAGTTTTCTTACCAAAGCCGTTATTCGCAGTCGTATATGGACACTATTCCGGAATTCGTCAAGCTGGCGGAAGCCTATGGCCATGTCGGGATTCGGGTGGAAAAACCGGCCGATGTGCGCCCTGCCCTGCAGGAAGCCTTTGCAATGAAAGACCGTACCGTATTCCTGGATTTCATCACCGACCGTACCGAAAACGTCTATCCCATGATCGAAGCCGGCAAAGGCCATCACGACATGAAGCTGCGGGTTGCCCCGGGCACACCGTTGGACAGGGAGTTATCGTAAATGAGACATATCATTTCAATTTTGATTGAAAACGAATCTGGCGCTCTGTCGCGGGTTTCCGGGTTATTTTCCGCGCGGGGTTATAACATCGAATCGCTGACCGTGGCGCCTACCGAAGACGCCAGCCTGTCGCGCATGACCCTGGTGACTCGCGGCAACGATGAAATTATCGAGCAAATCACCAAGCAGTTAAACAAACTGATCGATGTGGTGAAATTGATCGACTTGGCCGATGCACCGCATATCGAACGCGAATTGATGCTGGTTAAAATCAAAACCAACCAGGAGACGCGGGAAGAAGTGAAACGCATGGTCGACATCTTTCGCGGTAAAATCATCGATGTCACCACTGCTAGCTATGTTGTGGAAATGACCGGTCAACCCAGCAAGCTGGATGCGTTTATTCACGGCTTCGAGGAAGACAGCATTATCGAAGTGGTGCGTTCCGGCCCCACCGGCATCTCCCGCGGCGAAAAAGGCTTACACCTTTAACGGATGACTGGAGTGCAAACCCTGGTTTGTACTCCTAGCCAGCGACGGTTTCGCGAAATACGACATCCGATATTTAATTCAACCCCTTAATACACGAGAAATACTATGCAAGTTTATTACGACAAAGACGCCGACCTATCGGTCATCAGAGGCAAAAAAGTAGCCATCATCGGTTACGGCTCGCAAGGCCATGCCCATGCCAACAACTTGAAAGACTCCGGTGTTGACGTTGTCGTCGGCCTGCGCGCCAGTTCCGCTTCCGTCGCCAAAGCCCAAGCCAGCGGCCTGACTGTTAAAGACGTACCGGAAGCGATTGCCGGCGCCGACGTGGTGATGATTTTGACTCCGGACGAGTTCCAATCAAAACTGTACAAAGAAGAAATCGAGCCTAACATCAAACAAGGCGCGGCCTTGGCGTTTGCCCACGGCTTTGCCATTTTGTACAACCAAGTCGTGCCGCGCGCCGACCTGGACGTGATCATGATCGCGCCCAAAGCACCCGGCCACACCGTACGCTCCGAATTCGTCAAAGGCGGCGGCATTCCTGACTTGATCGCGATTCACCAAGATGCCTCCGGCCAAGCCAAAGCCATCTGCTTGTCTTACGCCTCCGCCATCGGCGGCGGCCGTTCCGGCATTATCGAAACTACTTTCCGCGACGAAACCGAAACCGACTTGTTCGGCGAACAAGCGGTATTGTGCGGTGGCGCGGTGGAACTGGTGAAAGCCGGTTTCGAAACCCTGACCGAAGCGGGCTATCCGCCCGAAATGGCCTACTTCGAGTGCCTGCACGAATTGAAACTGATCGTGGATTTGATGTACGAAGGCGGCATCGCCAACATGAACTACTCCATCTCCAACAACGCCGAATACGGCGAATATGTCACCGGCCCTAAAGTGATCAACGAAGAAAGCCGTTGGGCGATGAAACAAGCGCTGGAAGACATTCAACAAGGCAAATACGCCAAGCAATTCATCCTGGAAGGCCAAACCGGCTACCCTGAAATGACTGCACGTCGCCGCCTGAATGCCGAACATCCAATCGAACAAGTCGGCGCAAAACTGCGCGGCATGATGCCTTGGATCAAAGCCAACCAAATCGTCGATAAAAGCAAAAACTAAGCTTTTGGACTAGGATTAAAGCCCATCTTCATGATGGGCTTTTTTTTGCCCGCTGGATTTATCTACAATGCCTGATTCGCACCGCTCGACTCGGCTGCATGCTAACCTCATAACCGTCGCCATCTGGATGGCTGTGCCAATGTGCGGATTTGCCGAGTTATTGGAATGGAGCAGCAGCGAGATCCAATATCTGCACGGAGGCAACTACAACGAGCCGTTCAATCCCAATGAGGTTGGCCAATCCATCGTCACCGTTACTCATGCCCATGGCTGGGCCTACGGCCGCAACTTTTTCTTCATGGATACGCTGTTTACCGAGTATGGACAAGCGCCGCAAATCAACCTGTATGGCGAAGCGTATAGCACCTTCAGCCTGGGGAAAATCAGCGGCCTGGATTTGTCTTACGGCATATTCAAAGATTTTGGTCTCACTATCGGCGTCAATTTGGGCGAAAACATGGACAGTACGCAAAGCGGTTACCGGGCCTGGCTGTATGGGGTGACCGTCGACCTCGAGCTGCCCAATTTCGATTATTTCAACATCGATTTCCTGCGCCAGCGCGTTACCGAAACGGCCGACATCGGCACCTCATGGCAAATTACCCCAGTCTGGAAACTGCCGTTTCAAATTGCCGGCACTAACTGGAGTTTCGAAGGCTTCGCCGACTTCATCGGCCAAAACCAAACTGCCGCCCGTCAGGCTCTGGCCCAGCCGCAGCTGAGATTAGACATTGGCGATTTCTGGGGTGACGAAAATCATCTGTTTCTCGGCATCGAATACCAGTATTGGCACAACAAATACGGGATTAAGGGCCTGCATGACAATGTGCCGCAGGCGTTGCTGTTGTGGAAGTTCTAGGAGAAATGATTTTGTGAGAAGAGTGTTGGATAACCGAGAGCATTTAAATCAAATAAGCCGGCTTAGTCCGGTAGGGTACGCACCGCGTACCTTTTAAAAATGGACCATTGATAAACCCGATAAGGTCCGCATTGCGTACCCTAGGCCAGGACGATGCGAGGCGGAATCCGGACATCACTTTTTAAACAAAATCCGGGTTTGAACCAAATTTTAAAATCTTCATCCCGTATTGCGCTTCTCTGCATACGGGCTACGCTTTTGTTATTTGATTTGCCGCAAACAATTAACGATGAAAACAGTCAAAGAATTGCAAAGGGCATTAACCGTTTCGGCGCTGGCTGTTTTTTTAGCCGCTTGTTCGCCCCGACAAACATTCCACGACCTAGCTGTTATTTCCGAGGTGGTTCCCAGCAAGAACCTGTCCGACGTCAAAAATTATTTAGCGCCTGAATTGGGCCGTGCGCTGGTGGTGTTCGATATCGACGATACCTTGCTGACGTCGGAAGCGTTTTTCGGCAGCGATCATTGGTACCAGTGGCAAGGCACGCTGGATCGCAACGACCCCCACTACGTGCCGTGCAAGTTCGATGTCAATGCCATCAATTACGAAACGGAAACATTCAAAAAAACCGAAGCGCATAGCGACGAAACCGTCAACTCGCTTGCTGCCGATAAACTGTTTCTCACCGCTCGCAGTCCCTACAGTCGCGGCCCGACACTGCGGGAACTGAAAAACGCCGGCTATGTCCTACCGTTGCCGCTCAACGGCGACCCTAACGGCCTGATGTATGGCTGGCAAGCAAACCCGAACGCAACGGAAGCCGCGGTAGGATATGACGATGGCGTGTTGATGGTGAGCGGGCAGAATAAGGGAAGCTTATTACTGGATCTGTTGGCAAAACTCAATTTGCATTACGAGCACATTATCCTGATCGATGACGGCATCAAGAATATCAAGGCGATGCAAGCTGCGCTGCTGGAGGCGGGAATCCACTACCACGGCTTGCATTACACCCGCATCGAAAAAAAGCTGCCTGTCGAACAGCGTTTGATCGCTGAAGCCAATGCAGCTTGGCTGGGGCTGCAAAACTACCTTGCGCAAACCTTTCCGCATCGGCTCGCGCAACTCCGCCAAAACCAATGCTTTTACTGAATAACCAGCTAGCGTAGCCTGGATAAAGTGAAACGGCATCCAGGTTTTGGAACCCTCGCAATTTGTCATGCTTCATTCCGCCCATGACGGCAACGTCCGTGTTACCTGCAACGCCATCTGCTGTCATATAAACGAAATGGCAAGCCCTGAGCCTACCATGTAAAATGAAGCCAACTTTTCTTTGCTTGCCAACGCCATGATTCAAAAACCCCAGACCAAACGCCATCGCGGCATTTATCTATTGCCCAACCTGTTCACGACCGGCGCCATGTTCGCCGGCTTTTACGCCATCACCTCGGCTATTCACGGCCGGTTTGAGACGGCGGCCATCGCCATGTTCGTGGCCATGATTCTGGATGGCCTGGACGGCCGTGTTGCTAGACTCACTAACACCCAAAGCGAATTCGGCGTGCAATACGATAGCTTGTCCGACATGGTGTCCTTCGGCGCCGCACCCGCGATTGTCATGTATTTGTGGACCTTGTCCAGCATGGGCCAGGTCGGCTTGTTTGCCGCTTTCGTACACATGGCGGGCGGCGCCTTGCGACTGGCCCGTTTCAACACCCAGGTTGAAGTAGCCGACAAACGCTATTTTCAAGGCTTACCCAGCCCCGCGGCGGCGGCGATTCTAGCCGGCGGCTTGTGGTTTTGCGTGGAAAACGGCTATGACGTGGAGAACTTTAAATATCTGGTGTTGGTCACCACCATTACCACCGGCTTGCTAATGGTCAGCAACTTCCGTTATTCCAGCTTCAAGGAAATCGACTTTAAAAACCGGGTGCCGTTTATCGTCACTATTCTGGCCATGCTGGTGGTGGGCTTTGTGATGGCCCAACCACAACGCATGTTATTTCTGCTTTCCGTGGCTTATGCCGCATCCGGCCCTATCGTGACCTTGGTGATGCGCAAAAAACGCCTGCAAAGCCGTAAGGCCTGAACCTTGTTATGCATGACGGCAAAAAACTACTGACAAATTTCGATACGCTGTGGCAAAAGCATGCCAAACGCTTAAGCCACTGCCAACAGACAGCCAGTGAAGAGGCCGTCCATAAGTTACGCATCAATTGCCGGCGCCTGCTGGCTTTAATTCAATTATTGCAGGCTCTGGCGCCTCAACCGGCCCTACGAAAACTGCGCAAGCAGCTGAAAGCCCAGCTCGATAGTTTTGACGAGCTGCGCGACACTCAGGTGATGTTGCTGAAAGTATCCGACAGCCTCGATGCATTACCCGATCTGGCAGCGTATCAGCGTTACCTGCAACTCAACGAGCAGCGACTACTGATACAAACGCCGGCCATCCTGCAAAGCCTGGACAGCGCGGCATTGCAACCGTTAATGGAAAAGGTCGGGCGGGAATTGAACGAAGCATTCGGTAAAACCGCTTTGACTCCACACATTCTTACCGCAATAGATTCCTGCTACCGCACGGCAATGGAGCGTTATCGGTTAATTACCCCCGCAGACCCCGCAACCCTGCACCACCTGAGGGTTGCGGTCAAAAAACTCCGCTACATGCTGGCCGCGGCGCATGAGCTGCTGCCGGTCTTGCCGGAAGACCATCTGCAACGTATACAAGCGTATTTAACTCGCCTGGGCGAAATTCAAAACTCCTGCGTGTTACTTGACAACCTGAATCGCTTCTTCGGCCATCTTCCGCCTCCGGCCATACACTCTTATTTCCAGCAATGCCACCAAGCTTTGCTGGCTGACTACATGGACCACAGCAGTGAAATCCTGCAATTCTGGCGACCCGCCACCTACGCACCGTTTCCCTGGCAGCAGCAGTAATCATATCCACCGCCGTGAGCGCTATCGGCTTATGCCGGATGACAAACTTTGCGAAAGGTTAAATTAATCCGGGCAGTGCTGATCCGCTTATCCCGAGGCACGCTATGCTGCCAAAGGCTTTGAAATGCCGGCTGCATCAACAGCAGGCTGCCGCTGGGCAGGACCAGGTTACCGGTTTCCCTGCTGCTTTTGTGCCGGAACGCCAAAGGCCTGGCCGCGCCGAAACTCAGCGAGGCAATCAAGGGCGACTGGCCCAATTCCGGTTCGTTGTCGGCATGCCAGCCGACAAAATCATCGCCGTCGCGGTAACAATTAACCAACACCGAATTAAATCGATAAGCCAACCGGCTTTCCACGTTGGCGCGAATAGACAGCAACCATGTCGTCCAGGGCCGCGTCACCAGCAGATTATTGCTGTAGCTGTAGCGAATACCCGCATCGGCATGCCAGGTCTGCAGACGAGGCAATACAAACTGCCGGCCGGCAAACGTATAACGGTTGTCGGGCCAGTCGTGCTGCTGCAAAAAATAGTCCAAAAACCGACTGCTTGCTTCGGCATCGTAAAAATTTTCGATTAACTCCAGCTCGGGACAAAGCGTCATTGCATAAAATACTTACTGCTTGCGGTTTGCATTGATATGCGCGGCCAAAGCGCTATCCATGGTGGATGCATGCAATTGAAACCATTGCGGCAAGCGCTCCCGGACAAAGGCGCGCCCGAAGGCCAGCATGCCTTTATCGACACGGCTTTTGAACTGCTTGAATTCGCCCAATACCCTTAGGTGTTCGCCGGCGTGTTCGGCTTCGGCCGGAAAACGGCTATCCCGCATCAGTCTATCTTCCATCGCGAAGTGTTGCTCGGTATGCTCGAACAAATGCCGGAATAAACCTGGAAACTCGGCGTCGCCAGCCGTATCCAGTTGATTCAGCAGTGTTACAAAGCTCTCATGGTCGCTATCAATGGAAGCATTAGCCACCCGCCTGAATGCACAGGGATCAATCAATGTCATATTGTTAAGCCTTTTGTTTGGTTGTATCCGGATTTTAAGGCAACCGATAGCCTTCTTCCATTAATACCCGCTTGACCACCGGCCGCGAACACATTAAACGATAATGGGCCAGGCAATTGTCCGGTAAGGTGATATTGGATTTATCGGCCCAAAACGCCACATAAAACAAAGCGGCGTCGGCTATGCTGAAAGCACCCAACGCATAGCCTTGGGCCGGCAGCCGGCTGTTTACAATATCAAAGCCCTGCCGGACGATGTTTAAGCCCTGGGCTTTGACCGCCGCAAAATCGTCGGGATTAGGCGTAAATTTATCGGTGGTAAATAGCCTGGCAAAGCCCTGACCGTGCAGAGTACCGACCACATAATCGATTAATTCCAGAACCCGGCTATCGCCCTCGGCGTCGCCGGGTAACAACCCGGCCTTGGGGTGGGTGCGCGCCAGCCAATAGGCGATGGCGGCAAACTCGGTCAAGGCACTGCCGTCGTTTCGCACTAGGGTAGGGATAGTGGCTTTGGGGTTGATAGCCTGGTATTCCGGTTTGTGCTGATCGCCGGCCAACAAATTTACTAAATGCGCCTCAAACACCAGGTCCAGTTCTTCCAGCAGAATATGAATACCGGTCGAACAGGAACCTGGGGTCATATACAGTTTCATGGGCACTCCAGAAAATAGCCGTTGGCGTTTAAGGCAAAGTCCCGCCAGAGTGCAGCAATATCGCGTTTGACCTGGTTGACATAATCGTCGCTGGGCTTATGTTCGTCCGGAAAGTTGGACAAGGCGCAAGAGGTACGATGCTTGTCCACCGCAAACAACAGGAATTCATCGACAAACCCGTCGAATATCGGCAATAACCGCCGAGTCAGCGCCGACATGCCGCGATCGACCGCGGTAGCGCCGGACTGAAATGGTAGACTGTGTAAAAAATTTAAGGCCTGGGTGTAGGTCTCCGCCAACACCGCCAACACATTTCGCTGAAAACAGCCGTCCCAGTGCTGCTTGGAAAGATCTTGAGCCAGCAGTTGCTGGTAGTCGCTTTTCATCCGGCTTTTGTGCTGGGCAAGATAATCGTGAAATTGCTTAAAACTTTGGCTATTGATCGGTTCCAGCGGCATATTGACTGTCTCATTCGTAAGGTGTGCGATTAAGTATTCAATATTAAGGCCAACTCCATGCCATAGCCCTACCGGCTATTTATGCCCGGGCATACCGCTTGTTCGCGGCCGCGCAGACTGGTCGCACAAAAAACATCCGCCCCACTCCGATCAGTCCTATTGTCATAAAGACGACAAATCAGGAGGACCTGCGCTCTACCCGGCGGACCGCCTTGCGCTCGAGCACCAACAGACGATTATTAGCCGGCATGTTATGGTCGGCCTGTAACTCCAAACCTATGACTTCGGCTAAATCGATCACCTCCTCGAAGTGTTTAATACCGCTACGCGGATTTTGCCGTTGCAGCAATTGATCGAAGCGGGCATTGCTGTCGCTGGTATAGCAGCCGTGGTAATTAAACGGCCCATAAATACACACCACCGCCCGAGCGGTTAAATAGTGCCCCAAGCGCGTGAATAACAGCCTTACCTCGTCCCAGCTCATGATGTGCAGGGTATTCGCCGTAAACACAGCCTCTATGCTCCGGCATGGCCAGACATTATCAGCCACATCCAGTTGCAAAGGCGCTTGCAAATTGGCCAGCTTTGCTTCCCGCTGCCATAGCCGAATACCGGCAATATTGTCCGACCGGTCGGTGGGTTGCCAAATCAGGTGCGGCAATTGCTTAGCAAAATAACAAGCATGCTGGCCGGTACCGCTACCGATCTCCCAAACCGTGACGGGCTGAGTAAATACCTGTTTGAGTGTGACTAAGATAGGTTGCTTATTGTTTTCGCAGGCTTGAGAAAAGGGCTTTTGAGTCGTCATAGGCTCTTAATTAATGTTATCTTGCTAATTTGACAGTACTGTATTTTAAGTATGGAAGTAAAACAAATCCATAGTCTAATCCAGATAAACGCCGACGACTGGAATCGCTTGGCCGGCCTCGATTATCCGTTTCTGCGCCACGAGTTTTTGTTGGCGTTGGAACAAAGCGGCTCGGTCTGCGCTAAAACCGGTTGGCAGGCGCGACACTTACTGGTCGAAGCGCAAGGCGACATTCTGGCCATTCTGCCCTTGTATGAAAAACTGCATTCATGGGGCGAGTATGTGTTTGATCAAGCCTGGGCGGATGCCTATCGGCAGCATGCTCTGGATTATTACCCCAAGTGGCTGACCGCCATTCCTTTTACGCCCTGCCAGGGTCCGCGCCTACTTGCAAAACCGGGCACCGATATGACCGCATTGATGCAATTGCTGTTGGATTTTATTCAAAAATCCGCGGCGGAAACAGCCATCTCATCCTGGCATTGTCTGTTTCCGGCACAGCCCCAGTTGGCGGATCTGCAAGCCATGGGACTCAGCATACGCAGCGGCGTACAGTTTCAATGGTTCAACCGCGACTATCGGGATTTTGCCGATTATCTGCAAACCCTGAGTGCCGGCAAGCGCAAAATGATCAAACGCGAGCGCCGTCGGGTACTGGAACAAGGCATTGAGATGCTGCGTGTTCCTGGCCCGGAAATCAGCGAGCCGCAATGGCAGGCGTTTTACCGGTTTTACTCGCTAACCTACTTAAAAAGACACAGCCAGCCTTATTTAACCCCCGCCTTTTTTCAACAGGTTGCCGCCAGCATGCCCGAGCAATGCCTGTTGATTTTGGCGGTGAAAGATCAGACTTATGTGGGCGCGGCTTTAAGTTTTATCGGCACGGACTGTTTATACGGCCGCTATTGGGGTTGTTACGAAGAATATAACGCCCTGCATTTTGAAGCCTGCTATTACCAGGGCCTGGATTATTGTATTGAACACGGCCTGCAGCGTTTCGATTCCGGCGCCCAGGGCGAACACAAGATTTCCCGAGGCTTTGAACCGATTACCACCTATTCGGCACACTGGATTAAAGACCCCCGCTTTGCCGAAGCCATCGCCGACTTCGTCGAACGCGAGCAAGTTGGCGTACATCAATATCGGCAAGCGGCCGCCAATTATCTGCCCTTTAAGCAAGACAACCAACAACAGGACAAACCAGAACCCGGCCCGGTCTGACGGATGTTAAGCCGGTTTTTTCTGGTTTTTGTACCGGAAAAAAAGCACGGCGATTATGCTTAAGCCGGCCAGCACCGCCATCATAAAGCGCGGCTCGGCCACTTTAACGCTATGATTTTCGTCCTTGAATTTAAATTTCATCAATACGCCCAGGCTGGGGTCGTTCACCTCGATGCGAATTGATTTGGCCGCCAAATTAACCAACTGTACTTCGCTACCATCGAACGGCTTGTTATTGCGCTTATCTTTATTGATGATATGCGGAACCAGCGAAGTTTCGCTCTGCCGGGCTTGCATTACCTGGCGGGCTATTTCCGTTTCTAACTCACGGCTGGTTTTGCCGTCGGTTTTGATTTGAACAGGGGCCTGTTCGTCGATACCGATTTCGATGTGGCCTTGCGAAGCGGTCAGCGCCTTTTTGGCGGTAAAGCCATCCAGATAATCCACGTCTGCGGCATAGACCAAATCGATACCGACCTGCACGCCGGCGGCGTTGAAGCTTTTTCCCTGCAGATCGAAGTTCAACGCCTGATTGCTGTAATCCCTGAAAATGGCCGAAGTCAACGAGTAACCGGCCTTATTGCTTATAACCAGCTCCGGCTTATCGTCCGGTTGCGTGACGGTGACGCCGCGCCAGTGCGGGTCCAGCTGAATCATGCCGTCTTTGACGGCCGTGACCAGTTTTTTGGTGATGCGTCCGGGCGGGGTATCGGCTTCCACTTTTTGAGCATTCAAGAAGCTCATGCCGGTCACCCGATATAACTCCTCATCGTCCAAGCGCCATTCCAAAGTATAGGAAAACAACGCATCGCTTTCTTTTTTAGGCATGCCGGTATGCAGGATCAAGGTGTCCTGTGCTGCCGGCGTGACCACGGCAAATGCGGGTTGGAATACCACTCCGCCACTGAATAGGGCAAACGAAATGGTTAGATGAATGGGCGTAAGTAACTTCATATTTGATCCTGAGGTTAAATGAGGCACGGTAGCACAGTGCCGAAACGAATTGCGGCCAAAGTTCCTCAACCCGGAAAAACCGGGCTTTCCGATATTGCCCGCAATCGTTCCGGCGTGCCGATATCCAGCCACAAGCCGTTAAAGTACTCCCCAGTCACTTGGCCTTGTTGCATGGCCCGATTCAAAACCGGCCGCAGTTTTAAGGCTTGCCCGGCCCGCATATCGGCAAATAAGCCGGGGTGATAGACGCCGATGCCGCTAAAGGTAAATTTCGGCTGGCCCGATTCGGACAGCGAACCGCTCTCTTGAAGACAAAAATCGCCTTGCGGGTGGTGCGGCGGGTTATCGATTAACACCAAATGCGCTAAATCAATGGATTTATCACGCAATGCCGCCAAGGGGTAATCGAACAAAATATCCGCGTTTACCACTAAAAAAGGCTGATCGCCCAACAACGGCAAAGCCTTGGCGATGCCGCCGGCGGTTTCCAGCGCTTGCGCGCCTTCATCGGAATACTCGATCCTGACCCGCCAGCGACTGCCGTCTCCGCAATAGTCCCTAATCTGCCGACCGAGATAAGCCACATTGATAACGATATCGGTAAAACCGGCCCCGGCCAGTCTTTCCAGGCTATATTCGATTAAGGCCTTACCGGCCACTTGCAATAAGGGCTTGGGCGTATGGTCGGTCAACGGCCGCATGCGTTCGCCGCGCCCCGCGGCCAGTATCATGGCTTTCATAACCGGGTCCGATAGATTGGAAGCACCTGACTCTCCAGAAAACCATTAAATTCCGCCAATTCCGGATAGTGCCGACAGACTTCACCGACATAGCCCATGGTGCGCGGAATGTCGCCCAGGTAGCCGGGTTTATCGTCGCGCAAATGTAAACGGGAAAAGATGCCGATGGCTTTTAGGTGGCGTTGCAGGCCCATCAAGTCAAACCAGCGTTTGAATTGCCGGAAATCGCAATTTAACATTCGGGCTGCTAACAGTTGTTGGTAGTATTGCTCCAGCCAGTCGATAACCTGTTGCAGCGGCCAACGGATATAACAATCCCGCAACAAGGACACCAGATCGTAAGTAATCGGGCCGACCACCGCATCCTGAAAATCGATCACGCCAGGCGAGTCTGCAGCCAAAACCATCAGGTTACGGGAATGGTAGTCGCGATGCACGCACACTTGCGGCTGTTGCAAGGCCGCGCCGATTAAACAATCGTCCAACGCTTGCCGGGTAGCCGTGGGGATTACGATACTCAAGCGTTTTTCCAAAAACCATTCGTAAAAAATCACCAACTCTCGGCTTAATAGGGCTTGGTCGTAGACCGGCAAACCGCAAAGGGACGGGTCAATATCGCCTTGCAATTTGAACAGGCTATCCAGGGCCGTTCGATATAACGAGTCGGCATTTTCCGGTGTTAACGCATCTAAAAAACTTTGGCTGCCTAAATCTTCCAACAACAAAAAGCCTAGTTCGAGGTTTTGTTGATAAATAGCCGGCACATGTAAGCCTGCTTTTTGCAGCAAAACGGCATTACGAATGAAGGGCGCGATATTTTCTTTATCCGGCGGCGCATCCATCACCACATGGCAACCATCGGCATGCTTAACACGGAAATAGCGTCTGAAACTGGCATCGCTGGATGCGGGTTCGATATGTAAAATTTGCAAACCGAGATCGACGGTCAACCATTTTATGAGTGCATTTGCACGCGGGTCTAAACTTGGATAGCACATTATTTGTTAACAGAAAAGCAACCTAAGGTAAAATGGCCAAGCATTTTATTCGATTTCCATTCCGCTAAGTTAATTTAGCCGCCAACCTCGATATGAATCTTAGGTTTTATACAGTTTATTTAGCATTATTATCATTTACGGAAGTCGCCACAGCCACCAACAATGCCGCCTGGAATTGCGAGC
>NZ_JALOBS010000019.1 GCF_023228165.1 Methylomonas sp. | reverse complement strand
ATGCTTCGCTGGTTTTATCCCGGCTTTAAGCCAAGCTGGGGAACAGATGTTTTTATATCTGCGAGTCATCTTCAATTTGCCCGGACGGTTGGTCGATTGCACAGGCTGATTTGCTGAGCAGACTCTATTTAACAGTATTGCTCAACAAGCCGCAAAACTCATAGCAGGCGATGACTTTAGAAAAAATGACAACAAGCCTACCCAGCTAAGAAAATTTTATGACGAGATCGTACTGTGGGACACCAAAGTCATACAACAACCTGACAAATTCGATGAATACCTGCCGTTTATCCGCATGATCAACGCCAAAGCAGCTTACGCCAAAGGTCGAAAGTTAGTGGACGACAATTTCGTTGAGCTAATCCATAAAGGCTTACAACAAGTTGTTTGTCCGCAAACCTTGCATACCTTCAAATTGTTCATGGAAGCATTCATGGGCTTTTACAAACAAGAACGCCCCAACTAATAGGAGATTTGGCTATGCAATTAACTCACATTCAAAAACTCACCGGCCAAATCGAATTACTCAGCGGTTTACATATTGGCAGCGGTAACACCGAAATTCATATCGGCGGCACCGATAATCCGGTAATTAAAAATCCCATTACCCTGGAACCGTATATTCCCGGTTCCAGCATCAAAGGTAAAATCCGCAGCTTGCTGGAATGGCATTTAGGGGTGGTCGCGCAAACCGATGGACACCCCCTGAGCTTTAAACATCTAAAGAAACTCGACCCAAAACTAGAAAACAAAGCCAAAGACTTGCTCAAACTGTTTGGTGGTGCGCCTGATGGCGATATTGACGAAGCATTGGTAAAAGAAATTGGTCCTAGCCGTTTAGCATTTTGGGATTGTTCGCTAGATTCGGAATGGGCGAAACAAATGAACGACAAAAACCTGCTGCTCACTGAAGTCAAAATGGAGAATACCATAGACCGAATCAGAGGCACTGCGGAACACCCCAGAAACACCGAGCGCGTTCCCGCCACCGCCAAATTCGACTTTAACCTGACCATTCGCGTCCATGACAACGAAGACCTGATCCAAACCGTTTTGGTGGGTTTGAAACTGTTGGAATTGACCGGTCTGGGCGGTTCCGGCTCAAGAGGTTATGGCAAGATAGAATTTCGGGATTTAAAGCTGGATGAACAGGATATTCAAAGCAGATTGCAACTCCTCACTTTAAATGAGGCCGCCTGATGCAAAGCGTTTGCGTGACAATACAACCACTGTCGGCATTCGCAACCGCATTAAAAGGCGATACGCTTTTTGGTCAACTATGCTGGGCAATTCGCAATCGCTTTGGTGAAGAGCGTTTAACCGCATGCTTGAACGGCTATAACCAAAATCAGCCTTTTATAGTTTTGTCCGATGCGTTTCCACAAGGCTATTTGCCACTGCCTAAATTACCCAGCTGCTTTTATCAAACCCAAGCAACGGCTGATCGCAAAGCACTGAAAAAACGTAACTGGTTGCCCATAAGCGATGTGGTAAAACCCATTGATGAATGGCAATTGGCGGCAGTCGATGCAAAAACCATCAGTGCTGGAAACACCAACAACCTCAGCGAAAAGCACCCACAGCCGCACAACACTATCAACCGCCAAACCAACACCACCGGCGAAAACGGCTTTGCACCATATAGCGTCGAACAAGAATGGTTTACTCCGCAGCTTAAGTGGACAATTCATTTACTGCTTGATACCGCAAAACTAAGTCTCGCCGAGTGTCAACAATGCCTGGAAGATATTGGTCAATTTGGTTTCGGTAAAGATGCCAGCATCGGCATGGGTAAATTCAGCATCGATACCTTTGTAGAACAGCCGTTACCCGCCCAAAATCCTGCCAACGCCTGCTTAACTTTGGCACCCTGTGCACCGCAAGGCTTGGGGTTTGATGCTGATGCCAGTTATTACCAATTATTCACCCGCTTTGGCAGACATGGCGACATTGCCGTGCATCAACAAGGCAAGCCGTTTAAAAATCCGATCTTGCTGGCACAAACGGCGGCGGTATTTACTACTCCGCCACCTGCAACCGGCTTTATTGGTCAAGGTATAGGCGGTAATGGCGAGTTATCCAACACCATCAGCGAAACCGTGCATCAAGGCTATGCGCCGGTAATTGCAGTGCATTTATCCAAAGCAACTGCTGGGGAGATTTGTCAAAACGACACCTGTGGGGACGATACTCGTAGGAGCGACGCCCACATCGCGACGTAGGCGTCGCTCCTACGGTGACTTTCACAGTTAAACAAAAAGGCACAATATGACAAACTTTTTTCAACACTACACGCTTAAATATACACCTCTATCACCCGTCAACATTGGTGCGGATGAAAGTTATGAGCCAGGCAATTACGTTATCGATACCGATGCAGGCGCTTTGTATGGTTTCGATAGCCGCGCAGCAATTGCCGGTTTAAGTGTTAGTGAGAAAAAGCGCCTACTGGCTATCGTTAACGGCAGACCCGACGACGATATGCTGACTAAAGTACAGGCATTTTTTCACGACAACCGAGACAACCTGCTTGCATTTGCCAGAGCACCCATTCCAACAGCCCAAGGCGTTAAATCTCTTTATGAAAAACGGATTGGCAAAACGGCGCAACACGAAGGCCAGGGCAAAAGGGTGATTAACAAGCTTGAAATTGACCGAACTTTTTACAACCCGATCGATGGCAATCCGTTATTACCGGGCAGCAGTATTAAAGGCGCTATTCGCACCGCCTTATTGGACCAATGCAATAACGGTAACACCCACAGAGGTCAAAATCTGCGCAATCAACAACTTCAAGAACAATTGTTTCAAGGCAAGTTCGACACCGACCCCATGCGCTTGGTCGCAGTCGGTGATGCAGCCTGGCAAGGTCATGCCGACAAACCGGCTTGCCAAGTGCAATTTGCCGTCAATCGTAAACGTAAACCCGTGGTTGATGAGCGTGGCAATTTGCGCCCAAGCATGGGCGAAAACCTCTACCAGCTTTTAGAATGCATCGCTCCCCATCAGTATCAAAGTTTTCACGGTAGTTTAACCCTGCACACGCCACAGGCATTGCTCAAAAACTCAAACAAATTGCCCAAAATTCACTGGACGATGCAAGATATAGCCAAAGCCTGTAATGCGTTTTATATGGGCTTGTTCTGGCGCGAATTGGCTGAAATCAAAGAACGCAATTACATCAATCCGGATTGGATTCGTCAGATCGAAAACTTGCTGGAAAATGGTTTGTTAAGCCGCCTTAATGCAGGACAAGCATTTCTGCTCAGATTTGGTCGACATAGCGGTTCGGAAGCCTTAACGCTGGATGGTGTCCGCAGCATTCGCATTATGCAGGGAAAAGGACAACCCTCTAAGCAGGAAAAACAACCCAAAACCTGGTGGCTAGCGGCCGATCAAAGTAGCGACAAACAAAGTCTATTACCTTTTGGTTGGGTGCTTGTTGAAATTGATCCAAAGCAAGCGGACAGTGCTGTTCAGCACTGGTTGGAGAATAACAGTGCCCAATTTACGGATTGGCTGCAAACCCAATTGACCAAGCAAAACGCCTTACAACAAAAAGCCCGGCAACGCCTAAAGCAGGAACAAGAAAATCTGCTAAAACAGCAACAAATAGAAGCTGAACAACTGCAAAAACAACAAGCCGAACAGCAACGCCTAGCCAGCCTCAGCCCCATCGAGCAAGAGCTGGAAGCATTTTTAAAACCGATTCAGTCGCAAGAGCACGACACCCGCTTGCTGCAAGAATTGGAAAAAGGCCGCTGGCAAGCTGAAGACGCCAAAATCGTCGCTCAAAAGGTACAAGCATTAATGGAAGTAGCGGGTAAATGGATGCCGGATTTTGCCGGCACCAACGACAAAAAACTCAAACTCAAAGAGCGTAGTCAAAAAGTGTTGAAATACCTACAAGGTTAACCATGACCCAAATCCTCATCTGCACCGTCGGCGGAAGTCACCAGCCCATTGTTAGCGCTATCAACGAATTGCGCCCGGATTTTGTCGTATTCATCTGCACCGACAAAGACCCGGCTACCGGGCGGGCGGGTTCGGTCAGCCAAATTGATGGCAAAGGCAGTTGTATCAAAGCGCAGCCACAAGACGACAAACCCGGTTTGCCTAACATTCCCAGCCAAACCGGGCTGACAGCCGAGCAATATCAAATTGCCATCACCCAGTCGGACGACCTGGATCAGATTTATCTGGACTGTAACCAGGCTATCGAAGCCGCCTTGCTGCGTTTTCCGCAAGCCAAAATTGCCGCCGACTTTACCGGAGGTACCAAATCGATGAGCGCAGGTTTAATCATGGCCGCATTGGAGCGAGCGGATATTGACTTGCAATTGGTGACCGGCAGTCGCGCCGATTTAGTTAAGGTGCAAGACGGCTCGCAATTTACCGCACGGGCCAACAGCGAACAAATCCGCTTCCAGCGCCTTATTGCCCCCTATCGCCAAGCCTGGACCCGTTTTGCCTACAGCGAAGCGGAGGCCGGGTTAAAAAACCTTAGGCCAACGCAGCAAACGGAACTGCGCGCTCAGTACACCCGCTTTCGCGAACTCAGCCGGGCCTTTGCCGAATGGGATAATTTCAATCACAGCCTGGCGCTCAATATTCTGCAACCCTACGCGCCAAATTTACCGCAGGACTTAAAAAACTATATTGGCATCGCGCTGCGTTTGAATGACAACAACCCCAGAAAACAGGACGCCGCAAGACTGTTTGATTTATACCTCAACGCCCAGCGCCGCGCCGCCCAAGGCCGTTATGACGATGCCGTTGCGCGTATATATCGTTTGATTGAATGGACTGCGCAATGGCTATTAAGCAGCAAAGCCAACATCAAAACCGGCCATGTCTTGCCCGAGCAAATCCCCGAAAATCTGATCTTAACCCAAAATCGTGACGGACAATGGCAAGCGGGCCTATACAACGCCTGGCAACTAGTCAAACTTAAGACTGATGGTCCGGCGGCCCGATTTATCACAGAACAGGAGCACACGCTACTCAACCATATCAAAATTCGTAACAGTTCCATCCTGGCGCACGGCTTTGCGCCTATCCAAACACAAGACTGGCTAGCTATCGAGTCCTGGTTGGCGCAACACTTTGTCCCCATGTTGCTGGACGAAGCTAAAACGGTAGGTATCAAAAATCTACCTGAGCAATTGCCGGATAAATTTGAGTTGTGAACTGGGCATCTGGTTTCAATCGCGACGTGGGCGTATTAATTAATCGCGACGTAGGCGTCGCTCCTACTGTAGGAGCGACGCCTACGTCGCGATCAGAGCCGGCGACGCCCACGTCGCGATTAAAAACCCAACTCAACCCACACGCCAAAAACTTGCGCAAAGGTCGCTACTCATCGGCAAATCAAGTTTATCTCATCACCACAGTCACCCAACACCGCGAACCCATTTTCAACGACTTCAACGCGGCCCGCGCTATGGTGAGGCTACTGATGAACGAACAATTACTAGGGCGTGCCGATACGCTGGCCTTTGTTATCATGCCAGACCACTTACACTGGTTAATGACATTAACCGGCCAAATCGGCTTATCGCAGGTGATGCAAAGTCTCAAAACCTTGTCTGCCAAAAAAATCGGCCACCCCGTTTGGCAAGCGGGTTTTCATGACCATGCTTTGCGACAGGAAGAAGATTTACTAGCAACCGCACGTTACATCGTAACCAATCCGTTAAGGGCTGGATTAGTCCAACATATCGGCGATTATCCGCATTGGGATGCCATATGGCTTTAATCGCTGAAATGCAGGCCGGTAGGAGCGACCCCCAGGTCGCGAGTCGAACAGCGCTTTTGCGCTTTAATCGCGACGTGGGCGTCGCTCCTACAAAATGACAACTAACATTCTGCTTTGCACGCTGGGTGTCAGTTTGGCCGTGATTTCAGATGCTTATGCTTTTTTGGCGCCGGAGCGCTTGCAGCTGTATCAAAGCCACCCCGAACAGGAAAAATTACTGGCTTTAAAGGCCAAATATCGCTTAGTTGGTCTGGATTTGGTCGGTGACGAACAAACCACCCAGCCGGAGGTCATGGCCAGTTTGTTTCAACCTGATTTTGCAGAATGTCAGCCCATTATCATCCTTGCCGGCGAAGACGAAAAGGTCGACTCCATTTGGCCAGCAGCCTATCACGTGCATGCCGTCCGCATAGGCCAAGGCTTAAGTCTCAACGAAAACGACAACCTGGCCCAACGCTTTCGCGATCGGAGTATTTGTCTGGAACTTTGCCCTAGCTCTAACCGCGAAGTGGTTGGTTTTTATGATCCCCGTTTCCCACATACACAACAGTATCCAGGCTATCCCCTGCTGGCACTTTGGCAAAAAGGTCTGCCGCTCACAGTGTGTACCGATAACCCCGATATCAGTTGCACCACCCTAGCAGACGAATATCTGACCGCAGCACTGATGACGAGAAACCAACTCAGCCAATGGGACGTTTTGGCCATGATCAAACAAGGCTTTGTCCACCGTTTTCTCAGTGGTCACCATAAAGAAAAATTATTCAAACGTATCGATGCCGATCTTTACCAATTACTCGCCGAGGCCCCATGCACATAAGCACCCATCTGATTTTGGTATCCGCCCAGCCCATACCCAATCTCACCCCGATACTGGACGACAACCTGCGTCCGCAAAAAGTCGTCATGTTAGTCAGCCCGGATATGCACGAACGCAGCCTATCCTTAGAAACCATCTTTAAATCTCGAGCCATTCGAGTCGAGCGCTGTTTTATAGAAAATCCCTGGGATGCCGACTATATTAGTGAAAAAGTGCTTAATTTACTGACCGACTATCCGGATGGTGGCATTGCCTTGAATGCCACCGGCGGCACCAAACTCATGAGCATTGCAGCCTACGACGTGTTTCGTAGTTGTGAGTTAGCGATTTACTATATCCACCCCGAACAAGACCGACTCCTATGGCTTTGGCCTAAACAACCTACGCAAGAATTGGCCGATCGTTTAAAACTCGAAGACTATTTGATGGCCTACGGTGCCGATCAAATTACCCTTGATAGAACCGGTGTGATCGAACCATTACGTCAATTAAGCCAACAGATCATCGCCGACATCGAGCGTTACGCTACCGAACTGGGTACTCTAAATTATTTAGCCTTAAAAGCAGACAATCCGCAACTAAGCGTCGAAATAGAGCAAGGCCCGCAATCCAAACCCAACCTTTGGCAACTGTTAGAGCTGTTTGAACAAGCCGAACTTTGCGTCATCAACGGCTATACCCTGCGCTTTAAAAACGAACAAGCCCGCTTTGCCTGCAATGGCGGCTGGCTGGAAATGCACACCTATGCCCAATGCCTTAATCTAAAAAAGAGCTTAACCATCCAGGATGTTGCCTGCAACATCACGATCAGTCGGCAGCCGGCCGGTAAGGCAGTGGTTAAAAACGAAATGGATGTTGGCCTCATTAAAGCCAATCGCCTGCATTTAATAGAATGTAAAACAAAAAGCTACAAAGACTTTGAACAAGGTGCCGACGTCCTGTATAAATTAGACAGCTTGCGCGATTTGATGGGTGGGCTACAAGGGCGGGCCCTGCTGGTAAGCTTTAAAAGCCTGGACAAAATCAGTCGAGCCCGCGCCAAAGAACTTAACATCAGCATTTGCAGTCACACCGAACTGAAAAATTTACAACAACACCTGCAAAAATGGCTAACGCCAAACAGCTAACTTTTGAAAAATGAAAAACCCTGGCAACTCCCTCTGTAACCTACTGATAATAAAAGGAGAAAACCATCGAGCTATTTAAATTAAAGACCTTATAAAGAAGGGATTAAGACGTCTTACAAATTCCGCGACACTATCAGCGACAATTTAAATTAAAGACCTTATAAAGAAGGGATTAAGACGGCTGATGGTGTGTAATCTGTCGATTAAGGTCATATTTAAATTAAAGACCTTATAAAGAAGGGATTAAGACTTAATGTTTTATACTCTTTAATAAATTCAGCTATTTAAATTAAAGACCTTATAAAGAAGGGATTAAGACGCCAGCGAAGAAAAACACAATGGCAATAGAATATTTAAATTAAAGACCTTATAAAGAAGGGATTAAGACAAATTCTTCACATACTCCAAGCAATCCCCGGAAATTTAAATTAAAGACCTTATAAAGAAGGGATTAAGACATACCTAAGATGTTGAGTAATACTGATTTATATTTAAATTAAAGACCTTATAAAGAAGGGATTAAGACCAAGCGTCGCAGTCGTGTTTGAATTGGGGTTGTATTTAAATTAAAGACCTTATAAAGAAGGGATTAAGACGCTATTTTGGTGATTTATAACGTGTTTTTGGGTATTTAAATTAAAGACCTTATAAAGAAGGGATTAAGACGGTTTTTCTGGCGGGTGTTTGACAAATAGTTGCATTTAAATTAAAGACCTTATAAAGAAGGGATTAAGACTGAAGTCCAGCGACAATCAATGTATTAATGGTATATTTAAATTAAAGACCTTATAAAGAAGGGATTAAGACAGAATGGCGGCATCGTTGTGGGTGCTGAGGGTTTCATTTAAATTAAAGACCTTATAAAGAAGGGATTAAGACTCAATCGAGTCGAAGTATTGCTCGGGATTGTTTTATTTAAATTAAAGACCTTATAAAGAAGGGATTAAGACAGATAGCGTTTGCCACTGTTACTGTTTCTGATTATTTAAATTAAAGACCTTATAAAGAAGGGATTAAGACGGAGTTGCGCCAGTATCGGCAGCAATCAGGTTTTTTATTTAAATTAAAGACCTTATAAAGAAGGGATTAAGACGTACATCTACTATCATTGTGATTGATACTTTCAATTTAAATTAAAGACCTTATAAAGAAGGGATTAAGACCCGTGCTTACGGTATTGAGCGGCGGCGATACGTGCCATTTAAATTAAAGACCTTATAAAGAAGGGATTAAGACATGTCAAAAGGGTCTTCAATGCCGTCAAAATGAATTTAAATTAAAGACCTTATAAAGAAGGGATTAAGACCAAGAATAGTCCATTGTAATTTGGCATTCGTGGTATTTAAATTAAAGACCTTATAAAGAAGGGATTAAGACTTTCAACTAATGCGAGCAGCGCTTCTTCCAGTGATATTTAAATTAAAGACCTTATAAAGAAGGGATTAAGACTTTCAACTAATGCGAGCAGCGCTTCTTCCAGTGATATTTAAATTAAAGACCTTATAAAGAAGGGATTAAGATCGACTGTCAAAGGATCTATGAAAGTTCCAGACAGCATTTAAATTAAAGACCTTATAAAGAAGGGATTAAGACCCGACGGTTTCTTGCATCAGTTGTTTGACGATGGCATTTAAATTAAAGACCTTATAAAGAAGGGATTAAGACTGAAGTCCAATTAACTCTTGGCTTGGATTTAAATTTAAATTAAAGACCTTATAAAGAAGGGATTAAGACTCATAGATTGCCTCAATATTGCCTGACTCCCTGTAATTTAAATTAAAGACCTTATAAAGAAGGGATTAAGATTTGTTATATTGTGAGGGCATAAATTCATCAAGTTTATTTAAGTCGAAGAAAAAATACGATTTCGTTATTCGCGACGTAGGCGTCGCTCCTGCGTGGGTAGGAGCGACGCCTACGTCGCGACTTAAAAATTCAGCCCCGGCTTACGGATTCAATTTCCGACAAGCTTGCCAACACAAACGGTTGGGCTTTTCCGGCTTAAGCTAATGCCATGACTCAACGGCAACTCTATCTGGCGGCTTACGATATTTCCTGCAACCGGCGACTGCGCAAGGCGCTTTATGTATTGCGTGGCTATGCCTCGGGTGGGCAAAAATCGGTGTTCGAATGTTTTTTGACCGACGCTGAAAAACGTAGGCTACTGGAAGACATTGCCGATGTCATAGACCCTGTGGAAGATCGGTTCATTGTGTTGCGTTTGGCGGGTACCAAACACATCCGGACGCTAGGCAAGGCGGTGCCACCACAGGATGGTTCGTTTTACTATGTGGGGTAAAGGATGAGCAGTTTGTATCTGGATCGTAAGAATCTAGGCATCAAGTTGGACGGTCAGGCGCTTGCGCTTTACGAGGATGGTACACGTAAGGGCTCTGTGCCCCTGCACTTACTGGATCGGGTGGTGTTGCGCGGCAATGTACAATTGGAAAGTAGGGTATTGGGTGCATTAAGCGAACGGAATATCGGTTTATTGGTTTTGTCCGGGCGTAATACCGAAGCGACGGCGATGTTGGCCGGAAGGGCGCATAGCGACAGTGCCAGGCGTTTGGGCCAATATGCCATCAGCATGGATCCTGATTTGCGCATGCCTTTAGCGCGTTGGCTGGTTTTGGTCAAGGTACGTTCGCAGCTGCGTTTGTTGAAAGAAGCGATTCACGAGCGGGCCGATTTGCGGCATCCTTTGACCGGCGCCGTACAGACCTTGTCCGGCATCATTGGCAGGTTGCGTGAAGAGCAATTGACCCAGTCCCTGGAAAGTTTGCGAGGCTATGAAGGCGCGGCCGCCGCCGCCTATTTTGGCGGGTTTACCCGCTTATTTGCCCCTTGTTTGAATTTCACCGGTCGCCATAAACGTCCGCCGCCCGACCCAGTTAACGTCTGTCTGTCCTTGGGCTATACCCTGTTGCATTACGATGCCGTGCGGGTATGCCATATCGTCGGACTGGATAGCATGTTGGGGTTTTACCATGACGTGAGTTTCGGCCGTGAATCGCTGGCGTGCGATTTGATGGAGCCATTACGGCCGATAATGGATAATTGGGTGTGGCAAATGTTTCGGGAGCGGGAACTACGTCAGGAGCATTTCAGCGCTGACAATGGTCGCTGCTTGCTAAACAAAACCGGCCGGCAGCGATTTTATGGGTTTTACGAATCACATGCCGGGGCGGCCCGACGATTGTTACGCCGTTACGCGCATGCATTGAATAAACGGTATCAACTGGTTTATGAGGCCCGCTAATGCGACCTCTGTATATTGACGGTTCCCCCGGTTGCAGGGTGGTATTGGACGAGCCGGCACTACGCATTTCGCTGACCGATAAAGCCGATCAACTGTTTCCAATGTCCAGAGTGTCGCGGGTGGTTTGCAAGGGCGTGGTGGAATGGTCAATGTCTGCGTTGCTGGCCTGTGCCGATGCCGGCATTTCGGTATTGTTTCTGGAGAAAAACGGTGATTTGCGCGCCAGATGGCTGGGACGTGCCAGCGATAGACAAGCATTGACCCAGCGCTTGATCGATTTGCTGGCACGCGCTGATGGACCATCGCTATATGAGAATTGGCGGCTGTCCATGGAAAAACTGGCGGCGCGCAGCTTTGCCCGACGTATCGGCTTGCTGGATTGGCGGGAAGTGTCGGTAGTTACATTGCGTCGGCAGTTGTTTGTCAGCTTAGGTAGTGGGGGACGGCAATGTGCGCGTCTATTGCAAAACATATTGCACGCCGAGCTACTGGTTTGGTTGCCGGAGGCCGATTTTGTAAGTGATGATGAAGCCTTACTAGCCAACGATCTAGATTTGGCGGCGTTTGTCAGTCAATTGCTGCTATGGGATTTTTATCCACTCTTGCTTGACGACGATACGGTGTCTAGAGCGGCGCCAATGCAGGCTATGGCAACGCTGTTTCAACAACGCTCTGATCGTTGTTATTTGCTCTTCCGCAGCACAATTAATAAATTGCATCAATTTTTGCTGTCTGTAAGCTAATGGCCGACAGCCAGTTAGGTTTGTATTTGATTGCCTATGATATTGCCAATCCCAGGCGCTTGGGCAAGGTGCATCGGATACTGAAAAAACAGGGCTTGCCGGTGCAATATTCGGTGTTTGCTGTGGTCATAAAGCGGCCAAGGTTGTTGCGTTTGCTGGAACGCATCGAACAACAGATCGAAGAAGTCGAGGACGATGTGCGCTGTTACCGGCTGCCGGCCAACGTCGACACCGTAACCTTGGGTAAACAGTATTTCCCGCAGGATGTGATGCTGTTTACCGGTGGCGTGAACCGGATTCTGAATGATTAAAAACTATTGGCACCTCGGACAACCTGATGTATCAACATTACGGTACGGGTCCGAAATAGCATGGGCACAGGAGGTGACCCTGCCAGCTTGTACTGTATAAATGCCTAAACCAGCACAAGCCGCATTGGCAGTATACCCAGTTTCGGTATGAGTTTTGTGTGATTATCGCGGGTGAACCAGCCGAGAGCTCTCCAGCTATGGGGAGCGGTTTTAAGTTAAAGCGGGCAGGCTGGCAAATTACTTTTGTGTTCAAGCTCATGGAGACGCCTGCCGTGGCCGAAAAAGTCGGCCGGATTTGTCCGGGCTAATATGTTTTGGATAAAGATGCTTTTTAAAAAAGGCGCATTGCCGAAACAATGCGCCTTTTTTTCGTCCGCGGGACAGCTAAAAATTACAGCTTGTCAGCATTTTGGCTCAGATATTCCGCAACACCGGCAGGGCTGGCGTTCATGCCTGAGTCGCCTTTATTCCAGCCGGCCGGGCAAACTTCACCGTGTTCTTCATGGAATTGCAGCGCATCGATCATGCGCAGCATTTCGTCGATATTACGGCCCAGCGGCAGGTCGTTAACCACTTGGTGGCGGACCATGCCGTTTTTGTCAATCAGGAAACTGCCGCGGAATGCGACGCCGATTGAGGATTCAACATCGTAGTCTTTGCAGATGCTGTGGCTGATATCTGCCGCCAGCGTGTAACGGACAGGGCCGATACCGCCCTGATTGACGGGGGTATTGCGCCATGCGTTGTGGGTAAAGTGTGAGTCGATAGAGACACCAATGACTTCCACGCCGCGGCTTTTAAATTCTTCGATACGGTGGTCGAATGCGATCAGTTCGCTTGGGCAGACAAAGGTAAAGTCCAGTGGATAGAAGAAAATTACGGCATATTTTCCACTAGTTGCTTCAGAAAAACTGAACGCGTCAACGATTTGGCCATCGGCCAGGACGGCTGGAACTGTAAAATCAGGTGCTTGCTTACCTACTAAAACGCTCATCGATTCTTCTCCAAAATTACTTATAAAACAAAAGGTTATGAGGGTGTTTGCGCCTATGTAATAGGGCTGGAGGCTATTCTACACTAAAATACTGTGGAATTATGTATCAATCCTAGTAAATTAAACTTGCGCAACTGACAAATTCACGTTAATTTGTAGTCTAACGCTTACATGACTAACGGATGGTATCGGATAAACAGGATCATCTTGTGGGCTTTTGTTGAATGAATGGTTGATGGTATGGCAAAAGTTAAACATATTACAGAACCCGATGCTTTTGGTTTCCAAGTTCGCATCGTCAGACGCGGCAAAGAAAGCAGTCGCTATTTTTCTCATAAACTGTGGGGCAGCAAAACCAAGTCTTTAAAGGCTGCCATCACATGGCGGGATCAAATGCTGGTAGTGCTGAAAGGCAGTAAGACCCGCTTTTTAAAGCCGCCTAAGAATAAAACCACCACCGGAGTGACCGGCGTATCCCGTACGATTAAATTCGATCACCGCAAGGATAAAAGTTATTTATGCTACACGGTGTTTTGGGTGAAAGACGGTAAATCACGGAATAAAACTTTCCAAGTCGGCAACGTGCAAACGGTTACGGCCGATGATGAATTGCATGCATTTCGTACCGCGCGCTTGTTCCGCAGCTGTTATGAGCATGCCATCGATCACGATGCGCACTTCGACGATAGCAAATTTGTAAACTGGAAAAAACTCCGCTTGTACGAGAACGAAAATCTCAACGTGGTTTCCTAAGCAAATGCCGGTCGGTTAGCGAGCGAAGCATTGGCCGGTTTTTATAAAACCAGCCAGTGATTCGCTATGGCTGCGCGGGCAATAATTCGATTCGCATCGATAAGTCGATAGCGTTGATGTGTTTGGTCAATGCGCCGATTGAAATGTAATCGACACCGGTTTCGGCGATGCCGCGTATGGTATTCAGGCTGATATTGCCGGATGCTTCCAGTTCGACTTGACCTTGATTCAGCGCGACTGCCCGTTGCAAATCAGCGGTAGTGAAATTATCCAGCATGATACGGTCGGGTTGCGCCGTTAACGCTTCCTGCAATTCGGCTAGGGATTCCACTTCGATTTCCACCATGACATCGCTAAGTTCCCGGGCTTTGGCTATCGCCGCACTGATGGAGCCGGCGGCGATGATGTGGTTTTCCTTGATTAAAATCGCGTCGAATAAACCGATACGGTGATTGACGCAGCCGCCGCATTGAACGGCGTATTTTTGCGCCAATCTCAAGCCGGGGATGGTTTTGCGGGTATCCAAAACCTTGCAAGCCGTGCCGGCGACTGCTTGTGCATATTTACGCGCAACGCTGGCGGTTGCCGACAGGGTTTGCAAAAGGTTTAACGCGGTGCGTTCGCCGGTCAGTAAGGCTCTGGCGGGGCCGTGAAGTTGACACAGCAGACTGTCGGCGGCAACTTCATGCCCTTCCTGATGAGCCCACTCAATGACGATATGCTTGTCCAGTTGTTGGAATACCGCATCGAACCAGCTCTGGCCGCATAACACCATATTTTCGCGCGTTACCACTCGGGCGCTGGCTTGGGTGGTTTCCGGAATGATGTTGGCGGTCAGGTCGCCGCTGCCCAAATCTTCGGCAAGATAGGCGGCAATGTCTTCCAAGGCAGGCTGCGGTTTCATGGATGTCCAAATTTAATATTAAGATAGCGGCATTATAAACCAAGCCGAAACGCAGCTAGCGTTATTGGCTCATGCCAAGTTGGGGGAACATTTGCCATTTATGAAAAATACAGCCGAATGAACATTCTCGATCATCGCATTGATATTGCGCCTTTTCGGCATTCGCCAAACTGCGATGCCAGGCCTGATGCCGCCGACATATCTCTGTTGGTGATTCACTGTATCAGCTTGCCGCCCGCGCAGTTTGGCGGTGCTTATATCGAGCAATTATTTTGTAATTGCCTGGATCCCAACGCCCACCCGTATTTTCAGGAAATAGCCCAGCTTAGGGTTTCCGCGCATTTATTGATACGTCGGGGAGGCGAGTTGTTGCAATTCGTGCGGTTCGATCAGCGGGCTTGGCATGCGGGTGTCTCGCAATATCGGGGCCGTGAGCGCTGCAATGACTTTTCCATTGGCATTGAGCTGGAGGGTTCGGTGGATCAGCCTTATTGCGAGCCACAGTATCAAAGGCTGATTGAGGTTACTAGACTGCTGCTTAAGTACTATCCTGGGCTGAATCGGGAGCGGATAGTCGGGCATAGCGATATTGCGCCTGGAAGAAAAGACGATCCGGGCGAGGGGTTTGATTGGCGAAAATATCGTGCCGAATTAGCTGTCGATTCGGTCGCGGAGATAGGCCGCGGTTAAAAACAGTGCCGCTATCGAACGTGCTTCGCTGCATTCGCCACTACTCATCAGTTTGTCGATTGCGTGTATGCTCCACGGCACCACTTCCAACTCTTCCGGTTCGTCTCCCGCTAATTTTTCCGGATAAAGCCGTTCGGCGAGAATAATGTCGATGGTATGTTCCAAATAAGCGGGGGCCATGGATACCGTATGCAGGTGCTGTAGCATTCTGGCGCCGTAGCCCACCTCTTCCTTTAATTCCCGGTTGGCGGCGCTTAAGTTATCTTCGCCCGGGTCTATTTTGCCTTTGGGTAGGCCTAATTCGTAGCGATGCAGGCCGGCGGCATATTCCCTGACCAGCAAAACGGTGTCATGGTCTAACATCGGTACCACCAATACCGCACCGTTCGTGCCGCTGCGCGCCAAACGCTCGTATTGGCGGTGTTGGCCGCTGCTAAATTCCAGCTGTAACGACTCGATACGGAACTGGCGGGTTTCGGCAATCACAGCTTTGCTGTGAATAATGGGCATTTTCCGGGACATGGCGAAACCAGCGGTTGTAGACGGGCTAATCGTAACAGAGCCGGGATGACAACGCTCCGGCTTTTTCGCTACCATCACGCACAAACGTAATGGCGGAGAAATAAATATGCTGGAGTGGGCAAAAATCGAAACCGTATTGCTGGATATGGACGGCACTTTATTGGATTTGAATTTCGATAATCATTTCTGGCAGGAGTTTGTACCGCAACGGTTTGCCGAACTGCACGGTTTGCCGCTGGCGGAGGCCAAATATCAATTGCGACCGCGCTTCAAAGCCATGGAGGGGCGTTTGGAATGGTATTGCCTGGATTACTGGAGTGCTGAGTTGCAGCTTAATATTGCCGGTTTGAAGCAGGAGCTTGCCGGGCTGATTGCGGTACATCCGCATGTCACCGAATTTTTGGAAGCGGTACGGGCTAGTGGTCGGAGCCTGTTACTGGTCACAAATGCTCATCGTGACAGTTTGAGCTTGAAGATGGAAAAAACCTGTCTGCAACAGTTTTTCGACAAGATTGTTTCGTCGCACGATTATGGTTTGGCCAAGGAGCAACCGGGTTTTTGGCAGACGTTACAGGCTGATCATATATTTGAAAAACACCGCTGCCTGCTGGTCGATGACAGCTTGCCGGTGTTGCGGGCGGCGCAAAATTTTGGGATTACGCAGTTGGTATCGATCAGCAAACCGGATAGTCTAGCGCCTATTCGGGAGATTACGGAGTTTCCGGCAGTGGAGGATTTTCGGGCGCTGATGAAGGGGCTTCTTCCGTCCGCTTAGGCTTAAATTCTCTAGGTTTCCTATCCTGTCGCGGCCGTTGCGCGCGCTTGTCGTGCGGGACGACGCGCTCGCGCGGCTCTTTTCGCTGCGGTTTGACGACATCTTCCACCAGCAATTCCGGGGTGATCGAGGTGACCGGCACCTTTTCGCCGATATAGTCCTCGATATCCGGCATCGAATACGCATATTCCTCGCAGATAAAGCTAATGGCTTCGCCGCTGGCGCCGAAGCGGGCGGTTCGGCCTATGCGGTGCACATAATCTTCCACGTCCTGCGGCAGGTCGTAATTGAACACATGCGATACGTCGGGGATATGTAAGCCGCGGGCGGCGACGTCGGTGGCTATCAACAGCGTGACTCGGTTTTCCTGAAAATCATTCAACAGGCGTTGGCGCTTTTCTTGCGGTACATCGCCGCTGAGCATGGCAACCTTGTAGCCATTGGCTTCCAAATAGTCGTCGAGCCGTTCCGCGCAACGTTTGGTATTGACGAAAACGATGCTGCGTTGGGGTTGATGGTATTTCAGCAGCCCCAGCAGCAGCGGAATTTTCTGGTCGTTGGCCGGACAGTAGGCAATCTGGTTAATGGCCTTGGAGGTGACTTCTTCCGATTCGATACGGATCAGCACCGGATTATTCATGTGTTCGTAAGCCAGCTCTGTAACTTTATACGACAGCGTGGCAGAAAACAGCAGATTCAGGCGTTTTTCCGGCGGCGGCATGCGGCGCAGCAGGAAGCGGATGTCCTTGATAAAGCCCAGGTCGAACATGCGGTCCGCCTCATCCATGACGGTGACTTGAATATTCTCCAGCGTAAAGGCATTTTGTTTATAAAAGTCGATAATGCGTCCCGGGGTGCCGATAATGATGTCGACATTGGTTTTGAGCTTGTCGAGCTGTTTTTGATAATCGGTACCGCCGTAGATCAAGGCCAGTTTTAAATTCAAATATTTGCCTAATACCAAAGCGTCTTTATGAATCTGGATCGCCAGCTCCCGGGTGGGCGCCAAGATCAGCGCGCGAGGGTTTTTGATCTGTTCGCTTTCGTCGTTGAGCAGGCGCTGAAAAGTCGCCAGCAGGAAGCTGGCGGTCTTGCCGGTGCCGGTTTGAGCCTGGCCGGCGACGTCTTTGTCGCGCAACGCCAACGGTAGCGACTTATCCTGTATCGGCGTGCAGTTGATGAATCCTGCTTCCTTAAGGCCTTTGATGATGGAGTCGGAAAGCTCCAGATTGCTAAAACATGTTTCCGTCAGATGTGCTTTTTTCATAGCCTGATAGCATATCGTAAAATGCCGTTCCGATGAAATCGATTGACAATCAAGGGTAGACATTACTATAGTTTTGGCTTTGTAAACTAGTGGAGAATGGCGTGAGCGACTTAGTCCTTCATGTATCAGATGCTGATTTTAACGATACAGTAATTAAAGCCAACGGTCCGGTGTTAGTAGATTACTGGGCGGAGTGGTGTGGTCCCTGCAAAATGATTGCGCCGGTTCTGGACGAAGTTGCAGCTGAATATCAAGGCAAATTGACCATTGCCAAACTGAATATCGACGAGAACCCCAAAACGCCTCAACATTACGGCGTGCGCGGCATTCCGACGCTGATGCTGTTCAAGGGTGGCGAAGTGGAAGCGACCAAGGTGGGGGCTCTCACCAAATCGCAGTTAACCGCATTTATCGATAGCAATATCTAGCATTACGCCCTCAATTGCCGGACTTTTCGGAAAACGTTTTGAGAAGTCCGGTTATTGCGCTAAAATCGTTCGCGCTTGCTCTTTACGCATCCATAATCTTCATAATTTTTTCCAACAACTACCTCTGCCATAAACGGTTTCATGCCGTTTTGCTTTTCTTCTTTCCCCATAACCCTTATGAATCTTACCGAGTTAAAACTTAAACAAGTCAGTGAAATTATTGCTATCGCCGAATCCTTAGGTCTAGAAAATATCGACAGAGCTCGCAAGCAGGAATTAATTTTCTCCATATTGAAGAAACAGGCAAAAAGTGGGGAAGATATATTTGGGGATGGTGTTTTAGAGATATTGCAAGATGGTTTTGGTTTTTTGCGCACGCCCGGGTGTTCCTATCTGGCCGGACCGGATGATATTTACGTCTCGCCCAGCCAAATCAGACGATTCGGTTTGCGCACCGGCGATACGGTCAGCGGCAAAATCCGTCCTCCCAAGGAAGGCGAACGTTATTTTGCGATGCTAAAAGTCGAAAGCATCAACTTCGAATCCCCCGAACACGCTAAAAACAAAATTTCATTTTCCAATCTGACACCTTTATTTGCCAACAAACGGTTTCGTTTGGAACAAGGCAATGGTACCAGCGAAGATTTGACCGCCCGTATCATCGATCTGGTTGCGCCTATCGGTAAAGGTCAACGTGGATTGATCGTATCCCCACCCAAGGCCGGTAAAACCATGATCATGCAAAGCATTGCCCATGCTATTGCCGAGAAGAATCCTGAATGCTACCTGATCGTGCTGTTGATCGATGAGCGGCCGGAAGAGGTTACGGAAATGGAGCGCTGCGTACGCGGCGAAGTGGTATCCAGTACCTTCGACGAACCGGCTACCCGCCATGTGCAGGTCGCGGATATGGTGATCGAAAAAGCCCGCCGTATGGTCGAACACAAACACGACGTGGTCATCTTGTTAGACTCCATCACCCGTCTGGCGCGTGCCTACAACATGGTAGTGCCGTCGTCGGGTAAACTGTTATCCGGCGGTGTGGATGCCAATGCCCTGGAAAAACCCAAGCGCTTCTTTGGGGCGGCCAGAAACATCGAGGAAGGCGGCAGTTTGACCATTATCGCTACAGCATTGGTGGAAACCGGCTCCCGCATGGACGAGGTGATCTTTGAGGAATTTAAAGGTACCGGCAACATGGAGTTGCATCTGGAACGCAAAATTGCCGAAAAACGTATTTATCCCGCCATCAACATCAACCGCTCCGGTACCCGCCGTGAGGAATATTTGGTCGATCCGGACGAACTGCAAAAAACCTGGATTTTGCGCAAAATTTTGCAACCGATGGACGAGTTGGCTGCTTCCGAATTTTTGCTGGGTAAACTGAAAGACTTTAAAACCAATGCCGAGTTTTTCGACTCCATGAAGCGCTAAGCATTTTTTTAAACGAAAAAAAGCCGGCTCGCAACAAAACCGCAGCCGGCTTTTTTGCGACTTTTATTCCGGTAGCCCGGTTACTGTTCCAAGCGGCGAGTGGGCCCCATCAAACACTTTTGTATTGTTATTAATGTAGCTAATTTGTATATTGCCTGCTCACCTGAGATAGGAGTATGGCATTGCAAACGACCAGCAGATTTTTTATTCAATTTATTCGCTTAGCCGGTCCTTTCTGGAATTCAGAGCATAAAGCGACCATTCGCGGTTTGACCTTGTCTTTGCTGGTTCTGACTGTTCTGCAAATTGCCGTCTCGGTTTACATCACGGTATGGAGCGCCGATTTATTCGATGCATTGGACCAACGTTCGATGTCCAGGTTGTTTACGCAAATCGGTCTGATCGTGCTGATTTTTATCGCCAATATTGCCATCACCGTCGCGCACTTAATGGTTAAACGCCGCATACAACTGGATTGGCGCGGTTGGTTGACGGATAAGTTGATTTGCCAATGGATGAACGATGGTCGGCATTATCTGGTGACGCATATTCCCGGCAAGCACGATAATCCGGATGGGCGGATAGCCGAGGATGTTCGCATCGCCACCGAATATGCCATCGATTTAATTCATAGCTTGTTTTACAGCTCATTGTTGCTGGTGAGCTTTACTCAAATCCTCTGGGATTTGTCGGGTACCGTTATTTTGGATTTGGGCGTTGTCCAAATCCCTGTGTTGGGCCATTTGGTCTGGATTGCCATGATCTATGCGGCCAGCGCCTCCATGCTGGGTTGGTGGATCGGCCGGCCATTGACCAAGGCGACCGACGATCGGCAAACCGTGGAAGCCAATTTCCGTTTTGCCTTGGTGAAAGCCCGCGAAAACTCGTTGGCAATCGCCCTGATTCACGGCGAACGGCACGAGAACCCACATTTTCACCGCTTGTTTGGCGACATCGTCGACGCCTGGAATCAACAAACCAAGGCCTGGGAACAGATCATGCTGTTCAGCTCCGGCTATTCGGTATTGTCGATGGCGTTTCCGATTTTGGTATCGGCGCCCCGCTACATACTCGGCAGTATTTCTCTCGGTGCGCTGATGCAATCGGCGCAATCTTTTCAACATTTGGTGTCGGCATTGTCGTGGCCGGTGGACAATATGGGCAAGGTCGCCGAGTGGCGCGCTTCGGTAGAGCGGGTTTTAGGCTTGGCGGGTGCATTGGAGCAACTGGAAAAAGAAATCGCCAAACCCGATCCGCACCGTATCCATTTGGTAAAAAAAGATCAGTCGGTATTACGCTTCAAAAACCTGTGTTTGTCCCGCTTGGACGGTATCGTTTGCATCGAAGCCTTTAATGACGAAATAAAAGCCGGAGACAGGGTGTTGATTGCAGGTAACGCCTTTACCGGCAATAAACTGTTTAAAGCCATCGCCGGTCTTTGGCCTTGGGGTGAGGGCGTTATCGAATTACCGGATGAAGAACCGATGTTTTTCATGCCGCCGCGACCGTTTTTACCTACCGGCAAACTGCGTTCGGCAATTTGTTACCCATCCAGCAGCAATGACTTCGGTCAGGATGATCTGGAATATGCGTTGAGTTTGGCCGGCGTCAGCGAGTTGATACCGCAACTGGACGATGTCGGCGATTGGGAAAAAAATCTGGAGCGGGAGCAACAACAGCGGTTGGGCTTGGTCAGAGTTTTACTGCAAAAACCCAAGTGGATCATGATGCAGGAAGCCTTCGACTCCCTGGATCCGGAAGGCGAAGTGGATATGATCAAAATCATCAACCGGAAACTGCCGGATTCGGCTATGTTGACGATTACCAAACAACCCACCATTCAAGCGATGCACAAGCGCCGTATCGTCTTGAGCTGAGGTGAACATGCAAAATGAGCTAAGTAAGCACGAGAAAAAACTTCGCGGCGTTAATCTCGGCGGTTGGCTGGTATTGGAAAAATGGATGACGCCGAGTTTGTTTGCCGGCATGGCGGCACGCGACGAGACCAGTTGGTGTGCCGAACTGGGCGACAAAGCCGAGTGGATATTGACTAAACATTGGCGGACCTTTATCAAGCGAGAGGATTTCGCCTGGCTGGCCGAGGTGGGTATCAATGCCGTGCGCATCCCGATCGGGCATTGGTTGTTCGAGGCCGATTATCCTTACCATGCCAGTTATGGCGATAAACCCTATCCCTTTGTGCAAGGCGGTTTGGACATTTTGGACCAGGCCTTCAATTGGGCGCACGAATTCGGCCTGGCGGTGGTGGTGGACTTGCACGCCGCGCCGGGTTGTCAGAACGGCTTCGATAACGGCGGTATCCAGGATGTTTGCGAATGGCATACCCGCCAGGAATATATCGACTATGCCTTAATAACCCTGGAGCGCTTGGCGCGGCGATATGGGAAGCATCCGGCATTATGCGGTATCGAAGTGCTTAATGAGCCGCGCTGGGATATCGACACCGAATTACTCAAACGTTTTACTCAGGCCGGTTATGGGGTTATCCGCCGACATTGCCGGGCGGACGACGTGGCTGTCATCTTTCACGACGGTTTTCGCGGTTTTCGCGACTACGAAGGCTTTATGTCGGGTCCGCAATACCGGAATGTGGTGTTCGACATCCACCGTTACCAATGCTTTATCCGCGAAGATGTGGAGCTGGATGTGTTCGGCCATATGCATAAGGCGGTGGTCGACTGGAAAAACGAGGCGGAGGAAATTATCCGCCATGCCGGCATTCCCACCTATGTCGGCGAATGGAGCCTGGGTCTGGATTTAAAAATGGCCGAAATTTGGGCGGAGGGGGCCTTCGATTATCCGCAATCCGGCATGGACGATTTTCAGTTAAATGTAGCCTATCGCGGTTACGCCGCCGCTCAGTTGGCCTGTTTCGAAAAATACCTGGGTTGGTTCTTCTGGAGCTACAAAACCGAAAACATGCTGCATTGGAGTTTTAGGGATTGCGTGGAAAGAGGCTGGTTGCCGAACCGGTTTGATTGACGGCTGAGCTCGATAGTCTTGGGACTTAAGCGATATTTTGGTATCCGTTAGCCGGCAACGGATATAAAATCGCTCAAGCCCTTTATGATTCGCTTGGAGTCCTCCGGCATGCCGAATTCTTTACCCAAGGTGGAAGCCTTTCTGACCGCGCTTAAAGAACAGCAGTTTTTTAAGGATGAAAACACCCAAGGCAGCGTGCTTTGGTACATCGGTTTTTATCAAACCCGCGCCCCCAATCGGCGTAAGCTGTTTCGAGCCGCTGGCTTTGTGTTGTTGTTTTTGAGTATCAGCCTGCCGTTTATCACCCAGTTATTTCCCGGCGAATTGCAACCGCAAGTAGCGTCCGGGATTGCCTGGCTGATAGCGCTGGTCGCGGCCGCCAATTCTTTTTTCAATTGGCAGAAAGCCTGGCAACTCTATACCCAAACCCAGCTGACCTTGCAGTTTGCGCTTTCGGAATGGGAACTCAGCACCGCCCAAGCCAAAGCAGCGGCCAGCGACGAGGAAGGCGTGGCGTTGCTGCAAGCGGCCTTACAAAAATTAACAAAGTCCGTCAGCGAAGCCGTGGCCAACGAAACCGCCCAATATTTCGAGGGCGTCAAAGTACCCGATGTCAATCCCGGCAAAAAGGGCTGATTTTAGACCGGTGGAACGGACGCTACGGCAGACTTACCGTCTTGCGGTAATTCGCGGCACGATGATAACGGGGCTTCGCGTGAATCAGCGCGGGGATGGGGCTTGCTGGATCCAAGCCGGCAGTGGGGTGGGTCAGCGCTGTGTCAAGCCTAAATTCACCGCAATGTGTGCGAGTTCGGCGGTGGTGTCAACTTGGAGCTTTTTCTTGATTTGGGTGGCGTAATTGGCAACCGTTTTATGGCCCAGGCACAACTGATCGGCAACTTTCTGCGCGGTCAACCCTTCCGCCAATAGTCTGAAGACATCGAATTCGCGCGGCGAAAATTCGGCCAGGACGGCCTGCTGGTCAATGCCGATCGCCGCCTCCCGCGGGTTTTTCAGCAATCCATGTTCTACATAACATTCGCCGCGCAGGATGGCGTCAATGGCCTCGGGCAGAATCTCCGGTGCGCTGTTTTTGGTGATATAGCCTTTGGCTCCGGCATTCAGCGCCCGACTGACGTAGACTTGTTCGTGGTGCACGCTGAATACCAAGATTAAAGCATCGCTATTGCGATGCAAAATCCGCCGTATGGTTTCCAGACCGCCTATGCCCGGCATCGACAAATCCATGACCACCACATCCGGCGAACATTCCTGATAGAGTTGAATGGCCTGTTCGCCTCTCGATGCCTCGCCGACCACTTCGATTTTTTCGCCGGCGGACAATAACATGCGGAAGCCGGCCCTTACTACGGCGTGGTCGTCCACTAATATGGCAGTGATTTTACGGTTCATACGTTAAAGGAATCCTGATGGAAGTCGCGCCTCTGGCCTTCTTTACAGTTAATATTCGCCCAAAACAGCGAACGGCATCGGCCAGTGAAATGGCCTAGACCGCTAGCGCCGTATATTCCCCCCCGGGGCGCTGCTAGCCGGAGTGAAGTCGGCACAATTTTTTCAGTCTTAAACAGCCATCGAACATATCACAGTTGCCCTAGGTAAGTTTCGAGCCCGGAAATTAAGGAAATTTTCCCGATAAGGCGTCGGTGCGCCGATATTTCAATAGCCTAGTAACCATTCTCGCTGGTTGTATAAATTCATAGAGTTCAGGTGTATTATTATCTAGTCGAATCAAATAAATCCGGGGCTGATGCTGCATGAGTTAAGGCACCAAAAAAGTGGGCCGGGCGCTCATTTCGTATTGTCAAGTAATTCCTGTAAATGATGGGGAAACTATTTAGCTGCTTCAGCTAAATGATAAAACGCTCATTCGTTACCGTCTTTCCGGCGTGGATCGCCGGAGTCGTACACCGCGAGGCGAATCCAGGCTTCAGGACGGATCGAAGCTTGCCCTTTCATGGCGCTGGATCGGCTTGCGCCATGATTGCCCTGCCCCTGCGTCCATGCAGCCGCTTCCTTTCACGGCTATGGCGGCCATTTTGCTGTTGCTGAAGCAGCTTTATAATCAGGACTATCTATGAAGGCATATTGGCCGAACACCAAAAAAACGCCAAGCACTATTAGCCGTTCAGACTTTGTCTTTGCTATAGGTTATCCGCATGACAGCCGAGACAGCAAACATGAATTCAGCACCGATTAAGAGGGTCGGCTTTTTTCTAATGCTTTTTTTGCCTGTGCTGGTTTTGATTGGTGCGGGCGGCTATTTCTTCGTCCGCTCCGATATCCGTTTTCAACGGCAACAACTGCGGGCAGCCGATGCGGCCGCCGCAAATATTGCTACCAATGCCTTGCGTCAAAACCTGCACAATTTGACCAACGATATTGATTTTCTGACCAACATGCCTCGCTTCAAGGCGTTGCTGGATCATCCCACGCTTAGCAATTATGAGCTGGCGGCCCGGAATTTCAGCATGTACATGGATACCCACGGCATTTTCGACCAAGTACGTTGGATAGATCAGTCGGGTATGGAACGGTTGCGGCTGAATTTCGTCGACGGAAAGGCGCAGGTTGTGCCCAGCGAATCGTTGCAGGATAAGTCCCATCGGCCTTACTTCCTCAATGCGATTAAAGTGCCCGTCGGAGCCATCTATATTTCTCCTTTTGAATTGAATGTGGAAAACGAGCGAATAGAGCGACCGTTCAAGCCTGTCATCCGCATGGCCATGCCGGTGATGGATTCCCGGCATGGGCGGCAGGGAATTTTGATCGTGAATTATCTGGGTCAACGTTTATTGGATGATTTTTTGGCGTCGGTTGGCGAGAATGGCAGGCGACTGTTTTTATTAAACGGGCAGGGCTACTGGTTGCATGGATTAAAAGCCGAGGATGAATGGGGTTTTGTGCTGGATCAGCCCACCACGCTGGCCACCCAGAAGCCGACGCTCTGGGCCGCCATCCGCGCGGCACCGCAAGGGCAACAATTAGACAGCGGCGGCATTTGGACGTGGAACAGGATAAATCCGTTAGAGGATGTTAACGCTGGGCTATACCGGAGCATCGGGCAGAGGCAAATTCTGGGGCATCACGATTACACGTGGCATATCGGCTTGCTGTTGCCCAGCCAGACCTTACAAAACATGCAGCAGCGCGCCTGGCAAAATGTCTATAAACCCATAGCCTTGTTGATGTTGTTGTTCTGTCTGCTCAGTGCCTGGGTAACCCACGCGCACGCCAAAATTCAGCAGTTGAATCGCGATCTTACGCGCCGCGCAGAACAGGCGCAGGCCGCCAACCAGGCCAAATCGCATTTTTTGGCCAATATGAGTCACGAGATCCGCACGCCAATGAACGCAATTCTCGGTCTTGCTTATTTATTGCAGCAAGCTTCCTTGCCTGGCGATGCCGGCGAATTAGTAGGTAAAATCCGCGCGGCCGGCCGTTCCTTGTTGTCCATTATTAACGATATTTTGGATTTTTCTAAGATCGAGGCCGGGTGTTTCGAAATTGAGCGGGCACCCTTTCAACTTCCCGACCTGTTGGAAAATCTTGCTACCATCATGTCCGCCAGCGCGGGCGAAAAAGATATCGAAATGGTGATCAACCCGCCGCCGACCATGGTGGATCAACTCTTCGGCGACCCATTGCGCCTGGAGCAGGTGCTGATTAATCTGATCGGGAATGCGATCAAGTTTACCGACCAGGGTCAAGTCGATCTTAGCATTACTGTGGTGAATAAGACCGAGCGCCAGGTTACGCTGCGTTTTGCGGTGCGGGATACCGGCATTGGTATCTCGGCGGAAAAACAGGCTGAAATCTTCGCGCCTTTCAGTCAAGCGGATGTCTCCACTACTCGCCGTTTTGGCGGCACGGGACTGGGGTTATCCATCAGTTGCTGGCTGGTGGACAAAATGGGCGGACAAATGGGCATGAGCAGTCAGGTGGGCCGCGGCAGCGAATTCTGGTTTACCCTGGGATTTGATATCGCCGAAAATGGTCCGGTTTCCGCGCCGGAAATGAGCCGCTTGGAGGTGCTGATTGCCGATGATAACCCTATCGCTCGCGACGCATTGGGCAACAGCGTGGTCGCGCTGGGTTGGAAAGCCCAAGTCGTCAATTCCGGTGCGGCCGCCGTGCATTATTTGTTGATGCGGGCCGCCACCTCTGCCAGCCCTCAGTCAGTTATCCTTCTGGACTGGAAGATGCCGGGCATGGACGGTCTGGCCACCGCCAGAGCCATTCGCGACGCCATTAGCGACAATTCCGATCCCATTATTATTATGGCCACGGCACACTCCCGCCAGGCCCTATTGGGCTTGCCTGACAGCAAGTTGGTGGATTCGGTGCTAACCAAGCCGGTCACGCCTTCCAGTCTGTATAACGCTGTGTCCGACGCATTGGCCGCGCGTAGTGCTGACAAAGTGCTAGAAAGGGCTTCCCAAGGTCAAAGGCTGGCCGGGCTTAGGCTGTTGGTGGTGGACGACAGCGATATTAACCGGGAAGTCGCGCAGCGTATCTTTGCGGCTGAAGGTGCGGACGTTACCTTGATCAGCGACGGTCAGCAGGCTTTGGAATGGTTGCGGGCCCATCCCGGATCGGTCGATGCGGTGCTGATGGACGTGCAAATGCCAAAGATGGACGGCTATGAGGCCACCCGCCGCATCCGCAAGCAGCGTGTGCTGGCCCGTCTGCCCGTGATAGCCTTGACGGCCGGTGCCTTCAAGGACCAGGAAGACGCCGCCAAAGCCGCCGGGATGAACGACTTTATTTCCAAACCGTTCGATGTCGATTGTGCCATTTCGCTGATTCAAAAACTCACGGGTTATAGACAGACTCCGCAACATACGGCTGTTTCCCCGCCGGATGTCGGTGGTGCGCCGCTTTCGGAAGCGGATTTGGACGCGGAAAAGGGTTTAGCCATTTGGCAAGACCCGCTGGTTTGTCGGCAATATCTGCGTAGGTTTGTTCAGGAATACGGTAACTGCGCAGCCGAAATCGCCAAGCTCGCCCCTCCGGACGCCGGCGCTTTGGCGCATAAGCTCAACGGTGCGGCGGGTACGTTGGCGCTGAATAAATTATCCCTGTTGGCCGGCGAGGCTGAGCGTCTGTTATGCGCGGGCGAAGACTCGAAACAGGTGTTGGTGCAGTTGAAATCCGCGCTTCATGAGGCGTTGGCCGCAATAGATAGATATGCGCCTCCCGTCGCAATCGGTAGCGCGGACCGAGCGGTCGCGGCGGCGGATCCCGGCCAACTCGGCGCGCTGCTTGTCCGTACCTTGCATGCCTTTAATTCGGATGACACGCTGGTAGTACTGCCGCTATTGGCTGAATTAGACGAGATTTTGCCGGCAGATAGTCTGATTCCTTTACATGTTGCCGTAGAGAACTTTGATTTCAGAGGGGGGGAAACTGCTACACGGTTACTGGCCTTTCAATTCGATATTTCGTTGGAGAACTAGCCATGTCGCATGCGCCTATTCTTATCGTTGATGACGAGGCGGCTAATTTGGCAGCCATGCAGCAAATCCTGGCGCCCCGTTATAAACTGGTCTTTGCGCGAAACGGTGCCGAAACCCTGATGGCGGTTATTAAGCATCAACCATGCCTTATTCTGCTGGACATTCAGATGCCGGATATGAGCGGCTATCAGGTCTGTCGCATCCTGAAAGCGGATCCTCTCACTGAAGCGATACCCGTTATCTTTGTGACCAGCAAGAATGAAGAAATCGACGAAGCGGCAGGTTTCCAGGTTGGCGCGGTCGACTACATTACCAAGCCAGTGTCATCGGTTATCGTCCAGGCCAGAGTGAACACTCATTTGTCGTTGGTGAGAGCGTCGAACATTGAAAAGAGTTACCGGGAAGCAATTTATATGCTGGGCGAGGCGGCGCATTTTAAAGATACCGATACAGGCGCGCATATATGGCGTATGGCGGCTTACGCCGGCGCGCTGGCTAAAGCTGTAGGTTGGGATGAAGAAGCCCGCCGCTTAATTGAACTTGCTGCTCCCATGCACGATACCGGCAAATTATCGATACCGGATGTTATTTTGCGCAAACCCACTCAGCTGGATGCCGAAGAATGGGTCATCATGAAAACACATCCACGGGTGGGTAGTGAAATATTGGCCAAAAGTGATGCCTCGGTGTTTCGGATGGCGGCCGAAATCGCTTTGCGCCACCATGAAAAATGGAACGGCAGTGGTTATCCCGATGGGCTTGTCGGAGACGCCATTCCTGAATCGGCGCGCATTGTGGCGGTAGCGGATGTTTTCGATGCGTTGAGCATGAAGCGCCCTTACAAAGAGCCTTGGCCGCTTGAACGGATCTTAGCAGCCTTGGACGAAGGTAGCGGCAGTCATTTCGAACCGCGCTTGGTAGAGACTTTTAAGTCGATTTTACCGAGCATTCTGGAAATTAAAGTAAGTTGGGATGCGCTGGAAACCAATGACGGTGAGAATATTAAGGTGGAGGTTATAGGGGGTATGGCGAAGTTCAAGTAATTGCCTGCACTCGAATCGAGCCAGCTACCTTCACCTTACCAGTGCCCTAAATTCATGCCCTCATAGAGGCCATAACGATTGAGCATGCTGGTCTCGCTAGTGTCTTCTGCGTCCCCAGCCACCTCGATGGCCCCAGCCGCCGCCGTGACGCCGGCCTCGACCATAACCCCAACCTCGGCCATAACCCCAACCTCCACCCTGCCATCTGCCGCCATATCTGAATGACGGCGCGATGCTAAAGCCGATGGAGGGCGAATAATACCTTGGTGAATAGCCATAATAGGGGTAGCCGTAGGCTGGATAAGGCGAATAAGCAGGATAGACGGCTGATGCGGACAAGTATCGAGGTGGACCATATGCTACGCAGCCTTGCATAAATATTGTCAGACAACTTATTGCCAGGCTATTCAATATTAATTTTTTCATAAAATCACCCCCAAAGCTTCGGGCTTAACATAAACCCTACTGATTAGGGCGTGCTTAAGCCTAAAGTTCAAATCAGCTTCTTTGGCAAATTGGGTGACTGTATTAAGCTAGCTTGGAAGGCTCGTCATTAATGTGTCGCCAGGAAAAGCCGCTTGCGCTCCAGGCTTGGTATAGGCTGATAACCTCTTGGTTAAACCACGGAACGGTTTGTGGCACTGCTAATCTGATCCTAATCAAAGCTTAAGCACGTTTTAAGTGGCCATTTATAGAATTTGCCGCAAGTACACAACTGATGACGTAACTGATGAACAACGCGAATACTTTAGCCTATCAAGATATCGACAAAAACAGAGTCGGTCGCTTTCCGTATGTTGCGGTTGATGGCATCGTGAAATATTGCATAACTGCTCCGTTGCTTGAGCTGCCGATCGATTTCAAGGAATGGTACAACCCCGTGCGCAGCAATTACTCCCAACTGTATCAAATTTAATGTTCTCCGAAACGCCGCCTATTACAGCTATTGATATCTTGTTTTGTATGGGGGAGGATGCTGTACAGTGCTCGGAAGCAGAGGATGCGGCTGTAAACCAGCTTGCGCTTATCTAGAGCGTCCTTGACGGGCTAATCGGATTTTTTGCAAAACAATTCAGTTTCGCCGGATAAGTTTATCACTAGACCGTGACAAACCCGCGGAATGCTCCAACCTACAAAGGGCTGGCTTAGCTTGACTAAATTTTAGTCAAGCTGCTGCCCGCTTAGGTAGGGCTTGCTGCTGAAAACTTTGGGTTCTTATATCGCCGCCGCAAATCAGTGAAAAGTTTGCATTTTAGAACTGCGCCAAGCTTCCTCAGCCATTTCGGTTGGCTTATTGACAAGGAGTCGTATGAGCTGAAAGCCGGCAACCAGTAAAATAGCAATAGAAAAAAGCGAAGTAAGCAGTATTAATAAGACTTTCATGTTGACTCCATCGAACCCATATTGTTGACGATGGAGCATTCTTCCAGTTTCTATTTTAAATTCAAGTCGATACGTAGCAACAACTTGTTGCGTCGTGAAGAGGAATCTCAAAAATTCAAGGCGTTGGCTGACTAAGTTCAGGTTAAATATTTTTTAATTCCCTGATCACCCGCTAACGGCATTGCCGATTAATCGTCCCTATTTCAGGGCGGCCTGGGAGAGCCTCTCCAAATCAGCGCAAACGCATTACAAGAAGTTGCTTACCGCAAAATAAATTACTGTAATTTCGAGCACTATTGGCAGCAAGAAAAAGTAAGGGTGTTGATTATTTACCGCCAGAAGCGATTTTGTGACCCGGCTTTGACTAGACTGAATTGAACGGTTCGGGCAATACGCTGAGTAAGTAGACTCCGATTGCGATGAAGGCGAACTGCTGATGAAGTAATTATCATCATCGAAAATTGAATCAAACAGATCGTCTAGTTTTTTTTGGTTGTCGAATAAACCGCTTAAAGCATTTCTATCAATGGCTGCAGAGTACATGGCACAAACCTCCAATTTCGTTCGCGAGGGAAAAGAGTAACCCTTTATGGGGAAATAAACCGTGAAGAATGTCATGAAGAACAAATCTGCAGGATTAAAAATCGATAGGTAAACGGGCTATGGCTTGCTGAAACAACTCGAAGCCATGGGTGTAGGTCTAGCGCTACGGTTGTTCGAGAAATTGTGCTGTTTCCAGGTGTAATGGTCTAATAGACACAAACACCCGAAGAGCTTGATAGACTGTAGTTATAAAAATAGCGGGTAAAAAATTTCATCGCCGATAGCATGCATGGCCTGCCGGCATTCGATAATGTATTGAATCGCTTGATCAAAGCCGCCGCCGGAGCGATGGCTCGCTCAGTCCGCGGCAGTCATAAGCGCAATCTTGATGTAAATTATTGTTCTTTATGCCAATTCTTATAGGGGTTTTTGGTTAAATTGTTGTTGTAGTAGCGCAAATCGTCCGTTACTTCAGCGCCGATCCAGGCCGGTTTTGCAAATGATTCGCCAATTTGCGATAACTCGACTTCGGCAACAATCAAGCCGGCGTTATCGCCCTTGAATTCATCAATTTCCCAAACATGACCCTGGTGATGCACGAAGTGGCGTATTTTTTCTATCAGTGGCTTGTGGCATAGGTCGTCAAGAATGGTATTCGCGTCAGCCAGTGGTATTTCGTATTCGAATTCTTGCCGGGAAGTGCCTATGGTGGCGCTTTTGATATTTAGCCAGGCGTGGCTGTCGGAAATCCGTACCCTTACTGAACTTAAAGGGCTGCCACTGAGATAGCCTTGTTTGTAATGCACTGCATGATCGGCTTCATCCCGCCAACTGTCGTTCGCCAGCAGAAACTTATGCTCTACTTCTAAAGCCATGGGTTTTTCTCCATTTTGTAGTGATTTGTGATAATTCTTTATTATAATACTGGGTTATTAGTGTTATGGTCTTAGCTCCAAGCGCTAACTCATGCTGTTCACTCAATCTGGAGAAAAAAGATGACTTTCGAATTACCTGCATTACCATACGCAAATGACGCACTGGCGCCGCACATTTCAGCCGAAACCATCGAGTATCACTATGGCAAACATCATCAAACCTATGTCACCAACCTGAATAATCTGGTTCCTGGCACTGAGTTTGAAGGCCTGTCTTTAGAAGATATAATCAAAAAATCCTCCGGCGGTGTTTTCAACAATGCGGCGCAAATTTGGAATCACACTTTCTATTGGAATTGCTTATCTCCAAACGGCGGCGGCGCGCCTACAGGTGGTTTGGCCAATGCAATTGAAAGAACCTTCGGCTCTTTCGACGCATTTAAAGAAGCGTTCACTAAATGCGCGGTAACCACTTTCGGCTCCGGTTGGGCGTGGTTGGTGAAAAATGCCAACGGCAGTCTGGAACTGGTTAGCACCAGCAATGCGGGTTGTCCGCTGACTGCCGGTCAAACACCGATTTTGACTTGCGACGTTTGGGAGCACGCATATTACATCGATTTCCGTAATGCCCGTCCAAAATACCTGGAAGCATTCTGGTCCTTGGTTAACTGGGAATTCGCCAACGCAAATTACGAAGCGTAATTAGGCGGTCACGAATAAAAAGGCCGGCATGATTTTTATCATGTCGGCCTTTTTTGTGGGCACTTGACAGCTGGATATTAGGATGGCTGTTTACCAGTCGATTGGCATCAAACGAGGCTATTTAACCAGAAGTCTTTTTTCAACACGATAGTGCTAAACGGACCGGTTAAGCATAGGCATGGGTTGAATGGCTTATTACCCGATTACGGCCATCCTGTTTGGCGCGGTACATGGCCTTATCCGCGGCGACGATCAGCGAATTGAATTTTAGCTCGGTGTGTACCGAGTCGGCGATACCAATACTGATAGTGCTGCGTAACGCCTCGCCGCCGCATTCGATTGCCGTGCTAGCAAAGATTTGCCGTAGCCGGTCGGCCAATATCCAGGCGTCTTTCTCGAGGCTGGCCGGTAACAAAATGCAAAATTCCTCGCCGCCGTAACGGGCTAGGTAGTCGCCGGTACGAATGGAATTTTCCGCGATAGCGGTCAAATGCCTCAAAACCTGATCTCCCACCAGATGACCATAACGGTCGTTGATGGATTTGAAATGATCCACATCTATCATCATGACGGCAAGCGTTTCCCCGGTGCGGGAACAACGGGCCAGCAAGCGGGTAGCTTCCTGCTCCAGGCTGCGCCTATTCATGATGCCGGTGAGGGCGTCTGTTGATGCCAGTTTTTGATGGCTGGCGGCCTGCCGGTAATTCAACATCAATACGAACCCGAACACAATGGACATTTGCGACATACTGCCTATAAAAAATGTCGCTGGATTGAGCGGTATCTGCGAATACAGCCAATAGCTATTGACGGGTAACAGAAAGACGAGCACTGCTCTGACCAAAAACAGTATGGCGATGATCGCGAACGACGAAGCGGTTAACCAATATGCTGTACGCAACGGTTGCTCTACAGGTACGAACAGGGCGCGAGCGCTGGCGGCATTGATTAAGAAAAACAAAATTGAATTGGCGATAACCCGGGCGTGAATGTCGGGATGAAGAACCGCAAACCAGATGTTCTGATAAAACGCCAGCCCAGCCAGTAACCAGGGGATATAACGATTACATGTTCCGGTCTTGAATACTTGAATGCCGTTGAATTGAAAACCAGTCCCGGTCAGTGTTAAGCAGGCGCCGAATACCAGAGCCCACGGATTAGCCGGAGGTTCAAGTTGGGTATAGGAAAAAGCCAGTCCTAACCCGAAATACAGGCTACCAAGCGTCCACTGCCGCACTCCGCGGCTATCGCCGGCATGAAGTCCCACCAGTGCCAGCAGGCCGGAAAACAACAGGCTCAGCGCGGAGATCATCACCATCATTGTGCGTAGGTCTAGGTTCATTGGGTGAATTGTCCAAGGCAAAAATCTGTGTATATTATTTGGTTCAAGCCGCTAGCTTTCCCTGAATTCTACGCCTAAACCAGCCGTAAGCCGGTAATTTAAACGTAACATCGGCAGCCTGCTGCTGGCGGTTGCTGAAACCTGATTTCAGCTACCCTGTTGTCCACACACTAATCGTGTTTGTACCTGGTGTTATTCATAGAACCTACTTTCGTTGAGTCGCACGCTTATTACTCAAACTGTCAAGTTTTGCTGTCAGGCAATATCAAAGTGGAGTTTTTTGCGCGCCTGGATCGCTATGCCGGTTTTGGATGAGAACATTTCATATGGTCGGCTGAAGGGACAAGCGTTTGCAATTGCGGGCCAAAATTATCGGGCAGCCCCAGTGCGCAAGGCCGGGCAAAACTCGAGGCCGGTGCCTTGCGCCAAGAGCAGGCTAATTTGTTGGTCCAGGGTTTGGGCATGAACGGCGGAGACGGGAAGTAGTGCAAGTTGACAGAGTGAAATGCTAACGCTCACCGAGTATCGCGGTTGATTTTGCGGTGCAAAAGGATTGGTAAACCGGCGGCTCCGGCCCGATTTCGCATCGTATGTCGGCTTATAAGTTAATCATGCCCGACCGAGCTCACCAGACAGGCGGTTGGGAGGACGACGTCGAGCATCTCAACAACAGGCAGTGCAAGCAGGTCTTCAGCGAATCGGCAGGCCTCGTGCAGATTGTTCCGCGCGGTTTCGCTTAGTCCGTCTCCCAATTCAAAGGAGCTGGTTTTGATGCTCAATAAAAAGCTTGGTGGAGATGTTACGCCCGTCACGCTTTCAAACACTTGCAGCAACGCCGCCGGGCTCATGGCGTGGCTGGTGTAGCTATTGTCCCGGCAGGCAGCAAGGCGGCTAAACCCGAACGGGCTATCGCCGCTGACAGCCGCATCGACAAAAATGACCAATTCCCGGTCTTGCAAATCCAAGGCATGCTCGATTTGCAGTTGGAAATCGGTCAATAAGTCAACGCGGCTTAAATCCGCATGCTGCTCCAGGTGGGTCAACAGCAACGGGCCGACGGCGTCGTCGCCGCGGCTGAGATTGCCGTAGCCGAACACCAGAATAGGTTTCTTCATGCCTTGATTAATGTTCGAAACTGCCGTCGCTGTGGCGCACCAGACGATCGATCATATCGCCTTGAGCATCGATCAATTCCAGTTGCAACGGCATTTTGCCGACCGCATGAGTCGCGCAAGACAGGCACGGGTCATAGGCCCGAATCGCCACTTCCAGATTGTTCAGTAGCGGTTCGGTCAATTCCTGGCCGGACAAATATTCCGCCGCCACTTGTCGCACGGACTCGTTCATGCCCATGTTGTTGCTGGTGGTGGAGACGATCAGGTTGGCTTTAGTGACGATGTCGTTGTCGTCGACTTGGTAATGGTGGAACAAGGTGCCGCGCGGGGCTTCGATAACGCCTATGCCCTCGTAACGTTTTTCGCCTTTGGCCACCAAATCGGCGCTCATGATGTCGGGGTCGTGCAGCAAGGTTTTAATGCTTTCCGCGCAATGCAACAATTCGATCAGACGGGCCCAATGGAAAGCCAGCGTACTATGTACCATGGCTTCAGGACTGTGTTGCTTGAAATCGACTCTAGCGGTTTCCGCCAAGGGGGTGTCGATAAGATCGCAATTATTCACCCGTGCCAATGGGCCGACCCGGTACCAGCCATTCGCTTTGCCGATTGAGGTCAGATAAGGGAATTTCATATAGCTCCACGAGCGCACTTCTTCGTGAATCAGATCGTTGTAGTTGCAATAGTCGAAATGATCCACCAGGGTTTCGCCCAGGTCGTTTTTAGCCCGGATGCCACCGTGGTAGAGTTCCAGCGCCCCATTGGGCTTGACCAAGCCGAGATAATTACTGCGTATGGTGGCAAAATCGTCGTAATACGGCAGATTGGCCGTATGGACTTTTTTGATCAAGGCGACCGAAGCGTCCGCCCAGGCGATAATTTGATCGACGTCTTGCAAGAGATAATCGCGTTCTTCCTTGCTTAAAGCTTTGTTCATGCCGCCGGCAATGGCGCCGGTACCGTGCACCCGCTTGCCGGATACCATGCGGATCACTTCCTGGCCGTATTTGCGCAACTTGACGCCTTGCAGGCCGATGTCGGGATAATCACCCAGCACGGCAATGACATTGCGCTTGCTGATGTCGCTCTCGAAGCCGTACAGTAAATCCGGGCTGGAAAGATGGAAAAAGTGCAGCGCGTGTGATTGCAGTACTTGGCCAAAATGCAGTAAGCGTCTTAGCTTGTCCGCGGCCGGTGGCAGGTTTTCAGGGTCGATGCCGACCAATTGGTCGATGGCCTTTGCCGCGGCCAAATGGTGGCTGACCGGGCAAATGCCGCACAAGCGTTGCACCAGTACCGGTAATTCCCAGTAAGGGCGGCCCTGGATGAATTTCTCAAAGCCGCGAAATTCGACGATATGCAGGCGTGCCTGCTGCACTTTGTTGTTTTCGTCCAATAATAAAGTGACTTTGCCGTGGCCTTCGACGCGGGATACCGGGTCGACCACCACCCGCTTCAGGTTGGCGGGGTTTTGAGCGGTTTCCAGATGTTCGTACATAACGGTTCCTTATTAGTCGTAATGGACTAATTCATAAGGGAAAGAGGGTTCGCGTCCTTCCAGTAAAGCGGTCAGAAAAGTCCAGAATACATCGGCGGACGGGGGGCAGCCCGGCAGGAAATAATCGATTTTGACGATTTCGTGGATGGGATGCACCTTGTCCAGCAGCAAGGGTAATTCCGGGTCGCTGGGGATTTGCGCATTTTCCACGCCGATACCGTCGCGGTAGGCTTCCAGCAAACAATCCTCCAAGGAAATGTGATTGCGCATGGCGGGCAGTCCGCCGTTAATGGCGCAGGCGCCAACGGCGACTAGAATTTTGCAGTTTTTGCGAAATTCCCGCAGCACGTGCACGTTTTCGGAATTGCAGACACCGCCTTCGATCAAGCCGATGTCGCAAGGCCCGCAATGTTCGATATCGGTAATCGGCGAGCGGTCGAATTCCGCCACTTCCGCCAGAGCGACCAGTCGTTCGTCCAGATCCAGAAACGACATGTGGCAGCCGAAACAGCCGGCCAGCGAGGTGGTGGCAACTTTAATCTTGGCCATTATCGTTCTCCTGGGCTAATGCCACTTCACTGATGTCTTTGTGATCGTAAATGCGCTGCCCGATGGGTACTTGGTAACCGGTGCGCTTGATCAGAATCGCGCCGGTCGGACAGATATGCGCGGCACAGTCGTTGACGTCGATCTGGCTGTCTTGCAATTGACCGCTGGGCGAATTGACGATCAAACGTTTATTGATGCCGCGTCCGGCGATGCCGAACACATTCTTGCCATCTTTCTCCTGGCTGGCGCGGACGCATAAATTGCAGAAAATGCAGCGGTTGTGGTCGATCAAAATGTCCGGATGCGAGGCATCCATTTCCCGGTTCTCGAAAAAATGCGGGTAATGATTGTCCAGCATGTTCAGATGATAGGCCACGCCCTGCAGTTGGCAGTTGCCGGACTTTTCGCAGGACGGGCAGAAGTGGTTGCCTTCCACGAACAGCATCTGGGTGATGCGGCGCCTATCCAGTTGCTGTTCATCGCTGTTGTTGATAACGGTTTGGCCGTCAGCAGCCGGGAATGTGCATGCGGAGCAATTACGGCCGTTGACTTTGACTGTGCACAATTTGCAGCTGCCGTGCGGGGTGTAACCCGGTTGGTGGCATAAGTGCGGAATATATACCCCGGCCGCGGTGGCGGCTTCGATAATGGTTTGGCCTTCCTCGAACGGAATGTTCTGACCATCTATGTTGATAGTGCCTGTCATGTTAGTCCTCCACTTGTGATAAGTGAGCGCCGGCGTCGTTACGATGCGCCATGCGGCGGGCGATTGCCAGTGCGCCATCCAAATCAAAACCGGGTTCGTAGCTGATTGTTTTCAAACGTTTTGCGTACAAATCCGGATAACGTTGCAGGGTGGTCAGAATCGGATTGGCAGCTGTTTGTCCCAAGCCGCAATGGCTGTGGCTTTTGACCAATTGGCACAAGCTTTCCAGTTCCACGACATCGCCGGAGGAACCGTGCCCGTCTAAAATTTTATCCAGCTGTTTTTTCAGTAATGCAGTGCCGACCCGGCAGGGCGTGCAAAAACCGCAGCTTTCATGGGCGAAAAAGTGCGTGAAATTTTGGACGATTTCCAACACGTTGCGGCTGTTGTTAAAGATGATGAATGAGCCGCCGGTGGCCAAGTCTTCAAAGGCTAGTTGACGTTTAAATTCCTTGTTGGAGATAAAGGTGCCGGAAGGTCCGCCGATTTGCACGCCCAGCACATCGCTAGCGCCGCAGTCTGTCAGAATTTGCTCGATGGTAATGCCGAACGGGTATTCGTAAATGCCGGGATGGGCGCAATCGCCACAGATGCTTAAAATCTTGCTGCCGGCGGATTTTTCGGTGCCGAATCCGGCAAACCAGTCGCCGCCTTGCACGGCAATTAGGGCTGCGGCCAGAAAGGTTTCCACGTTATTGACAACTGTGGGTTGATTCAAGTAACCACTGGTAACCGGATAAGGCGGGCGGTTGCGGGGAATACCGGGTTTTCCTTCCAGCGACTCGATCAAGGCCGACTCCTCGCCGCAAATGTAGGCGCCGGCACCGAGGCAAATTTCGATATCAAAATCCAGGCCGAGGTCAAGAATGTTGTTGCCCAGCAGTCCCGCTGAACGGCGCTGTTGCAGTACCGATTGCAATTTACCGTAAAGATGCAGATATTCGCCGCGTAAGTATAAGAAGCCTTGTTTGGCGCCGATAATGGCGGCAGCCAGCGTCATGCCCTCGAAAACCTGGTTCGCGTGACTGTTCAATAACACCCGGTCTTTAAAAGTACCGGGCTCGCCTTCGTCGGCATTGCACACCACATAATGTTGTTCGGCGGCTTCTTCCGCGCAGAAACGCCATTTGGTAGCGGTTTTAAATCCGGCGCCGCCACGGCCGCGCAAACCCGAACGATCCAATTCTTCCAGGGTGGCCGGTAGGCCACGGCTAAAGGCGGATTTAATGGCCGCGCCTTTTTCAATCGGCGTGTCGAGTAGTAATCCAGCCTTGTGAATGTTGTCGTTAACGGTGAATAAATGGCTCGGCCACTCGGAAACAGGCCGTTGTTGTGCTATCAAAGCCGCGATTTCGTCGATTTTGGGTCTGTCCAGCCGAGTCAGCGGCAAGCCGTTGACCAGTCCCGCCGGTCCCTGGTCGCACATGCCGGTACAGGAGGTGTTGTTCAGGCTCACCAAGCCGTCAGAGCGTACTTCGCCTAGTTTAACTTTGAGCATGCTCGAGAGGTAGCCTAACAGATTTTCCTTGTCCAGCATGTGGTCGGTAATTGAATCGCTGATCAATATGTCGTAGCGCCCCTGTGGCGTTAAATGCAGAAAGCTGTAAAATTCAACAACTGCAATAATTTGTGTTCGCGGAATATGCAGCGCATCGGCCAGTATGTCGATCGCTTCCGCCGGGATGTGTTGATAGTGGGACTGAATTTTTCTAAGTAGGGAGAGTAGTCTAACAGGCTGGTAGTCTGCGTCTGTCAGAATGGTGGTTAGAAATGTTTTCATCGTAATGTTACCGGTTATTTAAGTTGCTTGGACGATTATGAATCACTCAAAAAAACCTTTGTTTAAGTCAGCTATGGACTTTAATGGCCGACCATTGGCAATGTGCCTGGAAAAAATAGCCGAACAAAAGCAATTATTAAACCGAGTGCAAAACAGTTTGCCTGCCGATATTGCCGAACATGCCATTCATTGCGTGCTTAGTAATAGTCGTTTATTAGTGTATACCGATTCCGCGGTTTGGGCATCGCAAATCCGATTTTTTAATCAGGAAATATTGAATAACTTGCTGACGAGCGGGCGGCAAAACATTAGTAGCGTTCAGATCAGGATAATATTGTCCCCAAAACAGAGCGCAAATAAGCGAGGTATGTGTTTGCCATCCGCCGAAACCATTAATGACGTTTTTGGTCGGGTAGATGATAACAGTAGCGATGCCTTGGACTTAGCCTTGGCGAAATTGGGGCATACGCTTAAAAAGCGCTTGGCGGGTAAAACCGCTTGACGTCGGTCAAGCGGTTTTACGGTTGGTTTGCCGAAGAGATTGGTCTTTAACTGGTGACAGGTGCGGACGATGGCGCTGAGCGCATATAAGAAATAGGTGCGTCCTCGGCATTTTCAAAGGTGACCATTTCCCAGGCGTCTTTATTTTCCAGTAAGGTCAGCAATAGTTTGTTATTGAGCGCATGTCCGGATTTAAAGCCCCGATACTCGCCGATCAAACTATGGCCCAGCAGATACAGGTCGCCGATCGCGTCGAGTATTTTGTGTTTTACAAACTCGTCGGCGTAACGCAGGCCGTCTTCGTTCAATACTTTGTCGTCATCGACCACGATGGCGTTGTCCAGACTGCCGCCCAAAGCCAGATTATTTTCCCGCAAGAATTCGATGTCGCGCATAAAGCCGAAGGTGCGGGCGCGGCTGACTTCCTTAACGAAAGTGGTGGAGGAAAAATCCATCACCGCCGTTTTTAAATGTTCTGAAAAGGCCGGATGTTCGAAATCGATAGTAAAGGTGACTTTAAAACCGTCAAACGGCTCGAACGCCGCCCATTTATCGGTATCTTCTACTCGTATCGGACGTTTGATGCGAATGTATTGCTTGGGGGCATCCTGTTCTACCACGCCGGCCGATTGCAGCAAGAATACAAACGGGCCCGCGCTACCGTCCATGATGGGTACCTCCGGAGCGCTGACATCGATAATCGCGTTGTCTATGCCCAGGCCCGCCATGGCGGACAACAGATGTTCCACGGTCGACACTTTGATATTTCCGCGAGTCAGCGTGGTGGAGAGCTTGGTTTCGCCGACATTTTCCGGACGTGCTTCTATGGTGACGGGCGTTTCCAGATCAACGCGTCGAAACCGTATGCCGCTATTGGCTTCGGCGGGATGCAGCGTTAAATAGACTTTGTCGCCTGTGTGCAAGCCAACACCAGTGGCCCGAATGGTGTTTTTGAGAGTGCGTTGTTTGATCATGAAATGCCGGCAAATATATAAAACAAAGCAGGGAAGTCTATCATAATTTGTATGATAGCTCCCCTATAAGCTTAGATGGGCTTTTAGTCCGCCTGACGTCTCAGAAATGCCGGTACGTCCAGGTATTCCAAATCGGCATCGGTTCTTGGCTGAGCGCCGAAACGGGTTTCGCGGGTCGCATCCGGTCTTTGTTGGCGAATCACGGTCGGTTTATCCAATTGATCGTAACTCACTTCACCCGCCGCAACTTTAGGCACCAATTTAATCGGCGAGCTGGCTTTGACTTTTTCGCCCATACCGGTTGCAACCACAGTAACTTTGACCTCGTTGCCCATGGTTGAATTGACTGCCATACCGATTTTGATGTCGGCATCTTCGGAAGCGAAGGCATGCATGATGCTGCCAATTTCGTCGAACTCGTTAAGACCCAGATCGCCGTTTGAAGTAACGTTAACCAGAATACCGCGCGCACCTTGCAGGTTGATATCCTCCAGCAGAGGGCAGGCAATGGCTTTTTCAGCGGCCAAACGGGCTCGGTTTTCGCCATTGGCCACACCGGTGCCCATAATAGCGCTGCCCATGTTGGACATCACGGTACGAACGTCGGCAAAGTCAACGTTCATCAAGCCGGGGTGAGTGATTAACTCGGTGATGCCTTGTACCGCATCCAGCAATACATCATTGGCAACCCGGAACGAATCCACCAGGGAACGGTTGTTACCCAAGGTTGGTAACAGTTTTTGGTTTGGAATAATGATCAAGGAATCGACCAGTTTTTCCAATTCACGCAGGCCGTTGTCGGCCACGGCTTTTTTCTTGGAGCCTTCGAAATCGAACGGTTTGGAAACCACCGCAACGGTCAGTACGCCCATTTCCTTGGCTTCTTCGGCAAATACGGTGATCGCACCGGTACCGGTACCGCCACCCATGCCGGCAGTCAAAAACACCATGTCGGCGCCTTCGATGACTTCGCGGATACGCTCGCGGTTTTCTTCCGCCGCAGCACGTCCCACTTCAGGACGGGTACCGGCACCCAGGCCTTTAGTTAATTCCACACCCAGTTGTACGATGCTGTCGACATTCATTTGTCGCAGTGCCTGCGCATCCGTGTTGGCGCAAATAAATTGCACACCGTCGATGCCGGTTTCTATCATATGATTGACCGCGTTGCCGCCGCCGCCGCCAACACCGATGACTTTAATAACGGCATTCCCACTATTGTCCATTAATTCATATTTCATTTTCACACCCTCCAGACGCACAAATTAAAAATTACCTTGAAACCAGTTTTTGATTGTCGACCACAGATTATCTCCGTCATCGTTCAAACCCAATGCTCTACCATGGTGGTCTTTGCCGTAAATCAGCAAACCCACCGCGGTGGAGTAAATCGGGTTTTGCGCTACATCGGTCAGTCCGGACACATGCAGCGGTGTCCCCATCCGAACCGGCATATGGAATATCTCCTCCGCCAGTTCAGTTAATCCTCTTACCTGTGAACTGCCGCCGGTAATGACCATACCGGCGGCAATCAGATCTTCATACCCGCTGCGTCTTAACTCGGCCTGTACTAGCAGCATTAGCTCCTCGTAACGCGGTTCGACAATTTCCGCCAGATTCTGCACGGAAATTTTGCGAGGCTCCCGGTCGCCGATACTCGGCACATCGATCATGTGTTGAGGGTCGGCCATATCCGTCAACGCGCAGGCATGTTGACGTTTGATCTCCTCGGCGTTTTTGGTCGGTGTTCTCAATGCCACGGCGATATCGTTAGTGACTTGATCGCCGGCAATGGGAATCACCGCGGTATGTTTGATGGCGCCCTCGGAAAAGATGGCGATATCTGTGGTACCGCCGCCGATGTCGATCAAACATACGCCCAAATCCTTTTCATCGTCCGTTAACACCGCGGAACAGGAGGCCAGTTGTTCCAGCACAATATCGTCGACATCCAGCCCGCAACGGCGGATGCATTTGACGATGTTTTGCTCGGCGCTGACGCTGCTGGTCACCATGTGTACCTTGGCTTCCAGGCGGATGCCCGACATGCCGATAGGCTCCTTGATACCTTCCTGTTGGTCGATCACAAACTCCTGCGGCAAAATATGCAGGATTTTCTGATCGGCCGGAATCGCCACCGCCCGTGCTGAATCGATCACGCGATCGATGTCATGCTGCGTGACTTCCTTTTCCCTGATCGCCACGATGCCGTGCGAATTCAAGCTTTTAATGTGGCTGCCGGCGATACCGGCAAACACGGATTTGATTTGGCAGCCGGCCATCAACTCGGCTTCCTCAATGGCGCGCTGTATGGAATGCACGGTCGATTCCAGATTGACGACGATGCCTTTTTTCAAGCCTTTGGACGGTGCGGTACCAATGCCGATCACTTCTATTTCATCACCGCCACGAAACTCGCCGACTATGGCCGCCACTTTCGACGTACCTATATCCAGCCCCACTAATAAATTTCGATCTGTCTTTTTGGCCATTTTTTTGCTCGATAAGCGTTTAAATCAGGTTTCAATTAACTGGGCGGCGCATTAAATCCGCCGCTCCTTTACTAAATTCTTGTAATTTTCAGCAATAGCTTTCCAATCGATTTCAGGGGCATCCGGTTTCCAGCTCACCGCGTAACCATTCGGATAACGGGTATCCACACTGGCCATCATGGCTATTTGTTCTTCGCCCAATAAATCCATGGTTTTCAAAAACCGTTGCATATTTTCCAGCGGGGCCTTTCTGCCCAACTGCATTTCCAAACCGTTGGCCAATTTAAGCCGCCACGCCCGGCGGTCATTGACATGAAATTCGGCCAACTGCATCGATTTGTCCTTTAACACGATGTATACGCCTTTCATGATTTCCAACAATTTCTTTTCCTGTCCCTCCGGGCCGGTGATCAGCGGCAAGTTTTTAAATTCGTTGATATCGTCCGGTATCAACACATCGCCCTGTTTATTCAATACCGCCTTGTCGCCCCAGCGCACAATCGGCTTTTGCTCGGTGATCTTGATATGCACCGCATCCGGCCATACCCGTTTTACATCCACTTCCGCCACTAGCGGCAAATGGCTGATTAACTGATGAATGGCATCCATATCCGCGTGGTAAAAACCGCGTTTCATTTCCGGCGTCAGTACCTGCTTCAGCTTCTCCTTGCTGGTGTACTGAAACGCACCTTCTATCTTTACGTAGCGTATCGGCTTACTGGTGGCGTCCTGGCTGTGCAGCTGCTTCCAGCCGTACCAGCTGCCGGCCAATACCAAAAAGACAAATACAATAAATTTCAATCCCGACACCTTAATCCGCCATGCTGGTTTCCAGAATTCGCCAGACCAGTTGCTTGAAATCCACCCCCGCTACCTTGGCCGCCATGGGCACCAGACTATGATCGGTCATGCCGGGTACGGTGTTCACTTCAATCAATTGCGCGCAATCGTCGGTGTCGATAAATACATCCACCCTCGCCCAGCCGTTTACCGCCAAGCCGTCGCATGCTCGCAGCGCCAAGGCTTGTAACCGTTGCTCCCGGTCGGCGGACAATCCGCATGGGCAATGGTATTGGGTGGTATTGGCACGGTATTTGGCTTCAAAATCGTAAAATACGTTGGGTGTTTCCAAGCGGATCACGGGCAGTGCTTCGCCGGCCAGTACGCCCACGGTATATTCCTTGCCTTGCACCCATTGTTCGGCATAAACATCGCATTGATATTGTTGAGCCACGCGCAGTGCTTCGACTAATTCCGGGCGGCTATTAGCTTTGCTCATGCCGATACTGGAACCTTCCTGGGCCGGTTTCACGATCACCGGAAAGCCGAGTGCGTCGATACAGGCATCAATATCTTGCAGGTTTTGCAGCACAAACCATTTTGGGGTACGAAGCCCCATGCCTTGCCAACACAGTTTGGTGCGCAGCTTGTCCATGCTGAGCGCAGAAGCCATTACGCCTGAACCGGTATAGGGCAGGCCCAATACTTCCAATACCGCTTGCAGTACGCCGTCTTCGCCGCCCCTGCCATGCATGATGTTGAATACTCTATCGATTTGCAGGCCGGCCAGAGCCTCAATCGGGCTAGCGGTGACATCTACGGCCAGCGCATCGATGCCGGATTCCTTGAGGGCATTGAAAACCGCATTACCGCTGTTTAGGGAAATTTCCCTTTCGGCGGCAGTGCCTCCCATCAGGACCGCGACTTTGCCGAATTCGGCAGGATCAGTAATCGTTAACGGCTTCATGCTTTTTCACCTATTCGGCAAACCTCGGTTTGTAACGCTACCCCGAACTGATTGAGTACCTGATGTTGAATATGCTCGATCAAGGCTTCGATATCCACTGCGGTGGCGTTACCGCAGTTTTCGATAAAATTGGCGTGTTTTTCGGATACCATCGCGCCGCCGATCGCATAGCCTTTTAAATCGCAGGCTTCAATCAAGCGCGCCGCGAAATCGCCGGGCGGATTTTTAAACACTGAACCGCAAGTCGGTTTATTGGTCGGCTGGCTGGTGTTGCGTTTTTCCAGCAGAGCCTTGATATGTTGTTGGCTGACTTCGCTGTTGCCTTTTTGCAATTGCAATTGAGCGGACAAGAACCATTCGTTATCCAGGCCTTTTACGGAACGGTAGGCCACTTCAAACTCATGTTTGCCGCGTTGCGTCACCCTGCCTCGTCCATCGACCATTTCGACTTGGTCGACAATGCGCCAGGTTTCGCCGCCAAAGGCGCCTGCGTTCATTTTCAGCGCGCCGCCCATGGTGCCGGGAATCCCTGCCAAAAATTCGGCGCCGGTTAGTCCTAAGTCGCTGCAAAACCGTGCTACATGGGCGCAAGGTACGCCTGCTTCGACATAAACGCGCTCGGAATCGATCAAAAGCATGTCTTTCAAGCGCCCGCGGGTATTGATCACCGTGCCGCGAATGCCGCCGTCCCGGATCAACAAATTGCTGCCCATACCGATCCAAACTAAGGGTTCACCCTCGGGCAGGCCGGCAATAAAAGCTATCAAATCGGCTTTGTCTTCCGGCAGGTACATCGTTTGCGCAGGGCCTCCGACTCGCCAGCTGGTATATTTGGCAAGCGGTTCGTTGCTGAGTATGGTGCCTCTATATGCCAGCTCCGCCATCATTCCGATACCCTCTGAGGCGCTAGCGCCTCTTGTAGTTTTTGCGGAAGCTCGGCGGCAATTTGGCCGACATTGCCGGCACCCATGGTCAGAATCACATCATCGGCTTGAACGATACCCGCCAAAATGGTGGATAAATCATCGCGGTTTTGCACGAACACCGGGTCCACCTGTCCACGGACGCGGATCGAACGGCTCAGGGCCTTGCCGTCGGCGCCGTTAATCGGTGCTTCTCCGGCCGAGTACACATCCAATAAAATCAACACATCGATACTGGACAGCACTTCAACGAAGTCTTCGAACAGATCGCGGGTGCGGGTATAACGGTGGGGTTGAAATATCACCACCTTACGCCGTTCCGGCCAGGCTTGGCGCAGGGCCTCCAGCGTGGCGGCCAGTTCGCGCGGATGGTGGCCGTAATCGTCGACCAAGGTTAGTTTGCCGCCGTCGAACTCAAGATCGCCGTTGATCTGAAAGCGGCGGCCCACGCCGTTGAATTCGGCCAGACTTTTAATGATGGCTGCATCGTCCACACCCAGGCTGGTGGCGATGGTAATGGCGGCCAGCGAGTTGAGCATGTTGTGCCAACCGGGCAGATTCAAGGTCACCTGAATTGGCGCCAAGCCGTCCCAGCGCATTACGCTGAAATGGGTTTGCAGGCCGTCTTGATGGATGTCTACCGCCCGCACATCGGCGGATTCCGCCACGCCATACGTTTTCACCGGTTTGGAAATCTGCGGCAAAATCTCTTTAACACCCGGATCGTCAATACACAACACCGCCAAACCGTAAAACGGCAGTTGGTGCAGGAATTTGACAAAGGTGTCTTTCAGGCGGTTGTAGCTGCCGCCGTAGGTTTCCATATGATCCTGGTCGATGTTGGTAACGACTGCCATCATCGGTTGCAGATACAGAAACGAGGCATCGCTTTCATCGGCTTCCGCGACCAGATATTTGCCCAGGCCCAGTTTGGCGTTACTGCCGGCGCTGTTTAATCGGCCGCCGATCACAAAGGTTGGATCCAGGCCGCCTTCAGCCAGCATCATGGTGGTCAGACTGGTGGTCGTGGTTTTGCCGTGCGTGCCGGCCACGGCGATACCAAAGCGGAAGCGCATCAATTCGGCCAGCATTTCGGCGCGTGGAATCACCGGTATCCGGTTGGCATAGGCGGTGGTGATTTCCGGATTTTTGCGGTCTACCGCCGTGGAGGTCACCACCACGTCCACATCCGCTACATTGGCGGCCGTGTGTTCGAAATAGACTTTTACGCCCATGCCTTGCAGCCGTTCGGTCACCGGGGAGGCTTTGATATCCGAACCGGAAACGCTATAGCCCAGGTTGGATAAAACTTCGGCAATACCGCTCATGCCGGTGCCGCCGATACCGACAAAATGGATTTTATCGATGCTGCCCAAGGCTTGGGCGGGGTGAATATTCGGCCGATTCATAGCACGGCCTCCACTCGCTGGGGTGCAAGCGTTACGCAGATATCCGCAACGGTTTGAGTGGCGTGGAGTCTGGCCTGACTTTTAGCGGCTAGGCTCATAGAAGGTAAAGATGTCATGGCTTGATTAATGAGTTTGCGCAAATTAGCGGCGTTCAATTCGGGTTGCGGTAACAGCAATGCAGCGCCGGTTTCAGTCAGAAAGCGGGCGTTGGCGGTCTGGTGATCGTCTATGGCATGCATCAAGGGTACAAATATTGCCGGTAGACCGCAGGCAGCGACTTCGCTGACCGTCATGGCACCGGCACGGCAAATGATTAAATCCGCCCATTGGTAAACCGCGGCCATATCGTCGATAAACGCAGACACTTCCGCATTGATGCTCAAATTTTGATAACGATCGTTCACTTCGCTCCGCATGGCTGTGCCGGTCTGGTGCTTGATATCCAAATTCGGCAGGCCCGCTAAGGCCACTGGTAAGTTTTCGTTCAAGACCTTCGCCCCCTGGCTGCCACCCAAGACTAAAATTTTTAAATGCCGGGAGGCTTGCGGCGTCCATGCGGATTTTTCGGCAATGTTTTGAAAAGCCTTACGTAGGGGATTACCGGTGCAAACCGCACCGACCTCGGCCGGGAAGCTTTCCGGAAAGGCTTCCAGCACTTTATTGGCCGCCAGCTTGACCAGCCAGCGGTTGGTGGTGCCGGGTACGCGATTTTGTTCGTGTACCACTAAAGGTATGCCGAGCCATTTGGCCATCAGTCCGCCAGGGCCGGCGACGAAACCGCCCATGCCCAATACCACATCGGGCTGGCGTTGCCGCAAAATCCGTCGGGCCTGGAGGCAGGCTTGCAGCAAGCGAAACACCGACAGCAGTTTCGATAACAGTCCCTTGCCGCGCATGCCTGCCACGCATAGCCAGTCGATATCGATGCCATGGGCCGGTACCACCCGGCTTTCCAGACCTTTTTGAGTGCCCAGCCAACTCACCTGCCAGCCGCGAGCGCGCATTTCCTCGGCTACGGCTAGTGCCGGAAATACATGTCCGCCGGTGCCTCCGGCCATTATGACAATCCGCCCGTTCATCGCGATTTGCCCTTGACATTGCTTTTGCGCAGCTCCGTCACTTCATAATGGATACGAAACAATACGGCTATGGCGCCGCACATGATGATCATACTGCCGCCGCCGTAACTCATCAGCGGCAGGGTCAAGCCCTTGGTGGGCAGAATCCCCATGTTCACGCCCATGTTCACGAAGGCTTGAAAGCCGAACCAGATCACCAAGCCATAAGCCACCAGCGCGGAAAAGCGTTCTCCGGCGGCCTCAGCTTGTTCGCCGATGCTGAAACCGCGCACCACCAGGGTAGTAAACAAGGCAATCACCAGCGTAACGCCGACTAGTCCCAGTTCTTCGCCCAGTACGGAGAATAGAAAGTCGGTATGTGCTTCCGGCAGATAAAACAGTTTTTGTAGGCCGTTGCCCAAGCCCACCCCGGACACTTCTCCGCGCCCAAAAGAAATCAGGGCCTGGGTCAATTGGTAGCCGCTATCCCTGGCGTGTTCCCAAGGGTTGATAAAGCCGGTAATGCGTTTTAATCGGTATGGCGAGGTGTAGGCCAATATCGCCGCCGAGGATGAAACCAAACCGACCAGCGCCACAAACGGTGACAGGCGGGCGCCGCCCAAAAACATCATGCCCATGGCGATGATCAATATCACCACGGCGGAGCCGAAATCCGGTTCCAGCAGTAGTAAAATACTGGCCACGGACAGCAGCATCAACGGGCGCAGCAGACCGAATATGGAATGGCGCACGTGGTCATTATGACGGGTGATGTAGCCGGCCATATAGACCACGGAAATGAATTTCATGACTTCCGAAACCTGTATCCGCAAGCCCATCAGCGACAACCAACGCGTGCTACCGTTCACTTTAACGCCGACACCGGGAATCAATACCACTAGCAACAATACCAGCCCGGCAATAAATAACGGCTGGCCGATTCTTTGCCAATATTTCATGGGGATGGCCAAAATTGCCGCGGCAAACATCAGGCCGAGGATAATGTGGACCAATTGTTTAAAAGGATAATACGACACGTCGTCAGCCATTTTGACGCCGAGGTGCATTGATGACGAGGCGACCATCACAAAGCCAATGCCCAGCAAGCACAGGCAAACCGTCAGCAAGGTTTGATCGATATGAAAGCGTTGGACCTGGCGGGGCTTGGGGGTTGCTACACTCATTACGGCAGCTCCAGTACGGCTTGGGCGAATTGGTTGCCGCGGTCGGCATAACTTTTATACTGATCCAGGCTGGCGCAGGCTGGGGACAGTAGTACGCTGTCGCCGGTTTCCGCCAAGCTGGCGGCAATACTTACCGCCTCGCGCATGTTGGCGGCAAATCGGACCGGCACGCAGTTATTCAAGGCTTGGTCGATCAGAGCCGCATCTTTACCCATCAATACCACGGCTTTGGTTTTTTCCCTTACGATCGGTTTCAGTTCTGCCATGTCGGCGCCTTTGCCGTCGCCGCCGGCAATCAGGATGACTTTGCGGTCATAGCCTTGCAGCGCGGCAATACAGGCGCCTATATTGGTGGCTTTGGAATCGTTTACCCAGCGTACGCCGCGTATTTCGGCGACTCTTTGCATGCGGTGCGGCAAACCCTTGAATTTTCGCAGTGCCCTGCACATGGCGTTTATATCCATGCCGACGGCATGTCCCAGAGCCAGTGCCGCCAGCGCGTTGGCGATGTTATGACTGCCTTCCAGATTTAAATCATCGGCATTCATTAATACTGCGTCACCGAACATTAATTGGATCACGTCGCCGCGTTTTAGATAAAAGTCGGCGGGTTGCCGCACCGAAAAACTAAAGTGGCTGCGGTCGCGGTCCAGCATGGCCATGACCATGGGGTCGTCGGAATTTAAAATCATGGCGCCATTGCCACGGAAAATACGTTGCTTTTCCTGTGCGTAGCCGGACATGCCGTCGTGCCTGTCCAGATGGTCGGCACTGAGATTTAAGACGGTTGCGGCTTTAGCGTTTAGGGCCGAGGTGCGCTCCAATTGAAAGCTGGACAGTTCCAATACATATAGATCGGCGTCTTGTTGCAGTAAATCCAGGGCCGGGGTACCTAAATTACCGCCGATAGCTGTTTTCAGTCCGGCGGCGTTTCCCATGTCGCCCAACATGGTGGTGACGGTACTTTTACCATTGGACCCGGTGATGGCAATGATGGGCTTGTCAGTGGCGCAGGCAAATAAGTCGATGTCGCTTATTATCGTGACACCTGCCCGCATGGCTTTGGATATGGCTTTTTCATTCAACGAAACGCCAGGGCTAATCAGCAGATGAGTAGCCACTTCAAAGGCTGATTGGTCGAAACCGCCTGAAAAAACCGGTACATCCGGCATTTGTTCCCGCAAACTGTCGATTTGCGGCGGATTGCTGCGGCTATCGATCACTGCAAATTTAATCGGCGTTTGCTGTAAAAATTGCGCGGCCGAATAGCCAGTTGCGCCCAGGCCGACGATCAACAGCCGGGCATCGGCCGGATCCAGCTTGAAATGGGTGTTCACTGCACTGAGGAAGGCGTCGCTATTCATGCTTATCTCAGTTTCAGAGTGGCCAGGCCGATCAGTACTAAAATCACCGAAATGATCCAGAAGCGTACGATAATGCGCGGTTCCGGCCAGCCTTTCAGTTCGTAATGATGATGGATAGGGGCCATTAAAAACACCCGCTTTTTTCGGGTCTTGTAGGAGCCGACCTGAATGATCACGGAAATGGTTTCCACCACAAAGATGCCGCCCATGATCACCAGTACCACTTCTTGTCTGACCAGCACGGCCACGATGCCGAGCGCGGCACCCAGAGCCAGCGCGCCGACATCGCCCATGAAGACCATGGCCGGATACGCGTTAAACCATAAAAAACCCAGGCCGGAGCCGACCAGGGCCGCGCAAAAAACCACCAATTCGCCGGCTTTAGGGATGTGCGGAATAGCGAGGTATTGCGAAAAATTAACATGTCCGGACAGATAGGCGAAGATGGCCAGCGCCGCTGCAATCATTACCGTTGGCATGATGGCCAGTCCATCCAGACCGTCGGTTAAGTTGACGGCGTTGCTGGAACCGACGATTACAAAGTAGGTCAGCACCACATAACCCCAGCCCATGTTCAAGGTGATGCTTTTGAAAAACGGCACGATAAATTGAGTTTCGGCTGCTACTTGCGCCGTGTTGTAGAGATAAACCGCCGCGCCCAAGGCAACCACCGACTGTGCTAAATATTTGGCTTTGGCCGACAAGCCGTCGCTGTTGCCGAGTAGGACTTTCTTGTAGTCGTCGATAAAACCGATCACGCCATGAGCCAGGGTTACCAGCAACACCACCCAGATGTAGCGATTGCTTAAATCGGCGCACAATAAAGTGCTAATAGCCACCGAAAGCAAAATCATGGTGCCGCCCATGGTCGGGGTGCCGGATTTGGAAAAGTGACTTTGCGGGCCGTCGTTACGCACGCTTTGACCAATTTTTCTGCGGGTGAGTTTTTCGATCATGATCGGGCCGATAATGAAGGAAATAGTCAAGGCGGTCAGTACGCCCAAAATGGCGCGAAAGGTCAGATAGTGTAAGACTCTGAAGCCGCTATCAAAATTAGTTAAATAATCTGCGAGTAGAAGTAACATTATGCCGCTCTAAAATTGTCTACCAATGCCGCTACCACATGTTCCATTTTTTGTGCGCGCGAGCCTTTTATTAATATGGTTTCCCTGCCGGTAATAGCTTGGTTCAAGGTATCGATGAGTGCTGCTTGGCTTTCGAAAAATTGGCCGCCATCACCAAATGTGTCGACGGTGTGTTTGGCCAGTTCGCCGGTTGCAAATAGCTGCGTTACAGGACTGGCCTTTATCATTGCTCCCAGTTCGGCATGAATCGCCGGGCTGTTCGCACCGAGTTCTCCAAATGCGCCCAAAGCCAGCCAGAGCGGTTGTTGGCTTTGGCCGACCGCATCCAACGCGGCTTTCAACGACGCTGGATTGGCGTTATAAGTGTCGTCGATGACGATATTGCCTTTACGGCCGACTATCGGTTGCATGCGGCCGGTGACCGGTTGCATTTGCTCCAGTCCGCGCTTGATGGCCAGCAAGTCGATGCCGAATTGCAGGGCAACGGCTGCGGCAGCCAACGCGTTTTTGACGTTGTGTTCACCGGCCAGATTTAATTGCATGGTTTGCCGGGTTGATTCGGTTACCAAATCGAATCGGGTGGTAAAGCCCTGTACATCCAGACGCGATTGAATATTTTCAGCGCGTACATCGGCTGCCGCGGCTAAACCGAAACTGACGCTCTTGCGCTTGCCGACTTTTTCCCGCAACCAGAAATCATAAAAGTTGTCGTCGCGATTCAATACCGCTACACCTTGCGGAGCCAGGTTTTCAAAAATCTCGGCTTTGGTGTTGGCAACGCCGTTGATATCACCGAAACCTTCAATATGGGCCGGGCCGACATTGGTAATAACGCTGACATCGGCTTGCGCGTAATGGCTGGTAAAGGCAATTTCGCCAGGATGATTGGCGCCCATTTCGATAACGGCATAGCGATAGGCTTCATTCAGACGCAATAGGGTCAGCGGTACGCCGATGTCGTTATTCAAATTTCCTTGGGTATATAAAGTATTGCCTTGGGTGGCGAAAATGGCCGCTAGCATTTCCTTGACGCTGGTTTTGCCGTTGCTGCCGGTGACGCCGGCGATTTTGACAGGTAGTTTTTTTCGCCAGTAGCCGGCCAGTTCCGCCAATGCCAGGCGGGTATTCGCAACCAGAATTCGCGGCAGCGAACTGTCGACGGTTTTACTAACCAGCAGGGCGCTAGCGCCGGCTTGTTCGGCTTTATCGCAAAAATCGTGGCCGTCGAAGTGCTGTCCCTTGATGGCGACATAGACGTCCCCTGGCTTCAGGGTACGGGTATCTATACCCACGCCTGTTACCGGCAGATCATTGCCTATCAATCGGCCTTGCACGGCTTGGGTAATTTCAGCGAGCTGCAAATTCATGGTTTTGGGCTCCATGCCGCTAAGGCCTGCTGCACTACGGCTTGGTCGCTAAACGGAAATTTGACGCCCTTGATCTCCTGGTAATTTTCATGGCCTTTACCGGCGACAACCACGCAGTCGTCTTGGTTGGCTTGTTGTATCGCGGTGGTTATTGCGGTGTTTCTGTCGTTAATGACGTTGATTTTATTGCTTAGGCAGCCGCTCAAAATATCCTGGATAATCGTCTCCGATGCTTCGGAGCGAGGGTTATCGTCGGTGACAAGCACGTGGTCGGCGTACGTTTCGGCAATTCGGCCCATCAGCGGCCGCTTGCCTTTGTCGCGGTCGCCGCCGCAGCCAAAAACCGCCCATAATTCGCCTTGGCCTTTTGCGGCGATTAATACTTTTTCCAGCGCGTCCGGGGTATGGGCGTAATCCACGATTACCGCCGGTTTGCCGGTTCCGCCGAAGGATTCCATGCGGCCGGAGACAGCTTTTAAGTGGGATAATTGCGCCACGGCTGCTTCGAAGGGCCGGTCCATTGCCAATAACACGCATAGCACCGTCAGTACATTCTGCAGGTTAACAGCGCCCATCACCGATGTGGTGGCATGCGCAGTTTTGCCTGACCAATGCACGTCGAAACAGATTCCGCTTGCACTGTATTCTATGCGGCTGGCGGTTACGCATTCAACACCGTCGGTTTGAGCATCTAATGTACTGAATCCCCAGCGCTTCACGCGTTGATGCAGGGTTTCCAAAACATCGCGGTTACTGGCGTCGTCCAGATTCACGACGGCAAATGCCAAGGCAGGGTTTTTAAATAGTCCTAACTTGGCCTGCAGATACGCTTCCATAGTACCGTGATAGTCCAGATGGTCGCGGCTCAGGTTGGTAAACACGGCGCCTGTAAATTCGACGGCATTCACTCGACCCTGTTCTAAGCCATGCGAGGATACTTCCATCGCCACTGCTTTTTGGCCGTCTTCGGCTAATGCGCGCAGCATATACTGTACATCCAGCGCATCCGGGGTTGTGTTGAGTGTGGCCTGCAGTCGTCCGGCACGACCCCAGCCCAGGGTGCCGATCACGCCGCAGTCCTTTAGGGTCTGCGCCAGCAATTGGCTGCAGGTGGTTTTGCCGTTGGTACCGGTAATGCCGATCACATCGATTTGCCGCGAAGGATGGCCATAAAACCGCGCGGCGATCTCACCCAAATGCCGGCTTAAATTCGATATGGCGATAAAGTCGTCCTTTATTAAGGATGCGTCATGAACACCTTGCGGATCGTAAATCACAGCGACAGCGCCGTTGGCAAGCGCTTGCCGCGCATGATTCAAGCCATGCTGTAAGGCGCCGTTTAAGGCTATAAATACATCACCGGATTTGATTTTTCTGCTATCCAGGCGCAAGCCTTCGATCTGGTAATCGACGCTTATTTCGGCAATGGATGTCAATAAATCGCTTAATTTCATTGTCTGGTTAGTAATAAAGGCATGGTATCCATGCCATCCGGTTCCACACCGTAAATTCGTAAAATTCCGGCCATGACCCGGGAAAATGCCGGTGCTGCCACTAAGCCGCCGTAATATTGGCCTGTGGTGGGTTCATCCACTACTACGGCAATCACGAAACGAGGATTGCTGGCTGGCGCCATGCCTACGAACACCGATAAATATTTGTCATGGGTATATCCTCCCGATGCCGACGCTTTTTTGACCGTGCCGGTTTTTCCGGCGACTCTGTAGCCTTCCACTCGGGCCTGATAAGCGGTACCTTCCTTGGTAATCACATGCTCCAGCATATCTCTGACGTTGTGCGCGGTAGCCGGCTTAAATATTTGCTTCGAGTCAGGGTCTTCGTCACGCTTTAATAACGACACCGAATGCACGATGCCGTTGTCGGCCAAAGCCGTATAGGCACGTGCCAGTTGCAGTATCGAGGTTGATACGCCGTAGCCGAACGATAAAATGGCTTGATCGAATTCGTGCCAACCCTGGTAATCCAGCAACGAGCCGCTTGCCTCTCCGGGGAAGCCGACGCCGGCCGAAGTGCCGAATCCCAAATTGCTGTAGATGCCCCAGAAATATTCCGGCGGCATGCTCATTGCCAGCTTGGTTACCGCAATGTTGCTGGATTTTTGCAATACTAGAGTCAAATCCAGGGTGCCATAGTTGTGGATATCCTTTACCACGTTGTGGCCAACGTGATAGACGCCATGGGTCTCGATTAACGCATTGGGTTCGACGTAACCGCCATCCAGCGCTGCCGCCACCACAAAAGGCTTTACGGTGGAGCCCGGCTCGAAACTATCTACCATGGCCCGGTTCCGGTAGCGGTCGCTGCGCAACTCTTTACGATTGTTCGGGTTGAATGCAGGTTGACTAACCGAAGCCAGTACATCCCCGTTTTTGGCATCCAGCACTACCAATGATGCTGAATGGGCCTTATGTTTAAGCACGGCGGCCTGCAATTCCCGATAAGCCAAATACTGGATCCGCTCGTCTATGGTTAACACCAAATCCTGGCCGGGTATGGCTTCCTGAATATTCTCGACATCCTTGATAATGTGGCCCTTGCCGTCTTTAATCACCCGCTTTTTGCCGGGTTTGCCGCGTAAAATGTAGTCGTAACCGTGTTCCATGCCTTCCTGGCCGATGTCGTCGATATTGGTAAAGCCCAACAAGTGTCCGGCGGTGGCGCCCGCCGGGTAATAGCGTTTGAAGGCTCGCTCGAAATAAACGCCGGTGATTTCCAAGGCTTTCACTTTTTCGGCCAGGTCCGGGTTAATCTGGCGTTTAACGTATACGAAACGCTTGCCGGCTTCTTTTTTTAAGAATGCCTGCAGGTCTGTATCGGCGATACCCAAAATTTTGGCCATTTGTCCTACTTTGTCCAACTCGCTGTCCTTGAGCTGACGCATGTTCATCCAGATCGATTGCACCGGGGTGCTGATGGCCAGCGGTTCACCGTTTCTGTCCTTTATCTGCCCGCGATAGGCGGGTACGGCGACGATGCCGATATGCTGTAAATCGCCTTTGTCTTGCAGAAATTCTTTATCGAACACTTGTAAATACATGGCCCGGCCAGTCAAAGTCAGCATGGCAGTCAGCATGGTTCCCAGCAGCAGTTTCCGTCTGATAGGAAAATCCAGCGTTGGCAGTCTAGCTGTTACGGTACCCGTTGAAATACGCATTTAAGGTTTTATATACACAATTTTATTTTGAGCCGGTAAAGTCAGCATCAAGCGTTTTCTGGCTTCGATTTCAATTCTGTTTTCTTCGGTCAGGGTGGTTAGCTCCAATTGCAAACGCCCCCATTCCACTTCGTAATCGTCTAGCTGTTTTTCCTTTTTCTGTATTTCAATAAACAACTGTCTGGATTGGTATTTACTGTAAATCACCGCAATTGCCGACAGCAGCAGCATGGCAATCAATATGCTGAGCAGAATATTTTTTATGGCCGCCATTAAATCTTCTCGGCCACGCGCATAATGGCGCTACGAGCCCTCGGGTTAGTCTGCAGTTCCTGTGCTTTTGCGCGTATCGATTTACCCACTTTTTTCAATTGACCTTTGGCAATGTCCTGTTCTTTAACAGGTAGTCTTCCGGGATTATGTTTCAGTCCGGACTCTCCTCGAATAAAGCGTTTTACAATGCGGTCCTCCAGAGAATGAAAGGCAATGACGACGAGCCTGCCTTCTGGCGCCAATACTTGAATCGCTTGTTGCAATGCCGTCTTAACTTGTTCCAGTTCCTGGTTGATCTCAATCCGGATCGCCTGAAAAGTGCGAGTTGCCGGATGTTTGTATTTATCCTTGAATGGCACGCTGTCTTCTATCAATTTGGCCAATTGCAGCGTGGTCTGCAAAGGCTGCAACTGGCGCCTTTCCACGATGGCTTTGGCAATGCGCCTGGCAAAGCGTTCTTCGCCATATTCAAACAAAACCCGCACCAAATCCTGTTCTTCGACTTGGGCTAAGTACCGAGCGGCAGATAAACCATGTGTGGTATCCATTCGCATGTCCAATGGTCCGTCACGCAAAAAGCTAAAGCCGCGCTCCGCGTTATCCAATTGGGGTGATGAAACCCCCAAGTCCATTAAAATGCCATCCACTCTGCCGGTGTAACCTAACTTTTCCGATACGGCAGCCAACTCCGTAAAGCAGCCATGATGCAGATGAAACCTGTGGTCGCTCAATAAATGCTCGGCTTCGCTGCTGTTTATAGCGTCGATGTCCCGATCAAACGCCAGCAATTTCCCGCTTTCACCGAGCTGTTTAAGTATGCCGATGCTGTGTCCGCCGCGCCCGAATGTGCAATCGATATAAATACCATCGGCTTTAATCCCTAAGCTATCAAGAGCCTCTTCATATAATACGGAGTGATGTGGCATAGACCTTAAAACGACAGAGAACCTAGTTCTTCAAGACCCTCGGTATCGCTGCCATCCAGCCACTCCTGTTCTTTTGCCTGCCAAGCCGTATCGCTCCAGATTTCAAATTTATTCAATTGGCCCACCAGAAAAATATGTTTGTCCATTTCGGCAAATTCACGCAGCTTTTCCGGAATCAACAAGCGGCCTTGCGCGTCCATCTCGCATTCCGTGGCATGGCCGATCACAAAACGGCGCAGTTTCCCGGCCATTTTGTTCAGAGTTGGCAGTTTGCTGATGGTTTGTTCCAGCTTTTCCCATTCGGGCAAAGGGTAAAGCCACAGGCAACCCGCTTCACCGACACATTTATCATCCACGGCAACGGTCACAACCATTTGGCGCTCGCAGCAATCTTGTAACTCCTCCCGGTAACGGGTGGGAATCGCAATGCGGCCTTTCGCATCTAGATTGATTGAACTTATGCCTCGGAACAAGATGAACTCCAAATAATCTGAAAAAATCCCTTTTAAACCACTTTACCTCATTTTTGCACCACTATAAGTTTCAATAAGGTCTTAGTCAAGAGACATTCAGATTAAATTCTTTCTTTTTCTACAATGACTTACGCTGGATTTTATTGGGCAAACAAGGGTTTGTTTGTTAGAGAAATAAAGTTTATTTTTATCAGGCGGTTAAAAAATTATCCTGATGTCGAGTGTGACAAAATTGTCAGTGCGTGTTTGAGGGTGTTCGATGAGTGTGATGAGGGAATTTTGTAGCGTTGCTTGCCGGGAAATTGCAAAATGCAATATAAACGATGTTTTTTTATATTTCGGGTTTTTGTTCGCGGGCTAATAAGTTTTGTACGGCTTGAATGGGGGATAGGTTGTTGAATAATACGTTGTAAACCTGTTCGGTAATAGGCATTTCGACATGATGTTTTTGCGCGAGCAGGTAGGCTTCCCGGGCGGCGGATATGCCTTCAACGGATTGGTTGATTTCTTGAAGGGCCTGTTCCCGGCTTTTACCTTGGCCTAGGGCCAGACCGAAGCGGCGGTTTCTGGATTGATTGTCCGTGCAAGTCAGGATTAAATCTCCCAGCCCTGCCAGTCCCATAAATGTATCCGGTTGGCCGCCAAGTTGAGTGCCGAGGCGCATGATTTCGGTGAGACCGCGTGTAACTAACGCGGCGCGCGTGTTAGCGCCCAAACCGAGGCCGTCGGCTATGCCGGCGGCGATGGCCATGACATTTTTGCAGGCGCCGCCCACTTGTACGCCGATAATATCGCTGCTGGTATAGGCTCTAAAGTGATGATTATGTAGGATGGCTGCCACCTGCGAGGCAAAAGCCTGCGAGGCGGATGCCACGGTAATGGCGGTTGGGAGTCCGTCCGCGACTTCTTTTGCAAAGGTAGGGCCGGAAAGTGCGGCTGTTAAGACGTTGCCGCCGAGAATTTCAACGACCACTTCGCTCAATAATGCACCGTTGTCGCTATCAAAGCCTTTGGTTGCCCAGGCAATGCGAGGTTGGTTGCTCAGAAAGGGTTTTATCTGTTGAAGTGTGGATTTGAAGGCGTGGCTGGGTATCGATAACAGCAGCAGCGAGCTAAATTGGGCGCACTGCTGCAGATTATCGGTCACGGTCAGGTTGGCGGGAAATGGGCAACCCGCCAAATAACGTAGATTTTCACCTGCCCGGTTTAGAGCCGAAACATGTTGGGGGTTATGTCCCCACAATAACGTGTCGCACCCGTTCCGCGCCGCTTGTATGGCAAGGGCTGTGCCCCATGAGCCAGCGCCCAAAACGCTAATTGATGGGGGCATACGCTATTAATTAAGTGTCTTGGCTTCCGGGCTTTGTTGGTTTTGCTGGCTCTGTTGCAAGTGTTGCATATAAAGTGCGTCAAAGTTGACCGGGGCCAGAATTAATTGCGGGAAGCCGCCTTTATTGACCAGATCGGATATTGCCTCTCTAGCATACGGGAATAATACATTGGGACAAAAGCTGCCCAGCATGGGGCCCATTTCCTGTTCACTAAAGCCGGAAATAGTAAAAATGCCAGCTTGATTGATTTCGACCAGATAGGCTGTGGTTTCGCCGATTTTTACCGTGACGGTGATGGTTAGGGCCACTTCAAACATTGAGTTTTCTAAGGTCTCAACATGAGTGCCTAAATTCAAATCAAGCGAAGGCTCCCATTTTTGGGTAAACACCTTGGGCGAGTTTGGTGTTTCGAAAGAAATATCTTTGGTATAGATTTTCTGGATGGCGAATTGCTTTTCGCCGGCTGCGTTGGTTTCTGCCATGATTCAGTGCCAGTTTTAGGTTAATGTTAGTCGCGCGTTTTACTGATTTTGATCGGTAATTTATTTTCTTCCCAGGATTGCATGCCGCCTTGCATATGAAATACCTGTTCGAAGCCCTCTTTAGTCAGGGTTTTGCAGGCGGATACCGAGCGGGCGCCGGTTTGACAAATCACAATAAGGGGATGTGTTTTGTGTTTTTCCAGTGAGGGTAATTTCTCATCTAATTTGCCCAATGGGATATTGACGGCATTTTCGATATGGCTTTTCAAAAACTCGTTAGGTTCCCTGATATCGATGATTACCGTTTTGTCGTCATTCATTTTAGTTACGGCAATCAAGGGGGAGATTTTTTCGTAGCCGTTAAAGGAATTTGACAGCAAATCTTGAATCAGCAGAAAGATAACGCAGACGAGTGAAAACGAAAGCAGATAATGGTTGGTTACAAATTCGATATATTGGTCCATCGTGGGGTTTTTGTTGTTTGATTTGGGAGGAAGTTAGGTTCCGCAAAAAACCGTGCGCATCATTTCGATCAGATGAATAACGCGTTTGTCGTCGATAAAATAATAAACACGGTTGGCGTCCTTTTTAAAATCCAGAATGCCTTTGTCTCGAAGTATTGCCAAATGTTGCGAAATATTGCTTTGGCTGGTGCCAACCTGCTCGACGATATCTTGTACACTTATCGATTTATCGCCCAATACGCATAAAATTTTCAGGCGCAAGGGGTGAGACATGGCCTTTAGGCAACGCGCGGCTCGATTGATATCGTTGTCGTCATAGAGTGTGTGATCGTCGTTATCTTCCATAGGGTCTTCTAAAAATTCGATGTGCTGTACGGGTTATTTTCACGCTACGTCAGCATACACCTACTGTATAATGAAGGTAAAGCCAAGTGAAATTATTGCTTAAGTCACCGCAAAAACCCAGCAAATCTAACAGACTGGGCTTTAATGATCAATAGCCGGAACGTATTGGGCTATTCCACGCATTTTTGTTATCTGTAAATTCGTTGCATAAGCAATAGAAACCGATTGGATTTTAAAACGCAATGGTAAATCGATCGAAACCTTTGGTCTTAAATTTAAGCGTGAAGGCAACGCAATTATGGTGGTTTTTATCCCTTGAGTGGTTATCGGTTCGCAAAATACTGACGGTGGCGTGTCTGTGGCGTGGGAGTGGTGAATTAGTCGTATTGGCCGCGATTTTGGGTATACAGTGGTCGAAGGAGCTGGCGGACCGCTGCTTAATTGGGTAATTATGAAGATCAGGTTTTATGTTTTGCTGGCTTTTGCATGTGTCAGTCCGGGACTTTGGGCGGAATCCGATGCTGCAAAGGCTCGCGAATTGGCAAAGGTGCAGGCCAAAATCAAACAAGTCGGCGCCGATGTTAAAAAACTGGCCGCAGAAAAAACCGCTCGGATTGCGCAATTGCGAAAGTTGGAATCGCAATATGGTGAGCAGGTCAATGCGTTAGATGCCATTAAGTCGGAAATACAGCAACAAGAGCAGGCGCTTCGAGATGTCAGGAATAAAATTGTCGCGACGGAAAAAGATCTGCAAGCTCAGCAGGACGGTTTGCAAGGACTGGTCAAGTCTGCCCATGCCATGAGTCATAAAGAGGGGCTGGATGTGCTGTTAAACCAGCGGGATCCTGCTTTGTCCGGACGCATGTTGGTCTATTTTGATTACATGAGCAAAGCGCGTTTGCAAAAATTACAGGCAATAGAAGATGATTTCAGGACTTTGCGTCAGCTCGAGGCGCAGAAAGATACCGAAAGTCAATTATTGCAAGTAGCCCTGGAAAAGAAACAGCAGGAAACCGATGCTCTAAAGCTGTTAAAACAACAGCGGGAAAACTTGTTGGCGCAAATCAACCAGGAGCACGTGAATAAGCGGGATCAGCTCGTAAGTTTGATGCATGACGAGAAAAAATTAACAGCTCTAGTGGCATCGTTACAAAAAACTGATGATAATGGGCCGCAGACTCCTCCGCCTGAGCCGGTTGTCGAGAAAAAACCGGCAATTATCCAGCAGCGGCCGCTGCAAGCTCAGTCTAACAAAGCAGAAAAGCGAACAATTCCGCTGCAGATGGGCAAGGCTTTTGCCGAATTGCGCGGGCAGTTGCCCTGGCCTGTGCAAGGGGCGATCGTGGAGCGGTTCGGTAGTCGGCGATTCGAGACCACCTGGGACGGTACGGTTATTGGCGCGCGCGAGGGGGCGGCTATTCGTGCAGTGGCGGCGGGCCGGGTGGTTTATGCCGATTGGCTGAGGGGTTATGGGCTCATGCTTATTGTCGATCACGGTAAAGGTTTTATGAGTTTGTATGCGTTTAACCAGAGTTTGCATAAAAGTGTCGGTGAATATGTTAAAACAGGCGATGTATTGGCGTCCGTGGGGCGCAGTGGTGGTCGCTCTAGCGCCGCGCTTTATTTTGGTATTCGTCAAAAAGGCAGGGCTGTCGATCCCGAAAAATGGTGTCGCAAACCAGGTAAGGGTTAATTTTTTAGGAAACAGGTTGTTGGAGTTTTAAAACACATGCGGAAAAAAACAAACATTTTGATTTTATTGGTTGGGTTCATTCTGGGAGCCATGGTCAGCATATGCGGCAGTGTGCTCGCGGAAAAAGAAACCGCTGTTTCCTCAAAATCCGAAGATACGCAAACGTTGCCCTTTGAAGAGTTGCGGACGTTTACCGAAATCTTCGGGCGCATCAAACAGGACTATGTTGAGCCGGTGTCCGATAAAAAGCTGCTGGAAGACGCTATTCGAGGCATGCTTTCGGGTTTGGATCCTCATTCAGCCTATTTGGCCGATGAAGAGTATAAAGAGCTGCAGGAAGGTACCACCGGACAATTTGGTGGGCTGGGCATTGAAGTCGGCATGGAAAATGGCTTTGTCAAAGTGGTTTCGCCTATTGACGATACGCCCGCGCAAAAGGCCGGCATTAAAGCGGGGGATTTGATTGTGCGGCTCGACGACAAGCCGGTTAAAGGCATGACGTTGGGCGATGCAGTCAAAATCATGCGGGGCGAGCCGGGTAGTCAAATTGTCTTGACTGTCATCAGGGAAGGTGCGGAGGCGCCGTTAAAATTCGAGATAACGCGCGACATTATCAAAGTAAAAAGCGTCAAAAGCCGTTTATTGGAGAAAGGTTACGGGTATTTACGGATAAGTAGTTTCCAGTCAGGCACCGGCGAAAGTCTGGTAGAGGCTGTTGACGAGTTGAAAAAAGAAAACGAAGCCCCCTTAAAAGGCGTTATTTTAGATTTACGCAATAATCCGGGTGGTGTACTCAATGCTGCGGTTGACGTTAGTGATGCTTTTATTCAATCAGGTTTGATTGTTTACACGGAAGGCCGTATTAAAAACTCAGAAATGCGCTTCAATGCCACCCCTGACGATATCATTGATGGGGCACCTATTGTTGTGCTGATCAATGGCGGTTCGGCATCGGCTTCCGAGATTGTGGCTGGTGCGTTGCAGGATCATAAGCGTGCCATCATTATGGGAGAGAAATCGTTTGGTAAAGGCTCGGTACAAACTATTTTGCCGACCAGTAACGGTGGTGCGGTTAAGTTGACAACCGCGCGTTACTTCACGCCATCCGGACGTTCTATTCAAGCCGAAGGCATAGAGCCGGACGTCACATTAGCCCGTGTAAAGCTGGAAACCTTAGAAAAGGCAAAATTTGAGTCTATAAAGGAAGCGGATTTGTCCGGTCACTTGTCTAACGGTAACGGCGACAAAAAGAAATCAGAGGATAATGATAAATCCGATGATGACGATAAAGATGCCGATGGCAATGAGGCAGATGTTGAAATACGTGATTACCCTTTGCATGAAGCTTTAAACTTGCTTAAAGGTGTCAGTATTCTGAAAAGCCGCTAAGTTTGGGCAATAAAAAACCGGCTAGCCATCTGGTTAGCCGGTTTTTTTGTGCTTATCGATTATTAAATAAGGTACCGAAAAATAAGCGAGACTTAATAGGTAGACGCTTGGTAGCGAACTGTGAAATCCTTGATGGCGGATAATGCCAATTCCATGTCTTTGGGGTCATTAAATTCAAACGTATCCACGCCAACCCTGTGTAAATAAAACACCTGATCGGTCATGTAGTTGCCAACTGCACGAATTTCACCCTGATAGTTGTAGCGGCTTCTTAATAGACGGGCTTGCGAAAAAGTGCGTCCGTCTGAGAACGTCGGAAAATGCAGTTCTATTAGTTTGATGAACGGTAGGTCGTCGCCGAGCGCGGCAACATTGTCGGCCGGTGTGAGTCTTACGCCTACCTTGCCGGAATGTTGCAGCAGAGCCGGCTTATCTTCCGTCCAGCGTTTGACGGATACCGTGATGTCGCCGCCGGCCAATGGGGCGTCGTCGTCTACAAACGTCCAGGTGTTTTCTAAAATCTGTTGATTTTTAATGATTGGCATAAACTTTTTCTCTAAAGGGTTCCAGGCCTACGCGCTTGACGGTTTGCAAAAAAGCTTCCTCTTCCAGGCGGTGCTGAACATAGACATCCAGAATGCGGGTAATGGATTCGGTGATCTGATGCTTGGCAACCGACGGTCCTAGGCGGTCGCCTATGGCGGCTTCATTTTCCGATGAACCGCCCAAGGTGATTTGATACCATTCTTCGCCTTTTTTATCGACGCCCAGGATGCCGATGTGGCCGACACTCTGATGGGCGCAGCCGTTCATGCAGCCGGACATGTTGATTTTGACGTCGCCAATATCGTGAATGTAATCCAAGTCATCGAGCGCTTCGTTAATTTCACGGGCAACACCAATCGATCCTGCGTTGGCCAGCGAGCAGAAATCCAGGCCTGGACAGCAAATCATATCGGTTACTGTGCCTATGTTGGGTGTTGCCAGTTTGAGCGCATCCAGTTTTTGCCATAGGGTATATAGGTCGGCCTGTTTTACATCAGCCAAGACCAGATTTTGTCTATGCGTGCTTCTGACCTCACCAAAACTATAGGCGTCGGCTAAATTCGCTAGGGCATCGAGTTGGTCCGAGGTGATATCGCCAGGTGGGGAATCAGGTGCTTTCAATGAAACGAAAACCGCGCGGTAGCCTGAGACCCGGTGAACGACACTATTATATTTAAACCATTTGGCAAAGGCCTTATCATCGGCTAAGTGTTGTGCCAGGCCGGTGTCGCTGTTTGCTGTGGGTTCGTAAGCGGGAGGTGTGAATTGCGCTTGCATGGCGGCAATGCGTTCTTCACTTAATAGCATGTCATCCCGAATCTGTAGCCATTCGTCTTCCACCATCGCGGTAAATTTCTCCAGGCCGGTTTCCTTGACCAGAATTTTGATGCGGGCCTTGTATTTATTGTCGCGTCTGCCGAGCAGGTTATAAACCCGAAGAATGGCTTCCAGGTAGGAAAGCAGATACTTTTTCTCCAAAAACGGTTTCACGGTTTGACCGATGATTGGCGTTCTGCCTAGTCCGCCTCCGGCCAGGACTCTAAAGCCAATTCGACCTTCCTCATTGCGTACCAGATAGACGCCGATATCATGCAATTGCACCGCCGCTCTGTCTTGTTCCGAACCGCTGACGGCAATTTTGAACTTGCGCGGCAAGTAGGCGAATTCCGGATGTAAAGTCGTCCATTGGCGAATGATTTCGCAATAAGGGCGCGGGTCTTCCAGTTCGTCCGGGCAAACACCGGCTAAATGATCGGAGGTGGTGTTACGCAGGCAGTTGCCGCTGGTCTGTATGGCATGCATCTGTACAGTGGCCAGCTCCGCCAATAGATCGGGAACGCGTTCCAGCGCTGGCCAGTTGTACTGAACGTTTTGGCGAGTAGTGAAATGGCAATAACCTTTATCGTAGTCGCGGGCTACTTTGGCCAACATGCGTAGTTGTCTAGAGGCGAGTAAACCATAGGGTATGGCTACACGCAACATGGGGGCGTGAGTCTGGATATACAGTCCGTTCATCAGACGCAGTGCGCGGAATTCGTCTGGGCCGAGTTCGCCGTTCAGGAAGCGCTGCGTCTGGCCTCGGAACTGGGTAACCCGCTCTTCAATAAGTGTTTGATCCTGCTCGTTATATTGATACATTTACAAGTGGTTTTTTCTGTAGAGACAATTTTGATAAGGGTTGAAATAATATACTGGTGGGCATTAAATGACAAAGATTATTGTATGGTGATAACATGCCCTGCTGATTTTTTTACTATTAATAATGACTAAAACTTACGGATAAAGGGGGTTATCTTGTTGCGCTTACTATTGATTTTGGCTGGCTTGTTATTTTTGCCGGAAATAGCCATGGCTGAAGAGATTAAGAATCTTGGGCTGACGGGAACTGAGCGGGGTGTATACACCGTGCTGATTTTCATAGTGGCTTACGGTTTTGTGATGACTGAAGAGTTTACGCATCTGCGTAAATCAAAACCGGTTATTTTCGCTGCCGCGGTTATTTGGGCGCATGTGGCTATTTTGGCGCAGGAGGCCGGTGTACCTAGCGAAGAGCTGCATAAGTCATTCGAGCACGATTTGAAAGAATATGCCGAGTTGATGTTGTTTTTGCTGGTGGCGATGACTTATATCAATGCGATGGCGGAGCGAAATGTATTTGAAGCGTTACGCTCTTGGATGATAAGAAAACAGTTCGGTTACAAACAGCTGTTTTGGATTACCGGCATTATTACCTTTTTTCTGTCGGCGGTTGCCGATAACCTGACGTCTGCGTTGTTAGTTGGGGCCGTGGTTTTAGCCGTGGGCGCGGACAATGAAAAATTCGTTTCCATTGGGTTTGTTAATCTGGTCATTGCCGCTAATGCGGGGGGCGCGTTTTGTCCGTTTGGCGACATCACGACGTTGATGGTTTGGCAAGCCGGTTATGCGGAATTTTTTGATTTCTTCAAATTGTTCATTCCTTCGGTCGTGAACTATGCGGTGCCGGCTTTCTTTATGTGGCAAGCAGTGCCGGATGAACAGCCAAAGGCAACCGATGAGCTTGCTGTCGAAATGAAGCCGGGTGCACTGGTTATTTGCGGTTTATTCGGTTTGACCATCGTATCCGCAGTCAGTTTTAAGCAATTTTTACATTTGCCGCCTTTCATGGGCATGATGCTTGGTTTGTCCGTGCTGATGCTGTATGGACATTCGCTACATGTGCGTTACAGTGTCGAGGGTGGCGACGGCTTTGATATATTCAACAAGGTAAAAAATGCCGAGTGGGATACTCTTTTATTCTTTTTTGGCGTAGTGTTTGCTGTTGGCGGTTTGGGGTATATCGGCTACCTGGAACTAATGTCCGTCGGTATGTATGACGGGTTGGGCGCGACAACCGCCAATATTTTGGTGGGTATCATTTCCGCGATTGTCGATAATATCCCGGTCATGTTTGCCGTATTGAACATGAGTCTGGATATGGATTTGTATCAATGGTTGTTGGTAACCTTGACAGCGGGAGTGGGTGGCTCGATGTTATCGATAGGCTCCGCCGCCGGCGTTGCCTTAATGGGCCAATCCAATCATAAATACACCTTCTTCAGTCATTTGAAGTGGACGCCTGTTATTGCAGCTGGTTACATTGCCAGTATCGTCACGCATTATTTGATTAATGGGTAATTAGGCTTTTTAGCGCTCTTTAATTTAATTAAGGGAGGAAGTGTTTGGCAATAACACCACATAGTTGGCGCCACGCTTTCTCCGTTTATACCCAGCCTGAAGTGCTGGGTATGATCTTTTTAGGCTTTTCCGCCGGTCTTCCTTTTATTTTGGTCTCTTCGACTTTATCCGCTTGGTTGGCGGATGAACAAGTCAGTCTTTCGGTTATCGGTTATTTCAGTCTGGTAGGCGTTGCATATTCCATTAAAGTGTTTTGGGCGCCTGTTATCGACCGCTTGCCGCTGCCTTTGCTGACCCGGATTTTCGGGAAGCGGCGTAGCTGGATGCTGCTATCTCAAGTGGGCATTGCTGTGGGGTTGTGGGGAATGAGCTTGCTGCCTGTTGGTAATCAGTTGCAGCAACTGGCTTGGCTGTCCGTTTGGGTGGCGTTTTGTTCCGCAACCCAGGATATTGTTATCGATGCTTACCGCATCGAAGTGGTGGCTGTGAAATTCCAGGGTGCAATGGCAGCTACCTACGTGTTCGGTTATCGGTTGGCGTTGTTAGTGGCGGGTGCGGGTGCCTTATATCTGGCTGAGTTTATCAATTGGCAAATTGCCTATCAGGTAATGGCGGCGCTGATGCTGGTGGGTATTGTTTCGACTTTGCTTATTCACGAGCCCGCTCATAATGTCAATTTATCCGCGCAAACTATTGAGGCAGCATTGGAGCGTTCGTTGCATGTAGAGGCGGATGGTGGGTTACTACGCTGGTTTGTAGATGCGGTAGTGAGTCCCTTTTTGGAGTTTTTTCAGCGCAATGGGCGGCGAGGCTTGTTGATTTTGGCCGTGATAGCGCTATATAAAATGAGCGACATCGCCATGGGCGTCATGGCAAATCCGTTTTATCTGGATTTGGGTTTCAGCAAAAAAGAAATCGCCGATGTGACTAAGGTATTCGGTTTCTTTATGACTATCCTGGGGACCTCGCTGGGCGGCGTTTTTGTATTGCGCTATGGAGTTATGCGACCCTTGCTATTCGGTGCGATCATTGTGGCGCTGACGAATTTGTTGTTTGCGGTTTTGGCTGTGGTTGAGCCTAATTTGTATTTGTTGGCTAGTGTGGTAAGTGCGGATAATCTCTGTGGCGGGATCGCTTCAGCCGTATTTATTGCTTATCTATCCGGTTTAACGAATAGTGCATACACTGCAACTCAGTATGCCTTGTTCAGCTCGTTAATGACGTTGCCTGCCAAATTGATTGGCGGTTTTTCAGGGGAGATTGTGTCTGGCTATGGATATGACGGTTTTTTTGTGTATGCGGCGTTAATAGGTGTTCCGGCCATTATTTTAGTTGCATTGGTCATGCGCATGCCGTTTGGTGGCGAGAATGGCGATTTAAAAAATCGGACAAACGATTAAAGTTATTGATTTTTTTATTGCGGTAATTTTAAGCAGGCTTTATCATAAGCAGTTCTCTATTATGATGTGGCCCAAAACGGGTATGTGAGCAATATGAAACCAGAAATTCATCCTGAATATAAACAGATTACTGTCACTTGTGGCTGCGGTAACACCTTTCAAACCGGTTCAGTTTTGTCGCAAGATTTACACATAGAAGTGTGTTCTTCTTGCCATCCTTTCTACACGGGTAAACAACGGCTGGTTGATACCGCCGGTCGTGTTGATAAATTCCGTAAAAGATTCGGTAAATAAGTTCAAAAAACTGTCCTGCATAGCCGCTGGTTACCACGGGCGGCTATTAGTTATTTTAGCCACTAAAATAACGTTTCCTTTAACCACTCCTCGTCAAATTCGAATTCCGGTTGCTTGGGCTGGGAATATCTTTGCGGAGCAGTCTCGGTTGTAAAATACTCCCACAGGCCGTTTTTATCGCTCGGATCCAATAACAATCCGTCGCTGGGGTTGATATAGGCTTGCACGATACCTTCAGGTACGGTCAACGGTTTCTCCGGGACGTTCTCCAGCGCGGTTTTCATAAACTCAATCCACATCGGTAAGGCGACTTTGCCTCCGGTTTCTCCCCTGCCCAAGGGGTGCGAATTATCAAAACCTATCCAGGCGGAGGCGGCAATTTCCGGGGTGAAGCCGTTGAACCAAGCGTCTCGCTGATCATTGGTTGTTCCGGTTTTGCCAGCCAAGTCTGTTCTCTGTAACTGTTTAGCCAATGTTGCGGTACCCCTTTCAACAACGTCGCGAAGCAGGCTGTTCATCAGGAAATGTGTTTGTACCGAAATAACCCTTGGTGCGGGGTTGGCTTCGCTTTGAATGCCGGCCAAGCACTCTTTGCATACCGTTTTCGGGTTGGCTTTAAATAGAGTGGCTCCTGTGTGGTCTTCAATACGCTCGATTAAATACGGTGTTACCAGATAGCCGCCATTGGCAAATACGGCGTAGGCGGCAGCCATTTTAAGAGGGGGAGCATAGCCGCTGCCTAAAGCAAGCGACAAGGTTGCAGGCAATTGCTCGCGGGAGAAGCCAAAGCGCATTGCGGTTTCCAAGGCGTTGGGTATGCCGACGTCCTGAAGTAGGCGAATGGACACCAGGTTGATCGATTGGCGTAAGGCCTTTCGCAACGCGGTCGGGCCTAAAAATTTACGCGTGTAATTTTCCGGGCGCCAATCATTTTCCAGCGAAGGATCTTCTATAACGATGGGTGCGTCGTTAATGATGCTGGCGGGTGTAAAGCCTTTTTCCAGCGCCGCGGTATAAATGAAAGGCTTGAAGCCTGAGCCGGGTTGGCGCTTGGATTGAGTGGCGCGATTAAATTTACTGAGATAAAAATCATAGCTGCCGGTTATGGCCAATATGGCGCCGTTATAAGGGTTAACGGCCGCAAGCGCGCCCTCCGCCGCCGGTATTTGACTCAGTGTCCAGCTTTGGTCGGGCAACTGCCGGATCCAGACTGTGTCGTTTGGTTTGATTGTGGCTGAGAGCGTAGCCTGAGCGTTGGTGCTATGGATTTGAAGGGGCTTCCAGGGAATATGGTCCCAGGGAATCAGCATGGAAGAACCGTCGGATACCGTGGTCATAATTCCGGTCGGCGATAAGCTTGTCACTACTGCTTGCCGACAATCGCCCAAAGCTTTAAGTTTATGCAAAGTACTGCCCGGTCTGAACTTTTTATGCGGTAGCCCTCGGTAGCCGTGGCGATCATCATAGTCATGCAGCGCGCTCTGAACGGCTCTGTCTGAAGCGAGTTGCAGCCGTGATGGGACGGTCGTATGGACTTTTAGGCCTAATGTGTAAGCCTCGTCCCCGTATCGGTCCACTATTTCCTGGCGAGCCATTTCAGCGATGAAGGGGGCGTTGAACTCAATATTGCTCGGTTGAGTTGCGGCATCGTCAGGGGTATTTATCGCTTGTTGGTATTCAGCGGGCTGAATGAAGTTTAATGCCAGCATGCGGCGCAAAACATAATTACGCCTTTCCAGTGCTCTTTCCGCGTTCACGATTGGATTGTATACCGATGGTGCTTTCGGCAGCCCCGCTATCATGGCTTGCTGGTGCAGTTTGAGATCGTCTAAATTTCTGCCATAGTAAGTTTGTGCGGCAGCCGCTAATCCGTACGCCCTTTGTCCCATGTAAATTTTGTTTAAATAGAGTTCCAGGATTTGGTCTTTGGAATAGCGTTGCTCGATTTGTATGGCCAATAGTATTTCTTTCAGCTTGCGTAAAAAAGTCTTCTCTTTGCTAAGCAAAAAGTTACGCGCCACCTGCATGGTGATGGTGCTGCCGCCTTGGGTTTTTTTGCCTGTGATCATTAATTGATTGGCGGCTCTTAACAGTCCCTTGTAATCAACGCCGGGGTGGCTGTAAAAGCGCTCGTCTTCCGCGGCAAGAAAAGCTTGAATTTGTGGGTGAGGGATTTCGGCAACGGTGACGGGGATGCGTCTTTTTTCGCCATATTGCCCAATTAACAAGTTGTCCTGTGTATAGATGCTTAATGGTGTCTGTATTGGACATTTTCTAATTTGCCGATGTCGGGCAGTTCTTTGCTGAGCTCGACAATAAAAAAGTAGCAAGCTACTAAAAAGCTGATAAAAAAGCTAAAAATAATAAAAAAAAGCCACTTGAATAGTGTTCCGATCAACCGTTTGGGTTTGGGCTCTTTCCTAATAGGCACAGGTTTTCAAATTTTAAAAGGGTTTAAATATTGCTAGCCAAAATACCTGCTTTTGATATCAAGAACAACTTAAAGTGTGAAATTACGGAATGGCCTACCTGTGAAAATTACAAAACCTATCTATACTTGCCGAACAGTAGGAGTCAGCAAGCATCTAATAGAGGCAATTGCAGGCCCATTTAAAATTACTAAGATTCAATAGGTTTCATTCATGAGCTGGTTTAACAGGAATCAGTCCGCTTTGCTTGGCATTGATATCAGTACCGCAGCGGTTAAATTGTTGGAGTTAAGTCGAACCGGCGCTCGCTTCAAAGTTGAAAGCTATGCGGTAGCGCCGCTACCGCAAGACGCGATTATTGATAAAAATATTACCAATGTTGAATTGATCGGCAATGCCATAAAGGCCGCCGTCAAGCAATCCGGAAGCAAGGCAAAGCGAGCTTGCGTTGCCGTTGCCGGATCATCGGTTATGACCAAAATCATATCCATGCCGGCGTCGCTCAACGATGCCGAAATGGAAGAACAGATCATGGTTGAAGCGGATCAATACATACCCTATTCGCTGGATGAAGTTAATCTTGATTTCGATGTGCAAGGCATTTCAAAGAACAACCCCGAGATGTTGGATGTGTTATTAGCTGCTTCACGTAGAGAAAACATTGAGGACCGGATTGAGGCTTTGGCATATGCCGGTTTAAAGGCGGCAATTGTGGATGTTGAGGCGTTCGCTATGGAAAATGCCTTTGCCCTGTTAGTTGATCAATTGCCTGAGAGAGTTGAAAACAAAACCGTGGCGATTGCCGATATCGGTGCCACCATGACTTCGTTGAATATCCTGCATGAAGGTAAAACCATTTACACCCGTGAACAGGGTTTTGGCGGCCGGCAGCTTACCGAGGAAATCCAACGACGTTACGGGTTGTCTTATGAAGAGGCTGGGCTTGCCAAGCGGCATGGCGGCTTGCCCGATAACTACATCCCCGACGTATTGGAGCCTTTTAAAAAGGCCATGCTGCAGCAGATTGCCCGGTCATTACAGTTTTTTGTCTCTTCTAGTGCTAATAGAGGCGTCGATGCATTAATTTTGGCGGGAGGCTGTGCTTCCATTGCAGGCTTGGAAAAGTTGGTTGAACGTGATTTGGGTATACCTTCATATATCGCTAACCCATTTATCAATATGGCGCTTTCCAACCGCGTCAAGCCACAGAGCTTAAGTAACGATACGCCTGCCATGATGATAGCTTGCGGTTTAGCGTTAAGGAGTTTCGATTAATGGCAAAAATTAACTTACTTCCATGGCGAGACGAGTTACGCAAGAAAAAACAACAGGATTTTGTGGCGGGAATTGGCGCCGCCGTATTAGGCACCGGATTGCTACTGATCTTGGTGTATATGTATATCGAGGGCTTAAAAGAGCACCAGAGATTCCGCAATCAGATGCTTAACAATGAAATCGCGGTGCTGGATAAGAAAATTGCGGAAATTAAAGATATCGAAGACAAGAAAAATAAGTTGTTGACCAAAATCGATGTTATTCAAAAATTGCAAGAAAGCCGGCCTGAAATCGTGCATTTGTTTGATGAACTGGCAAAAGTTACCCCAGAAGGCGTTTATCTAACCAAGTTCACCCAGCTTGAAGCTACGCTAACCTTGGACGGCAAGGCGGAATCGAATGCCCGGGTATCGGCCTATATGCGGGCTATCGACAACTCGCCCTGGCTCAATACCCCGGTTTTGAGCGTTATCAAAGGGGAAGGTAAAAATAATGGCGAAATGAACGATTTTTCCATGACAGCCAAACAAGGAAAAAAAGCGGATAACGATCAGGCTGGAGTAGCGCAATGAACCTATCTGAAGTGAATTGGGATATAAATGCAGCCGGTACTTGGCCTACCCCAATAAAAATTGCCGCAGCATGTATTGTGTCGTTGCTGGTCGTTATTGCCGATATTTATTACGTCAGCGTGCCACAGCTGGACGAACTCGAGGTTTTGGAAAAAGAAGAAGAAAGTCTGAAAGCTTCTTTTGAACGTAAGCAGAAAAAAGCCATTAATTTGCCAGATTACCGGGATCAGTTGGAACAAATTGAGTCATCTCTGGGGGATATGCTGAAACAGATGCCCACAAAAGCCGAAGTCGCCAATTTATTGGTGGATATTTCCCAGACAGGTTTGGCCAGTGGATTGGAGTTTAAGCTGTTTCAGCCCAGCGGAGAAGTACGCAAAGAGTTTTATTCCGAACTGCCGATTAATATTCAAGTGGTTGGTAAATATGAAGAGTTAGGCTTATTTGTGAGCGGCTTAGCTTCCTTGCCCAGGATTGTCACCGTCCACAATGTCAATATCGCGCCACTGACAGAAGACAGTAAAACCAGCAAAGACAATAAAGGCGCTATGGCTATGTCGGCCGTCATTAAAACCTACAATGAAGGCGCGCAAGGCGGCGTGACACCAGTCAGACCTAAAAGAAGAGGGAGCAGATGATGTCAGTAAAACCCATGTCATTAGCTTCTAACCAATCGTTAAGCCTGATATGTGTGGTCTTATCGGGATTGTTGACAGCCTGTGGCGGCGACGATGTGAGCGATTTAACTAAATTTATTCAGGATGTCAAAGCACGCCCCAAAGGGGCCATCGAACCTTTGCCCGAGAAAAAAATAGTCGAAAGCTTTGTATTCAAACCCGAAGGATTACGTGATCCTTTTCGACCTACCGAAAAGAATATGGACGACGCAAGCCTGGATGTTTCGGGTGTTAGTGGTATTCGTCCCGATACCGAGCGCAGAAAAGAAGAGCTGGAAGCTTTTTCACTGGATTCATTAAGAATGATGGGAACCTTGAAAGATCAGCGAGGGATATGGGGTTTAATCAGAGCCAAAGACGGGACAGTACACAGCGTTCAGGTAGGCAACCATATGGGACAAAATTACGGCAAGATTATTCGTATCCTCGAAGACAAAATTGAATTAATGGAGATCGTGCCCGATAAGCCGGGCACCTGGCGCGAACAACAAGCAACATTAGCATTGGCTGAGTAAAAAAGGTTACAGACATGAGTACTAAGCAAAACATTATGATGAGGAATTTACAGGGCCAGTTTGCTCGCCAGTGGCTGTTGATGTTGATGTTGACACTGCAGATTTTCTCAGTCTCAGCCGATGAGACTACGATCAATAATTTGGAGTTTTCAACATTGGCCGGCAATCAGCTGCAGATACAACTGGAGTTGAGTAGCGCTGTCGTAGAGCCGAAAATTTTTCAGACTGATAACCCGTCCAGGCTCGCTTTGGATTTTGAGGGTGTGAAAAGCAACTTGGCGAAAAAGAGTTTTCCGATTAATCAAGGTGCGGCGAACACAGTCTATGTGGTCGAGGCTTCGGGGAGGACGCGGGTAGTTATCAATCTGACGGAAAAAGTTCCTTATGAAACCAAAATTGACGGTCATAAATATTACATCGTATTGAAATCGGCGGGTTCGGTAGCCGCCGTCAATAAAATAATGCAAACCAGTGCTGCAAAAGAAAACGCACTCAGTCGTTTCCTGCCGGAACAATCGATCAAAAGTATCGACTTTAGACGCGGTCCAAATGGTGAAGGCCGATTATTGCTGGGATTGTCCACGCCCAACACGGTAGTGGATGCTAAACAAAGTGCCGGTAAGGTAGTCTTAAATTTTTTGAATACTAAAATCCCCGAGGCTTTGGTCAAAAGCTTCGATGTGGCGGACTTCGCCACGCCTGTGCAGAAAATTGAAGCCATGCCGCGAGGTGAAGGGGTCACTATTACCATAACTCCGAACAATCCTAATTATGATTATTCGTCATACCAGGCTGATAATTTGCTCACTGTAGAATTCAGGCCCATGACGCCCGCTGAAAAAGAGGCGCAGCTTAAAGAAAAAACCCCGTATATCGGTAGTAAGTTGTCCCTCAACTTCCAGGAAATCGATGTTAAAGCGGTATTAATGATACTTGCCGACCATATCAAAACCCAAGAAGGTAAGGAAATCAACATCATTACTACCGATTCCGTATCGGGATCAATTGCCTTGCATGTTAATGATGTGCCATGGGATCAGGTTTTGGATGTGGTAATGAAGCTGCGCGGGCTTTCCAAACGGGAAAATGGCAACGTTATTTTGATTGGACCCACCGAAGAAATTAAGGTATTGGAAGAAAAAGAGCTAGAAGCCAGAAAAGTTCAGGAAGAGCTCGAGCCGCTCAAAACGGAGAATATCCAGATCAACTACGCCAAAGCCGAAAACATTTGTGCCATTTTATTGGGTCGCAGTGTGTCGGCGGCGATGGCGGGGGCGTCAACTCAAGGTAGTAGTGGTGGGCGAGGTGGTAGCACAAGCGGGGTTAGCGGAGGGAGCGGCGGCGCATGTGGATCGACTACTGGTATGCAGTCAATAGGGCAAGTTGCTGGGGGCTCAGCTGGAACTGGTACTACTCAAAACATGAGGTTGTTATCCACCAGAGGGTCGGTGATAGCCGATGGAAGAACCAATGTGTTAATCATAAAGGATACCGCTACGCAACTCGAAGAAATTCATAAAATGATTGTCAAACTGGATATTCCCATAAGGCAGGTGATGATCGAGGCACGCGTGGTAATTGCCAGCACCACGTTTGCCCGCAATTTGGGAATGCGCTTCGGCGTTAATAGAAACAATAATCTCACCACTGCCGACAACGCCAGTTCGATGTTGAGTAATCTTGGTTATACGCTGGCCGCGGCCAGCCCGCCGGGCGCATTGGCATTTACCTTGGCCAGCGGTGCCAACTACTTATTGAGTCTGGAGATTGATGCCTTGCAAACTGAAGGCAAGGGGCAGCAATTGTCCAATCCACGTGTGTTGACGTCTAATCTTCAAACGGCTCACATCGAACAAGGTACGCAAATTCCTTTCCAGTCTTCATCGGCGAACACCGGTCCCGTGACCGAATTTATAAACGCGACTTTGGTAATGGATGTTACTCCGCAAATTACCCCGAACGGTAGTATTATCATGGACATTGAAGTCCAAAAAGACGCACCCGGTACGGCGGTACCTACGGGAACCGGTACGGCGCTTCAAATTGAAAAGAAAAACGTCAAAACCAGCGTACAAGTGGAGGATGGAGAAACTGTTGTGCTGGGTGGGGTTTACGAGGCTAACCTAGACATGACCAAGCAAAAAGTCCCTTGGTTTGGCGACTTGCCGTTGTTTGGTTGGCTATTTACGCCGTCAGACAATGTGAATCGTGATGACAAAACCGAGTTGTTGATTTTTGTAACTCCCAAGGTGGTTAAACCTAATTCGACCGCAAACTGAGTATTTGCCTTACCGTCAGCGTGCTGGCGCGGAGTTCCCATCGGAGTTCGAGTATCTCGGTATAGCTCGACAGGTTTGATATTGAAGACTTTCCGATCGGGCGGGAATTTTCGGTGGGTAACAGGCGCTTCTTATTGGTGGCACCCAGTTACTTACCGAGTTCGATCCAGTTTTCGATAGCCTATCGCTTCGCTCAAATGCTTAATTTCTATGGTTTCGGAGCCAGTTAGATCGGCAATGCTGCGAGCCAGTTTTAGAATACGGTGATAGGCTCTATGGGACAGGCCAAATTTTTCTAAGGCTTGTTCCAGCAGGCTATGACCAGCTTCGGTCAGTTCGCAATATACGTTTACTTCTTTGGCATTAAGCTCGGAATTCGTTTTGCCTTGGCGCCGATAAGCGATTTGTCTGGCAGCTATTACGCGATCACGTATTACTTGACTGCTTTCTTCGCCTTCCTTGGCGCCTTTTCTCAAAACATCCAGAGCCACACGCGGCACTTCCAGATGCATATCGATTCTGTCCAGTAATGGTCCGGAAACGCGGGCCCGATAGCGAGCAACTTGTTCAGAGCTGCAATGGCAGCGGCCGGATGCGTCGCCGAGATAGCCGCAAGGGCAAGGGTTCATGGCGGCAATCAGTTGGAACCGGGCCGGAAAATCGGCCTGGCGGTTGGCGCGGGAGATAGTGATATGCCCTGTTTCCAAAGGTTCCCGTAGCACCTCTAAAACTTTTCGATCGAATTCAGGTAGCTCGTCTAAAAATAAGGCGCCGTGATGGGATAAGGATATTTCACCCGGTTTCGGGTTACTGCCGCCGCCGACCAATGCCGCTGCGGAAGCGGTGTGATGAGGCGAGCGAAAGGGGGGTTTTCGCCATCGGCTGATATCAAAACCCTGGTCGCTGATGGAGGCAATAGCAGCTGTTTCTTGTGCTTGTTGTTCGCTTAGCTCCGGCAATATGGTAGGCAGACGGGCCGCCAGCATCGATTTACCGGTGCCGGGTGGTCCAAGCAGCAATATATTGTGAGCGCCAGCGGCTGCGATTTCGAAAGCCCGCTTGACGTGAAATTGGCCGTGTACATCGGCAAAATCAATATCAAATTGCGATTCCGGAATAGCAATAAGCGGCTTTGCCAGAGGAATTTGGCTTTGTCCGGTCAAATGCGCGCAAACCTCCAGCAAATGATGAGCAGGCAAAAGCTGTGCGTCGTTAATCAAGCCGGCTTCATCGGCGCAGCCAACAGGCAAGATCAGTTGCCTGTTGGCGTTGCGCGCGTGTATGGCTACCGGCAAAGCGCCGGCAATGGGCCGTAGCTCACCGCCTAAAGAAAGTTCGCCCACGCATTCATATTGAGCCAGATTGTCCCTGGGTATTTGCCCGGAGGCGGCCAAAATGCCTAGGGCTATTGCCAAGTCAAACCGTCCGCCTTCCTTGGGTAAATCGGCAGGGGCTAGATTGATGGTGATGCGCTGAAATGGAAACTCGAACCGCGAATTGAGAATTGCCCCTCGCACCCGGTCTTTGCTTTCTTTAACAGCCGTTTCGGGCAGGCCGACGATGTTAAGCGCCGGCAACCCGTTACTAACATGAACTTCAACGGTCACTAGCGGTGCATCGATGCCGGAGCGTCCCCGGCTAAAGACAACAGCCAGTGACATCGTATCGTTACTCTGGCGCTATTTGTTTTTCGAGTTCGACGACCCGTTTTTCCAAATCTTCTAGACGGGCACGGGTTTTGGACAGCACGGCTTTTTGCACTTCAAATTCCTCGCGGCTAACCAAATCCAGTTTGGATAAGGCGCTTTGCAGCAAGGCGTGGACGTTTTTCTCCATATCGTCTTTGAAGTTGTTTAAGCCCGGTGGAATGGCGCTAGCTATTCGGTCGGCAATATTGTCTATGGATTTTGGATCGAACATGGTTATTACTCTTGGTTTATGAAGGAGTTGAATTTTGGAATATGGTCACGGCATATTTTATCTGTGTCGTCGCGCTCCAGGTCTTCGTCGGTTAAGCCGCACTGATAATGATGCTCGACCACTCTAAAATGATCGCAGGTCCGGCACATGCCGAAACTTTTACTTTGATTGACTTTTTGTAATAAACCCAACGTTGCTTGCAAGGCGTTTTCGATATTATCGAACTCCTGGTGACTGATTTTATGTTCCGCGTGCTTAAACATGTCCAAGGGTTTTAACTCATCGACCAAAGCCAAGCCTGTTTCGGTCAAGCTTAAATGCACGACGCGGCCGTCGAGGCTGTCAGTGGTTTTCTGAAGGTAACGTTTGCGCTCCAGAATCTGTATGCTTTGAGAAACAGTACCTTTGGTTAAACCCAGGTAGTCGGCAACAGATGCGTGGGTGTTACTATATTTGTTACATTTGGCCAGATACTCCAGAACCTGGCCATGAACCGGCTGCAAACCAATAGCGGCGTATTTTTTACGCTCTTCCGAGCGTAATAGCGAACTGATGCGTTCGATCAGCTTAAAGGTTTCTAATTCATGCATTGCTATAATTTTAGCATAAGCATCGAACATTACTTGGAAATGCGCATGTATAAGGCGTTTGCACTACTCTACTTTCTCAGGTCACAATAAAACAACTAATTGACTAGCCGGCTAATTATGCATCACGCACTTCATCAACTACTCGCTTGCGCCGATACCGTCATTTTAGGTAAACAGCAGCAAATTCGTTTGGCCGTCTGCTGTTTGTTGGCCAAAGGCCATTTGCTGATAGAAGACATTCCCGGAGTCGGCAAAACCACGCTTTCGCATACGCTAGCGCATTTGTTCGGCCTGGCATATCAGCGGATACAATTTACCAGTGATATTTTGCCCGCCGACATTATCGGTTCATCGGTGTTCGACAGCCAACAAAACAGTTTTACTTTTCACTCCGGGCCATTATTTAATCAAATGATCTTGGCGGATGAAATCAATCGAGCTACCCCAAAGGCGCAAAGCGCATTGCTGGAGGCGATGGAAGAAAGACAGGTTACGGTCGAGGGCCAAACTTATCGCTTACCCGAACCGTTTTTTGTCATAGCGACCCAAAACCCGTCCTATCAGATCGGCACCTTTCCATTGCCGGAGTCGCAATTGGACCGATTTTTGATGCGGATTGAGTTGGGATACCCCAGCCGGCAGGCCGAGCGGGAACTGCTGATGGGACAGCCTCGACATAGTTTGATCAAAAGCCTGCCGGTTTATTTGCCTGACGAACAGTTGGCGGCGCTGCAGCATGAGGTCAGTCAGGTGCATGTGGCGCCGGCATTATTGGATTATGTGCTCTCTATCATCGAGTTTACCCGGCAGAGTGACTATCCTTGCGGGCTGTCGCCACGGGCGGGGTTATCGTTGTTGGCGGCAGCCAAAGCCTGGGCATTCATGGATCAACGCCAGGCTGTGTTGCCGGAAGATGTGCAAGCGGTTTTGCCGGCGGTTGCGGCGCATCGATTGCTGGCAGCTAGTCATGATTCGGCAGCCACTGTGGCCCCTATTCTGCAACAGGTGGCCGTCTTTTGACTTCCCGGCGATTACCTTTGAAACAACGGTTTAAATTGAGCCGATTTATTCGAGGAGAAGCGCCTACTGCTGGGCCGATTAGTTTAAATCAACGGCGGGTATTTATCCTGCCTACGCAAAGGGGTATGGTTTTTGTCGTCCTGGTTGCGTTGGTATTGTTGATTGCCTTTGTTTATAACAACAATCTGGCTTATATGTTGGGCTTTTTACTGGCCAGTATTTTTTTTGTGACTATTTTGCATAGCTTCAATGCTCTGTCCGGATTGGTGGTGCGGGCGGGGGCTAATTCGCCGGTGTTTGTCGGTGAAAAAGCAGCCTTTAATTTCGTGATTCATAATCCCACTAATCGGCAACGCCTGGCGTTGGATATTCGGCTACAGAACATTAGAGAGATTAGTCTAAAGCCACATGAGACTCAGACGGTATCTTTGCCAATGGATGCGAAAAAGCGCGGCTGGTTGGCTTGCAACACTTTAATCTTGTCCAGCGGTTATCCGTTGGGATTATTTCGGGCTTGGTCGCCGTTACGCTTTGATAGCCGGGTGCTGATTTACCCCTGTCCCGCCAAGTTGGATTTGGCATTTCCCGAAACCGCCGCCGGACAGGGTCAGCAAGGACAGTCCAAACGGGGCGGTGATGAGTTTTACGGTTTGAAGTCGTATCAAAGTGGCGATCCAATACGGCAGATTCATTGGAAAGCGTATGCCAAAGGCCGTGGTTTGCACAGCAAGCAATACGCAGGTACCGCAAGTACTGAGTTTTGGCTGGATTATGATGAAACGCCTGGCAGCGATATCGAAGCACGACTTAGTCAATTATGCCGTTGGATAATAGATGCCGAACGGGCGGGTTTTCGCTACGGTTTGGCTTTGCCGAGCGTCAAGTTGGCTCCGGATAACGGAAGTTCCCATTGGCAGGCCTGTTTGCGTGAACTGGCCTTGTTTGGATTAAGTTCGTAATGGATTTTCGGTTGAATTAATGATGGATGCCAAGGCGGTTGCCCCAACAAAATTGCACTTCGATAGCCGAGGGATTGCTGATAACGCGCTTAACTCGCGCAGCCTCAATTTTTTGCTGGGTTCCATCGCTTTGATCACTCTGCCGCATGCCGGGCATATTCCCCCACCTATATTCGGCTTTTTCGCGATTTTACTGATATGGCGGTTAGCAGGCGTTTGGTATCGCCACTGGCTGCCGAATCGATGGTTGTTGTTTTTGTTGACGATATTGGGCATTGTGCTGCTGATAGCTCAACATCGTGGGGTGTTTGGGCGCGATGCGGGCACGGCATTGTTTGTAGTGGCGCTGGGCCTAAAGCTGATGGAAATTCACAGCAAACGCGATGTGTTTTTAATCGTGTACTTGGCATTTATTGTGGCCGCCTCTCAGTTTTTATACGAACAAAGCATTCTGATGGCGGGTTATATTCTGTTGGTCTGTGCGGTGTTATTGGCAACCTTGATCACTCAAAATGCCACACATGTGCAAACGCAAGCGGCGCTTAAAACGTCTGCCACCATCATGTTGCAGGCGTTACCAATGGCAATGGTGATTTTTGTATTGTTTCCGCGCTTGGAAGCGCCGCGCTGGATGTGGCTGGCAGACGATAATAAAGCACTTTCCGGCTTGAGTGATGTCTTGGAGCCTGGCTCCATCAGCGATTTGAGTTTATCCGATGAGCTGGTGTTCAGAGTGCGGTTCGACGGCAATGTGCCGCCGCCCGTCCTGCGTTACTGGCGTGGCCCGGTCTATGCGAATACCGACGGCGTGCATTGGACCAAAGACTCAAATCATAATCAGCCAACCCAGCCTGTTGATTTCAGTGGTGATGCGTTTCATTACACCTTATTGATGGAGCCTCAGAAACAAAATTGGGTGTTCGGGATGGATATGCCGGAAAGTTTCGATACCAGCTTGCATCGAAACGATACCTTCCAGTTGCTGTCCAACAAAAGGCCGGCCGACCGAGCCGAATACAAAATCGTCTCCCGGCCTGCCTATAACACAGGCCCAATATCGCCGACCGATTATCGGCGCAATTTGCAACTACCGGCAGCGGCAACCGATAAACAGCAGGCATTAGTTAACAAGTTACGGGGTTTCGACGGCCGGCCAGAACAGTTCATCCAAAATTTGTTGAACTATTTCAGGGAAGAAAAGTTTTATTACACCCTCTCCCCGCCCCTGATGCCGGACAATCCCATCGATACCTTTTTATTCGAAACCCGCAGCGGATTTTGCAGCCATTACGCAACCGCGTTTGTGTATTTGTTGCGAATTGCCAAGATTCCGGCCCGCGTAGTCGGCGGCTATCAGGGCGGCGAATTTAACAAAGTCGGCGGGTTTTTGGAAGTGCGGCAGGCCGATGCGCACGCCTGGGCCGAAGTTTGGCTGGAAAATAAAGGCTGGGTCAGATTCGACCCCACGGCCGCAATTGCGCCGGAACGTGTTGAGCGTGGGGTAAATGTGGATTTGCAAGTCGCTAGCGGGGCGGTGAATTTCGGCCCGCTCATCAACGAATCGGCGGCATTAAACTGGCTAAAACGCAGTCGGCAGCTATGGCAGAGTATCGATTATAACTGGCAACGGTGGGTTATTAATTATAATGGCGCTAATCAAATGCAGTTTTTGCAAGCACTGGGCATAGACGGTATCGCCGCGCTAGCCAAATGGCTGGTCGGTAGTCTAATAATAGTTACCCTGCCGTTGGCTTGGTGGTTATTGAAACAACCTAAAAAACCGGCCGACAAAACGTTATTGATTTATCGGCGCTTTTGTAACAAGCTGGCTAAAACGGGTGCTGCAATCAGGCCGGGCGAAGGGGCAAAAGACTTTGCTGAGCGCGCCAAAAAACAGTGTCCCGAAATGGCGGCACAGATTGATCAAATCACAGCGCTGTTTATCCGGCTGCGTTATCAATCCGATGCAAGGGACGGTGATTTGCAAAGGTTGAAAACGCTTGTTGGAGGCTTGGTGGTCAAGAAAGTAATTTAAGCCTAATGCAAGTCGGGTACTTCCGAGCTAGGTGTGGCCTGTTGCTTACTGAGTTGGGCCTTTTCCTGTTGCATTTGCTTGTTGCCCTCGCCGAACATGACGGCAGCGGCCATGAACAAAATGGCCGAAATCATAATAACGGGCAGGCGACCGGGTTTATCCATCCATAACAATATCCATTTGGGTTTGAACATGCCGACACCCAGCACTATCAGGGAAAGAATAAAGACGTTAAAGGCATAATAAATCAGGGTATTCATGAATTGGGTCCTATAACCAGCAAGTTTAAGAGGGATGCATTATTATTAGTCGAGTGACAGTTTGCAATAAACAATAATTTCAATTGGAAAATTTAGGAGGCGCTATGGGCGGCTTTGGCTTGTTTGTAACCATGCTGTTTGTATTTGCAGTGTTGTTGGTGTTTATGAGTGTCAAGTCCGTGCCGCAAGGCATGGAGTATACCGTTGAACGCTTTGGTAAATACACCAATACCCTGACCCCGGGCTTGAATATCATTATGCCTATCATCGATAGGATAGGTCGAAAATTAAATGTGATGGAGCAGGTGTTGGATGTGCCGTCCCAGGAGGTGATAACCAAGGATAATGCCATGGTGCGTGTCGACGGGGTGGTATTTTACCAAATCATGGACGCAGCCAAGGCAGCCTATGAAATTACCTACCTGGATATGGCCATCATCAATTTGGTGATGACCAACATCCGTACCGTGATGGGTTCGATGGATCTCGACGAACTGCTGTCGCGTAGGGATGAAATCAACGCCCGCCTGTTAAATGTGGTCGACGAGGCTACTTCGCCTTGGGGTATAAAGGTGACGCGCATCGAAATCAAGGATATTGCTCCACCCAAGGACTTGGTCGATTCAATGGCCCGGCAAATGAAGGCCGAGCGGGAAAAACGCGCACAGATTCTGGAAGCGGAAGGCATGCGGCAGGCGGAAATTCTGAAAGCCGAAGGCTTAAAACAAGGCGCGATACTGGATGCGGAAGGTCGAAAGGAAGCCGCATTCCGCGATGCCGAAGCCAGAGAACGGTTAGCCGAAGCCGAAGCTCGGGCTACTGCCATGGTTTCGGAGGCCATTGCCAAGGGCGATGTGCAAGCCATCAATTACTTCGTGGCGCAAAAATACATCGAATCCTTGAAAGACGTAGCCACTGCCAACAATAGCAAACTGATCTTTATGCCCTTGGAAGCCTCCAGCGTGATCGGTGCGTTGGGCGGTATCGGCGAATTGGCCAAAGAAGCGCTGGCGAAAAAGGGCTGAGCCATGGCCGAGCAAGACGTGGTGTTTTGGTATTGGTGGGTGCTGGCGGTCGGTTTTCTGGCGTTGGAAATTGTGGTTACCGGCTTCTTTTTTCTATGGCTATCGGTTGCGGCGTTCATCGTCGGGGCGGTATTACTGTTGATGCCGTCTACAAGCTTTGAAGTGCAGTTGTTTCTGTTTTCCGTGCTGGCCGTGTCATCGCTACTAGGATGGCGAAAATATGCCCGCACCCGTGAAGTTGATCAGACCGACCACCCGTTTCTGAATAAACGCGGCGCGCAGTACATCGGAAGGACTTTCGAAATGGTTACGCCGATAAAAAATGGTCAGGGAAAAATCAAGGTAGGCGATAGCTTGTGGTTGGTAAGGGGCGAGGATTGCCCGTTAGGCTCGAAAGTTAAAGTGGTGGCGGTGAAGGGGACGGTGTTTGAGGTAGAAGTTTGCCGGTAGCTATGCGGTTCTAGTAGCGGCTTTTCTTTGATATTTGTTAACCCGTCAATTCGAGGGGTAGCCGCTACTTAACTCGCCGATGGCATTAAAGCCGTAACTTTCCTTGCTACAATGTGCCGCATCTAAATCATTAGGCTGAATTCAGTTAATACATTATGCGATTGTTATTGGTAGAAGACGATGCCATTCTGGGCGATGGCCTGAAGGCGGGCTTGACCTTGGAAGGTTATGCGGTGGACTGGCTGACCGATGGGGCTCAAGCCGACGAGGCATTGAAGCTGAATCATTACGATTTGATCGTGCTGGACTTGAACCTGCCGCGGATGGATGGCATGAGTGTGTTAAAGAGTTTGCGCAAACGTAAGGACAGCACGCCGGTTTTAGTATTGACAGCGCGTGACGGGGTGTCGGAACGGGTGGCTGGGCTGGACAACGGCGCCGATGATTTCGTCTGCAAGCCGTTCGATTTGACCGAGGTTTGTGCCAGGTTGCGCGCACTTGCCCGCCGCAATGAAGGTCATGGTTTACCGGTGCTGGAGCATAAAGGTGTGAGTATAGACCCGGCTGCCCACCAGGTGTTTTATCGCGGTGCGGCGGTGGAGTTGTCGCAAAAAGAATATGAGATTTTGAATTATCTGATGACCCATATCGGACATGTCACCTCCCGTGCCAGACTGGAAGAAGCTTTGTATGCCTGGGGGTCGGAAGTGGAAAGTAATGCCGTTGAGGTGCATATTCATCATTTGCGTAAAAAGCTGGATGCCAATCTAATCCGCACCATACGTGGGGTGGGTTATATCGTCGACGAAAACTAGGGGTATGCGGCTCAAGTTTCGCCCGCGATCGCTGAAAAAACAACTACTGTTTTTTCTGTTGTCCTCCCTGCTATTGGTATGGGGGGCGACCGTCTACGTCAGCTATCAGCAAACCCGAGACGAAATCACTAAATTGTTCAATGCAGAATTGGCGCAATCGGCGCGGGTAGTGCATGCATTTGTCGAGAATTTGTTGCAGCAGCGCCGCTTGACCAAACTATGGGATCAGGATAAATCGCCGGACCTGTTTTACATGCCGATTCTCGGGCACAAATATGAGCGTAAAATTGCCTTTCAGTTGCGTTCGGTCAAGGAAGGCGTGGTATTGCGCTCGGAAAGCGCGCCGGAATTTGCGTTGTCCCTGACCCGAAACGGGTACAGCGAAACCTTGATAAACAACCATGTCTGGCATGTGTTTAGTATCGGCACCGAAAATGGCGATTATGTGATACATGTTGGCCAGCGCGACGATATTCGCCGCGAGTTGATTGAGTCTTTGGCCAATCAGCAGTTGCTGGCCATGCTGCTGGCTTTTCCGGTATTGGGTCTGGTGATTTGGCTGATTGTCAGCCGTACTTTACGGCCAGTCGTTCAGCTTAAGGAGCAGTTGGCTTCGCGGGAAGTGGGTTATTTGCAGCCCTTGTCGCTCGACAAATTACCCGAGGAAGTGGTGCCCATGGTGGAGCAGATCAACACCTTGTTTGTACTGCTGGAACAGGCTTTTGCCAACGAGCGTAATTTCACCTCGGATGCTTCCCATGAGCTTAAAACGCCACTGGCTGGGTTGATGACACAGTTACAGGTGGCGCAAAAGACCAAGGATGCCGCCATGCGTGGTCAGGCGCTGCAGAAGTGCCAGCAGGCCGTTCTGCGCATGACTCATATGGTGCAACAACTGTTAACTCTGTCAAGAGTTCAGCATCAAAATGTACAGCTCGGCAAGCAATGGGTGAATCTCAATCAAGCCATGATTGCCGTGATTGCCGAAATTGAATTTTCAGCGCACGAAAAAAACATCGAAATCGAATTGCAAGGCGATGATGGCATAGCTATACAGGCGAATTCACAGCTATTGAATATCTTATTCCGTAATTTAATCGATAACGCCATTAAATATACGCCGGCTGACGGCAGAGTGAGTGTGACTTTGCTACGTGAGGTTAAACAGGTAAGGGTGTTAATTGAAGACAGCGGTCCGGGCGTTGCGGACGAGGACTATGCGCGGATTACCCATCGCTTTTTTCGTTGCGTGGATACCGCTCAAGCCGCTGAAGGTAGCGGACTTGGTTTGTCGATTGTCACGCGCATCATCCGGCTGCACGATGCGGATATTGACTTTTCAAAGGCGCAATTGGGAGGCTTAAAAGTTTCGTTACGATTCGATTTGCCAAAATCAGCCCTTAAAACCAATTAAAATTCAGCTTTTAGATTCGTTATGATGTACTCAGCGGTTGTTTTTTCAGTGGTTTTTAGATGTCGAATTTAACGTTGCCGAAAGTGCATAAAGTTTTGCTGATTTTGCTGATTTTGAGCCAGCCGGCCTGTGGTCGCTTGTTCAGCGGCTCAAATAGTGCAAACCCGGTTGGGGATATTACTGTTGTATATCCCTTAGGGCAGCAGTTTGCCGGGCAAAATCTGCTCGGCTTTGACGTCTATAACGAAGATGGCACCTTACACGCACTGGTTGCTGTAGCAACGGCTCAGCCTAAACAGCCTTATATCGCTTATTTGCGTTCCGATGATGGCGGATTGAACTGGTCTAATCCGATCGAGGTCGGGCAATATGCAACGGGGACAGTAGAATCCGGAGCCGGTAACGATGTGCAGATAGCGGCGTTCGGTAGTTCGTTGATGGTAATTTGGCAAGTGACCGGTGAGATTCCGGGTATGGGGCCTTTGCAAGCGGTTTATTCTCAGGATGGGGGGCGGTCTTGGGCGTTGGGGGCGAATCCTACGGCGAGTGAAGTGGATCAATCCCACTCTGATCTGGTGGCTGATCAAACAGGCCGGTTCCATTTGGTCTGGCTGGATGATCGCGACGAAAACGGCCATCAGGGGCTGAGGTATGCCCGTAGTTCCGATCTTGGCCGGCGGTGGGAGATGGTGCAAACCATAGATGAGTCTACTTGTTCCTGTTGCTGGAATCGTTTATCGGTTGGTTTTGATGGACAGCTAAATGTGCTTTATAGGGATATGGAACCGCGCGATATGGCGCTGGCGCAGTCGTCGGATGCCGGACAAACCTGGCGGCGTATTAGCGCGGTCGGCGAATTTAACTGGATATTCGATGGTTGTCCGCACAACGGCGGTGCCTTGGCTTGGGGTGGGGGGCAAACTTGGCATGGCTTGGTTTGGACCGGTGCCGAAAATCAAGCCGGCCTGTATTATGTGCGGTCCACGAATAACGGGAGTAGTTGGTCGAAACCGCAAGCCATGGGCGAAGAAAGCCTGGCCTTCCATAGCGATATTACGGTTATGGGAGCAGAGCATTTGCTGGCTATTTGGGATGCCGTGGGGCCGAGCGGATCCGCGGTTATAATCAGCGAGTCTTTCGATCATGGCGAGCATTGGTCGAATGCCAGGCGGATTTCCGTGCTGGGTAGTTCGGCGGCATTTCCTCGAGTTGTTGCTACCCGGTTCGGAGCGTTGGCAATGTGGATTGAGCAAAAACCGGGGGCGGCCAAGCAATGGGTAGCTGCGTTACTAAAATAATTTTAATCATTGAAGAGATTGTCATGCCTAAATTAACAACACTACTAAAACCCTTGCTCTTGTTTACTATGCTATTGATTCCGATTGCAGCTTCGGCGCATGCGATTTTGGTTAAATCACAGCCAGCCAAAGACGAAGAAGTCACGGAGGCGCCGAAGCAGATCGATTTGTGGTTCAACGACCCAGTCAGAAGTGAATATAAGGCGTTGGCGGTGATCGATAGCGATGGCAAGCGGGTTGATAAGCGAGACGTTGAACAAGATTTGCTGGATGGCTCGCATATTCATGCCGGTGTTGAAGATTTGCAGCCCGGCACGTATACCATACGCTATCGGGTAGTTTCGCAAGATACCCATATCGTCACCGGCAAATTTCAATTTACCGTAAAACCTTAATATAGTCAGTGCTCTTAATCGCCCTAAATTCATGAATATTCAGCGTCTATTTAATTTCTTGGTGCCCGTGTTAATGGCGGGTGTGTTATTGCTGGCTGGCTGTGAACAGCTTGGTTTCGGCGCCAAACAATCCAACGCATTGGGAAACAGGCCCGATCTGGATTGCATTATCGCCAACGATTTTTATGCGGTGCATTTCAGTGCTTATCTGCAGCCAAGTAAAGCAGAGCTGAATCCCGAAAATAAAGCTGCATTTGTGCCTTTTTGCCAAAAAATTCCGCGGGCCGGCAAAATGTTTTTTACCGCGGATTTGATCGATCGGGATATTCGGGCCACTCCTATCGGTATTAAGCTGGTGGAAGTGGAAAAAACCGGTCAAAAGGTGCCTGATGACATCCGTGAAATTCGCACCCTTGTTGAAATTCCCGCAAAGCTCTATCCGCGCGGTGCGGTAGAGGCGCAAGCTGATGTGGATAAAAACGGCGATTATGTGCTGTATTTTCTGATCGGCGATGCCGTCGAGGAAGATGACAGATTCCGGGTGCCTTTGGAAGTGGGAGTGAATCCTGATGATAACGCCTTGGTTTGGATTGTCGGTATTGCCGTAGTGCTGGTCATTATATTAGGTGTGGGTTTTTTGCTGTATGTATATAAATTCAAGCCGCAAAAAAGTGACGACTTGCAGGTATAAAGGATTCTTGATGGGTGTCAGCGGCGGCATTGCGCGCAGTTTTGCTTTTCTATTATTGCTTTTGGTTGCAAGTGGCGGTTGGGCTCACCCGCCCGGGCTGAGTTCTATTTATCTGCAGGTTGAGCGGCATGATATCGCTGCACGAATGACCTTTGCGCTACAAGATATTGAAGCGTTCGCTCCGATGGATAGTGATCTGGATGCCGAAGTGACGGATGTCGAGCGCGATGCGGCCAAGCCTAGCATTGCAAAGCTGCTGTCAAGGCAGCTCAAATTGTCGCTGGATGGGCAGGCAATAGAGCCAAGTGAGCCGGGAAAGGTAAATTTCGATGAGCAGAATAATGCGCACGTCGATTTTCATTTTGGTTTGCCGGACAACGGGGGGCGGCAATTAAGTTTGCAATCCGAATTTCTGGTTTTATTGCCTGAAGGGCATCAGCAGCAGCTTACAGTCAAAAATGCCGATAACCAAGTCATTGCGGAAGTCATGCTCAGTCGTGAGCACCCGGATTTGAAGTTGGATCTACAAAGCACGCAGTTGCCATCTGCATTTACGACGTTTGCGGGCTTTTTTAAGCTGGGTGTTGAGCATATCGTTACCGGCTATGATCATTTGTTGTTTTTATTCGGTTTGCTCATGGTGACGCATAGCTTTTGGCCGGCCATTAAAATCATTACCTTTTTTACCATCGCTCATTCCATCACATTAGCACTGGCCGGTTTAAATATTATTGAGCTGCCCAGTAGTTTTGTCGAACCTTTTATCGCCGCCACGATTATGTATGTTGGGGTGGAAAATATTATCCGTGGCGATCACCCTAAGGGCCGGCATTGGCTAACGTTCGGGTTTGGATTGATACATGGTTTTGGCTTCGCCAGCGTTCTGAGGGAAATGGAAATCGGTAATGCGGATTTTGGGATATTGCTGCCGCTGTTATCGTTTAATCTTGGAATTGAAACCGGCCAAATTGCGGTCGCATCCATAGTATTGCCGTTGATTTGGGCATTAAACAATCGAGTGGAAACATCGCGGAAATTTTTGACAGCCTGTTCCGGCGCCATTAGTTTGATGGGGGCATATTGGCTAATCGAGCGTACTCTGCTTTAGAGGGTGTTCTTCAGTAATATGTGCTATAAATCCGGTGAGATGCGGGATAACGTAACTACGCGAAACAGCTGTTTTTGGGTAAGTCAGCGGATCAATTTGGTGGTAGTAATGCGGGAACTAGTCCGATTTGAGGGGGCTTACGCTTGTTATCTTATGGGCGTGTAACCGGTCATGAGTGCTGTGTCGCAAAGCTACTGCTTTTGAAGGTTAATAATCAAAAGCAGTGTAAGGCTTGAATTGAAAATGCAGGATTAAAGGTCGGGTATTCCAGACAAGCCTTCTACCGACCAATTCTCAATATTGCTGGCGCCCGACAAGTCGTCGCCGTTTTCATATTGAATACGACAGACATACTGATAGGCGGTGCTCGGCGTATCTTTCGTGGCTATTTCAACTGTTGCGTTAATGATGTATTCATAATTCCCGATACTCCAGGCATTGGTCGGCTGGCTGGCGAACGCCGCGGTAGTTTCCGTCGAGTCGAATTGACTGTTTATATGGCTATTGCAATGAGTAAAGGCAAGGGCTGTCATGTCGTTCGAAATGGGCATGGGATCCGCGTTGTCCTTGCTGTCGACCAGAAATAAATCGGAAGCGGCTATGTCGTACATCCACGGCAGAAGAAACTTAATTTGCAGCGCAAGCAGGACAGCTAAGCAGGCAACAAAAAGGATAATTTTTTTTTTGTTCATGGCAATTTGGTGTGTGGTGGTGTTGTTGTAATTAGAAAGAGCACTCTTCGCGAGGATTCTAGCAAAAAACAATGGGTAGCGTTAAGTGATTGCCTTAAGGGGCAAGAGTGTATGAAAAAGAATAAAAAACCGGAATATGGTATTGACAAGGAATGCCGAGATGGTAGACTGCAAGGCACTCTAAGGGAGGTGAGTGACTTATTCGAATTGAATAGGTTTTTAATAAAGGGACAAACAAAGAACTCCCGGTTAAGTGCCGGGGATTTAGATAATCTTTTAGGAGGTAGAAATGGCTGCTACAACTGAATCAGTTAAGGCTGATGCTGCGGAAGCACCGCTTTTAAATAGAAGAAACCTGACACTAGGCATTTTGCTGTATCTGGTTTTTTATTCTTTCATTCGTTGGTACGAAGGCGTCTACGGCTGGTCAGCTGGTCTTGACTCGTTTGCTCCAGAGTTTGAAACATACTGGATGAACATGCTGTACATCGAGATCGTTTGTGAAGTTGTCCTGTTCGCAGGTATCAACGGCTATCTATGGAAAACTCGTGATCGTAAAGTAATGTCAATCACTCCACGTGAAGAACTGCGTCGTCATTTCACACACTGGATCTGGTTGGTTTGCTACGGTTGGGCTATCTACTGGGGCGCTTCTTACTTCACAGAGCAAGACGGTACTTGGCACCAAACCATCGTTCGTGATACTGACTTTACACCAAGTCACATCATCGAATTTTATCTGTCTTACCCAATCTATATCATCACTGGTACTGCTTCTTTCATGTATGCAAAAACAAGATTGCCTACATACCATGAAGGTCTTCACCTGATGTATATGGTTGTTGTTGTCGGTCCATTCATGATTTTGCCTAATGTTGGTTTGAATGAATGGGGTCACACATTCTGGTTTATGGAAGAGTTGTTCGTTGCACCATTGCATTACGGTTTCGTATTCTTTGGTTGGGCTGCTCTGGGTATTCTGGGTGTGGTGAATACCGAAGTAATGGCAATTACCAAATTGCTGAAAAAAGATCTGGCTTAATAAGTCAAGTCTGTAAAAGTAAATACTATCTCCTTTCTTGCCCCGCTTAGGTGGGGCAGGATAAGGGAAAGTAAAAAAAATATAATTTTAATTCTTTAGGAGGTAAGCTAATGAGCGCATCTCAATCAGCTGTACGTTCTCGTGCGGAAGCGGTACAAGTTTCCCGTACGTTTGACTGGATGATTCTTTTTACACTGTTCGTAACGGTTCTGGGCGGTTATCACATTCACTATATGTTGACTGGTGGTGACTGGGACTTCTGGACCGACTGGAAAGATAGACGTCTGTGGGTAACCGTAGCACCTATCGTTTCTATTACATTCCCTGCGGCTGTTCAAGCGTGCTTGTGGTGGAGATACAAACTGCCTGTCGGTGCTACTGTTTCCGTAGTTGCTCTGATGTTAGGTGAGTGGATCAACAGATATATGAACTTCTGGGGTTGGACTTACTTCCCAGTAAATTTCGTATTCCCATCTAACCTGATCCCAGGTGCTATCGTTCTTGACGTTGTCCTGATGTTAGGTAACAGCATGACTCTGACCGCTGTTGTTGGTGGTTTGGCTTATGGTTTGTTGTTCTACCCAGGTAACTGGCCTGTAATCGCTCCATTGCACGTGCCTGTAGAATACAACGGCATGATGATGACTTTGGCTGACTTACAAGGTTATCACTACGTTAGAACTGGTACACCTGAATACATCCGTATGGTAGAGAAAGGTACATTAAGAACTTTCGGTAAAGACGTTGCTCCTGTATCAGCGTTCTTCTCTGGATTCGTTTCTATCATCATTTACTTCTTGTGGCACTTCTTCGGCAGATGGTTCGCTAAAACCGACTTCATCGCTGACGACGCATCCTAATCTGAAGTTTTGATTGAAAATGACATCTGACAAATTTGAATAATCAAGTTAGTCGGTAGATCTTAATTACAAGATTCTCTAGTAATAGAGGAGGAAATATGAAAATAATAAAAGACAAAGTTGCAAAACTGTCCTTTGTCGCACTGCTGATTACAATGACAGCAGCGATGTTTTACGCTCCAACAGCATCTGCTCATGGTGAAAAGTCACAGGCTGCGTTTATGCGTATGCGGACAATTCACTGGTTTGACTTGAACTGGTCAAAAGAAGAAGTGCCTGTTAACGACACTATGACCATTTCAGGTAAATTCCTGGTATTCGCAGGATGGCCTGAAACTGTTGATAAGCCAGAAGTATCGTTCTTGAACATTGGTATTCCTGGTCCAGTATTTATTCGTGCTGGTTCTTGGATCGGTGGTCAGTTGGTTCCTCGTTCAGTTTCTCTGGAATTGGGCGAAGTTTATGAGTTCAAAGTACTGTTGAAAGCACGTCGTCCAGGTGACTGGCACGTTCATTCAATGATGAACGTTCAAGGCGGTGGTCCAATCATCGGTCCAGGTAAATGGGTAACCATTACTGGTTCAATGAGCGAGTTTGTTAACCCAGTTACTACTCTGACTGGTCAAACAATCGATTTGGAAACCTATGGCCTGGATAACGTTTATTTCTGGCACGCAGTATGGTTTGCAATTGCCATTGCTTGGTTGATGTTCTGGTTCAAACGTCCAATATTTGTTCCACGTCACATCGCTGTAAGCACTGGTAAAGCAGATACTCTGATCTCAGCTGGTGATAAAAAAGTCGGTATGTTGTTCGCTGTAGGTACTATGGTTATCGTTGCTGCTTCTATGGGCGCAACTAACGAAAAATACCCAGTAACAACTCCATTGCAAGCTGGTTTGTTGCGTGGTATGAAAACTTATCAAATGCCAGAAGCAACTGTTTCTGTTAAAGTTGATGATGCTACATACCGTGTACCAGGTCGTGCTATGCAAATGACTCTGACCATCACTAACAATGGCGACTCTGCTGTACGTTTAGGTGAGTTCAACACCGCTGGTGTTCGCTTCCTGGATCCAGCAGTACATGAAGATGAAACTGCATATCCTGATGACTTGTTGGCTGAAGAAGGCTTGACAGTTAGCGACAACAGCCCACTGGCTCCAGGTGAGACACGTACTGTTGAAGTAACAGCTTCTGACGCAGCATGGGAAGTATACCGCTTAGCTGACTTGATCTACGATCCAGACAGCCGTTTCGCGGGTCTGTTGTTCTTCTGGGACGAAAGTGGAAACCGTCAATTGGTAACAGTTGATGCTCCATTAATCCCATCTTTCATCTAATGAAAGAAATCTAAGATTCGTCTTAGATTGATAGGATGAAAACCTCCGTTACCTTAGGGTAACGGGGGTTTTTTTTTAAGTTTGATACCTAAAGTGGACATGATGTTTGGGCGCAAAGCCTTATCAGGTAAAAATTAAATTGGTTATAGAGAAAGCCAATAAATAAGACGTCTGACTTTTTGTAGTGTATGAAAAGTCACTAATGGTAATAAGTTACAGAAAATTTAAGAGTTGCTAACTAAACGGTCAGTAAAAAAATGAAGAAAGTAAGATTGGTATCGGTCATCATGGTGACCATGATATTAGCGGGGTGTTCGGAAAAAACGCAGTATGAGCAAGCCGTTCTACAACAGATGCAGCAAGATAAAGATATAAAGGATTACCATATAGCACCGGAAAAAATGGTTCAATGCGTGGTCATGACTTCATCCAAGGATATGCCGGGTATGATTCCTATAGATCCAATGCGGAAACAGGCCTATAAAAACTACACAAGGATGCTAACGCTGACTGAATCAGAAGATCCTAAAAAAACATTGGAAGAGCTTAGAAAAGACTTTGGCTCGCCAAAAGCGCTAGCGGAAGCACATGCAAATTACGCAGAAAGTGTCGTGGAATGTATGTCCGGGTTAGTAACAGGAACTGAAGAAGAGTTGGAAAATAAAGCGGAATAAGCAAAGCATGCAAAATTGAGGGTTGTCTTAATTGCTTAAGAAATAATTAAGTCACTGAGAGTTAACAATGTTGGCTAGTTGCAGATATGCACATCGAATAGAATACAACTGACTGCAATGATGCAGAATAATCCAATGTAGGAGTACTCCAATGGCTGAATTACATCTGTCCTTACCTGAGGACGATCAAAAACGCGTATCTAAACTACCTGTTATGGATGGTACTTTAGGACCTTCGGTTGTTGATATACGCAGCCTATATGCGCAAACCGGATACTTTACTTACGATCCTGGATTTACTTCGACAGCAAGTTGTTCATCAAAAATTACCTACATTGATGGCGATAATGGCGTTTTATTATATCGGGGCTATCCAATTGAACAATTAGCCGAGAAATGCGACTTTCTTGAAGTTTGCTATTTATTGTTGAATGGTGAGTTACCAAACGGTGCCGAAATGAAGGAATTTGTCACTACTATCAGCAAGCACGTCATGGTACATGAGCAGTTGACAAGGTTCTATAGCGGATTCAGGCGGGATGCTCATCCGATGGCGGTATTGGTTGGCGTGGTAGGTGCTTTATCTGCTTTTTATCATGACGGCACAGATGTGACTTGCCGTGAAGATCGATACACAGCCGCAATCAGGCTAATTGCCAAAATGCCGAACATAGTAGCTATGTGCCACAAGTACAGTACTGGCATGCCCTTTATATACCCCAAAAGAAAGTTGGGATACGCGGAAAATTTCATGCGTATGATGATGGGCGATCCATGTGATGAATATGTTCCAAATCCGATATTGATAAGAGCGATTGATAGAATCCTAATATTACATGCGGACCATGAGCAAAACGCGTCAACATCAACGGTGAGGCTAGCGGGCTCGAGTGGAGCAAATCCCTATGCTTGTGTCGCTGCCGGTATCGCCTGCTTATGGGGAGCAGCACATGGTGGTGCGAACGAGGCAGTGTTAAATATGCTGGAAGAGATAGGGGATGCTTCGAATATCCCTGAGTATGTGGCCAAAGCAAAAGACAAAAATGACCCATTCCGGTTGATGGGCTTTGGGCATCGGGTATACAAAAACTATGATCCGCGCGCCAAGTTAATGAGGCAAACTTGTCACGAAGTCCTTGACGAACTAAATCTGCATAATGACAGAATGTTCAAATTGGCAATGGAATTAGAGCGGATTGCCTTGGAAGACCCCTATTTTGTAGAAAGAAAGCTTTATCCAAATGTAGATTTTTATTCCGGTATTGTTTTAAGGGCCTTGGGAATTCCAACAGAAATGTTCACGGCAATATTTGCACTAGCCAGATCGGTAGGCTGGATTGCTCAATGGGATGAAATGATTTCAGATCCGGAACTCAAAATTGGTCGACCACGACAATTATATCAAGGTGTTCCTCAGCGCGACGTACAGCCAATATCAAGCCGCTAAAAATGACTTGAGTTAGGAATTTGAAAAGAAATGAATGTTCAGATTCCTAACAGTTAAGCTAAAAAATAATAGCTTATGCTTCCCTTGAATCGTGTGGATTGCGGTTCACTACCAAAATTGCATGATCAATGGCGCTGATGGCGGCATCTCGCATATCCTGATGCTCTGTTTCGGTCATGCCGGCACCCTTATCTACGATATTGCGCACATAGCAGGCAGGTAAAGAATTAAGCGCAACGCAGGCTACATCGATAAGGAAAGATTGAGAGAGCGTTTCTTCGCTTTGTTTCTTCAATTGCCACAACTGATCGGTCACTAATTGTTCGTAATAATTGGAAATATCAAACATGGAGTCCTCAATTAGGCTAAATAATTAATTGCTTATTTTAAACGTAGTCGATAAACCATAACAACGCTAACTATGGTGTAAGGCAAAAATTTTATTCGGCTCTTAACGCATCCAAGGGGCTTAATCGCGATGCTTTAATGGCTGGAATCACGCCGGAAGCAATGCCGATAGCGAAAGAAATTAAAAAAGCCAGGGAAATATAATTCCACGCTAATTGGACAGGCAATGCAGGAACCAAAACCGACGCTAACTGCGTCAGAAAAAAGCCTAACAGAATACCTCCTGCCCCGCCAAACAAGCTTAGCAGTAAAGCCTCGCTCAAAAATAATCTAAAAATGACAAACCGTTCTGCTCCGATTGCCCTTAATAATCCGATTTCGGTCACGCGTTCAGAAACGGCAATAGTCATGATAGTAAATATGCCGACTGAACCCACTAATAAAGAAATGCTACCTAAGGCGGCAACAGCCAAAGTTAAAACGCTAAGCACGGAATCCATTTTTTCCAGCATTTGGTTTTGGGTGATGATAGTAAAATCCTCGGAACCATGACGCATAATCAGGCGTTCCTTAATCCGTTGTTCGATAATATCGCTGGACGCCTGGCTGTTATAAAGGACATCAATTTCCATCAAGCTTTGCCGGTCAAACATTTCCATGGCTTTGCCGCTAGGAATATAAACGCTGTCGTCCAAATCCAAGCCCAACATTTGGCCTTTGGATTCCATAACACCCATTACGCGGAAGCGGTCGTTACCAATCCGAATTCTCCGGCCTAACGACGAGGATGTTCCAAACAGTTCGGTTTGTATTTTACTGCCCAATACCGCAAAAGCACGGGGGTTTTCAAGGCTGTCGTTGGGTAAAAAACGTCCGCTTTGGATATTGAATTGCCAAACCAAGGGTAACGCCGAGCTGACACCGAATACCGTGGCTCTGCGCTGTTTTTTATCGCCTTCAATGCGGGCATTACCCTGTATTACCGGCATGGCCGCAATTACCTGATCAAGATTTTGCAAGCTATTCGTATCGGAAATAGATAAGGGCCGAACCGTGCTGATAGTCGCCCCGGATAAACCGAAGGTGGTGGTTTTACCGGGATATACGGCGATTAAATGCGTGCCAAACTGAGTGAATTCCGCCAAAACAAAACGATGGATACCTCGGCCAATTGAAGTCAGTATCACAACGGCCGCGATACCGATAATCAGGCCGAGAGCGGTTAATAACGACCGCTGCTTATGGCTGGAAATGCTGCGTAACGCAAGTGCCAATAAGTCGGGCCAAAGCATTGACTACCGCCTTGCCAGAGAAGACACAGGGTCTAACCGGGCCGCTTTCCTGGCAGGTAGTACCCCAAAGAGCAAGCCAGTACCGAGCGCCACCGCAATTGCGGATAGCCAAGACCAGAAGGGCAGGCTAAGCGGAAAGTCGGGATAAAGCCATTGCAAAATAATAATCCCTGATTTGCCAAGTAAGCTGCCGACAAGCGCGCCCGCGAGTGAAAGTAAGGCTGCTTCCGATAAAAATAACATTAGCAATTGCCGTTGAGTCGCGCCGAGCGCTTTTAGCAAACCGATTTCGGCCGTACGCTGACTGACGCTTACCAACATGACATTCATAACTAAAACACCGGCAACAGCAAGACTGACGGCTGCAATGCCCCCAACGGCAAGCGTCAAGGCAGATAAGATTTTGTCAAAAGTGTTAACTACACTGTCCTGTGTGATCACAGTGACATCTTCCTCGCCCTCGTGCCGCAGCTTGATAATCCGCTTAATTTCATCGATCGCTTTATACATGGCGTCCTGGGAGTAAGTTTCAATCAATATGCGGAACAGTGAATGGCTATCGAATAACGCCATGGCTGAAGCGACCGGAACGATAACCAGTTCATCAAAACCAACCCCAATGGATTGTCCTTCCCTTGTCAGCACGCCGATAACGCGAAAGCGGCGGTCGTTGATACGCAGCCATTGGCCGACAGCTTGACTATGGGAGAAAAGTTGATCCGCAATCGTTTGACCGATCACGCACACGGGAATCTCTTTATCGGCTGCCGCATTGGGCAAGAACCGGCCTCGCGAAATACTTAAGTGCCTCACTTTTTTTAACGCAAAGGTCGAGCCCATGATATTGGTTTCGCGTTCCAGACCGCCGGCGGAAATAGGTGCGGAGCCGATGTTAACCGGTGCGATTGCGGCGATATTGCGACTTCTGGATAACGCATTGGCATCGTCAAGGGTTAGATCGCGCGGGGTTTCGCCAAAAATGGGCGGATGACCGCCGGTCGTTTCGCTGCGGCCAGGCAGCACAATAATTAAATGGGTGCCGAGCGATTCGAATTCATTAATCACGTAGTTGCGGGCGCTATCGCCCAAAGCAATTAAAACGTTTACGGACGCTACGCCGATACTCATGGCCAGCACGATTAGCGAGGCTCTGACTGTTTGAGTGTTAATCGCCTTGAGGGATTGAAACAGAATGTCTTGTGGCAGCATGAATAATCTTATGTGGGTATAACTGCAGTGTAGCGCCGATAAAACGTCTTGTCACAGCTAAACGGTTAAACTAGTCAAGTAGCCAGCCATTGAGCCCGTAGCGTCAATAAACCCACTCCAAATAATAGTGAATAAGCCCCGTACATTTCGCAAACTACCGAATTATCATGCCTTATCGGTCGGGCATAAGGGACTGATGGAAATGGTGCTGGCTTGTTTATTGTTTTCATTGATGAATGCTTGTGTCTACGCCACAAAATTATTCGATGCCGAGTTGCCGGCGGCGATGGTGAGCTTTGTCAGGGTTCTGAGTAATTTGTTAATATTGATTATGCCGGCGATTGTTCATAAAAACGTCAAAGCGTTACGAGGCGATGGACGCCCATCACTATGGTTACGCGGCTTATTTGGTTCCATGGCGCTGATGTTGTCTTTTACGGCAATTACCCGTATCGGCCCTGGCGAAAGCGCCTTTTTAACCGCCAGTAGCGGTGTATTTGTGGCCTTGTTAGGACCATGGGTGTTAGGGCAGAAAAATTCCTGGATGGCTTGGCTGGCGATTTTAGGTTCATTAGTTGGCGTGGCATTATTGTTCAAGCAGGATGGACACGACAGCGATTTGATAGGCCGGGCAATGGCGTTGTCAGCCGGATTTTTGTCGGCATTGGCCTATTTGATGGTGGCGAGGGCCGGTCGCAGTAATTCGCCGCAATCCGTGATTTTTTACTTTTGCCTGGTAGCGATGTTGTTACATTTTGTATATTTTGCCAATTTCGGATTTCAAACGCCGCATCAACAGGAAACGTGGGGCTTGTTGTTGCTAACCGGAATCCTAGGCAGCGGCGCTCAATTTTACATGACGCGGGCGTATCAAGCGGCGCCGGCAGCCCTGGTCAGTGCGGTCGGTTATCTGGCGCCGGTATTGAGTTTGGCGTGGGGTATCGCCTTTTTTGCCCAATTGCCAGGGCAGAATGCCATGCTGGGTTCTTTGCTGATCGTGCTGTTTGGCGTGATATTGCCATTCATCCGAAAGTTGTAATCTGGCAACTATTGTTAACGTTGCACAACAGCGGTGCGGAGTGCACCAGCTAGGGCTGTTTTGTCATGGTTAGTTATTGGTAACTAATTGATTAATAACGGAATTATGTGGGGCATGCATTTTGCTGAAATGTGTTTGTGTTCTAGTCTGAGTGAGGCGCGCCATGGCACACTGTCAACGATTCAGCGATATTTCTGTTTCGGAACGAATACTCAATAGCTTGTTTTTAGTAAGTATTGCAATGGGCTACCTGTTTTCATTGGGGCAGGTGTTTTTCGTTCATCAGGGCCGGGATGGACAGCCTGGGTTATCGATTGCGGATATTGTTATCGCCTATCATGGCAGTCCGGAACAAACCCGCCTGACCGCCGCCATTAATGGACCCATGGCTGGGAATCTGAAATCCGCGCAAGATAAAGAAATCATACTGGATTGGATAGACTCCGGTGCCAGGCAAGCCATATACGATGCGCAGGTTGCGCCGATCCTACAGCGCGATTGCCTGGGTTGTCATTCGCAGGAAAGCGGCATGAATATTCCCCCGCTGACCAGTTATGAACAAGTGGCCAAACTCACGGAAGCCGACAAGGGAGCATCGATCCCCTCGTTGGTGCGGGTGTCACACATTCATCTGTTTGGAATTGCCTTTATTCTGTTTTTCGTCGGCAAATTATTCGTACTTTGCCAGATTCCAGTCTGGTTGAAACGCTTGACCATCGGTATCCCGTTTTTGAGTATGTTGACCGATATTTTTGCCTGGTATCTGACCCGGGAAACCCCTGAATTTGCCTACCTGTTAGTGTTGAGCGGCGGCCTGATGGGCTTATCGCTGAATTTTCAGATTCTATTGAGCCTGTACCAAATGTGGTTGCCGTTATTAACAATGCAAAGCTTGCAAATTAGTCTGGCCCGTGCCGCCGACCAGCCCAAAGCGATTGCAAGCCAACTTGCGCGTGAATTAAGCAAAGGCTGGCGGCATTTGATAAACATCGGATGGAGATGGTTAACCGACAAGCGTACGCAGCGCATGATGGAGAACCTAAAGAGGCAAATTTGCTATTTTGCGGAGCGCATAAACAACCGCCTACCGAACGACAGACGGTTGTTTTAAGTATCAGTCTCTCCAGGCCTGCTTAGTTGAAATAACTGCTGGGACTTTCCGGTTGTACGACCGGTTAAAATCCTGCCGGAAGCGGAAATGGTGCGGTGACAAACGGGTAAATGCCCGCCGGTTCGCGAGTGACGATCACGCCCAGGCCTTTGGCAAAGCCGCTAGGGTAGGCCGCCAATGGCGTAATGGCTAGCGGCGCGGCCAAGGCCGTTTTTGTTAGGCTTTTTCATGGCGAGCTTCAAGACAAAACCTGGCGGCAGAATAGGCATTACCGTTCGGTCTCGGTAATTTATCCGATAGTCTGGTTTTTACCTCAAACGTTTTGGGTTTGACTCGCTGTGCGCTAGGCTGCAAACTCTTGAGCTGACGAATAAAACAATCAGCAGGAGATCACAGTCATGAACAATCAAGCTAAATTGCGTTGGGGGATATTAGGTGCTGCTCGGGTTAATGAGAGACTGCTGCCGGCCATCCTCGAAGCGCCCAATACCGAATTAATCGCCATCGCCAGCCGCCGGCCCGGTGCCGCGGCAGAAACGTTAGCCAAATACGCGCCTTGTTACCCCCATATTCAAGCCTACGATGATCTGGATGTTTTATTGAGCAATCCCGACGTGCAGGCCGTGTATTTGCCCATGGCCAATCACGAACATGCGGAGTGGGCCTTGCGGGCCATTGCACAGCGCAAGCACGTACTCTGCGAAAAACCCATGGCTTTGACCGTGGCTGATATCGATGCTATCGAAACCGCCGCTCGCCGCTATAAAGTCACGGTGATGGAAGGTTTTATGTACCGTTTTCATCCGCAGCACGCCAGGGTCAGGGAGATTTTAAATTCCGGCTTGATCGGCGAAATCCGTTCCGTGCGCGCTAGTTTTTCCTTCATGATGCGTCCGGCGCGCATGTACCGGTTGGCTGAAAATGTGTCGCATGGCGGTGGGGCGATGTGGGACATCGGTTGTTATGCAATTCATACCCTACGGATGTTTTTCGAACAGCCGCCTCTGGCGGTTACAGCCATGGCCCGCTATGCCGATAGTGGCGCCGATATTTCCACTAGCGGCATTCTGGATTACGGCGACGGCAAATTCGCCCAGTTCGATTTTAGTTTTGAGCGGGGCCGGCGTTGCGAGTACGAAATCGTCGGTACCCAGGGCGGCCTGAAATGCCATGTGGTCTGGCAATTGCCCGGCGATGTGCCGGTGATTTCCTGGTGGACAGAAGATGGCCGACAAGGCGAAGAGCGGCTGCCGGCCGCCAACCATTTCAATCTGGAAATCGAACATTTCAGCGATTGCGTGCTGAATAATAAAGAACCGCGATTGTCGTTTGAAGATGCCCGGGAAAACTGCCAAATCATCGTGGCAGCCTTGGAATCGGCCGCGACCGGACAGGTCGTGAAAATTTAGCCGCCGAAAAGGAAAAGCACTGTTTGACTGTAAAGCCCCCTGCTCTACAAACACCGACTGAACAGGTCAAGCCACGCCGGCGAATTTTTCTGCGCGTGGGTTTTTGGCTGTTGATTATCGGTGTGGCTGTAGGCGCCGTCTGGGGGCAGCGCGGCGCGGTTTTGCAATGGGCATTAAAGCAGGGTTTGCAGCAAACCGCGCTGTTAAGCCCCAAACTATCCGGCGCTTGGTTTGATTTTCAGCAAGCCGAATTAGCGAATCTGCAATTTAGCCTGCAGACCGACACCGGGCTGGTAACGGCCGAACTTGAAGGCATCAAAGCTGATTACGATCTGCGTTCCGTCCGGCTTAACAGCATCAAAATGGCCAAGGCCCGCTTGCGGTTTGCCTATCAAGCAGCCGATACAGCGGCCGGCCGGCAGCAGGCAAATGATGAAGTATTTGCTTTGCCGGTACAGCAGCTGAGTATCGAACAGCTGGAACTTGAAGTGGATACGCCGTGGGGCACGAGCCGATTTACCGGACGTTTCGATGCTAATGTTCAGCAGGGAAAACCGCTGTTTATTTTGCTTGCGGATGCAGATCAGTCAATTAAGGCTGAAGTAAATCCTCGGTTTAATCATGCCACGTTGGCGGTCGAACAAAGCGGCGGCCGCGGAATTTTGGATTTAGATTTGGATCGACCCGCGCCAACCCGGCTGCAAAGCAATCTTACGGCTAACCTGCCTGAAGTATTGCAATGGCTGCAATCCAACAGTTTGGTTCCTGTTGAGTTGCGGCGCGCTATTTCGACAGCAACCATTATTCGTAGCCAAGCCAATCTGGCTAACGTTCAATTGAGTCTGTCGGCCCAATCCAAGGATAACTTAGCAAATTTAAAAGGCCGGGTAGAGCTGACGCGCAATCAGGCGTATTTGGCGAGTGCCGAACTGGCTCTGAACGCTGCCAAGCCACAATTGGTTGTTGACGGCCATTTGGATTTGTTGCTTGGCGAGTTCGTCAGTCTAGTCAAACCCTGGCTGCCGGAAGCCATCACTAACTGGCAATTTCCCGCCGGTCAAGTGATGGGTACCGTACGATTGAATTGGCAACCTAAACGCCCGCTAAAAGGCGAGATTTATCTGAATGGCTATCAGCTAGGTATGCTGGCTGGGCCGGTCAAGGCGGATGATGCTTATATCCGTTTTGCTGTCAAAGACTTGGTCAAATTGGCTATGCAATTGGAAGTGGATGCACCTAATCTGCAACTAGGTCAGGAAACCACGCTACACAATCTGCACTTAAAGACCCGGCTAAAGAATCGCGATCTGAGTGTGGACAGGTTTAGCCTGCCGGCGCTCGGCGGGCAACTGTTGGTTGTGCCGGACACGGTAAACATCGATCAAAGGCCGGTCAAATTTACGCTGGAAGTGAAAAACCTGGACCTGGCGCAATTGCTGGACAGTTTAAATTACCCTCAGCTCTCCGGCACCGGCACGCTGAGCGGTAAGTTGCCGTTAAGGCTAGCTTTGGATAGTATCGAACTGAAAGACGGTAAACTGACGGGTACCCGCCCCGGCGTGCTGCGTTATCAGGGGCCGGTATCCGATAATGAAAACCTGGCTTTTAGCGCCTTACGCAATTTGCAGTACCATAGTCTGCAAGCCAAGCTGAATTATCAGCCGGACGGGCACTATCAAGTCGGTTTGCGTTTAGAAGGTAAAAATCCGCGAGTATTATCCGGGCATGCGGTGGCCTTTAATCTGAATCTAAACGGACTGTTGCCGGATTTGTTGCAAAAAGGTATTTTGGCCGGCGACTTTGAAAAGCCTATCCTGGAGCAAGTCAAAGCCGCCGGGCGACACTAAAAATCAGCCTCCCATGGAGGATTATCAACGTATGCCGTCGCTGGGCGGAGTGGAGAAGTCAATGAAGTGGAGAGCCGCAAATAGCATAGGCATTATTTGTAGTGCCTTATATCTGATGGGGTGCTCGCCATCCGTCAGATTGGAAGCGCCGGAAAAACCCATCGAAATCACCATGAATATCAAGATCGAACATGAAATTCGCTTGAAAGTGGAAAAAGATGTGGACGCGCTGATTAGCAGCAACAAAGATCTGTTTTAAAGGAGTGAGCGATGAAAAACAATTATGCGATGAAACTGTTGGCAGCCTTAACATTTTGCCTGTGGTTCGCGGCCTCTCCGGTCAATGCGGCCGACTTGGGACAGGCGAAGGCTGCGGGCTTGGTGGGCGAATTGATGAACGGCTATTTGGGATTGGTGGACGGTAACGCGCCCGCGGATGTGAAAGCTCTGGTCGACAGCATCAATGCCCAGCGGCGAGCCGAATATCAACGCATCGCCGCAAAGAACGGAGTGCCGGCAGAGGAAGTGGCAAAACTGACCGCACAGAAAGTCATAGGCCAAACCGCGCGCGGACAGTTTGTACAAACGCCATCGGGTTGGCAAAAACGTTAATCCGCTTTTTTAGGCTTCGACTGTTCGCTAACAGTCGAAGAAATAATAACGCTTTTAACCGCAGGTACCGGATGGTAAAAACCATGAGTTGGCACCGCATCAGACTCTCGCGGCAGGAATACGAATCCGGCGAAATGGCCATGCTGTTCAGTGTATTTCGAGCCGCCTATGTGGCGAGAAACGGGCCGGAGGGTATGGCGATGTTCGGCTGCTGGAGTGATGATGGTAGTTGTTATTTCGTCTACACCACACCTAGGTCGGTACGGCATATCATCCCCCTCTTGGACGCCTATTCGGCCAGCCGGATCGATACGCCTGACCGAGCCAGTCTATCCTTGATTTATGGAGACGAATCCGACCAATCCTTCTCAGAGATTGGCTTCGAGGCCTGATGCCTCGATTTGAAGTATCTAACCGCTGTGGTTAATTGTGTATTCAACTGCATAGCCCGCAAATTCGAACCGAACCGAGCGGCTGGAATGCGCGCCACCATGCCTGATTGGGCGTGTTGTTACAGAGCGAAATAGATAACGGTCACCGGTCGCGACACTTGGGCTAATGGTTACGCTCAGATTTTGCGACCTTATTGGTCGCCGGGTTCAACCGCGGATGCGGAAAACCGCATGTCCGGCGGTGTGGGAGAGGTGGCGGGTCAAGAGCGAAAACTTTTTTGAAACACAGCCAATCGATAGGGGCAGTCAGTTAATTTTACAGGACTAAAAAAGTCAAGAATAAACGCTGAAATAGGGCAATAAGGAATGCGATTGACTGCAGTCTGCATACCGTAAAGTTAAAGCCGAACGCCTTGTTCGTTGCCCGGCGCTCGAAGCTCACATTTCATGCATTAGGATCAAACAACATCCCTAACAGCGAGTTGTATTTCAGCTGTGGATTGTAGCGAGCCTACCGTATGAATTGAATAGTTTGTGTTTTTATGAACATATTCCGCTCAGCGGCAGGTTATGAATTATCTCAAGCCTATGCCGTAGCTCGGCTATACGCAATAATAACTGTTACTTTTGCGCCTCTTTTTTTTCGCGCCTACGCATCAAGCATAAAGGCTCGACACCGGACGGACTCGTGGCTAGCGACTGTCTGGGCGGAATTCACACCCGCTAGTTTATGCTGCATTCTCTGGCCTTACGGATTGGAAACCACTTTATTAAACATAGCAACACGATCGCAGATCGATGTTGATTGATTGCTAAGCACTTAAGCGACAAGTTTTCTATGTTTTTGAGGGGGAAGAGACCTGATTAAATCGATCAAGGTGTCAGTTTTTATTACACATGCACTAACCCCCTCAATTGTTAATTTTAGAGAGATGAGTCCAAACCCTCGAACTGGTTTTATTGGGTTCACGACTGAATGTGCGTTTTCAGAAGCATAAAATCGCGCTTATGTCGGATAGTTCGGCGACAAAACCCCTGCAATGAACCAAAGCATTACAGATTTATTATATGGTTATATTATTGATTTACATGATTAAAAAATTCAGAGGGTTGCGGCTTAGAACTTAATTTTGGTAAACACGGCAGCCGGTCAAGATAGTTGACGCCAAACACGCAGATTATTGTTGATTGGTTGTTAAGCACTTCATCGACAAGTTTTCCATGTTTTTTTGAAGAGGCAGAGGTCTGATTAAATCATTCAAGGTGTCAGCTTTTTTTACACATGCAATAGATATCCTAATATTCAAATCAACAGGGTTATTGACTTAATAAGACTTTGGTGCTTTGGCATATACTTTGCGCATATATTGTCATTCCATAAAATTCATAAGGAAATACCATGAAAAAGCTTTTTTTAGGTTTGTTTATTAGTTGCCTTCTTGGTCAGGCTAATGCTGCATCATTTTCAGAGGTAGGTGATGCTGGTGAATTAATTAATACTGCGCAAGTAACTACTGGCAGTGGTCCGCTTACCTCAATTACCGGCTCTTTGATTGATTTAGGACAAGGTGTAGATGATATTGATTTGTTTGAGATATTTATTTCAGATACCTCCGTTTTTTCAGTAACGGTTACTTCAAATTTCTTTAAGGATGACGGCTTAGCTGGGGATAATGATTCAACCCTGTTTTTATTTGATTATTCCGGCGTTCTGGCCGCCTTTGCTGAAGATATTGACAATGCAAATGGAAACTACCTTCCTCAGTTCAATACTGGAGACGTTGATTTTTTATCCAACGGCACCTACTTTTTAGGTTTTGCTTTGTATGACACATACCCAACATTTCCAGTAACTGACCCACTTTCCGGATGGGACCGGGATCCATGGGAGTTTCAAACAGGGGCTTACACGCTTACTTTAACAGGCACCCAGTTTTCTGTACCAGCGCAAACATCTTCTGTACCAGAGCCAACCTCTATTGCTCTATTAGGAGTTGGTTTAGCTGGAATGGGCTTTTCAAGAAAAAGAAAATCGCCTAATTAATTTAGTTTTGACAAAATAAAGTCTCGATTTTTATCAGGGCTTTATTGCACCGAGGACACTCATGGTTTTACCAAGAAATTATTAAATGATCGTTTAATATAAAAGGTTTGTAGTCATATATCGGACTTATTGAGGCGCTAGCTCTATTTTTGATGGAATATGCTAAGCCTATTACCTTCAGATATGCGATTTTTAAAGATCAATATAATAAACAGAATTACCAACTTAAATACTCCGTTTTTTCAACTAATTTGTGATATTTGTAATTTATAATTAAAACAAAGCTATTAAAACTAAACCTATTGTAAAGTAGGGGCAGAAAGTCGCGGTTCCTTCCCAGAAGGAAAGCCGGATTGCCGAATATCGACCTCGTAAGCGTCGCAATCTGTAATTTATTTTATGGGAGGTATTCTGTGAATACCCTAAATACAATAATATCCAGGCGAGCTACACTACTTTTAGTGACTACCGCGCTAGCACTGGGAATCAATCAAGCTCTCGCCGATGACGGCAGTAACGGTGAAGCCGGCAAACCAATACTGAAGAGCACGTCCAAGTTGCCGTCCCCAACGGTAGCAGGCTACCTGGACGAGGCCGAGCACGCCTTCATCGGCCAGATGAAATTTTACGTACCAATGCAGGCCGCAAGCGGGGCCGAGTCAGGGACTGATCCTGACGCCAACTCGGACGGCAGCCTTTACTTCGACATTGATGGCAATAAGAAAGATACGCGTACTTTGGCTAAGCCACTGGTCGACGTTCACATGTTCGGGCCCATGATAGAAGTGCCTGGCGTTGGTTTTATCGGTCACGGCAAGCGCGATGCCTACGCTTCGGTGAGCCTGGACGACGGCATCACCTGGAAAAAGACCAATCTCTCCGACTCAGCTTCCGAGACATCTTGTGACAACGCCAACTGCAATGTCACGCGGACGGATGTACCTTTGTTCGCAGACACCGCATATAAATAGAGTCTGCTCAGTAAGTTCATCTTATTGATATATAATGATAATAAAGGTTTTTTTGGTATAATGATGCACGAAAAATGAGCCACCATCCCCAAAAAG
>NZ_JALOBS010000044.1 GCF_023228165.1 Methylomonas sp. | reverse complement strand
CGTTCCACAATACTTCTGCGATGTCAGCCATCCCCATCGGGGCTCCAGGATGTCCTGAGTTGGCTTTTTGTACGGCGTCCATGCTGAGTGCGCGGATGGCGTTCGCTAAGTCTCGGCGCGAAGGCATGTTTGTCTCCTTATAATTTGTTTTAGGTTCGACGTTTCTTCTTCCAAACATCGTTATGCTGAGGCTCGGTGAATGGCAAGGACAACCAAAACCACACTCTTTTTTAGACTGCTGGATTCGGTAACACCTTGATATCAAAAGCTAAAAAGGCCCGCATTCAAATGAACGCAGGCCTTAAGCCTTTATTCCAAGTTAGCGTGTCTGGATCTCATTATTTCTTCTTCGATCCCTTTGTCGTGGATCACATGCGAGATAGTCGCTTCCAAGAAGAGCAATGTCGATAGTTCAAACACAGTCCCCATAGGCATACCCTTGACTTTACCGTATTGCTCCGCTCTACCAATTTGCAGCGTGACATCAGCCATATCACCTATGGTTGAATCGTCTTTTGCAGAAATCAGGACAATTTTCGCGCCGATTTCCTTGGCTTTTTTAGTAAAGGCAATTAATTGCTCGGTTTCGCCGGAACCCGAAATAATGATCAGCAGGTCACCGGCTTTGATACTAGGCGTAACGATTTCACCAACTACACTGACGTCATAGCCGCCGTGCATCAGACGCATGGCAAAGAAATTACCGACAAGCTTTGAGCGTCCAGCACCGGAAATAAAAACTCTTTTGGCCTGATCCAACATATCGACCAGTGCTTTGTCATGGCCGTCTGGAGTGGCTTCAAGAATGCTTGAAATTTTGTTAATAACTAACTGTTGATGCATAACTTATACCGCCGCTGCGTCTACCAATTCGCGAATTTCGCGCGCAGCTTCCGCAGGAGAAGGCGCACCGTAAATGGCCGCACCGACAACGATGATGTTTGCACCGGCTTCCACTACTTGTTGAACAGTCGCCGGTTTGATACCGCCAGCAACGGAAATGCGAACACCCAGGCCCAGACGAGCGATGTCGTTCAGGTCGCCGAATGGAGTTTGGCCGGCTGCTTGCGCATCCAGACCGGTGTGGATACCGACGATTTGCGCGCCCAGTTTCACGGATTCTCTTGCGCATTCCGCTTTGTCGGCTACGTTGATCAAGTCAATTTGGGTTTCAGCGGCATGTTTTTTAGCCGCTTTGATAACGCCAGCGATGGTAGCCAAGCCGGATACGCCCAGTACGGTGCAAATGTCAGCGCCGGCAGCGTAGAAAGCGCCTGCTTCGTATTCGCCGGCATCCATGGTTTTCAGGTCAACCAACAACAATTTGTCTGGGTAACGATTTCTCAGTTCTTTTACCAGGTTAACACCGTTGTATTTGATGCAAGGGGTACCGATTTCAAAAATATCGACATAAGGCGCTACTTGATCTGCCAATGCTACGGTTTGGTCGAAATCCAAAGAGTCCAACGCCATTTGAATTAATGGTCTTGCCATGTGATGTGCTCCGAAAGTTTTATTATTTGTATTAGCTGATTAGCTCACTACCGCAATCTGCTAGGCTTGTCACATACTCGTGATGCGTCCATAACTGTAAGATAGAAATAGGATATGTGTCAATGCCCGCGACTGTTTTGGGCTATTGCTTTTTGCTATCAACCGACCCCATTATGCTTGTTCTTATATTGTGGCCGGATGCTTTGGATTTTAACCCATCGCGGGGCACCGTCCAAAGCTAGACAATGCCCCGACATTTCTGGAGTATATTACTTAGCTTCTTTACTAACCTTTTCGCTCTTCGGCTTTTCAGACGAGTTATCGCTAAAGATAATATCTTTCTCGTTAGCTTTAATGGTTTTCTCGCCTATCCCATTAACATTCTCTAGATCCTTTAAACTTTCAAAGTTTCCATGTTCCGTTCTGTATTGAATTATGGCTTGAGCCTTCTTTGGACCTATGCCTTCCAATGCTCCGGAAATAGTTTCGGCATCTGCCTGATTGATATTAACCGGGGCGGCAGACACAACCAGCGGCAGCAAAATCAAGATCAAAAATAAGTTTTTCATAATTTTCCTCCAATTGGAATCTCTTAATTAGATCAGGTTTAGCGACATATCCCAGATATAATCCGCATAACCCGGAATCTAGCTTAGCCGCATTCGCAATTTTTGCAACACCACACCCTTCAATCTATACAAGCCACCACAATTGCCCTCCGCGGCGCCGGCAGTCCCTCGCATGTTAAGGCGCTATTCTGCGGATCTAGAAAATCTTTCAACGAATTGAATCGCATCCATTCAGTACTTCGCTGCTCTTCGACAGTTGTCTTCGCGACATCGCACAATCTGATATTTTTAAAGCCGCAGCGACGCATCCACGCCATCAATAAATCACAACTCGGCAAAAACCATACGTTGCGCATTTGCGCATAGCGCGACTCCGGAAACAACACTGTATCCGCCCCCCCTTCCACAACCAACGTTTCAAGCACCAACTCGCCGCCCGGCCGTAAACACCCCTTCAGCTCCAGAAGATGGTCAATAGGCGAACGTCGATGATATAAAACCCCCATGGAAAACACCGTATCAAACAACCTCATTTCCGCTGGAAGCTGCTCAACGCCCAAAGGCAGCACATACATCGGCAGATCGGCGCCATAAAGCTTGCGCAAGGCTTGAAACTGCATCACGCTCAACAAGGTTGGATCAATACCAATAACGAGTCGCGCACCAGCACCCAGCATGCGCCAACAGTGGTAACCGTTTCCACAGCCAATGTCCAACACCATACGATTTTGCAGCGGTGCAATATGCGGTTTCAACCTGTCCCATTTCCAATCCGATCGCCATTCGGTATCGATATCAACCCCAAATAGCCGATAAGGACCTTTACGCCAAGGATGCAGCTTTTGTAAGCCCCGCACCAACTGCTGCAATTGCTGTTCCGACAAATCGACAGACTCACCAATGGAGACTGCGTCGCGTAAATTCACCCTACTCGGCTTAACGTTCGGCAATTCATCAATCGCCGCCTTCCACTTAAGCAAATCGCCGTGTGTTCGCTCATCAAAAGCCGCCGGTAACTGCTCGGACAGCAACTGCACCCAGGCGCTGGCGCCTAAAGACTCCAGTGCCTGATATAACAACTTGTAATCATTCATTTCAACGCAATCATCGAGGCGAAATTAAAATACTGGAACCAAATCTCCACACTATCAAATCCAGCCGCCTTCAAACGGTGTCGATGTACGGCAAACGATTCGGCCAACAACACATTTTCCAGGGCCATGCGCTTTTGACTGATTTCCAACTCGCTGTATCCCTGCATTTTCTTGAAGTGGTGATGCATATCCACATGCAAGCCTTGTTGTCGCCGATCTTCGAAAGCCAGTTTTTCAGATAAAATTAAAACGCCGCCAGGCAGCATGCCTTGATAGATTTTTTCCAATAACGCCACCCTATCGGCCACCGGCACAAACTGCAGTGTAAAGTTAAGTACCACCACCGATGCCTGCTCGATGCTAACTGCCCGGATATCCGCACATTGAATATCTATACTCGCCTTAGACTGATCCGCCACCAGGTTTAGCTTAAAGCGCTCAACCATCGACTCTGAGTTATCAACCGCCACTATCCCGCAATCCGTCGCGGTAATTTGTTCACGCATGGCCAAAGTGGCCGCGCCCAGGGAACAACCTAAATCGTAACAATGGCTATGCGGCTGGCTAAACCGGCCCGCCAATAAACCAATGGCTGAAATGATTGCGCTGTAGCCGGGGACGGACCGCTGGATCATGTCCGGAAAGACATTAACCACCGAGTCATCAAATTTAAATGTCGTTATTTCGCCAAGCGGATTGGCATAGAGAGAATCTTTGTCGGATTGCATAGGAGGATATCCCCCGAAGATAATTTTCGGGGGATAAAAAACTTAAGATTTGTTTTTAGATGAAAGCGCTTCGGTATTGCGCTTCGCTAATTGATCAATGACTTCTTGCAAAGAACCGGTGCGTTCCACTTCATTTTTGAAGCTGGTCCGGTAATTGGTTACCAAACTGACGCCTTCAATCAGAATGTCGTAGACCTTCCATTCACCCTTATTAAACAGCATGCGGTAATTCACCGCAATCGGCTGCAAACCGGGCTGCAGAATTTCGGTTTTGACCATCACCTTGCGCGCATCTTCGTCGGCATTGACCGGCAAAAACCTGACCGACCATTCCTTGAATTCAACAAATGCCCTGGAATACGTCCTGATAAGCAAGGTTTGGAATTCCTTTTTAAAGGATTCTTTTTCCGATACCGAGGCATCCTTCCAAAGCTTACCCAATACCAACGCTGAAATCAGATCAAAATCCGCGCGCGGATAAATCACCGAATTTACAAACTCGGTAATTTTACGAAAATCCTTAGTAAACCCCGGATCCTGCATCCGCAACTTCAATTGGCTGGAGGCATCCTCAATCACTTTTTGTGGCTCCAGCAAATTCTCTGCGACGGCGTCCATCGCCACCCCGGCATTTGCAATAAAACCAAAAACCAAAATGAATAAAACTTTTAAATAGTGTTTCATGATTGTTACAACCACCTCATATAACGTATCGCCGGCCAAAATCAAACGCTCAAGATCGATACACTGTTACAATAATATTCTTATAATCCACCAACCCAACGCGGCTGGTAAACATCATTAGGCCCTACACACACCCGACTATTTTACTATGGAAAAGATGTCACACCCTAAAGACTTTTTCCCATCCACTCGCATGCGCAGAATGCGCTATCAAGCGTTTTCCCGCCGACTAATGCAAGAAAACCGGTTATGCGCCGATGATTTGATTTGCCCTTTATTCGTCATTGAAGGTCATAATCGTCAGGAAGCCATCACCTCGATGCCTGGGGTTAGCCGGCTATCGTTGGATTTATTACTCAAAGAAGCCGAATCTTTACTAGCGCTCGGCATCCCGGCCATTGCCTTGTTTCCGGTTGTGGATGCCGATCAAAAATCACTGAATGCCAGCGAGGCCTTCAATCCGAACGGCTTGGCTCAACGTAGCGTCAGGGCATTAAAAGCCGCATTTCCGGAACTGGGCGTCATTACCGATGTGGCGTTAGACCCTTTCACTGCGCATGGCCAAGATGGCTTAATCAATGCCCAAGGCTATGTCATCAACGATGAAACGGTGGAAGTACTGTGCAAACAAGCCTTGTCGCACGCCGAAGCCGGTGCCGACATCGTCGCTCCGTCCGACATGATGGACGGACGCATTGGCGCCATTAGGCAAGCCTTGGAAAACAACAGCTATATCAATACTCGAATTCTGGCTTATTCGGCAAAATACGCTTCCAGTTTCTACGGCCCGTTCCGCGACGCCGTCGGCTCCGCCGGCAATCTCGGCGGCGGCAATAAATACAGCTATCAAATGGATCCGGCCAATTCCGACGAAGCGATGCGTGAAATCGCCCTGGACTTGCAAGAAGGCGCGGACATGATCATGATCAAACCCGGCATGCCATATCTGGACATTATTCGCAGGGCAAAAGACGAGTTTGGGGTCCCGACGTTCGCTTATCAAGTCAGCGGCGAATACGCAATGCTCAAGGCTGCCGCGCAAAACGGCTGGCTGGATGAAAAACAAGTCGTCATGGAATCATTACTGGCATTTAAACGCGCCGGTTGCGACGCCATTTTGACTTATTTTGCCAAGTCGGCCGCTCACTGGTTAAAACAATAATAACAATACGGAGATAAGCGTCCATGCAAAATGACACTGACGACGAATTTGCCTCGCCACGCCATATAGGCCTCGAAGAAGCCGTTTTTATCATTCTGGTCATTCTGTCCTTACTCGGCATTCGCATCACGGATTACTCGCCGCATGATGGCTATGGCTACTGGATCATGATGGTATTTGTATTTGCCGGATTATCCATTTTCGTATCCTGGCTACAATCCAAAGCCAAGGAGCAAGATATCGGTGAAATTGTCAAACTACAGGCCATGCACTGGCTGCATACCCTCATCATAGTCGGCGCGGCATTCTTACTAAATAAATCGGGCCAGCTTACCGACACCGGCGCCAGCCTGGTCATTTTGCTACTACTGGCACTCACCACCATGCTGGACGGCTATCGCATCGGCTGGCAATTCAGCTTACTCGGCTTTTTTCTGGCCAGTTGCGCGATTGTGGTCGCCTATATTGAGCATTTCATTTGGGTCACTAGCGGACTTGGCATTCTGGTAGTGGCGGGAACTTTTTTCTGGAATTATTGGCTTCGTAAAAACGCGGGCTTTGACGATGCTTGATCAGTACGCCGTTTTTGGCCACCCCATCAGCCATAGCAAATCGCCTCGGATTCACAGCTTGTTTGCCGAGCAAACCCACCAACAAATGCAATATATTGCGCAAGACGTGCCGGCCGTAAACTTCAAGACAACCGCGGACGCATTCTTCTCCGAGGGCGGCAAAGGTTTAAACTGCACGGTGCCGCTGAAAGAGCTGGCTTGGCAATACGCCGACCAACTCAGCGAACGCGCGCGAAAAAGCAAAGCAGTCAACACCTTGGCACGAGATACGGACGGTAGCATATTGGGCGACAACACCGATGGGATTGGTTTGGTAAACGATTTGACGCTAAATCACGACATTACCTTACTGAATAGCCGAATCTTAATCCTAGGCGCGGGCGGTGCCACGCGCGGCATTCTGCTCCCATTGCTGGCACAACACCCCGCCCATATCACCATCGTTAACCGTACACAGCTTAAAGCCAAAACCATAGTCCATGAGTTCGCCGATACGGGTAGCTTAAATAGTTGCGATTACGCCGACTTAACTTCGCTTCAATTTGATTTGATTATCAACGCTACTTCCGCCAGCCTGAGCGACGAACTCCCGCCGCTACCCAACGCGTTACTTGCAGCCAGCGGCAGTTGTTACGACTTGGCTTACGGCAACAAACCGACGGCTTTCGTCCGTTGGGGCGCAGCCCAACAAGCACGTAAAAGCCTTGACGGCTTGGGCATGTTGGTCGAACAAGCCGCGGAAGCCTTTGCCCTGTGGCGCGGTATTCGCCCTGAAACAGCTCCCGTCATCGATTTACTGAACCGTGACCGAGAAACCTTAAATTTTTACCGCTAACTGTTGACCCATGCGTGTCGTGCATACAAAATCGACTATGCTTCAAACCAAAGTTCACGCACTATCTTCCGGAATGATATGGCATCAATCAAAGCTTTTTTTGACAAAATGAGTTCAACAACCAAGCACCGGCGCTTCGGCCAGAAAATCTCGACTGAAATTCTGGAACAATTGTTTCCCATCAGAAACCTCAGCGAAGAAATCCGCCAAAGCTTTGCCTCGGAAAACCACGTCGAACTCATCGACGTCGGCACCACTTTATTCACTATCGACAGCCCCGCCGATTGCGCTATTTACCTAATCTTTGGCAGCGTAAAGCTTACCGACCAAAACGGACGCAGCTATACCATCGAAGACGGTAGCGCCCAAGCCAAATTCCCTATCTGCAGCGGCTGCAAACACACCACGACGGCCGTTGCCCAAACCGATATCGGCATCCTGCGGGTATCATTAAAAATCATGTCTACCCGCAATCGCTTTCAACATAAAGCCTTGCCGATCCCCGAAAATCTGCGCGCCAACCAATTACTAGCTTTATTCGCCGACCATTATCAAAATCACGAACTGGAAATCCCATCCTTGCCGGAAGTTGCCATCAAGTTGCGCAATGCGATTCAAAAAGATGTCAATCTGAATGTCGCGGTAAACATTATCCAACTGGATCCGGTCATATCCGCAAAACTGATCGAAGTGGCCAACTGCCCGCTGTACCTCACAGTCGTTCCGGCCAAAAATTGCATGGATGCGGTCAGCCGCATCGGCCTTAACGCGACACGCAATCTGGTCGTCGCCCTCAGCCTCAAACAGGTTTTTAAAAGCAAGTCGTTGTTAATTAAAGATAGACTGGAAAATCTCTGGAAACAAAGCCTTTATCTTTCCGCGTTGTGCCACGTACTGGCCGCCTCCAGCCAACAAGTCAATCCGGAGGACGCTTTACTGGCCGGACTGGTCTGCGACATCGGCAGTATCCCGTTTCTGAATTTTGTTACCAACCTACCGGATGAATTCATTGACGAAACCGAAATCAAACAAGCCTTACCGGTTGTCGTCGGCCCGGTTAGCGCCACCGTGCTCAACGAATGGCAGTTTTCAGAAGAATTTATCGATGTCGCCTTAAACTCGCGTAACTGGTATCAGAATCTCAGCGACGATCTGTCCTTAACCGATATTGTGGTGTTATCGAGATTACATGCCTTGATCGGCAAAAAAGCAACCAGCGAATTACCTTCGATCGCCGCCATCCCGGCTGCCAGCAAACTCAAAGGCATGGCCTTGTCGCCGGAAAACACCTTGGCTCTCCTTCATGATGCCAAAAATAAAATTCATGAAGCCTTAGCCATATTCAGCCGCTAAATTTATGTTTTGGAAATTTTTTAAAAAAACCGCCGACCCATCCGAAACAAATCCAAAGTCATCACTTGGCACTAAAACGACTTTGCCGTTGGCGTTTTTACAAAAGCTGGTACCCGTAGGCAAACTATCCCCCGAGGAATTAAAAGCCCTTAATGTTTCCATAGAGCATTTTACCCCTGGCCAAATCATCTTTAACCGTGGCGAAAACGCGGATGCATTAATGTACCTGTATTCCGGCAATGTATTTCTGGAAGCCACAAACGGTAGCGGCTATGCCGTTGACGAAAATACCTTCACCGCCTATCACCCTTTATCATCGCATGCGGACCACCACTTCACCGCTATCGCCAAATCCGCCGCTCAGATCGCCTATTTACCGCTCTCGGTTTTACAGCACAGCAACAATGCAGCGCTCACCCATAACCCTCTGTTCAATGCCACCGCAATCCCGCCGGAGTTGAGCGACAGCGATTTTTTCAACGCGTTTTGCGCGGCATTCCGGCGCGACGAACTGCGCTTGCCCAGTCTGCCCGACGTCGCCTTCAGATTACGCCGCGCCCTGCAAAAAGATATCAGCATTGCCGATGCGGTAAAAATCATTAACCTGGATCCCGTGATTGCTTCCAAACTGATTCAAGTTGCCAACAGCCCGCTTTATCGCACCGTCAATCCCATTTCCAAATGCCACGATGCGATAAACCGTTTAGGGTTAAAGGCCACGCAGAACTTGGTAACCAGCATCAGTTTGCACAATCTGTTCCGCAGCAATAACAAGCTGCTCAACAATCGCGTGCAACAGCTTTGGCGGCAAAGCATACAAATTGCCAGCCTGAGCTATACCCTGGCGGGCATGGCAAAGAAAATCAATCCGGACGAAGCGTTATTGGCAGGACTTACCCACAATATTGGCGCATTACCCATTATCACTTTCGCCGAAAGCGTTAAAAATATCACCTTTACAGAACAAGAACTGGATAAAACTATCGAAGTTTTACAAGATCCGGTGGGCGAATTCATTTTAAAGAAATGGCATTTTCCCGAAAATTTAGTAAAAATCCCCAGCCAATCCGGAAACTGGTATTACAACGGCGACCCGGCGCTGCAAATGAGCGATATCGTCCTTTTGGCTCGTTTTCACGCCCTACTCGGCAACAAGCAAACCCATAAGCTGCCCCCCCTGAGTACCTTGCCGGCCTTTGCCAAACTCGGCGAAAAGACTTTGACTCCCGACATGTCGCTTCATGCACTGCAAGAAGCCAAACAACAAATTTCCGAAGCGTTGAGTTTTTTCAGAACTTAACGCCTGACAAAATGACTAAAAACCCAAGTGATTCGCCGATAAGTACGCCGAAGTCAGCCTGCCGAATGGCAGAGACTCAACACTCCGGATAGCCGGCTTACCCTATTCCAACACTTACCAGAGCAACACGCCGCCAATCGCCATGACCAATCCTTTATTACAAACGACCGAATTACCCCAATTTTCCAAAATCCTGCCTGAACATGTAGAACCCGCTATTGAGCAATTGCTTAACCAAGCCAGACAAACCATTGCTAAGCAATTAGAAACCGGCGGCCCCTACCAGTGGAACAACTTGATCGCCCCCATCGACGAAGCCGAAGACCGCCTCAATAAAGCTTGGTCACCTGTCAGCCACATGAATTCCGTGGTCAATAGCGATGCCATGCGCGACGCTTATAACGCCTGCCTGGGCAAGCTTAGCGAATACTCCACCGAGGTCGGCCAAAACCGCACCCTTTACGAAGCTTACTGCGCCATTCACGACAGCGCGGATTTTGCCAATCTTGACCGGGCCCAGCAAAAAATCATCAACAACGCCTTGCGCGACTTTCATTTGTCCGGTGTCGATTTGCCAGCCGACCAACAAACCCGTTACAAAGACATCAGCCAGCAATTATCCAAGCTGGCCAGCCAATACGAAGAAAACCTGCTTGATGCCACCAATGCCTGGAGCAAATTGCTGACTAACATCGAAGACCTATCGGGCTTGCCTGAATCGGCACTGGCGCAAGCCAAACAACTGGCGGAAGCGGACAGCAAACAAGGCTGGCTGATCAACCTGCAGTTCCCGTCTTATTTGGCCGTGATGACCTATGCCGATAACCGCGAATTACGCCGCGAACATTACGAAGCCTTCTGTACCCGTGCTTCCGATCAAGGCCCGCATGCCGGTCAATGGGACAACTCCAGCGTCATGGAACAGATTTTGGCCTTGCGCCACGAAAAGGCTCAATTGCTAGGCTTCAACAATTACGCCGAATATTCGTTAGCCACCAAAATGGCTGAATCGACTGACGATGTGGTGAAATTTCTGGAGGATCTGGCCGACAAATCCTGGCGCCAAGCCCGCCGCGACCTGACCGAATTGCAGGATTTCGCCGCCTCGGAACACGGTTTACACGATCTGCAAGCGTGGGATATCGGTTATTACTCCGAAAAAATGCGCCAGCATTTTTATCAACTGTCCCAGGAAGAAGTCAAAACCTACTTCCCAGCCACCCGCGTGATTCCCGGCCTGTTCGCCATCGTGGAAAAACTCTACGGTTTGCAAATCAGCGAAATTACAGACTTCGACACCTGGCATCCCGATGTGCGTTTTTATCAAATACTGGATAAAAACGCTCACTTGCGCGGTCGTTTTTATCTGGATTTATACGCCCGCGCCAAAAAACGCGGCGGCGCCTGGATGGACGATTGCGTGTGCCGCAAGAAAACCAGCGCAGGCCTGCAAACTCCGATTGCCTACCTGACCTGTAATTTCACACCGCCAACAGGCACCGATCCGGCGCTACTGACTCACGACGAAGTGCAAACCTTATTTCACGAATTCGGCCACGGTTTACACCACATGCTGACCCAGATCGACCATCTCGGCGTCTCCGGTATTAACGGCGTGGAATGGGATGCAGTAGAACTGCCCAGCCAATTTATGGAAAACTGGTGCTGGGAAAAACCGGCGCTCGACCTGATCTCCGGTCATTACCAAACCGGGGAAGCATTGCCCGAAAGCCTGTTCGACAAAATGCTGGCGGCAAAAAACTTCCAGGCCGGCATGCTGATGGTGCGACAACTGGAATTCAGTTTGTTCGATTTCAAGATCCACCAAAACTATCATCCGGCCAAGGGCGGGCGAATTTACCAAACCCTGCAACAAATTCGAGACCAAGTCGCCGTTGTTAAAGTACCCTCCTTCAACCGTTTCGCGCATAGCTTCTCGCACATTTTCGCCGGCGGCTACGCGGCCGGCTATTACAGTTATAAATGGGCAGAAGTATTGTCCGCGGACGCCTTTTCTCTCTTTGAAGAAAAAGGTATCTTCGACAGCGCCACCGGCGAATCGTTTTTACACAATATTCTGGAACAAGGCGGCAGCGACCCAGCCATGACCCTGTTTAAAAATTTCCGTGGCCGGGAACCGAATATCGATGCGTTGCTAAGACATAACGGCATCGCTGCTTAATTTACCTTTATTGTTTTCTAACCCTTTATAGGCAGTCTTTATGGCCTCTGATAAGCCTGCCTATTATTTAGGAGTTAACATGAAAAACTGTCCACAATGCGGCCAGCCACGGCAAGGCGAAGCATATAAATGCCCGGCTTGCGATGTGTTTTATTCGCAACTCGATGAAATTTTGTTTGAAGAACAAGAACGCTTGGAACGAAATACCTTTAAAGGTGCCGTTAAACGCATCCGCGCGGCGGAAGACAGCAAGCAAGCACTGAAAAACGAGTTAACTACAGTTTGGCGCAATACGCCGTTAAAAACCAAAATTGTCTTTTGGACCGTCATTGCGTTTGTGTTTGTATTGGTCGTGCCGATTTTCTGACTTTGAAAAAACGCCTGAGCATTAGCCTTTAGCTTTACCCGAACCTTTGCAAGGTCTGGTCTTAACACATCATTTTTTTAAAAAATCCGGCTAATTTTAGGTACTAAAAAATAACAGATACCATGCTCGTTTTTCCGCAGAAAAGTCGCTTGTCTGATGTTGGTTCACTGGATCATGTGGTCCCATTTGTGGCCTCATTGGTGGATTAAATGAATCCAGCAAGGTAAATATTGTTTAAAATCCAAAAAAAACGAGAGCTTAGCTCTCGTTCTTAATCTTGGTGGTGGAGGCGGCGGGAATTGAACCCGCGTCCGCAAGCACTCCGCCACAAGCTCTACATGCTTATCCCGCGCTTTTGATTTAACTGTTGACTACCCGTCGGGCCAAGAGGATCAACAGCGATTTCGATTGGATTTAGCGCTTTAGGCTCCGAACTAAGCCCTGGCGCGATCTTATGTAATATGATCCCTGAGCGCCCCCGAAGAAGCTCCAGGCGCATAAGTACACCTGGTCAGAGAAGTGGTGCAGGTCTTACGCTGCTAAAGCCACTGAGTAGTTTTCGTCATTTGCGAATACTTTAGTTCAGTAGGTTTTACGAGCTGTACTGTGCTCGGCATGCACCTGAGGTTTTGCTACCCACGTCGAAGCCAGGTCGCCCCCAAGAGTCTTCATTCTATCCAATTCCGCAAAAAATTGTCATAACTATTTTTTGTATCAGCCTGATTTTTGCGATTTCAACAACGCATTGATATCAATGGAAAACTTCTGCCGGGCGATATCACCAATCACACCGGTATAGCTGCGCTGCAGGTATAAATCGACACCGCAAACCTTGGCGATCATGGAGCAACGCCCGGTAATAGCAAACGCTCGACCTTGTAAACGATAGGTCAAAGGCACGCAATCGTTGCGTAGAATCGGTCCGGCGACGATTAGATCAATCCGCTGATCAAACATTTCATAGCGCAAGTCATCTGGCAAAAGATGTAATGTGGCTAGCAGGATTTTGTCATCCTCGCCAATGCAACCGAAAATTCGGCAGCGGCAATCCTGCAAATCAGCCAACAAAGCCGTTGCTAAATCCCGCGGCTTCACCCACCCTTGCAGGGATTGGCAGAGCTTATCCAACCCGTGATACTGCTTCACGCCTGACTGTGGTATTGCGGGCTCAATTCGCGCACGGCATCCACCATGGCCTTGACGTGCTCGGGATTGATGTCCGGCAAAACACCGTGCCCCAGATTAAACACGTGCCCGGAACCTTGGCCGAAACCGTGCAAAACTTTAGCGACTTTTTCGCGTATCACTTCGGGTTGGGCATACAGGGTTATGGGATCCATATTGCCTTGCAACGCAACTTTATCGCCTACCCGGGCGCGGGCGCTACCGATATCGGTTTGCCAGTCCAACCCCAGCGCGTCGTATCCGGTATCCGCCATCGCTTCCAGCCACAATCCACCGCCTTTGGTGAATAAAATAGTTGGGATTTGCCGGCCATCGCGATCGGTGTTTAGCAATTGTCGAACTTGTTGCGCATAGCCCAAGGAAAATTCCAGATAATCGTCATGGCTAAGCATGCCGCCCCAGGTATCAAATACCATCACCGCATCCGCACCGGCGGCGATTTGGGCATTCAGATACGCGGCTACCGATTGCGCCAGTTTATCCAACATTTGATGCATGAGCAGCGGCTGTTCGAACATCATGCTTTTGACTTTTTGGAAGGACTTGCTGCTTTTACCTTCCACCATATAAGTCGCCAATGTCCATGGACTGCCGGAAAATCCGATCAGCGGCACACGGCCTTGCAGATTGGCTTTAATCAGCCTTACCGCGTCGATGACATAGCGCAATTCCGCTTCCGGATCGGGAACCGGTAATTTCGTCACATCGGCGGCGGTTCTGACAGGGCGGGCAAACTGCGGCCCTTCGCCTTCCGCAAACGATAGTCCTAGCCCCATGGCATCGGGTATGGTCAGAATATCGGAAAACAATATAGCCGCATCGAAATTGAATCTGTCCAGCGGTTGCAGCGTCACTTCGCAAGCCAACTCCGGATTCATGCACAATTGCATGAAACTGCCGGCTTTACTCCGCACCTCGCGGTACTCCGGCAAATAACGTCCGGCCTGACGCATCATCCAAACCGGAGTGCGTTCAACAGGTTGCTTTAACAGGGCGCGAATAAATAAATCGTTTTTTATTGGTGTCATTATTTTGAACGGAAAAAGATTGCTGCTTGAGAGACATCCACAGCAAAGCTAAAAATTAGTAATTACTTAATCTATCTAAATATCCCATCTCCCACCGGGAGAAGGTCAGGATGAAGGGATATAAATCAAACACTTACATTGCATTCGCCTCACCCCTTCCTTGAGGAGAGGGGGTTTATGTTTCGCGCCGCATCGTTCCAAAAAATTAAAACGATTAGCGCCGACTGGCTCTTTGCACCTGTTTAAAACGCTTGACCAAACCACTGTTAAACTCACCCGGCATGTCGGATTTATTATTCAATGCCTCGATCGAAGAAGCGAAGGAACCATAGATGATCACATATTTTTCCCGCCCCTCCTTGCCGATAGGATAATACTTTAGATCATCACGATAATCGGCGTATTTACCTAAAAAGCGCCTCACGGATGCCTTGCTGGAAAGCACCATGACTTGCACGGTGTAATTATTGGCGGGTTGCGCCATGATCCAATCGTGGTCGCCGTCACCGGATTCGGTGTTGGCCGTTTTAGGTAAATCGGGCTTTTGCACAGCCGCCGGCACCGACTTCTCGACAGGCTTGGCGGCAATGGTCGGCTGTATTTCCGTAGCCTTGAGGTCTTCCTGTTTGTCTTCAGGTTGCGGTGCTTCCGTTACGGCTGGCGCAGTCGACAGGCCGACTGCAATATCGGTCGGCTTGCCAGCCTCGCCCGATTCGATAGGCGGCACGGGAATAGTTTCCGAGGCGGGTTCTTGCAACGCTTCAGATTCGGCAATTACCTGTTCCTCGGGGACTTCCGGCAAGTTCGCCTTTATATTCAAGTTTTGGCCCAGCATGGATTCCGGCAGCAACTCGCCGGCTGGAGCGATGCTGTCTCTGACCTGAACTGTCTGCTCAAGCGCGGGCTGGGGCGCTGTAGCTAAGCTTTCATTCGGGAGCTGCGCCGGCCCGGTAGCAGTTTCAGAAACCACTCCACTCCAAAATGCCGCAGGCATGAAGGTTTTAACCGCAAAACCGGCCACGGCGACCACCATGATAATGCCGATCCACAAACCGACCCGACCATGCCGATGTTGATATTCCTTATACTTTGGCAGCTCGGCCTCTAACTTGCCCGGCACTCCATGGGTTTGCAGGTACATATCTTCCACCAGCGCATCGGTGATGGCGCTGAGCGAAAGCGGCGAACCCGGCTGGGCCGATAGATTTTGTAGATACTCTCGACATTGCTGCTGATTAAGCGGCGGCAACTCAATGAAATGGCAGGCGTCAATGGCACTATCCGCAGCAGCCTTGTCTTGCAGCTCGTCATTATTCATAGCCAGCACCAACCGCAGACCGGTCAGTGAATCGGCAAAATCAATTAATTCACCGATTAATCCCGGCACCAGCTCACCAGCATCGTCGATAATCAAAACAACTTTCTGCTTGTCGCAAAATGCCCGCAATGACGACAAATCAAAATTGACGCTGGCGTTACTGAGATTCAAAGAGCGGCTCAACTCACCGACCACGGACTCGAAACTCACCGCTCTCGAACCCGGCAACATGCAAATCGGCCAAGTATCCCGATGATTTTCCGCAAAGGTATGCAACAAGGTGGTTTTGCCTATGCCCTCCGGCCCGCAAACGATTAAGGATTGTTGCAAATTGGTTAACAGATGGACCAGCAAATCCAGCTTTTGCGAACGATCCACGGTAATCAAAGCCCGCTCGGCCTGCCTGGAATTCCCGACGATTTTCGGGCGTTTCTGGTAGCTGTAAGTCAATTCGTCGTTATCCAACATAGCCATTCAAGGTCGCTTGCAGCTGTTCCAAATCCACATTCACCGGCAGTGAGGCTTTACCCAGCTTTTCTAATAAAATAACGCGAATTTTACCGTCGATATTTTTCTTATCCACCGCCATCAAATCCACATACTGTTCGGTAGTCATATCCGCCGGCGGCGTAACGGGCAAATTGGCGGCTTTAAAAAGCGCCATGACCCGTTCAACATCGGCATCGTCCAGCCAACCCAAGCGGCGGGATAAATCCGCAGCAAAACAGCTACCAATCGCCACGGCCTCGCCGTGCAGATAATGCCCATATCCGCTGCCGGTTTCGATGGCGTGTCCAAATGTATGGCCCAGATTTAACGTGGCCCGCACGCCAGACTCGAACTCATCCTCGCCAACCACTTCCGCTTTATTGGCGCAGGAACGTTCAATGGCGTAAGCCAGTGCCGTTTTGTCGCGCGCGATTAAAAGCGGCATATTGGCTTCCAGCCATTGCAAGAATTCGGGGTCGCGAATCAAGCCGTATTTGATCACTTCCGCCAAGCCGGCCGATAATTGCCGATCGTCCAGTGTATCCAGCACGTCGGCATCGGCGATGACGCATTGCGGCTGATAAAACGCCCCTATCATATTCTTGCCTAACGGGTGATTAACACCGGTTTTGCCACCGACGGACGAATCTACCTGTGCCAGCAAGGTGGTCGGGATCTGAATAAAGGCAATACCGCGCTGATAACAGGCTGCCGCAAAGCCGCCCATATCGCCGATGACACCGCCGCCCAGGGCTATCAGCGTTGAGTTGCGGCTAAATTTTTTGGTTAGTAATTGATCGAAGATTTTTTCTAAATATTGCAGGGTTTTGTATTGTTCCCCATCGGGCAAAACCACCGTCTCCACTTGATAAGCGGACAATGTCGCTTGCACCGGAGCTAAATATAACGGCGCAATAGTTTCATTAGTGACGACAGCCACTTGTTTCGAGCGGATGTGCCGAGTCAAAAACGCCGACTGGGCCAACAATCCGGAACCGATATAAATCGGGTAACCACGGCTGTTATCTAATTCAACTTGCAATACTTTCATTGTGTTCCAACGCAGCCTGATATTGCTGCAAAATGGTTTTAACCACGGTTTTTCCAGGCAACGAACCGGAGTCGATCTTAAAATCCGCACACGCCATATATAATGGATCTCTGTCCGCCAATAGGCTTTGCAAGCGCTGACGGGGATTATCGGTACGCAGCAAAGGTCGCTGAGTATCGTGGCGGGTTCTGTATAAAATTTTATCGATGGAGCAATGCAAATAGACCACGAAACCGCTGGACTTTAAGGCTTCGCGATTTTCCGCCCTAATCACCGAACCGCCTCCGGTAGCCATTACAATGCCGGGTATGGCTGTCAATTGCCGAATGACGGCTTGCTCGCGCAGCCGAAAACCTTCTTCGCCTTCATACGAAAAAATGGTGGGGATGTCCACGCCCATGCAATCTTCGATGACTTTATCGCTATCGTAAAACGGCCGCTGCAAGGCTTTTGCCAATTGCTTACCGATGGTGGTTTTACCCACCCCCATCAAGCCGATCAGATAAATATTCTCCAATTTTTTCATCGAAAGCAGGTTAATGCATGGAAAGGCAGGCATTATGCCCACTTTTTATCCGGAATAAAATTAAATCTGGCCCGAGATAATCGCGATTAAGTTAAGAAAAAGCTCCCGCTCCAGCTGGAGCGGGTTGGCGCGAGGCGAATAAAAATAAGGCAAAAAGCTTAATTTGATCCCCTCATCCTACCCTTCTCCCGGCAGGAGAAGGGATTGTCGATCCTAAATTAATGGCCGTAATGTTCCGCGCGGGAACCCAGTCAGGGACATTTTACCGCTCCGGGTTTAAACGAATTATTTTTAGCCATACGCTACACAAACAACGCAGCAATTTGGCTCTGAATTTTTTCCGCCATGGCTTTACGGTCCGCCGCATCGCGAATCGGCCTGCCAACCACCAAATAATCGGCACCGTTTTGAATAGCCTGCTCGACACTGACGGCGCGTTTTTGATCGTCATCTTCGCGATTGTCCACGGGGCGAATACCCGGCGTAATCACCAACAATTTTTGTCCTAATTCTTCCCGAATCATCGACACCTCCAAACCGGACGACACAATGCCGTCACAACCGATTTGCAAGGCCCGCTTGGCGCGCGATAACACCAATTGTTTGACGTCGCATTGAAAGCCCAGGTCGTCCAAATCGCCACGATCCAGACTGGTCAACGCCGTTACCGCCAGCACTTTTAAATCGCCCTTGGCTTGCGCGGCGGCTTCCATAATCGAATCGTTGCCGTGTATGGTGGCCAAATCAACCCCTTTACTGCTTAAGGCTTTAATCGCCCGCCCGACCGTGGCGGGAATATCGAAAAACTTAAGATCGACAAATACTTTTTTATTGCGGGCCTTTAACCACTCGATAAAGGCAAAATAATCGCCGGACATGAATAACTCCATACCGACCTTATAAAAAACCACGGCATCACCCAGCTCTTCCACTAATGCCTGCGCTTCGGGAATACTGGGCACATCCAACGCCATGATCAATCGCTCGCGAACAGGAATGGGTTTGGTGGAAATGAATGTATCGCTCATGTAGCTGGTTCCAAATAGAAAATCATAGACTGCTCAAATTTTAGCCCATATCGACACGGCAAGTCCTTTATAAAAACCGGCGAATGAGCGATTCGCTCTTAGCCGCCTGAAACATAGTCGAGGACGTCCTGCAGATAGATTGCTTCGATAGCAGCTACATGACGGTCCGAAGTCAACGGTTTCATTATTGTCAGGGAATGCTTTGGCGCACCCCGACCTACAAACCAAACAGTTACAACGGCTTTAAAGGGAATCAGCGAAAATAGTGAAATAAGACAAACTAGTTTCCGGCGCAAACACTTCCGACCTGGCATCGTAACCTCGGCTTAAAACCGAAAAAACCATAAACCCTGCCAGTAAGGCGGACATTTTTAATAACTTATAAGACCTAAGCGGAAAATTAAATAAATACTCAACACCATAAGCCAGGCATAACAATTTAAATAAAAAATTAACCGGGAATGGCGTATCGGACAACAGTACCGCCGCCACGGCAAATAAAGAAATCAAAAGATCCTGCGTAGAAAAGGAAAAGACATTTCTGCGGGTAACCCGAATACCGACAAATATAACCACCATTAAAACTGTTAAATATGCAGCCACACTTATATCGATAAAAGGATTATTAAAGTGATCGGAGGTTAAAATAAATCCCGAGAATGTGGCCGTAATGTACACGCACAGCTTAATTATGGAATTTAATAACGGCCTTTTGAACAAAAACACCAACAAGGCCGATACCACCAAACTGGCCAAAAAAAACGGCTCGGACTCCGAAAACAATTTAAACGATTTATACATGGCCAAAATCATTACCCATAAATAAATCAGCAAACCGAATTCGATATACAGGCGGCAAGCCCAATACAACCAGTCAAACCGCCTCAGAACACCACGCCGGCGATCGGCCGGGTCTCTTTCCGGACGCACCAGCCAACCTGTTTTTGTCGCCCAAAAGAAAAACAGCAAAATGGCAGCACAAATCAACCCCCAAGTGCCTAAAACCGCCAGATCACTTTGGTAACGCAAAACGAAAGCGGCCAGCAAAAAAACCGATTGCAACGCATAAATACATGACACGGCTTCTGCGTGACTAAAACCGAGCGCCAATAAACGATGATGGATATGCCGTTTGTCGGGCGAAAAGGGCGATTTACCTATATAAATCCGTTGACTCATCACCATCAAAGTATCCAGCACCGGCAAGCCCAGCAACAATAACGGCAAGGCTGGGTTTAACGTGACGTACACCTTTTCAACCAGATAAATGCATAAAAAAGCCGCCATAAAACCGATAAATTGGCTACCCGTATCCCCCATAAATACCACGGCAGGATGGCTATTAAAACGTAAAAAGCCCAGAATGCCGCCGATGATCGCCAAGGCTATCAAAGCCAAATCCTTGCCGCCGACATAATCCGCAAAAAAAGCTACCGCCGCCAAAGTCATTAACATGATGCCGGCAGCCAGACCATCCAGACCGTCGGATAAATTAACCGCGTTAGTCACCCCCACCACAAAAATAAAACTCAATGGGTAGGTTATCCATAATGGCGCATCATCCAGGCCGAAAAAGGGCAAAAACCTTAAATAAATCCCTTGGTATATTACAAATATTACCGCGACAAATTGACCAAAAAACTTCCACTTATAATTCAGATTAAATATATCATCCAACAAGCCAAATAGAACAATAATAGCCCCACCGACCAGCAAGCTGCTAAAAGGCTGTTCCAGAGGAGCCAGAATTAAAATAGTGGTTAAAGTAGCAAAAGACAACCCTAAACCGCCGCAACGTGGAATAGCTTTGGTATGAACCTTGCGTTCATCAGGCTCGTCAAGCATACCCAAATATTTAGCCGATTTAATTAAAAACGGCATCAATAGCACACTAATTAAAGTCGAAAGGGTAAAACTTAAAAATAATTCCATTATATGATCCGGTAGCACCTACTGCTTAACTAGCCAATTTAAAAACCGGACCACCTATCCGGCACACACAAAAACCTGCTTTTCTTTCAATAATTTAAATACTACGGATATTAGGGCTTCAAAAACAGGAACTCGCCCTAAATTTTTCCACAAAAAAAGCACCCCGAGGCTATTGAAACCTCTACCATGTGCACAGAAAGGGATTTATCAGACCAACAAACTCAGAAACAATAGTCTCGAATCTAGCGTTAAATATAGGTAATCATTTAGCACAAAACACAACCAACCCTTTCGGCCATGCCATTAAGTTAACGACAGCCCCCTCTCCAACCCGAGGTAGTCGTAAAAGTAAAACAGCTGCTTCTCCCGGCAGGAGAAGGGGGAAATACCTTGCTCAACAGTTACAAATATAGCTCGTATTTCCGGTCCTTGTTGAATCTGTAGGCTTAATCCGTTTGAACGACCTGGGCTGGAACGACCTGTTTGCCGGGCAAATAATCCGGCAGCACCTTAACCATATCCCGCATAAACGCCTGTAGCCGCTGATCGGCCACATCAATATCCTGACCTTTGTCCAACGAAGTAACCAAGCGCACCAAAGCGCCATCGGTTCTATGCATAGTAATGGCGTCGTAAAACAAGTACCACTTCACTAAGTATTCGTTGGTAATCGAGCGGCCTCGCTGTTGAAACCAGTAATACACCAACTGCTTGTATTCGCCTTTTTCTATCACCGCACGGTTAATCTTTAAGGGACTACCTTGCACCTGCATATCAGGAAACTCCCGCTGCCCAAAACTGGTAATCTGCCAACCGTCACCGGGTATACAGCTGCGCGGCGAATGCACCGAAGCGCCCTTGCGTTGCGACTCGTAATAAGCGGAATAAAAATTCACCGAGCTTTGCGCATCCGCAGCCACATAATTGGCGACGATGTAGTCGGTCAACTTCAAGGTATCCAGATATTTTTGCTCGATAGACTCGCGCTGACCTTGCCAAGCACCCAATTGCAAAGGAAAGTTAAAAAAGGCTTTTCGTTGAGGAATAATCTCTTCACCTCCACGCAAAAACTGCCCGCCTACCCCCACCGCAACAATCAAGGCCAACACCGCAAACACCGATTTATTCAAATGCAATTCCATTTGCGCGCTTTTACCAGCCGAAAACCATTCATCCGGCAGCTGCACCAATTCGGAAAAAGCGATTTTTTTGCCGCTGAAACGAGAAAACACCCACATCTCGATAAACAGCAACACCATACATAACAAAAACACCGCCCACCCTTCGAAATCGTGCAAAAAGCCTTCCGCCATTTCGGTACCCCAGCTATTCACCAGAATACCGATTACACCGATACGAAAACTATTCATAAAAATAGTCAACGGCACGGATGACATGAAAATCAAAATCTTTTGCCAGACCGGGCCTTTAAACAAATACGCACACAAAAACGATAAACTGGCTAAAGGAAATAAATAACGCAGCCCACTGCAAGCTTCCACCACCTGCAGTTTATAACCACCCAAATCGATAACATTGCCTTCCAGATACACCATAATGTCGCAGGCGCGAATAAATTCCACCCCCAACCACGACGAAATCAACTGCAATTTGGACGACAGGTTATTAATAATGAACTGCGGAAACGGCACCATAAAAAGCAGGAATACCAGCGGTACCCAGGCCGTCTTCAAACCTTCCTTACCGAACGCAGCGGCAAATATGCCGGTTACAGCCAGGATAAACGCGTAGTGCTGAATGGTGCGTATGGTTGCCAAGCCGCCTAACAAAAACAACAGCAAGCCCAACAACAAAATTACCAGACCTAATATCGACGACTTGAAATCCTGCGTGAACCGAAGATCGTTACGCTGTACCCAGATCAAATAAATACTGATAACCGGGATGAAAAAGCCATGACTGTATTCCTCGCTACCCATCCAGATATTCCCCATTTCCATGAGGCTTTCATGAAACACAAGGCCAAGCAGTAACAATGCCAACCCCCACAACGCGGCAATATAAGACGTCGGGCTGGATGAGATTAAAGTAGTGTCTTGAGAGTCCATGTACAAAAATTAAGTTAAGTCCATACAAGCTCCGCAAATAACGGAACAACCAAATTATCAGCTCGGGATTTTTGACCTTCAGCAATCCGCATGCCGAAGCAGGCAGCCATTATAAGGAAGTAACCCTGAATTTCAGTGCGGCGATTTGTCTCACGCACCCAATCGAGTAATACATATTGCCATTTACGGATTACAGCAATATTTAAAAAACCGCGGCGGTTGCTTAAGGAGGCTCTCAACAAGTTGATTCCGTCATGGTTCGACAAGCTCTCGGCAATCGCGCCTAGGTCGTTTAAAGCACTTGCGGTTGGCGCCTCTATCCTGCACCCATACAGTCCCCGCAAACGGAATCAACAACCTGCCAGCCTGCCGAATCACTTAATCAGAGCTTCCGTAATTTACGACCACAATCACTTGGCGATCAGGCCTATACGATGTTCAAGCGCAGCATCAGTGTCAACGGATGCAGCGGCGACTCCTGAAAGCCATAGTGCTGGTAAAACAGTTTTGCCCGCTCATGGAGAGCATGGACGATCAACGCGCGAACCCCGGTGTTATGCGATACGGTGACGGCGCGATTCACGGCATCTTGCAGCATGGCCGCCCCCAATTTGACGCCCTGCGCCCGGCTGTCTACCGCTAACCTGCCAAGCACCATAACCGGAATTGGATCGGGCATATTGCGGCGAACCACACTTGTCGCCAGTTGGCGAGAAACCGCGCCTGCAGCCATGGCATAATACCCGTATACACGTCGTTCTTCATCAGCCACCACAAAGGTTCTACTGGCTCCGTTGAATTGGTTGCTCATTGCACGGCGTTTGAGCCAGTCGTCTAGGGCGTGTTCGCCGCATTCAAAATCATTCAACAGGTGCCCGACTGCAAGCGGCTGAGGCGCGGATAGCGCCGAAATCATGAGTTATTACTTTCCCAGGGGGCCTTAACCGCCATCAGTCGCGCCAGACCAACATTGGGCTCCGGCGGCGCATCAAGCATTGCGGCAAATTTTTGGAACTTATCCGCATCCAGACCGAAGAAGACTTGATCCAGTAACACCGACTGGGCGCGCTCACAAGCGGCTTCCAGCATAAAATCCGAACGGTTTTTGCCTAGCAGGTTGGCGGCATGATCAATGAGGTCGCGCTGCTCCGGCAAGGCGCGTAGATTGATAGCTGCTGCACGCATAGCAGCCTCCATATGTAGTTACAACAGATAGGCAAAGGGTAGCGCCGTGTGTAGCTGTTGTCAACACAGTGCTAGCAGCGATTTTGTCCGCGCGGGCCGCAAAAAATAGCCGAATCGTAGGAAACAAGACCATTTCTGAGCAATGCTTGTTTATCACATCGCGTTGGCAAGCCGGAACGGCCGGGCGCCATGCCTCGATATTTCAGGATATGCTGATAGATAAATACGACTACCTAATTGTTCGACTCATCATAGCAAAAGGGTCTGCCGGATTTAATTACAAAATCAAGTTAATTCCATACAAGCCCCGCAAATAACGGAACAGCCTAATTGCGAGCTCGTAATTTTATACATTGAGCAATCCGCATGCCGAAGCAGGCAATCATTATAAATAAGTAATACCGCATAACAATGAGGCAATTTATCTCAAAAGTATAATAGAACGAACTATACTGCCATTCTTCGGTTACAACAATATATAAAAAAGCTACACCGGCGGCTTATAAATCAGCACCCGATCTATCGTTCACTTAGCAAGCAGGGAAAAACTCACCATCTATCGTTATCCAAGGGTTTTGGTTTACACCCCCATCTACCAGAACAATTGTCGAGATTAAATAAAATACAAACAACTTTATTATGACTATATGAAACGATATATATTAATGATTAATTCTCCCTAATAATATACCTTGACTTCCCCCTATCACTTAAAATTTCGCAACACTGCTCAACATCAACTCTGAGTTTGTTTTTAGTCAATAAAATTAAATTATCTTTTACAATATTAACTTGTTTTTCCCATAATGCATATGAAGTATTTGGTACAACTTTCAAAGTTATATCGAAGTTTTTATGCTGAATTAATTGGAAAGCTTTAATTGCCTCTGGATAAGGATCAAATATTGTTGTAAGAAACGAACAATCAATTTTACCTATATTAGGCACTATTATTACATCACCTTCTCTTCCTTTTACTTCATCAATTAATGGCAAATTACAACCACATCCGCATTTCGTATCAATAAATTTTGTTCTATCACCCAATTCATATCTAATCAAAGGGAAATGGTAGTTTAACAAATCAGTTATTATGATATCGCCTTCGCCATTATAATCAGTATTTAAAATCTCCAAATACCTGCCTTCAGCATTTACATGCAAATATTTTCGCTGTTTACATTGTGCAGCTATCCATGGAATTTCGCTACTACCATATTCATTATATAAAGGCGCCTTAAAAACCCTTTCAATAACTTCGCGCTGAAATTTTGTAATCGGTGCACTCGTAACCCAAATTGCTTTTGGACTAAAAATATCAACTTTATTTTTTTCTATATACAAACAAAGCTCATAAACAGCGCCTATATATCCCTGAATAAGACTAGGCTTTAATTTATTAATATTTTTTGCAAATAATTCAAATTTTTTATCATCAAGGAATGAAGCATCTAAACGAATTTTTTTAACTGGCCACCAAGCCAGCACATTTATAAAATTCTTTAGCTTTCCCTTGCGAGTCATTCGCCATATAAAAGCTCCATTATCCCATGGAACCAACCCCCACCATGATAAATACCTCCAGGCAAAAGCCTCAAGAGGCAATTTTTTATCAGAAAAATAAGTCATCGGGGCTCCGGTTGATCCACCGGTTACGCCTTTCCCTAAATTATTATGGTTTGGTTTGACAGTTAAAATGTCAAACAGATTATCTTTTACTTCTTGCTTGGTAAGTATTGGGATTTTTATAATATCTTCTTTAGTTTTTATTGATTCCAGATCAAGCCCTGCTTCAGTGTATTTTTTATAAAAAAAAGGGCTATATTCAAACGCATGTTTGAATATATGAACGAATTTACGGAATGATTGCTCGTCGATAATATTACGATTTGAATTAGATGAGCATTTTAAGTCATTAAAAAAAAATACAGCCCTTGGTTTATAAAAAATATATTTAATATAAAATATATATTTTTTCATCATTTAATCCTCTTCAAAAAACATTAGACATATTAAATTTACCAAATCGACATAAATAAGTAAAAAAATTTCATATTTTATGAAAATCCATATATAAGCCGGCCTGCAGAACATTGAAATAACGAAGTATATAAAGGTACAAAAATCAAACCCATCTAAAACCAAGGCTTTTCCGACCTTCAACGGCTGCCTGTTGAACTACAGACTGCTGCTAAGAACACAATTGATTATCAGTCGGTTATAAGCCATTTTCATTGACGCCATCCCAGATATAAACTAAAGCTTTTGGTTTAGCGAACGATTTTTGAATCCGATATAGTCTGCTTCCGGTTCTATTGTGCTTGAATAGCGAATACGAATAGCGCGTGTAATGGGTTGCCATTAAGTAATGCCTGTCACCTGATTATAAAGATGCTTAAGCACAATCACAGAAAACATCGTTCCGACAGGGATTGCCGGAATCCAGACTGCTTGGATAGCTCGAAGCTAATCGTCCATGGCACTGGATGCTCGCATCCCTGCGATGCATAACGGACTTTTAATTTAGCTGACTAATCTTTCTAATCAGGAACTGTCATAACTCCTATCTAGTCTTACGTGTTAATTTTCTTTAATCACCATCACGTCTTTTTTCATGCCAATCCAATACGCTGTCTCCAATATTTTAGAATCCACCAAACAGTGGCACCAGCGAACCCTCATCAAATAACAATCAGGCATTATTTAGTTATATGTGAAAAAAAAAGTTTTGAGTATAAGAATTTTACACCAAACAAATACTCAGACAGCTTGATTCTATCAAAAATAAATGATGCAAATACACAGCCAGTCAAGGTTATAAATAAAACCACAACCGAATTTATAACGCCTGTTTCATCAACAATTAACAATTTGTGACCAATCGGCTTCATTGATACAATAAAAATGGCATGAAGAACCAATACAATAAGTGTATTGCGCCCAAACCACGCGATAATCTGAACCCCTAATGTATTTTGAAGTTTATTACCTATTCCCGCCATTAAAGCAGTTATACTCAAACACCAAGCAATTTGCACAAATGTAAATGAAAACAACTCTGGCTCAGCTAAAACTAGCAAGGCGACAATCATACATCCTGCCACACCCAATGAACCTGGTAGTTTCCCCGTAAACTTCGAAAACACCGTTCCAATGAAAAAATAGAAAACCGTTCGAAGCTTAATTAACTCATAATCGCAAAGTATTGCTAATAAGAAAATTACAACACTAAAAAACATAGCATCATCGAGTTTAAATCGAATTGAAAACAATTTTGCAACTAAAAAGCTCAGGTGTATAAGAATAAGCGAATGAATAAACCAATATGCCCCACGAGGATGTATAAATATTATATTCAAAGAATCCATAAATGAATTTGGCGGCAGGTTCGACGTGTGGACACCAATCGTTTGAATAAGTGTTAAACCAACGAGATAAAGAGAAATAAAAACGATATATGGGATAATTAAACGGCGGAAAACCACTTTAAATTCACTAAACACATCATCTTTAACTCTAAAAAAAAAACCTGATACGATGAGAAATATTGGCATATGGAATGTATATATCACTTGCACACATTGTTTCTGCAACATGGCCAATGAGCCAACGTGGTTTGTGTGCCCGTAAACCATTAATATAATAGCAATACCCTTAATCCAATCAGGTACTATTTGCCTAACCTTCATCATCCCACCTTACAACAAACCAAATATCTGTAATTGAATAGTGCATCGTTAAAAACACTAAGTTTTACAAACCATACGACAAAGTTCAAGTTACCCACTTGAGAGTAAGAAAACATCTCAATTTATTAAAAATCAAAGCGCTAATCTTAATTTGGCTTTTAAAATAGCTTTAATTATCGCTGGTTCTTGCTCGTCGCCAATCCATATTTCAGCTTCAAGCATTTTCAAATCCACCAAACAACGATACCAGCAGCCTTGCATAAAGTGAAAGGCGAAGCCTTTTACACCATCAAGAAAACCCAACTTTAAAAAATAGCGGTATAAAAAATACAACAGCGGTCGTACAAACATGGGCAATTTTGCATAAACCGTTGTTTTTAACCAACGTTTAACTTTAGCTTGACCGTGAGCCTGTTGCGTCATGACATCATCGCTAAACATGAAACCGTATTTTAAATTTAACAAATCCAACATTTCTCGTGTGGCGTAGCCATTGTGCTTTTCAATCCACCAGCTGACATTATTCAAATTATCATCAACAATATTTCCTTGCAGCCGACAGGAGCGTCCCCATTCCAACACAATATGTTCATCCATCCAACGCTGCTCGATGCGCCCGCTACCTCGCCGGAACAAGCGCAGCACTTCGATCGGATACATTGCACCATGTCGCATCCATCGCCCTAAAAATATATATTTACGCCGGACAAAAAAACCGCAAACCTCTTCATCGGCCTGGGACAAAGCTTTGACAATTTCCCGCTTTAAGTTAGCTTCGACATATTCATCGGCGTCGATGCGAAACACCCATTCCGTATCGATACTCGCGTTATCTAAAGCCCATTGAAATTGGTTTGCATAATTTAACCAAGGGTTCTGTAAAAATTTTGCACCCAAATTTTCAGCAATTATCTTGGTATCATCAGTAGAATAACTATCAACCACAACTATATTGCTACAAAAATCCCGCACACTTTCAATGCATCGTTTAATATGTTGACTTTCGTTAAAGGTAAGAATAATGGCTGTTATATCTGTTTTCATTTAAATGGCGTCTTTTAAAATACGTTTTTTGATGAATTTAGCGGGGTTACCACCCACTACGGACCATGCATCCACGTCTTTAAACACGGCTGACCGGGCGCCAATTACCGCACCTACTCCGATCTTCACACCAGGTCCAACAAAAGACTCTGAACAAATCCATGCGTGATCGGCCACTTCAATTGGCGCGTGTGTTAATGGCTTGGATAACAACGTAATATCATGCGAGGCTGTACAAATAAACGAACGCTGACTGACAGTCACATTAGATCCTAATTTGATTTTATCGACCGAATATATATCTACTTTATTGGCAATACAGGTAAAATCACCAATTTCTAGATTCCAGGGTGCCCAAATGAAACACCCGGGATCTATCTTACAACCAAAGCCAATTTTTGCACCGAATAACCTTAAAAGTAAAACTCGCCACTTCCAAAAAAAAATGCGCGGCGTCCAATAATACAATAATGTATAAACTATATACCAAGCGAGGCGAATAAAGCGTAACTTCCTGCTGATACTATCTACATAAATTCTTTGATTAGCCATAACTATTCAATTAAATATACGTCGTTTAAACTTAAGAATTATCCGTGAAACTCGACTCATTAAAGAACGAAAAAATGAATTTCGTAATTCCAAAAAGCGTAATTTTTTAACCAGTGGCTCCATTGTATTAAGATATAGATCATAATTATTAGCCACTAACGCATCTTTAAATGCTTGTCTGGATATTTTCGCTACTTGAATTCTAGCGTCGTAAATATTTTTTCTAGCCCTGGAAACATCAAACTCACCTGGTTTAACGCGCTTCTCAGGCACCCAGCGCCCCTCCGCTTTGGATTTTTCTAATCGATAAGACAAACCTTCGCGACGATGGCGAAAGCCGCCCGACTGAGACTGGGCGGCCTCCTCCGCTAATACCTTATTTAAAAACAACCGCCCTTCATTCTGCGCATTAGCCACTACTTTACTAATATGCGAGTTTCGGATAATAAGTAAGTTTGTTCCGCCCGAGTCTACTTCATATTTAGAAATCCAAGCATCGCCAATCGTTATATCAGCGGTTTCTCCAACAACATCATCGCAATAATCGCAAGCATTTAGCATAAGTGCCCCAGCATTAAATTTTCCGCCAACAATCGATGCGGAATTTTTAATTAATGGCGAATCATTTTTAGGCGTTGCAGTAAATACATAAGCCCTGGCCGGAATATCCGGGCCTTTTGTCCTATATTGAAAGCCGCCTAAATCGCGGGGATGAATACCGGCACCCCAAGCTAAAGACAAGGTCCAATGCACGCTTTTTAAATGGCCACAAATTAGCGAGGCAACATATTTAATACGCTCTGCAATAAGGGGATCTACGCGTTGCAATCGTCTAACAGCTTTACTGAAACAAGGAACGCCAATAAATAAATATCGCCCCGGCGATTCTCTAACTAAATTCATAACTTCCGATATTTCAACGACGTGATAACGGGTTTTTGCACCAGCATTGACTTCCTCAACTGTACGGCTAATAGCATAAGCAAAATACGGCTCGCCATCTGCCCTCTCAGTGACGGGCTTTACATGAATAACGCCATCAATTTCACCTAATCGAAATAATTCAGCGCCGAGCCATGTCCCCATACCTCCTGATGTGCCATTTTCCCTATAAGAGCCTTCCTGAACAAAACCGGCATAAATCGAATGATAAAAGCCAATTTGAGAGTCGAATTTGCAATCCGACCCAAACAACGGGCGCGCTAGTTCATGTTCATTCAATTCTGGAGATAAAAAAGGACAAACAGTAGATAACTCTGAGCTTAAATGATCGATGTTATCTTTCGCTATACCCAAATCAGGAACGAACTCTCCATATGAATTTAAATTCATTCTAGTACTCAAGGTTGCAGCGCAAGCTCCACACCCGGAACAATAGCCGCCATCAACAACACCTTGTAGTTGACTTAGATCATTAACTTTAATCATAATAAAAGGCAAATATTTAATTAAAAAAGAAGCTCAACTAGTATTTTATTATTTCCTTATCGATAAACTCCAACGCCTCTCCACGCCATTCTGAAATTTTGTGATTAACTTCACCCCAGTCTATATTTTCATAAAGAAGTTTGTTTGCATTTTCTATGGACAAATCAGTTAACAATCTATGCTCCAAACCGAGACGTTTCAACAAGCCTATTGCGCGTGCGTTTAAACCGCTTTTCTTCCCCGCCAACCCTATCGTAATAAATGGCTTATTAAATAAAATGCTAAATACCGTACCATGAAAAGAATTGGTTACCACAAAATCGGCATATTTTATATAGCCCAACCATTCCTCCGGTCCGGGATATATGGTTTCGCCGATAACTTTCCAGCGTCGCATAGGATTATGCGGTACCAGAATATCCAGCGACAACTTATGGGCAATATGCGCCTGAATTTCCATAATCCCTTCTCCGCTTCTCAAGACATATGAAAACATATACGGCTTCTGTCTACCGGGAGCATGAACGATAGGCGTGTAATCGGTTAATAGTATAGTTGGATCGGGCATCCAATATACATCACGCCCGGACAGTTTATGCGCCAACTCAACGCCGGACTTTTCTCTCACCGATAACACGTCAAAATCGTTTAGTAACTCGCCCACCTCATGATGATAGATTTCATCCAAAACATCCTTACCAAAACTCGGAGCATAAGCAACCCGCCTAACCTGATCACTACCGAAACTCAAAAAATAAGCAGGATCTACTCCAAATTGTTCCGATGGATTCCAGATTTGATCACTGCCGCAAACATATACATCATAATTGGGCGCGGAAGACTTTAGATCATGAATACTTTTATATACGTTCCCTGTTACATGCAAATGTTTATTTCGAAACGAACAAAACTTTCTATTTAAACCGTAATCATTTTGAAAAAATGAATATATACTTATTAGTTTTTGATAAATTGTAACTAAATTAGCTCTTATATTTTTCCTATTGTTCGGCAGCTTAAAGCTACCACCTTTTACCACATAATCAGGATGATAATCTATAATATTCGCATCAACACCAAGATCACGTAATCCCTTAACAAGTGCATATGCCTGAATTACTGCTCCATAATTTATAGCAAAATGAAACGTAACAATCCCTACTTTTTTCATAAAAATCTTACCAGTAATTATTCCGTGTAAATAAAACTCGGCTTAACCATTTTATTATTTAGCCAAAGATAAGTCGAAAGCATGTTCTTAGATATTTCAACCCAAGAAAAATCATTTTCCATCCATAATCTGCCATTTAAGCCCATTTTATATAATACTTGGGGAGCTAAGATCAATGCATGATTCAAAGTTGTCACAAGTTCATCTACAGTATTATTAATCCACCACCCACAATTGTTTTCGACAACGCCTTGCCAAGGCGCTCCTTTAGTCACTATGACCGGTATTCCATGAGCTAGGGCCTCAGCAACAACAACGCCAAAATTTTCATTATGGGTAGGCAATATAAAAAGATTAGCATTATTATAGAACTGCTCTTTAGCATTACCATATAAAGGGGCTACATACCTTGCACGTGAACCGGGAGTTTCGTCTATTTTCGCTTTAATACTATTAATATAGTCAATATCACCTGGGCCACATATCTCCAACTCCCAATCAGGATGAGATTGATAAACTCTTGCCCACGCATCTAATAATAATTCAATTCCTTTTTTGGGATGAACTCTACTAATAAATATTAATTTTCTTTTATTACTGTTTAAATTTTTATTCGACTGCCCGCTAGGCAAATCAATACCATTAGGCACAATACAAATAGGTCCTTTATATCCAAACTCTCGAACATCTTCATATTCACTTTCGGCAGTAACATGAATGCAATCCGCATTAAGAATTGCTTTATATTGACCTAAATAACCAATTATACTTTTTTTAAATTTTGACCTACTTAATGACCATTTTGCTAGCATGCCTCTCGGGGACAAAATATATTTGGCACCTGTTACTTTTGCAACTTTATAAGAATAAAGATTTGGCATTAACCAAAGACCATGCGTATGAATTATATCGCTTGCTTTCACTGTGCGTAAAAGATCTGCTTTCATAGCAACAGAAGCACCCAATTTAGCTGGGAAATTCCGTTTATGCACAATAACATCAAAATTATATTTTCGATTAGCAACATCACAACTTAACGTATGTAATTCAATATTAATTCCTAAATCGCGTAAACCGCTACACAGTGAAGGAACTGTATACGATGGACCACCAGAAGCTTTATTAATCCCGGCTATAGTATGATATATCTTCATTTAACTCTAATCTCGCTTTTATGTGTGACGGTACACAACATCATAATAATCCAGTAAATCATTCCCATAGCATTTGTAGCAAAAAAAACATACTCTCCAATATTTATAAAAATGGATGCAAAAAACATGCACAGCCAACTCGGGGCTGTATTTTTTAACACCAATCTAATTATTGAATACATCATTAATAAAAAAGGCATCACCCCTAATATTCCAACTTCTTCTAGTAATGCGGTTGGTAAAAACCCTTTTTCTACTGCCGCAGAAATTGGTACTCCCATAAAATATTGAATACTTTTAGCCGGAACTGATCCCGCGTAAACCCCAAAACCATTTCCAATAATGGGACTAGCCAAGAAATTTTCCCATTGCGATGACAGACCACCCGATCTCGAGGACATCGCCTCATCAAGGCCACTAGACTCCCTCTTAAAGATAAAATCATGAGCAACATCTAATAACGAAGGATATAGGCCAATTACGATAGCAATAATAAATATTGCAAAAATTGATTTCAAAACAAAAGACCCTTGACTTCTGATTTTATGCCGGATTATAGGGAGTTTAACAACAAATACAGTCGCCATAAAACTTAAAAAAACCGCAACA
>NZ_JALOBS010000018.1 GCF_023228165.1 Methylomonas sp. | reverse complement strand
ATAAGGGGGCGGTGACGATGAACACTACCAGTAACACTAACATCACGTCTACTAAGGGCGTGACGTTGATGTCGCTGATTTCGCCGCCTTCATCTTCACTGGGAAATTGCATTGCCATGATTAGGCCTCCTGAGGTTGATGGGCGGATTGGTTCAAGTCGTTTTCGATGCAGCTGCGCAAAAAATCGGTGGCGATGTGTTCCAGGCTGGCCAGCACTTGGCGATTCTGGCGCAGGAAGAAGTTGTAGGCAATCACCGCCGGAATCGCCACGGCAATCCCCAAGGCAGTGGCGATCAAGGCTTCACCGATGGGACCTGCCACCACTTCCAGACTGGCGGTGCCTTGCGCGCCAATATCTTTTAAGGCGTGCATGATGCCCCACACGGTGCCGAATAAGCCAATAAACGGCGAGGTGCTGCCGATACTGGCGAGCCAACCCAGGCCTGAGTCTAGTAAGGCTTTTTCTTTCTGGATTTGTTGACGTAGTGCGCGTTCGATCAGTTCATGCCAGGCGGCGTGCTGGGTTTGGCGATCATGCGGCAGGCTTTGCGCACGGGCGTAAGTTTGACGACCGACCATTAACACCCGTCCGGCCTGAACTGCCAAAGGGTTTTTAGGATGGTTGTCGATGGCATCCAGGGTTTCCAAGGACACGGCACCACTCAAGCGTTGCAGCAGATTGTGGTTACGGTAACGGTGCCAGGCAATTTCACCGGCTTTGAGTAAAATTACGCTCCAGGTTAGTAATGAAAAGCAACCCAGCATACAGAGGGTGCCGTCGACGATGGCGGTTTCGGAAAAGCTAAAAATGTGGTCCATAAAGTTCTCGTTATTGTTTTATTTTTTTAAAAATCTTGGCTTGGCCAAACATCCTTGCAGCACCTGGATCATCCTTAATCCAGGTCATTCAACATCCGTGTTGGCCGACCCAGGTAGGCGGGTCTGGCTACGACCCTGTTGGGGAGATTTATCAATCCAATGCCGTTAAGTTAAGGCCGGTCATTCCTTCTCCCTCCGGGAGAAGGTTAGGATGAGGGGAATTCAAAATGCCATTTTTTGCCAATCAACTCTCCTCACCCCAACCCTCTCCATCAGGAGAGGGTGCTTAACTCAACGGCATTGTTTATCAATCCAGCTCAAACACAATCGGTACCGTCACCCAACTGGCTTCTGCGCTATCGCCGCGTTTGGCAGGGACAAAGCGCCATTGCTTGACGGCGGCCAATGCGGATTCATCCAGGGTGTCATGACCGCTGGAGCGCTGAATCGTCACTTGCAAGGCTTTACCATCCGCCCCGACATACACTCGCAGCAACACCGTGCCTTGCCAATGCCGTTGCCGTGCCGTTAGCGGATATTCGGGCTTGGGGTTGTTCAAATAGGCCGCATTACTGTCCGCCGGCACATAAGTGTCGTTACGCGGCGCGGCCAGCGCATTGTGATTTAACGCCTGTGGCGAGGCAGCGGTTGGCGGAGCCGCTGCAACCGGTTCCGGTTCCGGTTCCACGGTTTTGCGCTCCTCAACCTGCTTAACCAAACGTTCCGACGGCTTCGGCTTAGGCTTCGGCTTAGGCTTAGGCTTAGGTTTGACTTTGGGCTTATCCAGCTTGGGAGGTGCTATGGGTTTTGGCGGTTGCGGCGGTGCAATCGGTTGATTCACTACGGGCGACGGCGGTGCCGACAACTCCATGGAGATCATCGGCAACGGTGCGGCCGCCGAAAACGGCAGTGGTGCCGGTCGGGAGGTGCATGTATCAACGGAAATTTACCCAACAGACTGAATATTTGACTGTCGGCTGACCGGCGGTTGCGAACATCGAGAACTGTGAATAGTCAATGTCTTGTCTGCATCGAAGCCTACCCGTCAATACCAGCCGGTACGAACGACCGGCAAGCCGTTTAATATTTACGCGTCCGACACGCGCTGAATTTCCCTGCGCAGCCAATGCATCAATACTTCGACGACATAGTTTTGTTCTTCGGCGCTCAACATTCTCCCTTGCGCTATGCCGTGCCATTTTTGCAGGCAGCCCCGGCAACAGCAGGCCGTGGAGTGTTGCGCCACAAACACCGGATGGCCTCGATAAGGGGTTTGTTTGCCGTCGTTCGGAATCAGCGCCGGCGCCAGGCGTTTGCCGACGAAATCCCGGGCATGCTCGCATATGGTCGGCAGGCCTTTGGCTTGCAAATATTGCAAATCCTTGGCCTGCAGCCGAAATTTGCCGCGAAAAGCCGACTTGGCCAGCCTGGCAAACAGTTGCTCTAACTCTCTCATGACGCTATCGGCTTAAGGCTTGAATACCTCGTGAAACAATTCCTGCATGGCGGCCCAGGACTGGCTATCCGCTTCGGCATTATAGGCAACCGGCAAATCGTTGGCTTTACCCAACCGATCGGCATCCGGATTGGTGAAGCTATGTATAGCGCCCGGATAGTTGACGAACCGGTAATCGGCACCGGCTTGCGCCATTTCCTGTTTAAAGGCACTGATACTTTCGGGGGTAATAAAGGTATCCGCCGCCCCATTCAATACCAAAATCCTGGCTTTCACCTTGCCCGACTGGGCTGGTGTTTCGCTGACCAAATTGCCGTGAAAACTGACTACTGCTGCCAGATCGACACCCTGACGGGCCATATTCAATACCGTCGATCCACCGAAACAGTAGCCGATGGCGGCGATTTTTCCGGCATCCACCTGAGGCTGGCTAACCAGCAAGGCTCTGGCGGCCTCGAAGCGCTGCCGGGCCAACCCGGCCTGCCCGGTCACGGCCTTCATGAAAGCCGCCGCGTCCTTGCCGTGTTCGCTGTGTTTGCCGCCGCCGTACATATCCACCGCCAGCGCGGTATAACCCAGTTCCGCCAGCATGCGGGCCCGTTTGCGGGCGTAATCGTTCAAACCCCACCATTCATGTACTACCAACACGCCGGGTTGTATATCGCCCTTGGCATCGTCCCAGACCAGATAACCTTTCAACACGGTGCCGCCGGCCCGGTAATCAATATTTTCTTCATGCAAGGCGGCGTGCAAATACGGGGTAAACAACAATGCACACAACCACACTAAATACTTCATTAGCTTCTCCAAATAGATTAAAACCGCTCGCTATTGATAGCTGTGTTTCAGCTTAATTTCAAGATTTGCTTCTCGCAAATAGCCCGGCATATATAAGCGCAACATCAACAGGCATTTTATCGCAGACATTATGACCGGAATATTGACAACGGCGGCAGAGAAGTAGCAAGCCCTATGACCTTAACCTATCGACAATGCCCGCAGCAACCGCTGCTAACCTGCCGTTTTGCCTGATCGGCTTACACTCTATTCGGTTACGCTATCGCTTGCGACAATTATATTTTTGCACCAATACGGTGCGCACACATTGGTTTTGCACACTGCTTTGCGGCGGTTAATGGAAAATAGAGGCGGCAATGGCGGGATGTCATGGTAAAAAATACCAGCACAACCATCAAACATTCCGTTAATTTTCCGCTTTAAAAAATGGCAAGCTTTAATCCGACTAGTCTCGCTGAAACTCCTCGGACGACAGGCCGCGCCCCTTGGGTAATCCCGAAGCGTGGACACTTAGTCTGCCGGACATTCCCGCCAGAGGGGTTACCATAATTGCTAAAGTACTATCGGTAATTAACCTATAGGGGGAATGAATATTGCTTAAAAGCAACTATATTAATAAGGAATTTTGCTTGATGATACATTTGCACCCGATGATCTTTATAACCGACAGTAACCCGACGCCCCCCGATTCGTTCCACCCAAAATCGTGCAATCGTCCGTCGAAAATCCAAAAAATAAGCCTATGAGCAGCCCGCATACCGCCGCAAAATTGTTGATATTCACCGATTTGGACGGCTGCTTGCTCAACCATCACGATTACGGTTTTGCGCCGGCTGCCGCCTTGCTGCATCAACTGGAACGCCTGCATATCCCCGTTATTCCGAATTCGAGCAAAACAGCAGCCGAGCTGCATCATCTGCGCAAGAATTTAGATAACAGCCACCCTTTTATTATCGAAAACGGCGCGGCGGTGTTTATTCCTATCGGTTACTTCCCGGAACAACCCGAAGGCTGCGACCGCATCGGCGATTTCTGGGTCAAGACCTTCTCCCTTCCGCGCCGGCATTGGCTGGAATTGCTCGAACGCAGTTCTTTTGGAACAGATAAGTTTCAAAACTTCGCTAATGCCACCCTGGCGGATATCGTGAAATTGACCGATCTGACGGCCGACGCCGCAGCCAGGGCCGCCCAGCGTCACTACGGAGAACCGCTGGCATGGCGCGGCACGGATGCGGAGCGGGCGCAATTTATTGCGGAACTGCGGCAGTTAGGGGCTAAAGTAATGGAGGGCGGCCGTTTCATTCATGTATCGGGCGATTGCGACAAGGGTAAAGCCATGAGTTGGCTAGCCGAACAGTACCAACTAACCTTCCAGACGCCGGTGATGACCATCGCCGCCGGCGACGGCCAAAACGATATCGCCATGCTGGAGTCCGCCGATATCGCCGTATTGATTCCCTCCCCCAACCATGCCTTACCCGTGCTAGAAAAACAGCGACAGGTCTACACCGCCACGCGGCAGGGCCCTACCGGATGGGCCGAAAGCGTGTCGACGATACTGACGAATTTAAACCTCCAATAAAGCGAGCACTGTTATGGCAGACTTTTATCAAAACGGCATTATCACTACCCTGCATAATTTGACGGAACGGCATCTGGCCGATCTGGAAGCCGATCTGGTACGCTTCAGCAGGCAACGGCCGTTGGGTTTGTTACTGCCTTCTCTGTATTCCGAGCTGGAAGGCGACGCCCTGCCTAAAATTATCGCCAACCTGAAAACAGTACCTTATTTATCGGAAATCGTCATCGGCCTGGACCGTGCCGATCTAGGCCAATACCAAAGCGCCCTGGCATTTTTCAATGAGTTGCCGCAACATCATCGGGTACTGTGGAACGACGGCCCAAGATTGATGGCCTTGGATGCCGAATTAAAGGCCCTGGATTTAGCGCCCAAGGAGATGGGTAAGGGCCGCAATGTCTGGTATTGCATGGGCTATATTCTGGCTTCCGGTAAGGCCGAGTCCATCGCCTTGCACGATTGCGATATCGTCACTTACACCAGCGAATTATTGGCCCGTTTGATTTACCCGGTCGCCAATCCCTTGTTCAACTATGAATTCTGCAAAGGTTATTACGCCCGCATCAATAACGGCAAACTTAAAGGCCGCGTCAATCGCTTGCTGGTCACCCCGCTGATTCGCGCCTTAAAAAAGGTCTTGGGCGACAACGACTATCTGGATTACATGGACAGTTACCGCTATGCCTTGGCCGGCGAATTTTCCTTTAGACGAGATGTGTTAAGCGATATTCGCATTCCCAGCGACTGGGGCCTGGAAATCGGCGTGTTATCGGAGATGCACCGCAATTACGCGCACAACCGGCTCTGCCAAGTAGATATTGCCCGGGTTTACGATCATAAACACCAGGATATGTCGCTGGACGACCAGCAGACCGGTTTGTCGAAAATGTCGATCGACATTTGCAAGGCGTTGTTCCGCAAACTGGCTACCCAAGGCCAAGTGTTCACCCCCGAAATGTTTCGTACCATCAAAGCCACCTACTACAGGATTGCCTTGGATTTCGTGGAAACCTATCGCAACGATGCCATTATGAACGGGCTTTACGTCGACATACACGAAGAAGAAGTCGCCGTGGAAATGTTTACCAAAAACATCATGGATGCCGGCGACTTCTTTCTCGGTCAACCGATGGAAATTCCGTTTATTCCCAGCTGGAATCGTGTGCAAAGCGCCATACCCGACATTTTGGAACGCTTATATCAAGCGGTCGAAGAGGACTATCAAGAGTTTTCGGTTGAGGATCAATAATCATGAAACCAACGACAGAACAACAGGCGTCATTAAGCCAAAAAATCCTGCATCATCTTGAGTCGATTTATGAGTCCGTCTCCCCGCAGCCGGATTTGATAACGGTTGCCGAGCATATCCTGCGAATTATGCGCTTAGACCAGCATTATGAAGACGCGAAGCCTGCTTATAGTCCTTGGTCGGCAGAGGATATTGCGGTTATTACTTATGGCGATTCGCTGCTCGCCGATGATGAAATACCGCTGAATACCCTGCATCGATTTTTAAACGACTATCTGCACGGCACCATCAACACCGTGCATATCCTGCCGTTTTTTCCGTATTGTTCCGACGATGGCTTTGCCGTTATCGATTACTATCAAGTTAATCAAACCTTGGGCGAGTGGTCGCAAATTCAATCGATTGCCGGCGACTATCGGCTGATGGCCGACTTAGTCATCAATCATTGCTCCACCAGCAGTCTTTGGTTTCAAAATTTTATCAACGGCAGGGGCTATGGCCACGACTATTTTTTCACGGCCTCGCCCCATGCCAATGTGTCCGAGGTGGTTAGGCCGCGTGTCACGCCGCTTTTAAAAGAAACCGAAACAGTCAGCGGCACGCAATACGTGTGGTGCACCTTTAGCCACCAGCAAGCCGATCTGGACTTCAGCAATGTCGCTGTACTGAAAGAATTCGTGCAAATCGTTCGCCACTATCTGGATCATGGCATTCGTGTTTTTCGCTTGGATGCCGTGGCTTTTTTATGGAAAAAAATAGGCACTAATTGCCTTAATTTGCCGGAAACTCACGAAGTGGTCAGGCTGATTCGTACACTGATAGAACATAGCTGCGCGGATGCGGTGCTGATCACCGAAACCAACCTGCCGAACCGGGAAAACCTAAGCTATTTCGGTAACGGCAATGAAGCCCACAGTATTTACAACTTTTCCTTACCGCCGCTGTTGCTGAACACCTTGGTCACCGGCAACTGCCGTTACCTGAAACAATGGCTGATGAGCATGCCGCCGGCCCAAAACGGCACCTGCTATTTCAATTTTATCGCCTCGCACGACGGCATAGGCCTGCGCCCGGCGGAAGGTTTGCTGACGGAAGCGGAAATCGCCTCGTTGATCAGCACCATGCAGCAATTCGGCGGACAGGTATCCTGGCGCAGCGGCGATAACGGCACCAAGCGGCCTTATGAAATCAATATCGCCTTGTTCGATGCCCTGCAAGGCACCGTCAAAGGTAAGGACGCATTCGGCATGGAGCGGTTTATCTGTGCGCACGCGATAATGCTGGCTCTGGAAGGCATACCGGCGTTTTATATCCACAGTCTGTTGGCCACCACGAATGATTACCAGCGCTACGAAAGTACCGGCCATAACCGCGCCATCAACCGCCATCAATGGGATTACCCTGCCCTGACCGCCGCATTGAGCGACGATCAAAGTCATCATCGGCAAGTATTCGAACGGCTCAAGGCCATTATCCGCATCAGGCAACAACAACCCGCCTTCCATCCCAACGCCACCCAGTTTACCTTGCATATCAGCGAGCAATTATTCGGTTTTTGGCGGCAAAGTATGGACAGGAGACAGAGTATTTTCTGTATTTACAACATTAGCGACCTGCCCCAGTGCTTGCTGCAGTCCAATCTGAATCTAATCGTCACCGACGGCTGGCGGGATCTGATCAGCGGGCAACAGTTCGACGATCCCCTCACCCAAAGAATCGACATCGCGCCTTATCAGACGGTTTGGATTACCAATCGATACGCGGCTGAGCAACCCGATTGAAATCGAGCTAAGTGCCGGACCGGCATTAAGTAATCAGCGGCTTTAGCGACTTCAAGGTTTGTTGCACGACACGCTCGACGCGTCTTGGCGAGATATGCTCCTGGTCGGCAATTTGCCGATAGCTTTGACCTTCGATCCGGCAACGCACAAACATGCGGCGATGTTGCGACGGCAATGCCAGCAGCAAGTGCTGGAATCGCTGCAACTTTTCGCAACCGGCCAGCACCACATCCGGTTGCGGCTGCAAACACAGGCAATCTTCGCTGAGTGCCTCGGCATCCTCCCATTGCGCCCAGCGATGTTGGCGACGCAAATGATCGAAAGCCAGATTGCCCGCCACCCGATACAAAAACGCCCTGGGGTTGAGGATCTCGTCACCCGGCTCAAGTTGAGCGATTCGCACATAAGTGTCCTGCAGCAAATCGGCGGCGGTTTCACGGCAATTGACCTTGCGATCCAAAAACTGCCGCAACTCCATTTGATGATGGATAAAGGCTGCGACAAGAGTGGTTTTTGTAGTGGTATTCATGATGACGAAGACAATTTAAACCCCTGCCGGTAATAACATTGGCCATCATTCAACGGCCCGTCAATTAAATACTTGAGCACACTTGTTGTTGAGCAAAGCGCTGAATTCATAGCCGACAAACGGCCTGTCAAACCGACGACGATCAAATATATCGTCATCGCCAAGCCGCTGTAACGGTGCGGCAAAACCCGGAACGGGCGAATTTTCATCATGACGCCCATGCTATATTTCCCAACATCCAAATCCCCATCACGGCAACCCATGCAATACCGACGACATTAAACCGAAGGCGGTCGTTATTTTTTTACCGTAAACCTTGCGGAAAGAAAACGGTGCTTATTGGTTGAACAAATTGATGCGCTCCGCGAATCCATCCGCATCGTTCGCAGCCGCCACCCGTTTCAAATCGATGCCATGGTAGTGATGCCCGATCATTTACACGCCATATTTACCCTGCCGCCTAATGACGCCGACTACCCGACCCGCTGGATGTTGATCAAAACCGGATTTTCCAGAAGCATCCCCAAAACCGAACGCATCAACGCCAGTCGTCACAGTAAAGGTGAGCGTGGCATTTACCCATAGGGCATAAGTGACAACGCCGATATTGGGAGCACACGCTGCAAGACGAAGATGATTTTCGCCATCACATCGACTACATCCATTACACCCCCGTCAAACACAGTTACGTCACTCGCCCAGCCGACTTACCCGAGGGCAGGCCGCATTCCAGCATTCATCGATACATCAAAGCCGGCAAATTGACATCCGATTGGGGCACCGCCTCCCCCGAAAACGATAAAAAATTTGGGGAGCGTAGGTTGGGGTCGACTGCATGGATGCAGGAGGTAGGGCAACGCCAGGAGTAATTGCCGAGACGGCACGAACCCCAACACGACAACCGTTCCGCCACCAACCAACCATAAAAGCGAGACAATGCGGCCAACAAAACAGCCAATGATAGTCAAAGGTCAAACCGGTCAAAAATGTTGGGGTTCGCGCCTCAACCCAACCTACGACCCTAACACGATTAATTAGCGGCATATTGTTTAGCTTGATGTTGATTTGCCGCCCGACGTTTTTGCAGCCAGCGTATTAACCCTGTTACAAACAGCACCGGACAGGCGAAACCAGTAACAAAAACCAAAAGTCGTCCCGTAATGCCAAAAGCCTGGCCAGAGTGGATATACCATTGCCATTGTAAAAAAATATCACCAGCCGAAGCGGATTCAGCGTCCTCTATATTCAATATTGCTCCTGAATATTGATCAACGACGACACAGCGCTCCTGAATCCAATGTTCTCTAAGACTATGGCTGTCACGATGGCAAATCTTGTATACTGCTTTAGGATTAACCGGAATAATCATCGTAAGTAATTGGCTATTTGGGTATCGGGCTTCAACGACCTCCAATACAGCGTCTGGCTGCAGGCTGTGCGCCGATTCGTTTGGTTCCGTTGAGGAAAATACGGCGTGCGAATCAGGTGTAAACAGCCGCACCACGCTCAAAACCTGTTCAGGCAGGTTTAGATAAGTGCCCGAAAACAATACCGCCAGTAAGACCAATGCGGTATACAAGCCGACTATTTTGTGCAGATCGAAATTAAAACGCGTACTGTTTGCTCCTAATCTAAAAGTCAGCGCCTTTCGCCACTGGCCGGTCAATGGCCACCAAAGGATTAAGCCGCTCAATACCGAGACTAGCAACACCGCGCATACCCAACCGATTACGGTTCTGGCGGTGTCCTTCATCAAGAATGCATAATGCAACTTAAACACGAATCCCATTAAAGCGTGTTTCAGTGGATTGTCTGCATCGTAAAACAATCTAACACCCAGGACTTTTGCCGAATAGGGATCGACAAAAACGTTGTAGATATTGGTTTCGCTTGGCGATTTACCCATGTCTCTGCCAAAAAACATTACCGCCGATTGTTCACCAACTCGCCGGAACTCTGCAATTCCGGGTTGCGTGCCGGTCGGATAGGCGCTTCGGGCTGCCTCGATTATTTCGGCTACCGGTCGATAGTGCTGCGGTTGCGACGGGGAATACTGTGTTAGGCGTAAGGCAGGATTCAACCAAGCATCCAACTCCTGCCAGAACACCAAGATACTGCCGGTGATACCGGCGATTGCCAGTATCAAACCCAGAGTCAATCCCAGCCAGAGATGGCATTGTAGCCAAAATCGGCGTCTGCGTTTTAGCCTGGCAAGGCTGCCTGGGTTACAGGAGAAATTCATCTATCACTACTCTCAATCAAAATAACGATCAACGAACGGGACCTGAGGGGATATGCAATACCTCAGCCCCGCAGCAAGGATAATCAGAAATTAAGCGTTACCCTGCCGAACACCGTTTGTGGTGCTCCTGAAAATACTGCGTTGGAAGTGAAATCCGATGCTGTGAAGTACTGCTTATCGAGTATATTTAACGCAAAAATCTCGGTCTTAATGTTTTTCCAGATATAGGAAGCCGATAGGTCAACTGTGGTATAGCTTGGCAATTTGTAACTGGGTTGAAAGTTTTCCCCGGGCCTATCTCCTACGAAATTCGCACCTGCACCGAATCCCAATCCTTTCAGGACACCTGTTTGAAATTCGTAATGTGTCCATAAGTTGGCCTGATGCTCAGCGACATTACGCATCCGATTTCCTAGCTGATTGACTGCTCCGCTTTTGGTTATACGAGCATCAGTAAAAGCATATCCTCCCTGCACATTCCATTCTTCGTTAATTTGCCAGTTCAATTCTGCTTCAACACCTCTCGAACGAGCTTCTCCCAATTGGGTCTGGTAGCCTGGGTGTTGAGTATCTGGCGTTAAAAAGTTACTACGGTAAATTTCGTAAAGCGCCACCGTACCATTTATGCCGTTGTCAGTATTGAGTTTAACGCCAATCTCTTTTTGGTCTGATTCAATTGGGCGGTATTGAGTTTGCGGATTAAAAGTCAATGCTCCGAACGAATCAAAATCGGTCCCTGTACCGTAACCAGCAAATAGAGAAATGCCATCTGTTAGCTTATAAGCCGAACCGATATTGAACATAGTGACATCGGTCTGAAGATCAGTTTTACCAAACCAATAATCCGTCGATCCGGAAATCTGTGTATGGCGCATGCCGCCGAGAAAATCCAGCTTATCCGTAATCGAAACCAAGTCCTGCAAGTAGAACGATCCGTTTTGCAAAACCCCGGTACCTTTTAATCCAGCAGCTGCCAAAGCTGGCTCTGTGTTCCAATATTGTGGATTGAATACATTTATCGCGGAAACGCTGGCATAATTTGTGAATTCAACCCCCCAGCGATGATCTTCATATTCCAGTCCACCCAAAAACTGATGATGTACGCCAAAAGTATCGAATTTTCCGGTTAATTCAAGTTGTGCTAGATACGTGCGATCTGCTTCGTGGAAACCATGCCGACCAGTACGATTGACCATGTAACCATTTCCCTGTACTGACGTTAAAAAAGTCTGATTCTGATAACCGTCTATACCATGATATTGGAGCCTCGGAGATATGGTCCAATTTGGGTTTATGTCGATATCCAACCATGCTTGCACGACGGGGGAATTATCCTCGAGCCTATCGGAATTGGGCTCACCCAAGTAGGTTTCTCGGGAAATTTTTCCGATACCGTTACTTACAACAGTGCCGATTGCTGGCAAGCCAGGGTTGGGCAGTGTCCGGCGGCTAATCCATTCGGTAACCAGATGGCCACGGATTGGTCCTCCATTGTCATACAGCAAGTTCAAGGCGAGATTTTCCCGCTCCATGTCTTGGTGATCGATAAAACTACCCGATCGCTCAATTTCACCAGTGAGTCGACCGCTTAATGCTCCATCAGATGTTAGCGGGCCTGTCACGTCAAAAGTGGTCATCCCCAGATCGTATTGCCCAAAGGTGCCACTGACCCAGCCTTCAAATTGCTTTTTGGGTTGCTTGGTTACAATGTTGACTACACCGCCAAGACCTCCTTGTCCATGCAAAGCACTACCAGGCCCCTTTAGAACCTCAAAACTTTGAACATTGCTCAGCGCCGACGAATCAACACTTTGTTGCAGGAGCCGACGAAATCCGTTGCGCTGAATAAATACAGGGAAACCTCGGATGGTCCAGTTCGGAAAGCGGCTAAAGCGAGACTGACCGACATTAGCGGATGGTACAGTTTTGAAAACTTGTCCAAAATCCAAAGCCGCTTGATCGTGGATGGTTTTTTCTGTCACCACCTGAATACTTTGCGGAATTTTCTCAAGTTTCACAGGTATACGGCTTCCAGCAGTAGACTTAGACAGTTGATAGACCTCAGATGGGTCTAATTCAGAGCTTGATATACCAGTAACCCTCACCGCCGCCAAAGTCGCCGTATCCGCTTGACTGCGATTCTCCACCACTTTCAACGTGACGGCATTGTCGCTGGTAAAGGTATGCACCAAGCCCGTGCCCGACAACAGCTTCCGGAAGCCTTCCTCCACGCTATATTCGCCGGTCAAGCCCTGGCTGCTTTTACCATCGGTCAGTCTGGCGTCAACCGATAACAGGATGCCCGCGCTGCCGGCAAATTGACTGAGTGCGTGACTCAATGAACCGCTGCTGATCTGATAATGGCGTTTAGTGCTTGCATCGGCGTTGTCTTCTGCCATGACCGAGGGTGCAACGGCCAAGGCCGAAGCCAACACCAAACCGTTAACGGTTTGTTGCCAGCAGGATGGCTGTTTGCCGAGAGTCCGGTTCTTTTTTCGCTTTGACATGGTGTTTTTCCTTTTAGTAAATGCGGTTCTCACTCCTATTGCCAATCGAAAACGAAAAAGGGGAACTCAAAATTGAAAAAAATTTTAAGTAATTTGTAACGCACTATTTATAAAAGAAAAATAATTCAAGTCTTTACTATTCTTTAGTGGCACTTATTAACTGACGGGACATAGCTTTGAATTGCGTGATGACGTTAGGCATCCATTATGCTAGTCTTTGTAGCATGAAGATCATTAATTGGAATGCGGAGAAAAATCAGCTTTTAATCAGCGAGCGCGGTATCTCGTTTGAGGATGTTTTGTTTGCAATACAGACTGGCGCGTTGCTGGACGATGGTTATCACCCCAATAGCGAAAGATATGCTCATCAACGGGTATTAGTGGTTGAGGTCGATGATTACGCCTATTTGGTGCCTTATGTAGAGACAAGCTCCGAGATTTTTCTGAAAACCATTATTCCCAGTCGTAAAGCAACCAAAAAATATTTAAGGGGTGACAAATGAATAAGCAACAGCTAGATCAAGACGAGCAAGCCTTGTTGGACGCGTTTGAAGCCGATGAGTTTGAATCGGATTTGACCGATGAGCGTAAGGCTTATTTGAGTGAAGCCGCGGAAACCGTGTTTAAAAAAGACAAGCGTATCAATATCAGAATTTCGTCCAGGGATTTGGCCGCATTGCAACGCCGCGCCCTGGAAGAGGGCTTGCCTTATCAGACACTGGTGGCCAGTGTATTACACAAATATGTTTCCGGTAGTTTGCGCGACTTGTCGACGACGAAATCACCTGGATGAAGCGGACTAAACAACCTTCATATTTTGTCCGCGGCTTGCGCACGACGCGAGGCAAAGTCGTTTTCAACGCGTACATTTGATGTGCCTACGCCTGCCTACGTAGAGACTCGGGCAGTTGCGCAAAAACTCATCATATTCCCTTGTTTGACGCTGGCGTTGAATAAACTCATGCTCCAGTTTCATTGTAAGGACAGCATCTTTGGACACAAGGTCTCTCCTAAGCAATTACATACTGACTTAGTTTAAAAGCCCTAACGCGGCAACACCTTTACCCACAGCGGCAGTGGGTTTGAGATTTTGACCGGCAGGGTTTCCGCCAGCATGGCCAGAACGCGATCCGTGTCGTTGAGCGGGAACGAGCCGACGATGCGCAAATCGGCAATCTGAGGGTCGCAAGTGACGTAGCCGTGCCGATAGCGATTGAGTTGCAGCAGAAATTCGCTCAAGGGCATGTTGTCGGCCAGCAGGAGCCCTTGCGACCAGGCTGGACGTTCCACATTGATGGCAGCCACCGCGTCAATTCGCTCCGAGTTAAAGCCTGTCGCCTGCCCGGCATGCAGGATGAGTTTGTTTGCGCCCGGTTTGCCGGGTTGAATTTCTACCGCATCGGCAAATACGCTTACTTGGCTGTTGCCGGGAAGCTGTCTAACGCTAAAGCGCGTTCCCAATGCGCGAACCCGGCCTTCCCGGCTATCGACGACAAACGGGCGATGCATGCCTGCGTTGTCCGCGGCGGTTTCGATATAAATCTCGCCGGAAACCAGTTGCAAGCGGCGCAGTTCCGTTGTGAAGTCCACATTGAAGGCGCTAGCGGTATCCAGCGTGACTTTTGAGCCGTCGGCCAGGATGATGGTTTTGCCTACGCCTAACGCCGTTTGGTAATCGGCGCTCCATTCCTGTAAATACCTGCCTCGCGAGATTTGCCAGCTCGTAAAGCCAATTGCGCCGAATACCGCCAAAGTTTTCAATGTACGTCGGCGGTAAAGATCGGGTTGATTGAGTGCCGCTGAAGCTGCCTGCGACGGCAGGTTTTGGAATTTATGGGTAAAAAACTCAACTTTTGACCAAGCCGCTTGATGATCGGGATGCGCCTGCAGCCACGCCTGCCATTGCTCCATTTCCGCTTTCGATACCGCGCCGGAACCTAACACCGCAAACCACTCGGCGGCTTCAGCCAGTATGCCGGGGTGAATCTCAAGGCGATCTGGATTTAGCATTTGGTTTTTAAAATTCGCTAGTCAAAAGATGCAGCATGGCGCGGGCCATGTATTTTTTGACCATGCGATCCGTTACGTTCAGCTGCCGGCCAATCTCGATATAGGTTAAGCCCTCCAGTTGCGACATCAAGAAGGCTTTACGTACTTTGGCCGGCAATTGATCGAGCATTTCGTCGATTTCCTGCAGCGTGGCAAGGATGATGGCGTTTTCCTCGGGCGACGGCATCAGTGCTTCGGGATAGGCGGCTATCCTGTTCAGATAAGCCTGTTCTATCGCCGTTTTGCGCCAATGATTGACCAGCAAGCCCTTGGCGATAGTGGTCAAAAAGGCTCGTGGTTCTTGTATGTCGTGGATCTGATTAGAGGCGATAACCCGCATGAAAGTGTCGTGAGCATGGTCCTCCGCCTGCAGGCGGCACTGCACCCGCTTAGCCAACCAAGCCAGCAGCCAGGAATGGTGCTGCCGATAAAGTTGAGTCAGGGCTTGATTAGCGAGCAGTTCTGTCGTCATCGGCAATTCCTAAGTGTGCTTGATAAGCATAACGCTAAAGTTACAAACCCAGTGTTCAAACACGATCTTAGTCACTCCGCTTAGCCTGCCGTTTGCCGAGTAAACGCGCCGCAATCAGGCCGTTTTTAGATGAAAATCTAAAACCTTCAGCAACGAGTGTGCCTATTATTTGGTATCAAACTTGATCGCTGCGCAACCAAAACGATAAAGCCAATCAAATCAATGGAATATCTATGCCGCAGCGTTGCAAAAAATTAACACCATTAAGGCTTTCAAAATCATCAACACTAACCCACGCACAAACAGTGTGTCATATCGCCTATTTTTAGTTAAAAACAAGTGAAATGCCGCAAAGTTTTCGTAGCGGGGTTTCCATCATGGTTCCAAGCTGCGTCCCTTCAGTCCGAACTGGCTTTCCAGGTCCAAGTGCTGCTGCATGCGAATCACGTCTTTAAAGCCTTCGAACGATAGCTCGCTGTTAACATTCGCAGTACTGCCGTCGGCCTTTAACGTATTAAAGCAATCCAGCATCGCTTGGGTGGCCGAGAATAAGCCGGACAAGGCGAAGGCGACTAATTTATAGCCCATGGCGTCCAGTTCGGCCACAGACAGATTGGGGGTTTTGCCGCCTTCTATGATATTGGCGAACAGCGGCACGCCTTGAAAATGCCGCGCCACCTCAGCCAGCTCTTCGCGCGATTGCGGGGCTTCGATAAACAGTACGTCGGCGCCGGCGGCCAGATAACGCTCGCCGCGTGCTATCGCGCCGTTTAGTCCTTCCAGGGCCCGCGCATCGGTCCTGGCCACAATTACCAACCCGGAATCGCCGCGCGCATAAACCGCCGCTTTGATCTTTTCTACCTGTTCGTCTGCGGATACCACGCGTTTTCCTTCGAAATGCCCGCACTTTTTCGGCCATTCCTGATCCTCCAAAATGATGCCGGCCACTTGCGACTGGACAATGTCCTGTACGGTTCTGATCACGTTCAGCGGATTGCCGTAGCCGGTATCCATGTCCGCAATCAGCGGAATGGCCACACTGCCGGCGATGCGTTTGGCGGCATCGATCATTTCGCCGGCGGTCAGATAACCGAAATCCGGTTTACCCAACAGGGATGCGGCGATACCGAAGCCGCTGGAAAAAATGAAATCGAAACCGGCCCGCTCCGCCGCCAGCGCGCCTATGCAGTCGTAAACCGCCGGTGCGGCGTGAACGCCGGGTTGTTCTATCATGTGTCGCAGTTTATTTTTCATGGGCTGTTTTCCTGGGTATTGTCTGCTCTATTAATACAAATCGCTCAAGCTTACCTTACGCAGCTTAGGCGCCAGTTTCGCGGTCGCCGCGACTACGGTCAAGGTCATCACGCCGCCGAACAACACCGACGGCACCAAGCCCAGCCAGCGCGCGGTGACACCGGACTCGAACGCGCCCAACTCGTTGGAGGAACCAATGAAAATGCCGTTAATCGCCGAGACCCGGCCGCGCAGCGCATCGGGCGTCGCCAGTTGCAAAATCGTCGAACGCATTACCACCGATACCCCGTCGCAAACGCCGGACAGCATCAAAAACACTGCGCCGAACCAAAAATTAGCGGCCAGCGCAAACGCTATCATGCACAAACCGAAGCCCGCTACCGCCGTCAGCAGCCAGCGGCCGGCATGGCGGTTTATCGGGTGGCGGGCCAGGAACAGGCCGGTGACAACCGCCCCGACCGCCGGCGCCGCCCGCAAAATACCCAGCCCCTCGGCGCCGTAATGGAACACATCCTGAATAAAAGCCGGCAACAGCGCCACCGCGCCGCCGAACAATACCGCAAACATATCCAACGACTGCGCGCCGAGCACCACTTGGTTATTAAACACAAACCGCAAGCCCTCGCCTATGCTGGCGAAAATCGGCGCCGCCACGGCCGGCGGCGGCTGTTTGACCCGCAGCGTTAACAACGCCATTGCCGCCAGCAGGCATAAACCGCTCGCCACCCCGTAAGCAGCTGTCTTGCCGACCCAGGCCACCAACACGCCGCCCAGAGCCGGTCCGCCGACCAGGCCGAAATTAATCACCGAACTGCCGATACCCGACGCTTTAACAAAATCTTTTCGCGGCAACAGCAGCGCGAACAAAGCACTGTAGCTGGGGCCCAGGAACGCCCGCGCCAAGCCGGTACAGGCCACCGTGGCATAGATCCACCACCGCGGATCACCCGGCAGGCGCGCATCCGCCACCAGCACCAAGATCCCCGCGTTCAGCGCCAGCAAGCAGCAGGCGGCGATACCGAACCAGCGCCGCGAATAATGATCCACCGCATAACCGGCAAACAGCGCGCAGCAAAAATAAGGAATCACTTCCGCCAGCCCCACCAAGCCCAGGGCCAGTGTGTCGTGGGTCAATTCGTAGATATGCCAGCCCACCACGGTGGCCGTTACTTGGTAAGCCAGCACCGCCAAGCCGCGAAAAGCCAGTAGTTTGAAAAACGCCTTATTGATGATGCCGGTGGATGCCATGAATGTCCTGATAAGCCGGCCGATAATTGCGCCGGTTCGATTGTAAATGGGCGCTTAGTTTAGCGGGCTTGAGGCGGTCTCGATGCGGAATTTTGTGGGGCGAGGAGTAAATGTAAGGGAGTGTCAAAGCGTTGATTTATTTCCAGCCCATTTTAGGCCTTGCTGCGTGAGGCGATATTGCTGCAAGCGGCTGTTAGGTTTGCCTAGAATGGTCATTTCAATTAGCCCCAGATCCAGCACCGGTTTCAAGTAGCGTGCGCGGAAGGACTCCCGATCTTTTAGGCTTAGCTGGCTTTGTAATTCATGACGCGCCAGTGGTTTTTTATCAACCCCAACCAGCACTTTCAGCAACATCCCGACTTGCGGGGTAACTTGCTGGCTGACTTGCGGGGTATTACTTTGAATAGTTTCCAATATCACGCCCAGCATAAATTCGATAAACGGCGCTGAATCGGTTTTTTGGGTGCTCAGGTTGATCGCTTGGTAATACTCACTTTGATGTGCATGCACCATACTTTCAACCGGCAATTGAGCGAGTATCGGATTCGACTGGCTCAAGATCAATCTCTGCCATAAGTGCCCCATACGGCCGTTACCGTCGGCGAAAGGGTGAATAAACTCGAATTCGTAGTGAAATACCGAACTGGTGATGAGCGGATGCTGATCGGTGACGACAAGCCAGCTAAACAAATCGCCCATCAGTTTCTTGACGCGATTGGCAGGCGGCGCCATGTGCACCACCACATCGCCATTCATTACGCTAACATTACCCTTGCGATAGCGTCCAGCATCGTCAATTAATCCCGCCATTAACACCTGATGCGCCTGCAACAAGTGTTTTTCGTTAGCCGGCTGCCAACTTTCGAACTGTTGTAGGCTTTAATAGCATTACGGGCTTCCTGAATATCCTTGGGCGGAGCCATCACCCGCTTGCCGTCCAAAATGGCGGTGATCTGTGCCTCGCTTAAAGTGTTGCCTTCAATGGCCAGAGAGCCTTGAATGGTGCGAATACGGTTGATACGCCTCAGGCGCAAATTGTTGTCATCCGCCTGTACCGACAATCGCCCCAGTTGTTCGCTGATGTTGGAAATCAGGCGAATGATGGCCGAGGTGATGGTGTAAGGCGGTTGGTAGCGTTTAGCCATCGCATGAACCGATAAGGTGGGCATGCCAATGCCCAGCGCGTGATCCGCGTGGGCACAAAAAATGATCACCCTCACCCCGGCCCTCTCCCAGTGGGAGAGGGAGAAACACTCGCTCAGGCAACCGCTTGCTCGACAATCGCGTCGGCGAGCTGGAGTTGCGTGGTTTGTGCCTCGGTGATGCGGGCTTTGAGGGTGTCGCAGATGGCCATCAGTTCATCGACTTTGGCGACGATACGGTGTTGTTCGGCGAGAGGGGGTAGTGCGATCACTAACATTCGTATTTGCTCTCTCGATACATTTTTCATAGAGCTGCTAGTGCCTCCCGCCACTTTTGAATAGTAATTTCGGGAGTAATCACTGCTGTTTACAAGATTGATAAATTCAGCACTGACCTTATTAGAAAAAACAAAACGGATTATTTTGTCGCTCATCATTAAATGCCTAGGTGGATTTTCTGGCACGATAACAGCGCGAGCAACTAATTCGGCTGTATTCGCTCTTGAAATCAAAAAATCGCCTGCCATTATTTCGTACTCTGGTTTTGGTTCAAGTGCTTTTGGCAATGCTTTGTTTTCTTCTGGATTAAACTTACCCCAAGTCACAGCACTGACTTTTAAAACACCCCAGTTTTCACATACTCGCGGTGTAGATTCGCAGTTTGGGCTCCAACCGGCCTCAGAATGTAGGGAGAGATTGTTTAATCTTGTCCACGCCCAACCAACGGGTAATTCAAAAATTATTTCTTCTTCACTAACCGGAGGAAGTGGTTTTTGATTTTTAAGAACACCCTCTTTGATTAATTCAGATTTTTCATGGGCAACGTTTTCTATCAATATACTAGCCACTTGATCATTCGGATCCTGCGGAACTAGTTTGCCCATGACGGCGAGTTGCAGGAGGGTTTGTTTGAGTTGGTCGATGCTGTGCTCGGTGGTGAACAGGGTGTCGAAGTGGTCGGCGATACGGCTCCAGGTTTGCTCGAATTCTGCGTTGTCGGCGGCTTGGTTGCCGGAAATTGCTCCTGCATTTCCGGCATACACGCCATCCCTGGCGATAAGCGCGTCGAGCAGGGTTTGCACCAGGGTTTGATGGGCGGCGATGCTGTCGGTTTGCTGCTGTTCCAGTTGATCGCACAGCGCCATCAATTCATCGACTTTGGCGACGATGCGGTGTTGTTCAGCGAGCGGCGGTAATGCTAAAACTATGTCTTTGATTTGAGCAGTGCTTAGATTTGGAATCGCACTACCCATTGACTTTGCTAAGTTTTCTTGGATTTTTGTTGTTAATGGGTAATAAAGAAATCTGCTATAACAAATGAAAGGCGAAATCTTTCCTACCCGTTGGTTTAAATAAAAAATTTCATCTGTAGAATTAAATCCTAATTTACCTGTAGTCGCGCCAGACATGGCAATTACCATTTCGCCACTTTTTACTATAAAGGAATCAACTAATTCATCAGCAATACTCTTATTTACCCTCGACATGGATTCAGTGACAATTTCCCCATTTTGAATATCTCCAATTTTAACGACACCAATTCCTTGATCGGTAAAATCACTGCTTTTAAAAGCATACCCATTTACAAACTCGCATATTTCACCAAGTCGACACCATTTCCAACCATGAGGCAATTCAAATGTCATTTCATCAAAGCCAATTTCATCCAATGGCTTTTGGGTTTTAATTTCTCCAGCACAGACTAATTTATTTTTTACGTCATTAATTTGGTTTAGCAAATCATTCGCCGACTCATCATTCGGGTCTTGTGGCACCAATTTCCCCCGCACCGCCAATTCCAAAATCAATTCGCGCAGTTTTTTAATGCCGTAAGCGGTGTACTTGGCGTTGCGGGTGCTGGTTGGATTCCCCTCACCCCGGCCCTCTCCCGCTGGAGAGGGGGATTTGTTGCCTCGGCCTGCTCTGCTTTTGCTGACGATGGCAGTGGTCCAGAGGTCTAAATGTTGGCTGATTAAATCGGTCATTGAGATTGTTTACTGTTCGATAGTCAATTGAGTTTTCGGCTTGGGATTGCCTGCTCCCTCTCCGAAGGGAGAGGGTTGGAGTGAGGGGAAATTAAAAGCTGTGGCTTTATTCTTGTGCCACTTGCCAAAAGTCGATCATTGCGGCTTCGCATTGATTTAAAACACCCTCACCCTAGCCCTTTCCCACTGGGAGAGGGGATTTATTGTTAGCGTTGCAAGGCGTGCTGCAATGCGGCTTTGAGCTGTTCGCGCAATTGGCCGATTTCCTGTTGCTGTTGGGCATATAACTGCAACAGTTCTTCCGGGTCGTGGCTGACTTGCTCGCCGACGTGCGGGTTTTTGATGTCCAGGTTGTAGTTGCGGGCTTTGATGTCGTCGAATGAGACTTTCCATGCCTGTTCGGTTTGCACGCGGGCGGCAAAGCCGTCGTCGGCATCGCCCCACCAGTCGATTTCGGTTTGAAATTCTTCGAAACGCATGGGTTTGGTTTTGTTATAGCTTTTAACGCCGTCCGGATAAGGATGTTCGTAATACCAAACCTGCTCAGTGGGGCCGCCCTTGCTGAAAAACAGGATGTTGGTTTTGATGCCGGTGTAGGGGTTGAACACGCCGTTGGGCAATCTAACAATCGTGTGCAGGTTGCATTCGGTCAGCAAGGTTTCCTTCAAGCGGGTTTTCATGCCTTCGCCGAATAGAAAACCGTCCGGTAATACCACGGCGGCGCGACCATGCTCTTTAAGCAATTTGATGATCAAGGCCATGAACAGGTCGGCGGTTTCGCGGGTGCGCAGGTGTGCCGGAAAGTTGTTTTCGATGCCGTCTTCTTCCATGCCGCCGAATGGCGGGTTGGTGACGATGACATCGACTCTATCTTTGTTGCTGTAATCCTTATACGGCCGGCTGAGGGTGTTGTCGTGGCGGATATTGGTGGGTGTGTCGATGCCGTGCAATATCATGTTGGTGATGCAGAGCATGTGCGGCAGGGCTTTTTTCTCGACGCCGTTAATCGAGGCTTGCAGAGTTTCTTCGTCTGCGCCGGTTTTGCGGTAATGTTCGCGTTTGTGGTCGATAGTGCAAGCCAAAAAGCCGCCGGTGCCGCAAGCCGGGTCGAGTACCGTTTCGTGCAGTTTGGGGTCGATGCGGTCGACGATGAAACGGGTGACGGCACGCGGGGTGTAGAACTCGCCGGCATTACCGGCACTTTGCAGGTCTTTAAGGATTTGTTCGTAGATGCTGCCGAAAGTGTGGCGGTCGGCGGTGTTGTTGAAGTCGATTTCGCAGATTTTGTTGATCACCTGCCGCATCAGGGTGCCGGACTTCATATAGTTGTAGGCGTCTTCAAATACGTCGCGCACCACTTGGGCGCGCTGGCCGGTGGGGCCGTGCAGCGGCAGTTTGTCTTTTAAGGTGGGGAATAGTTGCAGGTTGACGAAATCGGCTAGTTCGTCACCGGTCATGCCTTCCGGGTTTTTGGCCCAGTTGCGCCAACGCAGGTGGTTGGGCAATGGCGATTGGTAGTCGTCTTCTATCAATTCCAGTTCGGCTTCACGGTCATCGAAGATTTTTAAGAAAAACATCCACACCAATTGACTGATGCGCTGGGCGTCGCCATCGACGCCGACATCTTTGCGCATGATGTCTTGGATGGATTTGATGATGCCGGAAACGTTACTCATGTTGGTTATTTGTCCTGTGTTTTAAAGCCCTCTCCGGAGCACCCAAAGGGCATAAAGGAGAGGGTTGGGTGAGGGGAAATTAAAAAGCCAGAGCGTTTTTTGACCCCCTCATCCCTACCTTCTCCCGGAGGGAGAAGGAGCTGTTAATCTAAAATATTTAAAATCGCCATCCTGATGACTTCTAAAACACCGGTGGTGTTTTGCAGTACTTCGTTGTTCCAAAAACGCAGCACTTTAAAGCCGCGTTGTTGCAGTTGTTGCGTGCGATACTGGTCATATTCGATCTGTTCTGCATGTTGTCCGCCGTCCAGTTCAACTATCAATTTTAACTCCAGACAAACAAAATCGACGATATAAGGTTCAATTGCAAACTGCCTTCTAAATTTATGTCCAAGCAGGTGGCGATTACGTAAGTATTGCCAAAGTAACTTTTCGATATCGGTTTGGTTTTTTCTGAGGCTGCGGGCGTTGGTGATTAAGTCCATGTTTTATTCTACTAACTCGATATCCTCCCCCTCTCCTGATGGAGAGGGTCGGGGTGAGGAGATTAAAATTAATTTTATTCCCCTCATCCTAACCTTCTCCCCGAGGGAGAAGGAACTGCCATTATCGCGATTGGTTATCGTAAAGCGCCCATTCTAATTCCTGGAGGGCGGATTCGTAACTATCCTTACCGCCAAAGACTTGGTTGATGATTTCTACCGGGGTGCCGATGTCGCTGAAGGGTTTGAGCTTGAGCACTTTGGCGCTTTCAATACTGGCGATGCCTTCATCGGCGTATTTATCCAGCAAGGCGGTTAATACGGCTCTGGCCTGCTCGCCGTATTTGGTGAAGTAGTTGCGCTTTTTGACATTGTTGGCGCGTTCCTTACGGGTTAACGGCGGCTGGTCGTAAGCGATGTGGGCGATCAAGTCAAAGTCGCCGTAATCCTTGCCGACTTCCGCAGCTAGGTTGTCTAAGACGATGCCGTAGTCTTCCAGTAGATCGATAATGGCCTGTTTCTTTTTGGCACTATGCCAGCTGTTGAGAAAATCATCTAACGATGCGAATTCCGACTGAATCTGTTTGCGAGTGAAGTCGCGGTAGGATTCTGTAATCAGGGTACCATCAGGCCCCAGATATTCGACCCGCTCGGCAAGTATTTTGACTGGGATGCCACTGACGCGGAACTTGTAAATGCCGGTTGGTTCTTCGATTTCACCGCCATCGGTCTCATCTTCGGGTTCCGGATCGGGTGGCACGGGGTCGTCTTCGTCGTCGGGTTCGTAAATCACTACCGGTTCGCCGTCAAAATCCGGATCGCGAAACAGTTCGGTGGCTTTTTTGAAATCCATGATGGTAAAGAAGAATTTGCCGAATTCTTCGTCGATACGGGTGCCTCGACCAATGATTTGTTTGAACACGGTCATAGAGCTGATGGTTTTATCCAGCACAATCAGCTTGCAGGTTTTGGCATCGACGCCGGTAGTGAGTAATTCCGAGGTGGTGGCAATGACTGGGAATGTGCTTTCCGGGTCGATAAAGTTGTCCAGTTCGGCTTTGCCTTCCACGCTGTCGCCGGTAATGCGCATCACGTATTTGGGGTTATCGATTGCCAACTTGCCGGCGGCGTTGACGATGGCCACGCGCATGCGTTCGGCATGGTCGATGTCTTCGCAAAAGATGATGGTTTTGGCGTAAGGGTCGGTCGCCAACAGGTATTTCATCACGCGTTTGGCCACCAGCTTGGTGCGCTGGTTGAGTACCAAAATTCGATCCATGTCGGCTTGGTTGTAGGTGCGGCTTTCGATAGCGTTGCCTAAATCGTCGATCATGCCTTGCGGCGGCGTCCAGCCGTGGATGTCCTTGTCGATGTCGATGCGCACCACCTTGTAGGGTGCGAGAAAGCCGTCTTCGATGCCTTGTTTGAGGCTGTAGGTGTAAACCGGTTTGCCGAAGTAATCGGTGCTGGAGACGTATCTGGTTTCTTTGGGGGTGGCGGTTAGACCCAGTTGAATGGCGTCGTTGAAATAATCCAGGATTTCCCGCCAGGCCGAATCATCTGCAGCGCTGCCACGGTGGCATTCGTCGATGACTATCATGTCGAAAAAGTCGGGCGAGACGTTTTTGAAGATTTTGTCTTCTTCTGCCGGGCCGGTGATGGCTTGATAGAGGCCCAGGTAAATTTCGTACGCCGGGTCGATTTTGCGGTTTTTGATTTTGGTCATCACCGAACCGAACGGCTTGAAGTCGTTGACTAGGGTTTGATCGACCAAAATGTTACGGTCTGCCAAAAATAGGATGCGTTTAACTCGCTTGGCCTTCCACAGTCGCCAGATGATTTGGAAGGTGGTGTAGGTTTTGCCGGTGCCGGTGGCCATGACTAACAAAACGCGATTTTGCTCGTTGGCGACGGCTTCGATGGTGCGATTGATGGCTTCGACTTGGTAATAGCGGGGTTCTTTGCTGGAACTGTCTTCGTAATAGGGTTGAATGACCAGCTTTTCGTGTTGGTCGGCTATGCCGCGAAATTGTTTGTAGCGTTGCCAAAGTTGCTCAGGTGACAAGAATGCGGTTAGCGACAGTTCTGTTTCGATGTCTTCGCCCTCGGAGGGTACTTTATTATGTGCAGCAAAGGCGTCGCCGTTAGAGCTGAAGGCGCTGGGTACTTGCAGAATGTCTGCATAACCCAAGGCTTGTTGCAGGCCGTGACTGACTGTGTGTTTGTTGTCTTTGGCCTCGACCACTGCCACCGGTACGCTAGGCTCCCAGTACAGCACATAGTCGGCGAATTTTTTCTTCTTCTTATTGCGCGAGGATATATTGCCTCTAACGACGATAGGGCCAGGGGTTAAGGTCACTTCTCGTCTGATCTGCCGCATGGCATCCCAACCGGCATCGCGGATAGCGGGGGTAATGAACAAATCGCAGATGTCGGTTTCGCTAAGGGCTTTTTTATCTTTGCAGTCCATTGGGAAAAGTCCTAATTTGAGTCGCAACAATGGTATGAGCACCAATGCTTATTTGCTGGTGGAAACCTTAAGTTCCAGTGTGTGCGGTCAGAAATCATTGTTGTATCTCCTTTACCTGTCAATTGCTGTGCTAGACAAGAATAGCAACAGCGGATTGTCCGGGGACACTTCGAATCCAAAGCGTCGATAGTAACCAGCCGCTGATTCATCGATGGCGTCGACAAACAAGCCGATGCCGCCTGCCTCGCTGTGAATAGGCCGCGCGCGCATCAAGGCATCAATCAATAGCAACTCCCCCAGCCCTTTATTTTGGAACGTCTGGTCGACGGCTAACCGACCCAATCGCACACCAGGTATGCGGCGAGGCAGTTTCTTGCGCCACGCGTCAGGCAGATGGCGATTTTCAAGTTCGGCTAGTGTGAGTGCGTAATAAGCACAGATTTCAGTTGGCTTGGCTTCGTCGATAGCCACAAAGGTTTTGGACAAGCCTTTGTCCTGATGCTGGCGAGCAACCTTTCGCAACCAGTCATTCAGTTCTTCGCAGCCGCAATCAAACCTTTGACTATCATGGTCCCCAGTTAAAGGTATTATCCGCATCGTTTTGTTTGGCATCTCGATAGCGCTGCATAGCGGCCTGCAGCTTGGCGTTGGGTTGCGACGGGTTTTCCATCAGATCAAGCAACCAATTCCAGTCGCGAGGGGACAAACGGATCACTTCTTCGCGCTCGATAACGGCCTGAGCTTCTTTTAAAGCCGACTGCACTAAAAACTGATTGACCGTGGCGCCGCTCAGTTCGGCGGCACGACACAATGTTTGGTAAACCTCATGCGGGACACGAGCGCCGATACGGTCTTGCTTGGCTGTGGCGTGTTCCATAGTGTTTACCTGCGTTTAAACGGAATGTTCTGCTCAGTATAACGCTGTCACCAAAATGACGCCACAACAAGAAGGTAGTGTCAGTATCAGACGCCGACCGCACTACATCAGATACCTTTAATATGGGCGGATTGGCTAGCAATATCTTACGGGGATAGATTGGGATGGTGGCGTTTTGACCGGTTTTTGCCCGTGACCAAAGTCGCCGCTCTTTGTCTAGCTATTAGTCGCAGCGCTGCATTGTGGGCACAAAAACCGTGCCCACCCTACCCGACTACCCGACTTTCTCGCCGCAGCGCGGCGAAATCTGGGTTCCCACGCTGCGCGTGGGAACCCGGCTAAACATCGTTTATTCAAGCCTCAATTCCGCGTGGACACAAAAACCGTGCCCACGCTACCCGACTCGCTTTATGGCTTTAGACCGCTTCGATCAAGCTGGCATCGTAATCTGTCGGTGCTTCAAAGCCCAGCAGGTTCAAGGTGGTGGCGGCCAGATTGGACAGGCCCGCCGCCGGTAAATCCTGGCGTAGTTTATAGCCTGGATTCGTATCGGCGGAAACCAACACGAACGGTACTGGGTTTAACGTGTGCGAGGTTTTGGCCTTGGTGCGGCCTTCCGCGTTACGGGTTACCTTGCCTTTTTTATCCAGTTCGTACATTTCATCGGCGTTGCCGTGGTCGGCGGTGATAATCGCCGTGCCGTTGGCGGCCAAAATGACGGGTATCAGCCGAGCCAATTGCAAATCCAGGCCTTGCATGGCGGTAACCGCCGCCTCGAAATTGCCGGTATGGCCGACCATGTCGCCATTGGCATAGTTAACCCGCAGGTAGCGGTGTTTGCCGCTGCGAATAGCGTCTATCAGTGCGTCGGTGATTTCGGCGCATTTCATCCACGGGCGTTGTTCGAAAGGCACCACGTCGCTAAGGATTTCCACATAGGTTTCCAGTGCGTCATCGAATTTGCCGGAGCGGTTGCCGTTCCAGAAATAGGTGACGTGGCCGAATTTCTGGGTTTCGCTGATGGCGTATTGGGAAACACCGCTTTTGGCCAAATATTCGCCCATGGTTCTGTCGATGGCCGGCGGTTCCACCAGAAAGCGCGGCGGCAAATGGGTGTCGCCGTCGTACTGCATCATGCCGGCATAGGTAACTTTGGGCAGCGGGCCACGTTCGAACGGGGCAAATTCTTCTTCAATGAAGGCGCGGGAAATTTCTATGGAGCGGTCGCCGCGGAAGTTAAAGAACACTACCGCATCGCCATCGACGATAGGACCTAACGGTTGGCCGTTTTTGGCGATGACGAAACCGGGCAAACCCTGATCGATGACATGGGCTTCGTTACGGTAGGTTTCGATAGCCTGGTGAGCGTTGGCAAATTGCCGGCCTTCGGCGCGCACATGAATATCCCAGCCGCGTTTGACCATGCTCCAGTCCGCTTCGTAGCGGTCCATGGTGATGCTCATGCGACCGCCGCCGGAGGCAATCGCCACGTCGAATTCCGGACTACGCAAGCTGTCCAGATAGGCTTCAAACGGATCGACATAATCCAGCGCCGAGGTCTCGCCGACATCGCGGCCGTCCAGCAAAATATGAATGCGTGCCTTAGCCACGCCTTCGGTTTTAGCTTGTTCCAGCATCGCCTTCAAATGGTCGATGTGAGAATGTACGTTACCATCGGAAAACAGGCCGAGGAAATGCAGGGTGCCGCCTTGTTTGGCGGTAGCGACGACATCGTGCCAGGCTTGGCCTTGCCACAGGTGTCCGCTGGTGATGGATTCCGCTACCAGTTTAGCGCCTTGGGCGAACACGCGGCCCGCGCCCATGGCGTTATGACCGACCTCGCTATTACCCATGTCGTCGTCGCTAGGCATGCCGACCGCTTTGCCGTGCGCCAGCAATGTGGTCATCGGATAGCTTGCAATCAACCGGTCCAGAGTCGGAGTACGGGCGGTCTTGACCGCATCGCCGTCTTCGCGCGGAGAAATGCCGACACCATCCAGCACAATGGTAACGACGGGGCCGGAACAAGCGGAAAAACGGGAGGATTTTTCTAATTTCATAGGATTATCGAGTGAGTGAAAAGTCAAAAGATGGATGTATAACAGGGCCGTAGAGGCGATCAGCGGCCTATTTTACCATTTATGCCGCTTACCTAGGCCAGCTTGAATGTAATAATCGAAAAACGTCGAATATGCCGAATACCGGCGAAGCACGTCGGACAGCCTGGACTGACGTTAGACGGTTGGATTTTGCTAACAATGACTTCCCTCTTTTAAAAAAGGGGGATCGAAGGGGATTTATTTACCCCCCCTACCCCTCTTTATCAAAGAAGGGACAATAATCGTGTGATTCGCAGTAAGCCGAATTCCGGAAAGTTATTTTTGACCGTATCCTTATTCATTTACCCATCTCATACTGGGTATGGCGAATTGGCCCGTACTTCGAACCGCCCATACCGTAACAATATCGCCGGCAACAACAGCAGATTCAACAGCGTCGACGACACCAAACCGCCGATGATGATGGCCGCCATCGGCCCCATGATTTCCCGCCCCGGATTGTCGCTGTCGAAGGCCACCGGCAGCATGGCCAACGCGGTAACCAGCGCGGTCATTAGGATGGACGGCAGCCGCTCCTGCGCACCGCGCAACGCCGTCGCCGCCGACCAGCTCTGACCTTCGCGCTCAATCAGATGCCGGTAATGCGAAATCAACATGATACAGTTGCGCACGGTAATACCGAACAAGGTCACAAAACCGACAAACGAACCCACCGATAAGGCCGCGTCGGTCAACACCACCGCCAGCACGCCGCCCAGCAAGGCAAACGGCAGATTTACCAAAGTCAGCAGCATATGCCGCATGCTGCCCAGTGCGATATAAATAAAAACCAATACGCCGGCTCCCGCCATTAGCGATTGCAAGATCAAGGTCCGACGGGCCTTGGCCTGCTCAATTGCCGCACCGATAAATTCCGGATAGCTATCGCTGCTCCAGACGATATCGTTTAATAACCGGCTTTTCAGTTCTCGCATGAAGGCGTCCATATCGCGTCCCTCGACATTGCAGGTAACGCTCTGCGCCCTTAACCCGCCTTGGTGCAGAATGTTGTAACGACCTTCGCTATGACGAATCTCGGCCACCTGTCCAAGCAAGACCCGCTCGCCATCGGCATTTTTTAACGCAATTTGTCGCAAGGAATCGGCCCGTGTTTTCAACTCGGGCGGCAAGGTCACTGCCACATTGAAAATCCGGTTGCCTTGAATGTTTTTGCCGACGATACGGCCTTCGTATGCGGTTTCCAGCGCCAGCATGACCTGCGCCGGACTAATGCCGCGAAATTGCAACTGGTCCAGATTCAAGCGCACATCCAGTATCGAGGTGGCCGGCGGCGAACGCATTTGCACATCGACCGCACCGGGTATGGTTTGGATAATTTTTGCCGCGGCCTGGGCTTTAGCATCCAGCGCGGCCAAATCGTTGCCGAAAATATTCACCACCACCGGCGCCGTATAGCCGGAAATGGTTTCGTCCACCCGTTCGGTCAAAAAGGTATTGGCTTCGTAATGAATACCCGGGAAGTGGTCCAGAATATCGCGCAAATCTTCCAATACCCGTTGTTGGCCGGCACCGGATAACGGTTTTAGCCTGACTTCGTATTCGCTGTAATGACTGCCATAGGTATCGGCACCGCGTTCCGCCCTGCCCGCCCACTGCGATACCGATTCCACCCCCTCGACGGCCAGAAATTGTTCGGTCAACAAGCTGCCGACCCGGATCGATTCGGTCAAGGAGGTGCCGGGCACGCTGGCGGTGTGCACGATGAAATGACCTTCGCGCAGTTCCGGCAGAAACTTGTGGTCCAGGCGTAAAAAGGCCAGCACGCCCAGCAGAAACAGCAGCAAACAGCTCAGGGCAACCGCTTTGAAGTGCCGCATTACCCATTGCAATTGCTGGGCATACAGCGGTTTCAGCCGCTTGATCAACGGCGGATCGATATCTTGCGATAAATTGCGTTTTAGCAATAAATGGCATAAGGCCGGCGTCAACGTCAGCGCCACCAGCAACGACATTAATATCGCCAGAATATAGGAATAGCCCAAGGGCGAAAACAAGCGCCCGGCCACGCCGCTCAAGGTCAATAACGGCACGAATACCAGGGCGACGATAAAGCTGGCATAGACCACCGAACCGCGCACTTCCAGGGAAGCCTGCTGGATGACTTCGGCAATGCCGGTCGGTCGTGGTTTACGCTGGTTTTCCCGCAGCCGGCGAAAGATGTTTTCGGTGTCGATGATGGCGTCGTCGACCACTTCGCCCAAGGCTATCGCCAAGCCGCCCAACACCATGATATTTAGATTGACACCCATCTCCAGCAGCACGATCACCGCCGAGATCAACGACAACGGTATTGCCAGTGCAGCGATAAACGCGCTGCGAAAATTGAATAAAAACAGGTACAAAATCACCACTACAAACAAACCGCCGAACAACAAGTGGCCGGCCAGATTGTGTACCGAAGTCTCGATGTAATCGGCCGGCCGGAACAGGTGCGAGTAAAAGTCCACCCCCTGCTGTTTAAACAAAGGTGCAAATCCTGCCAACACGTTTTCCACCTGCCGCGACACCGATAAGGTATTGGCGCCGAACTGGCCGATTATCATCAGCACCACCCCGGGTTTGCCCATGATTTGGGCGGCGCTGATCGGCGGCGCGGCGGCGTATTGAATATCCGCCACATCGGCTAAGGTAATACTGCTGCCGTTTTGGCGCTTCACCACCAGACTTTTAAATTGCTCGGGGCTGGCCGGCTGCCCGCTGACTTGCAGCGTAAAGCGTTGATTGCTGTTTTCAATAAACCCGGCCCCGCTGATTTGCGCTGCCCCGCCGGCAGCGGCAACCACTTCGTCCAGACTCAGGTTAAAGCGCTGCAAAGCCTCCGGCCTTACCTGTACCTGCAGTTGCCGCACGTCGCCGCCGAATACATTCACATCGGCCACCCCTGGCACAGCCAACAAGCGGGGCGCCAAACTCCAATCCACCATGCTGCGTAACTCCATCATCGATTGACTGTCCGAACTCAAGCCAATCGTCAGCACGGTAGAAGAAGACGAGGACAACGGCACGGCTACCGGCGTACCGATACCCGCCGGCAGATGCTGCCCCACGCTGGCCAGCCGCTCGCTCACCAACTGGCGATTACGATAAATATCGCTGTCTTCGGCAAAGGTAGCGGTGATGATGGACAAGCCCTGTATCGATTCCGAGCGCAAGGCTTCCAGACCTATCAAGGAACGGATAGCGGTTTCGATGGGCAACGTCACCAGCACTTCCACCTGCTCGGCCGCCAAGCCGGGCGCTTCGGTTTGAATAATCACCCGTTTGGGGGCGAATTCCGGAAAAATATCCAGTCCCGCACTCATAAACCGGTAGACGCCGAAGGCCATCAGCAATACGGCCAGGGCGACGACGACGCCGGAATAGCGTATGGAAAAGCGAATTAGAGTAGCAAGCATGTATAAACCGACCAATATCAACCAGCGCGTATTGTGCCTTGTCGGACGGGTGCGGGTCTATGTTGGCCTGCAAGCTGCTTTCAGCAATAGCCGCTTGGCGTTTAAAACAGCTTACGTTATCCTGAAACAGTCTTGTCAGTTTGTAGCCCATTGACTCAATGAAGCCATTACCTAAACACCCTCAGCCCGGCGAATTGCAGGCCCTGCATCATTTATACCAGAACGGCCAATTAGCCTTGGCGGAACATCGGGCCTTGGCCTTATCGACGCGCCACCCCAAATCGGCGGCCGTGTTGAATCTGTTGGCTATGTGCCAGCAAGGCCAAGGCAAATTACGCGAGGCGGCCGCCACGTTTCGTAAAATTCTGACCCTAGACCCACGGATTGCCGAACTGCACTTCAACCTCGGGGCTATTTATACCCAGTTGAATGATGTCAAGGCCGCCATGGCCAGTTACCGTAAAGCCTTGCAACTGAAGGCCGATTTCAGCGTGGCCCATTTTAATCTGGGCGCGTTGTTGCAGCAGCAAAACCAGTTACCGGAAGCCGCCAAACATTATCAACAGGCCGTGCAGCAGCAACCGGGCTTTTTCGAAGCCTGGGTCAATTGGGGCACGGTGTTGCAGCTGCGCGGCGATCCGCAAGCGGCAGAGCATTGCTACCGCCAGGCCTTGGCGCTGAATAACGACGCCCGCGGACATTTCAATCTGGGCACGACCTTGTACGGACAAGGCGAACACCAGGCGGCCCTGCGGGAATTCAAGGAAGCCTTGCGCTTGGAGCCGCACTTTGCCGATGCCTGGAACGATATCGGCGAAATTTACCGCGACCAGGGCGATATGGACGAAGCAGTGCGCAGTTATCGGCAAGCCTTAAAGGCTCAACCACAACATGCCCGCGCCAATTACAACTTGGGAGAAAGCTATTGCCTGGGCGGCCAGCTCGAGGAAGCCGCGCCCTACTTCGCCGCTTCCGACTTTGCCGATGCCCAGGAGCGGGTATTGCAATGCCTGTATAAAACCGGCCAATTCGAAGCCTTTAAGCAGCGCCTGGACGAACAGGTAAAAACCGCCCGCCACCACTCCATCCTGTTGGGCACCCTGTCCACCCATTACGCCATCAATTTTCGGCGGGAAAACAATTATCGATTCTGCAAAAGTCCGATGGATTTCGTGCAGCACACCCGCATTGAAGAACTCTCTAACCCGGACAGCCCGTTATTAAATGAACTCTTAAACGACATCACCCATCTGGCCATTGCCGAACGCAAACAAGGCCGTTTGTATTACGGCATGCAATCGGCAGGCAATTTACTGCAACGGGCAGAGCCGTCGTTTCAAAAACTGGCTGCGTTGATACGCGCCAAAGTCAAGGCCTATCAAAAGCAGTTCGCCGGCAGTAACGACAACCTGATCCGGCTGTTTCCGAAAAACCTGGAATTTGCCAGTTCCTGGTATTTACGCATGCAACAGGGCGGTTATCTGACCTCGCATATCCACGAAGAAGGCTGGATCAGCGGCTGCGTGTACTTACAATTACCCGATAAGGGCGCGGGACACGAAGGCAGTTTCGAATACGGCACCGACGGGGACGATTACCCGCGTCTGCATGACGACTTTCCCAGCCGGATTGTGGATCAGGCGGTCGGCGATTTGGTTTTATTCCCTTCATCGCTGTTCCACCGCACTATTCCGTTTCAATCGAACCAGGAAAGAGTCTGCGTGGCATTCGATATTAAACCCGGTACCGCTTGATGCTGTTCGGCGTCCAAAAACCGCCCGAAAACTGCTTCGCCATCAGCGGTGTAACGGTTAGTTACTGATAAATACCGCTTCGCCTTTCTTTCCAGTCGCATGCTAAGATAGATTTTTGTGGGTTATTGCGAACGACCTTATGCCATGCTTTAGCAATAGAGTCTTAGTTGTGGAAACAACCAAGCTGTATCAGGGACTGTTAAGCGAAATTATGCACAGCCATAACTTCGATACGGTTATTTGCTCTACGGGTGCCGAAGCCGTTGAAATCAGCCAAGACCACAGTTTTAATCTCATTTGCATCGCATATCACCTACCTGATTTATCCGGTGAAATACTTTGCAAACATTTGCGTAGTAATCCCGCAACGAAAAACAGCCGCATAATCCTATTTACCGGCGAGGATAATCCCGAGGTACTTAAAGGCGCTTTACGGGCAGGTGCTACGGACATCTACAACAAAAACAATATTGCTCAGTTTCAGACTTATCTGCAGCGATATGCCAACTTGATAAACAGCAAATTGATTGGCAATGCCTTACTGATTGAAGATTCTCCCGCGCAACAAAAATGGTTGAAACTGCAATTGGAATTCATCGGACTTGAGGTCGATGCGTTTTTTACCGCCGAGCAGGCCTTGGATGCCTTTCTGGAAAACCCATACGACATTATCATCACCGACATGGTGCTGAGCGGCAATATGTCGGGATTGAATTTGGTACGAAGCGTACGCCGCGAAGCATCGGAAAAAGGTTTAACGCCCATTTTTGCGATTACCGCTTACGATGAAATCTCGCGACGCATAGAGCTATTCCAGTTGGGTATCAACGATTACATGACCAAACCCATCAACCCCGAAGAAATGCTGTTTCGGATAGCCCGCTTGATCAAGGAAAATCAGCTTTTTAATGAATTGAGCAGAGAGCGAAAAGTGCTCCAGGAAATGGCCATGCTGGACCCGCTCACCCAGCTGTATAACCGCATCGCCCTGAATCAGTTGCTGCCCAAATCGCTTGCCGACTGCAAACGTAAGAAAATCCCCGTCAGTCTGGTGATGATGGATCTGGATTTTTTCAAGCGTATCAATGACGAACACGGCCATGATCAAGGCGATAAAGTCCTGATGGAGACCGGTAACTGGCTACGCAACGCTTTCCGCAAGGGCGATCTGGTTTTTCGTTGGGGAGGCGAGGAGTTTGTGATTTTTCTGAGCAAATGTACCTTGGCGGAGGCCAAGATATTGATGGAAAAACAAAGGGAGCGTTTCAGCAAACGCCAAATGGCCGACCATTCAATTACGGCAAGCTTCGGCATTAGCAGTTACGAGGACTTTGATACCGATATTTCTCACGAAACCTTATTCAAACAAGCGGACACGGCGCTTTATAAAGCCAAGCAAGGCGGCAGGAATTGTGTGGTTTGCGCGGACTGATAATAGACTCCGCCGCTCAATACCGTTGGCACAAGCGCGGGCACTAGAAGCACGCCTTGAAATTTTGCCGTTATCATGACCAGGGAATCACATCTGATGATGCAAGACAAAATTGACCTACACAGCGCCATTACCGCGCTAAGTTGTTCGCTTGATCTCGTCGGTATAGACGAAATCAAGCACGGCAAGCGCGTAGCGATAATGGCCCATCATATTGCCGGCGAACTGCACTGGCCCGAGTCGGAGCGACTCAGTATTCTGCATGCGGGCATGTTGCACGATTGCGGCGTGGCTCAGATTCGGGAACACCGCCAATTGACGGAAACCCTGGAATGGAATGGCGCGGAAGCGCATGCGGAACGCGGTGCCGACTATTTATCCGCCTGCCCTCTGCTCGCCCATCTGGCCCCTGAAGTCCGCTATCATCACACCCGTTGGGAACAGCTGTTGCAATTACCGCTGGATCAACGCACCCGTCTGCGCGCCAATTTACTTTACTTGGCCGACCGTATCGATGTGCTGCAAGTGCCGTATTTAAACAGCGAACAAATTTTGACCGCCGCCCCTGGCATCGTTTTACGCCTGCAGGCTTTATCCGGCACGCTGTTCGCACCGGAATTACTGACGGCATTTGCCCGAATCGCCGACAGTCAGGCCTTCTGGTTGGCTATGGAGCCGGACTATCTGGATGAGGATTTACGCAGCTTGGGTGAACATATCGCCCCCGTGGCGTTGGACTACACCGCCCAACGCGAACTGGCCCGTTTGTTTTCCAGAGTAGTGGATGCCAAAAGCCCTTATACCGAGCTGCACTCGGAACGGGTGGCTTTAGTGGCCAGACAGCTGGCCGAGGACTTTGGCATTAACGGCCAAGAGCTGGAACAAGTCGAAATTGCCGGCTTGCTGCACGATATCGGTAAATTACGGGTCTCGGAAGACATCATCGACAAACCCGGTCAATTGACTTCCAATGAACGGGCCAGCATGCAAAGACATAGCTACGACACTTACCGCATCCTGCAGCGGGTATTCGCCAATAGCAAAATCCCGGTCTGGGCCGGTTTTCATCACGAAAACCTGCGCGGCGAAGGTTATCCGTTTAAATCCAGCGGCGCGGCGCAGGATCTGGAGTGCCGCATCATCAGCGTGGCGGATATTTTTCAGGCCTTGGCGCAAACCCGGCCCTATCGGGAAAGCATGGCTTTAGACGACATACTGGATGATTTGCGCCACCGCGTAAAGGTGGGTGAATTGGATGCCTCGGTGGTCGACAAACTGGCCGAACATGCCGACGCTTATTATCAATTGGCCTGCGGCAACTAAGTGCAGCCAATTATCCGGCGGCCCGATGCGTTATAATTGCCGGCTTGCCACTAACCACTGCTTTTGATTAAGCCGCCGATGTCCGAAGACTATTATTTCGCCCCCGATCTCGCTGTCGACTCCCTGAAAGTACCCCCGCATTCCATCCAGGCCGAGCAATCGGTATTGGGCGGTCTGATGCTGGACAACCAGACCTGGGATTCGGTGGCCGATAAAGTCGTCGAAACCGATTTTTACCGCCGCGACCATCAACTGATCTTCCGAGCCATCGCACAGCTGGCCGAAAAACAGGATCCGTTTGATGTAGTGACCTTGTCCGAGGTGCTGGAAAGCACCGGCGAACTCAAGGATGTCGGCGGCCTGGCCTATTTGGGCATGCTGGCCAAGGACACCCCCAGCGCCGCCAATATCGTCGCTTACGCCAACATCGTTCGCGACCGCTCGGTGCTGCGGCAGCTGATTCATATCGGCACCGAAATTTCCGATTCCGCCTTCAGCACCGAAGGTCGAGAAACCGCCGATCTGCTGGAAAACGCCGAACGCAAGGTGTTCGAAATCGCCGAGCAGCGCCAGCGCGGCCAGGGCGGCTTCAGTTCCATCAAGTCCCTGTTGGCCAAGGCCGTCGATAAAATCGAGACCCTCTACGAACTGGACGGCGACATCACCGGCGCCAGTACCGGCTTTACCGATCTGGATGAAAAAACCTCCGGACTGCAACCCGCCGATCTCATCATCGTGGCCGGCCGACCTTCGATGGGCAAAACCACTATCGCCATGAACATGGCCGAAAACGTGGCGTTAAAAAGCGGCATGCCGGTAGCGGTATTCAGCATGGAGATGCCGGGCGAAGCCTTGGCGATGCGGATGATGTCGTCGCTGGGCCGTATCGACCAACACAAGGTGCGCACCGGCAAGCTGGACGACGACGATTGGCCGCGGCTGACTTCCGCCATCAACCTGTTGGCCGAAACCAAGCTGTTTATAGACGACACCCCTGCCCTGACCCCGACCGAGGTGCGCTCACGCGCCCGCCGCCTGACTCGCGAACACGGCCAGCTGGGTTTGATCGTTTTGGACTACTTGCAACTGATGCAGTCGCCCAGTAGCGGTGAAAATCGGGTGCAGCAGATTTCCGACATTTCCCGAGGCCTGAAAGCGCTGGCCAAGGAAATGAATGTGCCGGTTATCGCCCTGTCGCAGTTGAACCGAAATCTGGAGCAACGTCCTAACAAACGTCCGGTAATGTCGGATTTGCGCGAATCGGGGGCGATCGAACAGGACGCGGACTTGATCATCTTCGTCTACCGCGACGAGGTCTACAACGAGGACAGCCCGGACAAAGGCATCGCCGAAGTCATCATCGGCAAACAACGGAACGGCCCGCTGGGTACCGTGCGGCTGACCTTTTTGGGCCAATACACCCGCTTCGAAAACTTCGCCGGCACCTATACCGGTAGCGAGGATTACGAATGACCCCGGCGGCTTACGTACATCTGGACTTGGAAGCCGTGCGGCATAATCTGGCCCAAGCCAAACGTTATGCACCGAACAACAAAATCATGGCGGTGATCAAGGCTAACGGCTACGGCCACGGCATCACCCGGGTGGCCAAAGCGCTGGAACAGGCCGACGGGCTGGCGGTGGCCCGCGTCGACGAAGGCGTGCGCTTGCGTAAAGCCGGCTTTACCCAGCCGATCACCGTGTTGCAGGGCTTTGTCTGCATCGATGAATTACAACTGATGCTGCAACATCAGCTGGATGCGGTGATCCACACCCCGCAACAAATCAGCCTGTTACAACAGCAAACCGCGCCGGAAACCGCGCTATCCATCTGGCTGAAAATGGACACCGGTATGAACAGGCTGGGCTTCAAGGGCGCCGATTTCAATGCCGCCTACCAGCAATTGCTAAATTGCGCGCTGGTCAAGCAGCCGATCAACCTGATTACTCATTTCGCCAATGCCGACGACTTGCTGGACGATAAAACCCGTAAACAAATCGACCTGTTTAACGACGCGGTGCAAGGCTATCCCGGCCAACGCAGCATCGCCAACTCGGCCGGCATCATAGGCTGGCCCAATGTGGTCAGCGACTGGGTCAGACCGGGTCTGATGCTGTACGGCTGCTCGCCGTTCGCCGGCAAAACCGGCGCGGATTTCGGTTTAAGGCCGGCCATGAGCCTGCATTCCCGTTTAATCGCAGTCAAAAACGTCGCCGCCGGCGAAACGGTCGGCTACAGCGGCACCTGGCAATGTCAAACCGATACCCGCTTGGGCGTCATTTCCATCGGTTACGGCGACGGTTACCACCGCCACACCAAGGCCGGCGCGCCGGTTTTGGTTAACGGCCAGCGCGTGCCGCTGATCGGCCGGGTCTCCATGGACATGATCACCGTCGACCTCAACAGCCAGCCCGGCGCCCAACCCGGCGACCCGGTGACTTTATGGGGCGACGGCCTGCCGGTCGAAGAGATCGCCCGCCACGCCGACACCATTCCCTATACCTTGCTGTGCGGGATTACCCAGCGGGTGCAAATTGTGGAGCAGTGATGGCGACAAGGATATTAGTGAGATAATAAGAAATGATATACGGAACTAGCTAATAACTTGTTAAATTTTTAAATCACATTAAGGAGTATCAAAATGGCGCACGGAGAAGATGAGAAGAAATCGCCATACGAAGAAGCCAAAGAGCAAAAACGGAAAACAACTAGAGGTAGTGCTCCGAGACCTATTCCAATGAATAATTTGGAAGACTCTTTGGCAATCCCTCAAGCACTAAAAAATTATAACGGCAGTAACCCATGGTCGCCAGACGATCTAGCGAATGTCCTTGGTGTCGGTGCGAAGGCAAATAAATTCTATTACCTTTCTGCTAGTTCTAGAGATTATGGACTGACTACGGGAACATCTCGTTCCAGTGAAATAGCTCTTACCAATCTCGCTAATGACTATCTTTTTGCCCCAAGTCCTAATGAGGAGTGTTCCGCCTTAGAGAAGGCATTCTTCAAAATCGATTTATTTAAAAAAGTTCATGATTATTACAGTGGTGGCGAATTGCCGGAAATGAAGTATCTCGGTAATACGTTGCAAGGAACATTTGGCCTAGAACCGGAGTTTCATCAAGATTTCTACGATCTTTACAAGACAAACCTTGAGTTTATAAAGAAATTCAAAAAGCCAATAACTAAAGAAATTCAGGTTATTGATGTTACGGCAAAAGATCATCTTGTCGTAACTGGTTCACCAAATAAATCTGACGGAGAAATTAAAGTCGCCTTTGTAGCAATGCCGTTTAGTGAGAAAACTGGTAAATACCCATCTGGTTTTTATAAAGAGGTTATGAGGAACCTAATCACACCTGCAGGAGTTGCGGCCGGGTTCTCTGTAGAGACAGCCCGTAAAGATGGCAGTGATATTATTCATTCAACTATAGTTAATGACTTGCTAAATGCCGATCTTGTGATTGTTGATTTGTCAGATCACAATCCAAATGTTCTATTTGAGCTTGGCGTTCGGATGGCTCATGATTTGCCAGTAGCCCTTATTCGCGCGGAAGGGACTGGACAAATATTTGATGTTGATAATTTATTGAGAGTATACGACTACAATCCCAATTTATGGCCATCCACTTTAGAAGAAGACATACCTAACCTAACCAAGCATATTAAGGCTTCGTGGGAAAATAGAGGTTCGAATTCTTCCTACATGAAGATACTACGTGGAAAAGAAATTTAACAAGCACGTTCCTCCGATTAGGACCGTAGGTCCGATTAGCGATTGCGTAATCGGACGCATGTTTAAGATTGGCCTTCCTCCGATTACGCTGCGCTTTTATGCCCTACGGGTAAATCGGAGCTACACAGGTTTAAGGTGATGGTTCGCTGCCCGCCGCCGCTAGGCATCAACAAAAAGCATTGTTAAGCGTGCTTGGGAATAATTTTTTTCAGCTTATAGGTGCATCGTTAATGAGCAAGAGATACACTCAGACGGAAAAAGAGTATATGGCGGAAATGGCTATTGAGATCGTTGTCAAGCTAAATGGCGACTACCCGTCTTTCAAAAACTATGTTTGGGCTGCGCAACATCTATTGAACGGCGGCACACCGAATAATCAAGTTGATGAACTCGTATTAGAAAAACTTAAGTCGTCGGGCCGTTTATATGCTTAGTTTCTGATTTTTACCAAAAATGGATACAGTATCTGTTATGAACACTATCTCTATTGCCGATATTCTGGAACTTCCGGTGCAGGAGCGCATTCAGCTTGTCGAACTTATTTGGGACAGCGTTGCTGTAGTCCCTGATGCGGTGAAGGTTTCTCCAGAACTTAAAGCCGAACTGGACCTACGCTTGATTGAGTTCGAGAGAAATCCGGAAGGCGGCTATTCTTGGGACGAAGTAAAATCGCGTCTTAAAGATGGGTCATGGCGTACAACCTGAAATTTTCTGCACGAGCATTACGTGAAATTGGCGAAGCTCGAGAATGGTACGAGTCGCAGAGCCCTGGTCTCGGTGAAGAATTTATCGCCGCAATGGAACTGCAGTTAAAACGGCTGGAGCAAGCCCCGTTGCTCTATTCCGAGGTAATTCCAGGTGTTCGCCGCGCACTTTTACCGCGCTTTCCATTCGGCTTGTTTTACGTGGTACGCGGCAATTTAGTTCATATCCTGGCAGTGTTGCACGATGCCAGAAATCCAAATCGTTGGCCTAAAAACCGCTAACCATATGCACCTAATGTCGCGCCCCTCAGATTTACGTTGGGGATCGAGATAGAACCGTAGATTAGCGCTAGCGTGATCGGCCGCATGTTGAATCTTCGTTCCCGCTTTTATGCCCTATGGGTAAATAGGATCTACGCGGACTGAGTGTCAAACCTAGGTTTGACACTCCAAAATAATGGCCTTTTTGCACAGACTGCTTATCGCGCCCCTTAATCAACAATCCCATTACCATCATGGCCAAAAAACAAAAATCCGCCTTCGTCTGCACCGAGTGCGGCGCCGACTATGCCGGTTGGTCCGGCCAATGCAATCAATGCGGCGAATGGAATACCATCAAGGAAGTCAGGCTTGGCAATGCCAAACCCGACCGGGATAACTCTGGCTATGCCGGCGCCCGTAGCGAAGTGCGCTTATTGTCGGACGTCAATCTGGCCCAGGCTGAACGCATCTCCACCGGCCTGGCCGAATTCGACCGGGTGTTGGGCGGCGGCATCGTCACCGGCAGCGTGGTGCTGATCGGCGGTGCGCCGGGCGCCGGCAAAAGCACCATTCTGTTGCAAGCCATTGCCCATATCGGCGAACGGCTGCCGGTGTTGTATGTGTCCGGCGAGGAATCCCTACAACAAATTGCCGAGCGCGCCCAGCGGCTGGGCCTGAAAACCGCCGGCATCAAAATGCTGGCGGAAACGTCGGTGCAGCAGATTTGCCAGGTGCTGGACGAGGAACAACCCAAGGTGGTGATCATCGATTCGATTCAGGTCATGTATAGCGCCGATTCGGATTCGGCGCCCGGTTCGGTTTCGCAAGTGCGTGAATCGGCCAGTTATTTGACCCAATACGCCAAACGCAGCGGGGTATCGTTTTTCATGGTCGGCCATGTCACCAAGGATCAATCCCTGGCCGGGCCGATGACACTGAGTCACATCGTCGATGCCCAAGTGGTGCTGTCCTCCACCGACGACTCCAGATTTAGAGTATTACGCGCCGACAAAAACCGCTTCGGCAGCGTCGGCGAACTGGGTTTTTTCGCCATGGAAAGCAGCGGCTTGAAGGAAGTGAAGAATCCGTCGGCGATGTTTTTATCCCGCGCCGAAAAGCCTTCGCCCGGCAGCGTGGTAACGGTGCTCTGGGAAGGCACCCGGCCTTTGCTGGTTGAGATTCAAGCACTGGTCACGGAAAGCCAATACGGTAATCCGCGCCGGCTGGCGGTGGGTCTGGATCAAAACCGCTTGGCCATGCTATTGGCGGTTTTGGCCCGCCACGGCGGCATATTTACCGGTAATGATGAGATTTACGCCAACGTGGTGGGCGGTATCAAAGTGTCGGAAACCAGTACCGACTTGGCGATTATGGTTGGGGTGGTGTCCAGCCTGCGCGACCGTATCATTCCCTACGACACGGTATTTTTCGGCGAGGTGGGCCTGAACGGCGAAATTCGCCCGGTCGCCAATGGTCATGCCCGCCTCAATGAAGCCGCCAAGCATGGTTTTAAACGGGCCATCATCCCCAAGAGCAACAAGCCCAAGGACTCGCTCAAAAACCTGCAGATTCACGCGGTGAGTAATATCCAGGAAGCTTTGGCGGTTTTAAACGATTTATAAAACCTATCCATTAAAGAAACAGCAACTCCGGCGCGATTCGCTGCATAAATACTTTACGATACTGTTCCGCTTTACGGAGCTGCATGCTTTCCAAGGGATTAAAATCGTCGCTAATGACGATGCCCTGCCGGTCGTCAATGCTATAGGCATGATCCAGCAACCATTGTATACGTTTGTCGGGATTGCTCTTATCCAGGGCTATCGGTTCATTCGAAGCCAAAAAGATAAAATCGGTAAATTCTTCTTTGACAGTAATAAATACAGCGACTTCCGGCAAAACGGTTTTGAGTGTCTTGTACACGGAGGCGACGGCTTCGGCGCCCTCTCCCTGGGTAAAGCCGACATAATTCAGAGCCAAAACTCCCCGTTCCTTTAATAAGCCGCTAAGTTCACGCAACATTTCCACCGTTAACAGGTGGGTAGGCTCGGAACCGCCGGTGAAACAATCGTGGATAATGAAATCGTACTGCTTTTGCAACTTGGTGATTTCATAGCGGGCGTCGCCGACGATAAAATCGCCGGTTGGCTTGAAATGAAAATACGCCAGCGCGGCCGAGGCAACAGCCGGATCGATTTCGATAGTATCGGTAGCCAATCCTTTTGCTTTAAGGTCTTGCGCCACATGCCCGCCTCCCAAGCCTATCAACAAAGCGTCTTTGGCTTGCGGCCTGAATAACGGCAAACCACCTAAAATTGCCTGATAGTTCAATAAGCTGCGGCCGTGTTCAAGCTCGACCGCACTCAGTACCGACGAATCGGAAAGCAGTAAACGATGGCCGTGACGCAGGTCGTCGACCACCCGCACCCAACCATAAACGCTTTCCTCTTCATGCAGCACTTTAAACCCCTTACCCGAGGCGTGTGGGGTGGCATAGCCATTAATGCTTAACAAGCCGACCAAGACACCAGCAACCCATAACGGCAGACTGGCCGATGCGTGCGTAAACCCGGCTTTATCCCGCCATATCAACGGCATCGCCCAAATAAACAACAGCAAACTCAAGGAAAAAATAATGGTTCGAGTACCGAACAAGGGCAGCAGATAAAAACCCAGCAACAAGGTTGCCAGCACGCTACCCAGGGTGCTGACAGCATATACCGAACCCACAGCCCTGCCGACGCCGCGTAAATCCTGGGTGGCCAGTTTAATCGTAAAAGGGCCCACCATGGCCAAGGCCGTCAAGGGTACGCTGAACAACAACAAGGCGCTTACGAACGCTCCGACGCGCATTCCCAATGGATTGGTCAGCTGCATGACTGGACCGCTGATGAAGGGAATTAACACCGTAGTTATGGAAGCCAAGGTAAAAATATGCGCCAACCGAATGCGGGGGTAACGGTCGGCTAAAAAACCACCCAGGTAGTAACCCACCGCTAAGGCAATCATCGTCACCGCAATCAGCGAGGACCATACGTAAAGACTAACACCATAATACGGTGCAATGATGCGGGTACCGAGCAACTCCAGAATCATCACCGCGCCGCCGCTGCATGCTACGGTAAGCAATAAACCCAATTTGCCGATGGCCGGTGTTTGTGGTACGGATTTTTTAGACATGTCTGCTTTTATAAACACTGCAACAAAAATAAAAAAACCCCCGATACGCGTCCTATTTGCGTTCCGGGGGTCATTAATTGGCATCCTTGCCTACGGGCTTCCTTTACCGCTTCCCGCCTCTACCATCCGTAATGAGGCCGGGAATTACCCCAATGCAGGGGACTTCCATTAACTCAAAACCCGTTATGCGGCGATACTTTTACGGCGGCTGACGCCGATCAGGCCGGCCATTGCACTAGCGAACAACCAAACCGCGCCAGGTACGGGAACAGGTTGAACAGACAGGCTAGCCACAACACCATAAGTACCGGCATTAAGCTCGGTTATACCGTCGTCATCGAAAAGAATCTCGGACGCACCGCCTACCAGCAGAGTATATTGACCGGCGTTCAAGAAAATGTGATTCAACGCTTCCGTCAAGCCACTGCCAAAATCATTAGCGTGCATCAAATAGCTAATGCTACTTGTTTCCCCGCCAGAATTGGTTAAGGTGTTAATACCCGCACCGAATGGGCCGGCATTGGTACCAATGGTGGTGATGCCTTGACTAGGGACGGGAAAGCCATTCAAGGTACCATTGACATCGGTTATTGATTCAACCGAACTAGCGGGCACCATACCGCTGAACAAAGAAATCGCCACATCCAGGTCGCCCACGGAAGTAAAATCGGCTCCCGTAGCTCCGGTTACCGTTCTGCTGCTAGAGGCAAATGTGCCTGCACCGGTTGAGGCTACGCTAATATCAACATAGGAAGATTGCGCCAAGGTAAAGTTAAACCAACGTAGATCGTGGCTATTGGCTAATGTCGGTTGCGTACCCTCGTGCCAGCCGAAATCGGACGTAACGGAGTCTGTAAACGGATTATTGACATCCAGACTTCTGTAACCGACATGCGCATTCGCTTGAGTAGCGAACACCATCCCTATTAACACGACAACAGATGCGATAATTTTTTTCATAAATTCAATCCTCTTGTTACTGTTTAATTATAAATATTTAACAGCAATGTTCTCAGCGTTTCCCTTTGAATAGTGTAAATCGCTTCGATCCCTCCCCATCACTATAGGAGGCAGCCCGGCCTTCTTGCTTTTGTTAACTCTCAAGAACCGTGGCTTTCCGACCCCGCCTCGCGACGGGAGTGGCAAACGTTAAATCAGGCTAAATAACCCCAAAAACCAATCGGTATTTTAACTAAAATTAATTTAAACCCTAACTCAACTCAATAAACAGTAACAAAATTGAGGCCACATCAAACTAAACTCTATTAATTCAATTTATTAAAATATTCGTTAATATACTAAATAACAGATATTTTAATTAATCTATGTTATTTAACGTATTCGGCATGCGCTATCTAACGCCTTAAAAATATAAGGGTATATAACTCCCCGTATTTAATGCCTTAAACCTTACTCCCGAAAGCAATACTCAGCCAAGAACGGCGGCTTGCCGTAAAGAATACTCCCCCGAACCATTGCAGATTCGGGGTAATACTTACTTCCTTGCCGGCGGCATTCCCTGCACTTGATCCGGCCATCGTAAACCATGCCTCGGACAGGGATTCGCTCGCCACAGGGAACTTACAAAAATCAAAAGCGGTTATATGCAACAGTTTTACGGCGACCGCAACCGATCAATCCGATTATTGCGCTACCAAATAACCAGACTGCCCCCGGCACGGGAACCGCTTGCACCGACAGATTTGCAATCAGACCGTATGAGCCGTCATTTAAAAGCGTGATGCCGTCCACATCAAAAATAGGCTGTGACGCACCGCCCACCAGTAGAGTATAGGTGCCCGCCTGCAGCAACCAGTTGTTCAACAACTCAGTCACCCCCGAACCGCCATTATTGACGTGAGTGATATACCCGATAGTCGCCCAATCTCCATCCGCGTTGCCCAGCGTTACATCGCCCGGACCCGCACCTACAAATGCACTAGCCGCGGTTGTTTGATCCTGGGTTGTAGCCACGCCTTGGTCGTCAAAGCCGCCGAAACCGATAAACCCGGTTCCGGTCAGCGTATCACTCTCGATCGACTCAAGCGGAACCACGCCGTTATATAGCGTGAATGCAACATCTAAAGCCCCAACAGAAGAAACGGGCCCCTCACTGCCGCTAAAATTACCCGCACCGGTTGCAGCCACACTGATGTTGACTTTTGAGGGCTCGGTCAAATCAAAGCTAAACCAGCGAAAGTCATGGCTATTCGCCAATGCCGGCTGGGTGCCTTCATACCAAGCGAAATCGGTGATGACGTCTGTAGTGATATCGGCATTCTGCGGCAAAACGGTGTAATCGACATGCGCATACGCCTGACCGCCAAATAGTAAACTCATTATAAAAATAACGGACGAGTTTATTTTTTTCATTGAAAATCCTCTTTATACTGTTAAAAATATTAATTTAATTCAATACTCACAGTGTTTCTCACACCGGAGCAAATCATCATACCCTCATGACCATGAAAGACAGGCGCCGCATCCCATGCTTGGCAAGAACTCGTGACGCTTTGAACCCTACTCACGACGAGAGTAACAAAAACAGAATTAGGTTGATATAAACCAAAATAACAATAACTCATTCCGATTCCAGCAATAACAAAATAATTCAACTGTAATTACAATCAATATTTACACCAATACTTCTTAAACATTTAAATTCAATTAATTAAACATTAATACAGGACAACATATTCGCACACATTAATTAATCTATGTTATTTAACATATTAAAAGCATGTCATCCCCCTTTACTCCTTAGCAACTTCAACTTGAGCGTTTCCTTGAACCTTCCTTTTTATGTTGCCTATTTGGTTTATTTCAACAAACCGAACCAGTCTACTTTCTTGGTTTTTAAGGTATAATTTCAGCCTATTCACCAGGACCACCTTCTCAAAAGCCGGTTTTCAATCCACGGCCAACCAGCATGTGGGGGCAAGTCCAATAATATTTACGCCAATAATTTAAGGAAAACACATGCAAAAAGATTCCGACATGCCACTTTGGGTTTTTTTGGCCTTTTCGAGTATTGAGACTCGGCGCGGTGCGATGATATTAATTTGGAGCAGTTTCTTATTTACTATTTATTGCATACCTTGGGCTATTCTTTATGAAAACCCATGGCTAACCAGATTATTTTTAATCGATGATTGGGAATGGTTTGCGATGATGGTGCCAATGACAGTTTGGTATTGGCTGAGTATGAAATGGGTAGATAAAAATCGCGGCTGGAATTTAGCGACGAATACCGAAAAAAATAGCATCGAATAATTCAATACCAGACTAAATCTATTTAAAACAAACTTACTTTAACGATACCCTGTATAAGGCATCCAATTCACGGCTAAGCATTGCGCTATTTCCTAAATTAAGCTCGACCAGACGCCGCAGGTTGGTAATACTATCAATATCGATATATTCGCATTTAAAGCCGATTTGACTGCCAAAACCATGGCTAAATTTTAATGTCATGGTTATTGCCATCTCATCGGATAAACTCAATTTCAGGGTGTACGCGTTGATATGGTTACCCGGCCAGGTTTTTTCGAAATCAAGTAAGCAGCCTTTTAAGGAGATATCGATTACTCTGCAGGCCATTTTGATATCGCCATCGGCTAATATTGCCTCGGCGTTGTATAAAATACGTTGGTAATGTCTTTTTTCCTGGTCGCTTTCCGCCATCGACCATTACTCCAAAAAAAACTGCATTGGGGTTTTATCAACTTCAATCACATCATTATGCTGCAACAAAATAGTGTTTTCGCCCAATGGTTGCTTGTTAACAGCTAAACCGCTGTGACCTTGCAGGGCCGAAACGTAATATCCGTCCTTTCGGCGAGCAATCACCACCACGCCGGCGCCTTCATGCCCCAAGCGCGTCATGGCTTTCCTGAGGGGTAAAATTCGGCCGATATGCGGACCATCCATAATTTGCAAATTGGCTTCCTGTTGTTTGTTGCCATGCTCCAGCTTTTGGTTAAGCGCAAGCACATCGGCATCATGCGAAAAAATGGCCGGAGCCGTGAATGGCTCGGTATCTAAAAACGACTCTGTCAATGAATAAATAATGTAGTGTTTACCAACATTGATCACGTCATTGTTTCGTAGATTCCATTCCTTGGTGACTTGATTGTTGATCAATAACGGGAATTTTTCATTCAGTTGCTTGATGACACTGCCCCCATCTTTAATGACAACCACTGCATGGGCGGGTGCGACGGCCAAGCTATCAACTACCAGCTCGTTAGTTTCATCGCGACCGATATGAATCACGCCGGCATCATAAATACCTGAATATATGGGTTTATCTTTAAAATAAAGAGTGAATTTTGCCATTACTGTTTTCTAAAAAATCCCTACGACCGGATTGTAGTATAGACGTTGCGGCAACACTTGCCGATTTCTCGGAATATATTTTCGACATCACAAATTTAGCGCCAATTCCGGTTTTAAAGCGCAGTTCCGGACCATAAACGCATCAGTGCAACAAAATTACAGTAAAATCGTAGCCACCAACATAGCCAAGCAACGATGATGAACACTTCCGCCGCCACGATTGAATCGCAATCGTTAATATCGCAAAATATCTACATTACCGGTACCGATAGAAATAGTGGCAAATCCATCATCATGCTGGCCGTCATGGAAATGCTGACCGGCCATGTGGGTAAAGTAGGCTTTTTTCGCCCCATCATTCAATCCGGCGGCAAAAAAGATGAATTGATTCAATTTATTCTGTACCGCTATCAATTGGATTTACCTTACGAAGCCATGTATGGCTGTAAAAGCCATGAAGCTCGAGAACTATTGGCCAATGAGCAATATGATGAATTGCACAAAATTATCCTGGCTAAGTACCGCACCTTAAAAGCCCAATGTGAACATGTGCTGTGCATCGGCTCCGATTACCGGCACGGAGACTCGATGTTCGAATTCGATTTTAATGCTCAGGTCGCCAATAATCTGGATTGTCTGATGTTACCGGTCATGCCGGGCAGTGAACTGGACCATCTGCAAATTTTAAACAACCTGTCCAGCCTGAAACATGAATTACACGAACACGATAATACTATACTGGCGGTGGTCATTAACGGCGTTTCGATCAAGCAGATCGAAACCCTGCGCGCTACATTGAACCACTCCAGCCGTTTCCCGATTTACGTAGTTCCGGCCGAAAGCTCCCTGAATAAGCCCACCATGGGTAACATTGCCCATGCTTTAAATACTAAAATGTTTACGTCCGACAATAATGCCCTGAGTCGCGAGGTTTACCAGTATAAAGTCGCCGCCATGTTGGTACCGGACTTTCTGGATTATGTTCAGGCGGGCGATTTGATTATCACCCCCGGCGATCGCGCCGACATCATTCTGGCCAGCCTGCTGACCTATCAATCGACCAATTATCCGCAAATTTCCGGATTATTACTGACCGGCCATCAAGAGCCCGGCCCCCAGGTGCAGGCCTTAATCGACGGCCTGGGAGATCTGCCTTTTGCGGTGTTGGGCGTGGATACGGATACCTTCACCACAGCCATGCAGGTCAGCCAAGTCCCGGCCCGCCTACATTCTCAAGACGACAGAAAAATTGCCAAAGCCCTGGGTTTAGTGGAAAACAACGTAGACATGGGCGAACTGCGCCAACGTCTGATGAGCAAGGTTCCACATAAAATGACGCCGCTGATGTTCGAATACGATTTACTGCAGCGGGCCAAGGCCAAAAAACAACACATCGTGTTACCCGAAGGCACCGAGGAACGTATTTTAAGGGCGGCGGAAATTTTGTTGCTGCGCGATGTGGTCAAAATCACCTTGCTGGGCAACGAAGCCGAAATACGCCAAAAAATTCAGGCCCTGGCTTTGAAACTGGCGGATGTCGATATTATCGACCCCATGACTTCGGAATTGCGGCCACTGTTTGCGCAAGCCTATTTCGAAGCTCGCAAACATAAAAATATCATCTACGCCACCGCCTTCGATCTGATGGGCGATGTCAGTTATTTCGGTACCTTAATGATACATTTGGGCTTCGCCAACGGCATGGTGTCGGGTGCCGTGCATTCGACCCAGCATACCATTCGGCCGGCGTTTGAGATCATCAAAACCAAACCCGGCGCCTCTATCGTCTCCAGCGTATTTTTCATGTGTCTTGAAGACCGGGTTTTGGTGTATGGCGATTGCGCCGTCAACCCCAACCCCAACGCGGAAGAATTGGCCGCCATTGCCATCAGCGCCGCCGATACCGCCAAAATGTTCAACATAGAACCCTACGTCGCCATGCTGTCTTATTCGACCGGCGATTCCGGCAAGGGCGAAGCAGTCGACAAGGTGCGTGAAGCAGTCAAAATCGCGCGCACCCTGCGTCCGGATCTAAAACTGGAAGGCCCCATGCAATACGATGCCGCTGTCGACTTTGGCGTTGCCAGGACTAAGCTACCCGGTAGCCAAGTTGCAGGTCAAGCCACGGTTTTTATCTTCCCGGATCTCAACACCGGCAATAACACTTACAAAGCCGTGCAGCGCTCGTCGGGTGCCATAGCGGTGGGCCCGGTTCTGCAGGGCCTTAACAAGCCCGTTAATGACTTGAGCCGCGGCTGCACGGTAGCCGACATCGTCAATACCGTGATTATTACCGCCATTCAGGCCCAGGAAAACGACTAACCATGCGGGTACGCTTAATAATGGGCTTGCTTTTCGCACTGGCGAGCTTAGACTCGCCGGCCGCCACCCGCATCGCCATTCTGGCGTTTGAACTCAAGGATCTGACTCTGGCTCCAGGCATACCTGCTGAAATCAAACGTACCGGCGCGATTCGGCCCTTATTGGCTGGCGAACTTGCATCAGCCGGCTATACTATCGTCGACATCCCGCTAGCCGCGCAACAATCCGCCGCTGGCGGCGTGGGGGACTTGTTCGATCATGCCGATGCGGCAGCCGAGCTGGGCAAGCAATTCGGTGCGGATTACGTATTGGTGGGACGCCTGCACAAACCCAGCTTCTTGTTTGCTTACTTGATGGGACATTTAGTTCGGGTTGAAAATCGGACTTTAATCGGAAACTTAATTATTGAATCCAAGGGCCCGAATGCACAACTAGTGCGCAAGGCCGTGGAAAGTCTGGCCGATAAAATCGACGCCTTGCTGGACAACCGCTACGACCCGCCACCGCCCAGCAAATTAAAAACCCATCAACACCCGGCGGTACTCAATTAAACTCATTCAATAGCCACATCGGAAGCGCATGAAAATCCTTGTTCTTAACGCCGGCAGTTCATCGATCAAATACAGCTTATTTGCCATGAACGACCACCGTGTCTTGCTAAACGGCATCTTGGAGCGTATTGGCGAAACTATGGCCCTGCACCGTTACCGCCTGCTGGATGCAGAGCCGGTCACTGCCGAAATGCCATTAACCAATCACCAGCAGGCATTACAAACGCTGTTTTCCACCCTGGCCAATAGCGGCGCGGTCCGCAACGGCGAATTGGCCTGTATAGGTCACCGCGTGGTCCATGGCGGCGAACTGTTTAAGCAACCGGCCTTAATTACAGCCGAAGTGATAACGCAAATCGCCGGCGTGATCCCATTAGCCCCACTGCATAACCCGGCCAACCTGCAGGGCATGAAAGAATCCATGAGACTGATGGGCAACGTGCCACAAGTGGCCGTCTTCGATACCGCATTCCATCAAAGCTTGCCTGATTACGCTTACCGTTACCCTTTACCCGCCGATCTCTATACCGATCACGGCGTACGCCGCTATGGCTTTCACGGTACCTCGCATGGCTATGTGGCCAAACGGGCCGCTGAATTTCTGGGCAAACCCTTGCCGGAATTGAATCTGATTACCTTGCATTTGGGCAACGGCGCCAGCGCTACCGCCATTGAGGCGGGTCGCAGCGTCGATACTTCGATGGGCATGACGCCGCTTGAGGGTTTGATGATGGGCACCCGTTGCGGCGATATCGACCCGGCCCTGCATTTTTATCTAAGCCGCAGTCTCGGCCTGTCTTTAGAGACTATCGAAACCTTGCTGAATAAAGACAGCGGCTGTAAAGGCGTTTGTGGGGAAAATGATATGCGTACCATTCATGAGATGGCTGATGCGGGCGACCAAACCGCCAAACTGGCCCTGTTGATGTATGCCTATCGCCTGAAAAAATATATCGGCGCTTACTTTGCTGTGCTGGGCAGAGTCGATGCATTAGTGTTTACCGGCGGCATTGGCGAAAACGATAGCTGGCTAAGGCGACAATGCTGCGAAGGGCTTTCCGGCTTGGGTATCATTATCGACCCCACGCAAAATCAGGCTCCCGCCCACCCTTGCGCGGCTATCCACACCCACACCTCTACAGTGAAAATATTAGTGATTAACACGCAGGAAGAACTTGAAATTGCCATTCAGGCCGAGGCCTGTCTAAACGCAACGCGGTAAAGTTGACCCGAGGGAATTCACTGGACGACGCATTCAGCGTAGATTGATTTGCCAATATCGACAGACCGTTATTGCTGCATGGACGCAAATCCGACTTTGCAGCTTTGCAGGCGAAAGCAATGAAAATAAGGCTACATCATTGCGATTCATGGAATAGCCGGGCGCTTGCTTAAAACCGCCCGGCCGATCATTTATTTGCTGAGCTAAACCGGCGCTTGCCTAAACCACTCGCGGTTATTTCTTGGCTACAATTTGGCATGAACGCCGGGTAATTTTTGTTTGCCCTAAATGCCGGTTGGCTAATTTTTATCCCAACACCTATCTTGGCTAGCGTACCCGCCAGGAATGTTATAATATAACATCACTAATTCAACACGCCCGCTGCCCCGCAATGAAAAAACTCTTAGCTATTACGTTATCACTGCCCCCCATGACTGGGCTTACAGCGCCTTCGATGCTGGCGGACGCCGAATTGGAAGCGGTAACGGTCACCGCGTCAACACTCAGCAAGCCTTCAGGAAGTGCATCCCCCGTAACGATATTGAGCGAAGACGAATTACGTATGAAAGCCGGCCACAGTATCGGCGAAACCTTAAAAGATGAGTTGGGCATCAACTCTCAATCTTTCGGCCCCGGTGTCGGTACTCCTGTGATACGAGGTCAGGCCGGACCTCGGGTAAGAGTCTTATCCAACGGCATCGGCAGCAACGATGTATCCGCCATGAGCCCGGATCATGCCAGCAGTACCGAAGCGCTGCTGGCAGAGCGTATAGAAGTTTTGCGCGGCCCCGCCACCTTGCTATATGGCGGCGGCGCTATCGGCGGCGTAATCAACGTGATCGACAATCGCGTCCCCGGACATTTGCCGGACAAAGCCTTGGAAGGCGCTCTGGAACAGCGCTTCGATTCCACCTCGGAGGAAACCAGCACCGCCATGAAGCTGGATGGCGGCGCCAAACAAGTTGCCTTTCATCTGGACGGCTTTTATCGACACCGCAACAACTTGAGCATAGGCGGCACCGGTATTGACAGCGCCGCCGTCTCCGTCACCGATCCTTCACTGACTGTGGTGGATAATCCAAGCGGGTATTTAAACAATACCGGTGCCGAAGCAATCAGTGGTTCCGCCGGTATGTCCTGGGTGGGTGCGCCCGGTTTCGCCGGTGCAGCGGTTAACCATCTAGAAAACAACTACGGTATCGCCCCGAATGGTACGGGCCAGGAAACCACCCGCATAGCACTACGGCAAAAAAAATACGACTTTAAAAGCGAGTTGGAAAACCCCTTCGGTTTCGCCAAAAACATACGCACCCGTCTCGGTTACACCGATTATCAACATACTGAAATCACTAATGGCCAGCCCGGCGCATTTTTTACCAATCAGTCTTATGAAGGCCGCATTGAACTGACCCATCAAGATTTGGGCCCTCTGCATGGCAGTGTTGGTTTCCAGGCGCAAGCAAGCGATTTCAATGCCATCGAAAAACTCAGCGGCGAAAGCATTGTACCCCGCTCCCTGATCAATAGTTATGGTGTGTTTGCGGTAGAATCCTTCGAAGTCGGCAAGCTGAGTTACCAATTGGGCGCGCGTGTCGAACCCACCACCATCAGCCCGACAAACATGGCGGACTTGAATTACACCCCGGTCAGTGCCTCCGCTGCCGCCATTTGGAAACTCGATGACAGCAATAGCGTTAATCTGGGAGTGACCCGCTCGTCGCGCGCACCGCAAGTGCAGGAATTACTCTCAAACGGCTTTCATGATGCGACCCGTAGCTTTGAACGCGGCAATTTACAGTTAAGCAAAGAAACCAGTTACAACCTGGATTTGGGCTATCGTTACCAATCCGATGCCTTTAGGGCCGAGATCGATGTTTTTCACAATTGGGCATCGGACTATATCGTCCAACAGCGCACCGGCGAATTTGTCGATGAAGGCGGCAACCCCTGTATTACTGACTGTGTGCCGGTACTCGGCACCGGCCAAGCCGATGCGATTTTCAAAGGCTATGAAGCCAAGCTGATTGTTCCGCTGATGGAAAATCATTTCGGCATGCTGGATTTAAGCCTGTTCAGCGATTATACCCGCGGCGAATTTGTGAACGGCGGTGACGTTCCGCGCATGCCGCCGTTACGTTACGGCCTGCAATTGGACTACAATCAAAACAAACTTGCCGGCTATCTTCGTTTTACCCGGGCGGAATCCCAAGACCACCCGGGCGATCACGAAACCCGCAGCGCCGGTTATTTGCTGTTGAATGTGGGCATGAATTATCAACTGGAAGCCTATCAGGGTGCCAACCTGATGCTGTTTGCCAAGGGTAACAATTTGTTGAATCAGAATATCCGTAACGCCACCTCCTATTTGCGCAACTTTGCCCCGGAAGCCGGCCGAGGTGCGGAGATTGGCTTTAGAGTATCTTACTAGAGGCCGGATACAGCCATGAAAGCCACTAAAATCCCCGTCATCGTGATTACCGGTTTCCTCGGTAGCGGCAAAACCACCCTGTTGAATCGCTTACTGGCCGATAATCCCAACACCGCCGTGATTATCAATGAATTCGGCAACACGCCGGTCGATCAAGATTTAATCGAACAACAAGGTCTGCCATTAACCACCCTGGCCGGCGGCTGCATGTGCTGCCAAATCAAAGGCACTTTGGCGCCTACCTTACGCAACTTATGGATGGCCTGGGAGCAAGCCGCGCAAAAACCTTTTCAGCGTATGATCATTGAAACCAGCGGCATAGCCAGTCCGGAACCTATTTTGGACACCTTGCTGCGCGACAAATGGCTGTCCGGCCGCTATCACTTGCTGCAGGTGATTACCACTTTAGCCATACCCTCGGCTATCGAGCAATTGAACCGGTTTGCCGAAGCCAAAGCCCAAGTGGCTTGGGCGGATACACTGCTGCTGACTCATGCGGATCTCGCCGATGAAGACCAGAAAGCGGCACTGGAAGCGCAGTTAGCCGCATTGGCACCTACCACACCTCGATTTGAAACCGTTACCGCGCGCCTTAGCGCGGCACAAATACCTGACCATGTTCCGGCCATGCGCCGCCTACCCAATCAGGCTACCCCCATAATTCACGGTTTTTCCAGCCTGTCCTTACATTTGCAAACTCGCATCAGTTGGCCACAGCTGGAAACCATTTTGCAAAACCTGGTATCCGAACAGGCGGCGGATCTAGTCCGAATAAAAGGCGTGGTTTTATTGTTAAACGAACCTCAACCCATGGTGATACAAGCAGCCGGACAGCGGCTGTATCCGCCGGCAGCATTAAGCGGTAGAGCCACGGACGATTTAAGAAGCCGGCTGATATTTATCACCCGGGCGAATCAGCAAAGTCTGGCGGAGCAGATACTGCAGGCATTCGGGGCTATAATCGATAAATCCGCGCTACGGCTACACGCCGAGAGCTAGCGGATTTGCGAATTTTGTCCGCCTAAGCGCCGGGCGGCTCCGCTTCACCTTGCGCCGCGGCTTTTTTAGTCACCGTTTCGGAAAATACAAACCCCTGGTCCATACGTTCCATTTCCTTCATCACTTTTTCGAACAATACCTCCAAGCTTTCGCGGCTGAAAATCACATGACGCATCAGATTTTCGGCGTGGGTCTGACGTTTTTTATAATGGCTATACAGGGCAAACAACAAAGCCGCCAGACCGGTAACCGATGTTTGTACCATGGCACTATAACCGACGCCCAAGCTATCCAGCTTGAAGGCAATCACCGGCCAGACCAAAAGTGCGATACCGGCGACCAAGGCCAACCAGAAAAAAACTTTATTTAAAATAGCGTAGCTGCGGGCTTTAATGAATAAATCAAACACCATCAAATAGCGTAATCTCATCGGCTCGGACGGACTTTTACCCCAGATGTCGGCGGCAAAATCCACTAATAACCGTCCGCTGGTTTTATTGGGGCTGAACAAAGTACGCATGATTTTCTCCCAAAAGACTGACAAGCCGAAGGTACCTTATAATTCGCTTTTTATGTTGAAATTTTAATCACTGTTCTGCGAGGCGGCTCGCCCCTGCTCCTGCCGGGAGAAAGGCTGGGACGAGCCAGATCAAAATAAACTGGGTCCTTGATAATGCTCTCGCCGTACCTTCGCGCGACGGAAACGGTTTCCGATAACAGCTGTTGCGATTTGCGCGAAATAGTGACAAATTTTATACCTCAACCGCAAACAGCGTTACCATAACCGCGATTAATCAGCCCTGGTTCACCATGCTTTCACATATCCTGCCCAAAGCCGAAATCTCCATCCGCGAAAATCTCAACTGGCTCTACATCCTCAGGAACCTGATGCTGTTTGCAGTGGTGGTTTCTGTGTTTATAGCGGTACACGGCCTGGGCATAGAATTACCGATGAACCAGCTCTGGCTGGCCATTTTCGCGATTTCCATCCTTAACCTGTACACCTGGCTGCGCCTGCGCACGCCGGAACCGGTCACCGAGCATGAGATTTTTTCGCAAATCTGTATGGACGTACTGGCACTCGCGTATTTGTTATACCTGACCGGCGGTGCCTCCAACCCAATTATTTGGGTGTTTTTATTGCCGCTGATCGTCACCGCCATCATGCTACCGCAATCTTATGCCTGGAATATGGTAATCATCACTTCCTGCATTTATACGGTGCTGATTGCCTACAATGTTCCCTTGCCGGCTCTGGCGCCCCATTCGGATCATCACAGCATGTTAAATCTGACGCCCGAGATGAGTCTACGCATGCAATTATTGGAAGACCGACGCTATTTCAATCTGCATGTCTTTGGTATGTGGTTCGGATTTGTGTTTAGTGCTGGATTGGTAGCCTTCTTTATCATCGCATTGGCAAAAACCTTGAAAGATCGCGAGCGCAGCCTGGCCGATGCACGGGAAAGCGCGTTGCGCGATGAGCGGGTCGTCTCGCTGGGCACTTTGGCGGCCAGTGCCGCGCATGACATGGGCACCCCACTCGGCACCATAGCCATACTGGTACATGAAATGGCCGAGGAATTACCCGAACACCGCTTCCCCGAGTCCCACCAAAAGCTGGTTATCCTGCAACAACAGTTGGACCGCTGCAAGCAAGCCTTGTCGGTGATGTCGGCTTCCGCCGGCGAAATGCGGGCCGAATCGGGCCAAGTGATGCTGGTCAGCGATTATATCGATCAAGTGCTTAACCAATGGCGCACCCACAAGCCCAGCACCAAACTGAATCTATTCGTCTCGGGTGATGTGGATACCAGCGCGAATATCATTGCCGAACGCACCCTGACCCATTCGCTGATTAATATTCTCAATAACGCCGCGGAAGCCACCGATAGCCAGTCCGGCATTGAATTTCATGCCCATTGGGACGACTTTATCCTGACTTTAAAAATCCGCGACTTCGGCCCCGGTCTGCCGCCGGAGTTTGTCGATTTTGCCGGCCATAAACCAGTGAAAAGCAATAAACAGGGTATGGGCGTCGGTTTATTTTTAACCTATACCACCATCAAACGCTTGGGCGGTACAATACGCTTTAATAATCTCGATTCCGGTGGCGCCTGCGTGGAAATCAGCCTGCCCATATTAACTAAGGAGAGTATGTATGACAGATACACCCATGGATAAACCCAATCTGCTATTGGTCGACGACGACGTCACTTTTTGTTCCGTACTGAAACCAGCCCTGGAAAAACGCAATTTCCAGGTGACGATCGCGAACGATGTCAACACAGCCATGCAGTTAGCCGAGCAAACCGAGCCCGAATACGCGGTGATCGATCTGCGTATCGGTTACGACTCCGGCCTGGAAATGGTGAAAAAACTGATCTCGCTGGACAGCAATACCCAAATCGTCATGCTGACAGGATTCGCCAGCATTGCCACGGCGGTGGAAGCCATTAAACTGGGTGCCATTCATTATCTGACCAAACCGGCCAGCCCGGATGAAATCGTCAACGCCCTGCACAAGAACGAAGGCGACGCCAGCGTGGCCATCAGCGACAACCCGCTTTCGGTCAAACGTCTGGAATGGGAGCATTTGCAAAAAGTCTTGATGCAGCACGACGGCAATATCTCCGCTGCCGCCCGAGCACTCAACATGCACAGACGCACCTTGCAAAGAAAACTGGAAAAGCGCCCGGTTAGAGAGTAGTTACCTTTTTACAACGATCACTTGGTCATGCTGATGATAAAAATTTTAGACTGGATAGCCTTACTGGCCTACTGTGGCTTGATTTTCTGGTTATCGAATCAAGAAACCATACCCCTGCCGCCGGTGTTTGAATTTCAGGATAAACTCATGCATTTCGGTGCCTATTTTGTGATGGCAGCGTTCAGTTGGCGCGCCTTCAGGCATCAAGGACTGACGAGAAACAAGCTGGCACTGGCAGCCTGGCTGTTTTGCTGTGTTTACGGCTTGTCGGACGAGTGGCACCAATCGTTCGTGCCGGGCCGAACCACCAGCGGCTGGGATTGGCTGGCCGATAGCTTGGGAGCCGCCACGACAGCATTGGCGCTATTATCCTTAAAGCCAAAGCAGCAATGCCAGGCTAGTTAGATTCCTTTCTTGAAAAGGAGGCCGAACCCTATAAAAGGACGCTCTGAATTATCCACTGCGGGGCGGGTTTACAAAACCCGTCCCATTTAGTTACAAGATGCATACCATTACTTACCCAGCAATCTTAAAAGCCCCCTGCAGTCCTTCTATCGCCATCTGCGTTCCGATCACCGCGAGGATCAAGCCCATCATACGCGTGATGACGCCCAATGCACTGGCCCCGAGGTAGCCGACGAATTTCTCGCCAAACACAAAAAACACATAAGTGATCACGCAAAGCACAGCAAACACGGCGATCGTCACCACAACCTCCATAAGACCACCGCCCGATGAATAATTCATCGCCGTCGCGATGGTGCCTGGGCCTGCCAGTATCGGCATTCCCAAAGGCGATACCGCGACACTGAGCGCAGCTTCCCGAGACTGCCGCTTGTCCTGTTCACTTGGATGTTGGATATTCGAGTGATTGCCTTGCAGCATATGAAACCCAATCAGAAAAACCAACAGCCCACCGGTAATTCGGAAGGCGGGTAGCGTGAGGCCGAACAGGTCAAAAATCACCTTCCCGGCCAGCGAAAATAACGTAACGATCAGAAATGCCAGCAGCAGCGAACGTAATGCGATGACCGCAGTGGTTTGCTCATCATCGTCAACGGTGAGGCCAAGAAAAATCGGTACATTGGCAATCGGGTTCATGATTGCAAAAAACCCCATAAACACGCTTACAGCGTGGAGCAGCGTATTTTCCATTCTAAGGTCAACTCCTGTTCAGTGTCATTGTATAGTGCGTGAAATTTCCCGCTCAAGCCAGTATTTGATTGATTCGAAACTCGTCGAGATGGCATTTGGATAATGAGTTGCTAATCGATAACTTTCGAAAGGTTCTGTGCCAAAACGGGGCAAGATGATCAACCAAGTAATTCCCCGTTCAACTTAGCTGGGTGGATTATTCAATCCGCTCGGAACGTTTTGCCATGCTTCTGCAAATGGTTAAAACGTGCGGGACGGGTTTACAAAACCCGTCCCGCTTGAGGTTCTACGCTATCCATTGTTGCCCTTTAACGCTGCCATAATTTGCAGTTTTGGAGTGGAGACTTTTGTGCTATTTTTAAGCACAAAAGGCGTAACGGAAAAACTGTCAAATTGATGGCCTTGTTAGGGCTATACCAGTCCCCATTCTTGATGAGCTTCGCGAGTGTAGTAACCATACCCATTTGTAGGATAATTTTTGTTGGTTATATCGAATTGACTCAAGGCATCTAAAACGGGTGCTTTTCTAAAAGGTATATGAATAGCTCTTGCTGAGCCGTTCTCGATTCTGGTTTTTAGTGCCGGAGGCCAATAATCGGATAATTCAGCCGGAGCCATTATTGAATCGTAATCAGGGTATGCCAGTATTAATGGCAACTCACAAGTGTCGACAGCATAGGCAATCTCGAATGGAACCCAATCTGTATCATTTTTTGTGGTTTTTGTGAGTATCAATAGAAATTGCTTAGAATTTCTAAGCCTTGTAATCAAGCTTCTTTTCAGAGTTTCTTTTTTTGACGAGTCTCGTACTGACGAAGTTTTTTCATGGCTATTACATAGGCTAAATTCAATATGCTTGCTAGCATCCCACATCTTCATTGTATTGTAATACTTTATATCTGACTTAGTTGGGTCTGTGGTTCCGCCTGCGTGAAAGGCCACATATGTTCCGTTACGATATGCCATTTTTAGCTCCAAATAATACGCTTAATCTATTCTTACAAGGCTGCTACTAACTAAACTTAAATACCGTTTCTAGCCGACTTTATGTCCAGAAGATTAATTTTATCAATCTTGTCCTTGTGGATAATAATGGTAAGTCTGGCTGGGTATTTAAAACGCATTTCGCTAATCCTAAAGGTCCAGAGCATGATTTTAAGTAGGTCTTCATCACTTATATTTTTATGCCCTTGAATTCGTGTTATGCCTGATCCGAATATAGGTGTTGATACATTTTTTTGTGCATAAACTCTATTCACCCGATCCCAGAAGTTAATCAGAAACTCTAAATACTCTGGCATTGTAATTAATGCTTTGTTTGAATCATCAAACTTAGTAAAGGCTGTCAGCAGATAATCTTTGTAAATACAAATAGAACCAATTTGGTGCCGAAGTTTCTTGCCTTGCTTTCTGTTCTCATTAGCGCCCAAAATTTCATCTTTATCAAAATCATAAGCAGCAATGTGTTCGTCCAGATCTGAAACTGCAATATCAAGATGCTCTTTAATAAATACTCCATTCAGCGAGCCTTCTGAAATTATTTTATTATCTACCTGAGTATCGAAGTACTCATTGAAAGCAATAACCTTAAAATCAGACTCTTGAAAAATATCACCCACCTTTATAGTCACATCGCTTCCTTCGATAGTGACATTGATATTTGTAAGTTTATTTGACCAAACCCATATCTCAAAATAGATAAGCAACAAGCTTATTAAGAAAATCCCTCCATATACTTCCTTACACTCTTTTGGTATATCAACGAAAATTACAATCAATGATAAAGCAGTGCTTATGAAAGCGGTGACCTTGAGAAAGGTCTCAATTACTCTTCGATCAAAAAAGCTAACCTTAGTCATTAATGTATGCCCTTATCATTTCTATACATCTACATGTTCGGATTGTAGTCACAGGCTTGAGCCCTAACGCCGCCATAACCGGCGGCCGGAGCGCAGCGTAGGCTGTCCGGCGCCGATAGGCGCGAAGTTAATGGCCTTGTTATACAATTTACTAGCAGACACTTAGGATCACCTGCTCCTGCATACCTTCATGAGTTAATTTGACCTCATTTTTAGTAACTGTGGCTAACCATTCCAGGAAACTTACCAGCTGGATGTATGCACTTTCAGTTTGTATATCATGCGGTGAGACATCTAGTTCGATTTCCGTTTCTACGAAGAAATGACAATTTAACTGAATATTATCGGTTACCCAGATAAACAAGGTCGTAGGATCAGTTTGCTGCATACTCTTGATTGCATTTAGATCACAAGGGAATTCTTTTACGACATCTCCGTGGGAAAACTCAAACTTATACCCTGACCGCTTCACCTCTCCGATAAATTTATTCCAAACAGCCGAGTCTATATGTTCTACATAGATGTCTCTCAAAGATCCATCCGTTTCGAATTCGTGCTTTATGTCACTCCATTGCTTCATATTAGTTTCGTATAACGCCGCGCTCTGCGGCAAATTTGGAACGTAGTGGAAAATTTGTCCGGCAGCAGCGCCTTGTTAGCTGTCTGGCGCATATATATCAGTTCCAATCGTTTCCACAAACTCATTCGCGAACGAGAACTCATTTTTAGACGAGATTACAAAACGCTTACAGGAAAACACCTGCCCTGCATTTTCATGCTCGACCATTTCAGTTGAAAACTCAACAGGCGAAAGAGCATTGTTTGCCGCACTGATCTTTTCCCAGAACGTTGGCTCCTTGCAGTAAAGGATATACTTAGGAGAAAGAGGAAAAACTACATATGTGCCTTCAGACATAATTCCTGGCCCCTTTAGCCACATCCTGTTATCCCCCGTTTTGAAGCAGACAGGATTATCGGATGTCCAGAAAGGAGTTTCGGTATTGTTTTTAGCAAACAGCCAAATAGAGCTTTCTATCCGACTAGTCATCTCCATTATCAAATCGCTAGTAACTAAAAAATATGCGTGAAGGTCAATTCTTTCTTCAGGAGATAGCTCAGATTCGTAACCACCTTTAGTTTCAGCAAAAATAGCTAGGATATCTCTCTGATCCGCAGTCCGAAAAAACTGAATAATGATGAAATAAGAAATGATGTGCCTTTCTTCATCTTCCATCTCTAATTTTTGCATTGGTTCAAGAGATTCCAATCTCTCAAACCATTGCTTCAAAATTACTGCCGCTTTTGCCTCCAAATTGGCTAGGTCATATTCTAAGAATAGTGGATCTGTCTCAGATTCTACAAACTCTGGAACTCTGTAAAAGTAGTTTTCAGCAGCTACACCATAAGGATTTCCTTTAAAACTATTCTTATGGTCTTTATTCCATACCCAAAATTGTTCTTTATGGTCAGCAAAGCTCTTCAAATAGAAGCGAGGAACATAGTGGTGTAGTTTAGGCGAACTCATTTAGTTTCCTACTTACAGCTAACAAGTAATTAGATAGTTAACAGTATACCTACCGTAAAATTTACTTCGACACACTAAAGTTTTGATACGCATCTGTTTTTCCTTTCCGTATACCATCGCTACAAAGCATAGTAGGGTGGGCACTGCGTTTTGTGCCCACGCGAAAACGAAGGCATCAACTCTAACCGGTGGGCAGAAAAGCGTTGCCCAGCCTACGCTTGACGATCGAATTTGGGTCGACGCCGGCAAGCGCCAGCATCCAGCCGCATTGACACAAAACGGCAAATATCCACGGTCACAGGCAATCGGTTCGCTCAATAAACACAAAACCGTTATTTCTTTTTAGCGGCGGTCTTTTTTTTGCTGGTGGTTTTTTTCGCCTTTTTAACGGCCTTATTCTTTTTATTAGCGGTTTTTTTCGATTTTTTAGACTTGGCGGGTTGCGTGGTTTTCTCTACCGGCCGGGCTTGTTCTGTTGCAACGGGCTCAACCTCATCCGGCGGCAAGGGTTGCGCCACCGACTCGGTATCGTGATAGGGTTTTTCGCAATCCGGCAGCACTTCACCGCCCGGTGTGCAAATCACCCGGTAGATAATCCGCCTGTCGTTCGCTGCGGGGTTAACCGGCTCGGTAACGGCCGGGGCCAATTCATCCGACATATGGCGCAGCACTTCACCTGCCTGGGCAGGAATTAGCCAAGCGATAAGGCCCAGCAGCAACAGCGACCGTATCAGATGCTTCATTGCTTACCACCTGAATGGGTGTTTTTTTGCACGCGTTTGGCTTCATGCCATAGGCCATCCAATTCTTCCAACTCGCAATCCCGCAACTGCCGGCCGCTGGATTCAATTTGTTTTTCGATGTAATTGAAGCGGCGGGTAAATTTTTTGGTGGCTTCTTTCAGGGCAATTTCCGGATTCACCTTCAAGTGTCTGGCCAGATTGACTGCCACCAGCAACAGGTCGCCGACTTCTTCCTGGACATGAGCCTGATCGCCGGATTGCCAGGCTTCATGGACTTCCTGCAATTCTTCTTGGACTTTATCGAATACCGGCGCAATATCCGGCCAGTCGAAACCATGGCTGGCGGCGCGGTTTTGGATTTTTTCGCAAGCGACCAAGGCCGGCAGGCTTTTCGCGACGCCAGACAGCACGCTTTCGGGCTTATTTCCGGTGTTTTTCTGCTGCCTTTCTTGGGCTTTGGCCTCTTCCCAGGCTTGCTGGCGCTGTTGGTCGGTCTCGAAATTGACACCGGCAAACACATGCGGATGGCGGCTGATCAGCTTTTCGGAAATGCCGGCCGCCACGTGTTCAAAATCGAACAAGCCGCGTTCTTCGGCAATCCGGGAATGAAACACCACTTGTAACAGCAAGTCGCCCAGCTCGGCCCGCAAATCCTCGAAGTCGTTGCGTTCGATAGCGTCGGCCACTTCGTAGGCTTCTTCTATGGTATAGGGAATCAGGCTGTAAAAATCCTGTTTAACATCCCAGGCGCAACCCGTTTCCGGGTCGCGCAAACGGGCCATTAAGGACAGTAATTCCCGGGTTTTATCCAAACTCAAAACGTGGAACCGAAAGTCTCTTGATAACGTTGTTTGAATTCTGTCATGCTGAACAGATGATTTTGGGTGCCGTTATGTTCGATTTTGATCGCGCCCAATAAGGAGGCGATCCGGCCGGTGACATCCCAATCGTAGTCGTTGATCAAACCATACAATAATCCGGCCCGATAAGCATCGCCGCAGCCAGTCGGGTCCAGCACCTGTTTGGGCTTGGCTGGCGGAATTTCTATACACTTGCCCTGGGTATAGATGTTTGAACCTTTGCTACCCAAGGTGATGATCAAGGCATCGACTTTTTCGGCAATTTGTTCCAGCGTCAAACCGGTACGCTGTTGCATCAATTCGGACTCGTAATCGTTGAAGGTGGCGTAATTCGCCAACTCCAGGAACGCCAGCAGTTCGTCGCCGTCGAACATCGGCATGCCTTGGCCGGGATCGAAGATAAAGGGTATACCCAATTCGGCAAACTGGGCCGCATGTTGTTGCATGCCTTGCTTGCCATCTGGCGAGACGATGCCGATGCTGATTTCCGATGCGGCCGGCACCTCGTTAAGATGCGAAAAATTCATCGCGCCCGGATGGAAGGCGGTGATTTGATTGTCGTCTTCGTCGGTGGTGATATAGGCTTGGCCGGTATAGTGGTCGTCCAGGGTTTTGATATAACGGGTACTAATGCCGCATTGGCTCAACCATTGCGCGTAGGGTTCGAAGTCATGACCCACCGTGGCCATGATCAACGGTTCTTCTTTCAACAATTGCAGGTTATAGGCAATATTACCGGCACAGCCGCCATATTCGCGGCGCATCACCGGCACCAGAAACGACACATTCAAAATATGCACTTTTTCCGGCAAAATATGGTGTTTGAATTTATCGTGAAACACCATAATGGTGTCGTAAGCCATTGATCCACAGATTAAAGCACTCATTGTTTTCCTTTTATTAACACATTCAGCGGGCTGTAAAGTACCGGATGTTGGGTTCCGGCACAAGGTAAAAGTTGAAAGAACAGCCCCTGTTTCGGCGCCTGTGCCACGCCGTTATAACAAAATCAAACCCCAGGTGACGGCGGCCCATATCAAGGACAGCATCACGGCCGCGGAGCCGATATCCTTGGCGCGACCGGATAACTCGTGATGCTCGAAGCCCACCCTGTCCACCACGGCTTCAACCGCCGAATTGAGCAATTCAACCAATAACACCAATACGACGCTGCCGATCAATAACACCATTTCGATCGCGGTTTCGCCCAGCCACAACGCCAGCGGCGTGGTAACGACGAACAATATCACTTCTTGCCGAAAGGCTTCTTCGTGCTGCCAAGTGGCCTTAAAACCCGCCGCCGAAAAAAAACAAGCGTTGATTAGTCGCTTCAAGCCTTTTGCATTTTGATTAGCCATAAAATATTCTCATTACTCCTCTATCATAGTTTGGTAAGCCTGGGCATCCAATAATTGCTCAAATTCGGCGGGATTATCGGCTTTGATACAAAACAACCAGGTTGCAAATGCATCGTCGTTGACTTGCTCGGGCGCATCCACCACCGACTCGTTGATTTCCACCACCGTGCCCGTGACAGGGCTAAATAAATCGGACGCGGTTTTCACCGACTCCACCACCGCCAGCTGTTCCTGGGCAGCCACCGCCCGGCCCACTTCGGGCAAACCGATAAAAACGATGTCGCCAAGCTCCGATTGGGCAAAGTCCGTGATACCCACGCGTACCAGCTGCCCATCTTCCAGACTGGCCCATTCGTGAGTGCTTGCATATTTTAGATTTTCGGGATTTTGTTTCATTTGTAATTCCTGTTTTTAGCCTTAACATCAACCCGGAAAGGATAACCGGCTATTTTTTTTACACAACAAATAATTTAGAAACCCCAGGTTAGCTAACTCTATAATCAACAGCCAAATCATTCTTTAATTTGAAAAATGCACGCTTTAATTCCACTAACTGCTCTGATTCTTTTGTTCCACAGTATCGCAGCCTGCGCGACTGTAGACGATGACGATCTAAATCCGCCGCGCGCATCAAGCCGGACACCCGCGCAAACCGGCCAGCCCGCGCGGCAAACCGCGGGCATCAAAACCCAACCGCTACAAGCCGCCGCCAAGCAACCGGAATTTAGCGGCTACGGTAGCGTCGTTGACCTGCAACCGTTACTGGCCCTGCGCCAACAATTTCTGGCTGCCCAAGCCGTGCGCGACAGCGCTCAGGCCCGTTATCAGGAAGCCGACGCCAATTTGTCCCGTACCCGGCACTTACATCAGCAGGACATCGTCTCGACCCGCCGTTTACAGGAACAACAGGCGCAATGGCGCAACGATAAGGCCAACCTGTCCACCAGCAGTTACCAGCAACAAACCATCGTCGCCGCCAGCCGCCTGCAGTGGGGGGAGGTGTTAACCGACTGGTTTACCCAACCGAACAGCCGCCAAGCCGAACAATTTTTAAATCACCGCAGTCAATTACTGCAAATCAGCCTGCCGGCCAATACCCGGCTGCAACCCGAAATCCGTACCATAGCAGTGGATGACCACGGCCGTCGCGATCAAGCCATTACCGCCACACTGATTTCTCCCGCCCCGCAAGTCGACCCTATCACCCAGGGCGAACGCTATTTTTTCAAAACCGAGGCCCGCCGGCTTTCCTTCGGCGCCCGCGTCAGCGCCTGGATTGCCAGCGGCGCGCCCGGCACCGGCGGTGTGATTATTCCGGAAAGTGCCGTGGTTTGGCATTTGGGACAAGCGTTTGTATATATCAAAGCCGAGAATGGCGAATTTAATCGCCGCCTATTACCCGACATCGCAACCGACAATGGCGGTTATTTTGCAGCGGAAGGATTTAAGACCGGCGAAGAGATCGTCACCACTGGCGCACAGACTTTGTTATCTCAAGAATTGAAAAACCTGATCCCAAGCGAGGACGACGACTAAGTCGTTGCCCTTTGTCAGCCGGGTTTGACCACTTGCCCATGCTTGACTTGTAGCACTTCTACACTGTCCCAAACGCTTTCCACAAAATCATTATCCATTTTTGGCATACCGGACTGCAGCCAGTTGACGATCACTTTAGCCACATTGGGATAGGTGACCCGTACCGCATGCGGATTGTGCAGCCAATCCTCTATGACCTGAGCATCCATATCAAACATGGTGCGGCCATAACCCAATTGTTCCAGCGCGGCCGCATTGGAAATTTGCTCCATTTGCGCGTGCAACGGCTTGGCCAGGATTTTTTTGCCCAACTGCAAGGATTCGCTGGCCAACTCGAAGCCGGCATTACTAATGATGCCGACGCTATCGTATAAATCGCGTTGAAAGCCTTCCCTCGACAGCGACTTGAAGGAAATATGCGGATACTTCGACTCGATCACATCCGGGGAATAGACATGAAATTCAAAGTTCTCGAATGGACACAATAAGCGCATGACCGCCTGTTGATCTTCAAAGGGCAGATAAACCACGATTTTGTTGGCTTGCACCTGCTCAGGAAACGCCGGGGTTTCGATAATCGGCGGCAGGATGGGTTGCCCGAAGTGGTGCCAATGCAGCCCTACGCCCACATTAGCGGGCGCGAATAATTTCATGACTTGTTCCGCCAGGGGATCGGAACCTTTCCGGGGAATGGCATGGCCGAAAGCATATTGATGACCGATGCCGATCACCTGCTTGTTTTGCCGTTTGGCGGCCCAAGCCGTGACAGGCTCGAAATCGCTGATCACATAATCAAAGCCACTCAGATCCAGGGCATTGATATCTTTTACAAAGCGTATCGGACTGGCTTGCAAGGCGGTTTTTAAATACGACACCTGACCTTTACTGGTATTGAAGGTCAGACCTTCCCGGGTTTGATAACCGTTGAAAACCTGCATATCGAAGTATTTATCAGCCGGACGGCCGGTAAATTGAAAGGTAACCTCAAATCCGGCAGCGTATAGTTCGTTAGCCATGACTCGTGCACGGGTAATGTGACCATTACCCGTGCCTTGCACACCATAAAAAATTTTCATCATAGAATGTTATTAAGACTAAAAACGGCGGAACCGACTCCCAGCACCACCCCCATCAATGTGTCGGTCGGAAAATGCACACCCAACACTATCCGCGAAAAGCCCAGCAACACGGCCCACGCGTATAAAGCAATCGCTAAACCCGGAAAAAAGTAACTCACCAAGGTGGCAACCAAAAAAGCGGCCGAGGTATGTCCGGAAGGAAAACTGAATTGATCGGAAGGCGTAATCACGCTACGGAAGTTCAGGATCGCCTGCTGCGGACGGTTCCGTTTAAAGGCATTTTTCAAAACGAAATAGACAGATCTTTCCAGAGCAAATCCCAGCAGCATGGCCTGTAACAGCAAGTTAGCGGTGCCCTGCTGCCAATATAAACAGCCGGCCAGCACGATATACAAAATGCCGTCGCCACTCCACGACAGCAGACGGCAAAACCGCACCAAACTGGCATGGATTGAACTATTGTTGAGCCGGCTGAACATCAGCACATCATATTGGTGAATCGAATACATCAGTTTCATCACTCTCTCCCGTTCTATGCCGCAACCCTTTGCGGCGTTGGAAAACCCATTCTTCCGTTAAATTTTGTTTACTCTTTTATGTCGGGATCAGCTTAAAGCGGCTTTATTACAGTCTTGTGAAGAGATGTTTAAGATTATGTGACAGCATGAATTTGTAGGAATGTTTGCTACAATTTCAGGTTTGCGATTGATACCAGTCTCACTCACACTGTCGACCTATTCCGCTAACACAGGCCAACTATGCAACGCTTCTGTACTCTCGCCTTTGTGCTCGGCTTGATTTTGATGATTTTCGGGCTGACCTATGCCCTGCCGATAGCCACCTCAATCTACTTTGATGACGGCATGACGGAACACTTTCTGCGGGGCATGTCTCTGAATATTGGCGTCGGCGGTTTACTGGCCAGCGTGACCATGCAGTTTCGCGGTGACATGAAAACCCGCGACGGTTATTTATTGGTGGCTTTTTTTTGGATATTGATGGCCTCGGCGGCGACACTACCCTTGATGTGGGGTATACCCGGCTTGACGTTTACCGACGCATTTTTCGAAACCATGTCCGGCTTCACCACTACGGGCGCCACCATATTAGTGGGGCTGGACCAGCTGGCCCCCTCGTTAAACTTATGGAGGCATGAGCTGAATTGGATAGGCGGACTGGGCATTATCGTTCTGGCGGTGGCCATTTTGCCCCTGTTGGGCGTAGGGGGCATGCAGCTCTATAAAGCCGAAATACCCGGCCCGGTTAAAGACAGCAAACTGACCCCGCGGATTACCGAAACAGCTCGCCTGTTGTGGATGGTGTATGTCGCTTACACCTTGCTGTGTATCGTTTCACTGAAGTTTGCCGGCATGAACTGGTTCGATGCGATCTGCCATTCATTTTCCACCTTATCGCTGGGCGGTTTTTCTACCCACGACGCCAGCATAGGGTATTTCGATTCGCCGGCCATCGAACTGGTGATTACCCTATTTATGCTGCTGTCCGGGATGAACTTTGCCACGCATTACACGGCCTTGCACCATACCAGTATCAAACCTTATTTTATTGACCCCGAAGCCATCCCCATGCTGGGATTAATCGCCTCCGCGATTTTGTTGTGTGCTTTTTACATCTGGCACTTCGATATTTATCCGGATTTTTTTTCCGGCCTGCGTTTTATCAGCTTTAATACCGTTTCATTGGCAACCGGCACCGGATATTCCAGCACGAACTACGAAAAATGGCCGGCATTCATTCCCTGGCTAATTCTGTTCCTAAGCGGCGTGACGCCTTGTACCGGCTCCACGGGCGGAGGCATCAAAATGTTTCGCGCCTTGCTGTTATGGAAACAAGCAGGCCGGGAATTATTCAACCTACTACATCCTCACGCCGTAAATCCGATCCGGATCGGCCACACCCCTATTGCCAACAAAATCATTTTTGCGGTGCTGGCTTTTATATTTTTGTATTTTATTTCGATCGTGCTGATGACCTTCACCTTGATATTTACCGGCATGGATCCCGTGTCGGCCTTCAGCGCGGTCATGGCCTGCATCAATAACACCGGCCCCGGACTAAATACAGTAGGTCCCGCCGCCAACTATGCGCATCTGAATGATTTTCAAACCTGGCTTTGTGCCATCACCATGCTGCTGGGACGGCTGGAAGTATTTACATTAGTTGTGCTTTTTACTCCTACTTTCTGGAGAAAATAGTACAATTCCTGGTTTTGGTACGTGTCGCCCATTAAAAACGGGTACTATCGATCACCACTCATTACAATTTATTACTCAGGATTTGTGCATGAAACCCATACGGCAACTTGATTTTCTCGGCAAAAGAAAACTGGCCTTTATCTTTTCCAGTATTTTGCTTCTGATCTCGGTCTCATCGTTTTTTGTTAACGGTTTGTCGTTCGGTATCGATTTCACCGGTGGCAGCATCTATGAAATGCACTTCAATCAATCCGTCGATTTGAACAAAATGCGCTCGACCCTGGCGGAACGCGGCTTTGCCGATGCCAATGTACAGCATTTCGGCAGTTCCGAAGAAGTCTTGCTCAGACTGAAACCCATGGAAAATATCAACCAACAGGAACTGGGACAGCAAATTCTGGAAGCCGCCAACGCCAGCCAGGCGGAGCCCGGCGAAATGCGCCGAGTCGAATTTGTCGGCCCGCAAGTGGGAGACGAATTGCTCGACGATGGCGGCCTGGCATTGTTGTTCGCCTTTATCGGCGTCATGATCTATGTCAGTATCCGCTTCGAATGGAAATTCTCGGTCGGCGCGGTAATGGCCTTGATTCACGACTCCGTCATTACGCTGGGTTTTTTCTCGGTATTCCAATGGGAATTCGACATGACCGTGCTATCGGCGATACTGGCCATCATCGGTTATTCCATCAACGACACCATCGTGGTTTACGACCGTATCCGCGAAACCTTTCGTATCAGCCGAAAAACGGAAGTCGAAGAAATCACCAATAACGCACTCAATGAAACCCTGGGCCGTACCATCCTGACTTCATTCACGGTCTTTTTGACCGTATTGGCGCTGGTATTTTTAGGTGGTAAAACCATACACGGCTTCGCGATCGCCATGCTGATAGGTGTGGTTATCGGCACGTACTCATCGATTTATGTAGCCAGCGCCATTGCGCTGGCCTTGGGGTTAAACAAGGAAGACCTGTTGGTCACCCAAAAAGAAAGCATCCTTGACGACTTACCCTAACACACCATTTTCAAATATCTCACAAGCGACTACTAACGGAATAACTTGATGACCCAAAAGCTTAACACCAGCCAATTAACGCAACCGACCCTAGGCATACCCGGCTTTGAATACAAAGATCTGTACGATGCCAAACGCCTGGCCGATTTGTTGGACGTTTTCGACCAATCCGTACAACAACACGACGCGGATTTATTTGCAGAGATAGGCGCTTACCGTGCCTGTGCCGGCGAAGGCATGAAACCGGAAGAAATTTCCGAACTATTGGTCAGAATGGCGCCCTTGGTTGGTACTTTTGTAGCCCGGTTATTTGACGTCAGCGATGTCCGCGAACAGCAAATAAATCTGATTCGCGGCGAATTCGACGCAGTTTTCGTGTACCGCACCGAAATCGTCGGCAAACTAGCCAGTCGTTTCAAGGGCCAAACCGCGGAGGGTTGGGACACAAACGAATTGCAGCAACAACTGGAAGCGCTATTGGTTGCGACCGGAAAGCAGGCCTTGTTCAATGACGATCCCGAACTGGCTGTCAGCCAATTGGGCGCGGAACTTTGGCGCTTGTCGCAGCAACCCGACCTGAGCGATACCGATGTCGCCATTTTGAAAAGTCAAATTAGCGAACAACCTGTGCTTGTCCTGAGTTGTAACTCCGCCACCGGTTTAATCGCCTGCTTACTGGATATCGTTTACCGCTGGAGCTTTGCCGCCAAACAAGTACCGGAATTACAAGCCGTGGTAGCCAAATGGCTGAGCTTTAAAGTGCCGGAAAAAACCAATCTCGGCAACTTGGTCGAGCATGCATCGGCGGAGCAAAAAGGCTATGACGTGTGGGCCTGCGATGATCACCATCACCGCCGTCGCGATGGTTTTGCGCTGACCGACAAACGTTTCAACCAAAGACAGGCATTGTACGAAGTAGACCATTGCATCTATTGTCACGATCGCGACAACGACTCCTGCTCCAAAGGCATCAAAAACAAAAAAGACGCCACGTTTAAAACCAACCATCTCGGCGCCTTGATGACCGGCTGCCCGCTGGAAGAAAAAATCTCCGAGATGCATGTGGTTAAACGTCAGGGCGACAATATCGGCGCCTTGGCGATGATCATCATCGACAATCCGATGTGTCCGGGCACCGGCCATAGGATTTGCAACGACTGCATGCGCGGCTGCATTTACCAGAAAACCGAAGCGGTCAATATTCCGCAAATCGAAACCAATGTGCTGACCGATGTACTTTTCATGCCCTGGGGTTTTGAAATATACAGCCTACTGACCCGCTGGAACCCGCTGAACGTCAAACGCCCCACCGCCCTACCCTACAACGGTAAAAACGTGCTGGTGGCCGGCATGGGTCCGGCCGGTTACACCCTGGCGCATTATCTGCTGAACGAAGGTTTCGGCGTGGTCGGTATCGATGCGTTAAAGATTGAACCGCTGCCACTCTATTTGACTGGCGACAAAGACACCATTCCGCAACCGGTCATCGATTTCAAGGACCTGTACGAAGAACTGGACAAACGGGTCATGCTGGGTTTCGGCGGCGTAGCCGAATACGGCATTACCGTGCGTTGGGATAAGAATTTTTTGAAAGTGATTTACCTGACCTTGTTACGTCGTGCCGCCTTTAAATGCTATGGCGGCGTGCGCTTTGGCGGCACTGTATCGATCGATGAAGCCTGGAAACTGGGCTTTGATCACATTGCCATCGCCAGCGGTGCCGGCAAACCGACCGTCATTGACCTGAAAAATAATCTGATCCGCGGCATTCGTAAAGCCTCGGACTTTTTGATGGGTTTGCAATTAACCGGCGCGGCGAAAGAATCCTCACTGGCCAATCTGCAAGTGCGCTTGCCGGCCGGCGTGATAGGCGGCGGCTTGACTGCTATCGATACCGCGACTGAATTGCTGGCGTATTATCCAGGCCAGGTCAGCAAAATCGTCAACCGTTACGACAAACTGGTCGCCAAGTACGGCGAACAGACGGTACGTAGCCGATACGACGCCGAGGAACTGGAAATTCTGGAAGAATTTTTGGCGCATGGCCGTATTATCGAACAAGAACGCGACCGCGCCGCTGCCGCCGGCGAAACGCCCAACTTTTTGCCTTACTTGAAACAATGGGGCGGCGTCACGCTGTTCTATCGTAAAGGCATCAAGGATTCACCGGCTTATCGGCAAAACCACGAAGAGATACACGAAGCCTTATCGGAAGGCATCTATTTAGCGGAAGGCATGAGCCCGCTGGAAGCCATCGAAGATCGCTACGGCCACCTGCAAGCGGTGCGCTTTGAAAAACTGGCTGAACAGGACGGCAAATGGCGCAAGACCGATGAAGTAGAGGTGACACTGCGCGGCTTGTTTATTGCCGCCGGTACCGCGCCGAACACCATTTACCAGTCCGAACATCCGCGCACCTTCGTGATGGACAGCAAATTCTACAAACGCCACGAACCGGAATGGTTGCAGGGCCAGGCGGAATTGGTGCCCATGGCTGACGACACCCAGGTCAAGGTCGGCAAACCGGCGCCGTTTACCTCATATAACAGTAACGGCCGCTATATCACCTTTTACGGCGACAACCACCCGGTTTATGCCGGTAACGTGGTCAAAGCCATGGCCAGCGCCAAAGACGGCTACCCTTACATTGTCAAACTGTTCGGCAACGAACTGGCCGAGCTGGATCCTTCGCAGCAAAGCCAACGTGACCAGCAGCTGCTGGATTTACAACAACGCCTGGATGCGACCTTCCTTGCCCATGTGGTTGAAGTGAATCGTTTGACCCCAACCATTATCGAAGTGGTCATCAAAGCGCCGGCTGCCGCGAAAAATTTTGAGCCAGGCCAATTTTACCGGGTGCAAAACTACGAATCCCTGGCCCCCGTTGTGGAAGGCACCTCCTTGGCGGCAGAAGGCCTGGCTTTAACCGGCGCCTGGGTGGACAAGGAAAAGGGACTGGTCTCGTTGATTGCCCTGGAAATGGGCAGTTCCAGCCGCTTGTGCGCCACCTGGAAACCCGGTGACCCGCTGGTGTTAATGGGTGTTACCGGTGCGCCCACCGAAATCCCAACCGGCAAAACCGTGCTTTTACTAGGCGGTGGCTTGGGCAACGCAGTGTTGTTCTCCATCGGCAAAGCCATGCGCAATGCCGGCAATAAGGTGATTTATTTTGCCGGTTACCGTAACCGGGAAGATTTATTCAAGGTGCAGGAAATTGAAGAGGCGTCGGACTTGATTGTCTGGGCCGTGGACAACCGCCCCGGCAATGAGGCCATTCCGGTTACCCGGCCGCAGGATAAAACCTTTGTCGGCAACATTGTTGAAGCCATGATAGCCTTCGGTAGCGGCGAAATGGGCGAAACCGCTCTGAAACTACAAGATGTCGATCACCTGATCGTGATCGGTTCCGACCGCATGATGGCGGCCGTGAAAGCGGCCCGCTTCAATGCCTTAAAACCTTACCTTAAACCGGACCATGAAGCCATCGGCTCCATCAACTCGCCAATGCAATGCATGATGAAAGGCGTCTGCGCGCAATGCCTATGCAAGCATGTCGACCCCGAGACGGGCGAAACCAGCTTTACGTATTCCTGCTATAACCAGGACCAGGCATTGGATTATGTCGATTTTCCCAATCTGCAAGCCCGTTTACGACAGAATACAGTCCAGGAAAAATTATCGTCCTTGTGGCTGACTTATCTGTTGGAAAACGCCTGATCCGGGACGCGCTTTTTATGCTGGCAACACGTCCGACGTGATTGTCAAAACAAGTGTAAACCTGAATAATCGGGGTTTAATGGTTGACCAAGGCAGTTACGGCATATCGCCCATCGTAACTGCCTTAGTGCTTTGACGCAGCAACACTGATTTTGGAGAATCGCCCATGAATCTTGACGTGTTTTTATCGCTTTTCAGCCTGATGCTGATCTCCCTGGCAGTGTTTTTACTGTCGAAAAAACTCAAACTACCTTACACAGTATTACTGGTGATTGCCGGTTCCTTATTGATACCGCTTTCCCATCTGGAATTTTTTTCCTTTATTACCAGTTTTGAACTGACCCCGGAGTTACTGTTTTTTGTGTTTTTACCGATTCTGATTTTCGAATCGGCCTACAACATGAATATTCGCAATGTCACCGAAAACATATATTCCATCGGCTCTTTAGCCGTGGTGGGTTTATTGATTTCCACCCTGTTTGTCGGGATTGGCGGATTTTATGCTTTCGAATTTTTAGGCGTTGATGTACCCATGCTGGTCCTGTTGCTGTTCGGCGCTATTATTTCCGCGACCGACCCGGTAGCGGTACTGGCCCTGTTTAAAGAATACGGCGCCCCGCAGCGATTAACCTTAATTTTTGAAGGCGAGAGCTTATTTAACGACGCCACCGGTTTCGCTGCCTTTTTAGTGATACTGGATCTGATTATGGAAGGCTACCACGGCTATACCTCGGCAGCCTCAGCCCTGTTTTCCTTCGTCACCATGCTGGGTGGCGGTATCGTCTTCGGCCTGATGATGGGATTTTTGTTTGCCAAACTGATCGAGACAGTAAACGGCAACGAACACCTGGAAATCACCCTGACTCTGCTGGTCGCCCACTTTACCTTCATCCTGACCGAAGTTATTTCCGAGCACTTGATCATCGCCGGCCAGGAAATCCGCCTGTCGTCGATTGTAGCCACCTTGATTGCTTCAATGGTTATCGGTAATTTCGGCCGCTACAAAATGTCGCCGGATGTTGAAGAGTACATGGAAAAATTCTGGGGCTATTTTGCTTTCGTAACCAACTCCTTGGTATTCATATTAATGGGGCTGTTGTTCGCCGATTTAGCGATCGACCTGAATATCGCTCTGTGGCCTATTCTGTTATGTATTGTTACGGTAGTGATTGGCCGCGCCATTTCGGTTTATCCACTGATGTGGCTAATGAATAAAGTCGGCAAGGAGCGCCCTATTCCGCGTAACTGGATGCATTTAATGGCCTGGGGCAGTTTGCGCGGATCGTTGGCGGTCATTATGGTATTGTTGATTCCGGATGATTTAACCGTTCCGAATTGGCACTTTAATTTCAGTGTCAAGGACTTCGTGTCCGCCGTCACCATAGGCAGTATCTATTTCACCCTGCTGGTGAAAGCCACCACCATAGGTAAAGTCATGCATGCGTTGGGTATTGACGCGCTGACCGGCATGGAACAAGTCGGCTATCACAAAAGTAAGGCGCAGATTTACGACAAGACTTTACATAAGCTGGATGCGCTATTAAGCGATCAGCAATTGACTCAAAAGCAGTACGACAAGCTGAAGCAACGCTACGAAAGCCTGTACCAAATTGCCTGCCTGGAATGTAAAAACGCCATCGGCGATTCCGATACCTTGATCGAAAACATGTTGCGCACTTATGCCCTGGGTATCCAGAAAGAAGAATTGAAAGATATTTTTCAACGCGGCGAAATCGAGGAAAAAACCTATAAAAAAATCACCAACATGCTCAGCATTCAAACCGAGCGCATCAAACGCGGGCAACAACAGGTAGCTTCGGTTAACGAGCATTTTCCTATCGACAGCTTGGAGCGTTTCGTGCTCCTGGTTAGCCGACTGGCGTTTTGGCGCGATCACAGCTTTAAAGATGAAGAACTGTATCGTTATTACCGGGCTCTAAGCAAAATCAGCGGTAAAGTCGTCAAAGAACTTAATGCGGTAGAAGGCTCCAGCCTGAGCGCGGTATTTGACGATAAACCCGCCTTGGAAAAGTTATTGACCCTGTACAAAAGCATACAGGAGAACACTCATGAAAAAATGTTGGCCGTGATTCATAAAAATGAAGAGCTCCTATCCCAGGTGAACGAAACCTCCGCGGCACAATCCCTGGCTGTGCTGCAAGAAGACACCTTGGATAAACTGCATAAAAACGAGATTATCACCAACAAACTCTACATCATGCTGCGTCATGAACTGGAGCAAAAATCGCATTAAGTATCGGGGTGAGTTGTGCAACGGTTTCTGTTGCAGCTCACCGGAACCGTTACCGATCCCGCGATTGGCTCCCCCTAAAGCGTTTTTAGCATTCTGAACCGCTGCATCCTAACCAATCCGCGACAACAGACGCAAAGTAGCATCACGTTTGCCCATTGGCGTTCTAAGCGTTTCTCTTCCGATAAAACAGGATGCCCATGAATTCAATAATTTGGCTTTCCTCCTTCGCGAACATGTCAATTCAGGAATGGCAACCGTTGTTATTTGCCCTGAACTAACGGGAATAATATCGGGAAAACCGCGGAGATAAGTCAACGTTATCTCTAAGATTGCTCTCGCTGAACGCAGTAACCGAATTCAGCCCTACTTTTGGCTGTATTACGCCGCTTTAAACAACCCGCAAAATCCTCCCCCCTAACGAAGCGGTTTCGATTAATTCAATCAGTTTTTTCCTGCCTTTATCAGAAATTACCGCTAAATTAGCGACTAATTTCAAGCTACCCCGTCAGGCGCCTCGCACAGTCGCCAGAGTGATTTTGCCCGAAAACCACCCATAAAAACCAATAAATACAATACTTTAACAAGTTAACGAGTATTTACAAAAACGCAAGGAAATGACATGTTTTGAAATTCATAAAACCTTAACAGGCCGAATCCATCTTTTTTCTTGGTGTATTGCCATAGCTATGTATAATGTCACTGATTTAGCTAGGTAATCGTTGTCGCTTTACACGTCTTCCACTACCCGCTTTATTCACCACCCGTAACACAAACGCCGGTTTCGGCACTTTTTAGAAAGAGAGATTTATGTCAGCACAAGTAGAAGGCAAAGTAAAATGGTTCAACGATGAAAAAGGCTTCGGTTTCATCGAACAAGACGGCGGTAAAGATGTATTCGTACATTTCAGCGCCATTGTCGGCAGCGGCCGTAAAACCCTGAAAGAAGGCCAAAAAGTCACTATGGAAGTGACCAACGGTCAAAAAGGCCCTCAAGCTGAAAACGTGAACCCTTTATAAGCTAACGCCTATAATTGAAAAACCCGCCAATGCCGAGCAGCGGCGGGTTTTTTTATGCCCAATGGGCTATGCCATTAAATCAGCTTGCCCCATACATCATATTCATCGGCTTCTTCGATTTCCACGTCCACGAAATCGCCGACATTAAGATGAGTGGCGCCATCGATGAAGACTTGCCCGTCGATTTCCGGCGCATCGCTTTTGCCGCGCGCCACCGCGCCCTCTTCGACCACTTCGTCGACCAACACGGTTTCGACTCTACCCACCCTGCGCTGTAGACGCTCGGCGCTAATCGCCGCCTGATGCGCCATAAATCGGGCTAAACGCTGTTGTTTGATATCTTCTGGCACGGAATCCGGCAATTCGTTAGCCGCGGCGCCTTTCACCGGCGAATAGGCGAAACAACCGACCCGGTCCATTTGCGCTTCGGTCAAAAATTGTAATAACGCTTCAAACTCCTGTTCGGTCTCGCCGGGGAACCCAACGATAAATGTACTGCGAATAGTCAGATCGGGACAAATGTTACGCCAGGCTTTTATCCGTTCCAGATTGTTTTCCGCCGCCGCCGGACGCTTCATCAGCTTTAAAATACGCCTATCGGCATGTTGAAACGGAATATCCAGGTAAGGCAGAATTTTACCCTCCGCCATTAACGGTACCACCTGGTCCACATGCGGGTAGGGATAGACGTAATGCATACGCACCCATATTCCCAACTCGCCCAACGCGGCGGCCAAATCATAAAAACGGGTTTGTAGATCTTGTCCGCGCCAACGCCGGTGCTGATATTTCAAATCCAAGCCATAGGCACTGGTGTCCTGCGACACAATCAAAAGCTCCTTTACACCGGCATCGGCCAAACGTTCGGCTTCCTGCATCACTGCGTCGACGGGTCGGCTGACTAAATCGCCGCGCATGGACGGAATAATGCAAAAGGTGCACCGGTGATTGCAACCTTCGGAGATTTTAAGATAGGCATAATGCCGGGGCGTAAGCTTGATGCCCTGCGGCGGCACTAAATCCGTAAAAGGATTATGTGCCGGCGGCAAATGCTCGTGTACCGCGCTCACCACTTCATCGGTGGCATGGGCGCCGGTAATTTTTAACACTTGCGGGTGTCTGGCCAGAATTTCATCCTGCCGCGCCCCCAGGCAACCAGTAACAATCACCCGGCCGTTTTCCGCCAGGGCCTCGCCTATGCTATCCAGCGACTCTTCCACGGCGGCGTCGATGAAGCCGCAGGTATTCACTATCACCAAGTCTGAATCCTTATAATTCGGCGAGACTTGATAGCCTTCACTGCGCAGACGCGTCAAAATCTGCTCACTATCGACCAGGGCTTTCGGACAGCCCAAACTGATAAAACCAACGCGGGGATTACTCATTTATTACTCTCAAAACGTTTAAAATCAGGTTACAAACAGGTAGGTGGCTTGGGCAAACCAGCCAATTTACAGGCGTATTTCAACGGCCCGTCGGGAAATAATTTTTGCAGGTAGCGGCTATTGGCTTTGTCGTCGCCAAGCTTTTTTCGAATCGCGGCGGCAAACATGCGCGCATTGGGTAAATGCTGATACTGCTGATAATAATGCCGAATGAAAAACAGGATTTCCCAATGCGCGTCAGTGATTTCAATACCGTTTTGGTCCGCCAGCGCTTCGGCAACCTGTTCATTCCAAACCCCGGCATTCCGCAAAAAACCATCAGCCGTGGTTTCCAGCTCAACATCTCCGACAATCAACACCACGTATGTATCACCGGATTTTTTATCGTCAATGCGACTAAATGCACATATTCGAGAGGTTGAACTCCTGCCAATAATTGCTGGTGACTCATGCCGTTCATGGCAAGCACATCGCTTAGCGCGTAAACGCTGCAACCTTTCGATAACAACTCGCTCAGTTTGGGGTTGTCCCGGTGTCCCAAAAAGGCCGCCCAAACCGCACCGGCTTGCAAGACCACATCGTCTCCATTCGATATGCGCGCCACCACTGTTTGCGATAAGGTGTTTTCCGCTATCAGATGCAACATTAATCTACGTGAGTCAGTTTCAATCCGGCGATACCGATCACTATCAGCACGATGGAAGTTAAACGTATCCAGTCCGACGATTCTTTAAATAAAAATATGCCGATAATCGCCACGCCGACGGCCCCCATGCCTGTCCAGACCGCATAGGCGGTACCTAATGGCAGGGTTTTTAAAGACAACATCAGCAGATAAAAACTACCGACGCCGGAAAAACAAGTCACCACGCTGGGCCATAGTTTGCTAAATCCTTCATTGTATTTTAGGCTTAGCGCAAAAATGATTTCCGAACAACCCGCTGTAAATAATAACAACCATCCCATCAACTTACCCTTTTGTGTGCATAATAATTCTAGCTATTTTACAATAGCCACTTTGTTACACAGCAACATTTAACATATTAATTAAATGGCACCGGAATCTGAGTACATCGTCAAAAATGCCAAAATGGTATTTAACCACTTCAATGAATTGGTAACTAAGAAATGCCTGATCTCCGCGCATTTTGGCGATAGGAACACCTCCTTTTTGACGACGATAGTCGAACTAGACTCCAAAAATAAGCTGTTACAACTGGATTGCGGCCCTTCCGAAGCGGTAGACTCGCAACTATTGGCCTCCGGAAAGGTTCTGTTTCGTACCGAATATAACGGTATTAAGGTCTCGTTTAGTGCTAAAAATATCCAGAAAATCAAAGCGGGGGGCGAGTCTGTTTTCTCCATGCCTATTCCCGACAGTATTTTTTGGCTGCAGCGCCGTCAATATTATCGAGTCCGAATCCCTTTTTCGCATAAAGGCAGCTATTGCCTGCTAACAATAAAATCCGATCAGGACGACACTATAGAAACATTGAAATTTCAGTTGTACGATCTCAGCATGACTGGCGTTGCTTTTCTAAATCCTGATCCAAAATGGGCTGAACGACTGCAACCCGACTGCCAATTTATAGATTGCGATTTGCATCTCAATAATGGCAATCATGCCATTGTGGGCTTTGTGATCAAAAATAACGTCAAGGTCCGCAGCGGCACCCTTACCCTACAAGACAAAATAGGCTGTTTGTTCCAAAGCATGCCCACCAACTTTGAAACCAGTATCCAACGCTATATGCAGGAAATTGAGTTGCAGCAAAAGAAAAATACCGGCTAAGGCGATCCGACAGCCCGCACGGTTAAATCCCCGATAAATAAACCAGCTTCCTGCCGCATCACTGCGTATCGCGTTTATAATTAAGCTCGTTTCCGCTTAATTTGATCGTAATGTCGTCTTCAACCTTTACCCAAGCCGCGCTTCCCCAATCTACCGATACCCCGCTTTACTGGGCCGGACTAAAAGGCTGCGGCGATTCCTTGGCATTAGCCAACACCATTCACCGGAAAAATCGCTTACTGGTCATCGTTACCCCAGATACCCAAACAGCGTTACGTCTAGAACACGAACTGGCTTTTTTTCTAAATAACGACCTACCCATTCTGCATTTTCCGGATTGGGAGACTCTGCCCTACGACGTATTCTCGCCACTGCCGGAAATCATCTCGGAACGTTTGAGGACTCTGGCTGTATTGCCGGATACCAAACGCGGCGCGCTAATTCTCTCGGTTTCCACTTTGATGCACCGGCTGGCGCCGCGAGAACACGTGTTGGCGCATAGCTTTGCCATAGAAGTCGGCGGTAACTTAAATCTTGAACTGACCCGTGCCAAACTGGAGGCCGTCGGCTATCAATGCGTGTCGCAAGTTTACCAACATGGTGAATTCGCCGTGCGCGGCTCGATTCTGGATTTATTCCCGATGGGTAGCAAGCAACCCTACCGCATTGAATTATTCGATGACGATGTGGAATCTATCCGCAGTTTCGACCCGGATACGCAAATGTCTCAGGAAAAAATGCTCAAGATCGAGCTGTTTCCGGCCCGCGAATTCCCATTTACCGACGAAGCGGTCAAACATTTTCGACAGGCTTTTCGCGAGCAGTTCCCCGAGTCGTCACCCAAGAATCCGCTATATGTCGATATTTCCAAGCAAATCGCTCCGGCTGGTATCGAATATTACCTGCCGCTGTTCGTAGAGCATACCGAATCACTGTTCGCTTATCTTCCCAAAAATGCCCTATTTGTATTGCCGGCCGGCTTTGCCGCGCATACCTCGCGTTTTTACAGCGAAGCCGAGGAGCGCTATCAGCAACGTAAATACGATCTCGAGCGGCCGCTGTTGCCACCATCAAGACTGTTTTTATCCGAAGCGGAAATCCAACAGCAAACCGTCCACTTTAGTCGCATCATTCTTGACGATCAGGCAGAACAGGCACACTGGTTTAATTGCAAAAGCCTGCCCGACGTCGCAATCGACAGCCGTTTGAAAGAACCCGCGCAACGCTTGCGTCATTTCATTGAGGGTTTTACCGGAAAAATCCTGTTCGTGGCCGAAACCGCCGGTCATCGCGAAGGACTGATAGACAAGCTGAAAAGCGTCAGACTAAGCGTCAAACCGCTGCAAAACTGGCCGGAATTTTTAGAAAGCGACGAAGCCCGCTGCATTGTGGTTGCTCCCATGGACCAGGGGCTTTGGCTGGATAATCCCGCGCTGGCCATCATCACCGAAAGTCAGCTCAGCGGCGCCAAGGCCCAGCAACGTCGCCGCCGCAGGCAATCGGCCGCCCGCGAGCTGGAAAACATTTTCAACAACCTCAACGAGCTGACCATTGGCTCGCCGGTGGTTCATCAGGAACATGGGGTAGGCCGTTATCTGGGCCTGCAGACTCTGACGGTCGGCGATATCGAAGCCGAATTTTTGATGTTGGAATATTCCAATAACGACAAGCTGTATGTGCCGGTCTCATCGCTGCATTTAATCGGCCGTTATAGCGGCATTTCTGCTGAAAACGCCCCATTGCACAAACTCGGTACCGAGCAATGGAGCAAGGCCAAGAAAAAGGCTATGGAACGGGCTCGCGACGTGGCCGCCGAGCTGTTGGATATCCATGCCAAACGCGCCGCCCGGCTGGGCTTTGCGTTCGATGTCGACAATAGCGAATACAATGCCTTTGCCGCTGCTTTCCCCTTCGAGGAAACCCCGGACCAGCTTAGCGCCATCGACGCCATCCTGGGGGATATGGCCGCCACCCAACCCATGGACCGGGTAGTTTGCGGCGATGTGGGCTTCGGCAAAACGGAAGTCGCCATGCGAGCCGCCTTCGTCGCGGTACAGAGCGGTAAACAGGTGGCGGTGCTGGTTCCCACCACCCTCCTGGCCCAACAACATTATCAAAACTTCCGCGACCGTTTCGCCGATTGGCCGGTGCGGATCGAAGTCATGTCCCGCTTCGTCACCGCCAAACAGCAAAAGACCGTTACAGATGAGTTGGCGGCAGGCAAAGTCGACATCATTATCGGCACCCATAAATTACTGTCCAAGGATATGAAATATCAGGCCTTGGGACTAGTGATTATCGATGAGGAACATCGTTTCGGCGTCACCCAAAAAGAGTATTTCAAGAAATTGCGTTACGAGTTGGATATGCTGACGCTGACCGCGACACCGATCCCGCGTACTCTAAACATGGCCATGGCCGGCTTGCGCGATATTTCCATCATCGCCACGCCGCCGCCCAACCGGCATGCCATCAAAACCTTCGTCACCGAATGGATAGACTCGCAGGTTCAAGAAGCCTGCCAACGGGAAATCAAACGCGGCGGACAAGTGTTTTTTCTGCACAACGATGTCAAATCCATGGACAAAATGGCCCGCGAACTGGCGGTGTTGGTGCCGGAAGCCCGCATCCAGATCGCCCATGGCCAGATGGCGGAGCGCGAGTTGGAGCAGATCATGCTGGATTTTTACCACCAACGTTTCAATCTGCTGATTGCCAGTACGATTATCGAAAGCGGTATCGATATCCCCAGCGCCAATACCATCGTCATCAACCGCGCCGACAAGCTGGGTCTGGCGCAATTACATCAGCTGCGCGGCCGGGTCGGCCGTTCGCACCATCGCGCCTATGCCTATTGCATCGTTCCGCCCAAGTCGTTAATGACCAAAGATGCCATCAAGCGCCTGGAGGCTTTCGAGACCTCCGGCGAACTGGGGGCCGGTTTCATGCTGTCTTCGCACGACATGGAAATACGCGGGGCCGGCGAATTATTAGGCGACGAACAAAGCGGCCAAATTCAGGAAATCGGCTTTACTATGTATACCGAGCTACTGGAACGCGCGGTCGACGCGCTAAAATCGGGTAAACAACCGGAACTCGACGCGCCTCTGGACTTAGGCCCAGAGGTCGACCTGCAAACTGCCGCACTGATTCCGGAAAATTATCTGCCGGATATCCACGCCCGCCTGGTGTTATACAAACGCATAGCCAGCGCCGACACGGAAGACGACTTACGCAAACTCAAGATAGAAATGATAGACCGCTTTGGCTTATTACCCGATCAGGTCAAAGCCTTATTTGCCATTACCGAATTGAAACAACATTCCGCTCATCTGGGTATCAAGAAAATCGAAGCGTACGCCACCGGCGGCAGAATTGTATTCAGCGCCTCGCCGCAAATCGATACAGCGGAATTAATCACCCTGATCCAAAGCCAATCGCAGTTATATAAATTCGATGGCGCGGATAAGTTACGCTTTACCCATACCTTTAAAGACTTGGAAGACAAGGTGGCTTTTTTACATAAATTATTGTTGAGATTGGGGCCAAAACCGCTTTAGTCCAAAACGGATAGTTAAAACATTTTGCTCTGCTATTGTTCTTATAAAGGGCTTGTGCTATGTTCAGCAAGAACAAACTAAAAACCCATTCGACGAGAAACAATACATGGATGCCTTAACGCGCAAGCAACACGAAATCATTGATTTTTTATTACAAAATCAACAAAACTTTAGCCAGCCGCTCTCGTTGGATAAGTTATGTACTGCGCTGGGTTTAAAGTCGCGCGGCTCTCTGCATCGCATCGTTCAAGACCTCATTGAGATTGGCTTGATCGAGCCGATGGACAGGAAACACCGTGGCGTACGCTTGACCGAGAAAGCCAAACAAATCAGTCAAGCTAACGAAAACAATGAAAATAGCTTGCGTTATGTCGGCGTCATTGCCGCCGGCAAGCCCATCGAAGCCATTGAAAACCAAGAATACATGACTATCCCCAACCAGATCAAAACCGATAACCCTTGTTACGTATTAAAGGTGAAGGGGGATTCGATGATAGAGAAAGGTATTTACGATGGCGACTGGGTCATCATCGAACAACGTTGCCACGCCCGTAACGGCGAAATCGTGGTGGCCCTGGTGGATAAAACCGAAGCCACCTTAAAGTTCATCGAGCAATACCCTCACGAAACCTTGCTTATCCCGGCCAATTCCAGCATGCAGGCCATGCATTATCAGCCAAGCCAAGTAGAAATTCAGGGCGTATTGGTCGGGCAAATGCGCAGTTACAGGCACTAGTTGTGTATTCCGAACAAACCCACCACCTTTCCGACACAAAACCCAGCCAAGTTTTGAACGCCTTAGATCGGCCACAAGCCGTCGCCTACGATAAGATTAGCTATGGCAGCACTTGAATGGATAGCTGCCTGACAGTGTTTAGCCATAAAGATTGATTCCAAGACGTGTCCCCGTCTTTCCTTAAAATCATCCTTCGGTAATCCCTAACTTTTCTATCAATGGGCCAAGCGGCTTCGCGCGTAAAAGTATTTGGCTTATGCTTGCAGGAAATCCAACAATCTTGGTTATTTCGCCGTATTTTTTATAGCGCGCATTTTCGATGGGCCAAACAACATTAGTACCCCAATACTGAAAAGCCATCCAACGGTTGGAATAGGTATTGCGCTCACATCACCATCGTGGACCGCCCAGGCATGGAAACCGAAATTTGGACCTTTGGTTTGTTTGTACTGAATCCCATCGACAAAATAGAAATAATAAGCCTGATCTGTGTTTGGCTCATATTCGGTACCTGACCAATAGGCACTGCCGGTCATGACATTTTGAAACAGGTCGTAATTGGCATTATGCCCTACCGCGATGCTTTGTCCTGATTGGCCTCCAAGTTCCTCGTAGAACAGATGTCCCATTTCACTGCCGGTGCAATCGAAACTACTGGTTGTGGACGATGTATCCATACCGCAAGAGGCATCCGGGATCAATGTAGTCGGTAATCGCCAACCGGTAATGCCGGACACATTTAACGTGCTGACCCACGCCGTGGCGTTGAACCAATCCAACCTCCCATCTTGAGCGTTATTATCGTAAACCGATCCTATCGCGGCATTTGCGTCGGCGAGCCAAGTGATATTTCGGTCGGTGTCATAGACGGCTTGCCCGCCAAGCCGCGATTCCAGTGCAGCACTTGCATTGAATGAAACCAGAAAGACTGGCAGGTAAACAAGATTTTTTAATTTCAAGATGACCTCCTAGTTTGTAAAGGTAATTATCGTGGCCGAATTGATTACAGTGTAAATCCATTGCACATCGACTAGTTATCATCTGAGAAATGAGTTCCCGATCAATTCTGCCTGTTTTTGCAAATCTATCGAACGCTATGAAGACTCGGTAGGTTTGGTTTTCTCCAAAAGCCAATGATCAACAGTATCGAACTTGCAAACGAAAAAAATGATGGAGGAAGTGGGACTTGTGCCACGGGAATTAGCGTCGCTGTCAATCCAGTTATTTCCCATTCTAAACGGCCAATTTCCTGGTTGCTCGAGTTAAAAACGTTATATTGTCCCTGATAGTTTTGCTCTGGTAGAAACATTAAACGTTGGGCCAAGTTGTCCAGGAAAGTAAAACTGAGCGAATCGCCGGTTAATGAAGGCGCTCCGGCAGAAATTAAATCATCCGCATCCAAATAAATTCCACCTACGTCGTCACCACTGGCAAAGCTGTTTGCTTGGTAGTAAAAGCGGTCGTCAGGCCCGAATGCATTATTTTCCAGGTCTTGCAGAATTAGCCTGTGGTGATCTCTTATGGGGTCTCGTTGATTGGCTGCCGTGGTGTGAGATTCCAAACCATACAGAACGTTAAGCCCCCAAATTTCATTCAAATTCGGACTATCATTGGGCACGTATTCATTGTGATGATCCGTCGAAGTTGAAAAGGTGGTTGGTGACTCAGTAAACTCGGTGTCGATAAAAAAAGAGCCGCTGACAAAGCCATCGGCGGCATAGCCGTTTAGCAAGGTGACAGTTTCGTCGCCGAAAATACCGGTCGCGAGAGTAGCGACACCGGTATAATCCATGCGGACCTGAACGGCGTTTGCCGTTAAAGGATTAGTCAATAGAATTGCGAAATAGGTAAAGGCAATGGTTTTGCGCATTTCGGGCTACTCCATGTGTATCGTTATTACCTACAGACTAACAGAACATATGATGGGATTCAATTCTTCTAAAGATGCCTTGCTGCACCGTCCCTTTATAGGCCACATAGGAATGTAGGGCTAAACCGGCGAAAAGCAAAAAACCCAGTCCGAACAGAACAATGAGGACTTTCTCAGTTTTGACGATTAGAACATCTTCTGAGTGTAGGATGATCTTCATCTAAGGAATACCCCATAAAGTTGATGCATGTAGGGAGAGTGTATTTTATTCTGCTCTAACGCGGCTAATGGTTATGCGACGCTATTTTTTCAGTGCACAATTCGCATAAGGCCGCTAAGTTTGGGTACGGCATTCGCCCGTAAGAAATCAATACATCGCCTGGCCTCGGTGCATTTATTCGAGCCATGGGAATCCAATCCTGGAACTCAGAATCTTTTCTTTGATCAGCTGCTTACAGTTCTAATCTTGTTTTCGTCTCTGACTGGTAACGATCATATGGCTGTCATTTGATCACTTCGGTCGACAGTCGGTATTGGGTCGATTGCGACAATTCGCCACTTTCTAAAGCCCCCACTCACTACTGGCGTAATCGTATCGGAATGGGTGGCTGGTTTGGGGCGAATATGCCGGAGTGTTTTTGAATGCAATTAGACATATTGCCCTGCGCACCAGCCAGATGACCACGCCCATTGAAAATTGTACCCACCTAACCAGCCGCTCACATCGACCACTTCGCCAATAAAAAACAGACCCGGCACCTGCAAGCATTCCATGGTTTTTGATGACAAAGCATCACAATCGACACCGCCCAATGTTACTTCAGCGGTGCGATAGCCTTCGCTGCCATTCGGTTTAATGTGCCAGGCTTGGATGTGATTGGCGACCTGCTGCAATTGCTTGTCGGAACAATCAACCAGATTGCATTCCAGTAGTGGCTCGGGTATTAACGCCTGCAACAGTCGCTTAGGCAGATAGTCGGCTAGCCAGGTTTTAAGTTTCAGCTTATTACCCTGGCCACGCTGCTGTTTCAATAACTTGAATAAATGCATATCGGGCAAGCAATTGATCTGTAAGGACTCACCTGGCTGCCAATAAGAGGAAATCTGCAAAATGGCGGGACCACTGAGACCTCGATGGGTAAATAACAAATTCTCCTTAAAGCAGTGATTTTGAAAAATTACTTCGCAAGGCACGGCAATACCGGTCAAGGCGGAAAAAACCTCCTTATCGACGGGTTGCAACGTCAAGGGTACTAAACCGGCGCGCGTCGGCCAAACTTTGATACCGAATTGCTCCGCCAATTGATAACCGAACGGCGTGGCACCCATCTTAGGGATAGATAAGCCTCCCGTCGCCACCACCAATGATTGGCAACGCATGTCCCCTTGCGAAGTTTGCACCCGAAACCCGCCACCCGCTGCATGGGATACCTGTTGAATAGCACAGGGTATTTTCAGTTCCACACCGTGTTGCCGGCTTTCGGCCAGCAGCATGTCTAAAATATCTTTCGCGCTATTATCACAAAACAATTGTCCGTGCAGACGTTCATGGAATGAAATTTTATAGCGCTGCACCAGTGCCAAAAAGTCCCATTGATTGAAACGCTTTAGGGCCGACTTACAAAAATGTGGGTTATGGGAAATATAATGCTCCGGCTCAACCGTGTAATTGGTAAAGTTACAGCGGCCACCGCCAGACATGAGAATTTTTTTACCGGGACGGTTGGCATGCTCAAGCACACACACGCCACGCCCCCTTTTTGCAGCTTCTATTGCGCACATCAGGCCGGAGGCACCAGCACCAATCACCAGCACATCAGCCGTCGCGGTATAAGACATCAAGAAAAAACCCAATGTAAATAATGCATCAGTTCAATCATGCAATTGGCTTGACTTTAACAAGAGGCTTATCTTTTAATTCAATCACGAAATTGGCCCCATCAGCATCATTGAAAGCATGCAAGGTCCCGCCCATATTATTCTCGATAATAATTTTCGACATATATAAGCCGATACCGGTACCCTTTCCTTCTTCCTTGGTCGTAAAATAGGGATCATAAATTTTGTCAAAAATGCTGTCTGGAATACCGCCGGCATTATCCTTAACCGTTACAACGGTAATCTGGTCATTTTTTTTGTGAACCGATATTTCTATACTGGGCTGCTCGGACTTATTCTCGATTAAAACATCTTTAGCATTATTAATTAAATTAAGAATAACTTGAGAAAACTCACCCTCAAGCCCATCTATAATATAATCCTCATCGCAATTAATAATAAGCTTAATATCATTATTTTTTAATTGCGCTTCCAATAACTCGGTAGTTGATTGAATAATATGCTTAACATTAAACGATTCAACTTGCTTATTAGGCTTGAAAAAATTTCTAAAATCATCGATAGTCGTGGACATTTTTTGAATCAAGCGATCGGATTTATCCATGCTCGAAAGCATGAAAGCCTCATCCAACTTGCCCAACTTATATCTTAAGTGCAGATTTTGCTGAACCAGGCCTAAGGCATTTAAAGGCTGCCGCCATTGATGAGCAATAGCACCTATCATTTCGCCCATGGCTGCCGATCGCGATTGATGGATCAACAATGCCTCCTGCCTCTTACTTTTGGCAACCTCTTCCTTAATCTTTTTATCCAAATCGATATTTAAATCGGCTAGTTCTTGCGTCCTTTTCGTCACTTCGCTTTCCAACTCCTGATTGTAATGTTCAAGGTATTGATTGGAAGCCATTAAAGAATCCACCATTTGATTAAAGCTATCGGAAAGCACCCCAATTTCATCATTACGTTTAATAGTAGACCTAACGGTTAAATCCCCTGCGGCAACCTGAGTCGCCAACTGGCTAATTGTGGAAACAGGACCGGAAATCCAACGCGCGAAAAAGTAACCAACAATTAAAATTAAAACCAAGGATGCACCAATTATATAAATTATTTGATAATACATGTCATGCGTATATTTATCATATTCCGCAGTCGAGAATCCAATATGCAACCAACCCCAGTCTATGCCTGAAAATTGAATAGGATAGACGAAATGATATACATTTTTTATATGATCGTAATCCGTAATTTTATAAGCTATTTTATTAATCTCCAGGGACCCGACATTGGTATCCAGCGAACTTAACAAATGCCAGTTCTTTTGATTAACAAATATTTTTTCGCCTTGCTTAGGCGATATCAAAATATAATGAATACTAGCGTTATTTTTTAAAACCTCAACATTGTGCTCAACAATAAAGCCGAAGTCTTTGCTTATAATTGCATCCGAAGTAGCTTGAACAATAGATTTAGAGACTGTCTCGGCTTGCGTATACATGATTTGTTGCAATGCGGTTTTCTGCATGGGAATAACCATAAATGCAAAGAAAAGCGTTATTGCCATAACCAAGAATGCAAAAAACAAAAATACCCGTAAAAAAATTGTACGTCTTGGTTTATTAGACATAACTAATCAGATAGCTCGGATGCGCTTATAATCATAATTATTAATCATATAATAAAAAAAGTATTTTATCGCTGAAGATATATTTTATTATTTATAACTACAAACCGAGAATGATACTACCAATGCCGCTATTAATACCTTACAGAAGTCGAACCGCTTTCAGACTCTGATTGATTGCAGAAGAAGATAGTTTTATTTGATCTTTCAGCATATTACACCACCCAAAGGGCATCCATCATAGATTGCTAAAACCCTTTAACTCCGACGCCTTACTTTCAAGATATATATATTAGAGGCTACTTGCATGTATGTATAAATTAAACTATTGCCAAGCAACCGGCAAGGTTTATTTTTCACTTACCGGCCTGTTCTTTTAAATCGAGATAGTCTTTATAGAGATGATCAAAAACATCTAGATCGTTAACTTTACAATAATCAATATTAGGCGTCTTAAAAATCTCAAGAATTTGCTTGCCTCTCGGTGTATTTTCAAATGTTATGGCAGCTTTATTTAATTCTTTTATTAACGGGTAATCACGTCTAAAATAACTAAAATTTTTACTTTTCAACGGATAATTAGCCAATATTTTTACCTTATTTTTTATTTGAGGATTTAGCTCAACCATGGTGTCGTAAGCACTCCCATAAACCACTGCTGCATCGGCATTTTTAAAAAACACGTCTAACACTATCCGATTGGATTTTTTTTGATTCTGCAGGGTTAAATTTATTTCTTTATAACTTTTTTTAAACTCTTTCAAGACTAATCTATCCAAAAATATTTCAGCCGTTTCATCATGCGCTTGTATTACCAACCGCTTACCTGATAAGTTTCTAATGCTATTAATGTTCTTATCAGCATTAACAATTAAATATAAGTATTCGGATTTTTTGTCCTCCAAAACCCCCATGAATCCATCCATCAAACTAGACCGCTTAAAGTATTTGGCAATCAGCATTGGTGGGGCGATTATCATATCTAACTCACCATTTATGAAGTCATGTTTCATTGCCAGGATATCTTCATACAACGTGGCTTTCGATGAGGTTATTGTAAAATTATGTTTTTTGCCTTCCATTTCAAACAAGTCCTTGGCCCAAAAATTTAAAGTCACTTCCACATCGGCTCTGTTGACGGTTTCATTAATAGAATAAAAATAGTACCCCATATTCAACCGCCCTTCTTTCCGAAGCGGCACATCCTGAGCGCAGCTCAGCATCACACCGAACACGCAGTAAACGAGCAAAGCAGCTTTCATTATCGCCTTTGCATTCATTTATCAGGTACCAATTGAGGTTGATCGATATAAGCGTTCAGATGCAAGCACGCCTGCATTCCTTGAATATTGGAGTTAACTGCATAACTTTTACTCTCACGTGCCATCAATACATTTCGCACCCGCTTTGTAGAAGATACGCCAGCTCGTTTTGGAACATTGTTCCGTCACAATTAGATGTGTAATTTTTAGGCGAGCCACTCGTCTAACTCTAGCAGGCGGCCGATAAATTCTGCAATTTTGAGATTAAGTCACACTTGTAGACAGTTTCTTGTTACGTAACAGGGCTTTACTGCTTAATTCATTAGCCACATCAATAATGCCCCACTCAACACAGCAGTGTTAGGGTGCGGTAACCTCTCCACAGACCTATGCAATCGGGTAAATGGTTCTAACCTCGCGGCGCGAATCTGCAATACAGACAAGCCATGACACACTCACTCAATAATTTAAGGAAGCGCATTTTAGCGTCCATCAGATCGCAACGATGAGCTGCTCGCCCCCCCAAAAAACCAGCCTGATCGTCTATCGATACGCGATGTTTCACTGATGTCTTCCGACAACAACTATATTCTCTTCCCTGGGGTCGCCATTTTTCTGACCAAATCAACGATAGCTGCTCCGTGCTCAACAATTAACCTGCGACCTTCCTTTTGCGGTCATGCCCATCATCGCCGTTTAGATGCAAGCCTTTGGAATTATCTGTACATACCATGGCCAGCCAAAGGCTGCCAATATCCTAGCTGCGCCAATCGAAACCCGGTTAGTTTACCAAAATGCTAACCTTCCCGGACGTCTATCAGAGGCCTACATCGAATAATTTCTTGAATATCAAGTAGAACAGCGGTCCGCCGGTTGCCGAAGCAACCCGATACGCGGCAACAACTTTACCGCGATGAATGCGGCCCTCTACCTCTCATAAAGGCAATAATTACCAGATTACCTCAATGGCGGCGGCGGTGGCGTACCCGGAGGTGGGGGTGGAATAGGCGTGGCAGATCTTGTCCGCGGCGATTGATATGCATCACTAAACCGACCGGTCACCGGTACGCGATGGCCTTTGCTGTACATGCATTGAATATAGGCATTATCGTAACCCTCCTGAGTGGCATAAGCAGCTCCACGACTCTCACCCACACCGACCATACTGCCGGCAACCAGCCCGGTTCCGGCACCTATCGCCGCACCGCCGCCTCCGCCCAAAGCCGCCCCGGCAGCGGCGCCCACCGCGGCACCCGCCACGGCGCTGCCAATCTGGCTATCGGCGGCAGCTTGATTGGGGCTGCCGCCAACACTAGCAGAGGCATACTGTCGGCAGGCATAATCATCCTGCTGAAATTGTTCAAACGACATACTTGATCCTGGCAACACCATTACACTAGGACCGGTGGGCATCTGCGCGCACCCCGTTAACAGGCCAAGCAATCCACACCCAACAAATAATATTCCGCGACTCATAACCGAGCTCCTTAACGTTGCGGGATGGGATCAACCTGACGCCAACCGGCTGGACAATCCGTAACATAAGGATAATAGCCTTCCGGATTGTTACAGTAATACCAATAACCGGTTTGAAATTGCTGTTGCATCGCTTGCGGCGCCGGCCTTTCTATATACACAGGCGGACTGGATGGCACGGGCACAATCGCAGGCGGATAATAGGGATAATAAGGATATGCATAATAAGAGCGCGGATATAGCGGCAATCCCAAATAAAAGCCAAAGCGAGGGTAACTATGGTAGCCGTGGAAGCCGCCTCTCCAATGACCGCCGTGGTGATAAGGGCCGGCATGAACGGCAGAACCACTTACCAACAGCATGCCTGCCAACAGCCAGAATAAAACCTTTGTTTTCATTTTAACAACTCCCGAATACCTCTTAAGTAAATCAGCCAACCGATACAGGAAGCGGGGAAAATTGCAACTTAGAATGCTTGGTTTCCCATTAATATCAGTGTCAAGTAGGACGGTATAGGTTATCGCTTACCACCTGCTTAACAATTTTCCAAAGCAACCGAATGATATCCCCCCTTAATTCAGCTTTTATACATATTGGCTTTCACTTTTTCGTAATGAAGCTGGGCCAGCGCACGTCTATCCCTCCCAGCCATTAGCCTTTGGCGCCGAGAAGTTCGAAACCAAAAACGAGTAGATTACGTATACCCATGGTTGGTTATAGTTTAAAAGTGTTAGCGATTATTTTGGACTGTTCTATACCACGCTAAGTGAAATCGATTGGCATCTGGAAAAGACGCGAAGAAATTCAATTCTTCAATATGCGGCCCTTTCTGGCGGATCACATCAATTGCGGCTAATGTACGATGCTGCACTTAGGCAGTTACTTCGGCCTGGGGCGACGCTGTTGAATGCAGATATATAGACTGGGTTGGATAGGCAAAGCCGATACCTTGAGCCTGGAAGCGCTGAAAGATCGCCAGATTGATTGCCTGCTGAATGTCCATGTACAGGTTGTAGTCGGGGCTGCAGACATAATAGACCACTTCGAAGGTCAAGGCGAAGTCGCCGTAAGCTTTAAAGTGCGCACGGTCAAACCGCACTTGTTCCTGCGCTGTAATAATGTCTTGCAACATCAACGGAATTTGCGCTAATTGTTCGGCGAGAGTTTCATAGACCACACCAATTTGAAACACGACCCTTCGTTCACGCATACGCTGAAAATTACGTATGCGCGTATTGAGTAGATCACTGTTGGCGCAAATAATTTGCTCTCCATCCAGACTGCGAATCCGCGTGGTTTTAATGCCAATGTTTTCGACGCTACCAAGTATTTGGTCGAAAATAACAAAGTCACCGGCTAAAAAAGGTTTGTCCAACACGATCGACAGCGAGGCGAACAAGTCGCCCAAAATGCGTTGCAACGCTAACGCTACGGCAACACCGCCAATACCTAAGCCAGTTGCCAGCGCGGTAACGTCTATACCTAAGTTTTGTAGCATTAGCATGAACGCTATGGACCACACGACGCCTTGGCTGATGAAGTTGAAAATCGATAAGGCGCTTTTACTGGTGGCATCACGGCGAGCCTTGGCACCGAGGTAGCTTTGCATCCAGGTTTTAAAAAAATAATTCATCCAGACTGCGACCTGGAATATCAAGGCCACCATTGTCAAGTGTTTCAGATTTGCATGCGAGTCAGGATTCAGCGATAGCCAAAATACCGACACAAATACGGAGATCATAAGGAGGAAAAAGGTTGTGGTACGGCGTACGCTGGCAAAAAAGTGAGCGGCAATCGGCGAATCGCCCGCTTCAGCGTGTTTCTGCAGGCTTTTTACCAAGTAATTACGGGTGAATAACAAAAGAGAAAACAGGCCGATAGCCAATCCGGCCGCAGTCGCCCAATAGCCAAGACGATTGTCGTAAAGTTCATAATCCCAGGCCAATTGCAGCCATTCCCGCCAATTTCTGTGATTGGTTTTGTTAATGATTAGATCGATCAGTTTTTGCTGTAGGCGGCGACTGTTTTCCAAGAATATTTTTTGTTCTTGATAAGTCGCAATAATATCCGAGACGGATTGGTGCTGTTGCTTGATCCAGCGGACGACTCCAGCGCCGTTTTTATCCGTCAAAGCATTGTCCAGAGTGACCAATTGCTTCTGCCAATCATCCAGCCACAATGAAATTAAATGTTCATCTTGCTCCAAACCATCTAGTCGTTCCGTTGCCTGTTTTTTCCATTTCAACCAATTGGAGGCTTTCTCTAAATTGTTGAACACCACATAGCCTTGTTGCCAAGCGGTTTTCCGATTTTCCAATCCTCGAATGCGCTGTTGAAGTAGCTCGATTTGGACTTTAATAGCTTCATCGGCCAGACGTTTTGCTTCCACTTCATAAGTCAACATGTCGTGGTGATCGGGCGAAGCGTTAAATAGTCGACGTTGCGCATCCACTAGACTATTGGCCGCCGCGTTCTGTTGCTGCCGGGCTTTTAACAATCGGCGTTCGAGGTTGAAACGGTCTTTCTCGATACTCTGTAATTGATTATTGAGTTCGGCCTCGGTAAACACCGCGTGCCGCTCCAACAATTTTATCCGCTTAACGAGCCATTGTTCCTGCTGGGCATAGGCTTGCAGCGCTATCTTGGCGTTAGTTTCCTGGATTTCTCGCAAGCGTAAGGTTTGTTGGGCCAGGACTAATTGCGCATTGTTTAATGTCAACGGCGACTGCAAGTCGGAAGTATCGGAATCGGCACTAGTAACACCATCAGTTGGGGCTCGTTTATCCTGAAGGTCATTTTTGGCCTGTGCGAGTAACGTCTGACTTTGGCCGAGTTTGGCTTTAAGCACCAATTTGCGATTTGCCAAGCCACTGAGTTCCTCATGCGTGCGCACGAGTTCCAAAAACGAAGTGGATTCTGTGTTGCCGGAAACGTTTAATTCTGAAATATCCTCTTGGTACTGCTTTTCTTCCGCCGCCAAAATTTCTTTGTTTTTCAAAGCGACGGTTTGGAGCCGATAGATTTCGTTTAGTTGCGTTAACACAGGCAATAAGCGTTCGGCTGTTTGCCTTTTTAAAGGCGATGTAAGTTCTACTTGAAGATTGCGGATTTGTTCCGCCAGTCGGTCGCGTGCCGCTTTTACTGTGTTTGTTTGCTCCGCCTCAATACTGATTGGATTTGCCTCGCTACTTTCTGGCTGGCTATTCGAGGTTTGAGCCTGAGCATATTGGGCGCTCAAAAGAAAAAACAAGCTCAAACAGTAGAACCATGAAGTATGCTGAAAAACCCGCATTAAAACGTATTGCATGTTGTCTCCTGCGTTTTGTCGAACGAAGGGATAGGCTAACATCAAATGATGTTTTACTGACAAAAAGGCAGACAGGCCCGTGACTTATGAACCCAGACAAAACCAAGTAAGTAGTTCGAAATCACGTTACATTTCGACAGGCAAAAAACGGGGGGGCGCGGTGAGTTGGAGCTGAATGGACGGCCTCTTCTAGGCAGTAGAAACGATTTCGTATATGCGTATGAACAGAAAACCCAACCTGGTAAGTGGTGGAAAAAACATCCTACCAACCCCATGCTGCTTGCTGTCAGGCACAGGGTCGGCGGATAAAGGTTTATCGATTCATGCCATTGCCCATCCAGGCACCCGCGGCCGCGCCGATCCCGGCCCCCAATGGGTCGCCTTTACTCATTTCGTAACCCACGGCGCTGCCCAGCGCTCCACCCACCAAACCGCTGGTACTGCGTTGATCGTAACTTTGGTAGCGTGGCGCGGGTAGCGGCGCGGGCACATATTGCACGACCCGTTCGGGATAATAAACCCGCTCGACTTCCACGTAACGATCATGGCCGTGATGCCCGTGGTGCTTATGATGACCATGTCCGTGACCATCGGCCAAAGCAAGCGATGGAAACAACAAACTTGCGATCAGGATCTTCCCCAATTTGAACATTACGATTCTCTCCCAGCTAGAAAAATTAAGATGGGACAGATTCTAAATGAACAATGCTTAATAACTAATTAACAACAGATTAAAAAAACATTAAATCCGCCGGTCTAAAACCCCCGGATCGGCGGCTTATTGATAGGTCAATTGGTTTGCATTAAACCATCGAGAGTCAAGCCACAGCTTGGCACAAAAGCCTGCATAAAAAACACCACTTCCGGTTGTTGTAAATCGCGGATGTTTTTAGCTAACTGTTCCGCGGCTATCTCAAACTCGGTATTGCCGGCTTTTAATTCCGCCTGGCATTTCAGATAAGCGGAAATTTTATCGGCCGCTTTAATGATCTGCCGGTTTACCGCTGGTAATTGCTCGTGCTGAATCAAGGGTTCAAAATCCGCTTGTAGCGCATCCGGCAACAGTTTCAGCAATTCGACTTCAGCCTGATGCTCGATACTTTTATAGGCATGCATAATAGCCGGAGAGTGATATTTGATCGGCGTGGGTAAATCGCCGGTGATGACCTCGGTAATGTCATGATACAAAGCCGCCGTTGCAATGGCATTGGCATCGACCTGGCCATCGAAATAGCGGTTCTTGATCAAGGCCAGGGTATGTGCTATCACTGCCACTTCCCAACTATGTTCCATGACATTTTCATCTAAGGCATTGCGCTTTAAACCCCAGCGTTTGATCCATCTCAGCCGGGATAAATAGGCGTAAAAACTGCTTTTAACGCTAGTATGAGGCATAAAATTTAACCATCCGTAAACTGTTTAAACAAGACTTGAACGCGTTTAACGCTAGTCCAAGCCGCCATTAAAATGTAAAGCCGGGACGGCGCCGGCGGCGCGGCGCACTATTGACCGCACACGCCATTTGCATCTCAATGATGTCGGCAATCAGCCGGTAAAGGATACAGCGTTAGCCAGACTTGCGCATCACCGGGGAGCAAGTTGTTAGCTGCTAGTTTGGGCGGTGTCAGCGAACCCACGGGGAAAATGGTTTCGGCTTTAAATACCAGGACTTTTTCCACCCCGGCCACGCAAGACTTAAAACCAAAACGCAAAAAAACCGCCTGCAGATCGTCCGAATACGCCGATTGATTTAGCAGCGCCGTGACTATCTGATTTTCATGTCGATACGGTTTGACCGGTCGACCGCGCCGTCGATCCCAACCCGATGAATTCGCGGCCGCTCTAGCTAAAGCCCGCGACCATTGCGGGTAGTTCATCAATCGCCCCAAACTGACGGAGCTGATGGGCGATGAATTTTTCGCTAAAAAAACAGCCAACCCTTTCTGCAACAGCTTACTTAAAGAAACCATTGATAAATCGCAGTCACTTCTAACCATCAACAGACCGGGCTCTGTAGATCGCCGCTCAATCCGGGCCTCGCACTCAGGTAAAGCCAATCTAAAAACCTCATCGGCGCATGCGAGCTTCGCCCCCAGTAACACAAACAATAACCAGAATATTTTCATAGCGAATAATAACGAGCAGAGACCAAAAATTTCGAATTATGTTCAGCCGACTTTATTTCAAATAAAGAAATAAACAATGCATTAATGGATGCATTGTAAATTATTTGATTAGGATTATAGTTAAGTCGACTTCAAATTTTGACTGCCAATCAGGCAAGGACTCAACCATGAAACTCAGAAACAATTTCTTTAGAGATATCTTCACCGGCATATTATTTACTAGCGGTATATTTGGTTTCATGTCAGGGGAGTTTGTCTTGTCTACCGTATTGTTTGGCGCGGCTTCTCTTTCCAGTAACCTGAATTTAAGCCACGGTATCGAAGTTTGACCGGTTTTGCACGACCCTCGTTGTTTACCCCGCAGTACCTAAAGCTCTGCCCACTCCACAGCCCGCATTATCTTGCATAATACGGGCTTTTTTTGTGCACCCTTATGGCACACATCGTCAATATTCGTTATTTACCACGAACGCTGTAAATAACATAAGCTGCAAAAGTCATGGTCAAAATATAAATAGCCGTTGAAATCATGGTTTATCCTGGTTGTTTGATAAGTTTCCTCTACCTTATAACAGAACTGTATATTAGTACGGCAAGATTATTTTCGTAATCCCGCCAAACTCCACCGGCTAATTTCCACCCCCTGCGGCCGCATCAAACGCCGGTTACTTTTGACGACGACCCGCACCTGCTTTTAGCCGGACTCAGTCCATCCGCACTGGACGGCGTTTGGCCCTCCAAGCGCCGGGTTGCGATGCGAACAGTCCGGAACATTTTACGCCGCAAAACCGGCAACTGCCTTCACCATCCAGATTCCAATCGGACAACACATACCAATCCCGGCCGATCAATAATTCGCCGCATGCATGACAATAGGTGCTTTCGGCTTGCTTGTCGTGTACATTGCCCACATAGGCGTAACGCACGCCATTTTTGATGGCGATAGACCTAGCCCGCAGCAATGAAGAAACCGGCGTGCATGGTTTGTCGGTCATTTTCCAATCCGGATGAAATGCGCTGAAATGTATCGGCACTTCGGAGCCCAGATTTTCCACCACCCATTGCGTCATGGCCTCCAGCTCGGCATCCGAATCGTTTTCGCCAGGAATGATCAGCGTGGTCAGCTCGAACCAAACCTGCGTTTCATGTTTTAAATATTGTAACGTTTCCAGAACCGGCTGCAGATGACCACCGGTAATTTTGTAGTAAAAATCTTCACTAAAGGCTTTCAAATCGATATTGGCGGCATCCATCCACTGATAAAACTCGGCGCGTGGCTCAGGGCAAACATAGCCGGCACTAACCGCCACCGACTTCAACCCCAATTCCCGGCAGGCCTGAGCGGTATCGATGGCATATTCATGAAAGATTACCGGATCATTATAGGTATACGCCACACTGCTGCAGCCTTGCTCCAGCGCTGTTTTGGCGATTATATCCGGCTCCGCGCGACTCATTAAAGTGTCCATTTCCCGGGATTTACTGATATCCCAGTTTTGACAGAATTTGCAAGCCAGATTACAGCCCGCAGTGCCGAAGGAAAAAATTGCCGAGCCTGGCAAGAAGTGATTCAGGGGTTTTTTCTCGATCGGATCGATGGCAAAGCCACTGGAACGGCCATAACTGGTCATCACAATTTGACTACCCAGGTTTTGCCTTACGAAACACAAACCTCGTTGGCCTTCGTGCAATTTGCAAAATCGCGGGCACACATCGCATTGCACCCGGCCATCTTCAAGCAAATGCCAATACTTGGTGGTTACAGTATCATGAGCAATAAAACGGGTCATACAGACCTCCTGCCGGATTTGCGAGGCGGCTACAGATGGCTTATTCCCTTAACCTATCGGCAACGCCGGGATTTCCGAGCCAATAATCATAAAAATCAATCAGCGTAAATAATTGATCCGCCGTTAAAATTCGGAAGAATTTTCCCGTTTACCGGGATAGTTTGTTGTAACATATCGGACCTTAAACAGCACATAAAAATGCACCGGTATTTCTTAGGAGGTAGAGGTCATGAATAGAGCACCCGCCGTGGCCGGCAGTTTTTATCCAAACGACGCCGCAACCTTAAGCGATATGCTGAACGGTTTTTTAGACCACGCAGCCAGTGACGGGCATGCCCCCAAAGCCATCGTTGTGCCTCATGCCGGCTATATTTATTCCGGCCCGATTGCCGCCAGCGCCTATGCACGCTTAAAACCCGCCCGCGACAGTATCAGCAGGGTGGTATTGATAGGACCTTCGCACCGGGTAGCCTTTCAAGGCCTGGCTGTCAGCGCCGCCGATACCTTTAGCACCCCGCTAGGCAGCGTGGCTATCGATCAGTCCGCCATCCAGCAATTACAACAGCTGCCATTCGTGGGTTATCTGGAGCAGGCCCATGCCCTGGAGCATAGCCTGGAGGTGCACCTGCCTTTCTTGCAACAAACCCTGACCGACTTCAAACTGGTGCCGATTGTGGCCGGTGATGCCAGCCCGCACCAAGTCAGCCAGGTGTTGGACATACTCTGGGGCGGCGACGAAACCTTAATCGTCATCAGCTCGGATTTAAGCCATTATCACGATTACACCACTTCTCAAAAGCTCGACAGGCATACCAGCGAGCTGATCGAAACGCTCGATTATCAAGCGATATCGTCCGCTGCAGCTTGCGGCAGGGTGCCTGTCAGTGGCCTGCTAAAACTGCTACGGGAAAAATCGCTGCATATTAAAACCATAGATCTTAGAAACTCCGGCGATACCGCCGGCGACAAATACCGTGTAGTGGGTTACGGCGCTTATGTCGTTGAATGATTCGCAAAAAGTGGAGCTACTGAAACTGGCCAGAGCCTCCATTCAAGAGGGGTTAAAGTCTGGTCATCCGCTGCAAATAGATTTGCATCAATACGACCCGGCGTTAGCGCTAAAGCGGGCCAGCTTTGTCACATTGGAACACGGCGGGCAATTACGCGGCTGCATCGGCATGCTGGAAGCCATCAGACCCTTAGTCGAAGATATTGCCGAAAACGCCTTTGCAGCCGCCTTTCGCGACCCGCGCTTTCCGCCGCTGACTGAACACGAATATGCCGATCTTGATGTGCACATTTCCATTTTACATCCCGCCGAAGCAATCCATTTCGTTTCAGAACAGCACCTCATCGCCCAATTGCAACCCGGCATCGATGGCTTGATTCTGCAGGAAGGTTACCGGCGCGGTACCTTTTTACCTTCCGTTTGGGAACAATTGCCCGATCCGGCGCAGTTCTTACGCCACCTCAAACAAAAAGCCGGCCTGCCAGCCGACTACTGGTCCGATACCCTGAAAATATCTCGTTACCGTACGGAAATGTTTTCCTGATCAGCGCACGAGCCGTACTAAATTGAAAATAATGCCGAAAGCAGCGACAGCGCCTTGTTTGTCAAGCACTGCGGACACTATAATAGCGGAATTTTTACCCCTATAGCCCTTGTAATCGCCGTTCTACCGGGGGCCAATATTTTTGCTTCGTAACTATCGACATGACAGAAAACCCGAATTTCAAACCCTGCGACCTAGTGATATATGGCGCGCTGGGCGACTTATCCAAACGAAAACTACTGATTTCGTTATATCGTTTGGAAAAACACCACCTCATCAAAGCGGATACCCGCATCATCGGGGTCGATCGCCTGGACGAAACCAGCGACAGCTTCGTGGAAATAGCGCATAAGAGTTTGCAGGCGTTTTTGAACACCGATATCAACGACAGCATCTGGCAACGTTTTGCCCAACGCTTGTCTTACTTGAAAATCGACCTGACTCAGCCCGAACAATACAAACAACTGAACAAAGTGGTTGACCCTGAAAATCACGTCATGGTGAATTACTTTGCGGTATCGCCATTACTGTTCAAAAGCATTTGCCACGGCCTGCACAGCAGTGGCGTGCTGACTGCCGAATCGCGCATAGTGATGGAGAAACCCATCGGCCACGACCTGAAATCGTCTGCGGAAATTAACGATGTCGTGGCGCAGGTTTTCCATGAAAATCAGGTGTATCGGATCGACCATTACCTGGGCAAAGAAACCGTATTAAATCTGTTGGCCTTGCGTTTCGCCAATTCATTGTTCTACACCTGCTGGAACCATAACACCATCGACCACATCCAAATTACCGTTGGCGAAGATATTGGCATTGAAGGCCGCTGGGATTATTTCGATAAAACCGGCCAATTGCGCGATATGCTGCAAAATCATTTGCTGCAGATTCTGACTTTCGTCACCATGGAGCCGCCGACCAACCTGTCCGCTGAAAGCATACACATGGAGAAAATCAAGCTGCTTAAAGCGCTGCGCCCGATTACTTATCTGAATGTCGAAGAAAAAACCGTACGCGGCCAATATACCTCCGGCTATATTCAGGGCCAACCGGTACCCGGTTATTTGGAAGAAGAAGGCGCCAACACCGAAAGCACGACCGAAAGCTTTGTGGCTATTCGGGTGGATATCGATAACTGGCGTTGGTCAGGTGTACCCATTTACATGCGCACCGGCAAACGCATGCCAAACAAACGCACCGAGATCGTCGTCAACTTTAAAAATCTGCCGCACAATATTTTTAGAGATAGTTTTCCTGAATTGCCGGCCAACAAGCTGGTCATTCATTTACAGCCCAATGAAGGCGTTGATGTGATGGTACTAAATAAGATTCCGGGTATTGACGGCCTGATTAAATTACAACAAACCAAGCTGGATTTGAGTTTTTCCGAAGCTTTTAAGAAAAGCCGTATCTTCGGTGGTTATGAAAAACTGATTCTGGAAGCCCTTCGCGGCAACAACACTTTATTTTTAAGTCGAGAGGAAATCGAACAAGCCTGGACCTGGGTGGATTCCATCCAGGATGCCTGGCAACACAACCATACCCCACCCAAACCCTACCCGGCGGGTAACTGGGGCCCTGTGGCAGCAGTTGCATTACTGGCCCGCGATGGGCGTGCCTGGGAAGAATAACAACTACCATCCTTATTGAGAGAATAACGATCATGGTTAAAGAATTCTTTTTTGAACAGCATACTCACCTGTTTACCGCATTGGTTGCAGAGTGTCAGGACGTGCTATCAGAAGCCATTAGCAAACACGGCGCCGCTACGCTATTGGTTTCGGGCGGCAATACCCCCGCGCCGTTGTATGAGGCATTGTCAAAATCCGAACTAAACTGGAAAAAAATCAAAATTGCCCTGGTCGACGAACGCTGGGTCGATCAGGACCATCCTGCCAGTAATGAAGCACTGATCAAGCGCACTCTATTGATTAACAACGCCAAGGCCGCCGAGTTTACCGGCATGAAAAACACGGCCAAAACAGCCTCGGCAGGCCAAAGCGACACGGAAACCCGCTACCGCAAATTACCCCAACCATTTAGCCTGGCAATTGTGGGTATGGGCCCGGACGGCCATACCGCCTCGCTGTTTCCGCGCGCCAAAGGCTTGAGCGGCGCCCTCAAAAGCGATAACGACAACCTGACCGCGGCGATTACCGCCAACCAAAGTGAAGTGACCGGCCCCAATACCGAACGCCTGACACTGACTTTGACCGGTTTGTTAAAGGCCGACCGGATAGTCATTTTGTTTACCGGGGAAGACAAACTGGCTGTGTTCGGCGAAGCACAAAAACCCGGCCCGGTGGAAGACATGCCGATTCGCGCACTACTGCATCAGCAGCAAGTACCAATCGAACTGTATTGGGCGCCTTGAACGGAAACGATCAACCGGCCTCCGGAAAACCAAAATTGAGTTGGCCGCCGCGGGTGATTTTGGATACACTTCAGCGCCGTTTAAGCCATTAGTATTATCCTGCCCACTTTTTCTAACGGGATGCCCCCTATGAAATCCGACATGTTGACCCCATCGCCCCGTAATTTACAGTTGGATTTCTTTCGAGGGCTGGCTTTGATGATCATTTTCATCAACCACATGCCTTTTAACCCGTGGTTTGCTTACACACCCTCGCGCCTGGGACCCAGTGATGCCGCCGAAACATTCGTGTTTTTATCGGGGTTTGCCGCCGCCATCGCGTTTGGACGCACCTTTAAGCAAGCAGGAATCGCACTGGGTTCCATAAGGGTTTTATTCCGCTGTAGTCAAATTTACCTCGCGCATCTGGTCTCGTTTTTATTAATGAGCACCTTGGTGGTCATCGTGACATCCTGGGATGCCACGCATGCCACCTGGCACCTCGATAAACTAAAATACTTCTTCGACCACACCCCACAGGCACTCCTAGCACTGGCCAGCCTCAAATACGTGCCTAATTTCATAGACATCTTGCCGATGTATCTGGTTATTTTGCTCTGGCTACCGATGGTATGGGCGTTATCGCGTATTCATGTGATTCTGGCCCTGGGATTTTCAGTATCGCTTTATGTCGCGGCTCTCTATTTCGGCTGGGAACTTACCGCCGACCCCTCTACCGGCCGTGTCTGGTATTTCAATCCTTTCTGCTGGCAATTGGTTTTTTTTACCGGTTTTGCTTTTAGCAGTGGCTGGTTACCGATCCCCCCATATCGGCATAGCCTAATGATGCTATGTATGGCGTATGTGATTTTTTGCTATCCGCTGGAAAACGCATTCGGATACAACCGTCTACCCTGGTTTGCAGCTGTTCGTGAACAATGGGAGCCTCTGTTGAATAAAAACCATCTGGGTGTTTTACGTTACCTGCACTTTCTGGCCATGACCTACCTGTTAAGCCATTTTATGCGCAAACACGCTCATTGGTTAGAATCCAAGCCGGCGCGCGAAGTCATTGCCTTGGGTCGGCAATCGTTACCCATATTTATCCTCGGCATCTGCCTGTCGTTTTTGGGTGGGGTATTATTGGAAGGCTCTCATGCCGATTTTATCGATAGTCTCTGGGTTAATCTGGCCGGTTTAGGCTTGATGGTATTGAGTGCAAGACTACTGAACTGGTTGGACCAAAAACCTTGGAAAAACCTCGCCCAGCCCGCCATCAACCAGGACTGGTCAAAGCAAGCCATAATAGTTTTCTCGTTGCTGATATTAACCCTCGCCCCGCTGCAACTCCTGCAATCACCATCCCCGGATTTGAGTATGGCTGCCGCACCACTTGTCGCCGAACCGGATTTAGCGATTGGAGGATTAGAAGATTTAGCGGTCAGCGCCGATCTTTTGAATGCCGAACAAGTGACCTTCACCCCCCTGGAAACGGCCATTGAATTACCCGAAACTCTCTGACACCTTTCATTTTGTCCCGCTTTTGCGAATTTCTGGAGACAGCTTTAAATGCATCCTGTAATAGAAACCGTCACACAACAAATTATTGAACGCAGCAGGGAAAGCCGCGCTGCTTATTTAGCTCGCGTCGATGCCGCCATAACCTCTGGTCCGCAACGTACCAACCTGCCTTGCGGCAATCTGGCCCACGGCTTTGCCGTCTGCTCGTCCGTGGAAAAGGATGCACTCTCGCATGCGGTAAAAGCCAACGTCGGCATCGTTTCGGCCTATAACGACATGCTGTCGGCCCACGAACCTTACCAGCATTATCCCGAGCTAATTAAACAGGCCGTGCGCGAAGTCGGTGGCGTGGCCCAATTCGCCGGCGGTGTACCCGCCATGTGCGACGGCGTCACGCAGGGCATGCCGGGCATGGAAATGTCATTGTTCAGCCGCGACGTCATCGCCATGTCCGCCGCTATCGGCTTGAGCCATAACATGTTCGATGCCGCCTTGTTTTTGGGGGTTTGCGACAAAATCGTTCCAGGCTTATTGATCGGCGCCTTGAGTTTCGGTCATTTGCCCGCCGTTTTCGTACCGGCCGGCCCCATGACCAGCGGCCTGTCCAACAAGGACAAATCCCGTGCCCGGCAAAAGTTCGCCGACGGCAAGATCGGCGAAAAAGAACTGCTGGAATCCGAATCTAAATCCTACCACAGCCCCGGCACCTGTACGTTTTACGGCACCGCCAACAGCAACCAGATGATGGTGGAAATCATGGGCCTGCACCTGCCCGGCAGTTCCTTCGTCAACCCATATACGCCGCTGCGCGACGAGTTGACCAAAGCCGCCGCCAAACAAGTGTTGAAATTCACCGCGCAGGGTAACGACTTTAGACCGATTGCGCATGTGGTCGACGAAAAAGCCATCGTCAACGCCATCATCGGCTTACTGGCCACCGGCGGTTCAACCAATCACACCATCCATTTGGTTGCGATTGCCCGCGCGGCCGGCATCATCATCAACTGGGACGACTTCGATAATTTATCCAAATCCATTCCATTGCTGACCAAGATTTACCCGAACGGCCCGGCCGACGTCAACCAGTTCCAATCCGCCGGCGGCATGAGCTTGCTGATTCGCGAATTATTAGAGCATGGTTTATTGCATGGCGATGTGCTGACTATCGGCGATCAACACGGCATGTCGCAGTACAGCCAAGTTCCGACATTAATCGATGGGCAATTGCAATGGCAGGAAGGTCCAAGCGCTTCATTGGACCCCGAGGTGATCGCCAGCGCCGACCAACCATTCGCCACCGGCGGCGGTCTGCATGTGATGCACGGCAACCTGGGCCGCGGCGTATCCAAAATCTCCGCGGTAGCCGAGAAGCATCAAGTCGTAACCGCGCCTGCCATGGTGTTCGACGACCAGCTGGAGGTAGTGGCGGCCTTCAAACGCGGCGAGCTGGAAAAAGACCTCATCGTCGTGTTGCGCTTCCAGGGCCCAAAAGCCAACGGAATGCCGGAATTACATAAGTTGACGCCCATTTTAGGTTTGTTGCAGGACAGAGGCTTTCACGTGGCATTGATCACCGACGGCCGCATGTCCGGCGCCTCCGGCAAAGTGCCGTCCGCCATCCACATGTGGCCGGAATGCATAGACGGCGGCCCGCTGGCCAAAGTACGCGACGGCGATATCATTGCCTTGAATACTCAGACCGGCGAAGTGAATGTGCAAGTCGATCCCGCAGAATTCGAGGCTCGCGTCGCGGAACCCAACCATGCTACCGGCCACCACTTCGGTATGGGCCGCGAATTGTTCGGCGCCATGCGCGCGCAGGCGTCGAGCGCGGAAACCGGCGCCACCAATTTGTTTTTCGTGGATTAATTACAATAACAACAACGATGGATTTTTAACAGGCGACAGCGTAGCGCGACCTAATCCATCTCTCAAAGCCATCTTCGTTGGGTTACGCTATGCTGTGCCCTATGGGTAAACCCAACCACCGTTATCGAGATTTAGACATGACCGTATCAATCAATCAAGTAATGACCACCTCGCCGGTAATGCCGGTAATGGTGATCAACCAAATCGAACAAGCCGTACCGCTGGCCCGCGCCTTGGTCGACGGCGGCCTGAAAGTCTTGGAAATCACCTTGCGTACGCCGGTAGCGCTGGAATGCATCCGCCGTATCAAAGCGGAAGTTCCCAACGCCATCGTCGGCGCCGGCACCATCATTAATACCCAAACACTGCATCAAGCCATAGATGCCGGCGCCCAATTTATTGTCAGCCCCGGCATCACCGCCAGTCTGCTGGATGCTTCCCTGACCTGCGGCGTGCCGATACTGCCCGGTGTCGCCACTTCCAGTGAAGTGATGCGCCTGTTGGAAAAAGGTATTACAGCGATGAAATTCTTCCCGGCGGAAGCGGCCGGCGGCATCCCCATGCTGAAATCGTTCGGCGGCCCACTACCACAAGTCACCTTCTGCCCTACCGGTGGCGTCAATCCGAAAAATGCACCGGATTATCTGGCCTTGAGCAACGTGGCTTGCGTGGGCGGCTCTTGGATGGCGCCGGCGGATTTAGTCGATGCCGGCGATTGGGCGGAAATCACCCGCCGGGCGATGGAAGCGGCAGCCTTGAAAAAATAAGCACTATGGGTGGATAGCCCTGTGCTGTCCACCGTTTTCGCCCAGCAGCTAAACAGCCTATGTTTACGCTATTTCGAAATACCTTGTATATCCGCATCCAACCGGAACGAATCGCTATTTTACATGTTGAATCGGACCGCGAATTAATCGATATCCCCGCCCCGGCGGTCGAAATGAAAGGCAAACAATCCAACATTGTTGCTGTCGGCCAAGCCGCTATTGCGCTGACCGGCAAAACTGATATTTCCGTCCGCAATGGCTTCCGGCATCCCCGCACCTTACTCGCCGACTTTAGCTATGCCGATAGAGCCTTGCGGTATTTGGTAAAGCAAGCCCTGCCAAAATCCTGGTTGGTTACTTCGCCCATTATCATCATGCACCCACAAGCGTTGTTGGAAGGCGGTTTAACAGCTATCGAAACCCGCGCATTTGCCGAACTCGGCGCGTCGGCGGGTGCCAGACGCGTGTATGGTTGGGTGGGTGCGGAATTAACGCGGGAAGAACTGATTGCATTAAATTTTTCATGTTTAGAGGGGCAATTGCTTTTTCCATGGCAAGCGCCAAGCGATACCTGAACGCAAACCTAATTCTATCCAAACCCGGACATTAACCGGACTTTCCTTTTCCCTGATATAGAATAAGGTTATATTAGTCGTGAAACATTAACCCCTTCGTTTCTAACCTGTACATCCGCTTTAACCTAAGATGGAGACTCGAACAATGACCTGGAAGAACTCAAATCTCCGCTACGGCTCGATAAGCATCGCCCTGCACTGGCTGATATTCATTTTGATTGCCGCCGCCTACAGCTTCATCCTGCTGCGGGAAGTTTTCCCCAAGGACAGCGATCCGCGGGAAACCATGAAAGTCCTACATTTCATGCTGGGTTTATCGGTATTGCTACTGGTTTTACCGCGCATTGCAATGCGCTTTATGGGTTCTGTCCCTGCAATCACGCCTGAACCGCCAGCCTGGCAACACTCGGCAGCACGAATGACGCATCTGGCACTCTATGCGTTTATGGTCGTAATGCCCCTACTCGGTTGGCTGATGCTGAGCGCGGCCGGCAAGCCAATTCCTTTTTACGGCTTACAGCTACCGGCATTAATCAATGAAGATAAAGAGCTAGCTAAATTCATCAAAGAAATTCACGAAACGCTCGGCGAAATCGGCTATTACCTGATCGGCTTACATGTTCTGGCGGCGCTGTATCACCACTTTATCCAGCGTGATAACAGTTTGCTCAACATGCTACCAGCGACATTAGCCATTCGTTTAAAGCTTAAACAAAATTAGCAACCATGACTTCCGGAAACGAATTCAAATTATTGGCGGGCTCGGCATTATCATTCACAACCGAATACGGGGCTAGCAAGCTAGGTTCGCACGCCAAATTGACGCTGATGCGCAAGCCACATCATGTTATCAACGCCAAAACCTGGATGTAGCAGAACGGAATCGCGGGTACTCGTGGTAAAATTTCCGGCACAAACAACCGACAAAGCAGGCAAACATGAAAGCAAATATTGGTTTAATCGGTCTGGCCGTGATGGGTCAAAACCTGGTATTGAACATGAACGATCACGGTTTCAAAGTGGCGGTCTACAACCGCACCACCAGCAAAGTCGACG
>NZ_JALOBS010000043.1 GCF_023228165.1 Methylomonas sp. | reverse complement strand
ATCCCATCCCGAACTCGGAAGTGAAACCGCTTTGCGCCGATGATAGTGTGGCAGGTTGCCATGTGAAAGTAGGTCATCGCCAAGCTCTTAATATCAAAGCCCATCTCATTAGATGGGCTTTTTTTTGCCCGGAATTTGAGCTATATATAATCCTCCAGCTTGAGAAAATTTCAATTCAAGCTGGAAGAAAAGGCGATAGTAAAAAATCAGTTTTGGGTAGGCACATAGCCTTCAGGTAATTCAAACCCGCCGGCAAATAGAAATTTTTCGCGCTCTGTTTCCAAAATCTTTTTTGCGGCAGGGTCGAAGCTGGCTAAACGGCGCTCGTTAATTATCATGGTTTGCATAGCCAACCATTCCTTCCAGGCCTGTTTGGAAATGTGATCGAAAATACGTTGGCCGTTTGGGCCTGGAAATGGCGGCGCGTCCAGCCCTTCTGCTTCCACGCCTAATTTTACGCATTTAACCATTCTGGTCATAGTGATCCTCTAAATAATGTTGTTGGAGCAGACGCTTGATAGGCGCCGGCAATCCTAATGAATAAACGTCGCTGGGTTTATACCAGACTGCGCAATTGGCTTCCATCACATAGTTTATGGGGTTTTGCAGCTTGGCGAATAACGGAGTGTAATCCAGATGGTAATGGGAGAAACTATGCCGCTGGTTGGGCAACGCGTTTGGTTCGTTCAATTGATAACCCTGTTGCAGGCACCAATCCTGTAACTGTTGATAGTCGGTGAATTCCGGCAGGCTCCACAAGCCTCCCCAGATGCCGGTGGGCGGGCGTCTTTCCAGCAGAATTCGCTCTTGATTGTCCTGCAAAACCAGGAAAAAGAGCTGTTTAACCGGCAGTGTTTTTCGCGGCTTGGGTTCGGGCAATTGATTGATAAGATCAAACTTGTGAGCCTGACAACCGTCGATTACCGGGCAGACCTCGCAGCGAGGCTTGCTTCGGGTGCACAGTGTGGCGCCCAAATCCATCATGGCTTGGGTGTAGTCGCCGCAGCGCGATTGCGGGGTATACTGGTCGCTGATGATCCAGAGCTGTTCCGCGACTCTATTGTCTCCAGGCCAGCCGTGCACGGCATGGAAACGAGTCAGCACCCGTTTGACGTTGCCGTCAAGTATCGGCTGGCTTTGGTCGCAAGCGATGCTGAGTATCGCGCCGGCGGTAGAGCGACCGATGCCGGGCAATGTGCTAAGTTCTTCCACGGTTTGCGGAAACTCACTGTCGTTGTCGGCCACGATTTGCGCGGTTTTATGTAAATTCCGCGCGCGGGCGTAATAACCCAATCCGGCCCAATGCTGTAACACTTCATCCAGTTCGGCTTCTGCCAACGCTTGCACAGTGGGAAAGCGGGTAACGAAGCGATTGAAATAAGCAATCGCGCTGGCGACTTGGGTTTGTTGCAACATTACCTCCGACAACCAGACCCGATAAGGATTGATGTCCTGTTGCCAAGGTAAATCTTTGCGGCCGTGGATGTCGAACCAGGCGAAAAGCTGTTTTTGGAATTGTTCTGGGGGCATAAGGTCAGGCGAAATAGAGAAGAAACAAGTTATACCATCGTTCCCACGCTCCAGCGTGGGAACGCAACCCAGACGCTCCGACGTCGACATTACCGCGTATCGACCTCAATCAAGCCGCCCATTACGGCATAATTCGACGCACTGGAATAGCGCCAGTACTCCGGCAAATTTACATAACCGCGTTTGACCGGATTAGCGTGAATATAATCCAGCTTCTCGCGCATCATCGCGTCGCTAAAGATCAGTTCGGAATGCACGCCTTCCTGCCAGAATTGAAACTCACGATCATGCTTGTGTGCCACCTTGGCAAAGTGCAATCTTTGCAGCAAACGTTCGGCTTTCTGTTGCTGTAGGAAGTCGATAATTTGCCGTGCGGTATAGGCCTTGAAGCTGGCAACGCATTTGTCCAGCTCAGGCGCCTGGGCGATGAAGTGCAAGTGTTTTTCCAGAATTACATAACCATATAGTTTTAAATTCGCTTGTTGTCATTGGTATTGCCTGCTATCCAAAACGATCTGCACGGTTTCCATGCGGGTAAACACCGCCAACCATTCCACGATCGTGCAGGTCATGAAATGGGGTTTATTGGGTTCAGTAATGACATAGCGGCTGCTGCCCATGTTATTCCCTTCTTTAGTTTTTTAAGCTCCATCGTTCCCACGCTCCCGGCGTGGGAATGCATATGCGCCGCTCTGGCGGTGTGTATCTGGACGCTGGAGCGTCCGTCACTGCTGCGTTCCCACGCGGAGCGTGGGAACGATTGGCTTTCTTTATTCCCACTCAATCGTAGCCGGCGGCTTACCCGAAATATCGTAAGTTACACGCGAAATGCCGTTTACTTCGTTGATAATCCGCCGCGAGATCAAGTCCAGGAAGTCGTAAGGCAAGTGCGCCCAGCGCGCGGTCATGAAGTCTATGGTTTCCACGGCGCGGATGGCGATGACGTAATCGTATTTGCGACCGTCGCCCATGACGCCGACAGACTTGACCGGCAGGAATACGGCAAAGGCCTGGCTGACTTTGTGGTACAGGTCGTGACGGTAGAGCTCTTCGATGAAGATGGCATCGGCTTGGCGCAATAAGTCGGCGTACTGTTTTTTGACTTCGCCCAGGATGCGTACGCCCAGGCCGGGGCCGGGGAAGGGGTGACGATGAATCATGTCGGCGGGCAGGCCCAGTTCCAGGCCGAGTTTGCGCACTTCGTCCTTGAACAGTTCGCGTAAGGGTTCGACCAGCTTCAGGGTCATGTTTTTCGGCAGGCCGCCGACGTTGTGGTGCGATTTGATCAAGTGGGCCTTGCCGCTTTTGGCGCCTGCCGATTCGATCACGTCCGGGTAAATGGTGCCTTGAGCCAGCCATTTGGCATCGGTGAGTTTGCCGGCTTCTTCGTCGAAAATATCCACGAACAGGCCTCCGATGATTTTACGCTTGGCTTCAGGATCGTTGACGCCAGCTAATGCTTCCAGGTATCGGGCTTCGGCATCGACACGAACCACTTTGATACCCATGTGTTGGGCAAACATCGCCATGACCTGGTCGCCTTCATGTAGACGTAACAGGCCGGTATCGACGAAAACGCAGGTTAGTTGCTTGCCGATGGCCCGATGCAACAAGGCGGCCACCACGGACGAATCGACGCCGCCTGACAAGCCTAAAATGACTTGGTCGGTTCCGACTTTATCGCGAACGGCATCGATGCTGTCTTCGATAATGTTGCTGGCATTCCACAAGGCCTGGCAGCCGCAAATTTCCAGAACGAAGCGGCTCAAGAGCCGGCCACCTTGTTTGGTATGAGTGACTTCCGGATGGAATTGCAAGGCGTAAAAGCCTCTGTCCTCGTCGGCGATGCCGGCGATCGGCGCACCGTCGGAACTGGCGATCAATTTGAAGCCGGTTGGCAGTTCGACAACCCGGTCGCCATGGCTCATCCAGACATCCAGCAGGCCGTAGCCTTCCGGCGATGCATGATCTTCTATATTCAGCAGCAGCTTGGAATGGCCGCGAGCGCGGATTTGGGCATAACCGAATTCGCGGTGATCGGAGGACTTGACCTTGCCGCCTAATTGCTCGGCCATGGTTTGCATGCCGTAACAGATGCCTAGTACGGGTATGCCGAGTTCGAAAACGATTTGCGGTGCGCGCGGCGTATCGCTGCTGGTGACGGTTTCCGGGCCGCCGGACAGGATAATACCCTTGGCGCCGAAATTTTCGACTTCGTCCGTGGAACTGTCGCAGGAGTATATTTCACAGTAGACGCCAATTTCTCGGATGCGGCGGGCAATCAGTTGCGTGTATTGCGAGCCGAAGTCGAGAATCAGGATTTTGTCGGAATGGATGTTGGCGTGCGGTTGTGTCACGGTCGGGCCTTCGAAGATATGAAAAATTTAACTACCTTATAAATAGTAGCTTGCCGTCTAAAAGCCAGTATTTGGGCGGTGGCTTTCGACGGCATTAGATGCGGTTTCTAGTTTGATTTGTAGGACTGGTAGAGCTGGTCGAGCAAATCCTTATTATTCTCAAAGTTCTTGAGAGCGATTTTTTCCGACAACGCCCTGCTCATGCGGCGAACGAAGCGCGCGTAAGGGGCGGAGGTCAAAAAATGCGCTTGGTTGGTATGGCCTTGCACGATGGCTTGAATGTGCGCGGCATTACCCTTGATCCGCAAGTCTTCAGCGTTAGCGTTATCTGAATCGGATCGGCGGAAAAACATCGTTACATTGCCGCCGTCCGCAGAAAATACATGACTGTGTTCACGCAAGCCGACTTTTTCACCCATTTTGCGCAAGGTATCCAAATTGAAATTGAACAGGTGCGCTTCATGGAAGGTGCTTTTGGGGGCCTGGCAGGTGGCTTCTATACTAGGTACTTCCACTACCAGAGTCCCGTCGGGTTTTAACAACTTGCGTAATGTGCTCAATACAAAGCTTGGGTCCTCTGTGTGTTCGAGGACGTGCCAAATGGTAATCAGGTCGAAATGTTCTGCGGGTAAATTTGCATCCTGAATAAAGCCGATTTGTAGATTTAATCCGTAAGCCGCAGCCGAATATTCCGCGTAGCCTTTGTTAGGTTCGATGCCTTGCAGCTCATGGCCGAGGGATTTCAGCAGGTAGGCAAATTCTCCGCCACCGGTACCGACGTCGAGCACATTTTTCTTGCCGGCCAAAAATTGTTTGATTTTGCCGTGACGGTCCAGCGCAATTTTGCCGGCTCGCAAAATATGTTTGGGTTTGGGGGCGTAGGTGTTTTTGTATTCAACCCGATAATCGTGTTCGTAAAACTGCCGCGGGTCGTGCGGAAACGGGTCGCTCCACACTAATCCGCAGTGATTGCAGATAACGGTGCGCAACGGGCCGCCGTTTCTGCTTTGAGTGGCTAATACCGAAACATCGTGGCTGCCGCATAAATTGCAGGGCATCTTGGATGTTACTGGCTGATCTTGTTGCATGAAATTACTCCACAGTGCAGTCCTAAGGCAGGACATGGATATGCGTTGAGTTTAAACACTCAATTCATATGATAATTCGGCGCTTCCTTGGTGATAGTCACATCGTGTACATGGCTTTCGCGCATGCCGGCACTGGTAACCCGGACAAACTGGGCATTTTCATGCATTTTCTCGATGGTTGCATTGCCGGTGTAGCCCATGCTGGAACGGACGCCGCCCAGTAATTGGTGGATGATGGCCAACACGCTGCCTTTGTAGGGCACCCGGCCTTCGATACCTTCAGGGACTAGTTTTTCCACATTGTCGGTTGCTTCCTGGAAATAGCGGTCGCTGGAACCTTGCTGTTGCGACATTGCACCCAGGGAGCCCATGCCGCGATAGGATTTATAGGAGCGGCCTTGGAATAGTTCCACTTCGCCCGGTGCTTCTTCGGTGCCGGCAAACAAACCGCCCAACATGACCGCATGGGCGCCGGCCGCCAAGGCTTTGGCCACATCGCCGGAATAACGGATGCCGCCATCGGCAATCAGCGGTACGCCGGTACCTTTCAGGGCTGCGGCCACATTGGTGACAGCAGTGATTTGCGGGACGCCAACGCCTGCCACGATGCGGGTGGTGCAGATCGAGCCGGGGCCTATGCCCACTTTGACACCGTCCGCGCCGGCTTCCAGCAAGGCTATGGCAGCTTCCGCAGTGGCGATATTGCCGCCGATAACCTGAACTTGAGGGAAGTTTTGTTTGACCCAGCGGACTCTGTCCAACACGCCTTGAGAATGACCGTGCGCGGTATCGACGATGATCACATCCACGCCGGCGGCGACTAATGCTGCTACTCGCTCCTCGGTGCCTGCTCCGGTACCGACCGCTGCGCCGACCCGCAAACGTTCCTGTTCATCCTTGCAGGCATAGGGATTGTCCTTGGCTTTTTGAATGTCTTTGACGGTGATCAAGCCGCGCAGATGAAAGTCGTCGTTAACCACCAGCACTTTTTCGATGCGATGCTTGTGAAGCAATTCTATGGCTTCTTTATGGCTGGCGGATTCGTTAACGGTAATCAGACGTTCCTTGGGGGTCATCACCGAACGGATTGACTCATCCAGACGGGTCTCGAAACGCAGGTCACGGCTGGTGACGATGCCGACCAGTTCTTCGCCGTCGACTACGGGCACACCGGATATATTTTTGGCGCGGGTCAAATCCATGACTTCACGGACAGTGACACCAGGCGAGACAGTAATCGGATCCTTGATTACGCCGCTTTCGTATTTTTTGACCCGACTGACTTCGGCAGCCTGCTGTTCGGTGGTCATGTTTTTATGGATGATGCCGATACCGCCTTCCTGAGCGATAGCTATTGCCAGTCGAGCTTCGGTGACGGTATCCATTGCCGCGGACACCAAAGGGATATTCAGGGTGATATTTCTGGTTAGCTGGGTTTTCAGTTCGACTTCACGCGGTAATACAGCCGAATGCGCCGGTATCAATAAAACGTCGTCAAACGTAAGCGCTTCCTGAATAATTTTCATGAGTACACCTGTGCTAAGAATTCTAAATAGCAGCGTATTGTACAGCCTAACCGCCGCTCCGACAAAAACACAAATGCTCTAGGTATATGAGGTTAGGGGTTTTTTACCGCCAAGGCATCGATTATGCTTTGAAGTTCCTCGGGCTTGGGTTTGTGCAGATAAATGCCTACCACACCCAACAAGGTAAAAATGTATAAGGTGTTAAAGTCATCGCCCAGTAAAAACATGATTAAACCGAATAAACTCACGATTTCTATCATGCCTTGCGTGACGATGATGGTGATCAGGTAACGCTGTTCAGCGGTCCTTTCGCCCGGCATGGTTTGGTTTAAACGTAGCAGGATGAAGCGCAGCAGATTAGTTAGCGGAAATAGAGCTATAGCAATGACATAAAAAATGGTTCGAATCAGTATGCGTTGCGATTCTTCCAACGGTTGTCGAATTTCCTCCCCCCAAAGGTGGCAGATCAAGTTGTATATCAGCAAAAACAAAAGCATGGCTGCGCAGATCAGCCAATGGGGGGTTAAGGCGTTTGATTTTTCTGCTGATGGATTAGGCATGGGGGCTCTTTAAAGGTTGTTGCGATAGTTTCGCAAAATAACAAGGAATACGATGAAGTCATAGAATCCATGAATCACAATAGGTGTCAACAAATTGCGCTCCCCTCCGTAATCCAGGCTCATCCCTAAGTATAAGCCCATCAACATCGCCAATAGCGCATACAGAGGCGTCACCGCGTGCGCCAAGGCGAAAACGGCATTGCTAACCCATAAACCGGTTGTCATACCCAGCGCATTTTCCAGCCAAGGCTGCAAAGCGCCGCGAAATAGCACTTCTTCAGAAAACCCGGCAATAGCGGCAAGTATCAATAAGTCAGTCCAATGGCAGCGATATAAGCGAGAGCCCAACGTCTCGAGCAACAGCGCCCTAATTTTTGCCAATGCCTTGAGGGGAACCTCCTGCATGGCAAAAAATAACAGCAATAGAGGTAAGGTGAGTAGCAGGCCATGAAGCAGGGCTTGCTCATCTAAAATCAGATCGGCAAAGGGATCAATGTTGACCAGCCAACCTAAGGCAATGGCCAGCAAAGTAAGCGCAGCCTCGAAATAACAGGCCACTTTAAAAAAATTAGAGGCTAATTGGGTAGAGTGTGGCATGAGATAAATTTGAGGTCGGAAAAAAGCCTGCTGAAAATTTTATCGAAAAAACGTTAGAATTGGCAGCGATTAGTCTGTCTGAGGCAATGTAATGTTGTGTTTTATCTATAAAAGCTTAAAAAAAGAAGAACTTTATTTATATGTGGATAAAAAAGACGATTTTTCCGCACTACCGGAAAATTTATTCAATAGCTTTGGGTCATTGCAATTTGTGATGGAATTACAATTGTCCGCGGAGCGAAAATTGGCTAGAGAAGATGTCGGTAAGGTTATCGCCAGTCTTGAAAGTAAGGGGTTTTACGTGCAGATGCCGCCAGTCATGGTGCCTCCGGCATTGAGAGTTGCCAATAATCGGCTGCACTGAAATCGGATGCCATCCAGATAAACCGTGCTACCATAAGCGCGGGAAGAGCGGTTAATTGCTTACTTAATTATTTTGTCAAATCAGGAACGCAATACATGTCAGATAGTCCACAAGCTTACGAAGACGCAAAGTCGAAAGGCATACTCTGGGGTTTTGGCACACTGATCGGCGTAGTTGCAATTATCATGCTGGTGCTAGGGGAATGGTGGAGCCGTGAGCCGCCCCAGTTTAACGTTCAGGATGAAGCCATTGAGCGCATGAACGTTACGCATACGGATCAAATGCCCATAGGCTATGTTTATGCCAACACCTTGGCGCATATCGCCGATGTCATTCTGTTTAAGCCCGGTGGCTATCTGACCAACGACGTCGCGCCTCCCGGTCTGTTTTGCGATAACATCCAAAACTGGGAATACGGTGCGTTGGTTATGTTACGGGATGCGACAACCGCATTGCGTAACCATTTCGCCCGTGACCAGTCGCAATCGGCGGAAGATCCCGATTTGGCCATGGCCGAGCCTTATTTTTACTACGAACATAATTCCTGGGCATTGCCTTCCACCGAAGCCGAGTACGTGAAAGGTGTCGAGGCATTACATAAGTATATGTTGCGTCTGCAAAATCCAACCTCCACTTCCAGAGCGGCTCAGTTTCACTCGCGTGCCGATAACTTATGGCAATACACCGAGGTCGTCATTAAACGGCTGGGCGGACTGTCTACCCGATTGGCGGCTAGTACCGACAAGTTTTCCGGCGCCACTCACGGTGATCCATCGAATCCTGTCGATATCAATATGCCAACCATTGGTAAAACACCCTGGATGGAAATCGATAACGTCTTTTATGAAGCGCGCGGTGCCTGCTGGGCGCTGTTGCATATCTTAAAAGCCATCAAGCATGACTTTTCCGATATTTTGCTGGACAAGCGGGCCATGAATACGCTGGATAACATGATTCAGGCTTTGGAAAATGCTTTGACCCCAACCTTGAGCCCTGTGGTTCTTAACGGCGACGGTTTCGGTCTGTTTGCCAACTACTCGTTGGCCATGGCCAACTATATTGCCCGTGCCAATGCAGCCGCGCTGGACTTACGGGACGTCATGAATAGAGGTTAATGCGGTGCAGGAGCAAATCAACGAAAATCTAAAACGAATCAGCACTTGGAAACGTATTATTTTTATGCTGATTTATGCCGTCATTGACAGCATGGTCAAGCTGTTGTTGTGGTTGGTGGTGTTGCTGCAAGTAGGTTCGGTATTGATAACAGGTGCCACAAATCCCAATATTTTGGGTTTTGGCCGCAGTCTGTCAACCTATCACTACCATATCCTGTTGTTTTTGACTTTCAATACCGAACAGTTGCCGTTTCCTTTTTCCGATTGGAATCTGACAGCCGAGCTGGAGTCATCCAACAGGCTCTAAGTCATGCAAGACTCGCCGCGCAAAATTATCCATATCGATATGGATGCGTTTTATGCCGCGGTAGAGCAACGAGACAACCCCGCCTATCGAAACAAACCCGTCATAGTGGGCGGAAAGCCCGATTCGCGCGGCGTGGTTGCCACCTGCAGTTACGAGGCGCGAGTGTTCGGTATACATTCCGCCATGCCCTCATCGCAAGCCGTCAGGCTTTGCCCGCAAGCCATTTTCATTAAACCCCGTTTTGATGCCTACCGGGAAGCATCCGAAAATATCCGCAGTATTTTCAACCAATATTGCGATTGTGTTGAGCCACTGTCTTTAGACGAAGCTTATCTGGATGTCAGCAATAGCGTTTATTTTCAAGGTTCGGCGACCTTGCTGGCCCAGCAAATCAAACAAGAGATCCGTAGCCAGACTCGGTTAGTTGCCTCGGCCGGCATTTCCTATAACAAATTTTTGGCAAAACTCGCTTCGGATTTAGACAAGCCGGATGGGCTGCATGTCATAACTCCGGGGCAGGCTCGGCAAGTCATAGCTAATTTGCCGATAGGCAAGTTTCACGGCATAGGTCCCGCCACAGAGAAAAAAATGCACGAATTAGGCATTCAAAATGGGGGCGACTTAAAGCAAATACCGCTAGCGCGGCTTCAACAACATTTCGGCAAAGCTGCCCGGCATTATTACGATATTGCGCGTGGGATAGATCACCGACTTGTAAATGCTCGTCGTGAGCGAAAATCCATAGGTGTTGAAACCACCTTTGCAGAGGATATTGGTGATTCGCGAATCATAATGCATCAGCTGCGGTTATTATTGGGCCAGGCGTTGACTAAGTTGTCGGAAAAAAGGCTGATTGCTCATACCTTGACCGTCAAAATTAAATATCAGGATTTTGTGCAAATAACCCGCAGCCGAACCCTGTCTGAAGCGATTGCGAACACTCCCGAAGCTACGTTTCTACTGCTAGAGCTATTGAAAAATACGGCAATTGGCGAGAAGAAGGTGCGGTTATTGGGTGTGAGTTTGTCTTCTTTGCAAGAACCCGAACATATGGATCAACACCAGCAAATGGATTTATTCAGCCTGTTGTAATGTATGTTTAGTCTTCAGCCAACTTCGTTAGCGATTGACGCCATGCAAGGCAAATTAATCGAATCCGTCTATAATTGCCCTCACTAGTTCTTTGATGTTAGTAAATGATGATTGCGTTTTTTCGCCCTAAACTGATTTTTCCCATCGCTTTATTGGCGGGCTTGCTGTCCGGTTGCGCCGGTACCGATAAAGCTCCGTTGAATCTAGCCGTTCCGGAAAGCGGGAACACCCGGGCGGCATTAGACGCGTTGCAATTACAAGGACATCCTTATGTTTATGGCGGCAAATCCCCTCAGGAAGGCTTCGATTGCAGTGGTCTGGTGGTGTACGTCTATGATCAACAAGGCTTAAAATTGCCGCGCACCACTCAGTTGTTAGTGAGGCAATTGCCGGGGGTGCGGCCCGAGCTGCGGCAGCCAGGTGATTTATTGTTCTTCAATACCGAGAAGCCTTATTCACATGTCGGCATTTATGTCGGTAACGACAACTTTGTACATGCGCCCAGCGCCCGGACCGGGCGGGTGATGGTTTCCAGTTTGCGTAACCCATACTGGCGGGAACGTTTTATGGCTGTGCGGCGCCCTCGGCATCCGCTCGGTTTGTCGCTGAATGCTATCGATGAAACCAGCTGTCGGTTGAATTGATGGCTTGTGCCCCATCGGCAGTATGTCGCATCGTAACGGTAAGAAGAGCTAGTGGGCCGGGTATCAGGCCTAGCGGATTCCAGCGTTAAGCTAGCTCCGCGCTACCCTTCCCCCTTGCGTTATCAAGTCCTTAACGATCATCCGAAACGAAATGTCTGTGTCAGACAGGAATACTTTACAAACTATCGCCGACCTCACGATTGTAAAATGGCCATTTTTTGACGTGTAAATACTTTCTGATCGGGGTTTTGATGACAGATACGCACAAGGCAATCGAGAACAGGCACCATACCGCGCAATATTCGTTAGGATCGTCGGTGGTAATATCGGAAATCCAGGGCCCGATCAAATAATGAAAGCCAACGAAGCGCCAGGAACCATACATTAAGGGTAGATAAAACGCCGCCAGGATATAAGAGAACGCATGCAAGCCCCAGTTAAAGCCGAACAGCCATTCAACCGGTTGCGACATTAAACCGTTCAGCGGCATTTGCCAGGCGATATGCCATGCGCCGGAAATCGAACATGTCTGCGCCCCGCAAAAGCCTTCCACGCCAGGCACGCATTCGCCGGCCCAGGCAAACGGATACATCTTGATCAACATCGCCAAGGAACTGATGGAGCATAAGGCATAAACCGTGGTACGTATTTTCAGCTTGACGCTCTCCGGAATGAAGTACATCGCCACCATATTCACAAAAAACGGCTGAAAGGCAATGTGTAGGTAGCCGAGCAAGGTCAACACTTGATTGCTGGGATTGCCGCAAAGGTCTATATAAACATAGGTTACAGCCTGCAATAACTCCATCAAGGCAAAGTACGTCAATGGAATCCATAGTTCTTTGGATTCCCCCTTATATGCCACATACACTGCGGTTGTTAAACCCGCGGCGGCTAAAACGCCGGACGCCTCTCCACTCCAACACATTGCAATACCCTCAGTAATTTTTATGATTATCGGTGTAGGCCTAGCCCACAAAAGCGCGGAATTATCCCATAAAAAGCCGGGGCTTTGGCTTTGTTTTCCACGGCTTAATATAAATCGGCTGGATCGACATCCAGCGACCATCGGACATTGCCGGCTTGCCTGAGTTTGGAAATTTGTGGGATGGCCTGATCCAGTAATTGATGCAAATCTTTGCGCTGCGGGCTTTGTAACAACAATTGGAATCTAAATTGTCCTGCCCTGCGTGCCATGGGCGCCGCAACCGGACCCAAAACTTGGATTTTGCTTGTATTCAAGGCGCGAAGTACCGTGACAGCGTCCTGTAAAAATTGTTGTGGCGTATGGGCGTTATCGGCATGCACTCGAAGCAAGGCCTGATAGCTAAAAGGGGGTAAGCCGGCTTGCCGGCGTTCCTGCAGAGCAATTTTCGCAAAAGCCTGATAGCCCTGCTCGATCAAGGTCGTCAATAAAGGATGTTCCGGCTGCCGAGTCTGCAGCACGACTCGGCCGCGTTTGTCCGCCCGACCCGCGCGTCCTGCAACTTGCACGATCATTTGCGCCAGTTTTTCGCCGGCGTGAAAGTCGACACTGAACAGGCCGCTATCGATATCCAGTATTGCCACCAAGGTCACCTCGGGAAAATGATGGCCCTTGGCTAGCATTTGTGTGCCGAGAATAATATCGGCATGGCCGCTATGGATTTGTTGCAGATAACCTTCCAACGCACCCTTGCGTTGGGTTGTGTCTTTATCCAAGCGGATGATGGCGTTATTGGGAAACAGCTCCGCCAGCGTCTGTTCGATGCGCTCGGTACCCAGGCCCAGCGGTTGTAGTTCACCGGTTCTGCAGGCCGGGCAACTCGTGGGTAACGGTTGTTCGCTGCCGCAGTGGTGGCAGCGTAAAAGGCGCTCGGCAGCATGTATCACCATATTGGCATCGCAACTGTCGCATCGGGATACCCAGCCGCAGCCGTGGCAAATCTGTACAGGTGCGAAGCCGCGCCGGTTTAGAAATAGCAACACCTGATGCTCCTGGGCCAGAGTGGATCGGATAGCGGTAATCAACGCTTCCGACAAACCGGCTTGCATGGGTTTGTTACGAATATCCAGTAATTGAAAAACCGGATCCACGGCATTTCCGGCACGGATAGACAGTTGCAGTAACTGATAACGACGCTGGGCGACATTAAATAGGCTTTCAAAGGAAGGTGTCGCCGAGCCAAGTAAGACCGGAATATTTAATATTTTTGCGCGAGCGATGGCGACATCGCGGGCCGAAAAACGAAACCCTTCCTGTTGCTTGAAAGAGCTGTCATGCTCCTCGTCAAGAATGATTAATCCCGGACTTTTAAGCGGAGTGAATAGGGCGGAACGGGTGCCGAGCATGATGGCGGCTTGGGCCTGCTGCATACTCAACCAGGCGTGCAGGCGTTGGTTATCGTTGAGTTTGGAATGAAAGCAGACGATGGGCGCGGAAAAACGTTGCCGAAACCGTTGTTCCAATTGCGGCGTCAAGGTTATTTCGGGTAGTAAAACTAATACCTGCAGGCCACGCAATAATGCTTCCGAGATGATCTGCATATACACCTCGGTTTTGCCGCTACCGGTCACGCCTTGCAATAAAAATACGGAAAATTGCCCTAAACCGGATACAACGGCATTGATGGCATGCTGTTGCTCCGGGTTGGCTGTTAAACCAGTTGCTCGCTCGCTCCAGACCCGGCTCTTGTGTTGATTAGGCTCTTTGTGAACAAGACCCTTGTCCTGTAAGGCTTTTAATGTGGTGTTATGCTGGGCTAATTCGGCCGCTGCAATGGGCATTGATCCGGCCTGAAATAATCTCAGCAAAGCCTGTTGTTTAGGCGCGCGTTTCAAATCCGTTGCTACGGTTTTGCGACCTTGCTCGGTCAGTCGGTAGCAATAGTCGACTTGCAAAATCGCGGGTTTACCCCGGCGAAGCGTCGCTGGAAATGCACTGGCCATCACTTCTCCCGCTGGATGGTGGTAATAGCGGCTGGCCCATTTCAGCAGTTGCAAATCCTTGGCGGATAATAGCGGTTCGGAATCGATAATCTTTTCGACCCGTTTCAATTTTTTGGGGTCAATCCGACTATCGGTAAGGTCGACGATTTGTAATACAACCCCGGTTTTTGTACCTTTGCCGAAGGGTACCAGTACCCGCGTGCCAGGTTGAATGCTTTGTGTGTCAGATAGCTCCGGCATTAGATAGTCAAACAAACGCTGTAACGGAACAGGGATGGCAACTTGCACAATCAGCATTTGGGGGGAGTTGCAGTTAGCCATGTTTGGTGATGTTATTTTGATGTTACAACCCTAAGTGATTGCGGAGATTAAGGAATTAGAGTTACCCACAAAAGTTGTGGATAACTCTGTGGATTACGTTGGCTTAAGTGAGCTTAGTATCGGTTTTTGTTACGGATTTGTTAACTTGATTAATTTTAGGCCACAAAAACTAGTTATATAATTTCAATGACTTAGGCTTTTAATTGAGCTGTGTTAAATGCCTGAGCTGAAAGAAAATGTTAGAAATTGCTATCGCCCCAAATTTGTGCATAACAGTTTTGGCCAGGCTTCGAATCGATACTGATTTACCGGAAAATCTGCTCTGGTGCTCGGTTATCAGCAAGTTTTCAGGTTTGGGATTCATCTGCTTTTGATTGAAGCCAGATGGTTAACAGGCTGAAAGCCGCCAATATTAAAAACGCAATTAATGTCCAGCCCGGGATGGTTAATCCTAGAAATATACCTTCAATTTGCGAGCATTCGCCGGTGCCGGTCAGCATTAGCTTGATAGTTTCTGTTAAAGGGAAATGTTGAAACACATATTCCAATCCCGGGCTGCATTCCGGGACTTGGTCCGGGGGTAAATGTTGCAGCCAGACATGCCGTGCCGAAATGCTGGCGCCGATCAGCGCGGACACGGCGGCACTTATAGCATAAGCTTTGTAGGCCTTATTGTGTAAAGCGGCCAATAAAAAGATGATGCCGGTGGCCAGAATTGCCAAGCGCTGGGAGATGCAAAGCGGGCAGGGTTCCAATTCTTCTGCGAATTGCATGTAGGCACCGGTTGCCAGCAACGAACAGCAGCCAATAAAACCCAATAAAAACCAAAGTCGCGGACTAAATTTTGCAAAGTTCATCGTTCATGTCTTTTTTAAATGCTCTTATTTCCCGTGAGGGCCCCAAAATAACTAAAATATCGCCGGAGTTGAGTCTTCTGTCGTCTTCTTCGGCGACGAAATGCATTTGATCGCTAATTTGCTTGTTAATAATACCAATTAAGATCAGATTGTAATGCGTATTCAGTTCCAGCTGGCTGACAAATATATCGCGTAAAAAGCTGGTCTCCGACACTACGACTTCCGCGATATGCAAGTCGTTGCGGCCAAAAACGGTGTGGTCGAAAAGATCGTTAATTTCCGGTCTTTTTAGCATGTCGTGAATCTTGCGGCCGCATATTTGATACGGATCGATAATTTTATTGGCCCCGGCTGCAATCAGTTTTTCCGCTGCGTCCGGGCTGTCTATGATAGCGATAATTTGCAATTCCTTATCCAATGCGCGAGCTGATAGGGTTAAGAATACATTTTCGGAATCATCTTCGAAGCAACAAAGTAACGTGTTGACCGAGCTACCAATTCCAATGGTTTTTAAATCCTCGTCGTTGCGAAAATCCAGGGTAGACGCGCTAAAACCGTTATCGCAGGCGAGGTCTACTTGGGCAGGGTTGTGGTCGAAGACCCGAATTTGATGGGCATCCGTGTCTATCCGGCTAATGGCTTCGAAAGACAGCCGGTTGTAACCGAATACCGCAATCTCTTTCATGTGGCCACCTTGGTACGTAAGCGTTGTTGTTCCATCTGGTTTCGAAAGTGGCTAATGCCGTATTTTCGCCCCAAAATCACTAGAATATCGCCGTGCCGCAATATAAAATTCGGCTCCGGATTGAAGTAAAAATGTTGCTGTTTTACCCGGTATTTATTTTTATGCTTTAAATGGATGGGGTTGGCGCTTATTACGCCTAATAAACTCAGCTTTCTTTGCTGCAGATCCAATAGACCGATTTGTAGATTATCCAACGGTGATTTTTCCGTGACCGGTACCGTTTCCATCACAATATCGCTTTGTTCTTGCAGTATGCCGGAAATGGCTTCGAAGGCTACCGGCTGACCCATAAATTCCGCCGCCAACAAACCTGCCACCTCAAAAGGTAATATGACATTATCGGCCCCGGCTTGATAGAGTTTATTCTGGTTTTCATGCCGGTTTGCCCTGGAAATAATATGGATATCCTTATTTAGATGTCGGCCGGTTAAAGTAATGTAAACGTTGACTACATCATCTCCGGTAATACATAAAATAGCGGTGGCTCCACGATTAATGCCAGCATTTAGCAATACATCGTTGCGAGATGCATCGTTATGAATGGCTAAGTATTTTAATTTTCTGGCAATATTAATATTGTTAAGATCTTTGTCGATAACGATAAAGTTTTGTTTATCTTTGGACAATTGCTTAGCGATTTCCTGACCTACCCGGCCAAAACCGCAGATGATAATAAATTTATGATAGCGTTCCAGGTCGGTGGATATTTTATTCTCGCGTAATTCCGGCATTTTCTCATTAAAAGCCGAAATCAATATGGAGGTAAAAAATGCCAAGATGCCAACGCTGGTAAAAATAAGAATCATGGCCACTATCCGGCCGCTCAATGTGTGCGGGGTTATATCGCCATAACCCACCGAAGCTAGGGTTACGATTGCCCAATAAAATGCTTCGAATAAATTATGAATATCGCTACCCGCTTCCGGATACTCAAAGATATACATGGAAACGCTGGCGATCAGCAGAAAAAAACCGGTGAACATCAATAAAGTCAGCAGCTCAAAACGTTTGCTGGCCAGGACCTCGGCATAAAGTTTTATGCTATTGGAATACCGGAATAGTTTGAACAGTCTGAATATCAGGAAAATCCTTAAAATTCTTAACGGCCGGTAGCTGGGTAATATGGCCAGAATATCTATAATGGCATAGGGTGACAATACATATGTTATCTTTTTTGCCAGCGCTAGCTTGAATGCTTTTCTTATGTTGAATTGAATTTTTAGATAGAGGGATTTTTCATATTGTGCCAATATGATTTCATGTGTGTCAGAATAAACCCATAAGCGCAAAATGTATTCAACAATAAAGATGATTAAAATTACAGATTCGATAATGTTTCCGAGAAATGAAAACTCGTGTCCTGCATAGTAAAACTGTAAAAAAATACTTAAAAATATCAGGCCTATCATTAGTAAATCGAAATAAGATTTCGATTTGCTATTCTCGTTTTCCAATAAATTCCAAAAATAATATTTTATTTTTTTATAGTGTTGCGAAGATTTTATGTGATAACAAAAATAAACAATGAACCGGCTTAACATATACTTATTTTTTAAATTCAATGACTTTGTTAAGCGGACTTAAGTTAATTTCGTCTACCGCACAATTCGGGTTAGCATTTAGGATGTAATTGACTGCATCGGCGACATCATCTGCCTGCAAAGCCTGCTCCGGTTGTTGGCCAGGATTGAACTGCAGCGTTTCAAAAAATGCCGTATTCACCATGCCCGGATTCACCAAGGATACGCGTACGCCGCTTTTGCCGCACTCATCACGCAAGGCCTGAGTAAAGCCGCGCAAGGCGAATTTGCTGGCGCAATAAATGCTGCCGTTGCGGCTGCCTTTCAATGCAGCTTCCGAGCCGATATAAATCAGATTACAGTGCGGTTTTTGTTTGAGCTTAGCCAGCAAGGCCTTGGTCATATACACCTGTCCGGTAAAGTTGACCGTCATTAAGCGCTCAATTTGTTGAAAAGAAAACTGTTCAAGATGGCCGAACCGGCCGTAACCGGCGGCAAAAACAACCGCATCGAGTTGCGGAAAGTCGTTTTGCAGGCGTCTGCAGAATGGTTCAATCTCATCAAGGTTTGCCAAATCCAGCTTTATCGGGGTGAAGAGGGGATGCTCGACAGCGAATCGTCTGCTGTCCCGGCTCATACCCAATACTGAGTGGCCCTGGTTTAATAACAGTTTAGCAATGGCTCGACCTATGCCGGAGCTGGCTCCGGTGACCAGTATGGTGCGTGTTACGGATGGCACGGAAAAAAACGCTCCCGTGGGATGTATTGCAGCAGCATCTCGCTGCAGTCTTTCATCATGGCCTGCTCCAGTGCGGATTTGTATGACACCATGCCGGAACTGCTTTGCAGAGGGCTGGCAAATAAGCGTTCTTCGGGATAGAGTTTATGCATTTTCTTAAAAAAGTGCTCCGGCAAACGAAATACGCCCAAGCTAGCCGAATGCAATGCATCGGCATCGATTGCCGAGAACACTTGCCTAAACAAATGCCGATATTGATCTTGGTAATTATGTTGATAAATCAAAGGATCGAATCGCAAGCCGATCCGCCAGCCCTGTTTTTGCAATTTGGCCGCGGCTTCAATGCGTTTTGCCAGTGACGGTGCTTTGGCTTCCACTTTATTGGCGATGGGATCAGGTGACAAACTAAACGCCACCACGCAGCGCGGTAAAACCGGTCGATTTAACAAACCGCGAATTTGCGTGCTTTTGGTGCGCAGTTCCAGCCAAGCATTTGGTAATTCGGCAAACACCGGTAAAAATGCTTGGGCAAAACCGGTGACAGGCTCGAATGCCAAACTATCGCAATCGTAACCGGAAAAAAAGTAAATCGCTTCTTCGGGCGATTCCTGGCAAATATCCCGGATTTGCTGCTGAAAGTCCTCGTAATTGACAAAGAGTACATAATTGGCCGATTGATACATGCCTTGTAAAAAACAATAGCGGCAATCGTATAGGCAGTTGAGCATGTGAGAGAAATAATAATTGCGCTGCCCGCCAATCCCATACCCGGCCGGGGCCGGCAGAACAAATTTTTGGTGTTTGCGGGCCATAATTAAGGCCGGTTTTTGTTTTTGCAGGCGAAAATTTTGCGCATTGGGGTTGAATACTTCCCCGTAACGTTCGCAATTAATCACTCGCGCTTCTGGAAAGCGCTGCCGAATAGCGGTAATGCGCGGATGTTCAGCTATTGCGGATTCAATATATAGCGTGTCTATCATCTGGGGTAAGGCCGAACAATTTATAAGCCGGTTATTATAAATGACGATAGGTCGTGCCGTCCGTTACTGATAAAATCCAGTCTTTTTTACAAGACGGATGCTATGCGATTAATTCGGGGATTACATCATCTTGAGCCATTGCGTGATGGCTGTGTGCTGACTATCGGCAATTTCGACGGATTGCATTTGGGACATCGGCGTGTGATCGAGCGGGTGGCCGCCCATGGCAGGCGCTTGCAACTGCCGACAGTGGCGATGGTGTTCGAACCGCAACCCTTGGAATATTTTCTGGGCGATCACGCGCCGTCGCGGCTGACCCGCTTGCGGGAAAAGGTGATCCAATTTGCCAAACTGCCTATCGATGAATTGTTAGTGTTGCCCTTCAATCGCAGGTTGGCCGACTACGATGCGGAACAGTTTATTTGCGATATTTTGGTGGACAGCCTGAACATCAAACATTTGGTCATTGGCGACGACTTTCATTTCGGTAAGGCGCGGCGCGGTAATTTTACTTTGTTGCAGCACCGGGGCGAAGAGTACGGCTTTGCGGTCGAGTCCACGGATTCGTTTGAGCTGGACGGTCTGCGCATCAGCAGCACTTTGATTCGCGATGCATTGGGCGAGGGCGATTTGTCCCAAGCCAAACTGCTGTTGGGCCGAGATTATTCGGTATGCGGTCGGGTGGCGCATGGCGATAAACGGGGGCGTGAATTAGGTTTTCCGACCGCTAATTTGCAAATGTTTCGTAAAAATACACCGCTGGTTGGGGTGTTTGCAGTGACGATGACCGGACTCGATGGCCGGGAATTATCCGGTGTGGCAAATCTTGGTAATCGCCCTACGGTTGATGGCAGTGCAAAGGCGGTTTTGGAGACGCATCTGTTCGATTTCAATCAGGATATATACGGTCGTTATGTTGAAGTGCATTTCAAGGCCAGGTTACGCGACGAAGTCCGCTTCGATTCCTTGGCGGCGCTGCAAGCGCAGATCACTCGAGACGTCAAAGCGGCACAAGATTTTTTCGCAGGTATGCGCCATGGTTGAGGAGGCGGAAAATATTCCATCGCCTTGCGTTCGAAATTGTTGTTTGAACGAGCAAAATATTTGCTTGGGTTGTTTTCGCAGCTTGGACGAGATCTGCGGTTGGTCCCAGGCGGATGCGCAATTGCGACAACAATTTCTGGACAACGCAAAGCGGCGGCGGCAATTCCATTCGAATCCGGATAGAGCGCTTGCCTCCGGGCCACCTTTAAAGCGCTGAAAAAAATAACTGTTTGTCGGGTCCGAGAAACAGCATGAACGAGTGGTTGGAGGTTGGCGTTGTTCTTGAGGGGCAGCCAATCAGTGTTGGTGGGCTAAATCCGTGGGAGTGCGCATGGAAAACCATTCAAAGCACGATATCCACCCGATACGCCTTTGCAATTTATGGGCTGCCGAAAGTTGTGGTTCCGCTAACTTTCGGCAATGGCCGAATTCTAGAAGTGGAGTGTGTGCTACTGATTTAGTACTTGTTCGCACAAGGCCGGTAAGGGTGGCCGAATCGTGGGTTTGCTGGGTTTACTGGGGGTTTTGGCTTCTTTGGAAAACCACCAGGCCAAGCTGTCATCACAGCCGTTAGTCTCGGGAAGTGCTGGTTGGCCCCGGCAGTGCGGATTGCCAGTCGGGCATTTTAAACGCACGTGAAAATGATCGTCGTGTTTCCACCATGGTCGAATTTTTCGTAACCAGGCGGCGGACGATGCGGTTCTATGCGTGCACAGCTCTTGTTTAATGCTGGGATTGACAAAAATCCGGTCAACTTCGGGATGGCGCGCAGCCGCCTCCAGCACTTTTTCGTGTGCTTGCGTCCATTGTTGATAGTCTACGGCATCTGAATTCGCGTCCACTACCGATGGGGCGCTCCAGGTTTCCCTTTCGTTGGCACTTAGCAAGCGGTTATCCAATTGCTTAGAGAGTAAAAACCAGATATCGACATCCAGGCCGGTTTGGTGGCTGCGATGGCCGCTGGGTGTTGGTCCGCCGCGAGCTTGCCCCAGGTCGCCTATCAGTAAGGTCCCCAATTGCTGGTCGGCGGCAACTTGGCCAAGCTGCTGAATGAACTGAATTAATGTCGCGTGTCCGTAAAAACGATGCCGCGATAAACGCATCACTTGATAACCTTTTCCTGATAAAGGTAAGGACATCGCGCCGCTGATGCAGCCGTTAGTGTAAGTGCCAATGCTTTGTGGGAGCGAATCGGCTGTTGGGGTGGTGCGTTTTGCCCACTCCTGGGGCACGGAATCAGCCAGGCTGTAAGCGCCCAACAGATAGATAGCGATAAGTAAGATTTTGGACATGACTTGATTTTAGGCGGATAAGCTAACCGATCCATTATGATACACCCTGCCATGCTTTGGGGTTGGCATGAAATGAATGGTTTTCGAGCTAGTGGGGTCATGCGATAAGGTCGTCCCTGCCCGGATAAATGCACTAGTCCTTATGCAATTACCCGGGATATTCCTTGGCATCTATATTTTCCATGTTCACGGGGGAGAGAACTTAAAATCCCTGACACCTGACATTAGTAAAGCAATCCGTATGCCAGGTCATGAAGTAATTGATTTTAATGGAAATGGGTAAGCAAGGGCATGCGCTAGTATCGCAAACTATGTTATTTGCCGTTTTTTATGGGTCAAATAGCGCACTTATGGATTTCCTTCGTCCGGACTGGGTTTTCCGTTTATGATTCATGCAATGTTTTCCGTCATTTCCGAGTCCTATTAAAGCCTTGAATCTTCCTCGTCGCCCTAACCGTTATCGCCAGTCAAAACATCGCCATCATGCGGTGCAAAACTTACCTAAGCGTCTGTTGCGCATTGTGGCATATGCCGGTATTGCTTTGCTTTTAGCGTCAATTATCTTGGTTAGCGTGCTGCGCTTTTTTCCCGTGCCAACCTCGGCATTTATGCTGCACACTCATATTGACGACTTGGTTGCCGGTAAACATTATCGGCCGATTCGGCATCATTGGGTAAGCGGTAGCCAAATATCCAAACAGGTGTTTGCGGCTGTTATCGCCGCTGAAGACCAGCGTTTCTATCAGCATCATGGCTTTGATTTTGACGCCATCTATCAAGCGTATCTGAAATATAGGCGAGGAGGTAAGTTGCGTGGCGCCAGCACCATCAGCCAACAAGTCGCCAAAAATCTGTTTTTAAGTCCGGCGAGAAATGTTGGTCGTAAGGCATTGGAAATCTGGTTTACCTTCTTGATAGAAACGATGTGGAGTAAAGCCAGGATCTTGGAGGTATATGTGAATATCGCTGAATTTGGCGATCATTTATTCGGTATTGAAGCCGCCAGTCGGCATTATTTTGATATCTCAGCCAAGCAATTGTCCACCAGTCAGGCGGCACTGCTGGCCGCCACCTTACCGAATCCGATTAAATTAAACGCGGCCAGACCAAGTGCGTATTTAATCAGGCGGCAGGCGTGGATTAAGCGTCAGATGCAAAACCTAAACATGTGAAGTTATAGCTCGCTATCGTCTTCGTCTATCAAGTCATCGTCCTCGGCGGTATCCGATGGAAAGACTTGTTGGTCGGCAATCAATTCTTTCAAATACTTGTACAACAGGCGTGACGATTTAGGTGGTTTGCCTTCTTTGGCTTCTTTTTGTCCGTTGCGTTGTAATTGCCTGATATGCTGACTGTCCGCCTCCGGGTATTCGGTCATGAACAATGTGAGTTGATGATTGTCGGTATCGGCTAATAATTGGTCGCGCCAACGTTCAGCCTGATGGTGCTCCCGGACTGCATGCGCGCTTTTATTTTTCATGCGTGCCAGCTTTTCTTCTATTGCTTCGACATCCAGTGTGCGGAATTGAGCGGTAATATATTTCATCAGCCGTTTGCGTGCGGCGTTTCTGCCCATTTTTCCCGCGTCCAGCAGAGCTTGTTCAATGCGTTCGGGCAGGCTGAATTCGGCAATTTGCGCGGGCGTTAATTCACAAATCTGCTCGGCCATGGCGAAAATGCTGGCGATTTGTTTTTTAATCTGAGTTTTATTCGGGCGAATCGCATAAAACTCGCTTTCATCTATCTCTTCGTCTTCAAAATATTCTTCTTCAATCATTTCAAACCATCGCAATTAAAAAAATCACAAATATCACAACCAAACCGAGCGGCAAAAGTACGCTTTGCCAATCGGCTTGGGCTTGCTTACTACGCATCAGGGCGGTTTTTATTCCGGGTTGCAGCCAAAATAGCAACAATATTGTCATGGCGCCGAGAATAACCATTTCCATGCTAGACATTTAGGTTCCTATGGGTGCGCGTGAAGGGTGTTGGGATTCTACATTCTAACAAACCTTTGCATTTCAGCGAGATTTAGCTTGCATATTTAGGGGGGCGGTTAACCGGTTATTTTTTATGGGAGTTGTCGAAATGTTTCGAAATGTGCCTGGCATCATATGTTAATGGAAAAATATGCGGCTAATTGTTAGAGGTTTTTAACTGCACTGCGGAACTTGGTTGTGAGGCGGTTTATCGGTCCGGTAGCATATAGCTATCCGCGTCAAATTTATGGGGGGAGTTTTTGTCCGAATAGGTTCTCCCTAAGCCATTAATTTGCGATAATCACAACTTTTTGTCGAGCTGATGCATGTGGTTTAAAAATCTTGCTATTTACCGTTTTACGGAACCTTTTTCACTATCGTCGGACGAGTTGGAGCAAAAATTGCGCCAGCAAGTGTTTCGTCCGTGTGGAGGGCATGATGAGTTTAGCTTTGGTTGGACTGCGCCTTTGGGAAAGGCCTCGGATGCATTAGTGCATGCCAATCACGGTTTTATGATGATCTGCGCGAAGAAGGAGGAGAAAGTCATTCCCGCTTCCGTGATCAACGAAATGCTGCAAGATAAAATCGGTGAAATCGAGGAGCGAGAGGCGCGTAAATTAGCGGGCAAGGAACGCACCCGCATTAAGGATGAGTTGATCTTTGATCTGTTACCTAGAGCTTTTTCCTTTTCTAAAAAAATATTCGCTTACATCGATAGTCAAGGCGGTTGGCTCGTGGTTGATGCGGCATCAGCCAAAAAGGCCGAAGACGTATTAAGCCTGTTACGTAAGGGCTTGGGGTCGCTTCCCGTCGTGCCTATAGGGGCTTCTATAAAACCCTCTTCCATTATGACGCAATGGTTGCTGAATCATGATGCGCCGAAAGACATTCTTATCGAAGATGAGTGTGAGCTACGCTCGCTGGAAGATGAAGGGGGGATTATTCGTTGTAAGCGACACGATTTGGCGCTGCCGGAGATCAAAAACCACCTTGATAGCGGTAAGCAAGTGATTAAGTTGGCAATGAGCTGGGCGGATAGATTATCGTTTGTGCTGGATGAAAGCTTGGCAGTTAAACGTTTGAAGTTTCTGGATTTAATTCAGGAGCAGGCATCTGACATTGAGGCGTTTGATGAAACCGAGCAGTTTGATGTGGATTTTTCTATTATGAGTGCGGAACTTGCCCAATTCTTTCCGCGTCTGCTTGAATTATTTAATGTCGAGGATAAGGCATAATGAAACGCATAATATTGTCGAATTTACTGGCGTTTGCGACTAGCGCGGTGTATGCGCTGACCTTGCCCGCGCCTGATCGCCCCGGGGACAGCATCGTCGGCAGTCCGCCGTATGAAGTTAAATATGTGGCCGCGAAATATGAAGATACACTGATTGATATTGCGGTTGACCACCACATTGGTCAGGACGAAATTGTTTTGGCGAATCAAAATGTGGATCGCTGGCTGCCTGGTGCCGGCACGCCGGTGCGGATTCCCACCAGTTTTATTCTGCCGAATGCCCCTCGGAACGGCATTGTGGTGAATTTGCCGGAAATGCGGATTTATTATTATCCCGATGCCAGCCAAGTCGTCACGTATGCGATAGGTATCGGTCGGGAAAATAACTGGAAAACGCCTCTGGTAAAAACCAAGGTTGCTGGCAAAATGGAAAACCCTTCCTGGACGCCCCCGCCTTCGATTATTGCAGAGCATTTAGCGGACGGCGATGCTTTAGATCCATACTATCCGCCGGGTCCCGACAACCCATTGGGGTTATTTGCATTTCGTCTAGGCCTTTCCGGCTATCTGATTCACAGCACGCAAAAAACCAACGGCATAGGCATGCGTGTCAGCCACGGATGCATGAGAATGTATCCGCAAGACATTGAAAAGTTTTTTCCTTTGGTTAAAGTGGGCACTACCGTCAATATCGTCAATCAGCCGATCAAGGTGGGCTGGTATCACGATACGTTGTATATGGAAGTGTATCCACAAATGGAAGAAACTCCAGCCACTTTCGAACAACGCTTGCACGTGGCTCTTGATTTGATTGAGCAGGCCAATGGAGGGCAAATGCCTGTTATTAAAGGATCCATCCTGAAATCAGCATTAATAAAACCATCCGGGCTTCCCATCGCTATTTTTGAGCGTCCGACTCAAGCTACTCAAAGCGCCCCGCAAAACTAACGGGCATAAAAAAGCCCGTGAGTCTTTCAGCTCACGGGCTCTAACATCAACAAAAACAGTAATGCTTATTTGTGTTGTGATTTTCTGAACATACGATCCAATTTGCTGTTGGTGTCTTGAGCGTATTGAGCAGCGCGGTTAGCAGCGGCTTCAGCAGCAGCAGCTTTAGCAGCAGCTTCAGCAGCAGCGGCTTTAGCAGACGCAGCATCAGCAGAGGCAGCAGAGATTTGTGGTTTCAGTGAATCGATTTGACCTTGCAGGTTTTCGATGTCTGAAGTGCTTGCGCAGCCAGTAGCCAGAGCAGCAACAGCAACAAGTGCGGATAATTTTACAGCTTTCATCATGGATTTCCCCTTGATTGTGGTTTAAGAAACAAAAAAGAACATACGGTGGCAATTCTCCAACATTTTTTTGGAATTTACCAACATTATTTAACGGTCACAAGTGTGCCTTTTTCAACATACTGGCTCAAACGATCAATTTGGTCGTTGGTTAAAGCAATGCAACCATGTGTCCAGTCGAAAACCTCATGAACACTTAAGCTGCCTCTGCCCAAGCCATGTATCCCGATTTGACCGCCTAGGTCAGTATTTTGGGGCGGAATTTGACCTCTGTATTCCGCTTTGACAATGGTTTCGTAGGTACGATGATCAATTTGGCCTTTTTGTAAAGCCTTTTCGGCATGGTCTAAATTCGGATAGGTTAAGCCGAAAAATTTACGAAATGCGCTTTTTTCATTGATCCAGCCAATCCGATAATTCCCCAGCGGCGTAATATCATCGCCGCGATGTTCTTTAGTGCCGGCACCTTTTCGGCCGATGACAACGTGGTCCAGTACTTCAACCGTTTCGTCGCCTTTTATGATTTCAAGGTTTCGGGTTTGGGTGTCGATAATTACTCTAACGTCAGGATCGGCCGCACAAAGACGCGGAATAAGGCAAAAACCTAACAAAACATTGCGAAACAATATTTTATGCTTCATAACCAATCAGTCTACCTGCAAGTCTATTAAAGATACGTGTTTTGGTGTAAGTTAAAGTTTTTTAAATTGTCGCATTAAGGGTAGAACATGCAAATAAAAATAAAAACCCATAACACCACTCCCTATGATGATCAAAAACCCGGTACATCGGGTTTACGCAAAAAAGTAAAAGTTTTTCAAAGTCCCAATTACCTAGAAAATTTCGTTCAGTCTATTTTCAATAGTTTAGACGATTTTCAGGGAAAAATTCTAGTTTTGGGCGGCGATGGTCGTTATTTTAATCGCCGTGCCATTCAAGTCATAATTAAAATGGCTGCGGCGAATGGTTTTGGGGAATTGATCATAGGTCAAGGTGGGTTGTTATCCACGCCGGCAGCCTCTAACATTATCCGAAAATATCAAGCGTTTGGCGGTATCGTTTTGTCAGCCAGTCATAACCCCGGTGGGCCGGATGAAGATTTTGGTATCAAATATAACGTCAGCAATGGCGGGCCTGCTCCGGAAAAGTTTACCGACGCCTTGTACGCAAATACCAAAACCATCAGCTCCTATCAAATAGCCGAAATTGATGATGTCGATTTGGATGTCATTGGCGAATCAAACATTGGCGGTTTGAAAATTCAAATCATTGATCCCGTTGCCGATTATGCGGGGCTGATGGCGAAGATATTTGATTTCGACCTGATTAAACAGAGCATCGCCGCCGGTTTAATCACCCTACGCTTCGATGCTATGCATGCCATCACCGGTCCTTATGCCAAACAAATCCTAGAAGACCAACTCGGCGCAGCGCCCGGTTCCGTGTTTAATGCCGTGCCGTTGGAAGATTTTGGCGGCGGCCACCCCGATCCTAATATGGCGCATGCGCATGAACTGACAGAACTCATGTTCGGCACCAAACCGCCCGTTTTTGGTGCTGCGTCCGATGGTGATGGCGATCGCAATATGATTATGGGGGCAAACATTTTCGTTACGCCTAGCGACAGCTTGGCCATTATGGCGGCAAATGCCCGCTCCATTCCGGCCTATGCCAAGGGTATTAGTGGAGTGGCGCGCTCAATGCCAACCAGTCAAGCAGTTGACAGGGTTGCCGACAAGCTGAGCTTGCCTTGTTACGAAACCCCAACCGGATGGAAGTTTTTCGGCAACCTTTTGGATGCAGATAAAATTACTCTATGCGGTGAAGAAAGCTTCGGTTCGGGCTCTAACCATGTTCGGGAAAAAGATGGTCTGTGGGCAGTACTATTCTGGTTGAATTTAATTGCCCGCAAGCGGCAATCCGTTGCGGATATAGTGCATGAGCACTGGCAAAAATACGGTAGGGACATATACTGTCGCCACGATTACGAAGCCGTCGATACAGACATAGCCAACGGCATTCTCGATCACTTGCGCAGCCAGTTAAACAGTTTGCCTGGAAAAAGCTGGGGGGAGAACGTTGTTAAATACGCCGACGAATTTAGCTATACCGACCCAGTCGATAACAGCGTAAGCGCTAATCAAGGTATTCGGATTGGGTTTACCAATGGCTCGCGAATCGTCTTCCGCCTGTCTGGAACTGGTACGGTCGGGGCAACATTGCGAATCTATTTGGAGCGCTACGAACGCGATGCGCTCAAACATGATCAGGATGCTCAAATCGCGCTTGCTGAGTTGATCGAAATAGCCGAACAACTTTGCGAAGTTAAAAAACGCACGGGCCGGACGGCGCCAACAGTAATCACTTGAGGGTGGCATCTCACCGCTTTGCCATTCCCGTCGCAAGGATGGGAATTCAAAAGAATTCAAGCGCCCGGGTTCGCGCCTTTGCGGGGTATGAACCCAGGCGTATATTTGCCAATGAATTACTAATATGTTGACTATGTAAATGATATAGAGCCCTCAAATTGGCTCTATCGACTGTATTTTGCTTGAACCGAGATTTTTTTAGGTTTAAAAGATTGTTTTCATCAAAAAATCGTATATAATGGCTGCTTAATCGATGGGTCGTTAGCTCAGCTGGTAGAGCACCGCACTTTTAATGCGATGGTCGTGCGTTCGAATCGCACACGACCCACCATCAAACAGTATATAAATCAACCAGTTATCTTTGGCGGGCAACTGGTTTTTTTATGTCTTCCGTTTTTATGTGCGCAAAATGTGCTGAATTGGAAATCTTGCCGGCATACTCGGCCAGATGTTCCGGTGCCAGATGCGCATACCGTAACACCATCGAGTAATCACTCCAGCCACCCAATTCCTGTAACACGTTTAACGGTGTCCCAGCCTGCACATGCCAGCTCGCCCAGGTATGACGCAGATCATGCCATCTGAATTGACTAATGCTTGCACGTTTGAGGGCTTTCTTCCAAGCGTTGCCACCGGCTTTTAACACTGGGTTTCCCTTGTAGGTAAAGACATAGATTTCATGCTTACCAATGAATTGACGGATCACAGCAATTGCATCCGCATTGAGCGGAATACCAATTGCTTTTTTCGCCTTAGCCTGATCGGGGTGAATCCAGCATACTTTTCTTTGCAGATCGATTTGACTCCACTCCAACCCAGTAACATTGGCTTCCCTCAACCCAGTAGCCAGGCTAAATCGAACCATGGCTTCAAGATGATCCGGTAATTCACGGCACAGTCTTTCGGCCTCCTGTCGAGTAATCCAGCGAATACGCTTGTTATCTTCTTTAAGACGACGTATCGCAGGCGCCTTGTCAATCCAACCCCACTCGCGCTCGGCTTTTCTTAGTACCGCTCTAATCAACGCCGTGACTCGATTAGCTCGACCGGGAGTAGCGTGTTTCAACTTATCCGCAATAATATTTTCCACAATGTCCCGGTTAATACTATTGAGAGGTTTGCCAGACAAAAACTTATCCAGGTAGCGAAACATGACGACATCGTCATCCAGAGAACGCTTTTGGGATTCATTAATCCATTTCACCACCGCATCTTCCCAGAGATATTGTGGCTTATGCCCCAGTTTGATCTGATCCCATAATTGAGCCTTATGCTTATCCGCTAATTCTTGGGCTTTTCTTTTGTCTTCAGTTTTAGCAGATTGGCGTATTGTTGTGCCGTCTGGTGCGGTAAAGCGATACCACCAGAATTGGCTATTTGGTCTTTTAAAGAGCATACTTCTTTGCCTCCTTGCCCTACATCCTGCCGTGGGCGAGTGTACTGCGATCGAAGCCATTCGATCAAATCCTGTTCTATGAATACCCAACATTTTCCGGGCTTAGCTGCAGGAATATCGCCCGAGCGCGCCCTTTGCAGAACTGTTTGTGGATGGAGCTTCAACAAGTGGGCTGCTTCCGATAAATCTAATGTTTTCATCTACCGAGTCCTCTCGGTCAAAGCAATAGCGATTGAAAATGTTGCTTGGAAATTGTTTTGCTCATGGTGCTGAACACTTTGCGATTGATTATTTGCTCCACAGCCGACCGATTCTTTATTCTAAAAAGTGATTGGTCGGCTCTGAACATAGAAGGTTATAAATAAAAATCTAAAGATCAGTTTTTAAAGCAGTTTTACAAACACAACACCGCTCCAGCGGCTTTTCGCAGCCCAAAATGATCAATACCGCTGCATAACAATGACCACACTCCCTCAACTGCAATTTTTTATTTCTCAAGTCTCGCGCCACCAACCATGCCGTGGTGAAATCGAGGCTGCCACTGGGCAAGGAAATTTTAAAAAAATCGAATGCCTGGATAACGTTATGAATATCGCCGTGAATGTTTTCGGCTTCAATTGCACGAAATATCTTGGCGAAGAGCGTGGCTTCCTTGTACTGTTTCATGTTGTGCGTCAAGCCACGAATCGACTCTTTGATGGGACCCGAGCTACCGGATCGCCCTAGAATGTCTTTGTAAGTAGCCTTTATCAGCTCTCTAGGGATGGTAGTTTCTCGGACAATAACTGCAATTCTGGCTTGGCGTTGAATCAGGGTAATGGCCAACTGATACTGCTTTAGCGTTTTGATCATCTTTTTAGCCTCCATGATTCACGCCCTCCCTTAACGTCAGCAACACATCAACGGCGGTATGTTGCTTGCGATTCATGTACTCAAAAAAATGATTTGAAATCCTTGGCGCAAAACACAGCCAGCCCGATTGAGCGATATGCTCAATGTCCTCAATTGACAAGCGACCAATCGCCTCAATTAACGCCTTATCCGAAATGCCCAACATAAAGCCAGCGAATAGAGGATTATCACGACAGAGATCACGGGCTTTGATAAGCCATAAACAATTCAACGACGTGATTTCTTGATCAGCACTCTGAGCCTGTGCGCGCTCCAAACAATCAAAATAATCATCCAATTCACCCATGGCAGACTGTATGATTTGCCTGACGTGGGCGGACAGGTTTTTTATCTGTAACCATTGATTCAAATAATCCGCGCCGAACTCGTTCGTCAACGGGCACAATAACGCCTGGCAAAAATGCGCGGTAACCTGCTCGACGTTGACAAAGTCAAGGATTAAGGGTTGATGGTTGAAAAAGCATTCTCGTGCCAGACGGGCTAAATTTTTTCCTTCCGCCGCATCCAGTAAGGTTCGAGATTGAATTGATTGAACAAGTAAATACATTATGACTCTCCTTGGCCGTTAGAAACGGTCAAGACATATGGTCAAAGTTTTGCCGGCATTTTGTGAAAATGGCCGCGAAATTCGATGTTGACGGGCTACACTGCCAGTCTTGTTTTCACATACGGGACAGCGGGCAGCCTGTTGATCTGCTTGGCGGGGGATCAGGAATCGCGATTGACAGCAAAGACACATCACAAAATGCAATGCAGAGGCATGAAATTGTCTTGTCAGCTGCCATGCTCGATTAATATCCAACACTCTGTGGTGTTCGAATCCTGCCTCCCGGTTGCTGGGCTTGGGGTTGCGGGCAACGATGCGGCAATACAATGTATATGCGTTGCAAAACTGCAACCCAAACTCGGTATCATTGACACTAAAGGAAACATAATCCTGAATTAACCCCAAGAATATTGAGGCGTGCAGGTTGTTAATGGTTGAACGACTTATCCAGTGTGGATCCCAAGGCAGCATGCCTTTAATTGGTGCTTGTTCTTGCGCAAGCCTGTAAATGCGTGTGGCTGTTATACGTTTGATACCACAGAGAGCACAAACCACCGGTGTTCTGGCTCCGTAGTCGAACAATGTCTTTGCCAACATCAGTTCAGCGCCAAAATGCGACAAGTCAACGAAGCCGCCGTTATCCATGATGATCACCCTGATCATGAGCACCATGAACCAGCAAGGCCGCATGAGCGGCGGCTGAAACCGGGTGGTTACCCAATGGCAGCAAACTGATCACGGCACGGTTAATCGCCGCCTGTTCTTTAATCTGTTCCAACGACAAATCGGCTACACGATCGACCGTCTCTGGAACGACACCAAACCGCCAGGCGGCTTCCATGGGATTGCTACGGGCACATTCTCTCAATAGCATCAGATATTGAAAATTCAGTTGCGTCAGATCGTCTTCTAGGGTGGCCATGCTCTGTTCTCTAATGAATTACGACATGGGGCAATACTAAAAGACTGGTTTTGTAATCGTCACGCGCGGAAAGTAGGTGATTTTGGGGTACTTTCCGCGCAAAGCCTTGCAGAATGTGGCTTGGAAAGGTGTCAGGCAGCACTTCAGCTATAAAAAGTACTTGACAATGCGTAACCGTTTGTATTTTTTATAAATTAATTTGTTGAGGTGGTATAGAGTGCGTAATTAGGTCGAAAGAAGGCCTTTTTTGAACGCTCGAAATAGTGAATTTTTCAGTAGACTCGGGGCAACCTTACCAGTCACTTCTCTTATGCACACTATCGATTTGAAATCCGGTTTCCGACGGCTATGCGCCGCTAAACAGCATCATCTCAATCCACTGCCGATTTTGCTGAGCTTTATGGTCTGCAGTGCATCGTGTTTAGCCCATGGCAATGTCAGCCAACAGACGCGAGCGACTAGCGCCGCAAGCACGCTACAAAATACGCTTTGGTGGCAGATTGCAAAGCAGCACCATTTGGATCCTTACATCCTGTATGCGGTTGCATTAAAAGAATCCGCGAACGATACCGATCCGACCGCAGTAAAACCCTGGCCATGGGCACTTAATAAATCAGGACAATCCTTGATGCCAGCCTCGCAGCGGGAGGCCCATGCCTTGCTCAAGCAATCGATAGACGAAGGCAATCGGTTGGTAGATGTGGGGTTAATGCAAATCAATGTCCGCTGGCATGGCCACAGAGTGAACTCGCCGGCGCAATTACTGGATCCGATTACCAATGTACAAATAGGTGCCGAACTCTTAGCAACCGCCATTGGTTCAGCCCCGCATGACTTGGCGTTAGGGATTGGTCGCTACTATAGCTGGAAGGATGAGAAGGCCGCCATCGCCTATGGAATAAGCGTGATGGCCATAGCCGACCGAGTGAAGCAGGTGATTTGAGATGGAAGATAGCCTCTATCATCTGCAATTGGATTATCTGCTGTTAGCACGGGAAATGGTGCTGTCCGGACAAGAAGAACAAGCGAAGTTTAGCTTGGGATTATCGCCAGAAGCCGTGGGTATCCTGAAAAAACTGCAGGTGCAGCAAATTAGGGAGATAGCGCGGCGCGAATGCCTGGCCTTTACCCCAAGATTCAATGCCAGTTTTTGGGGGCGTTATCTTCAGGTCGATCAGTCAGCGCACGAGGGAGATGCGTGTGATAGCCAGGCGCGTGATTTGCTCATGCTGCTCACAGGATCAGACGATATAGCATGAGTGCTTGGTACACCTACGAAGACCGGCTAAGAGATCATTATCTTGCCTATCAATTACTGAAACGAAAATTGCGGCCGACGTTCGTGAAAGCGCATATTAAAACGATCAGCCAACATGAGCTTAAGGCCATGTACTATGCCATTCACTTTCACGGACCCACCAACGGACAACTACCGGTGGTTAAAACCATTCCTGCATCGCGCGAGTCGTTTCTATATCTGACGCTATTTCTGTCCATCTATCAAATCACCTGCAAGGTTAATCCGCAGTCGCGCATGGACGTGCCGGCCATTTTGTTTACATGGGATTATTTCCATCGAACTTTTGAACACCTGATCCCCGAAGAGCGACCTTACGGCAAAGTACGGCCCGCCAACTTCAACGAAGCCTGGGTATTAGCGCAAGGTATGCGCGAAGGACAAGTCGTCCTGAAGTATTGCCCCCGCTGTCGACATAATTATGCGGTATTCTACGAGAGCAAATTCCGACCGGTTTGCCAGCTTTGTGAATTGGCAGACGCAAACGTAAACTCATTTCGCCCAAACATGCATTAAGCCTGGTCAGCAATTGAATTGAACGGATCACGATTTAGCCGTTTGACTAAGCTCGGTTTCATAGCCATGGCTATCTTGAAAGCGGACATCCAAGATATTTAAATTCACCAAGAGACAATTGTCGTTAACGACCCAAACCGGCCAGTCGAATATTGAATCGAATTCTTTTAGATAAACTTCATCACTTAATAAGCAGACGTTCAAAAATCAGATTCGAAGGAAGGCTCGGTGTATTTGAATACAGAACCAAGCGGCCGCAATGCCGAGCAACCAGCGTCCACCCAGTTCGCAAAACACCATCCAGTCCACGAACCAGGGAACTACACGGGGATTACTGCCCGATTCGGCAAGGTCTTGAAATGCGATTTCCAGTTTGCCTAATAGCTGCGCCGGTAAAGTTGCCACGACCACCAGAACTGCCGCCAATAAGCCCGAGCCGAGTAACAACACCCGTTGCCGCCAATGCTGTACCGGCCAAACCAGCAGGATTGAACCTTCTATGACCAACGGCACGAAGCTATGCAGCAAATGGG
>NZ_JALOBS010000017.1:73008-113924 GCF_023228165.1 Methylomonas sp. | reverse complement strand
CAAAATTCGTCTCTGAAATATTAAACCACGTCTTCTGACTTTCTACATTTTGCGGGGGAAGAGTCTTTCGTGTCTTGCCGAATGTTTTGACGGACTGTTTCTTGATTATATCCTGCAGGACTTGCATGCTGGCTCATCTGTATATAAAAAATATACCCATCTACATTTAGATGGAGAAGGAAAAAAGCCATGTGGATAGATTTTAGTGTCAATTCTTTTCAAGAAATATCAACCTTTTTGCTACAAGTTGCAACCCTGCGTAGCGGGCGAGCCGCATTGTCGCGGATTGTTTGCGTTGATTTGCTCATATTTCTCGAAGAAATAGTGCCAAAACTGAACATATACCGCATGGATAAACGAATTGCGCATTTTATCACCGTTTCTTTTTTGAAATCAATACAAATTAATGCAAATCAATGGCTACAATGCGCGAATCTCGGCGAATATCTGTATTCCGGGAAAACAAAATCAGACAGCGTTGATGAAACATTCATGCCATTATGAAAAATTGAGCGTATAAAGTATAGTCATAAAATCCACCAGAAAACTTTCCCACAAAGTCGGAAATATATATGAAACGCAAATGCGCTCGTAAAAAGGATAATATGATTGAATCACCCGTGGAACAAAAAGCAACAGAAATTCTATCCAAAACGGATGACGGTGAGATAAAATTTGAATCCCCGATTGAACTTAAAATTAATATTCCAGTGGTATCACAGCGCTTAATAAGCGCGATGGACTACTCCAAGAAAACCCGTAAGGAATTAGTCGCCCTCTGCAAAGAAAATGGAATCAAAGGATATAGTGGAAAGAAAAAGGATGATATTAATCGACTTCTAACGATTCCTGGAGCAGTTATCAATTCTATTATAGAAAGTTCCACAGTGACAGACGAAACAATCAGTACTGAACTCGGCGAAGCCTCGAGCGCTTCGCGCGAACTCCCCCGAAGGGGTAGAGGCTCTGCCGAACTCGCCGGATGCTCCGCCGATCTTTCAGTACAAACCACAAAGGCAGAAGTGGTTCGTGAAGTAGGGCTCGATAAATTCTATACAATTTCGGTGATATCAGAAAAATGTTTAGCAAGTATTGGTTCTCGTTATAAATGGTCCGAATGGGGAATGGTAATAGAACCAAGTGCGGGAAACGGAAGTTTCCTTACAAGAATTCCAACCGATAAAAAACTTGGTATTGATATTTCACCAGAGCACAAAGATATTATCAAACAAGACTTTCTTACATACAGACCTCCGAGCAATATTGGTAAAATACTCGTTGTTGGGAACCCCCCATTTGGCAGAGTAAGTTCCCTGGCTATAAAGTTCTTTAATCACGCGTCAAACTGGGCGGATATAATCGCTTTCATTATTCCAAGAACATTTCGCCGTGTAAGCGTTCATAATAAACTAAATGCAAACTTTCATCTTGTCTTCGATGAAGAAATCCCCATGGAACCCTGTTCGTTTTATCCTCCCATGATGGTGAAATGTTGTTTCCAAATCTGGGAAAAAAAAGACACGAAACGCACCATTGTCGAGCTATCAACTACACATGATGATTGGGATTTCTTGGGATTCGGACCAAAAGATCCAAAAGGACAACCAACGCCACCAAAAGGAGCAGACTTCGCAATTCGTGCGTATGGTGGAAAATGTGGCGAAATTATTAACACCGGACTTGAAACATTACGTCCTAAAAGTTGGCACTGGATTAAATCGAAAATAGATAAAAAGATATTAATGGAACGGTTTGCTGCTCTTGATTATACGATAAGCCTTGATACAGCGCGGCAAAACTCAATAGGTAGAGGCGATCTCGTGAGACTTTATAGTGAGACCTACGATTAAATAATATATTCAGGAATTCTGAATATCATTAATGCTTTCCAGCACTCGTCATTTATAGAAGGACGGAGAGCATACTCTTTAATACTCTTATCGTCATTCAAAGAATTAATTGTGATTATGCCGTGCTCCTTGATGGTTCCATGTGCGTATCCACCATAGGACGCAACTATTTTTTTGATTTCTGCTTTTGGAACTTTGAATATATATAATTCTCCTTCTGAATCCACATTTTCAGGAGATAGATTGTATGCAGTAAGTATATAAGTCTCGCAGTCGTGAGACGGTCTAATCTGAACGAAATTGAACTTTGTATGGGTCGTTCCTCCAAGTGATACTTTTATTTCTGAGTTCTTTCCATCCTTAGAACAGTCGCCAGTACAATCTTCTGCTTTATTCTTGATATAGTTGAACTTTGTTCGTATAAATCTTTCAAGTAGAGGACCATATTGTTGCGCAGATATGCAGTGAATCACACAATATGTATGTGCCTCTTTTAGCGTTGCCAATTTCATTATTTGGTCTTCGTGTTTTACTTTTGAGAGTGCTAAATGTTCTTTCAATCTTTTTATGCGTTCCACTTTTTCCATCGATAGTACAGTATGCAGTTCGCCTCCGGCTCGACAGCGAAGTGGGAGCTCGCCGAAGGCTCGACCGCAAAGCGGGAGCTCCACTTTTACTGGTGGTTTAATCTTCGCATCAGTTTTTGTCTCAATTATTGGTACTGAAATTGATTCTTTTTGATGAATCATTTCTATAAGATTTTCCTTTTTCTTTCCACTATATCCTTTGATTCCATTTTCTTTGCAGAGGGCGACTAATTCCTTACGGGTTTTCTTGGAGTAGTCCATCGCGCTTAAATGTATACGTATCATCAGTGTGGTGTCAAGTTTGTTGTCCAATTTTGAATTCAATTTTTTCTCGTCTATATATGCCAGTTTGAAACATTCGTTGGTCAAGTAACGTGGATTCAAATTCTAATAGTAGTAATCTGCGAATATCAGCCTTCCAGAAAAATAAAATTAAGCCAGTATACACTGTAGCAGTCTTTTTAGGAGAACGAAGCCTGTACGCTCGGGCGTCGTCCCCCTTATTTTTTTTGAAATTCATCATTCGCTTAATCAGGAGGACAAGTAGATATGTGCAGCCTTAATACGCCGAAGCGTTTTGAAAAGCTGAAAGGTGAATCCGGGGCAGAAACATATCTAAGGAATAATGGGCGGCTTATGCTCGCGTTTATAGTATTCGAAATACAAACGCGCGAATATGTCGTATTCGAGAAACAGCCACTATACGAGCAAAACGCAATGGATTTCTTCGAATTTCGCTATTCATCTTCCTCTGGCGCGCAAGTTGCGCAATCTGCAAAATCGTACCACGAAGTCATATTCGGCGATTGCAGGCAAAAAATAAAGTTCGATGTCGATATTTCAGTAAAAGATATCGTGCTTTATGAAAAAATGCGAGATATGGGTTACGAATTAATTGATAATTTGATTAATGCAATACATTCATATTTCGAAGACTGTGGTATTTCGCTAATGCAGCGAGATATTATCCTTTGTTCGTCGTGTTATGATGAAGATGTTTCTTCATTGTCAGATGATGCAAAGAAGGGCGGTCTATTAGAAAAGGTATCGTTCCATGTAGTTGTCGACAAATCTGTTAACTCCAATATTGAAGCTAAGAGAATTTGTGAAGCAATTATACAACGCATACCGCAGGAATTTCGTCAATTCATTGATGCAGGTGTAAACAAACGCATTCAAAATTTACGGATACTTGGTGAAAGACCTTTCAAAGAGGGAAAGATGTCTCCGCGCGTGAAACGCGTGGTTTTTCCGAGGTCATTGGCACAAATGCCGCGAGCTGAGCAGTTTATTATGACGCTTATTCGCAGTTATGCGCCATTAATTTCGGATTACCTACCTGCTGCTATTACTGGCAGCATGCTTGATGGGTATTTAAACGAGTTGAAAGAAAGTAGTGAAAATGGTGAATTGGCGGCGATTATAGAAAAAGCCGCGAGGGAAGCTATTCCAGAAATCATGCAGGCGCACATATTGCGCAGCAAGGGTGGGTTTATTAATGGGATGGAGATTTTTGACAGAATAGCACCCTCGCGATGTGATATTTGCGAAAGAGTTCATGACGTGGATAACACGTTCATTCTCTTTGCAAATATCAACTATCGTCGAGGGCATACACGTGATAATTGTTTGGGGGGAAACTCTCAGCAAAACAGCATCATAGATTCATCATATATAACAGTTACACGTGCATGTCGAAGAGATCCTGTCCGGAAAGTTTGGGTATGCAACATTTTTAATACAAGTTTAAATCAATCATCAATATCTTTACAACAATCATTAAGTCAGTTATCGAGGAATCATACATATCATAGTTGTTCCCAAAGAGACTGGTTTGGAGTTCTTCGAGCACGCATCGAAGCACCATTACAGTCGCCATCTCCGTTGCAAACGCGAGATAGTCCAGATGAAACCGCCAAGGCTTCACAGAGTTCGCGCGAAGCGCTCGAGCCTGCGGCGAGTTCGGCAGAGCCTCGAGCGCTACGCGGGAGTTCGGCAGAGCCTCGAGCGCTACGCGCGAGTTCATTAATTCCCGAAGTTTCGGCAATCTTGCGAGACTTTCCAGGAATTAAATTAGTTGAATACTCTCAGTCAACCATGAAAGCATTTACAGATGCTACTACCGAATTGCCGAATTGGAGGACTCTTCTTGTGAGAGCCCCGATGAAGATTGGCAAAACGAAGGCATTGAAAGAATTCGTGTCTGCATTGCCGAGCTATGAGGCAGCGAGCGCTTCGCGCGAGCCTTCGGCGAGCCAGAAGATACTTCTCGTTTCGTTCCGCAGAACATTTTCCGCAACGAGTAAAGCGGCATTCCCGGATTTCACGCTTTATTCGGATATTCCGACTGAATTGCCGCTCGCGCTTGATAAGATGATTGTTCAAGTAGAATCACTTCATCGCATTTCGCCGAAGGACTTAGAATTTGTCGACATGGTAATCTTGGATGAAGCAGAATCTATTATTGAGCAATTCGCCGCAGGGCTTTCTTCGAAGCCGGCGATTTCATTCGCAGTTTTTGAGTGGCTTTTGCGCAATGCGAAACACATTATTGCTATGGACGCATTTTTGAGCGAGAGAACTGTTGGCGTAATTCAGCGCATACGCGGAATCGCGAATGCAAATTTACCGGATACTATTTTGATAAACAATGCGTTCCAAAATGCCACAGAAGATACGCATTATTTCACTGACGACCGCGGTGTTTGGCTTCATCGCCTAAATGCCGCGCTTGCTGCAGGTGAGCGCGTAGTGATTCCAACAAATAATGCATCATTCGCTCGCAAAGTTGAGACTTATTTGGGAACCTATTTTCCAGATAAAAAGATTCTTCTTTATTCTGCAGAAACGAGCCAATCGCGGCGAAAGGAGCATTTTTCGGACGTAGCGAAATATTGGGATACATGCGATGTACTCATTTACACGCCGACGCTTACGGCTGGCGTTTCATTTGAAAAAGTCAAACATTTTTCGCAAATATTCACTTATTTCACAGATAATTCCTGTACTGCGCAAACGTGCATCCAAATGATGGGGCGCATTCGCAGTGTTGCAAAGCATAGTTTCGTTCACTGCATTGCCGAATCCGGTGGTTCTCTGCCAGAAACGCCTGCAGATTTATCTGCGTGGATATCAATGCGCGCTGAGGCATTAACGCGCGATTTAGACGGCTGTCATCTTTTGGATATTGAATTTCAGCCGAATGGCATTCCATTTATCAAAGATACGAATTTTTCCACTCTTTGGATGTATAATCAATGCATCACCAACAAATCGCGAAATGCATTTTCGCAAGTGCTGATTTCATTGATTCGCTCAACCGGGGCATCTGTTCGTTATATTTGCAACAAAGAAGTGCCCGGCGCGGAATACGAAAAAGTGCTTTCGGAGTTTGAAGGCGCCGCAAATGCTACGGATGAAAAGCGCGCAAAACAGATTTCAGCCGCTGCGGAATTAACTGCGCAAGAATACAATTCACTGCAGCAGAAATCTTCGGAGATTAATAGTGAAATAACCGAAGATGAACTTCATGAAATGCGCAAACACGAATTGCGCATAATATTCGATTGGTGGCAGAGCGATATTTCGCCAGAATTCGCAAAGGTGTATTCTTTGCCACAAAATCAAACAGTTTACCAAAATCTCAAAGAATATGACACCGCGCAAAAAGAGAAAGGAAGCGCTTCTCCATTTGCGGTATTGCGCACGGCTGAGGCACGGCGATATACTGCGATTCGCGAAGAACATGGAGAATGCGGGATGAAAACACTGCAATTTCGGCACTCATATGAGCTGCATCGCGTTATTGGCGGATTATTGGCAAATTGTGGATTTATCGGCGGAGTATTGGATTTTCATTTCTATACCGCGCGCGAAATAGAAAAAGCTATTTCCTCGAATTGCCAGCGTATTCAGCGCGGCATTCATAGCGCTGTGTGCGTAATTCCGCATTTAGAAGCAGCCGAGGGCGCGAAATCCGGTGAAACAGATAGCGTTCTGAAATTTGTTGCTAAAGCATCGGAAGCCGTTTATGGGATTGGAATAGTCAAGATGCCAGATGCTTATCGGCTTTGCCCGCTTGGTCCATTTGATTATATCGGCGGCAAAATTGTCCTGACTGAAGCTCGGCAAAGCCTCAACCCCCATTAAAATAATTCGCAAATCAAATTCACATTCATTCTTTTTTGTGCAAAAAAATGGCAATAAGCAAATCGACTTATTTCGCTGCCGACTCTAATACGCGAAGCATTACCTCATTTGCTGGAGTAAATTCGATATTGTCCGGCGCACACTGTGAAGTTACGGTTGTCGCGGCATTTTCGTGTTTTTCTTTTTTCGCTGCGGCAGTTGCTGCGTGACTTGCTGCAACGCGATTGCGAATCACAGAAATAGATTTCGCAGTAACAAGTATCGCAACGAGACCCATAGTCAAACCAATAAGAAGATAAATAATAGTAAACTTATCGTCTGGTATTAGAGGCGGAAGCGCGGAAGATGAATTGGAAGAAAGCGTCGATGAGTTTTCCTCTTCGCTATGCTGCGATGATGATGGAGGTATTTCTCGAGGGATAATTTCTATCAATCCGGCGATTTGGCATGCGATTTTCGCCGGATTACTGAGCGAAATATATGCAAATCCCCAACTCTCTGCATCGCAAGGAATGAGTTGCGCCTCAACGTGCATCGCGCTGCTTTTCGTTGCGGCATCAGCGCAATTTACGAGCGACAACTGCGAACAATCTGGTAATTTCCCCAAATGCGCCTCCAATTCACCGCCGGCACATAATTGCATGATGTCGATTGTAATTTTTTCATATTTGTCGCCAATGTCAATCGCGAAACAAATGCTGTCATTGTAATTTCGAGAAATTGCTGTCGGTGCAGCAGAAACTCCGCTGAGAATCGCGGATACGATTAGTAGTGCGTTTATCCACACGCCAAAGGCATGCGCGAACATTTTCCCAAAGTGCCCGATTGTTGTATATATACAACTTCCATCTTTTTTTGCCACTCTATTCTTGGAAAATATTTGGAATGAAATTACATCACAAATCCAAAGCGCAACTGCGCGTGTTCTTCTTTTGAATGTGCTATGCCAAAATATATACTAATAATGATTACATTTCGTCCTCCTGCTAAATCTCGGCGCAATGGAAGTAATTCAGTAGTCGCGCATTTGCGGGAATTAATGGCGCTTTTCCCCCATTTGGCGACAACCGACGAGATTGGGAAAAAGCACGCCGAAGGCGCGACCGCAATGCGGGAGCACTCGCGCAGCGAGCGAGGCTTCGCCGAGCAAGAAATCAGGCATACCACCCAGTATTGCGAATCGAGCGCCGCTGCTTCGCAGCAATCTATTTTTGATGTGATATTTCCGCTTCATCCATATCAAGAAGAATTAGTCCAGTTAATCGCTGGAAGAGAGCGAGAAGAAGATACTGTCGATTTGCGCGATATTCCTGGTGGTTGCGGGCGAACAACGGCAATTTTGGCGTTTATTGCGCGGAATCCAATTCCAGCAAGATTCGAACTTCCGCAAAGCGCAGATTCAGCCCAGACTTTCTCCAGAAGTACGCTAATCGTCACTGACGCGCGGTGGCGCAAAGAAGAATGGATACGCGCATTAGAAAATGATACGAATCTCTCCTATTTTGAACCGCATGGATGGAATGAATTGGATTTCAATGAAACGCGCGTGCGACAAGCTGATGTCATTGTGGTTAGCCTTCCTTTTCGCTTCGATACGAATATTTGCCATGCGCGCATAATTAACGATTGCGTTGAAGATTTTCTTAGTCCGAATAATTTTGCCGGGGCACGTTTGAAAAGAGCGCTTAAAACATTTACTTTGCATTCGCGATACAAACTAATGCCGAGTCAATCTTCGAGGATTGAACACGCCGAAGGTGCTCTCGCATTGCGGGAGCACTCGTGCATTGGGCAAGGATTCTTCATTGAGCATGCCGAAGGCATGACCGCAATGCGGGAGCACTCGCGCAGCGAGCGAGACTTCGTCGAGCAAGATGCGCGCCGATACACTTATTGCCCAATCGCATTAGATTATAGTATTATTAATTCTCATATTCTATCGCGCGATCCAGAAATATGCGTATTGGAGAAAGTGGCGATTCATTTCGACCAAAAAAAGACTCTTTCTCGCGCAATTGAGCAGAACTTTGTCAATACCGCAGAATGCGTTATTTGTTACACACCGATTGCGGAATGCGAGTTTGTTGCGATGTGCACGAGTTGTGGCAATACTGTCTGCGATGATTGCCTCGAGCAAATACGCGTTCAGCCATGCCCAATATGCCGCGGTACAAAGCCGCGCGTGCGTATAGATCGCGGTGTTCGACAACTACTCGTGGATTATTCTTGTGCCGGGCTTAATTGGGAAACTTTAATCGAAGATGACCCCGAATATGCAGGATTAAATGAGTTAGAATTAATAACCGCGCATATATTGAAAAATTCACTACTTTCCACGCCGGCGGAAAGCTGCCGTGGGGAATTTGGAGAAATTGTGCCGAAATCGCAGCAACACGCCGTAGGAAATATTTTAGTCATTACAAATGGCGAAGCGCGAGCCATATTTCGCCCCAGAATATTAGCCGGCATACAGGTTTATCATTCCGGCGCAAAAATTCCAAAGAAAGTTGCCAATGCAGCGCATAAAATATTTACGATTGATGCGCGCGAAATTTATGATTGGAAACTCAATCTTTCAAAGCATCCGCATTTATTCTTGGATTATTCTCTTGCAGATTTGGAAAATATAACAGATATCGTTTCTGTCTCGTTGGAGACAATCATAATTAAGAGTCTGCTGCATATTCACGCGCGCTTTCCTTTGCGTTTCCATTATTATGGCGCTGACAATACGGACGAATAATTCATCAAAAAATGAGCGAGCGAACAAATATATACTCGCTTATTTTTTAAGATGATTTATCTCGATAACAATGCCACGACGCTTATGCCAGAATGTGCAAAGCAAGAAATGATAAAATGGACGAATCATGGCAATCCATCGGCGACTTATCCATCTGCGCGCGAAGCCAAAAAGATGATGGACGAATTTCGCGATTACATAGCGAAAAGTCTCGGTGTGCAGAGTTGCTGCACGGATCGCCCCGATGCCGCAGATACTGCGAAACGCGCCCAAACGATTGGCGAAATCGCGCCGAATCTCTATAAAGTAATTTTTACATCTTGTGGGTCGGAATCAAATTGCTTCATCATTCGCTGTACTATAGAGGCATTCACTTTGCGAACCCATGTTATTCCACATGTTATTGTTTCGGCTATTGAACATAAATCAATAATCGCACTTGTCGAACAATTAGAACGCTGCGGCTATTGCACAGTATCGCGAATATTGCCGAAAATGAGTGGGCATATTTTGGCAGAAGATGTTGCGCGCGAAATTCGCCCAAATACATGCCTGGTAAGCATACAACATGCGAATAATGAAACAGGCGCGATTAATGATATCGCCGCGATTGCCGCCGTTTCGCACAAAATGCGAGTGCCGTTTCATAGCGATATAGTTCAGTCATATGGGAAAATCCCTATTAATTTAGTGAAAAGTGGTATTGATACAGTGAGCATAAGTTTCCATAAAGTTCATGGCGCTCCGGGGCTTGGCGCGCTTGTCATCAAAGAGCAATTTCTCTGCGGATATCATCTCGAACCTTTAAGTCCAGGCGGAGGCGAAATGCAATGGCGTTCCGGAACACAAGCGCCACACAATATTGCTGCGGCATTTGCCGGGACAGTATTTACTTTCGAGAGAATGGAATCCACAACAAGAAATCACTACACGCTGAAGTCAGAACTAGTAAAGATGCTTCATGCGCGAATTCCAACGCGTACATTCGAAGAATACATGCAATCACGCAAAAAATACGAATTAGAATGCGTTATTCTGCAAGATACAGCGCGACCGAGAGATTATTTACCTAATACAATATTAATGTCCATTGCGAAGCATGTAGGCGAAACTGCGTGCAATTCGCTCATCAAGCAGAAATTGGAAGATGCCGGCGTTATTGTGAGCGTTTCGTCCGCGTGTCTTTCTTCGCATAAAGGAGCATCGCACGTTTTACTGGCGATGAATGTGCCGACAATCATATCGGACGGCGTAATCAGGGTCTCGATGGGCACTGAAACCACTATTGCCGATATTCGCGCATTTGTGAATGGCTTTCTTGCGGAAGGAATTCGCCAATTGCAGATAACAAAGAGCGGAAAAGCCGTGCGAGATGAAAAAAATAAGTAACGTGCAACGCACCGCGCACAAATTGTGCGGCGAAATTAGTCCTCGTCATCGGCATCATCTTCATCCACAAGGTCATCTGTCTGCTGCGTTTTGCCGCTTGATTCTTCTTTTTTTGTCACAGATTCGCTTTGCGGAGCCGCAATTGCGGTTTCTTGCGGAGCAGCGCTCGCAGCCGCCGGTGATTCATAGCGCGCAGCTTGTTCAGAAGTCAGCACGTCAATCGCAACTGTAAGTTGAATAGCATAATCATCGGCTTCTAATGCTAAGCGTCCAAGCCCAGTGCGTACTATCATTTTCCGCTGAGAATCCGCGGCAATTATTAAATCTTCAGTTAAGCTTGGAGATGTTAATGGACGAATATAACTTAGTGGAACAACAGAAACGAAAATATCACAATCCGCAATTGATGATTCAAGATGAATCTTATCCGGGTCTGTATAAATGCCGGAATATGCGAAACGCGATAACTCATGCATGCAAATGCGCAGCGGCTCATTTCCTTGCTTTTGTATGGAGAAATCGCGGACAGAATATTTCAGGTCTTTTATCTTGTTTTTCAGATGTGCACCACTGATAACAAATCGCACTGGGTAAGTCGCATCATCGAAATTCTTACTCGGAGTTTCGCTTATCTGCGTTAACTGCGGCGATTCGATTTCAAACTGGTCATCGCTATTATAGAGCGTATCATGCAGCACAATACACAGAGTTGTATTTCCGTGGCGATTGATACAGATTGTAATCTGACTGTGCGATTTTTCGAGCGGCGCAAGGGCGATTTCGAACTTATCGCGTTTCACAGATACACAACAGGGTTCCGCGCAATAATAAGATGAAACATATCTACAATTAACTGCGGCGATTATAGTTACTCTATTTGTGTAATCTTTGCCGGAGATGGTGAATTGATTTTTTGCAAACTCTAATTCGAGATTAATAGTATTATACGCTTTGAATAGATTAACGATGCGTTTGATTTCGGCGGGATGTTGATAAGTAAATTCTACTGAATTTCTCGCATCCTGCGGGGCTTGAAGAATGCCGCCGCTCGTCGGCTGGAGAAATGACGGCTTCTTACGCGGGCGCCCGGGGCGCTTCTTCGGAATTTCGGCGGCGCAATTCTCTGACATATTACCAAAAAATATAATTTTATTCCTATTTTATTTAGATGGCGTTTTTGCGAGCCGCTCTCAACCAAATCGCCGAAGAAAGTAGACTTTAAGCGGGATATCGAATATTTCAGTTATATCGTCGATTAGCGTTGTTTCGAAGAATTTCGAAAGCGCAGATTCGATAATAACTCTATCGCCATCTGCTTTTTGCTGAATTTCCGTTACTCCGCTCGCTAATCGCTGGCAAATGGAGCGCAATCGCGCATATACGGAAATGTGTTTTTCCGGCTCAACAAAATCTCTACCTGCGACAGTAGCGTATGCATCAAATACAATTCCATAATATTCGCTCAAGGATAAACTCTCTCGGCTTTCATCCAAACGCGCGAGGATTTTCCTAAGTAAAGCCGCGATAAATGTGCTAATCGCGGATTTGTCGGGCGGCGAATCGCGATACATATTGATGAATTGCGTACTGCGGTCATCAAAGCATTCGCGCAAAATCTCTTCTTCAAGAATAGCATTATAAGTATCTACGCGCCTGGATTGCCCTTCAAGGAGAAATTTCGCAGCGGAAATAGGAACGCACACGCGTTGCAATATCTCCGCAATATTCCCAGATTCGGCGGCGAAATCATTGCCAATCTGCTCCAAATCATCACTGGTAAATTGCGCCGGCAAACTCACAACGCGAAATACATTGCCAGTAATCGTTTCAAGAATGAGGACTTTTTCTTGAAGTTTCCCACTCGAAACATAGAACATCGGCAATTTATCTGCGTTTTCCATGCGCGAATATTCGCGAATTGTGTTGAATCGCGTGATAAATTGCTCAGTCAAACCAGCGCGTGGATTTGTAAACAATTTGCGCGTCGTGATGAATTGCTCATCGAAAAGCCCGCGTGAATCTGTTTCGATGGGTTTTTCGCTTATGCTATTCAAGAAGAAAACAGTTACGCCCAAATTGCGCGCCAAGAAATCGAGATTTTCTTCCAGTGATAGCGCGATTTGATATTCTTCGCCAATCGCGTGAAACAGCGTTTTCCTCGAGATACTCTGTGTAATCGGCGAAAGTCCTCCTGCTGCGAGAATTTGCTCGAATAGAGGAATCTGCGGGTCGAGCGCGACAGTTTCAATTCCGAATGATGCGTTTCGCTGCGCAATTGCGCTATTGCGGAGTTGCGCGGTATTATTGCCGGATTGCTGGAGAACTTGCGATAACTTAATATGAAAACCATTACACCTGCCGGCAGTTATTTCATTTGCTATAAGTTCCATAATCTTATCTGCGGCGGGTGGATTTATTTTTTGTGGAATTGCATCGAGAATACTTTTCGCGGCAGCGAGTACGGTTGGATTTTCGGCGGTACATGTCGTCAAAATCGCGGAATATTTTTTGGAAAGCCACTCCATTGTCGTGAGAATGCTCGGCGGAGCCTCGCTCGCTGCGCGAGTGCTCAACGAAGGCGAACCCTCGGATTCCTGCGGAAATGGTTCAAGTAGCGCGTCAATTTGACTTCGCGATAGAGTGGGAATCGATGATACAATTGAGTCAGCCGCTGATGAAATCGCGGCAATTTCTGTTTTCGACATTTCCATTTTACTATATACTGAAAGTGAATATATATTATCGAGATTGGCGTGTCAATTAAAGAAAATCACACAATGCAACACGGCGAAAGCGATCCATCCCAAGAAAGAATCCCAATTTCACTCGATATCTGCGGCGATACAGAATTTACACAGCGCGCGCCTGAGCGACAAAATGTTCCGCGCGTAATTGCCACTGGAGCGCCAAGGAAAATAATCGGCGAAACTATGCCCGCCGCGCATATGCAGCCAGTTCGCGAAGAAGCGCATGTTATTAATGCAGATAGCGATGTCGTATTAAATCGCGGGGCGCGTTATGGCGCTGCTGCGCGCGCAGTTGCAACAACCGCCGCTGTAGCACAACATCCGGGCATTTTGGATACAATCCGCGAAAATAAGCTCATTGTCATTATTATCGTATTGATTATCATTATTATCGCTGTAATCGCGTATCTTATCTTGAAACGAAAGAAAGACCCACCCGGCGATGCACCGCCAGGTCCAACAGTATATGAGCAAGTTCCGTCGCAAGAGAGACCAACTCAGCCACAATTGACTCGTGCGGAAAAATTAAAACGCATCATTGAGCAGCAAGCAAAGCGCGAAAGCGACGCCGAGGCTTCACGGGCGCCGCCAATCGCCGATGTGTCGCCGATTGCGAAACCAGCAGAAAATCGCTCATCCGCAACTAAACGCGTCGAAAATTGCGAAACTGCGGAATCAGCTGCGCCAGCAACTCGGCAAAGCCTCGACGCCTCCGGCGGAGTACCACATGAAGCAGAATCACTAAATGAAGAAGATAATAATACTTCAGCCCAAAAAGTGGAAGATGATTCGCCACTCATGCAAAGCGCACCAGTTGAAGGTTCACCTTCAAATTCGCCAGAAGATGAATCCGCTGCAGCGCAAGATTCTGATGCAATATTGAAGGAACACAATCCAGCTCGACAGAGCCCCACCGGAGGCGTCGAGGCTTCGCCAAGCACTGACACTGCATCAGGCAGTACTCCGAGTGAAATAGTGATGTGCAAGAAGAAAGTAGGGCGCGGATTGTGTAAAAATCGCGTTGTTGAAGGTACAGAATTGTGCGCCGCGCATTCAAAGAAATGAATCGTACATCTCGTGCGCGATTCCGCAGAGATTCTACCGAAATGATGCGAGTTTTTCACTGTGCTCGAGTAAGGGATTGTTCGCGCGCGAGATAACACCAAAATTCAATTCTAACTAAATAAATACCATTATTTTCCATTTCTTTTTTGTGTATTTTTGGGGCGGCGAAATTGTTGCGGAATTGGTCGAATTATTGCCAATTTGGCATAAAATTGAGGTTGCGAATTTTATTATAAAACAATGCTACTGAAGCATTATATCACGTGGAAAACACCGTAAACGAGCATTATCGGCGACGAACCATTCAATCAAGTAAGCAAACCACAAAACAATCAAGAAATGTCATCTGATGAGAAGAAGAACCCCGTAGGAGTCTCTGCTGACCCAGCCGTTGGCGCACCAGCGCCAACAACGAAAAAAACAAAGAAGAATGCTGCGAAGCCCGCAAAGCCCACTGAAAAGCCCACTGAAAAACCCACTGAAAATGCCACAGTGAAGCCCACTGAGAACACGGCTGAGAAACCCGTTGAGAAGCCGGCTGAGGCTGCAGCCGCTCCAAAGGGACGCAAGAAGAAGAATGCCGCAGAAAAGAATGCACCTGCTGCCGTTCCCGCGGCAGTGGCGACCGAAGCCGTAAAGGAAAAGAAACATCGCGGAGGAAAGAAGAAAGCAGCCGATGCACCGGTTGCACAATCTGCGGCGGCGAAGCCAAATCGCACTAAAGCGGCAGCCGCCGCTGCGAAGGAAATTCCCGCAACTGCGGTTGGAGATGTTTCGCCAAAAATCGCATTTTCTGCGATTTGCGCAAAAGTAAATGGCGGCTCGATTCATATCGATAATGCAGCGCCATTTGATTTCAAGGAAAGCGGCACAACAACTGACCTCATTCCTGCAGCGCGTGTTCGCCATCAATTTAATCATCTCTTGAATGTCTGCGTGGAAGGCAAGATTCACGAGATGCTCACGGCATCAGAGTCCGAAAAGAATGAAGCAAAGAAAAAGGAATTGGATGATGCGCTCGAAGCAGCGCGTAAAGTGCGTGTTCGCATAAGTAAGGATGTTGTCGCTTACATGACTTATATTTGCAATAAGCTTACGTGCGAAATTCTTAATGCCGTGATTAAGACTGCGCAAGCACAGAAGAATCCTAAATCGATTATGACGACTGAAATGTTCATGTCTTTGGATATTGATACGCGCCGCAAGTTTGTTTCACTGTTGCCGCTGATTGAAAATTTGCCGATTTACAATGAGGCATATGATACGCAGATGTACACGCGCGTTACGAATGCAGCACTCGCCGCAGCAAATGAGTATATTAAAGCCATCAAGCATAAGTTGACAACTCAAGTGCGCTCAATTATTTCGCCGGTTGAGGTATCCTTTGATGTTGCAGAGGAAGCAGAAGCGCCAGCGGCAGATGAAGAGCTCCCGCGTAGCGGTCGAGCCGAAGGCGAGCTCGGCGAAGCCTCGACCGCTCCGCGGGAGCCAGCAGCCGCTGCTGCGGATGCGGCAAAGTCTGCGGACACTGAGGAAACCAGTCTTAATTCTCTCGGCTTTAAGACTTATATCGCGCGCATCAATAAGCGCGTTCTCAAGCAACTCGGCATCAGCAATATGCGGCTCAATCTCGGATTTAAGGATTTCATCAATGGAATTCTCATTGCGCTGATTCAGCGCACTGCCGCATATGCGCATGAGTATATTCACACTCAACGCGCGAAGACTGTAAGCATCGCTGTAGTTTCCGGCGCACTTCGGTTCTTCATTCATGAAGGCAGTGCAAATCTGGGCATTCCTTCGGATGAATTCAGCATCCGTAATGTGCAGCAGAAGAGCGGCGATATGCGCATGGAGGCGTTCTTGACTGACCGCGCTGTGCAAGTGATAACCGATATTGACGCAATTGTTATTGCGGCGCTTGCGAAGCAAAATGCCGAAATGAAAGCAAAGCAGAGTGAGAAGAAGGCTGGAGCATCATCCACAGTGGTGCCAAGTGGCACTGCAGCTGGAAAAGCCCCCAGCGAGTCTGCTGAACCAAAGAAGAAGGGGCGAAAGCCCGGCGTAAAAGCGGCAACTCCCGCTGCGCCAGCAGAAACTGCTAAGGATGCTCCGGTGTCTTAAGGAAATTCAGCCAAATTCATTATTCTAATATTATTCTATTATTTTTTTGAAAAGCGGCGCAACCCGCGGTATAGGATACCCATTTCACTTCGAGATTTTTCGCGTTCTGGTTAATTATCCACAAATCAATTGGCGCGGATGACAATAAAACTGGCTTGTGCCAATTATAAATCAGCATTATCCAATATTCGAGCAAAGAACATTTCTCATTTTCGGATTAGAAAGTGGCGGCGTTAGTAAAAAACACTTATCGAACAATCTTATTTTAGGAATAACGCTCTTTGCCCGAAAATATTTGGCAAAATACAGCTCGCGCACAATAACCCGCCATTCGAATATTGGCAGGGATGTTAGTGGTGCTCGCAATATAGAATAAAAAATAACGCCATACGTTCGGCTTGTTACAAGTTGTCAAAAACTTGCTTATTAGCCTTTATAGGCTGGAAGGTAAATGAATGGATAATTCTTCTTTTCGAGAAATATCGAGTTCAATGTAATGGAAAGGCTGCTGTACCGTATTCTTTTTTTGAAACATGGCAAATCAAAATATTAACGAAATGCCGATTTGTGTAGTCCACACTTGTAATAAACGCGCAACGTGGGGCACTCGTTTGCAAATGCCCGCTTATTGTGCTGAGCATGCTAAAAAACGTAATAAACGCATCGAGAAAATATCGCCTGATTTCCCGAAAGCTAATCCGGATTATCTTTGGTATGTTATTGGTGCAATTTGTGTCGAGTGCGGAGGAGAAATCGGTAAATCTTACCTTGCATATCAACGCCCGCATAAAGCGAGTTACGGATATCCTGGCAAAAAAGCCGTGGCATGTGCTCGCCATAAAAAAGAAGGAATGTTTGGATATTGGCGTACCGACAAACATGTGGTTGTATTACAAGAAGATTCAAAAACGCCATGCCAAAATAAATCGCCAGAAAGAGGAATTGTAGGAGTCTCGGCACCTCCAGCGGAGCTCGCCGAAGCCTCGACGCCTCCGGCGGAGCTCCCGCGTAGCGGTCAAGCCGAGGGCGAGCTCCCGCGTTGCGGTCGAGCCGAGGGCGAGCTCGCTGAAGGCTCGACACCTTCAGCGGAGCTTGGTGAAGGCTCGATCGCTTCGCGGCTCGCCAAAGGCTTGATAACACGGCGCGCCAAATGCTCAACGCATCCGGCAGACCCAAAAACAATTCCAATGGACGAATCATATGCCGATGACGAATTCTTACCATTAGCGAGAATGCGCGAAAAGATCGAAAATTTAGCAAAAACACGTGGTTCGCGTTTGCAAAAATCAATACCAGTGAATAAAGCATCGATCGTCGCAAAAGAATACGATTCAGATGCGGATAATCCGCCGCCGCGCAAAATTGCAAAGACTGAAAAATATCGCGCAACACCAGAGAAAATACGCAAAACAATCGAATCAGCAGCAAAATTATGTGATGCATTCAAATCGGTGGCGGGATCATATCGCACTGCAGCAATTGCGCTACAAGCAAACGCACAAGAGCCAATAGTGGCAAGTGTACGCGAAGCTGCGGAGCCAACGGCAAACACTCTGCCACATATAGTCGCAGAACCATCAACAGCGAATACGCCGCCTGCAGAATCACGCGAAGAAATATCGACCGACTCGAGAAAATCATCCATTTTCTCGCCGAAGTCTACTCTTAGTGCTGTTCTGAGCGTTATTCCTATTCTAGAAAAACATATCGCATGGTGTGTCGAAGATAAATTCGAAACAAAGGATACAAGCACACGCGGCAGCGATGTCACGGCTTGCTTTAATTTGCAGCAAAATATAATTGTCGTTAAGTTTCAGTCCGCGCAAAATAGTAGCGAATTAGAACGTATAAAAACCGCGGCTAATCTCCCATATGCCTTCGAAAAAAAGCATATCACTGCCATCTTTTGCAATATATTTGGTGATTATCAGACGCTCGACACGGGCAGTGGGAAAATGAATCCGTACAATCGCGTCGACATTCTTATTGATTTGTTGCAATCAATCATTGCGGTACCGGTAATATTCGACGACCCATTTAAAATATTTACAGTCTGTATCGGTTATGATAGGTGCAGAAGCTGCATTTCTCGGCAAATGATCACATTCAACAAAGAGGAAAAACGCGCAATCGTGATTCCACTCTAAGCGCGCATATATTTGCTACCATTCTCTTATTCCATTGCTGCAGTTACGCAATCAATAGAATCTGCTATTTGCGCCAAAATAGAAGCGAGAATGGTAAATTGCTTTTCTATCTTTTTTGCAATTTTCGCGATTGCGATTTCGATGTGAAGTGCTTCTTTGATACAAATAATAATATCCTGTTTTGTTTGATTCTCAGCGGCAATCATTCGCTGAAATAGTTTATCAATCTCACCGTTTGGCATCATTTTTTTCTCCAGAAGCGGCGTTCTATCGACTGCAGATATAGAAGCGAATGAATCATCAATGTGCGAAATAAATTCCGGCGTTAGTCCGCATATCGGCTGCAAAGCAGCAATTTCGCGCACAAACGCAACGCATTCTTCCGTCGCAATAATGAGATTTTGCCAACAACCGATAATATCAGGATGTTCGGATGCCATATCGGCGAATATCGAAATAGCTCCAGAACTCGGCGGTGGCGCAATAATAGTAATCGCACCATTCGCTTGAAGCCGATGCACAGAATAATCGGCGAATTTCCGCCGTAATGTATCGAATTCACGCGCGATTTTCGCCGAGGTTTCGCGAATGTGGCTGCAAATCTCTATTTCGCAAAGATAATCGCCGATTTTCACATATGGAGACTTTGATAATAAATCTCTAAGCTTCAGTTGCAAACTTTCCGTTGGGGGATTGGTTTCGAGAAAGTGCTGCAATTCTTCGGCAAATAGAATTATTTTATAGGAAACTTCATTGTATTCGGCGCGCGTTGATTCGTGGTCGCTTACATCTTGTTCATCTTCGATAAATCCTCCTTCTCGCAATTCGCCGAGAATATCGCACTCATCGACAAGAATCGTACCATCATCAGGCAAATCAAAAGAATAATCAGTTGCATATTCAGTTGCCATCTTATTTTATCTCGCTGCATAATATACAAAACAGATGAAAAAAGTAGATACAGATTTATCGATTGTGAGCGACGATGATACGCAAAGCAGCGATTTTGCAATCGTCGATGTTGACGAGGAAGATTTCGCGATTGTAGGCGCGTTTGATGATGTCGACGATGAAGAGGATGTTTCGCCAAAAAACGCGGGTGCTTTAGTGGACCTTAAACTGGAGCCGCCAATTCTTTACGATTTTCCCAAAGACAAAGCGGCGAAAAAAGATGCTACACTCGCGAAACTCATTCCGGAAAATATTTCCACTGTTTGCGCATTGACGCGCGATGAAAAATGCGCGTGCCTTTTGCCGTCGACGATTGAGAAAATCGGCGATAAACTTGGGATTGTCGCCGGCGAACCACAGCAAATTGCCGAAAAAGCAAAAGAAACTCTTCATTGCGAAGACGGGAAATGCGTGCTGAATCGAATGAAAGACAAAATTGATGCACAGACATTCGCCCTCGAAAATGCGACTGCGTTTAAGCGGAAAGGTCCGGTAGATGTTAAACTACTTAATAATTATGATATTGATGACACACTGAACGCCTGGAGCATGGAACCGCAGTTTGCACGAAGCGCCCGAGCCTCTGGCGAGTCTGCGGGCTTTTTCGCATATAATTTTAATATGCGCGATTATGAGCAACATTCCATCCGCGATACTCGCATCGTGAATTCGCCAGATTCTCTCGCGACAACTGATTGGCGAAAGTTATATGCCGAGAATTATCGGACCTCTGCGTGTGTGATTAACAGCGATAATTATTCTGGCGGCGGCAAACATTGGATGGCATTGTTCGTTGATACGCGAGATGAAAATCCCAAAAAATGGAGTATTGAATTCTTTAATAGCGCCGGCAATAATCCAGCACCAGAATGGGTGAAATGGATGATTAAAACGCGCGATGAACTCGCGCAATGCGCTCGAGCCTGTGGCGAATTGAAGGCAATCGCGGGTGGCGAATCAGCGCCGCGATTGATTAATGTTTGCCGTATTCGCCATCAGCATTCGCGCACTGAATGCGGCGTTTATTCGCTGTTTTATATTTGGGCGCGCCTTCATGGAGTTCCCGCGGATTATTTCTTGAAAACACCAGTCCCTGACCAATTAATGTTTGAATTTCGCCAGCATCTTTTCGGCTCCCGCGCAGCAGTGCCTTCGGCGGGCTTCCGCGGAAAACAACCTGCAATACTAAATGCAAATGGAGCACAAATGCGCTGCAAGTTTGATTATGATAAGTTTAAACAATTAGTAAAAATCGAATGGGAATAAAGTTCGCGATAAATATACACGATGCCGACAATGTATGTCATTGCGATAATAATACTTATACTTATCATTATTATCGCGTTCCTCACGCGAGAAAAAACAGAACCGCTTATCCCTTGCAACTGCAATAATAAGCAATCTGCGTTTTTCAATCCATATTTTCTGCCAACAGTCGCGCTTGTACCAACTTCCAATGCCGATTTCACATCGCGCAGTTTGCCGGACCATGAGCCGTTCGAATATTAAGATTAACACAAATACGCGAATTTTTATTTATTTTTTGAGAAGCTGAATATATAGTCACTTCAAGAAAATGGCAACCGCTGCGATGATGGTGGGACCGGCACTTTCCAATGCCGATAAAATTGGGCAAGGAGCGCGTTCCATGATGATGGGCTGGGCAATGTTAATCGGCGTAATTTTAGTTTTCATTATCATTATTGTGCTGGTGGTTCGCCTCACTGGTAGCAAAGAGAAACTTTCCGCGCAAGAGGAAAGAGAATTAAATTTGCGGGCAAAATTACTCGGCATTGCGAAATAATTCGCATCACGAAATATTTCATATTCGATTAATTATTTTTTTCGAAAAGTTATTCCAACTAAAGATATATACGAGGTGTCAAACGTGAGAAGATAAAATGCCCGCTGGAGGAAGAAGGTCACGCAGGTCCCATAAGAGTGGCGGCAAGCGCCACGGAGGTTGCCCCTATGCGGCAAGTGTAGCTGGAGGCGCTCGTCGTCGCTCGCGCAAGAGCGGTGAAGGCAAGAAGCGTCGTTCTCGTCGCTCTCGCCATGCGGCAAAGTAAATATGTGATTTGCATATTTCACCCGCATGCGAAATCGCATGCTTTATTATTTTTTTGCGCAATGAGTTAGATTTTCTTCTCGAACCTTCCACGACACAAGAATATAAGAGCTCGCGTAGCGAATTCGCACGAAATAATGGAAGATGGTGGCGATGAAATAGGTGAAACGCGCGAATTAGATAGAAATTCAACTAATTTTGCAGTCGAACTCTTCGAATACCTGAAAAGCGCGAAATGGGACAGTGGATTAGATTTTCTTTTGTATCATCAAAATATTGTTCGCATCTACATGCGCAATGTTTCATCTACTGCCCGTGGACTTCTCATTTATCATGGCACGGGAATGGGAAAAAGCCTTCTCGCGATGTCAATCGCAATTGACCAAATAGAAGAACGCCCGGTTATTGTTTTGCTGACGAAATCGCTCATAACGAATATGCGCGCTGCAATTCACCAGTATCATCAAATGCGCAGTGAGTTTGACCCAAATTGGAAAAAATTATCAATACCGGAAATCGAAGAATGGATAGATAAACATTTCTCTTTTGTTTCGATGAACGCCTCGAATATGTATGCGCAAATGGAAACAGCGCAACGACGAAGCGCCGAGCATTTAACGCGGCAATCGCTGGAGACGCGTATTGGACTATTGCTTGATGAACTTCGCTTAGATGGGCGAATGCTAATTGTCGACGAGGCGCATAATTTCTTTAGGGCAGTTTCTAATGGCGCCGCGAATGCGAGTAAATTATACGACCTCGTCATGCGTTCTCACGACTTGAAAATTGTATTTCTGAGTGGCACACCAATTGTTCATGACCCTTTCGAACTCGCTGTGTGCTTTAACATGCTCGGTTCGCGCAATTTTACGCTATTCACAGAATATTATCAGGATTTCCGCCGCGAATTTGTTTCCGAAGATGGAACGAGCATCATAAAGAAAAACTATTTCCAGAATCGCATATTCGGACTCGTTTCATTTGTTGATAGAAAAAGCACACCAGGAATTCGCGCCGAACGCGCACCTGTGTCTGGAGAAACGAAATATGCAGTTCTCAAAGGCGTGAGTTTTCCTCAGGAATATGATTTGCAAACAATAAAATGCAAAATGGAAGAAGAACAATTCGGCGTTTATCTTCTTGCGCGAGACAAAGAAAAATCAGAATCCGCAGAACGCTTTGGAGTATTTAATCGCGAAGATTTGGGACCACTTCAGAAGCCGCGCGGACCGCGCTCGACTTATCGCGTTCAGAGTCGCCAGCTTTCGAATTATTGCCCGCCAAAAGGATTGACACAAATAAAAGAACCAACAGCGATACCTGGCATTATAAAGTCCGTAAAATTCGAAAGAATGTTGGAAGTTATTCTTGCGTCGCATGATAAACAATTAGGGCTTATTTATTCGCAATTTACTGGCATTGGCGGATTGGGCATCTTTGCGCGATTTCTGGAGCAACATGGATATTCGGCATTCGTTTTGCCAGAGAAAACCAGCCGCGGTGTTGGAATACTTCGTCCCATTAAATCCGCAGAACAGCAGGCGCTTCAAGAAAGTCTCGAAAAAATAGATGGCAGTGGCGATGAATCCGTACCAATTCTCGATGACAAACCGCCAACAAGTATCACTTCGCAACTCATGGCGGAGAAAATGTATGCGAATGCAATTCCGCAACAATCGCAGCCGCCTGAAACGCCGCCGCAGAAACAATTACCGCTCGATGTTGGCGGCGGAAAACGATTCGCGCTAATAATCGGCGATATTCCTACGGATGATAGAGAGATAATTCGCAATATATTCAATTCCAAAGAGAATGCGCATGGCGAAATAATCGCGCTTCTGCTTGTTTCTTCAACTGGCGCAGAAGGACTCGATTTAATGCACGTGCGCCATATTCATATTCTCGAGCCGTATTGGAATTATGGCAGAATTCAGCAAGTTCGCGCGCGCGGCATTCGCAATAATTCGCATGCGGATTTGCCGCCAGAAGAGCAAAATGTATCTACTTATTTATATGTTGCTGTTGGTCCTCCTGGCTTCAAAGGAACCACAACCGATGAGGAAATTCTCGCAATGACAATGCAAGGAAAAAAGCTCATTAATTCATTCGAAGAAGCGCTTAAAGAAGTATCAATCGAATGCGCGCTAAATGGTGGGCAAAATTGTCGTATTTGCGTTCCCAATAAACATAATCTATTCACTGCGGAATTGATGCGCGATTTGCGAGCACTCGACCCATGCGTTCCGGCTGAAACGCATACAGTTTCCGCGCGCAAAGTGCAATACGGCGGCAATACGTATTTTTACATTCCAAGCGCGCAAAGCATTTATGGTGTGAAAATTTATCAACACGACCCGCGAATTAATGCGTACATGGAAGTTGACCAAAGTTTGCCAGATTATTCTGCCATTGCCGGCGCGATTACTGCGCAAGAGCAAGCAGCGCGAGCAGCCGTCAAAGCAAAAACCGCGGAAGCAAAAACCGCGGAAGCAAAAACTGCAGAAACAAAACAGCATGTCGAAAGCGCAAAACAAGAACCAAAGCAAGAAATCGCAAAAAATAAAGAAGATAAAGTCGTCGGCAAGTATGAAACAGCATCAGATGATGAAGACCTCGCAATTATTTAGTCAATGTCGCAATATCGATAGCGGAAATATTCGGCGAGAGAATCACTCTTGCAGCAGTGCTCGCCGAAGGCTCGCGCACTGCGTGCGTGTTCGGCGGGACAATTGGTGTTTGCTTTTTTTCGACTCGGCACTGCCACGGCACCTCTGGTGTGACTATTTCGCGCGCCGCTTCAATGACTTTTGGCGCAAGAGAAGTAGCGACCGTTATCGCCTGTAATGCCGCACGAACCTCATTTAATTCGCGATTTTCGACAATTAGAGATGGCGACTCCATTCTCGCGGGGATTGCTATTTCTGACACCACTATTTTTTCTTTGGTATCGCACTTTGCACTTGGAGCAACACGCGGGATTATTTCATCGCTATCGCGAGGATATTCCTCGCTATAATGTGGAATAATTGCCGCGGCAATTGGCTTCTGTGGTGTTATTTCTTTTGCGACTACCGGCACAACGGGCGGTGATACGATTTCTTTTGCAATAACTACAGGCACAACGGGCAGCGGCTTGGGAATTATAGCAACACTCGCCGGCGGAATAATTTTCGCTGGCGGATTAGTTTTCGGCAATATCGCCGCCGATGATTGGCTCGCCACGGCGCGATACGGCTGAGGTGTTCGCGAAATGCCCAATTTACGCAATAATTCTAATCTTCTCGCATCTGGCGAATTTTCGACAATCAAAACTGCTTTCTTTTGCGCAGCGTTCTGCATTTTTTCTGATTGATTCTATTTTTATATCAAAAAAAGATTTTCCGCTGGATTTAGAAAAATAGTAGCAAACGGATATTTTAAGCAAGAACATCCTCCCACCATATTCTCTTTTCGGACTCATCGCATTCTTGCCGATAAATTTCGCGGAATCCCGGCGATGCATTAATTGCAACTGCGCCATCTATCATTCGCTTGTTGCGTTCACGGCGCCTCATATCAGCGGCAATTCGCGTATTTAAGTCGAAAGAAGATGCAGTAAGTTGGTCGGATGAAAATTGGTCTGCCGCATATTCAGGCGTTTCCAAATTTGGCGGCGGATTCATGGGAAATTCTCCGTCATCATGATTTCCGGGCGGTGATATTTCTTCTCCCGCTTCGGGGTCGAGGCTCTGCCGAGCTTCGTTATTTGGCTGCGTATCATCTACGAGTACTGGCGCAACGGAAATAGTATCGGCGCTCGGGACTTCGCGCTTGCTTTCGGCGACACCACTTCGCTGAGCGTTTTGTGTCCTATAAAGCAAAAACACAACTGATGCAATTAACGCAACATCCAAAATGCAATCCGTTGGAATATCGCGTACATTTCGCGATTGCGTGGCGACAGTTATAACGATTATCAAGAGAATGATAAATATGAACACGATTATTTCATCCATCGCAGATGATTTCGTATAATAATGCCCGACGAAAAAAAAGCGCGTTAAATAGCCGCGCGTGGCGATTTATTTCGCGTCGCCGCTTGTTGGCGGCTTCATCGCTTTCATGAGCTCATCGATGCGCGCCTGAATCATTTCATCAAGTTTCGCATCGTCAATTTTTTGCTCCCGCATTGCGGTCGCGCCTTCGGCGTGCTCGGCGGAGTCGCCGCGCGAATGTTCATCTTCAGCAGCCAGTTCTGGCTCCAATTTGCCGCCTTCAGATGGCGCGAGCATTTGGCGCGCTTCTTTCGCGACTTCTTTCACTTGTGCAGTGTTTGTCGTCTGTTTATCCAGCACCTTAAATTTGTCCTCGACTGAATCAAAGAGAAATTTCAGGCTTTTATTTTCGGCGACTTTCGCGCCGGCTGTTTCGCGGAAGTATTCAACTATCCTCTTGAATTGCATGGATAATTCTGGGTCACTTTCTTCTGCGTTTTTCTTTGCTACATCCGAAATAAAACTCTCAAAAATAGTAGATTGAGTGCGCGTTTGTATGTAATCTTTGTAGTATTCGCCAAAGTTCTGCTTCAGCATATCTGTTCCTTGTAAAATCTTCTGGAATGCCTTTCTGCAGCGGCTCAATTTTGGCACTTTAGACAATTTCTCCACACATTCGAGAATAGTACTCGCGAGGTCATCAACGCAAATATCCGGCGATGATAATTCTCCATACAGAATGCCAGTGAGCATAAGAAGCTTATGTAAAGTAAATAAGATTAGTTTCTTCTCTTCTTCTGAGCCGCTCAAATACGCATCGCGAATATTGAATTCGCAAAACGCGAATGGGTGAAATCCGCGTTCGGACATGTTCTCAAGAAATATGCCGTTCAGAGATTCCGGATTTGAAAGATACGTCTTATATGCGACAATGCGGTCGCAAGTAATGATGAGCATTCTGACGACGCCTTTTTCGCGAATTTCAGGATATATACGCGTAAAGATTTTTGTCTCTTCTGGCGTCAATGTAAACTGCGTTGCAGCGGCTATATCCGTGATCGGCTGTTCTGCTGCGCGAAAGAAAAGATGCGTTGACTGAAACTCGCTGATGTTGTCTAAAAATTTCAGCAAATCTTTGCGCGCCGATGCGAAATTCGCGAAAATATTGCTTTGCGAGAAAAGACTGATAACCTTCGAAATGCGCGCTATGAGCTCGCAGAGCCGCAGATAGCGCGGATAAGAGACTTTAACATCGCCGATTTCACTGTTGAGGACTTTATCGAACATGCCTGCTAACTTCTGCTCATCATTGGATTCCGCGAGATGCACTTTCTTCTGCTTGATTTTGACCGCCGCCATCGATTAATATATATTTTCATTTCGCTGTTTCCTCCAAAACGACAATCATTCGCGCAAAAAAGAAGCGCGAAGTGCGATTCGCGATTTTCACTTATTTTTCGCAAGTTCGCTCTGCGCGTAAATTTGCAGTAACTCTTCTGCCAAATCGAAAATCTTCGATTTTGTTTGTGCATCCAATACAACCGCAGCGCGAGACTGCATTTTTGCAAACATTTTTTCCGGTGAAGTTCCACAAATTCCCGCGTTTTCGGCGATTCTCTTTCGATTCTTATTTGTGATAACTTCACCTAATTTGCATTTAGCGAAAAACTCTTCATTGCGGTTTGCTATCTGCTCATCGAAAGATAAAAGTGCTTCTCCGGCTTCATCCATCACACTTTCAACGCCGGCAGTATCTCTAAAAAACTGATATTTTCGCTTAATGTCATCCAGGAGCGCTTTGTCTTCTTCGGTTTCGAGTTGTTTGCCAATCAAGATGAAAATCCGTGATATGCGATTACAGAATTCTGATGCCGCGGATGGTGGTTTCGCTGCCATTTTTATATGGTGGAGGATAATTATTTTTAATATGCCATGTTATTTTCTCGCATTATATTGTAAATGTACTATCGCCGCCGTGTACGGTATTTTCTAACCAGAGGCGTTCTCCATCTTCGAATGATTTCGGCGCGCCTCTGGGTGCTCCTCTGCCTCCACGTGGAGGCGCCGTGGGAGCAGCGCGTGCTGCTGGAGCAGCTGGAGCAGCTGGAATTTCTTCCACATGAGTTGGCTTTCGGACATTCCGAGGAACTGCGTCAAGGCTTTGCCGAGCATTCGCAATTTCGCCCTGTGCGCGTGGCGCATTTGCGGCACCGCCGGATGCGTCGAGGCTCTGCCGAGCGACATCAGCAGCGGGCGCACCGTCCGGCGGCATTACACAACCGCGGCGACTATTAAGTTGGCGTATTTTCTTTTGATACATTTCCGTGCGCTTTTCATCAGCGTCTTCGGACAAATCATCGTCATCTTTTGCGTACATGCATCTATCTTGATATGATTGCATATTTATCGCATATGGCGAATGTAGCCCAGTTGCACCACGTAATGCTTCGGAAATCGCCGCAAAGCCAACCACAACACTGCCATTGCTCAAAATCAACGCAGGCAATCGCGTAATATTAAATCTCGTAAGTAACGCATCATCAAACTCGCGCAATATGCGAATTTGAAACGCTGCGCGAATAAATTGCTCGCGGTTCTCCTGAACAAATTGGAGAATCTTCTTGGAATTTTCTGTTTCTTGAATCAACAAATATGCGAAATTATTGCCAGATACTGCCATTTTTTATATATTCAAAGAAAGCAATCTTTTAGTGAAAAAAATTAATTTTGCGCACCAATCGCATTAAATTTTCTCACTGATTTTCTTCAGCGACGTAATCGCATCATTGAGTACTTCGCCAATCATTACTTTTTGCTGTTCCAGCGGCATCTTATCGAGAATTTTGATGAGAATTGCGCGAGTTTGCGTATCATCGCAATCACAAGCAAAATCGATATCCGGATATCGCGTGAAAATCCCACAACGAATTATGCCGCCGATAGTATTCGTTTCATTTGGGATTGCCAACACACTTACTTCGCCAGTGTTAATCGTCTGCGGAATTAGTTTTGCAGTACGCTCCAAACGCGAAACAATAGAAGAGAGCGTCATTTTCAGCAAATCTGCCGTTCGAATATTGCCGTTTGTGCCAAATTTAATAAGAAAATCATGCGGAAAACTCAAACTTGATGATTTCAAATAAACTGCAGTATCGTTGTATGGCAAATGCGGCTCTTTTTCGTTCGGCGCGAATTGGTCAATTGGGCGTTGGTCGAGAGGAATTGCAGTCCCGCGAAATGCAACGCTCGGCGGTGTATCAGCCGGGTCTGTCGACGATTGAGGCGCTTCTACCACAATCGCATTCATTTTCGCACTTTTCTTTGGCGCAAGAGTGAATAGCGTGAAAGTTTCATTAAACTGGCGAGTTTTCGTATCACTACCAGATTGGACAAGCGCAGCAGATTTAATATCGAGAGGAATGCTCTTGTCTGGATTTTCCGCTGATAATTCGAATCGCGCACCGAGATGAATCGATTGATTAATAGGAATAAGTGCGATTCGTTTTAGGATTAAATCGCGCTGAAGAAAGCGGTCGTTAGTGACGAATTCTTCCATTTTGAGTTGTTTAAGTATTAACTCGCAAGAAATAGCGCGGCGAATTGCATTGGCTATTCCTTGATTTATTCCGCGAATAATTAGCGAACATTGATGAACATTGAACACCGTTGGTAAGAGTTTCTGAAATTCAGGCGAACAATGAGGGACTATTTCATGGTCTTCGAATTTCTCGACTATAGGGTTTTGCAGGTTATAAACCGCGGATTGTGGCGTACCTTTTGCCGATTTTGAAGGGCGAGAAGCTGCAGGAGTAGCCATTATTTATATATGATGCGCCATTCAAATTTTGAAAGGGCGGATTTCGTCGCGAAATCAAAATATAGCAGCAAATGGATAGCGCAATTCGCGAAGCAATTCGCACGCGAATGCAATTCGACATTCGCGGCGAATGGCGCGCGAAAATCGCTGCATTTGCGGAGTTACGGCAGGCATTCCACGCGAAACATGAATTATTTCGGCTTCTTTTTGTTGAAGTTTGGTTGACTGAGACAAAAATGAATGTAGAGTGTTGTCTCGCGAATCTTGCAGAAGAGATGGTAAATGTTGATAATATTTCTATATTCTCTGAGCATCTGGATGTATTCATGTGGATTTTCTTTTTCTTATTAAAACACGATGAAGATGTTGCCGCTCGCTTTCTCGATACAAATCGTGATATGCTTTGGGATTTCATCGCGCGCGTTCGCGGGGATGAAGTATGGACCAATATCTTCCGCGATTTTCTCGTGGAATGGGGATTGAAGCATTAGCACGCTGCGGATAAAAAAAGAATTGACGCGCACTACGCGGCATTTTTCCATTTGCGCAGAATTGCGATGATTGTTTTGCATTGTTGCTTTGTCATTATGCCGATACGCAGAATCGGCGTTTGTAATTTCGTATGTGGCGTATTTACTTTGCGTGAATTTGGAATTAGGCAAAGCCCCGACGGCTGTGCCGAAGTTTCTTTCGGAATATCGCGGCATTGCCGCGTTTTCCTATATCCTCGCGGGCGAGGATGAACGACGTTAATCATTCCTGATTTTTTATGCCTGCTGCAAAATTCGCGTTTTCCGCCAATATATCCGAATGATGCAGCGGTTGTGCATGTTGAAAATTTACAAGCATAAGGGTCTTTTTTTGGCATTTGCGACTCGCGCGTGATGGCTATATAACTCGCAGGATTCCGGATTTCAAAAAAAGAAGACTTCACAAATTATTCACTATTCCTTTGGTTCAAGAATTTTAGCAGCCCCCATAAATGCCGCACAAATTGTGCTCAACTTTATAGAGTCAGTGTTGTGATGCGAATCAATATTATTAGCGGTGGATTTCCATAATTTGATTAACTGTTCGTAACTATTTTCGCAAAGTGCTATCAACGCGCCAACCGGTTGTTTCAAAAGAGACTTTTCTATAAGATGCAGAAGATAAAATACAATTGCGTTATCATAATCTACACTATCCGTGGCACTATTTGCTGCAATAAATGCCGGAAGAAAATCATCCCAAGCTACGAGTTTAAGACTCTTGTCATCATAAGCGAAGAAGACACTCAGCAAAATATTGAGAACCGAAAGTTGCGTTGGTTCATCGGCATCACTAATATTCGCGAATTTTGATAATGTCAAAATTCCATACATCATGCCATATACGCATACAGCATCTTCGCAGAATATAATTTCGAGATAATATCTTATCTGCGGACTCGGCACACAATCAGCAAACAATAATCTCGCGAAATTCTGTGGAGCGGGCAAAAAGAGTCTTTCGGTTGCAATCTCCACGGCACTGGCATGTTGAAATTTTTCAACGGTACATTTATTGCTCCGAGATGCAATCACGTCTGAAATCGCTGCAAAAATCAGCACTTTGTTCCTCAAGAAGAATTCATCAACAGCGAGTTTCAATTCACGCGAAACTGCGCGCATGCAAAACAGTGTTCTGAGCCAATCCGCTGGATGTTGCGGATTTTCAGCGTTTCCCATAATCGCCTCGAATAATGGGTCGAGATTATTACACATGTTTTGAACCAAGCAGGAATTCGCATCTGTCGTTTCCATTTAGTGGCGTATTCGTTGATTCTATTGGCGCGAATTTCAAAAAAATATTAAACAACACTCCTATGGCGATTGTTGCCGTTCGAATATCACTTTCGCGAGCGGTTTCTTCAAAAGAGCCAAATCGAAAAGACGGGTGATTTTAGAATCGATACCAACACCACGTCCATATTGCGTTACTTTCGATATTTTATCTGCAGCGATAAAGACCGGCATGAAATCGTCCCAATCAACGAATTTAAGCCCCGGTTCGCCGTATGCCAATAACTCATATAAAATATCGAGTAATGAGTTCTGAGTCGTTTCATCGCCAATATCAATATTCGCGAACTTCGGCATTGCCAAAATGCCGTATGCGATACCAAACACACATGCTTCTTCTTCATCGAAAATAGTATCGAGATACCATTTAATTTGCCTCATTGACAAATTTCCTTTGTGCATCAGCCGCGCGAAATTTTGCGGTGATGGCAGAAAGAGTCCATTCGTCGTTAACTCATCAGCAATCACGCACTGAAATGCTTCGACTTCGGAATGCTGAGACCAAAAACGAACGCATTCAGAAACCGCGGCGAAGATTTGCGCTTTATTCACCAAGAGAAAATTGTCGACGGCGTTTTTCATTTCGCACGAAACTGCACGCATGCGAAACAGCGTTTTAAGCGATTCCGGAATGCATAGCGGGCGTTTCATGTTTAACATGATCGCGTCTAAAAGAGGGTCAATATTGTTGCACATGATTTGAACCAAGCTTGCCATTTTGCGATCTTCTATTTGATGTCTATCGCGTGACACTATTGTTGATTCTATCGAAACGAAATTCAAAAAAAACAATATAACTAAAATTCCGTTACATCAAACTTGATATTTCGCAACTAAAATCCCCACGGGAAATTTAAAAGAATCCTTTTGACTGCCTTGCGGTCGCCGAAAATGACGATAAGATGCTGCTTGAGTTGTTTCGATGGCATACCATTATTAAACAACAACTGTGCAAAATTTTGCAGCGTTGGTATAAAGAGGCGATTCTTTGCTACCTCGGCGGCAGTCGCTTGCTGAAATGCTTCAGAATTGAAACTCTGGGACCAAATACGGGATGCTTCAGAAATCTTGGCAAAAATTTGCGCTTTTTTTGCCAGGAGGAAATCATCAACAGCGCCCTTCATTTCGCATGAAACTGCGCGCAAGCAAAGCATCGTTTTAAGTGTCTCCGGAATGTAGACAACGCTCGTGCCGAACATGATCGCGTTTAAAAGAGGGTCGACATTATTACACATTATTTGAGCGAGGCTTGTCATTTTCTCCTCTTGATGCTTGTTTAACTGTGTTATTGTTGATTCTATCAATACGAATTTCAAAAAAACTCCCGCGAAGCAGTCGAGGCTTCGAAGAGTCGGCAACGCCTCGACTGCTTCGCGGGAGCTAAAAATCACATAGACAACTTGTTCTAAAACTGCATAATTGCATTTTGCCGCTTCTTTGGAGGCATTTTGCATTTGCCGAGTTTATTAATTTCGAGGAAGCTCGCCTTCGGCTCGACCGCTTCGCGGGAGCTGCATTTCAAAAAAATAAAAGCGCACTGGTTATTCCATTTTTATTATGCAGTCGCATCAGCAAATGCGGTCATAATTTGCTTAACTTGATGAAAATCGTAATGTTTGTTCATTATTTTTTCACTCATGTGCCACATGGCGGTTAATCGTTCGACTTTTCCTTCGCATATATCTGCAATCACATGCGCTGGATGGGATAATAGCGATTTTCCGATTAAATCGATTACTACTAAGCGTATATCAAAATTAATATTATATCTTCCTGCATCCATCAATTCAAAACAATAACGAGATGCAGATATTAATTGTGGAATAAAATCATCCCATGTGATATGCATGATGGAGATGGTGCGACATGTGTATGCGATGCATATTGCAGAATATATCACCGAAGCATCATCTTTAATGCTACACATCTTTAAAATTTCATTTAGCATGCTACATATGCAAGCATCTTCGCCAAACAACGAATCTAAGATAAACAGGATGGTGATTGCCGGTATGCCGGCGGCGAACATTCCGCGCGTGAGAGTTACGCGCAAAGGAAGAAAGCAATGCGTCCCATTTTTGCGAACAATCTTTTCTATTTTCGCGCGAGCCAATGAGAAATCTCCTTTGAGCACTCGCGTAGCGAGCGAGCCTTCGGCGAGCATTATCGGAAAGACGCGAAATTTATTATACACCATTTCGAGACAATCAAAGATAATGCTACTCTGCGCGCATAAAAACGTATCGATCGCATCTCGCCATTCGCGCGAAACAGCGCGCATTGTTAGGATTATTTTAAATTTACATGGTATGGATTCTTCTGATGCATTGATTATCGTAGCGAATAGTTGTTCCAAAACGGCATAATCGCTCGCCAAAACACTCCCGCGAAACAGTTGTAACTCCGCCACACTCATTGCCGAATTATCCTCAGATTTCGCCATTCAAAAAACTCACAAATTGAAAGCCGCTAATAGACAAATTAATATACAACAAAGAATGAACGCAATTTGCGCCCTTTGCGACACGAATAGAAGGTGCTTATTCCAATGCGGCGATGAAGAAGCGAGCGCTGGGGATATCGCCGTTTGCGCGCAATTTCATGCCGGCGGCGGATTTCATTTGACGGCGGATTATGCAACGCTGCCCATAGATTTTCTCATCTGCCACATTTCGCAAATACTCGGCTTCGCTATTCTGCACAAAGATGAAGATGCGATTAAATCGCTCATGGAGTTGCCACAAATGAATACTACTCTTAGATTTTATATTATGCCCGCAATCATATTGGCGTGCGAATTAGATGAAGTCGCGCTGGGAATGAGGATTTTTCTTGGCGAAAATTATGCCGATTTGCCTCAAGAGCGCATTGCAGAAGCGTATAACGCAATTGCGATTTCTGCAGCGCGAATGCATTTCGCAGTTTCAATGTTAAATGTTGCCGCAGTATTCGGGAAGAGATGCACTGATTTCCGCATAAATCCGCTTTATCTCGCGATACGCGAAAATGCATCTCCATGCCCACTTTCGAGCGATGCCATAAACACTTGGCAAAAAGCGCAATTATTCGCGAAAGCTACAACATGGCAAACGATTATCGCAAATGCCGCGAGTGTGCCAAATTTTCTTCTCGATGTCACCCGTCAAATGGAAATCGATGTTCCGTTCTCTTGGGAGGAAGCGAATTACGCGATTGAGTGCGAAAATTTCTCCAGCCTCGAAACAATATTGCTTAAGATATCAGATGCGTATCATTTCGATACAAATTGCGCAACAGCAGCACAATATGCAATCGACCATAAGCAATACGCATTCGCGCGTAAGATTATTGCAAAATATAAAATTGATGGAACGCTTCTTAAATTCTCTGGTGATAGTACGCTAAATGCGCTAATTCTCTCACTCATTCATAAATAATCCAAAAAAATAATCCAAAAAATAATTTCGTGCATTCATTTTTTCTATTTTGTAGTGAATTTGAATAATTCCTTATCGCCAAATAGCCAATCCGTTGCGCGCCCGTCATTAATGACAACTTCGAGCGCATCCAACTCATCCAGCCAGATTTGCGCTGCTGTAAATGGCGGAAGTGCAGCGCGCGCTTGGAGTGTTCGCCGCTCGCTTCCAGTGTCGCGAAGAAGTGTATCGTATTTTTTGCGCCCCTCTATCGTCTTATTTTTGTCCGCAAGTGAAATCAGATATTCAAACGATGCTCCTTTGCCGCCGATAATTTCGGCGCGCAATTCATCGCGCGTTCGCAAAAATCCCGGCTCAAATAATCGCGCGCGATTGAAGCGCACAAATTGCGCACCATTTAGAATCGTCTCCAATTCATCATCGGAATATTTCTTCGCTTCAATTCCCGCATCGATATAACGGATTATCTCCGAATAATATTTCTCTTTTAGTTCCATCAACGCAACTTCGCGCTCAATGCGGCGCGCATACAAATCGCGGCGAAATGGAAACCAATAATCCGCAACTTCGCGATAAGACTTGAATTCGCGCACAGCTAAATCCGGCTGAACGAAATTCAAATACTTCTGCAGTTTATTGCGCAAGAGGAAGAATTCAATAATTGGGTCGCCGATATTTCCGCGCGGCATTGTGAGAATCTGCGCTAATCCATCCGGCTTAAGTTTTATCTCGATGCGCACATCCGACATATCGGAATTATTAGCAATCTTTTCTATTGGCGATGCGTCTACATCCGCATTGTGACGTCTCCCGAGCATTTCAATATATGGCATTGTCCACACGCGCAACGGCAATTCAGTGATGACAATCGATTCGCCACGAATCTCATATTTCCCAATAGAATACTCTTCTCCGCCTTTGGAGATAATAATGCCTTTCCATTTGCATCGCGCGTGTGCGTATTCGCCATCTGCAGGCGAAGTAATAACGCGAAATGTATCATCGTAATATTGCGCCGGGAAATGCAATTCGGCTTCTATTTCACGCCTTCCGCCAGCCGTAGGAAAGCAACACGGGCGCAAAGGAAGATAACCGCATTCAGCGCCGACGATTTTCGCTCTGACGAGTGAAATCACATCCATTACTTCTCGAGCCCAAATTGCCATTCCCCAGCCATGCGCCGGCAATTTCGCAGATTCGAGAATCGCTATTGGCAAAATCGGCACATAATATTTCGGCTCAACTTGCTTTCCCTCATCGAAATTAAATTCCAAGAGCGGATAATCGACCATCGGAAACAGCAATTGATTTAGGCGCGTATTTGGGCGCGTGTGGACATATCTCGGGCTTGAAGCATCTTTGCCGCCCATTAATCTCGAGCCGAACATCGAAAGCGGCACGAGAATGGGCAATTGACAGCCGCCAGGCGCGAGAAATGCTTTTTTCGTGATAGATTTTTCCAGTGACATTTCTCCGTGATGATAATTTTCTGTGAGCGAAATCGCGCCTGCGAGCTGCGAAACTCTCATTTCGGCGGTGGATTTCTTCTTGAATGCTTTCACAATGCCGTGGAACACTTTTCGCCCGGATTGATTAAATCCATCAATCGCGGAATTGATTTTTCTTTCGAGATTATCCCGCTGATAAACATCGACATCCGTCGTCAGCATAATAGAACAAGGAATAATCTTCATCTTCTCGATTTCGGCGAGCAATTCCGATGGCAAACGCGTACATGGCAGCGAAAGTTGCTCTCTGCGCAATTGCGGAATTTCGCCATAATATACCTCGAAAAGATGTTCTGCTGTTGCGTCGAATTTAAAGCGGAAAAGATGGTCTGCGAAATGATTAAAGATTTGCAGCATCTCGGCGGTACTATGAGTGCCAAGACCTTTATAGTACTTAATATTGTATTTTGCTTCGCCTGCTTCACCGGCGATTGCTCGCCAATCTTCTACTTCGCGGTCGGAATAAAATTCCAAAACTTCTCCGCCATTCTTCGGATAAGCCCTCTGAATCGGCGTTGAGAGCCGCTGGATGAAACCGTTTTCTATGAGAGCTGGCCAGAATGCCGCAAAGAGGTTGATTAACAGCCCGAATATATTGCCGATTCCATCATAATCTTGGTCTACGCACGCAATAACGCCACCATATTTCAGGTGCTTCATTTCTTCTGGTGTTTCGTATTTCAGCGAGAAATCGAGCCCAACTGCGGCAATGAAAGCAGCAACGAACTGATTACTGAGAAATTCTTTCCTAAGCAATCGCAGCGCGGAAGTATCGCTAATGCGCGGGCAAATTCTGCGCGCATTCATAATCACGCCGCCCATTGACATCGCGCCATAATATTTTGGCTTCAAAATCCGCGTAATGCCGTTTCGGATTTGGCTCATTGCACTATCGCCTTCGACAGTTAATAATCTGCATTTATGAGCTTCTCGCGTGCCGGCACTAATAGCGCGATTATATTTGCTCGATGGCAATTCTATTTCTTTCGAATGTTGGATAGTCGTTCTCTGCGACTTTTTGACAAATCGTTCAAGAATAGCGACATGCGCCAATTCGACAATCGGCTGTAAATATTTCGCAGGAATTTCATCATATCCGGCGAGTATTTCTTTCGGTAGAGTCAATTTATCTTTGCTTTGACCGCTCCAGCCGACTTCTCCAACTCGCGCGACGATTAACAAAGATAAAACGCCGCGCAACAAAGCAGGAGTGATGATAGTTTCTTCTTTTAGAAGCGCATCTTTCTTGCATTCTTTGCGGACGCCTTCGAGAATAATAGAAAATACTTTATCAATATGATTGCCAATCGGGACAATTATGCCATTAACGACGGAAATGGCTGCGCGGCTGGAAGTCAGCAAATCGCGATTTGCTGCCGCGAAAATAGTCCACGTGAATTTATCATCGCGCGCCATTCGCCCGCCAACTTTCGGCTTCATTATTGCGGAATGAATGCGTTCAGCGCCTAAAATACTCGCCGCTAATTCTTCTGCTGTGAAATCACTCACGCATATATCGCCGAAATAAACACTGCATTGATTCTTTGCGAAAGAACGCACATACAACGCGGCGAATATCATGCGCTGCATTAGCAATTTTCCCGCGGTTTCCGGCATCGTATTCAATTCACCATAATCCAAAGTAAAAATCAGTCGCGTTCCTGTTTCGTGTGCGCCTTTTTTTCTTCGCGTAATTATCGGCTTCCCGCAGACGCGCATATGATTTTCCCATGTTTGCGAATACACTTGCCCGCTATCATCGGCTGTTTCCACGCAAAATCGCGTGGAATGGATATTCGTCAATTTGACGCCTATTCCATTTGTGCCGCCAGTGATGTCCGAGGCATTATCTTTGTGAATATTGCACCCGCGAAATAATTCACCAAAAATGAGCTGCGGGACATACATTTGCGCTTTATTGTGGAACGCGATTTCAATGCCGGCGCCATCATTGCGGATTTCTATTTCGCCGCGATGTTCGCCCGTTAAGCAAATATTCGCCGAGATTATTGTTACTTTTTTGCCATTTTTCGCCGCAATATTGCAGCGCACGAAATGGTCAAGAGCATTAACAATCGGCTCATCCAGGCATTTATACGCGCAAGGAGAAAACAGTAGCGTTTCTGCGACGGCAGATATTCGCGAATTTGGCGGCGCATCGCTACTTCCTTGCGGCGATTTTGCCACTGTGAATACCAATTCTTGCGATTCTGAGGCATTTTTTGAGCCAGCCCACATATCTTTATCTCGGACATGTTCTGAAATATCGATAATCGGGTATTTATCTTCTATCTGCTGCGCACTATCTGCCATGGTTTACTCGCGGCGCGAGTGCTTATATTTCGTAGCATTTCATATTCAAAAGAAGACTGAGCGCTAAAGGGATAAAGTCTTCTTTTTTCGCAGAGGAGATTTTATGGGTGACAAAAAAATAATTCGCGAAATATGCGCGCTTTCTATTAAATTCCACCATCGCATCGAATATAGAAGCAATCGCGCAATAATGGCAACGGCGGACACACATGAGATACGTAAAAATCCTGAACAACCAAAATGGGTTTGCGATAAATGCACAAGAAGCTTCCCAACAAGAAAAGGATATCTTCTTCACTGCTCGCATAGCAGAAGTTGCGGAACGCATAAAACTCCAGATGCGTGTACTGTAGCTCCGCCGAACGTTTTTAATACTAATTTTGTCATCACATTTGGTAAGCACCTTTTCGATCCAGCGGAGGACGACCCAAAAAAAGCGGCGATTGCACAAATTGTGATAAGGTATCCATGCGATTTTTATCGGGAGATAAAGAAATTTTTGTGGTCGTTTGCGCCGGATCCGAAGCCAGAGTCGCCGCCTGAAGAATTTACTGATATTATTAATGGCGAAACAGTTACGGAACGATTCGATACGCTCATAACGAATTTTATTAGTTGTTTCTCTGAAATAATCAATCAATTAATTAGCGACCATGCAAAATATCAAATTGCGCAAGTTCATTTCGGAGAAAAATATGAAACTGTTATACCAATTTCAACGCAATAGAAATTAGTATGATGCTAAAATCTCGCGTTCGGCGTAAATTTGCTTACTGAAGACCATGTAGTTAATCGAATCGTCTATCGTGCGTATCATTCTCGCATCATGCCAATGGAGTTCAATTTGCTCATCCATATCACTGGAAAATTCTGGAAAAGTCGTATTGTCCAAGGATTTTCGTTTTTTGAAATATTCTCGAATAAATTCGAGAAGATATCCTCTAATTTTTACCATTGCCGTGTCGAATGTGTAAAGTACCCATTTTCCTTGTTCTATGATTTCGATTTCGCGAAAAGAAAAATCAGCCCGAACGACAATGATGGCGCGCATACTATGATTTTCTGGATGTGCTTCATAGAACCATAAATATTTCACAAATGCTACTACAACTCGCAAATATGACTTTTTGTTAATCCATTCTTCAAACGCCGCATTTGTGCATTCGGTCATATAAGAAATATTCGGATCTAAACAATTTCGAATCCCTGGCTCTGCGCATTGCGATATTGGCATGGGAAAAATTTCATCTTTTTCGTCGGGTTTTGAGTCTGCTTGGATTTGTAGCTCCCGCTTCGCGGTCGAGGCTTTGCCGAGCTCGCCAAAGGCTCTCCCGGAGGGGTCACTGCTCTGCAGCGTTCGACCACTTCGCGGGAGCTCTGCAGATACTGGAATACTTGCAAGAAGAGTGCATTGTTCATGGATGCTTGGCACAATTGGCAATGCCGCAATATCTCCGCGTATTTCTCGTTTAGGAGTATTATCGCTCAGCGCGTATTTTGTTTCCTGATTTTCGGATTCACATGGCTTTTTTCCTTTAGAGTCTCTTTCTAGTTCGGCAGAGTCTCGATCTTGGAAATCCTCGGAGTGCTTCACACCAGTGAGTTCAAGAGAAGTATTTTCGCATGCGGATGTTTGTTGCGGAGCAACACTCGAATCTACGGTTTTCCGCAGTGCGTCAATCGCGTGTATTTGAATTTGCTTATCCTCCAATGCATGTTGCCATTTTTCGGCAACCAATTTCATCGCACTTATTTTGTTTTCGATTTCTCGACATTCGTTCGTAAGTGTTTCTCTTTCGGCGTTCCGTGCGCTACATCTGCGCAGATGTACAATCAGATATTCTTTCGATGAATATACGTTATGGCAGATACTACATCGAAGCGGATTCCGTACATCCGTGATGTCCGGAGCTATGCATGGATTTTTCTTGCTTTTATGTCGAGATAAAAATGAAAGAAAGTCAAACTGCTTTCCACATCGATCACAGCGATACTGCTTCCGCTCGCGCAAATCCGAACCTCGGAGCATTTTTTCAGTAAAAGCACGATATGCGCGAAGCAATCCTCACAGTTTTTCTTGATGTTATATTATTATTGTTCATATTTTGGCAAATAAAAATTTGCCAAAATATAAAATTTCACAAGAAAATTATTTGTAATATTGTTATAATTTAACAAACAAATCATTGTAAAATTTTATAATTTTTATAGGGATAATTTGCTAAATTCGTCTTATAATTTAGCA